>NZ_JACHVS010000001.1:0-1435724 GCF_014190875.1 Paeniglutamicibacter cryotolerans | reverse complement strand
ATACACCGTAGACAGTGCCTACAACGTGACTCAACGGTTAGCTGATTTCGCAATTGCTCCGATGATTACGGAAGATTTGAGGGCCGGAGATCGCGGTTCACTGGAGCGCCTCAACGACCGCTTGGAAGGTTGGCTGGATCATGGCGCGGTGGAGGAAATCTTGGTCTGGGACGACTCGGGTCGGGTCGTGTATTCCAATGTCAGTTCCCATGTTGGTGAGTTATCGACGTCTACTGTTCCCACTCACAAGCTGCTGCGCGGCAGCAACAACACG
This sequence comes from Paeniglutamicibacter cryotolerans, assembly GCF_014190875.1. Classification (NCBI taxonomy): domain Bacteria; kingdom Bacillati; phylum Actinomycetota; class Actinomycetes; order Micrococcales; family Micrococcaceae; genus Paeniglutamicibacter; species Paeniglutamicibacter cryotolerans. The sequence goes on along the minus strand of NZ_JACHVS010000001.1, from coordinate 1,435,450 downwards.
ATGGAAGTTCCGGCCGAGAGCGAAGCCGTACACGAGAATCACAACGATGCAGGCGATCTAGTTGGCGTCCTAGTCGGCGTCTCCGCTTCGGACGGCCGACCACTGATCGTGGAAGCATATTACGATGCCGATCTGGTCAGTCGGCATCATGCCGGCATCCTGCTCAGCATTCTGCCGCCAGTCATCCTAGCCTTGTTGACCCTCCAACTAGCCCAATTGATTCCAGCAGTTCGGCTTGCACGCAGGATCCAAGGCCATCGACTGGCCCAGCAATCATTAATCCAACGGTCGCTGGACGCATCCAATATCGAACGCAAGCGGATTGCTCAGCACCTCCATGATGATGTGATCCAGGGGCTTTCCGGCCTGGCATATGCGCTCGAGTCCCAGGAAAAACACGGGCCGCCTGCGCAACGCCCCGTGTTTAAAGAAGCCAGGACACTGCTCCAAGATAATGTCACCAGGCTGCGGGAGATGACCAGTTCGCTGTATCCCTCAGATCTCAAGGAATTGGGACTCAATAAGGCCCTGATGCTCCTGGGAGGACCCCTGGTCGCGAAATCGATCGATGTACGAATGGAGTTGCAGGACACCCCGGTAGATTCGGTGCAAGCTGCACTCCTTTACCGTTTTGCCAGAGAAGCAATGACAAACATCCTTAAACATTCCCAGGCTGACCTCGTCCGAATCACCTTAAGATCGAATGAGGAATTCCATTTCCTGAGGATTCAGGACGATGGCGTGGGATTCAATCCGGAGGCCGGAACCCCAGCAGGACATTTGGGGATGACCATCATGCGCGACTCAATTTCGGATACTGGAGGATCCCTTGACATCAGTTCCAGAATCGGACAGGGAACTACATTGACTGCTACCCTGCCAGTTTCCCCATCCGGCGTCGGGGACTAGAACCGCCCAACCATGGTTTTCATTGAAATGACTGGTTCTCGTAAAGATCGTAGTCCGATCGCCATCTCAGTCATCGCGCCACTTGGACGGATCCTTCTGGGAATCCGGAGATGGAGGCGCAGGCGCCCGCCGATGATACCCCGGTCACTCAAAGATATCTGTACCGACGATCCCCGCGTGGCTGACAGGGACCGCAAGCGACTTCAAATAGGTGGCCCGCAGGGAGGAGCAGGCCGCACCTTCCTCCCCCTCTCCCGTTCGGTTCCGCAGCCAGAGATCATAACGAACACCGATATGAGTTGATTCCAGATTTTGATCCCGTTCAGCAACGTGAAATCCGCCGATCGGCGCCTCGTTTACTTCCCCCTGAGGATGCTTGGCCGGAGGTCGAATCACAGACCATGGCCAAACAGAGCGGAGAAATCATGGCAGTGGCCAGGTCGCATTATGTGCAACCTGGCCACTGCCATTCGATGAACGGCTAGCGGGCTCCCGTCCTAAACGTCCATGTCGTGGCCGCCAACCGGTTCCCGGTGCCATCCATGATCCCGTTGGTCAACCGCACCGTATAACGGGTGTTGGCCGCCAGGTTGGCATTCGGGTTCAGCGTCGCCGTTCGGGTAGCGGAGTTGTAACTCACGACCGCTGCCACGGTGGCTCCCGAGGGTGCGGTCAGCCGGACCGAAGTCCCGTTGACCCCGGTGACCGGTTCACTGAACGTCACCGTGACATTAGCCCCCCGCAGGGTGCCGGTGGCGTTCGCCGCGGGTGACCGCCCGGTAATGGTCGGCATCGCGTCGGTGGTGAAACTCCACGTCGTGGCCGCCAACCGGTTCCCGGTGCCATCCATGATCCCGTTGGTCAACCGCACCGTATAACGGGTGTTGGCCGCCAGGTTGGCATTCGGGTTCAGCGTCGCCGTTCGGGTAGCGGAGTTGTAACTCACGACCGCTGCCACGGTGGCTCCCGAGGGTGCGGTCAGCCGGACCGAAGTCCCGTTGACCCCGGTGACCGGTTCACTGAACGTCACCGTGACATTAGCCCCCCGCAGGGTGCCGGTGGCGTTCGCCGCGGGTGACCGCCCGGTAATGGTCGGCATCGCGTCGGTGGTGAAACTCCACGTCGTGGCCGCCAACCGGTTCCCGGTGCCATCCATGATCCCGTTGGTCAACCGCACCGTATAACGGGTGTTGGCCGCCAGGTTGGCATTCGGGTTCAGCGTCGCCGTTCGGGTAGCGGAGTTGTAACTCACGACCGCTGCCACGGTGGCTCCCGAGGGTGCGGTCAGCCGGACCGAAGTCCCGTTGACCCCGGTGACCGGTTCACTGAACGTCACCGTGACATTAGCCCCCCGCAGGGTGCCGGTGGCGTTCGCCGCGGGTGACCGCCCGGTAATGGTCGGCATCGCGTCGGTGGTGAAACTCCACGTCGTGGCCGCCAACCGGTTCCCGGTGCCATCCATGATCCCGTTGGTCAACCGCACCGTATAACGGGTGTTGGCCGCCAGGTTGGCATTCGGGTTCAGCGTCGCCGTTCGGGTAGCGGAGTTGTAACTCACGACCGCTGCCACGGTGGCTCCCGAGGGTGCGGTCAGCCGGACCGAAGTCCCGTTGACCCCGGTGACCGGTTCACTGAACGTCACCGTGACATTCTCGGCAAGCGGAACGTTCGTGGCGTTCACCGCGGGCGTCCGTCCGGTAACGGTCGGCGCCTCTGCATCAACCGGTTCAACGACCGCCTCAGTGGTGAAACTCCACGTCGTGGCCACCAACAGGTTCCCGGTGCCATCCATGATCCCGTTGGTCAACCCCACCGTATAACGGGTGTTGGCCGCCAGGTTGGCATTCGGGTTCAGCGTCGCCGTTCGGGTAGCGGCGTCGTAACTCACGACCGCTGCCACGGTAGCTCCCGAGGGCGCGGTCAGCCGGACCGAAGTCCCGTTGACCCCGGTGACCGGTTCACTAAACGTCACCGTGACATTCTCGGCAAGCGGAACGTTCGTGGCGTTCACCGCGGGCGTCCGTCCGGTAACGGTCGGCGCCTCTGCATCAACCGGTTCAACGACCGTACCGGTGAGGTCGACGACGGTGTCACTGAACTGCAGCCGTTCAATGTTTGTCAAACGGTCGGTGCCATCAATGCCGTTGCCGTCTTGGTGGGCAACGATGGTGACCCCACCGGTCGTAGTGATGGTGTATTCGGACCTGGCCCCGGAGAAATGGGCGGTGTCGATGTCGGTGGCCGCCGGGGATGAAAGGATTTCCCTGACGATGGCGACATTGCCCGGGTCGATGATTCCGGCCATGATGTCCGCTTGCAGATCCTTGAGGGTGGTTGCAGTCCGGGTTTCAGTTGCCGGGTCGTTGACGTCCGTACGAACGCTGAGCCTGACGTTTAGCCATTTATCACCGTCGATGATGTCATCGGCTCCGTTGCCCCAGATCTGGTCACTGCCGGATCCACCAATGATGATGTTTCCCGCGCCGAAGCTCGTCGTGCCCGGAGGCAGGAGATCACTCAGACCGTTGATCCGGGCAATGCCCGCGGCATCGAGAACGTTGCTTGCCCCGGGTACGCCTACTTCGGTGTCCGGGTCAGAGGGAACAGCGTCGTCGCCGCGCAGGATGTCGTCCTTATCCCAGCCGGAGAGTGCTTCCACCAGGAGGAACCGGTCTTTGAGTGCGTTGGGGCCCTCAACGATGACCATGCGCATGTCCGAGTCGCCTCGCTCGGTGGAACGTGCATGCGTGACCCAGTCAAAGCCGTAGACACCGTGGTTGCGCTCGATGCCCGGACCGGCGACCATGATGTCGTCCCCGCCCTCGGCATCGTAGTCGTCCTCGCCACTGTCACCGATCAGGACGTCGTGGCCGGGGTTGTTGATATCGTCGAAGAACGGAGCGCCACTGTCACCTTGCAACAGATCGTTGGAGTTTCCGCCTTCTACCCAGTCGTCACCTCCTCCTCCGAATACCGTGTCCGGGCCGTCGCCTGCGATCACCAGGTCGTTGCCTTCTCCGGCGAAGGTCTCGTTCCCGTTCAAACCGCCGTTGGAGAAATCGTCTCCATCTCCGGACATGATGATGTCCAGTCCGGGACCTGCATCGATGGCGTCGTTTCCGGGACCGCCCTTGATCACGTCGTCTCCATGAGAGTCTGTGATGATGTCGTTGCCTTCACCACCCAGAATGGTATCGGCACCGTCGTTGCCCTCGATGATGTCATCGCCATCGTTGCCCCAAATAGTGTCGTTATCGATGCCTCCCCAGATCCTGTCGCGTCCGGCCACGCCGTTGTAGGTGGACTGGGCATTGAGGCCCGGTCGGTCAACGGTATTGGTCATCCGGTATCGAATCGTGCCATCGGCCATGCGCATCAGCAGAGCGGATTCATCACAGGCCGAGGCCGGGTCGTCGGCAACGTTGTTTCCCGTGGTCTGCACAATATTGGCCATCTCGAATTCGCAGTCGGCAACCGAGAATACATCCGCCTTCAGCGCGACGGCATCGGTATTGCGCATGATCAACTCTGCAAAGGAGTTCCCCTCGAGCTGTACCCGCAGGTTCAATCCCGAAGTCCGCGAGAGGTAGTACAACCGGTCCCCATCCTGCAGATCGGTCATCTGGCGTTCGAAAATGTAGTTGAACGTGGAGCCCAGGAGCCCGCCGAACAGATTCTGGGATTCAGCGAGCCCACCGACCCACAGGTCGATTCCGTCAACGCCGGTCTTTGACTTTCCGCCGGCAGTTGCCCAGTCTCCGACGCTATTGGCGAAGTCGTAGGAGTCCACTGGGGTTGCCGTGTTGGCCGGATTCATGTCGAAAAGAAGCTGCGCGGCAGCACGCTTTGCGTCAATCGAAGTAGCGTTCCGGATGGTGTCATGCATGCCGTAGGCGGCCATGAAGTTGACCACCGAATCCGGGTGCTTCATGCTTTGCCCGAAGTCCACCCAGCTGCTATAGGGCTTGAGCGAGGATTCACCACTGGTCTTGAACAATTCCTTGCGGAAGTTGTTCAGCGAAGGAACCCCGGTGTCGCGTCCCCGGGCAATATTAAGCGTGGCCAGATCGAGGGGCAGTCCCAGCACGTTATTGCGTAGGGTGTCGGTGACAAACTCGTCCAGCTCAGAACCGACCTGGTCGGTCATGCCCATCGCTATGGAACCCGCGGCGGCTTCGGGTGTCAGCGTCCCCGCTGCACTGGCGTAATAGGATGCAGGATTCAGGAAGGCATCCAGCAATGGAACGCCGATGTCGACCCCCGCGTTGGTCTTCCGATCCACCGTATCGGTCAGCATCGAGTGTCCGAAACGGTAGGTGGCATGCGCGAACTCGGCCTGGATGGCTGGGTTGATGCCGGTATCTGACTGAGTAAAGACATTGAAGGGATTGATGCCCGGCTGGATCTTGCGGGCAAAATCTTCGAAGACTATGTGCTGGTACTCCATCTCCGTCACAAAGCGTGCCGCCTGGAAGAGCCGTTCACCATTCCAATCCCCTGAATCCAGCTTCCATTCATTCAAGTCGAGGTTCAGGGAAGTCAGCAGATCCTGCATGTAGCCGCTAAGCCGGTTGTGTTCCGAGTGGAAGACCTGGTGGATCGCAGTCAGTCCGATGTTCTCGTTGACACGTCCGTCACCTGCAATGAAATGGGTATCAAGCATCTCATCGTCGTAGGTTCCCGATGGTTGGTTCGATGAAGGCGTAGATGCCGTGTTGTCGGAGTCTGGGGTCAAGGCAGCGCCGGTCCGGCCATCAAATGGATTGGCGTTGTGTGCGATGTCGTCCAAGAAGGCCAAGCCAATGCGCTGAACGTTGGCAGGAGGAGCAACCGGATCCGACAGATTACCTTCGGTCAAGGTCCGGTCCTGGCCGACATACTGAGGTAGTCCGTTGGGTCCCCGCAGAAAACGTCCATATTGGTCAGTGGCCAGCATTGGAATGTTTCCGATATCCGAATCGGAAATATCGAGCCCGAGCTTCTGTGCCGCCTGGGTCTTGATATTCGCCCAGGTTGCCATTCCGCCGGTCTCGCCCTCGATGAGATCACCAGTTGATACAGGCTTGCCTGCAGCATTGAGCATGTACTCCCGCAGGAAAACCTGCTGGGAGGAATGCGAACCGTAAGTCTGACTCTGGTCGACCCAAGGTGAATCGGTGTTGGTTGCTTCCTGGACATCGTCTTCGGTACCCAAGATCCCGTCCGGACCGGGCTGGTTCTCTGCCCGGTTCAGGACCATGAAGGGAGCCTGTCCGGCTGAGCCGTCAAGCACCAGCGGATCATCTGGGGCCAACGGGATCATGACGAGGTTGTTGGTCTTCTTCGTGAAATCGACACCGTGGTCGAAGAACTGACCAAACAGGGCGAACATGCCGTTGTACGGCGGGGATAGGCCGAAGTCCGTTGTGACATTCGGGATGTCCAGCGTTTCACCCGCCTTCACGCAATTTGCTGGCGTGTCGGGGGCAGTGCAGGGGACCGCAGTGGCGGCATCGTTCACCGTACGATGGGCCTTGCCTGCTGCGGCGATAGCGGCCGGATTGCTCGGCGTCTGGTCCACAATGACGTTACTAATGAATCGTGGTTCGGCGTCCCGGAGCGATGTATTCACTGATTGATAGGACTTGCCGTCCTGGTCGGTGCGCCACTCAGCCGGAGCTGAACGCGGGAAGGGTAGGCTTCCCGCACCGAAATGGCCTTGCCCCACGATGAGGTTGTTGTCCGTTCCGTCCACTGTCCGCAGACCATAGGGCAGCAGAGGGCTGGCAATTTGATTCGGACCGGAGCCCAGCAGGGGTTGGCCCGCTACCGGGTTTCCTTGCGAGTCTTCCTTCATGGCGTGGTTTTCCGCGATCTTGATCTGTTTGAGGATGAACCTCATGTCGCCGGCGTTGAGTGTCAGGCCCTGGCCGACTGGTGCGGCGCCTGCAAATGGTGCCCCGACAAGCGGAAGTAGTCCACCGCCCAGAACCACTGAGAGCAGCCCGGCCAGGATTTTTCGGGGCACACTCGGATGCCCCCGTTTACCCCGCACTGAACGATTATGACGTTTGAGATCTTTCGCATTCCTAGACATGATGTCCTCCCCAAGAGAATCAGCTTCATGGATGCACACAGTGTCTATTCGGGGCCTTGGAAAAACCTTGTTTTCATTCCTAGATCCTGTGCGAAGTAGTCGGTTGGGGTTGTCCCGAAGCCCAGATTTGATCAATCTGGTGCGTTCCCGTCATCAATCGGAGAGCACCGTCCCTCCGGATCAGCTGGTGGGCGTGGCAGCCGCGTGTGAAAGCGGCCACGCGTGAGGGTACCCACAGTTGGCCGTCTTGATCCTCCCGTAACCCACAGGTGGAACATAATGGATGAATGCGCCCGGAGGCCTCCGGTATGCGTCTCACAGCCCGACAAACGCATACGAGGGGCAGCACGTGACCGGGGAGATCCACCCACCGACGAAGCTATGGACCGGCAATTTCATTCTTGCGTCCGTCGCCAACCTCTTCATCTCGATGGTTTTCTACCTGCTGATCACCTCCATGGCCCTGTATGCGGTGGAACGGTTTCGGGCCTCGGACAGCACTGCAGGGCTGGCTTCGAGCATGTTCATCATTGGTTCGGTGGCAGCGCGGCTCTTTGCCGGGAAGCTGATGGATTCGCTTGGGCGCAAAAGGCTGCTCGTCTTCGCGCTGGCCTTCTTCGTGCTCGGCTCGGTGCTGTATATACCCACCGGTTCGCTCGGTCTACTGCTGCTCCTGCGCTTCGTGCACGGCATGGCTTTTGGTGCCGGCAACACTGCCCTGTCCACCGCGATCCAGGCGTTGATCCCCCCGTCGAGGCGCAGTGAAGGCACCGGCTACTTCGGCTTGTCCACCACGCTGTCCACGGCCGCCGGGCCCTATCTGGCGGTACTTTTCGCCTCGAGCGGCAACTTCACCGCCGTTTTCCTGTTCTGCACCGCTTCCTCGGCGATTGCCCTGGCGATCGCCGTTTTCCTGAAGCTGCCCGAGGCAGCACCGCGGACGGCGGGAGGGCATCCCGCTAAGCGGAGCCGCTCCCGCTTCTCACTCGGATCCCTCATTGACCACACGGCACTGCCAATCTCACTGGTCATCTTGGTCACCGGCGTCGCCTATTCGGGCATTGTGTCCTTCCTGGCACCATTCATGGTTCAGGAATCGATGGCCGAGGCGGCCAGCTGGTTCTTCCTGGTCTATGCGTTCACGGTTCTTGTCTCGCGCCTGTTTGCCGGCCGCATCCAGGACAAATACGGAGACAACGCGGTGATGTATCCACTCTTGATGGTGTTCGCACTAGGCATGGCGGCGCTGGCCCTGGAGCCCAGCAGCCTGAGCATCATGGGCGCCGGAGCCTTCGCAGGTCTCGGTTTCGGTGCGTTGATGCCCTGCGCGCAGGCCATCGCCATTTCGGTAGTCCCTCCCGCCCGGATGGGCGTGGCGACCTCCACGTATTTCCTGATGCTGGACGTCGGCATCGGGCTGGGTCCGGTAGTCCTGGGGCTGTTTATTCCATATTTGGGATATACGGGAATGTTCGCCGGGCTCTCAGGTCTAACCGTACTGGCGATCGGCGTGTACTACCTGGCCCATGGCCGGTTGAACCGCCGTCCAGGGCCATCCACGGCCACTGCTTAACCGGGGGCCTGGGCCCGCCGGCTAGGCGCGGCGCACCCGGCGGTCCCGGCAGGCTGCCAGCGCCGTCCATCCGGCCAACGCCGCGCAGGCCACCCACAGGCTGTCCAGCCCGATCCAGCGGTACGTCAAGGCGCCGGCGAGAGCCCCCAGCGTGATCATCGACCAAAGTACTGCATACGGGATCCACATCGTGCGCGATCCACCGCTCAGTGCCGTCGTCAGGTGCTGACCCATCTTCACGAGGGTTCCTGTCATGTAGGTCAACCCCACCGCAACCTCCCCACCCCGGGTGTAGGTGACGTTCATGGCCCCCATCGCCGCAGCCATCAGCGGCGCCGTCACGGTGCCGCCGCCCGGCGGCAGTGAACTGAGCGCCGACAGTAACAGCAATGCGCTGGAGGTGGACAGGACCACGGTCCGGCGCCGTGTATCCCGCACCCGGCCGGCAACGGTGCCGACCATGACTCCCAGCACGAACGAGCCCACCAGCTCGACGGCGAGCAGCCACTCCGGAATCCATCCCTGGGCCAGATCAGCGGCAGCGCGGGTCGAGTTTCCGCTCATGAAGGAAACGAAGTATCCGCCCAGGTGAATGAACGCCACACCGTCGACGAATCCGGCAATTCCGGTCAACCCGCCGGCATAGCCGATACCGCGCCAGCCCAGAGATGCAGCCATCCGATCAGCCTCCCCATCGCTTCTCACGCCACACCGGGGCGGAAGGCCACGGCGGCCACCTGCATCCTATCCCCCGGTCGGGAATACCCGTCCCGGGTGGCCTGTTGAACGTTTCATGAGTGAAACACGCCTGAACATCGATATCTGGTCCGACATTGCCTGCCCCTGGTGCTACATCGGCAAGCGCCGCTTTGAAACGGCGCTCAACGCGCTGCCATTCGCCGAAAAGGTCGATGTGACCTGGCACAGCTACCAGCTGGACCCGACCCTGCCGGAGAACTATGCGGGCTCCGAACTGGACTACCTCACCAAGGCCAAGGGCATGGACCCGGCGCAGCTCCAGCAGATGCTCGGACATGTCACCGAGCAGGCCGCGGCGGTGGGCCTCCGCTACGACTTCGACGGCCTGAAGGTTGCCAACTCCTTCAACGCACACCGCCTGCTGCATCTTGCCAAGGCCCACGGCAAGGGCGAGCAGGTCAAGGAGGCACTGCTGGCCGCCCACTTCGTGAAGGGCCTCAACACCGGGGACGCGGCAACGCTGACGGAGATCGGAGTGGCAGCCGGGCTGCCTGGCGACGAGGTCGAGGCCGTCCTCTCCTCGGACCAGTACGCCGACGCCGTGCGGGCCGACATCGAGCAGGCCCGTGCGATGGGCATCAGCGGCGTCCCCTTCTTCGTATTGGAGGGCAAGTACGGGATTTCCGGCGCGCAACCGGTAGAGGTCTTCGAACAGGCCATGACCCAGGTCTGGGAGGAAATCGGCGGCACCACGCTGCAGATGATGGCACCGGCCTCCGCCGACGGCGCCGCGTGCGGGCCCGAGGGCTGCAACTAGCGTCCTACTTCCCGGAAGGAGCCGCCTTCGTCCCGGAGGGTTTCGGCGTCGCCGAACCCTTCGGGAGCTGACAAGACAACCTTCCGGGTCCGGCCTGCACGTGCGCCGGGTCGATCATCTGCTTGTACCGGGTGCCCAGCACCAGATCGACGGTGCTTCCGGTGTTGCGTGGATCCGGCATGAAGACGGCGCCCTTGAACTGCCGCTGAACGCTCAGCGCCTGGGCGTATCCCTCGGGGCCGGAGAGGATCACCGCGACGACATCGGGATCATCCAACGTCAGGTTCCCGGTCTTCCCGATCCTGAATTCACGTTCCTTCAACAACGTCGCCGTCGCACCGGCCAGCCCGGGAGTGCCAGCCGAGTTAAGCACGTTGACCCTGACCTGCCGCGGCTCGAGCGCATCGAACTTCCGTACCGGACAGGGTGGAACCGCGGTGGGTGCCACAGCTGCAGGCTTCGGCGCCAAATCCGGAAGCACCCACTGCCCGGTCTTGACCAGGTAGGCCCCGAGCAGGGCGCCCACCAGGATGGCCGCCAGCAGACCCAGAATGATCCCATGGCGCAGCCGGACCCGGCGGTAGGCCGGCTCATCGGAAAGCCGGTGCTGGGCACGGATCAGCTCATCTTCGGTGACGATCCGGTGCCCACGCCATTCGTTGGCGCCATCTGTCCCCCTGCCGGCCACCCCGTCAGCCCTCGAGCACCAAGACCCTGGCGTGCAGGATCGAACGCTGGTGCAGCGCCGTGCGCACCGCCCGGTGCAAACCGTCCTCCAGGTACTTGCTTCCACGCCACTGGACGACATGCGGGAACAAGTCACCGAAGAAGGTCGAATCCTCCGCCAACAGCGCCGCAAGGTCCAAGGTGCTCTTGGTGGTCACCAACTCGTCGAGCCGAACCTGCTGCGGCGGTACGGCGGCCCAGTCCTTGGGCGTGACGTAGCCGTGGTCCGGGTACGGGCGCTTATCGCCAACTGATTTGAAGATCACTGCACCAGCTTAGGGAACATCGGACGCCGGTGGGATCATTCGTGCGGAGTATTTCCTCCGCGCCGCCGCACACCCACCCGGCCCGCTCGTGTCAAGGGTGCCGGACGCATGCCGTCATGCGACGGAACCTGGCGTAACGGCCCCTGTTGCGTGGGGGCCCGGCGGGTGCACGCTAGAAGCATGAGCACAGTACGAACCTCCGTTCCGGTCCTGGACCTCTCCACGGCGCGCACCGCCGACGGCTCCTTCGATCCCCGGTTCATCGCCGGGCTGCGCGACGCGGCGCACCACGTCGGCTTCTTCCAAGTCACCGGTTTCGGCGCGTCGGCCGGGCAGGCGCAGAACCTGCTGGACACCGTTGCCGGCTTCTTCGAGCTCCCGCTGGCCGAACGGCTGGAGCTGGACAACAGGACGTCGGCCCAATTCCGCGGGTACACGCGGCTGGGCAAGGAAATCACCCGCGGCCGGGCCGATTCGCGCGAGCAGATCGACTTCGGTCCCGAGCGCGCGGCACTGGCCGAGGTACCGGCAGACCGCCCGTACTTGGGGCTTCAGGGACCCAACCAGTGGCCGGCCGGCTATCCCGCGCTCGCGCATGCCGCCATGGACTGGGCTTCACTGATGAATGCGGTCGGTCGGGAACTGCTCTCCGCGCTGGCCGTCGGGCTGGGGTTCGACGAGCACTACTTCGACGAACCGTTCGCCGATGTCCCGGCATGGATGGGCAAACTGGTGCATTACGTCGGCGGGCAGGTCCCGGAGGCCGGGACCCAGGGCGTCGGAGCGCACGCCGACTACGGCTTCATCACCCTGCTGCTGCAGGACGCTGTGGGCGGGCTGGAGGTCCAACCCTACGGTCAGGAAGCCTGGATCCAGGTCGATCCGATTCCCGGCGCCCTGGTGGTGAACCTCGGCGAGATGCTCGAGGTGGCCACCAACGGCTACCTGATGGCCACCATCCACCGGGTCACGGCCCCGGCGCCCGGCGTTGACCGCTACTCGGTTCCATTCTTCTACTCTCCGCGGCTCGATGCCGTGATCGCACCGATCCCGCTATCCGACGAGCTGGCGGCCGAGGCCCGCGGCGTCTCCGAGGACCCGACCAACCCGATGCTCTCCTCCTACGGGGCGAACGTGCTCAAGGGCTGGTTGCGGGCCCACCCGGAAACCGCCCGGATCCACTACCCGCAGCTGGCGCGCTAGGCACCAGGCCCGCCACCGGGAACCACTTGCGCTGCGAAAGCTGGGATCATTGATGCATGACCGCCACCCCCGCCTTTGCCCTGCTCCTCGACGTCGACGGGCCCATCGCGAGCCCCGTCACCCGCGACGTGAAGCCCGAGATCATCGGGCTGCTGCTGGAACTGGCGGTAGCCGGGATCCCCGTCATCTTCAACACCGGGCGCTCTGACGACTTCATCAAGCAGCAGGTCATGGACCAGATGATCGCCGCTGGCATGCTGGCGGGCCTGTGCATCCATGCCATCTGTGAAAAGGGAGCCACCTGGTTCAGTTTCACCGCCGACGGGCCCGGCATGGTGCACATCGACCATGAGCTGTCGGTACCCTCCGCGTATGCAGCCGACATCCGCCAGCTGGTCGCCGAGCACTACTGCGCACACATGTTCTTCGACGAGACGAAGCGCTCCATGGTCTCGGTGGAACAGCACATCGACGTGTCCAACCTCGATTACCGGGCCGAGCAACAGCACTTCGACGCCGATGCGCTCGCTGCCATGGCCCGGCACGGGCTCGGTGCCGCCAGGCTCGACGCGCACCATCCGGACGGCGACGACGCCATCAACTACCGGGTGGACCCGACCATCATCTCCACCGACATCGAATCGGTGCGGCTCGGCAAGGACCTCGGAGCCGCCAGGGCCTGTGAGCTGCTTGCCGCCGACGGGATCCTGCCCGCTGCCTGGTACACCGTCGGAGATTCACGCACCGATTACGCCATGGCCGACTGGCTGCACCACCACGGGCATGAGGTCAGCCATGTCGATGTGCGCCCGGCGGACGGGGTCCCGGCCAAGGCCTACCCGATTCTGACGGCCGCAACACTGGGCGAACCGGAATCCACCATCCATGACGATGCCGGGCTGGCCTTCCTGCGCCACTGGCGATCGCTGCTGGGCTGACCGGTGGCGGCAGTGCGGGCCACCGGCGTCACAGGGCTGCCCGCACCGCCGCGTCGAGCTCCTCGGAGAGCGGCTCGACGGCCGAACCGAACCGACCGACGATCTGCCCGTCGCGGTTGACCAGGAACTTCTCGAAGTTCCATTTCACATCGCGCACCTCGCCCGAAGGGTAGGCGGTCAGCTGGCGGTACAGCGGATGGGCGTTTTCGCCGTTGACATCGGTCTTGGCGGTCAGTGGGAAGCTGACAGCGAACGTCGAGGAGCAGAAGGCAGCGATCTCGGCATCTGTACCAGGCTCCTGGCCGCCGAACTGGTTGCAGGGCACCCCGAGGATCTCCAGGCCGCTGTCCCGGTAGGTCTCATGAAGCTCCTGAAGCCCCGCATACTGCTGGGTGAACCCGCATTCAGACGCCACATTGACCACTAGCAGGACCTTTCCAGCGAACTGCTCGAGCGTCGAAACGCTTCCGTCGTTGAAGGTGATCTCCGTTGCGAGCAGGTTTCCCATGGATCAGGCCGACCTTTCAGATGCAGTTGGTGACGCTTCCGGGCTTGGCGCCGGCGGCGTGCCGAGGCGGTACCAGTTCACCACACTGCGTCCCCCCAGCCCAGCACACGTACAATCGAAGAACTTGGAACCGGGCAGTTCCAGCCCCCCTCATTCAATCTCCAAGGTGGATCCCACGCATGTCACAGCTGCTGAGCAGGGTCAGGAATCTGGTTCGCACTCGCCCGATTCACCACTTCTCGCTACGCAAGAAGGTGGTACTCTCGCAGCTTCCACTCACGCTGGCCACGCTGCTGAGCTGCCTGCTGGCCCTGGCCGTAGACCCGGATCGCTTGTTCAAGGACCCGTTCTTCGCCTCCGGCGTCGCATCGGTCGCCGCCATCACCGTGCTGTCTTGGGTGGTGCCGTGGGGGGGGGAATTGAGGGATCCGCGCTGGCACCTGGTGCTACCGGCGTTGAACCTGTTCGCCGTCATGCTGATCGGGATCGGCACCTTCGGCGTGCTCAACGGGATGTCGCTCTTCCTAGCCTTCCCCGTCTTCTGGCTTGCGTGGTCCGGATATTTTCCCCGGACCACGCTGGCCATAGCCCTGGTGTTCCCGCTGGCCGCCATCTGGCTGCAGGTCTGGCACTCGGGCCGGGGACTCACCCCCATCAACCTCATGCGGCCGATGATGATACCCATCGTCATCTTCGCCCTGGCCGTGACAACGGTCCTGATCGAGGCCGGCCGCATGTCCAAGGACCGTGAACTGGGTGCCGCGCTGGACTCCAGCCGGCAGCAGGCCGCACTGCTCGATGCGGTGCTCAACGCGGTCAGCGTCGGCGTTGTGGTGGTGGACCGCGACGGGAACGACATGCTGATGAACGAGCTCCAGCGACAACAGCACCGCTCGGGCATCCCGCAGGACAACCCGGATCCGACGGAGGCCCAGATGCTGTTGTTCGGCAGCGACGAAGCCGGGCGCCCGCTGCCGGATCCGCTGCCCGCGGATCAGCGGCCCGTGCGCCGGGCCATCCTGGGCCAGGAATTCTCCAACCAGCTGTTCTGGGCCGGGGAAACGGGCCGGCAGCGGGCCTTCAACGCCTCGGCCCGCAGCTTGCGCGACTCACAGGGCGAGCATTCCGGCTCCGTGGTGATCTTCAACGACGTGAGCGACGTGATGGATGCGCTCAATACCAAGGACGCGTTCCTCTCCAGCGTGAGCCACGAACTGCGCACGCCGCTGACATCGATCATCGGCTACCTCGAGCTGGTTGCCGATGACCCGGAACTTCCCGCCGCAGCCGCCGGGCACCTGGCGGTGGCCACCCGGAACTCGAACCGGCTACTGCACCTGGTCAACGACCTGCTTACCTCCGCATCGGTCCTCCGGGAAATCCGGTTCACCGACATGGACCTCTCCGAGACGGTCCTGGCGAGCATCGAATCGGCCAGGCCGCATGCCGCCGTGGCCGGCATCGAGCTGGTGTCCGAGCTGCCCGCCATGCTGGTGGCGCTGGCGGATCCACTGCGCGTGGCCCAGATCGCCGACAACCTGATCTCCAACGCGCTGAAATACACCTGTTCCGGCGGGACGGTGACGGTGAGCTTGGAGGCAGGCCCGGAGCAGGCGGTGCTGCGGGTTCGGGATACCGGCCGGGGCATGAACCCGGACGAACTGGCCCTGCTTTTCACCCGGTTCTACCGGACCGACTCTGCGCGCCGGGCCGCGGTTCCCGGGGCGGGCCTGGGGCTGTCAATCACCCGGGAGCTGGTGGCCGCCCACCACGGGCAGATCGAGGTCGCCAGCGCCCCCGGCGTAGGCAGCACCTTTACCGTGCACCTGCCGCTGCGCTCGGCCGAGCTAACGGTTCCCGCATAGCAGCCAATGGGCCGGGAAGCCGGTCGATGGCCTCGGACTCGCCGCTTAAACACCTGGCAATGGCCGCCACAACCCTCAAGCTGTAACGACCAGCTGCACACCGGCCAAGCCGCTGGATCCCCCAAGAACCCTGCGACTTCCGGCGACCGCCATCAGCGGAATTCCGTTGTTGCTACTCCACTAGTGTGGTCGCACCGGATCAAGTTCCGACATCGGGCGACGCAAACATTGCCACAAGGTTTACCCAAGATCCCACGGCAAACTTGAGCAGATCTTGCGCAAACCGTGGGGCGGATGCTGAGCATCGGCACCAATACTGGAACTCATGTCAGTCGTCTTCGCCCCGGGCCAGCAGCTGGTGTGTTCGGGAACCGTGCACACCCTGATGGTCAACGTCGGAACCGAAACGACAAATCTTTTCCTATGCCGCTTCATCTCCATGCTGCCCGCGCGCATCTGCAAGCTCGAGGCGGCCATCCGCGATCACGACGGGGATGCGGGCTTGGATGCCGCGCTATCGCTGAAGTCCAGCGCCTGCATGAGCGGTGCCCTGCGGCTCGGCGCCGTCGCCACCGCCCTGCACCTGGCCTTCGCGCACGATGATCCAGCCGAACAGCTTGCACTGCTGGAACAGGTCAGGGAGATCGGGCCACGCACCGTCAGGGACCTGAAACGGTTCCTGTCCGGCGTGTGGCCGACTCCGTCCTAGGTCCGCAGGTGCGGAGGGTCTGGCGCCGTGCCGCCGCACGGTAGCCGATCCCACGCACCGTTTCGATCCAGCGCGGATCGTGGGCGCTGTCGCCCAGCTTGCGGCGCAGGTTTCCCAAATGCACCTCCACGGCACGGCCATCGGACGCTGACACGTATGTTCCCGCGTCCATGTCCTCATCACGCAGCCTGCGCACCAGATCGGCCTTCGCGTGCACCCGCCGGCCGCCGGAGAGCAGCGTCTTCAACAGCAGGAACTCGGTGGGGGTCAGGCCGACCTCGGCCCCGTCGACCATTACCGAATGCGAGTGGACGGCCAGGCACAGGCCGTTGAGTTCCAGCAGCGGCTCCACCGCGGATCCGGGCGCCTCCGCCGGATTAGTGGGCACGTCGGGCTGCCCGTCCAGCGGCGGGGCCGGCTCGGGAGCCTGCTCGCGCTTGAGAGCACCATGGCGCCGGCGCATGATCGCTTCCACCCGGGCTCGAAGCTCACGTGGGCGGAACGGCTTGGTCATGTAGTCATCGGCGCCGGATTCAAGCCCGAGCACCATGTCGATCTCCTCGGCGCGCGCCGTCAGCATCAGCACGTGGGCATCCGATATGCCGCGGATGCGCCGGGCCACCTCGAAACCATCGATATCCGGAAGGCCGAGGTCGAGGGTGACCAGCTCAGGCTGGTGCGTGAGGACCATGTCGACGCCGCTTGCGCCACCGGATGCACAGTGGACGAGGAACCCCGATTGCTGCAAAACCGCTTCCAGGAGCCCGCGGATGTCCTCATCGTCTTCGACGACCACGGCGACCCGGCGATCTTCCACACCCATGCTTGCTCCCACGACAGACACTTCACCGGGTAAAGCGACCCGGGGTTGAAATGCGATTCTACCTTGTGGACGGCCGAGTCCCGGCCGCGATGAGCCCCGCCGATACCCGAACGGCGCGACCACCGGGGGACGTCGTGCGTGATTAAACGCTTCCGGCCCCGGACAAGTTTCCTTGTTCGGGGCCGGAATCGTATCCGCGGAGGATAGGAGATTTGAACTCCTGAGGGCGTTAACCCAACACGCGTTCCAGGCGTGCGCCATAGGCCGCTAGGCGAATCCTCCATGTAGCTGCTAGAGCAGGTACCAGCATAGCGGAGATTTTCCCGAACGACGAATCGGGCTCACTGGCATCCCGCAAGCCCCGGAAAACCGGGCGATGCCGCCCCCGCACAACCAATCACCGCTTATGCACACCAAGGAGTACCCCCTTCCGGCGCACCCTCCCAGCGGTGCTGGAATGAACCCATGGGAAAATACGCAGCTCACCAACCGGCGGCGGAGCCCGACGAGGCGTCCGTCCCCCCGGCTGGCTCCCGCTATTTCGCCCCCGACGAGGGGCCCTGGCTGATGGGAGTTGAACGCCGCCTGTCCACCGGGCCGCTGGCCAGGGCCGTCGCCGACCTCGCCGCCGCCGAGGCCCCGGCGGAACCGGCCTGCTCCCTGGCCCAGCTGGCGGCCATCGGACGGATCCGCTCGATGCTCGACGGACTGGAGGCGACGCTGCTGGCCGATGCGCACGAGATGGTCCAGCGCGGGCTGAGCACCCCGCTTGCGCAGCAAAACCCGACGCTATTCGCCGGCGACGGGCGGACCCAGGAGCACGGCTACCCGCTCTCGCGTCTGGACCGGGGCCTGAACCGCTCCTCACTGGTGGCCGAAGCGGCGCTGTCGTTGCGCACCTCCGAACGCGGCGCCTTCTCCGCGCTGGCCGTTGCCGAAGGACTTCGCTACGTCCACGACGACGCCCTGCTGGCCCTCTACCGCGGCGACATGACCGGGCGCACCGCCGCGACCTTGGTCAAGCAGACCGGCGGGCTTCCTCGGGAGACGGCACGACGGATAGGACAGTCGGCACTGGGCTTGGCCGGGACCCTGTCCGATGCCTCCATGGCCCGGCATATCAAGCGCCAGCGCGAACGGCTGCACCCGGAGCCGATCACCGACCGCCGCTCCCGGGCCGAGCTCGGCCGCTCCCTGACCTGGTGGCCGGAGGAGGACGGTATGGCCATCTTGCAGGCGTACCTCCCGGCCGAGGAGGTACTGGCGATCTTCAACACGGTGGGCGTGCACGCCAACTCGCTGCGCGATCCCGAGGAACGCCGGCACCTGGGCCAGCTGCGGGCCGACGTCTTCCGCGATGCGGTGCTCGAGGGCTGGCCCGGTGCCCCGGTCGGGGGACGGGGGCTTTTCGTCGGACTGAGCATTCCAGCCCTTGAGCTGCTGTGCAATCCGGAACGCGGGATAGCACAGCTGCAGGGCTACGGGCCGATCCCGATCGGCGCCGCCCTGCGCCTCGCGGCCCGGGCTCCCTCGCTCAAACGCATCCTCACCGACCCGTGGACCGGAGCCATGCTGGATCTGGGGCGCAAGAGTTACCGGCCCAACCGGGCGCTGCGCGATTACCTGCGCCTGCGCGACGAGCACTGCCGCATGCCCGGCTGCCGCAGGATCCCCGAACTCACCGAGTTCGACCACATCGAGCCGTGGGGCACCGGCGGGCGGACCTCGGCAGGCAATGCGCAATTGCTCTGCCGGCGGCACCAGGTCTACAAGCACGTACTGGGGTGGGAGGTGGTGCACCGCGGCAACGGTGTGCTCCAGTGGCGCTCCCCGCACGGGGTCGTGGTGCTGGACGTCCCGGAACAGGCCGATGCACTAGGTCCCTTCCGGCAGCCGATGCTTCCCCCCGGAACACAGGTGGACGCCGCATCGCGCAAGGCGCTGGGCTGGGACCCCGCAGAGGTCCACCCGGAAGCCCCGCAGGACCGTGCCGAAGCGGAGCCGGGCCGGGAACCCGGGGCCCCGGCCGCCTGCCCGGACGCCGACCGCGATCCCGGCCGCGGGACCCCCGGCTGAACCCGGTTCCCGGGCAGTGCCGCTTTTCAGGTATGCTGGTTCACGGCCCCCCACGTGGTGTCATCGCGCTGAACTCCCCCAGGACCGGAAGGTAGCAAGGGTAAGCGGGCTCTGGCAGGTGCGTGGGGGGCCTTTAACGTCTCCGCAGCAAACGACGAGGAGCGGCCATGGGAGCAGGACGATTCGCCCCGAGCCCCTCGGGCGACCTGCATGTGGGAAACCTGCGCACAGCGATCCTGGCATGGCTCTTCGCCCGCTCCAGCTCCCGCGGTTTCCTGCTGCGCATCGAGGACCTGGACCGCGCCCGGGCCGGAGCCGAGGCCGGACAACTGCACGACCTGGCCGCCATCGGACTCGACTGGGACGGGGATGTGGTGCGCCAGAGCGAGCGCCTGGACCTCTTCGACGATGCCATCGGGCAGCTGCGGGCCCGGGGCCTGCTCTACGAGTGCTTCTGCACCCGGCGCGACATCGCAGAGGCCGCATCGGCCCCGCACGCGGCACCCGGCGCCTACCCCGGCACCTGCAGGACCTTGGACGAAGCCCGGCGCGCCGCCAAACGCGAGGTCCGGCCCGCCGCCTGGCGGTTGCTCACCGAGCCCACCGAGTTCACCATCACCGACCTGCTGCATGGGGAATACACCGGGGCCGTCGATGATTTCGTGGTGCTGCGCAACGACGGGGTTCCGGCCTATAACCTGGCAGTCGTCGTCGATGACGCGGCCCAGGGCATCGATCAGGTGGTGCGCGGGGACGACCTGCTCTCCTCCGCTCCACGGCAGGCCTATCTGGCGTCGCTGCTAGGCCATCGGGCACCGGAATACGCGCACGTCCCCCTGGCGTTGAATGCCGCCGGCGCGCGCCTGGCCAAGCGTGACGGGGCGGTGACGCTGGCGCAGCTGGCACTGGCCGGAACCTCTGCGGCACAGGTGCGTGCGCAGATCCTGGATTCGCTGAACCTTCCCACCTCTTCGCTTCCCGCGGCGCTTGCCGCGTTCGACCCCGCGGCGCTGCCGCGCGCGCCCTGGATCCATTCGGCAGCCCCGTCCGGCCGGTAGCCATCGGGCGGGAATCCGGAAGGGATCCGGGGGTCCCCCGACTGATAGGCTGGAGGGTGTGAGTACAGCCCTTTACCGTCGATACCGTCCCGATAATTTCGGGGACGTGATTGGGCAGGAACACGTCACCGTACCGCTCATGACAGCGCTCTCGAAGGACCGCGTCAACCACGCCTACCTCTTCTCCGGGCCCCGCGGTTGCGGCAAGACGACTTCTGCCCGCATCCTTGCCCGCTGCCTGAACTGCGCGCAGGGCCCCACGCCGACCCCGTGCGGCACCTGCCCCAGCTGCGTGGAACTGGCCAGCGGCGGCCCCGGATCACTCGATGTCATCGAGATCGACGCGGCCTCCCACGGCGGCGTCGATGACGCCCGCGACCTGCGCGAGCGCGCCACCTTCGCCCCGGTGCGCGACCGCTACAAGGTCTTCATCATCGATGAGGCCCACATGGTCACCCCTGCCGGCTTCAACGCGCTGCTGAAGATCGTCGAAGAACCACCCGAACACATCAAGTTCATCTTCGCGACGACGGAGCCGGACAAGGTCATCGGCACCATCCGGTCGCGCACCCACCACTACCCGTTCCGGCTGGTCCCGCCCGAACCGCTGCACGCCTACCTCCAGCACCTGTGCGATGCCGAGTCCGTCGCCGTGGCACCGGGGGTGCTCTCGCTGGTGATCCGCGCCGGCGGCGGTTCGGTCCGCGACTCGCTCTCGGTGCTCGACCAGCTGATGGCCGGTGCCGGAGAAAACGGGATGGACTACGAGCTGGCCGTCTCGCTGCTGGGCTTCACCCACTCCTCGCTGCTCGATGACGTTCTCGAGGCGCTCGCCACCCGCGACGCGGCAACCATCTTCGGTGCCGTGGACCGGGTAGTGCAGACCGGGCACGACCCGCGCCGCTTCGTCGAGGACCTGCTCGAGCGCTTCCGCGACCTGATCATCGTCAAGGCCGTTCCGGAGAACGCCGCCAGCATCATCCGCGGGCTTCCCGAGGACCAGCTGGCGCGCATGCAGGCCCAGGCCGCGAACCTCGGCCAGGCCGAGCTGAGCCGTTCAGCCGATGTCACCAACTCCGCGCTGACCGAAATGACCGGCGCCACCTCGCCCCGGTTGCACCTCGAGCTGCTCTGCGCCCGGCTACTGCTTCCCGCCACCGATTCCGGCGAGCGCGGCATCAACGCCCGCATCGACCGGGTCGAACGCCTGCTGGCATCGGGCGTCCCGATGGCGGCCGGCGCCACCGGGTCCGCACCGGACCCCGTCGATGCCACGGCTCCTCGGATCCCCCACGACGGCTCCGGCGGATTCGACCGGGATTCGGCTTCGGCCCCCCTCGGCGGTGGAGCAGCGGCCGTGCGCGAGGCACTGCGTGCCGCCCGCCAACAGGTTGCCGGCGAGCCGGCTGCGGCAGCCCCGGGGACCCCCGCCCCGACACCCGAACCGGTCCCCGCGACCGCACCCGCTGCCAGTGCGGAACCGGTTACCGGCCCCGCACCGTCGGCCGCGCCCTCCCCGGCAGATCCCGCACCCGCGGTTCAGGAGGCCACGGCTCAGGAACCCGCTGCCCCGGAACCGGATCCCGCGTCCAACGACGCCGAGTGGGGCAGCGACTGGGGTGACATGCAGCAGGAACCGGCAACCGGCACCCCGGCCGCATCCGTTGCGGCATCCCCCGCCCCGGCCGCCGCACCGGTTCCCCAGTTCAGCATCGTCCCGGAACGCGTCGCGCCCGAGGTCGACCAGGTTCCCGCGGCCGCTGCGCGCCAGGCCCAACAGCAGGCCCCGCCGGACCTGCCGCAGGCCCCTGACACCGCCACCCAGACACCCGCACCCGAAGCGCACACCCGGGGCCCGGCCTCCGGCGGTTCCATCGAACCGTTCCAGCAGGCCTGGCCGCAGATCCTCGAGGACCTGAAGAACGCGAAGAAGTTCCTCTGGATGATGGTCCAGCCCAATGCGTCGCCGACCGGCTACGACGGACGCACGCTCACCGTCTCCTTCGCCCACACCGGCGCGCTGACCGCTTTCACCGCCAAGCAGGAGAACGTGATGCTGCTTGGCCAGAGCATCAACCGGGTAACCGGCGTCGACTGCCAACTGGTGATTACCGCGGGAGGAACCGCTCCGGCGGGTGGTTCGGGCCCAAAAGCTGACCGCCGGCGGGAGCCGGCGGCGCCTTCGACCGTAACTCCACTGACTTCAGCGCGCCCGACGGGGTCCGTTCCCACCACCACGCCCGATGGCCCCGCCACCGCGCAGGCCCCGGCATCTGCCGCCGCCCCGGTTCCGATGGCTGCTGCCACGCAGCCCCCGGAGGCCCCTGCGCCTCTCGTTCCCGCGCCCGCGGAACAGACGGTGCGACCGGTCGTTCCTGTTCCTGCGGTACCGGCTCCCGCCTTGCAGGCCGACAGCCCCGCTTCCCCGGTCGTTCAGGACGTTCCAGCTGCCCCGGCACCTGCCGCTGCGGCACCTTCCCGACGCCGGGGTCCTGCACCGGCGTCCGCCCCGACCGAAGAGGACCCGGGCTACGGGCCGGAGCCCGATTTCGGCGACGAACCCTGGGATGACGGCGCCGGCGACTGGAGCGCGGACAACGTGCCCGTACCGGAATGGGAGTTCCCCGCACCCGGAGGAGCCCCCGGGGCCTCCCTCCCGGCACCGGGGGCAGCCCGGCCCTCCCCGACCACAGGGCCGGCATTGCCACTGGGCGAGCAGGACCTGCCCGTCGCACCGGCACCGGCAGGATTCGCGGGTCCGGCCGGGTCTGCCGCGTCTGCCGTGTCGGCCGGTTCTGGCTCGCCGGTGGACACCGCGGCATCGGCCCCCCGCTCCTCGGCACCGATGGCCATCCCCACGTGGGCCGCACCGGAACCGAATCAGGAAACCATGCCGCTGCCCCCGGCAGCTGCTTCCGACACCCGGCCGGGCCAGAAGGTCAGCCGCTACCAGCGCCTGATGAACCAGGGCCCGGGAGCTTCGGCACCTGCGGCATCGGGCGGATTCGCCTCGGCGTTCGCACCGGAGCAGCCGGGTCCGGCGTTCGGCACGGCACCCGACAGCTCGGCAACGTCCCCGGGGACCTGGGGCAACGCGCCAAGCGCCCCGGAGCCGGGCCGGGCCGTAGAATCGAAGTACGTCGAGGACATCCCCAGCGATGATGACATCGCCATCGAAGAATCCGGCGTGGTCGGCCGCCCGGCCATCGAGCGCCTGCTCAACGGGCGCCTGATCGAAGAGCGCGACCATCAAGGCAACATCATTCCCCAGTCCTCATCGTGATCCAGCCAAGGCAGTGTGAATTACCGTGTACGAAGGTGCAGTCCAGGACCTGATTGACGAGCTCGGGCGGTTGCCCGGCATCGGACCGAAGTCCGCCCAGCGCATCGCCTTCCACATCCTGGATGCCGACGCCGATGACATGTTGCGGCTCTCCGAGGCGATCCGCGTGGTCAAGGAGCGGGTGAAGTTCTGCGCCGTCTGCTTCAACGTCTCCGAGCAGGACACCTGCAACATCTGCCGCGACGACCGCCGCGATCCCACGGTGCTGTGCGTCGTGGAGGAGTCCAAGGACGTGATGGCGGTCGAGCGCACGCGCTCGTTCCATGGGCGCTACCACGTGCTCGGTGGCTCCATCAATCCGATCGGTGGCATCGGCCCGGAACAGCTTCACATCAGAGAGCTGCTCACCCGGCTCGCCGACGACCGGATCCAGGAGGTCATCATCGCGACCGACCCTAACCTGGAGGGCGAGGCGACGGCCACCTACCTGACCCGCACCATGCGTTCCCTGGGCATCGAGATCTCGCGGCTCGCCTCCGGGCTGCCCGTGGGCGGGGACCTGGAGTACGCCGACGAGATCACCCTGGGCCGGGCCTTCGAGGGCCGCCGGTCCATGCTCACGCAGTAGCTGGCCGCCCCGGAAAGCATGTGCTCCGACTCCAACGACTGCCCGGGAAGAGGGCCTTGCGCTGGACACCGTGCCCAACGATGTCACTGCCGACCCCGCCGATTGACCAGCGGATGGGCAATTTATGACCCGTTTGTGACTGCCCCCGGTCACGAAGTCCCTGCGCGGCGCGCCGTCTCGCTAGACTGGGCTGACCCCGGAAACCGGGACCCCATCCAAACCCCAGCAGTGGAGTGTGCGTACGCATGAGCCTGATTGTCCAGAAATTTGGCGGATCCTCCGTGTCGGATGCCCAGGGCATCAAACGCGTGGCCCGTCGGATTATCGACACCCGGGCCGAGGGCAACGACGTCGTCGTGGTGGTCTCGGCCATGGGCGACACCACCGATGAGCTGCTCGACCTGGCCAACCAACTGACCGACGAGGCACCCGCCCGCGAAATGGACATGCTGCTCTCCGCCGGCGAACGCATTTCGATGGCGCTGCTCGCGATGGCCATCGACGGGCTCGGCGCGAAGGCGGCGTCGTTCACCGGCTCGCAGGCCGGAGTGCTCACCGACTCGATCCACGGCAAGGCGAGGGTCATCGAGGTCTCCCCGCAGCGCGTGCGCCGGGCCATCGACCGCGGCTATGTGGCCATCGTCGCCGGGTTCCAGGGCATGAGCAAGGAATCGAACGACATCACCACGATGGGCCGCGGCGGCTCGGACACCACCGCCGTCGCCCTGGCGGCGGCGCTCGGCGCCGACGTCTGCGAGATCTACACCGACGTCGACGGCATCTACACCGCGGACCCGCGCGTGGTCCCGGCCGCGCAAAAGATCGATACGATCTCCAGCGAGGAAATGCTCGAGATGGCCGCCTCCGGCGCCAAGATCCTGCACCTGCGCTGCGTTGAATACGCCCGCCGCTTCGGGGTGCCGCTGCATGTGCGCTCCTCGTTCAGCACCAATGAGGGAACCTGGGTCCTGCCCAGCCCCGATGACCAGATCAAGATTCAAGAGGGAGAACCCTTGGAACAGCCCATCATCTCCGGCGTCGCCCACGACCGCTCCGAAGCCAAGGTCACCATCGTCGGTGTCCCGGACATCCCGGGCAAGGCGGCGCAGATCTTCGGGATCATCGCCGGCGCGCACGCGAACATCGACATGATCGTGCAGAACATCTCCACCTCCGGCACCGGCCGCACCGACATCTCCTTCACGCTGCCGATGGTCGATGGCAAGCATGTGCAGGAGGCGCTGCGTGCCGCGCAGGCCGATGTCGGCTTCGAGGACATCTCCTACAACGAGAAAGTCGGCAAACTCTCGCTGGTCGGAGCCGGGATGCGCTCGAACCCGGGCGTCTCCTACACCTTCTTCGAGGCGCTGCACCAGGCCGGCGTCAACGTCGACATGATCTCCACCTCGGAAATCCGCATCTCCATCGTCACCGACGCGGACAAGCTGGACACCGCCGTGCGCGCCGTCCACGCGGCGTTCGACCTCGATGCCGAGCAGGATGCAACGGTCTACGGCGGCACCGGCCGCTAACCCGCGCATGCCTTCCGCCACGGGGCGGGCACCTTCCTTCGCCGGCGGTGCCCGCCCCTCCGCGTCTGCCGGGCCAGCCAACGACGCCCGATGCCGGATAATGGAAGGCGTGATTCCCTCCCCCGTACGCGTCATGGTCCCCGAGGCGTGGCTTCCGCTGGCCGCGGCGCACCGCTCCCGGAGCGAACGCTTTTCCGTGCCCTTCGTCGAACGCCGGAATACCGGGAAACGGCACCCGATCGAGGATTTCCTCTTCACTTACTACACGCAGAAGCCCGGAGCGCTGGCCCGCTGGCATCCGGGACGGGGCGTGCTGCTCACCGGCGGGGCAGCGACCGAACGGCTCGGCTGGAAGTACTATGGCCCGGATGCCGACCCGGACACCGGGGAGCCGGGCGTGATGTTCGATGCCGACGCGTTTGCTGCGGCCCGCGGCCCGGCCATCGACTTCGCCCGCATCATCCTGTCCGGCACGGCAGCCCGTCCCGGAAACTTTTCCTGCTTCGGGCTGCATGAATGGGCGATGGCCTACAAGTCGCAGGAAAACGGAATCCGGCACGAGTACCTGCCGCTGCGCCTGGGCTCCGCCGGCACCGATCAGGTAGTCGAGGCGCACAAGATCAAGTGCACCCACTTCGACGCGTACCGCTTCTATGCCCCGCAGGCCATCGAACTTAACGAGCTGCGGCCGACCCGCGAGACCCAGCGCGAGCTGGAGCAGCCCGGCTGCCTGCACGCCAACATGGACCTGTACAAGTGGGCCTACAAGCTCACCCCCGCCGTGCCCAGCGAGCTGGTGATGGACTGCTTTGAACTGGCCTGGGAGATCCGGACCATGGATATGCGGGCCTCCCCGTACGACCTCTCGGACTGGGGCCACGAGGCGATCCGGATCGAAACCCCGGAAGGAAAAGCCGCCTACGTCCGGGCGCAAAAGGACTTCGCCGACAGGGCCTCCGTCCTGCGCTCCCGGCTTGCCGTGGTCGCCGAGGCACTGGCCTGAGCCCGCGCGGCACGGCGCCGGCGCCCCGGGCGCGGGAGTAACCGCGCAACATCCTTTCGCCGCTCCGGCCAGGCTATGAAAAACTGGTGCAGGAAAGGCATACACCATGGAATTCTTGATCCTCCTTGTCGGCTTGCTCTTCGGAACGGTGTTGGTGGTCGGGCTGGGAGAGCGCATCAGGCTGCCCTATCCGATCCTGATGCTGGTATTTTCGGCCCTTATCGCCTTCCTCCCTTTCATTCCGGAGGTCCACATCGAGCCGGAACTGATCCTTCCGCTCTTCCTCCCGCCGCTGCTCTTCGCCGCGGCGCAACGAAGCTCCTGGTCGATCTTCAAGCTCCGCTGGCGTTCGCTGGTGCTACTGGCCGTACTGCTGATCGTCGCCACCACGGCCGTGGTGGCCGGGGTGACCTGGCTGCTGGTTCCGGGCATCGGACTACCGGCGGCCATCGCGCTGGGCGCCATCGTGGCCCCGCCGGACCCGGTGGCGGTGGAGGCCATCGCCGGCAAGGTGCATATGCGCCGGCGGCTGATCACCGTGCTGCAGACCGAGGGCCTGTTCAACGACGCGATGGCCATTGTGATTTTCCAGGCCGCGGTGGCCGCCATGGTCAGCGGCGGCGAGGTCGGGTGGGAAGTCGCCCCGAGGTTCCTGATCGGCGCCGCGGGCGCCGTGGTGCTCGGACTGGCGATGGCCTGGCTGGTGGGCGCACTGAACCGCTTCGTGCCGAACCTCGTCGCCCGCTCGGCCACCACCCTGGTCGCCCCGTACGCCGTCTACCTGTTGGCCGAAGAGGTGCACTTCTCCGGCGTCGTCGCGGTCGTGGTCACCGCGCTGGAGCTCGGCCGCCGCGCACGCCCGCAGGATTCCGAGGAACGCCTCACCCGCACCGCCTTCTGGGACGTGGTCGAGCTGCTCACCACCGGCGTCGCTTTCGGCTTGGTCGGCATCGAAATGCGCTACATCCTGCAGGACGAGGGCAGGAACATCCTCACCTTCGTCCCGGGAATCGCCGCCGTCTGCACGGCGGTGGTAGTGGTGCGGTTCGCGTGGATGATGGGAATCTACAAGCTCGGCGGTGCCGAAAAGCGCACCCGCACACCGGGCTCGCTGAAGGAAGTGCTGGTGCTGACCTGGTGTGGCATGCGAGGCCTGGCCACCTTGGCGTTGGCCCTCGCACTGCCCAGCACCCTCGCCGACGGGCAGCCTTTGGTGGGACGCAACTTCATCATCACCTGCGCCAGCGCGGTCCTGCTGGTCACGCTGGTCGCCCCGGGCCTCACCCTGCCGGCCCTCATGCGCAAGCTCAAGCTGCCCAACGATGCCGCCCAGGAGGAAAAGGCCGAGCGCCACCTGGCCCGACGGGCCGAACGCGCAGCGCTGGAGGCCATGAAGCGCTCCCCCTCGGCCACCCACCTACCCTTGGAACGCCGCCAGGCCCTGGCCAGGCGCATGTCCTCGCTGCACACCATCCTCGAAAGCGATTTCCAGGACGATCCGGAGAAGATGCTGCGCATCAAGCGGATCCTGACCATCATGGACGACGTGCAGCGCGAGGCCCTGGACTCCGCACGGAAGGAAATGCTCGCGGCCCGC
The DNA here is from genome assembly GCF_014190875.1 of Paeniglutamicibacter cryotolerans. Taxonomy (NCBI): domain Bacteria; kingdom Bacillati; phylum Actinomycetota; class Actinomycetes; order Micrococcales; family Micrococcaceae; genus Paeniglutamicibacter; species Paeniglutamicibacter cryotolerans. The sequence goes on along the minus strand of NZ_JACHVS010000001.1, from coordinate 1,407,161 downwards.
AACGAACCGGGCGCAGACCCGGAGCTCGTGGACCGTGTGCTGCGCCGGCTGGACCTGCGCACCGTCACGCTGGACCGATAAGCGCTGCACCCCGAGGCCGGTTTCCCGGATTTCCGGGTTCACCGGCAACTGCGCGCCCGGGCTATTCGACAATCCATAGCTCTAGCCGGACTTCGGTGGGGAGCCGGGTGCCCACACCGAGGATTATTCTGGAGGCTAGCCAACCCCATTCTTCACCCGCGGAAAGCAGTCGAGGCGTGCACCTGAAGTAAATGCGTTCCGGGGGAACTTCCTCACCGCGGACGAGTGCCGCAATGTCCTCCGGCGTCCCGGTGCGCAGGCCGAAGTTCGCCACATAGATCCGCTCCCCGCTGGTGGTTTCGATGACGTACTTCGCCTCGAGCTCGGTGAGCGTATCCGATGTGAGGAGTTGGAAGTCGGCCCCTCCCGGGAGAATGCGTCCATTGAGCCGGGGGCCGCTGACCGTTCCTCCCTGGATGGGGATGACCCGGCGGGTCCCCTCAAGCGTGGGACCGACTTCTATCGGCGTGGCAACCTCAATGGAAAGGCTCGCGAGGAACACCAGTCTCGGCGGATTCGCGCTTCCATGCGCGCTGATCTGGGCTGTGCTTGGGGTATCCATAGAGCTGAGCCTATCGATGCTTCGGAAAGTACGGCAGGGACGTATTTCCGCCAGACGCTGACGCACATCAAGTGCGGAGCCTGGGCAAACACTCCGTGGCGGCGGCTCGGGCACAATGCTTGCTGCTGGCCTTGTCCTCTCGCAGGCTTTCCTGCCCACCGCGGATCAGTCGAACGAGCCCGGTAAGCGCTCCTCCTGTCCTCGCGGGGATTGCGGGGAGATCCATGGGGCATTGCTGGGGGCATATGCAATCCGCAGCCGTCGGCCACTGACCCGCAGAAAAATCCTGCACCCAGCCAACAACGCACCCTGGGGGTGCCGCTTTCGCCAAGCCGAACCCGACGCGCCCCTGTTCGCGCCGGAGCACAGCTAGGCCCGCCCGGCTCCTACGCGCTGAACGGTGTCAGCACGATCTTGCCGGCAGCCTTGCCGGCCATGCTGGCGGCGAAGGCATCTGCGACCCGCTCCATCGGATAGCTTGCGGAGATCTCGATGCTCAGCTTGCCCTGCTCCACCAGGGCAGAGAGCCGATCCAGTTCCCGGGCATCCGGGCGCACCCAGATATTACGCCCGCCATGGGCGACCACCGTCAAATCGGCCACCGAGGCATGGCGCCCCTCCGCATCCAGTACGGCAAGGGTCTGGTCCAGCACGCCGCCGATGAAGTCGGCCACGCCGGCCACCCCGTGGGGGGCCAGCACACGCACCGCCGCGACCAGGTCCGGACCGTAGGAAACGGGCTCGGCCCCGAGCCGGCGCAGCCTGTCATGGCTGGCCGGGGATCCCGTGGCAATGACCCGGACCCCGGCATGCGCCGCCAACTGGATGGCGAAACCGCCCACCCCGCCCGAGCCGTTGTGCACCAGCAGCGTGTCGCCGGCTCCCAAGCCGAGGGCATCGAGCGTGCGTTGGGCGGTGAGCCCGGCTAGAGGCAGTGCCGCCGCGTGTTCCCAATCCAGCTCGGCTGGTTTGTGCGCCACGATGCCTGCCGGCAGCACCACGTACTGGGCAAACGTCCCCTCGCCCACCGAATCACGCCTGCCATAGGAGTACACCTCGTCCCCCGGGGAGAACTCGGGGGTATCGAACCCCACGGCCTCCACCACACCGGCAACGTCCCAACCGGGCACGGCGGGGAAATGCACGTCCATGATGGGGTCCAGGCCACCTGCCATGATCTTCCAATCCACCGGATTCACGGCTGCCGCGCGCACCTTGATGAGCACTGAACCAGGTGAGAGCCGGGGCATTGGACGGTCGCCCAGCTCAAGCACGTCGAGCCCGCCGTAGGCCCGGTAGGAAACTGCCTTCATCGAGTGGTTCATGGCTTCAACCCGTTCATTTGATTGGCCTTGGCCTTTCCCGGGGGCCTTCGCGAGCACGGCCCGGGCGGGACCCCGTTCTCCTCTCAACGCATCCGCGGCCCGGGGCATTCCGCGCACCGCAAGCCAACTGTGCGTGCAATGACAAGTTCACTGCGCGCTAAGTCAAGGGGGCAATCCATCAGGACGTCCATACTAGGAAGAACCGCAGTAACGAGTGCCAGATCACGCCGCACCAGCGGCAGGTAAGGAAGTCACATGGAAACCCTGGAAACCCTGCTTGAGGCCATTGCCCCCACCACCGCGACCTCGCGTGAAATCCTGAACCCCGCCACCGGCGAGATCGTCGGCCATGCGCCGGTGCACGGCGTTGCCGATCTCGACGCGGCAGTGGCTGCGGCAACGCAGGCGCAGGTTGCCTGGGGCAGCAAGTCCCACGCCGAGCGTTCCGAGATCCTGGTGCGCGCAGCCGATGCCATCGATGCCTCCGCCGAGGCGCTGGCCCAGCTGCTCACCCGAGAACAGGGCAAGCCGCTCAACGGCCCCAACGCCCGCTTCGAGGTCGGCGGCTGCTCGGCATGGCTGCGCACCGCCGCCGCCCTGGAGCTGGAGCCCGAGGTCGTCGTCGATGACGGCGAAAACCATGCAGAGGTGCACTACCGCCCGATCGGCGTCGTCGGTGCCATCGGCCCGTGGAACTGGCCGATGATGATTTCGATCTGGCAGATCGCCCCGTCGCTGCGCATGGGCAACACCATCGTGGTCAAGCCCTCCGAATACACGCCGCTCAGCGTGCTGGCCCTGGCCGCCGTGATGAACCAGGTGCTTCCCGCTGGCCTGCTGCAGGTTGTTGCCGGCGACCGCGAGGTCGGTGCGCGACTGTCCTCGCACCCGGCCATCGGCAAGGTCATGTTCACCGGCTCCACTGCCACCGGCAAGGCCATCATCCGCTCCTCCGCCGACACGGTGAAGCGCCTGACCCTGGAACTGGGCGGCAACGACGCCGGCATCGTGCTGCCGGACGCCGATCCGAAGGCCATCGCCGGGGACCTGTTCTGGGGCGCCTTCATCAATACCGGCCAGACCTGCGCCGCACTCAAGCGCCTGTACGTCCACGAGGACATCTACGAGGATGTCTGCCACGAACTGACCCTCGTCGCCAAGGCCATGCCGATGGGCGTGGGCACCGACGAGGCAAACGTGCTCGGCCCGGTCCAGAACAAGGCCCAGTTCGACATCGTCGCGAACCTCGTGCAGGCAGCAAAGGATTCCGGCGCCCGCGTCCTGCTCGGTGGAGACCCGGACCCGGAGCAGAAGGGCTACTTCTACCCGACCACGCTGATCGCCGACATCGACAACGACAACCCGCTGGTCGCCGAGGAACAGTTCGGCCCGGCGCTGCCGATCATCAAGTACACGGACCTCGACGAGGTCCTGACCCAGGCCAACGGCCTGGAGGTCGGACTCGGCTCCTCGGTCTGGTCCTCTGACAAGGCCAAGGCCCGCGAAGTCGCTGCCCGCCTCGAAGCAGGCACCGTATGGATCAACAAGCACGGCGGTGTGCACCCGCTGATCCCGTTCGGCGGCATCAAGCAGTCCGGCTACGGTCTGGAATTCGGCGTCGCCGGACTCAAGGCCTTGGGCGTGCCGCAGGTCATCAGCGCCTAACCGGCCGATGAACCGACACTGCCCGGCAACTCCCCTCCAGGGGCGAGTTGCCGGGCAGCGTTTTTCCATTTCCGGCGGGCCGGCTCAGTCGACGGCGTCGAGGTAGTACCAGCGACCGTCGATGCGCCGGAAGCTGCTCTCTTCCCGCTGAACGCCGCGTTCCCCGCCGAGCCGGTAGCGCGCCTCGAAGAGCACCACGCCCTCCGAGTCGAACGGCCCACCCTTGCGAACATCGAGGATGTCCAGCCGCTTCCACTCCATCTCCCCGTCGAGTTCCAGCGAACCTGGCCGGGTATCCGGGTGCCAGGTGGCCAGCAGGTAGTCGGCCTCCCCCTTGGCAAAGGCGCTGTAGCGCGAGCGCATCAGGGCCTCGGCGGTACCCGGCCAGCGGAACTTGTCCCCCGCCTGAAGATACCCGGTGTGGAACCTGCCGCAGCAGGCATCGTAGGAATCTCCCGAGAGACAGGGACAAGGTGCGTTTTCGATCATTCCACCAGATTAGGCCAACCCGGCGACAGCACCCACGTACATGGCCGCGAACAACCGTGCCACTTGGTCGACTGTCTCATCAACCGGAAGAAAGGTGCTTGAGTGCAGGGGTGGTTGTTGCCCGGCGACCTGGCATTCCACACCGAGGAAGGCCATGACCCCGGGCAGCCGTTCGGTGAAGAATGAGAAGTCATCGGCACCGCAACTACGCAGCGGTTCCACGATCCCGATCCCGGAACGGATGATCCAGGGGTCAAGGTCGGCCACCAGCGCGGGATCGTTGAACAAGACAGGTTCACCGCGAGTCACCAGCACCTGCGCCGTGGCACCTGCCGAAGCAGCCTGATGCGTTGACACCCGTCCGATGCCCTCATGCAGTGCCTCCCGGTCGGCAGGGGTCATGGCTCGCACCGTTCCCCTGATTTCGGCAGTATCGGGAATAACGTTCGCGGCGGAACCGGCCACGAGCTGACCAATGGTCAACGTGGCGGTGTTGACCGGATCAATGGTCGAACGAAGTATTTCATACAGCGCCAACGTGGTCCGAGCCGCAACCGGCACCGGGTCTACCGCAGTGTGCGGATAGGCGCCGTGCCCTCCGCGTCCGTCGATGCGCACCAGGAATTCGTCGGCAGATGCGTTGATTCCGCCCGCCCCGGTCGAGACCTTACCCGCAGGAAGGCCCGGATGGACGTGGACGCCGAGCATCCGGGCCACGTCATGACGTTCGAAAAGATCCGAGTCGACAACGTCCTTTGCCCCAGAGGGGTAGGTTTCCTCACGCGGCTGGGCAATGCCCAGAATCCCCACCGGAAGGTCGACCCGGGAGGCTGCCCGCAGGAAGGTGACGAATGCCGCCTGATGCACATCGTGCCCACAGGCATGCATGGCACCGTTCGACGCGGCGAATTCCGCACCCGTTTCCTCGACGATCGGCAGTGCGTCGAGCTCGGTGCGGATACCGATCGATACTCCCTGGGCGGGTCCCACGCGCAGGCTGAAACCCGTTCCTGCCACCGGTTCGGGTTCACCTGGCAGGTACCTGGCCAGCAGCGCGGACGCCGGCCCCTCCTCGCCGGACAGGCATGGCTCTGCGTGTGCCCTGTGCCGCAGCTCGATGCCCAGCTCCAGCTCGGCGTCCAGCTCCATGTTCAGCGTCGCGTGGAGCACCCGAAGCATCGCTTCACTGCTGGTGGTCGTCATGGGCGCGTTAGCCGATAGACGCGTTCGGCATTGCGCCAGCCGATCATCTCAAAGACACGGCGCGCATCTTCTGCCGACCAGTCTCCCGAGGCGATCCAGGGACGGACCACCTCGCCATAGGCTCGACGGAACAACGCGGCTCCCAGATGATAGAGCTCTGCCAGACCGAACGCATCGGAGGAAAAGAGTGCCTTGTGGAACGGGATCAACTCTAGGAATTCGGCCAGGACCGCGGTAGCCCGTGAACCGGTGTAGTTCAGGGAAAGTCCGACATCGGCGTAGACATGAGGGAAGACGTGGGCCAGGTAGCCGGCTTCCCGGTGATACGGGTAGCAATGCAACAGCATGACCGCGGACCCGCGGTCCTGGATCCGGCGCAGCCAATCGGTGAGCAGCAACGGGTTACAGCGGTCCAGATTCACGTCGTCGTCGCCGTATCCGATGTGAAATTGCAGCGGGCGTCCGAGCTTCGTGGCACACTCCAGCAGATGCCGGATGATCACGGGGTCCTGCAACCGGGCACTTTCGCCTTGTGGCGTGGCATCCCGCCATCGGATCACGGCGGCCAGGACCTCCTCGTGCTCGGGGGCTGCGGGATCGAAATCCAGCCCTATCCTGTAGGCGGCAATGGATTTGAAGCCCGCGGCGTGTCCAGCGGCTTCTGCCAGCACATCGTCGTACCGGCGAATGAAATCATCGGCGGGCACTCCCTCATCCAGCAACTGTTCAGCCAGACGCTCCAGTCGAAGGACTTCTGCGCTTCCGGCAGCGGTCAGCGCCGCGGTTTCGGCAGGTGTCGTGATCTCATCCCCGCGGTAGCCCGTCTCGATGACGTAGGTCCCGATTCCCGATGCGGACAGCAAACGCCGGTTCACCTCCGCACCACCGAGTTCTGCGCGGCGGGCAAGGTAGGACTCGGGCGCGGCGTGGGCCGGAAGGCCGAGCAGCGGCGCGCAGCGGGAACGGATCAGGAACCCCAGCTGAGTATCGAAGACCGTACTGCCAGCCGGGGGCGCCCAGTTGGATTCGGTGGAAAGGTTCTCGAACTCGACCCGGTCGATCTGCCGCGAGATGACCCCGTGGCAGTGGTGGTCGACCAGCGGTCCGGCGGTCAGCGGATCGAGTGCGGGGTCGAAGAAGATATCTGGCATGAGTGGTTCCTTAGTGAATTCCGGAGGGGCTGTGCGGCCTAGTACGCGGCGGCGTACCGGGCGCACTTTTCCGTGTCGGTCAGTCCGGCCAGCTGCCGGATCTCATCGGCCTTAATGGCATGGTGCAGGGCCAGCAGCTGCGGGTCGAAGAAGCCGGAGACGGTCTCATCGGCCGCAAGCGCCGCCAGTGCGTCAGGCAGGCTGCTGGGCAGGGGCGTGATGCCCGCGGCCTGCTGCTGCTCGTCGTTGAGCTCTTCGAGTTCGGTATCGACGATGAACGGGGTGTCCAGTTCGCGAAGGATTCCGTCCAGGCCCGAGCGAATCAAGGTGCCCAGCAGGATCCATGGGTTGGACGTGGCATCGCCGGCCCGGAATTCGAGGTTGTACTGGCTTTCCGGGTTTCGTCCGGCGATCTCGATGGTCGGGCAGATGCGCAGCAGCGCTTCCCGGTTCCGTTCTCCGAGGAAGGAACTGGCGGAGGACCAGTTGTGCGGAGCAAGGCGCAGGTAGGAGATATCACTCGGAGCCGACAGCGCAACCAGCGCCCTGGCATGGCCCAGCACCCCGGCAGCGAAGGCGCCGGTCAGTGCCGACATGTTTCCCGGCCGGCCGGCCTCGTACATGGCCGGGGCACCGGAGCCGTCGCGGAAACTGAAGTGCACGTGGACCCCGTTGCCCGAGCCTTGGGGCTCCAGCACCGGGGCGAAGGAGGCCCGCTGGCCGGTGGCATGGGCGAAATCCCTGATGATCTCCCGCAGCATCACCGCACGATCGGCCGCCATCAGCGGGTCGCTCGGGCGCACCGTCAGCTCCCACTGGTGCTCCCCGTATTCGGGAAGCCAGGTTTCCGGTTCCATCCCTGCGTCCCGGAGCACGTTCATCAGCCCGGTCCCGAGTGGTTCCATGCGGCGCAGCGCCTGGAAGGAGAACGGCGGCTCCGGAGCCTCGTCGCTGACCATCATGAACTCGTGTTCGAACGCGACGTAGAGCTCGAGTCCGGTGGCGGTCCGGAAATCGTTGATTGCTTCGCGCAGGAAGCTTCGCGGGCAGCAGGCCCAGTCGCGGCCGTCGGTGTGTTTGATATCGGACATGAATAGCGTCATTGGCGGGCGCCCTGGGATGCCCTCGATACGGGTCGCGGAGGCAGGGTCAGGGACCAAGCGCAGGTCACCCTGCGAGCCGAACCCACTGTCGTCGATGATTTTTCCGAAGGGACCAATGCCGAGGTTTGCCGGGACCCAGCCGCAGCCCGAGTCCAGGTCGACCTCGTCGAGCCACATGGACCGGCCCCGGGTTTGCCCGCCAAGGTCGTTGGTTGCGATGAAGGCCAGCTCTGTGTTGTTCATGGAGTCCTAGTTCTGCTCGTTGACGAGGCGGTCGCCGATGGAACGGGCCAGTGATGGCCGTGCCAGGATCACGATGAATCCCAGCAGGCACCAGGCCGCCGCAATGTAAGGGAAATAGCTGTAGGGGGCTTCCTGCCCCACTGTCTGCACGAAGAAGACGTAGCAGAGGTAAGCCAGACCCAGCACCGGCATGAGCAGCTCCCAGCGCGGGATCCCGGAGTCCGCGCGCAGGATGTGCATGATCACACCGACCGTCGTGGTCCCGTAGGCCACGAGCAGGCATAACACGGCGACCGTCGCATACCAGTAGTAGCTGTCGAAGGCCCCGACCCCGCTGAGGAACAGGATCAGCGCCATCGTCAGGGTCACGGCGAACACCGCTACGACGGCACGGGTCGGGGTCCCGGTCTTCGGGTTGAGCTTTCCCAAAGACGCCGGGCCGAAACCGTCACGTGCCAGGGCGAAGACCAGCCGCGCACCGGATGCCGTGGAGCTGAGCGTGGAGGCAAAGGCAACGGCGAAGGCACTGAATGCCAGCAGCTGTGCGTAGCCCGGGCCGATGTACTGTGCCGCGAGTTGGGTGAGCGATGATTCGGAGGCCGCGAACCCGGCGGCCCCCGCTGCGGAATTGCCGAAGCCTACGGTCTGGACATACATGATGAAGACGTAGATGATCCCGGCGCCCACGACCGAACCGCCCAATGCCAGCGGGATTGCCTTCTTCGGGTTGCGGGTTTCCTCGCCCAGCGAGGCACAGGATTCGAAGCCCGCCCAAGAGAGGAAAGCGAAGACCGAGGCCGTCATGATGATCCCCGGGGTCGTTCCTGCAAACGTGAACGGAGTGAGGTCGGCCGGTTCGGAAACCGGAGCGGCACCGGTAGAGACCTGGTAGAGGATGACGACGCCCAGGCCAAGCATGAGCAGGATGCCGGTTCCTCCGATGGCCAGCAGGATGCTGGTGACAAACCGTGATTCGCGCAGGTTGGCCAGCAGGACCAGGACGCCGGCGGCCGCGGAGACCAAGATCCACGGAGTCTTGTTTGCGATGCCGGACTGGTCCAGCCACGCGCCGAAGAACACCCCGCACGCCGCAAGGGTGCAGGCCGCAAAGGCCAAGTAGGTGCCCAGCAGTGCGAAGCCTCCGAAGAATCCGGCGCGCGGGCCAATGGTGTGCCCGGCCAGCGCATACACGGACCCGGCGTGGTTGAATTTCCGCGTCAACCTGACGAAGCCGTAGGCGATCAGGCAGGTGCCCGCAAAGGCCACAAGAAATGTCAGCGGGACGGCAGTTCCGACCAGGCCCGCTACGCCGATTCCATTCAGTGCCATGGCCAGCACCGGTCCCATGAAGCCAATGGACAACGCAGCAGCTTCCCACGATCGGAGCTTGCGCGGTGGTGCCTTGAGATCCATATCAATCACAAAATCTTCCTCACTTCGGCCATGACCGTTGCCTCGAGAGGAATACCCTCGGGCGACCTTGAATGTCCACAACGTTATATGGATTTCATGGGTTGCGTAACTAATCGCACCATGAAATTATTATTTCATGTCAGTGGCCACCGTTTCCGACCTTCTCCGTTCGAAGCTCGGCGAGCTCACACCCGCGGGGCGTGAGATTGCCCGGGAAATCCTCACCGACTACCCCAGGGCGGGACTGGAGACGGCCGCCCGGCTGGCTGCCCGGGCAGGAGTGTCGGCACCGACGGTGACACGGTTCGCGATATTCCTGGGCTTCGAGGGGTACCTCGAGTTCCAGGACCAGTTGCGCTCGGAGCTGGGAGAACGCTCGAAGTCGGCACTGGAACAGTTCCCCCTCGATACGCCGGAGCCATCCTCCGGGGCCGTGCAGCTGGCCGCCGACGCTGCGGTTCTTGCCGGCCAGGTCAGCGCGAGCCTCGATGCCGTACCCGGCGCCCTGATTGAAGACGCGGTCCAAATGCTCTCGACACCTGGCCGTTCCGTCCACCTGCTCGGCGGCCGCTTCAGCCACATGGTCGCCCAATACCTCCAGACACACCTGCAATTGCTGCGCCCGGGGGCCTTTCTGGTCTCGAGCAACGAATTGGACCGCGCCTCGACGCTGCGCGATATGAAACGCGGAGATATCGTCGTGGCATACGATTTCCGCCGCTACACCCCCGAAACCGTGGAGTTCGGCAAGGCGGCACGCAAACGCGGGGCCAAAATCATTCTGGTCACCGACCCATGGCTGAGTCCACTGAGCACCGATGCATCGATTGTCCTGCCCTGCTCCGTCGCCTCCCCCTCCGCCTTCGATGCCCTGAGTCCTACGATGGCCCTGACGGAGGTGCTGATCTCCGGGCTCGTCCGCCACAGCGGGGCCGCCGGGCGGGCGAGCCTGAGCGCCGTAGAGGCAATCCTGTCCAGTAATGCCGACCACGACGTAGACATCCGCTACATCTAGGCGCAGCACAGTGTTCTAGCCCACAAAAAATGAGGATTGGCGGCCCGGCAAACCCGGTAGACTTGTGTCGCAAGCTCGCGGAACGCCATCGCCTTGGTGTGAGACGGCATTCCGTGGGCATTTAACCACCCCCGCCCACAGGAGAACCCGGATGCCCCGGATCGTTGTTGATGTCATGCTCAAGCCCGAAATTCTTGACCCGCAGGGCAAGGCCATCGAGGGCGCACTGCCCCGACTCGGCTTCAATGCCTTTGCCGGCGTCCGCCAGGGCAAGCGCTTCGAATTGACCGTTGAGGGCGAGGTGACCGAGGAGATCCTGGCCCAGGCCCGCACCGCGGCCGAAACCCTGCTCTCGAACCCGGTCATCGAAGACGTGGTCAACGTCGAGGTCGTCGCCGACTAATGAACGCCACCGAACTTCCACTGATCGGCGACTATTCCACGCCGAGCACCGAGCTGAACGGTGCCCGCATCGGCGTCGTCACCTTCCCGGGCACCCTGGATGACCGGGATGCGGCACGTGCCGTGCGCATTGCCGGCGCCGAGGCGGTGTCCCTGTGGCACGCCGACGCCGATCTCCAGAACGTCGATGCGGTGATCATTCCCGGAGGATTCTCCTACGGGGACTACCTGCGCGCCGGTGCCATCGCCCGCTTCGCCCCGATGATGGACAAGATCGTCGACGCTGCGAAATCCGATGCCAAGCTGCCCGTGCTGGGCATCTGCAACGGCTTCCAGATCCTGACCGAGTCGCACCTGCTGCCGGGCTCCATGGTGAAGAACGACCACCTGAAGTTCCTGTGCCGCGACCAGGTCCTGCGCGTGGAGAACAACACCAGCGCCTGGACCAACCAGTACGCCAAGGACCAGGAAATCACCATCGTCCTGAAGAACCAGGACGGCCAGTACGTCGCCGACGAGAAGACGCTCGACGCCCTCGAGGCCGAGGGCCGCGTCGCGTTCCGCTACGTCGGCTGGAACCCGAACGGGTCCCGCCGCAACATCGCCGGCATCTCCAACGCAGCGGGCAACGTGGTGGGCCTCATGCCGCACCCGGAACACGCAGTAGAGGCCGGATTCGGCCCCGACCACACCGGAACCGACGGCCTGGGCTTCTTCACCAGCGTCCTGACCCAGCTCGTTGGAGGCAAGAAGTGAGCCAGAAGTTCAACATCGACACCGTCGAGAACGCCGCAGCCACCCCCGAAACCGAACTGCCCTGGGCCGAACTCGGCCTGAAGCAGAACGAATTCGACGAGGTCGTCAAGGTCCTGGGCCGCCGACCGACCGCCGCTGAGCTGGCCATGTACTCGGTCATGTGGTCCGAGCACTGCTCCTACAAGTCCTCGAAGAACCACCTGCGCCAGTTCGGCGACAAGGTCACCGAGGAAATGAAGAAGGACATGCTGGTCGGCATCGGCGAAAACGCCGGCGTAACCAACCTGGGCGATGGCTGGGCCGTCACCTTCAAGATCGAATCACACAACTCCCCGACGATGATCGAGCCGTACCAGGGTGCGGCAACCGGCATCGGCGGCATCGTGCGCGACATCATCTCCATGGGCGCGCGCCCCGTTGCCGTGATGGATCCGCTGCGCTTCGGAGCCATCGACCACCCGGACACCGCCCGCGTCATCCACGGCGCCGTGGCCGGCATCGGTGGCTACGGCAACTCGCTGGGCCTGCCGAACATCGGCGGCGAGGTCGTCTTCGACTCCGTCTACCAGGGCAACCCGCTGGTGAACGCGCTGGCAGTGGGCGTCATGCGCCACGAGGACATCCGCCTGGCCAACGCGTCGGGCAAGGGCAACAAGGTAGTGCTCTTCGGCGCACGCACCGGCGGCGACGGCATCGGCGGTGCATCGATCCTCTCCTCGGAGTCCTTCGACGACACCAAGCCGTCCAAGCGCCCCGCCGTACAGGTCGGCGACCCGTTCGCCGAGAAGGTGCTCATCGAGTGCTGCCTCGAACTGTTCAAGGGCTCCCTCGTCGAGGGCATCCAGGACCTGGGCGCCGCGGGCATCTCCTGCGCCACCAGCGAGCTGGCCTCCAACGGCGACGGTGGCATGGAAGTCGAACTAACCTCCGTGCTGCTGCGCGACCCGACCCTGACTCCGGGCGAGATCCTGATGTCCGAGTCGCAGGAACGCATGATGGCCGTGGTCTCCCCCGGGAACGTGGAAGCCTTCGAAGCCGCCATGGACAAGTGGGCCGTGGAGTACTCCTGGCTCGGCGAGGTCACCGACACCGGCCGCCTGATCATCAAGTGGGACGGCGTGGTCATCGTCGACGTCGACCCGCGCACCGTGGCACACGACGGACCGGTCTACGATCGCCCGTACGCCCGCCCTCAATGGCAGGATGCCCTGCAGGCCGACACGTTCAAGTCCTCGGAGGCCGGCGCCGACCTGCCATCCACCGGTGACGAGCTGAAGGCCTCCGTGCTGGAGCTCATGGCCAGCCCGAACATGTGCGACAAGTCCTGGGTCACTAACCAGTTCGACCGCTACGTCGGCGGCAACACGGCGCTGGCCACCCCGGATGACGCCGGAGTGATCCGCGTCGACGAGGAAACCGGCATGGGCGTCGCCCTGGCCACCGATGCCAACGGCCGTTACACCTTCCTGGACCCGTACCACGGTGCACAGCTGGCCCTGGCCGAGGCCTACCGCAACGTCGCCACCTCCGGCGCCGTGCCGCTGGCCGTCTCCGACTGCCTGAACTTCGGCTCCCCCGAGGATTCCGATGTCATGTGGCAGCTGGCCGAAGCCATCCGTGGCCTCTCCGACGCCTGCATGGTGCTCGGCGTGCCGGTCACCGGCGGCAACGTGTCACTGTACAACCAGACCGGCTCCACCCCGATCCACCCGACCCCGGTCGTGGCGATGCTGGGCAAGTTCGACGACGTCGCCCGCCGCACCCCCTCGGGGTGGCGCGCGGACGCCGACGGACAGGCCATCTACCTGCTCGGCACCACGTTCGACGAGCTGGACGGCTCGGAGTTCGCGAACATCCGCGGGCACCTGGGCGGCCTTCCGCCGAAGGTCGACCTGGCGGCAGAGAAGACCCTCGGCGCGATCCTGATCAACGCCTCGCGCGATGGCATGATCGACTCCGCCCACGACCTCTCCGAGGGCGGCCTTGCCGCGGCCCTGTCCGAGATGTCGCTGCGTTACGGCGTCGGCGCCCGCGTGGCGCTTGATGACCTGTGCCACCGCGACGGCGTGGATGCCTTCACCGCGTTGTTCTCCGAATCGCAGGCACGCGCCATCGTCGCCGTCCCGCGTTCGGAAGAGGTCCGCTTCAATGACATGGCCACCGCCCGGAACTTCCCGGTCGTTCGCCTCGGTGTCGTCGATGCATCGGCCACCTCGCTGGAGATCCAGGGCCAGTTCGACCTGGACCTGGCCGAGCTGCGCGAGGCCCACGAGGCAACGCTGCCGAAGTACTTTGGCTAGGTAGTTCACGCGGAAGGGCGTCGGAGGGCATTTTCTCCGGCGCCCTTCTTTCATGCTCCGCAGCAAACCGAGGCCGAAGCTACCGGCTCAATCGGCAGGTGCACCGAACTCCAAATTAACTCCAAGTCCAAATTTGGGCTTGGAGTTGATTTGGAGTTGAAACAATCCGGCAGTCACCGGGAGCTTCCATGAAGCCGCATGTGGACATGCGGCAGAATGATTCCGGGTGGGCACCGCCGCTTGCCGCATCAACGAAAGGCAGGCATGCCCCAGGCCATTGGCAGGTTCCCGCGCTGGATCCACCCCGTTTTCGGCCTCGGACTGGTCATGCTGTGCAGCATCCTTGCGCTGAACTCCTCCGCCTCCGTCCGGCTGTTCATCATCCTGTCAGCGGCCGGGCTGATGGTCATCGGCATCACCCGGATCATGGATTCCGCCGAACACGGCACCCCATGGCGGGCCTCGGGCTGGCTGAACGCCGCTTCCGGAGCCCTGCTGGCTGGTGCCGGATTCACCGCCCTGATCTGGCGCGGGGCAACGCTTCCGGTGCTGGCCCTCGCAGTGGCCATCGCCCTCTTGGTTTCCGCAGCGGCCCAGCAGGTTCCCATGCTCAACCTGCGCGGTGACACCCTGATCTGGGGCAACTCGCAGGGCGGGCACGGGGCACTGTGGTCGGCCGCGATCGCCGCCCAGTACGCACCGGAGGTAGGAATCCTGGGTGTCGCAGCGCTGGCTCCGGCCACCAATCTGGTGGCGTTGGCCCAGGGGGTCAAGGACGGGGCCGCGGGCAAGGTGGTGTCGGCGTACATTGCCGCAGCCTGGAAGGAGGTCTATCCGGAGCTCGATGTGGCGGGTCAGCTGACTCCGGGCTATGTACCGGCGGTGGAACGGATCGGCGACCTGTGCTTCGACGGGCGCGACGCGCTGGCCGGCGTCATCGGCAGCACCCAGCTGTTCAAGCCGATCTTCCCCGACACTGCCATCGACGGTCCGCTGGGCGGGAAACTGCGTGGGAATTCGGCGGACATGACAGTGGGCTACCCGCTGTTCGTCGCGCAGGGGCAGGCCGATTCTCTGGTGCTCCCGGGCATGCAGCGTGAATGGGTGAAGCAGCGTTGTGCGGCGGGACAGCCGATGGAGTACCGGGAGTACCCGGGGCGTGAGCATATGCCGCTGGTGGAGGCCGACTCGCCGCTGATCGGCGACCTGGTCGCATGGGCGGGCGACCGGCTTGCCGGCAAGGAACCGGTGGACAGCTGCCGGTAACCCGTCCCCCTCATCCGGCGGGCCGGGCAGCACGCCGGTCCGGATGCCAATAGGTATTGCGCCGCGGCAGCTGCGGGGGATCCAGGTCCCGGGGAAGCAGCACATGCGGTACCGCTTTGAGCACCACCATCGCGAAACGCCCCGCATGCAGCGAGTGATGGTGGTTGACGCAGAGGCAACAGCCGTTTGCCACGCTGGTCACCCCTCCATCCAGCCACGAGATGACGTGGTGGATTTCGGTTCGCACCGCCGCCATCGTGCATCCCGGGTAGCAACAGCCACCATCCCGTGCTGCGATGGCGCGGACCATGTGGCCGGGGAACCGTCGTTTGCTCCGTCCGATGTCGAGCACCGCGCCGTCCCCGCTGAACTGGATCGGCAGGATGTTCGAGTTGCAAGCCAGCCGGCGAAGGGTTTCGGCAGAGAGCAACGTGCCATGGGCCGTGATTCCCGCCCGGTCCATGTGGCCGCGCAGCGAGTCGTAATCGATGTGCAGGAGGATCTCCACCGCGGGAAGCACCGGACCGGATCCGGGGTCGATCTCGGGGCGGCCGGCCCGGCGCATGGCCTCCAGCAGCGCAGCAAGGCGTTGGGCCGGGCGCGTCGGGGCGGGCTGCCACCAGTCGGCTGCCGATGCCGGCGGGTCTCCGGCGAAGTCGGCAATGGGGCGCAGGTCGGCCGGAGTGGCCGGGTCGATCGCCCAGTCCGGGATCGGTTCCGGCTCCGCAGCCAAGGACCCGGCGCTCTCGGGGTCCTCGGCTCCGTCCTGCGGCAACCTGCCCGGTAGCGAGGCGTCCGGGCCGGTGCTCACCCGCTGGGGCTGACCCGGGGCGGTGCCGGCGCCTTCGGTACGGGGCCGGCGCGGGGACCGTCCGGCACTGCTCAGCGGGTTGTCCAGCGCGTCGAAGTACCCGCGCAGGTACTCGGAGTCGACACCGTCGCAGACCAGCTGGTAGTAGTGCAGGCCAAATTTCATGCCCTGGTAGGTCAGTCCGCAGCGGGCCCGCTTTGCCGCATCATCGGGTTCCACCGGCTTCGTGGCGAGTTCAGCCTCGAGGGTCCGCAACAGCTTGGTGGTCGTCCCGGCATGTGTATCGGCCAACAAAAAGGCAATGCGGGCCTCGAAGTCGGCCAAGGTGCCGGCCGGGTCGGGCTGTCGTTCGATGTCGGGGCGCAGTTGTCCAAGTTTCCGTGCGGCGGCGGCCACCTCGCGCGGGTCGGCCTTTCCCTCCTCCAGCAGGCGGGCCAGCAGCGGATAGCGGGCCGGCGCGACAGCCTGAACCGCAGTTGAATCAGTATAGGCGGCGCCGGTGGCCTTATCACGGCCGGCGCCTATCGGAGGATCTCGCAGGGCCCGCAGGTCCGGCGGGGGAATTAGGTTTCCCGCGGCCTCGATCCGGTTCGCCGCGGCAAAGGGGCTCAGGTTCAGCTGATCCTGCAGGAATGCGCCGGCATCGGCGTAGGGCGGGCGGCCGGCCGGTGCGGCGTCCGGTTCGTCGGGCAGGTGGATGCCGCCACTGATGAACTCCCCGGTGTCGGCGAAGAGCGTTGCGATGCCGTCGAGCTCAGTGGCGGTGAGGTGCTCGATGTGGCAACGCGCGGCCACGGCGGCGGCCTGGAATTGGAGGTGCCCGGCGTCGCGGTGGGCGCGTTCGGCGGTGCGGACCAGCGCTGCGGCACGGACCGGGGTGCTGATCCGGGGGACCAACCGGGCTGCCACGATGCGGGCCGATTCCTGCAGGCCCAACAGCAGGCGCACGTCATCCACGTCATCCCCGGCCGGGGCGAGCGCGCGGCAGAATGCCGTCAGTGCTTGGTCGATTCCGGTGCTGGACATGTCTCCACGATGGCGCATCCGGCGCCGGCAGGGAAGGTATCCCCTGCCGTTGTGGATAACCGGAAGCGAAGTTACCCACAGTCTCTGTGGATAACGAGCACCGGTTATCCACAGAGACTGTGGGTAACTCGGGTCAACTGTCCACAAGTCCTGTGGATAACCCATATTCACCTGTTGGGACAAGGGAATCGGGCCGTGCCAAGATGGCGCCGGGGTCGCCTTATTGCCGCGCCAGGTCCCGGGCAGCCGCGACGTAACGCCGGGTGGCGAGCGCCTGGGCAGACTCGGTGACCGGTGCGCCGAGCCGGTAGAACCAGTTCGAGTGCCGCGAGACAGCGCGCAGTTCCAGGTAAACGGTGCCATCGTCATCCAGCACTGCGGCGAAGGACTCCTCCCCCCTTTCGGGGTGTCCGGCCAGCGTCCCGTAGACGAAGCCGGCGCGGGTCGGTTCGTCGATGAGCCGCACGACGCGGCAGGGTGCCGTGATCCGCGCCGGGCCCGTGCCGAAACCCAGTTCGACGCGGCTGCCGAGGGCAACGCGCGGGACATCGGCGCGCACGCGCAGCCCGGAGCGTTCGTGCAGGCCCCAGCTCATGATGCCCTCCAAGAGCGCGGCGAAGGCGGCGGGACCGTGGCCGACCGGTTCACGCAGGGTCATCAGGCGGTAGCCCGGCGGCACCGGTACGCGCGTCAGCAGGCCGGGGCCCGGATAGCTCAGGTCGTTGAGCACCCCGAGCCGGAAGAGGCGGCGGCGGGCGGCAAGTTCAGCGGGGCCTTTTTTCGCGAGAGTGATGCCGGCCAGGCCAAGCGCCGCCTTCCCGCCCAGGGTGCTCGGCAGCGGGATCGGGCCCAGGCGTGAGCGTTCCAGGCCAAGCAGCCGGCGGTGGCTTTCGGGCAACGTGTCGACCACCGCTGTGAAGAGCAGCTTGTAGCCGGGCAGGATCATCGGATCAAGCGGCGGGTTTTTCAGGAACGAAACGACTTCAGCGACACGGGGCCCTCCGACCAGTTCGCCGCGGGACTCGTACCCGGCGATGGCGGCGCGCAGTTCGGCGTCGCTGCGGGGCGGATCGAGAACGCCCATCAGCTCGCCTGCCTTCGCCCATTGGGCAACATAGGCATCGGCTCCCTGCGGGACGGGGCCGGAAAAGATCTCATGGGCGCGCAAGAACGCGTCGGCAAAGGCGATGTGTACCCATGCAGACAGGCCCGGGTCATTCGCCGAGTACTGCAGCTGCTCTCCCGAACCGGAGGTGTAGCTGCCGGTCACCGGGACGTGGAGCCGTTGCACCCAGGCGCAGGCCCGATTCGCCGCCCTAGTGTCGCCGTAGGTGAGCGTGTAGATCCAGCGGATGGTGCCGGCGAGCCGGGCCAGCGGATCGCTTTGGTAGTTAGAGTGCTCGGCGATGCCAGCCAGGGCCCCGGGGTGCAGGGCCTGGGTGAGCAGCGCGCGGATGCCCGCCGCCATTGGGCTCATCCCGCCGTGAACTACCCAGACCGGGGAATCGTGGGCGAAGTAGCCGGCGTCATCGCCGGCATCGAGCTCACGTTCCCAGACCGGACCGTGGCTTCCCTGGGTGGAGAACGTGGTATGCAGTTTTCCGCGGAGCACGTCAAGCATCGGGGGCACTAGCCGATCTGCAGTTCGCCCATGTCGCCCCAGCTATCGCCCTCGACCTTGCGCGAGACGATCTTCGGGGTGGCGAGCAGCGCCGGGCGCATTGATTCGAGTCCGGCCTTGAAATGCTCCGAGTTCACATGGGATCCGGCCGCTTCGTCATCGGCGAAGGCCTCGACGAGCACGAATTCGGCCGGGTCTTCGATGCTGCGGGACCAGTCGAACCAGAGGTTTCCGGGCTCCGCGCGGGTGGCCGCGGTGAAGTCGGCGACCCGCTCCATGAAGGTGTCGGTGTGCTCGGGCTTGGTCTGGAATTTCACGACGATGAAGTACATGGGTTCCAGCCTACCCACGCCCCGCCAGCCGCTTCCACCCCAGCGCCGTGCGTTCGGGCACCGGCAGCGAATCGACGACGAGGTCCCAGGAGTCCTGGACGAGGTCGTGGATCATGCCCCGATCCAGGTCCCCGTTCGCGGACACCGTATTCCAGTGTTTTTTGCTCATGTGGTAGCCGGGGGTGATCTCAGGGTGGGCGGCACGCAGCTGTTCGGCGAGCACAGGTTCGCATTTGAGATTGATGCGGGTGCCCTCGTTGCCCTGCATGAGCAGGGCAAACATCTTCGCCGGTCCGTCGGCACGACCGCGGACCTTGTAGACTGCCGATTCCGGGCCGAAGGGAAAATCCTCGAAGGCGCCGGGCATCGAGAGGCAGAGCGCACGCAATCCTTCGTAGTCCACGTCCCTAGTCTAGAGGTACCGGCTACGAACCGTTCTGCCGGGAAGTGACGGCCTCGTCCTGCGATGTGGAGGCCGGGACGAGGACCGGTTCGGCACCCGGCAATGCCACCGCGGGTTCCTCGACCAGCAGCTCAGCCGTCGACTCTTCCGCCGCGATGACCACAGCCCGCGGATCCCGGATCGGTGACCCCATGGCATTCCGCGGTGTGGTGTTCGGTGCGTATCTCCGGGACGTTCCCGGTTCTCGTGACGGCGTTCACCAGGAGCAGGTCGGCGGCGCCATCGTTAATGGTGGCCGCGTAGCTCAGGGTCCGGCTTTCGCCAGCGGCCAGGTCCCCGGCGGTCCAGGTCAGCGCGCTGCCGACGGGGTCCGAGGTGCCACCCGAGAGCTCCGCACTGTCCTGCTCGAGGGCCGCCGGTGCTACCACCCGGCGGGCTGGGCTGTGATCGCCATCCCCGTCAGCGTGTGCCCACCGGTGTTTGCAACAGTGGTGGTGCAGGCGATCGGCACCCCGGGCCAGCGGGTCGTACCGCTTGCCGGACTGGGCGTCACCCGCAGTGAATAGCCGCCGCTGGCTTCCGGCTTGACGGCTTCCACTTCCGTGGCCTTGTCCCGGTCCAGAGCCCGCGGGGACGCCTGGGCCTGCAATGCCGCCTGCCCCTGGGTGGACCCGGCCCCGGCGATGTCGCCGGTCGGGCCCTGGTTCGCGGTTTCATCGCCGGCCTGCCTGGGCGGTGAGGACCACAGCTGAAAACCAACACCGTGACCGGGCCGGTTGCCATCCAGCCCGATCGCGACGCGTGAACCCCCAGTTCGTGCATCGCCAATATTCCTTTGGTCCCCCCAGCACCCAAAACTTGTGGCTCTCCTGACGTAAATGTGGGTCAGGGAAAACGTGGTAAACGAGAAAGCATGGGCAACCCGGTAAGTTTGTAAGTTCCTCAACTATCAGACTTAACCGGAGTTACCCATGCGAGCTACCACTCTACTCAATCGCGCCCTCAAATTCAGCGGCACCAGTATCACCAACGTCGAATTCGATGGTCATGGCGCGGTCATCGCCACGGTGAAACTCACCGCCCGGAAGAAGCTCTCCTGCCCGCACTGCCCCTTTGCCACCACGGTCGGATACGACACCCGGTGGGCCGAATCCAGGTGGAGGCACCTGGATCTGGGCGGCAGCCCCCTGGTCCTGAAAATGCTGCGCCGGCGGCTGCGTTGCCCCGAACACGGAGTCGTGGTCCAGGCCGTGCCTTTCGCCCGCTCCAATGCGAGGTTCACCCGAGACTTCGAGGACCTCGTCGCCTGGCTGGTCACCCGGGCGGACAAGACCAGCGTTTCCGCCTTCACCAGGATCGCCTGGCGCACCGTCGGAGCCATCTGTGAACGCGTCGTGGAGGAACAACTCGACGACACACGCTTTGAGAATCTGGTGCACCTGGGCGTGGACGAGATCTCCTGGAAAAAGCACCACAACTACCTCACCCTGGTTTCGGACCACGAAACCTCCACCATCCTTTGGGGAGCAGCCGGGAAGAACGCCGCCACCCTGGATCAGTTCTTCACGGAAATCGGCCCCGAAAACACCCAAGACATCAAGGCGGTCAGCATGGACATGGGAGCGGCATTCATCAAATCCGTGAAGAAGAATGCGCCGCAGGCCGCCATCTGCATCGATCCGTTCCACTGCGTCCAGCTGGCCACCAACGCCCTGGAAGCCGTCCGTCGTGCCTTCTGGCAAAAGGCCCGTGAACTACCGGATAAGGCCTTCGCCAAAAAATACAAGGGCAACCGCTGGGCCCTGCTGAAAAATCCCGGGGACCTCACCGAAAAGCAGGGCGCGACCCTGAAGCAAATGGAGCAGGACGGAGGGGAACTTTGGGAGGCATACCTGCTCAAGGAGTCCTTGCGGGAGGTCTTCGCCGGGGACCTTGAAACCCAAGACGTCATGGGCATGATCAGCGCCTGGTGCGACGCCGCGACCACCAGCGCCCTGGCTCCGTTCAGGAAGGCCGCAGCGACCTTGCGCGGACATATGGAAGGCATTTACCAGGCGGTGACGCGAGGAATCAGCAATGGCAAGCATGAGGGCCTGAACAACAAGATCAGAACCATGACCAGACGCTCCTACGGGTTCCATTCACCGGAGGCCACGCTGGCACTGATCATGCTCGCCTGCGGACCGGTCACCACCCGGCTCCCATACCAGAAATGACACCACCCACATTTACGTCAGGAGAGCCAAACTTGTTTTGATTGCCGTGGCTAGCGTACGCATGAACTTCGTTGCACGTTTAGCACGTGTGGTTTTTCAGATGACCCTGGTGGAGGGGGTAAATACGGTCAGAGGAGCGGGTATTCGATCATCGGGCAGGTGTCCATGACCACCTCGAGCCCGGCTGCCTTGGCACGAGCCGCTGCAGCCTCGTCCACGACGCCCAACTGCAGCCAGACGGCGCGCGCACCGACGGCAATTGCCTCGTCGACCACGGCGCCGACCTTCTGCGAGTTCACAAAGCAGTCGACCACGTCGATCTGTCCGGGGACATCGGCGAGCTTCCGGTAACCCTTTTCCCCGTGGACGTCATCGCCCTTGAGCGACACCGGGATGATGCTCATGCCCAGTGATTGCTGCAGGAAGGAGGCGACGCCGATGGCCACCCGGTGCGGGTTATTCGACAGGCCGACCACGGCCCAGCGTGCGGGCGTGGTCAGCAGCCGGCTGATGGTTTCCCGGTCGTTGAGGTGGCCGCCGGGCAGGTGGTTGTCCATGACCCAACGGTACAGCTCCGGAGCCGTTCGGGCGGCGCCCCGGAACGCTACCGGGAGGCGAGCCGGTTCCGTGTCGTAAATGCCGCACCGCGGTGGGTTTCGGGCAGCTTATCGCCGCGTCCGAACAACTTGTTGCGCAGCGTGCCCGGGGCATATTCGGTGGGGTACGCGCCGCAGGCCTGGAGCTCGGGGATCACGAATTCAACGACGTCCTCGAAGCTGCCCGGGGTCACGGCATAGGCCAGGTTGAAGCCATCGACATCGGTCTCATCCACCCAGGCGATGAGTTCCCGCGCTACCTCTGCCCCGGAACCGACAACACGCGGTCCCATGCCGCCAATGCCCGCCCACGCCGCGATGTCCCGCACCGTCCAGGGGGTTCCATCGTCGCTGCGCAGCTTGCTGAACGACTCGACGGCGGACTTGATCGCGTTTGATTCGACATCACCGATCTCGTCGTCCAGGCCGTAGGCCGACAGGTCGATGCCCAGCCAGCCCGAGAGCAGCACCAGTGCGCCCTCCTCCGAAGCGTAGGACTGGTATTCCTCGTGCTTGGCCGCAGCTAATTCGCTGGTCGCGTCGGTAATGATGGTGAGCATCGTGTAGATGCGCACGTCGTGACGGTCCCGGCCCGTCGCCTGCACCGCATCGCGGATCCTAGCCACCGTCGACTTCAGGATTTCCTTGGTCGGGGCTCCGACGAACACTGCCTCGGCGTTTCCGGCGGCAAAGGCAATGCCTCGCATGGATGCCCCTGCCTGGTAGATCACCGGGGTGCGCTGTGGGCTGGGTTCGGTGATGGCGATGCCGGGAACCTTGAAATACCTGCCTTCGTGGTTGATCGGGTGGACCTTTTCCGGGTTGGTGAACACTCCGGTGGCCGCGTCGCGCACCACCGCATCGTCTTCCCACGAGCCCTCAAGCAGCTTGTAGACGACTTCGAGGTACTCATCCGCGTGGTCGTAGCGTTCATCGTGCTCGAGCAGGTCGTCGTTGCCCATATTGCGCGCCGCCGAGGGCAGGTACCCGGTGACGACGTTCCAGCCCACCCGGCCGCGGGTCAGATGGTCAAGTGTCGCCAACCGGCGGGCAAACGGGTACGGGTGCTCATACGCGGTCCCGGCGGTGACCCCGAAGCCCAGGTTCTCGGTGACCAGGGCCATCGCGGAGACCAGCAAGAAGGGATCGTTGACCGGGGTCTGGGTGCCCTGGCGCAGCGCTGCCGCGGCTGATCCGCCATACACGTCGTAGCTGCCCAGCACGTCGGCGATGAAGATCCCGTCGAACAGTCCACGTTCAAGGGTCTGGGCCAGGTCGGCCCAGTAATGCAAGTCGGTGTAGTCTGCCGAGCGGTCTTGCGGGTGGCGCCACAGCCCGGGTGACTGGTGGCCGACGCAGTTCATGTCGAAGGCGTTGAAGCGGATATGTCGGCGTGCCGGTGAATTGCTCATGGTTCTCCTTTGGTTTCCGCTCCCGGCAATGATTCCCGGGCTGGGCGGATCGACCGCCGTGCGCGATGTGCGGGGCCGATGGCGAGGTGGATGGTGGGTGCGGTGGGTTGAGCCCGCTCAGAACCGGGTGGAAGTGTGGCGGGCGCCGGCATTGCCGACCGAATTCAGCTTGCGTGGAGCCGTGCCGTTGACCTCGTAGTCCCCGACGATGCGCGCCTTGTAGATGGCCGGGTTGTGCGTCGCCACGGTTCGGGCATTGCGCCAGTGCCGGTCCAGGTTGCAGGCGCTTGATGTGGCCGATGCCCCCAACCCGTCAAAAAGCTTCGATGCGGCGCCCAGGACCAGCGGCTGGATCGCCGTCTGGGCGCGGTTGGCCGAGAGCTCGGCGACGGCAAAACGCTCGGCCGCGTTCAGCGCCTCGTCCGCGAGCACCGATTCGAGTTCGGCCACGGCGGCCAGCACCGTGGCGTCCACGGCGAAAGCGGAGGCAGATATCTCACCGATGAGCTGCAGCACCTGGGCATCGTGCCGCGGCACCACACCGCTTCCGGTGCTGAAGGAGCGGGTGCGCACCTGCACCTGCTCGCGGGCATCGCGCAGCACCGCCCGGGTGATGCCGGCCTGCACGGCAAGCAGCACCAACTGGTAGATCGCGGATTCGGGGTGGGCCCCGTCTGCGTCCTGCGGCAGCAGCGAGTCCACCGGAACGGCATCGAAGGACGTGGTCCCGGTGCCGGTGAGCTGCTGGCCGAAGCCATCCCAGTCATCGTAAATCCGCACCCCGGAATGTTGGGTCGACACTACGGCGATGTGCCGGCCCGGGACATCCTCGCGGGAGGCCGCAACCGCCACCCAATCGGCGTAGATGGTGCCGGTGCAGTAGTACTTCTCACCGGTGACCCGCCAGCGGCCGCCGGCTGAAACCAGCCTCGTTGAGAGGGTCCCCAGCGTGTTTCCGCCGCGTTCGGTGTAGGCATTGCCGACGATGTGTCCGTCGGCGAAACGCCCGAACCACGTATCCCGCAGCTCGTCGTCGGGCAGCAGCAGCACCGTTTCGGCGAAGCCGATATGCGAGCGCCACAGGTGGGCGACCTGCGAATCCGCATCGGCCAATTCAATCAGCAGCCGGAACGCATCGGACAGCGAGGCGCCGTGGCCACCCCGGGAGGCCGGAACCCGCAGTGCTCCGAAACGGGCCTTGTTCAGCCATCCCACCTGTTCGAAGGGAAGGGTCCGGGTAGAGTCTCGCTCCCGCGCCCCTTCGGCAATGCGGGCGAAGACCGGGCGGAAGATCGCCGCCAGTTCGTCGTAATGCGAACCGGTGGGAACGCCCGGGGTGAGTTTAATCAGGTGCCGCGCCGGAACCGCATCGCCAAGGTCGTCCAGGTCCACTGCTCCGAAGGTCCCGAGATTGATTTCGGCTGGTACACGTACTGTTTCAGGCGCCAGGGCCATGGTCCACTCTCCATCGGTCTGGCGTGAGCACCTTCCGCCCATTGAATGGGCTGGGGTTGCTGCGGCGTCATCGAGCCAGATCTCTCGGCCGCTCTGGATGGTAATGACACCTGTCTACACGCTTAGGCCTGTCGATGGCGAATGTCCCGCGTCTTTTTTCGTCGTTTTCGTTTCCCGCGCACCCATTGACGTTCTCCGAGTGTTGAGGATAGCTTGATGGGAAGCCAGTGATTGATCCGGTCAGAGACATCTTCCCTTGTCCGCCGGCGCACCACCCCTCAACCCATATAAGCGTTTGAAGGATGTTCACTTGAGTAATGTCGGATTGCTATACGTTGGCGCCGTTCTCTTCATCAACGGCCTCATGCTCATCGGGAAGGTTCCCGGAAAATCAGCCGCGATCATGAACCTGTTCGTCGGTGCCATGCAGACGGTCTTCCCCACCATCATCATTTCCCAAGCCAACGGAGACCCGGCCATTATCTTTGGCGCAGCGGGGCTTTACCTCTTTGGCTTCACCTACCTGTACGTGGGCCTCAATCAGCTGTGCTCACTTCCCGGCGAAGGCCTGGGCTGGTTCTCGCTGTTCGTGGCAGTCTGCGCCATAGTGATCGGCAGCGTCCTGCTGGTGCACTTTGATGACCCCGTTTCCGCCGTGATGTGGTACACCTGGGCGGTTCTCTGGTTCATGTTCTTCCTGCTGCTGGGCTTGAATATGGAAAGCCTGGCCATCACCACCGGCTGGTTCACCCTGATAGTCGCCCACATCACCGCCACGATTCCGGCATTGCTGTTGATCTCCGGCGCGTTCAAATCCACCACGGCCAATGCCTTGTGGATGGCCGCCGCGAGCCTGCTGGCCCTGATCTTCGCCTTCGTCATGGGTCGGCGTGCGGCGCTTAACGCGCCGGCTCCCGCAGCGATGACCCAGGCCGGCTGACCGGGCGTTCAGTCTTTCGACCCATTCGAGTTTCCTTCCACCATTTGTCCGCGCCCACATCAGGAGTGCCCTCCATGCCGTTGTACGAATTCCGCTGCCCCGAAGGCACAGCATTCGAAGCGTCCTTTTCGATGAGCCAGGCCCCCGGGTCGCTGGACTGTCCCGACTGCGGGCAGCAGTCCAGACGCAGGATCAGCGCGCCGAAGCTGTCGATCGCGGGTTCTGCGGAGTTCAAGCTGATCGATTCGACCAAGCGCAGCGCCCACGAACCCGAGGTGGTCTCGAACAGGCTCCCCTCCAGCGGCATGAAGGCACCCGCCCGGTACACCTCCAATCCGCTGCATCAGAAACTTCCGCGGCCCTAGGGCCCGAAGAACAAAAACCAGTACGAGTTCACTTAAGGAGAAATACCATGCCAGAAGTACTTTTTCCGCTCGATTCAGGCAAGAAGTTCGAAGACCAGGAGAAGCTCGGACACAACCGGTGGCACCCGGAGATCCCGCCGGTGGCCACCGTCAAACCCGGCGATTCGTTCCGCGTCGACTGCCGGGAATGGTTTGACGGGGCCATCGTCAACGACGACTCCGCCCAGGACATCCTCGACGCCCCGCTGCTGACGGTCCACAAGCTCTCCGGACCGTTCCGCGTCGAGGGCGCCAAGCCCGGTGACCTGCTGGTAGTGGACATCCTCGATGTGGGTCCGATCCCGCAAGAGGATTCGGGTCCGCTGGCCGGGCAGGGGTGGGGCTACACCGGCATCTTCTCCAAGAACAACGGTGGCAGCTTCCTGGTCGACCAGTTCCCCGACGCCTACAAGGCCATCTGGGACTTCACCGGGCAGGTCGCGACCTCGCGGCACGTGCCGGAGGTCAGGTTCGAGGGCCTCATCCACCCGGGTTTGATGGGCACCGCACCCTCGGCGGAGCTGCTGGCGAAGTGGAACAAGCGCGAGGGTGACTTGATTGCCACCGATCCGCATCGCATGCCCCCGTTGGCGCTGCCGCCGGAGGCGGAGCACGCGGTACTTGGCGGGCTGGACCGCGACCAGTGGGGCCGCGTCGGGTCGGAGGCTGCACGGACCGCTCCGCCGCGGGAGAACGGCGGCAACCAGGACATCAAGAACCTGTCCAAGGGCTCGCGCATCTTCTACCCGGTGTTCGTCGACGGGGCGAACCTGTCGGTCGGAGACCTGCACTTCTCGCAGGGCGACGGTGAGATCACCTTCTGTGGCGCGATCGAGATGGGCGGGTTCATCGACCTGCGCGTTGACATCATCAAGGGCGGCATGGACACCTATGGCGTCAGCGAGAACGCGATCTTCATGCCGGGTCGGGTGGAACCGCAGTTCAGCGAGTGGCTGGCGTTCTCCGGCACCTCGGTGACGCTCGACGGGGAACAGCGCTACCTGGACTCGCACCTGTCCTACCAGCGCGCGTGCCTGCATGCCATCGACTACCTGGTGAAGTTCGGCTACGCCCCGGAGCAGGCCTACCTGCTGTTGGGTGCGGCACCGATCGAGGGCCGGCTCTCGGGTGTCGTTGACATCCCGAACTCCTGTTCGACGGTGTACCTGCCCACGGCGATGTTCGACTTCGATGTCCGGCCGTCGGCATCGGGACCATACCAGATCAAGCAGGGCATCGGAGCACCCCGGGCCGCCAATAACGGCTAGCGGGCCCTAGCCCGGCCCCCCAAGGGGCACCGCACCCAGTGTCAGCACAGGGTGCGGTGCCCCTTTTGCTTTGCTGGGAAGCGGATAAGAGCATCGAATAAATCGACACCCTTTTGCGGTGCTGAAACGAATTATTCGACGCAGGTTCGACACGGAAGTGTTACGTCGAATATTTCGCGACAAGGCTCCGGATTTGCCGCAGACGCCCCGCATGCCCTTTAGTTGAGGCATACCATCCCGAGCGGCCGAGAGATCTGGCTCTATGACGCCGCAGCAACCACCCCCTCGGGGGACCGGTGCTACCGCCAGGACCGATGGAGTCAACCATGACAGCACTACTTGAGCACTCGACTGCCACGAGCTCGGCCCCCGCGGCGAGCACCGCACTGGGCGTTGCCTTCCGCGGCGTGTCCCGTAGCTTCGGCACCGGCCCGGCGGCGCGCACGGTACTGCGCAACGTCGACTTCGAGGTGGTACCCGGGGAGATCCTAGCCATCCTGGGCCCGAGCGGCTGCGGCAAGTCCACCCTGCTGCGCGCCGTCTCCGGACTCGATTCCCCCAGCACCGGGTCCGTGCTGATCAACGGCACACCCGTCTCCGGTATCGACGGACGCTGCGCCGTGGCGTTCCAGGAACCGCGCCTGCTGCCCTGGCAGAGTATCGCCAAGAACGTCGCATTGGGACTGCCCCGCGGAACCGGCAAGGCCGAAGCGGGAGCCCGCGTGGCCGATCTGCTGGAATTGGTCGAGCTCGACGCCCATGCGGCACTGCGCCCCCGCGAAATCTCCGGCGGCATGGCCCAGCGCACGTCACTGGCCCGGGCGCTGGCCCGCCGCCCCGGTGTCCTGCTGCTCGACGAACCCTTCGGCGCGCTTGATGCACTGACCCGGCTGAAAATGCAGGACCTGCTCATCGAGGTCCACCGCAGTTACCCGGCCACCGTCCTGCTGGTCACCCACGACGTGGACGAGGCGCTGCAACTGGCCGACCGCATCCTGGTTCTGGGCCGCACCGACGGCGATTCGGCAGCCACCATCTCCCAGGTGCTCGAGGTCCCCGGCACCAGGCCGCGCGACCGCTCCGACACCGGGCTGGCACGAATGCGTTCCACGCTGCTGCAGAGCCTCGGCGTCGATTCCCACCGCCACTAGCGGCACACCCTTCTCGCGCCCGGCACTACCGCCGGGCGCCCCCCCCTCATCCGCGACTCCCCCTTGCCCCTACCCTGCCCAGCAGGCTTCCGGCGCCTGCCCATTCCCAAAGGAAAAAACATGAACCACTCGTTCTTCTCCCGCCGCACGCTTCTGGCCGCAGCGGCCCTCGGCGCCAGCGCCGCACTGCTCACTGGCTGTGCCGGGGAAGGCTCCGGCCAGCCCGCCGCTGGTGCCACCAAGACGCTGAACATCGACTTCGCCACCTACAACCCGCTGAGCCTGGTCATCAAGGAAAAGGGCTGGCTCGAGGATTCACTGAAGGAACAGGGCATCACGGTGAACTGGGTCCAGTCGGCCGGCTCGAACAAGGCAAACGAGGCACTGAAGGCCGGCGCCATCGACGTGGGATCCACCGCCGGCTCTGCCGCCCTGCTGGCCCGCTCCAACGGCTCCCCGATCAAGACCATCTCGGTGTTCTCGCAGCCCGAGTGGGCCGCCCTGGTCGTGGCGAAGGATTCGCCGATCACCTCCGTTGCGGACCTGAAGGGCAAGCAGATCGCCGCCACCAAGGGCACCGACCCCTACTTCTTCCTGCTCCAGGCACTGGAGGCCGAGGGCCTGTCCCCGAAGGACGTCACGGTGCAGAACCTGCAGCACGCCGACGGGCGCACCGCCTTGGAAAACGGGTCGGTCGACGCCTGGAGCGGACTCGATCCGATCATGGCCGGCGCCGAGCAGAAGGGCGCCACGCTCCTCTACCGCAAGCTGGACTTCAACACCTACGGCTTCCTGAACGCCACCGAGGGCTTCCTGGCCAAATCCCCCGAGGTCGCGCAGGTCGTCGTCGACACGTATGAAAAGGCCCGCGGCTGGGCCGCCGGTCACCAGAAGGAAACCGCCGGCATCCTGGCCGGGGTTGCCGGGCTCGACCAGGGCGTCGCCGAGAAGGTCATCATCGAACGCTCCAACCTGGATGTGAGCGGCGTCCCGGGCGAGGCCCAGCGCAAGGTGCTGGCCAAGGTCGGCCCGATCTTCGTCGAATCCGGCGACGTGTCGCAGCAGAAGAACGTCGACGAGGCATTGGACTCTCTGATCGATGACAGCTTCGCCAAGAAGGCCGACGCCTCAGCGGTCAAGGGTTCCTGATGAGCCTGCTGGGAGCCAGCCGCACCACGGTCGCCCAGGAGGCCATTGCCGGGCCGGGAACTACTCTCGCCCCGGGCCTCGGCCCCCGCGCCAGCGGGACCGGGCGAAAGCGGCTGCTCGGCGCCGTGGTGCCGGTGCTGCTGCTGGTCATCTGGCAGGCTTCCAGCACGCTGGGCTGGGTGTCGGCGAACCTGCTGCCCTCGCCGCTTTCCGTGCTGGCCGCCGGAACCGAGCTGGTTGAACGCGGCGAGCTGGGAAAGCACATCGGCATCTCCACCCAGCGCGTGTTGATCGGCTTTGCCATCGGTGCGGCACTCGGGCTGGCGACCGGCGCCCTGGTCGGGCTCTCCCGCTTGGCAGATGCGCTACTGGGCCCCAGCATCGGCGCCTTCCGCGCCGTTCCGTCACTCGCCTGGGTGCCCTTGCTGATCCTGTGGCTGAAGATCGGGGAGGATTCGAAGATCACGCTGATTGCCATCGGCGCCTTCTTCCCGGTATTCACCACCGTCTACCTGGCCCTGCGCCATGTAGACAGGAACCTGGTCGAGGCGGCCCGCGCGTTCGGGCTTTCCGGCCTGCGGTTGCTGATCACCGTCCAGCTGCCCGCCGTGGTTCCCGCCATTTTCTCCGGTCTGCGCCTGGCCTTGGCCCAGGCGTGGCTGTTCCTTGTCGCGGCCGAGTTGATCGCTTCCTCCATGGGGTTGGGATTCCTGCTGACCGATTCGCAGAACAACGGGCGCACCGACCGGTTATTGCTGGCCATCGTGCTGCTGGCGGTCATTGGAAAACTGACCGATGCACTGCTTGGCCTGCTGGAGTCCAAGGCAGTGGCCCGTTGGGCCTGAAATATAACCGACGCCACCGGAAATCGGCGGTAGATTGGGCTCAACACCTGCTTCGGTGATGGCCCGGAGCAATCAGCAAAGCGTCATGGGAGGACAAACATGAGCGAAGAACCAAATGCCGAGACGCCTCGGGACGGCAGCTGGCCTCGGGCATCCGCGCAGCCGTCCGTCCCGGAACCCGTTGCGCCGTCCGAGCCGGCGGCTCCGGTCAATCCGCTATACCCGCCGCAGGGTCAGCAGGGATACCCACCCCAGCAGTACCCCCCGCAGAGCTACCCTCAGCAATACCCGCCGCAGGGTCAGCAGGGCTACCCTCAGCAGTATCTGCCGCAGGGTCAGCAGCCCTACAGCCCCCAGGCGTCACATCACGCGGCAGCCGGCACAGTCCAGCTCAACTTCTGGCTCTCCGTCTTCTTCTCCTGGATTCCGGCACTGATTTTTTATGTCACGGAGAAGGGCAAGAACCAGCTGGCGGACGAGTACCACCGGCAGAACCTGAACTTCTCCTTGGTGCGCGTCATCTGCGCGGGTGGCATGTTCATTCCGTACCTGGGCTTCCTGTTCTTCCTAGCGGGCCTTGTCTTGTTCGTCTTCCACATCATGGCCGCCTCCAGCGCGCAGGCAGACTTCAACCGCGGCCAGCTGCCGAGGTTCGTCTTCAACCTGAACCTCGTCAGGTAATACCCCCGGCTTCCACGCCTTCCGAACCGAACACCGGAAGACACCCGGTCCGCGGCTCATGCCTCGGACCGGAGGGAGCACGCCATAAAGCCGCCGGATCAGCATCCTGCCGGCAACCATCCCGAGCGGCCGAGAGATCTGGCTCTACGACGCCGCAGCAACCACCCTGACCGGGGCCGGTGCTACAGCCAGGACCGATGGAGATCCGCCATGAACACACCTGCCCTTTCCGCTGCCGAAAACACCCGGCACCTGCCGTGCCCCGATGCCAGCGAGGCCGAACGGCTTGCCTTCTGGGACGCCGCCGCCGGCCGCCTGGACTGGGCCGAGCCCTGGCACACCACGCATTCGAGCACCCCGGTCGACGTTCCCTCTCGACGCGGCCCCGAATTGCGCTGGTTCGAGGGCGGGAAGTTGAACGCCGCGGTGAATTGCGCCGACCGGCACGTCGCGGCTGGCAATGGGGACAAGGTCGCTCTGCACTTCGAGGGTGAACCCGGGGACATGCGCACCATTACCTATGCCGACCTGCAGGCACTGGTTTCGAAGGCCGCCAACGCTTTGACGGAGCTGGGCATCGGGGTGGGCGACCGGGTGGTCGTTTACCTGCCGGTGCTCGTGGAAACCATCGTCATCACCCTGGCCTGCGCTCGCATCGGCGCCGTGCATTCGCTGGTGTTCGGCGGCTTCTCCGCCGAGGCACTGCGCTTCCGGGTCGAGGACACCGGGGCGAAGCTGCTGGTCACCACGGACGGGCAGTACCGCCGCGGTACTGCCGTGCCGGTGAAGGACAACGCGGACGCCGCGGTTTCCGGGGACAACGCCATCGAACACGTGCTGGTTCTGCGCCGCACCGGCTGCGACATCGCCTGGACCGAGGGCCGGGACCTATGGTGGCACGAGGTGGTGGATACCGCATCGCCACGCCACGAGCCGCAGGCCTTCGACGCCGAAACTCCGCTTTTCATCATGTACACCTCCGGCACCACGGGCCAGCCCAAGGGCCTGGTTCACACCACCGGCGGCTACCTCACGCAGGCCTCCTGGAGCCACGAATTCCTGTTCTCGAACACGGATCCGGCACGCCGGGCCGATGACGTGCACTGGTGCACCGCCGATCTGGCCTGGGTCACGGCGCACACCTATGAAATTTACGGTCCGCTATCCAATGGCGTCACCCAGGTCATCTACGAGGGGGTGCCCAATGCCCCGCACCCGGGCCGCCACTTCGAGATCATCGAACGCTACGCAGTCACCAGCTACTACACGGCCCCGACGCTGGTCCGCTCGCTCATGGGCTGGTTCCCCGACGGCGTCCCTGAACACCACGACCTCTCCTCGATCCGGCTCGCCGGGACGGTGGGAGAGGCAGTGAACCCGGAGGCCTGGAAGTGGCTGCGCAGACAGGTCGGCCGCAATACACCGGCGGGGATCGGAATGGTCGACACCTGGTGGCAATCCGAAACCGGGGCCGCCATCCTCTCCCCGCGACAGGACGAGGACACCTACAAGCCCGGGTGCGGCACCCGCGCACTGCCCGGGGTAGCCGTTGACATCGTCGACGACGAGGCCATTTCGGTGGGGCCCCAGCACCAGGGCAACATCGTGCTCACCGCCACCGGGCCGGCCATGGCCCGCACCATCTGGGGCAACCCGGAACGCTATTACACCTCCTATTGGGAGAAGTACGCGGACCGGGGCTGGTTCCTGGCCGGGGACGGCGCACGTTTCGACGCGGACGGGGACATCTGGATCCTGGGCCGAACCGATGACGTGATCAACATTTCCGGGCACCGGCTCTCCACCATCGAAATAGAATCCGCGCTGGTCTCGCACCCGGGCGTGGTCGAGTCCGGGGTCTGCCCGACCACCGACGCGAAGACCGGTCATGCAGCAACGGCCTTCGTGGTCCCGCTGGACACCTCGGTGATCGGCACCGGACTCACCGGTGCGGCGCGAAAGCGGCAGCTGGACCTGGCGGCCGCGCTGCGCGAGCATGTGGCCACGCAGATCGGCCCGATAGCCAAGCCGCGCGAGATCGTTTTCGTGCCCGATGTGCCCAAGACCCGCTCGGGCAAGATCATGCGCCGCCTGCTAACCCAGCTCTTCGAGCGCGGAACGCTCGGTGATACGACCAGCCTGCAGAATGAGCCCTGCATCGAACAGATCAAGGAGATCTGCAACTCGATCACCTAGGGCTCTGCATCTCTGGACGATCCGGGCAGAACCCCGAAGCCCTACATATCAACGCAGGTCAAGAATGCATTTTTGGGACGGCATCAGCATGCGTCGGCCTCTCGCGGGCCGCCGGCCGGGGTTGCCGGCCGACCCGGAATCCACTATCTACAACCCCGTGCCTTCACTCTGGGCACGCAGAGGCATATACTGTCGTAAGGACAGTAGTTCTTTCTCAGAGGAGTGTCGTCATGATGTTTGAAAACCAAGTTGCCCTGGTCACCGCCGCCGGAGCAGGAATCGGCCGGGCCATCGCCCTGCGCCTGGCGTCGGACGGAGCCGCCATCGTCGTCTCCGACGTGAACGACACCGCCGGCGAGGAAACCGTGGCTCTCATCGAGGCCGCCGGCGGGCGCGCCGCCTACAAGCACGCCAACGTGGCCGACGAGGCCGAGGTGCAGGCGCTGATCCCCTTCGCCGTCGAGACGTTCGGCAGCCTGGACCTGGCGGTTAACAACGCCGGCCTCGGCGCCATGCCCAAGCCGGTCCAGGACATCACCATGGCCGAGTGGGACCGCGTCATCAACGTAACCCTGCGCGGAACGTTCCTCTCCCTGCAGGCCCAGGTTGCACACTTCGTCGGCCAGGGCCACGGATCCATCGTCAACATCGCCTCGCTGGCGGGCATCAGCGCCACCCCGCAGCTCACCCCGTACGGTGCCGCGAAGCACGGCGTCGTCTCACTGACCCGCAGTGTCGCCAAGGAAAACGCGGCACTGGGCATCCGCGTCAACGCCGTGGCCCCCGGCGCCATCGAAACGGCGGCTCTTGCCTCACTGCCGCCCGAAGCCAAGGCCGGCTACGCCGCGGAAATCCCCATGAAGCGACTCGGCCGTCCCGAGGAAATTGCCGACGCAACGGCCTTCCTGCTTTCGGAACAGGCAAGCTTCATCACCGGCGTCATCCTGCGGGTGGACGGCGGAACCGAGGCCTGATCCTACAGGGCGGGCGGGGCTCCCCACGCGAGATGGCCAAGTGCGCCATGGATCCTGCATGGCGCACCGAAACGGTGCCGATGCCGGCGTCCAACGCCAACTCGTCGAGCTCCCCCGCCGTGCGGACCCGGGCAATGTCTCCATGGGCCCGCAGCAGCTTCAGGCAGGCGTCGGACCCGGCCGGGCCCCGGTCCAGGG
The DNA here is from genome assembly GCF_014190875.1 of Paeniglutamicibacter cryotolerans. Taxonomy (NCBI): domain Bacteria; kingdom Bacillati; phylum Actinomycetota; class Actinomycetes; order Micrococcales; family Micrococcaceae; genus Paeniglutamicibacter; species Paeniglutamicibacter cryotolerans. Next base: position 1,372,509 of record NZ_JACHVS010000001.1, on the reverse strand, counting down.
AAGCCAGCCAAATCGACCCCTGATCCACCAGCCGCCCCTCAGCTTTGACAGCACCGCCGCCACCTGCGGGATCCAGTGCAGCAGCCCCAGACCCAGGGTGGCCCCATTGCGCCAACCCCCTGCGGGGGCGGGCATGTCCCCGCACTCGCAGTGCGATCCGCTCCGGCAGCCAGGTCGAGCATGAGCATACTCGTGCCCGCCCGGGCCGCCTCACGTCGACCGGCGACATGCAGTAGCGCCATGGCAGCGACAGCTTCCCCCACCACCGCGAGCAGCGGGCCACCACTGGAACCGATGGCCCGGGCGGCGAAGGCCGCATAGTCCCCGGGGCGGGTGCCCCAGGGCCGCCTGTTGTACACCCGGGATGAGGCCATCGCATCACAGGCGCCGGCATGGCGCAGGTAAAAGCCGGGGCGCCCGAAGGAGTCCGCGGCCATGGGACCAGGCACCGGCCCCGCAGGGCGACCGGCCTCGGGCCGGCGGAGCGGAACTAAGAAAATGCGCCAATAGGCTCAGGGGCAGCGGAGGGGCCGGGCATCCCAGCGGTGGGTCAGCCAGGCTTCGCGGATGAGTCGGCGGATCACGATGACACTGTTCGCCAAAGCGATGAACGCGTTGATGACGGTGGTGCGCCGTTCGGTGCAGATCGCCAGTTTGCGGAATCCGCGGTTGTGCCAGGAGTTGGTGCGTTCCACCACCCACCGTTTGCCGACCTGGATCGGTGAGGGGATGCCCTGGGTGGCGACCTCGCCCGCGCAGCCGAGTTCCTCGAGCAGGTCCCGGGTCTTGGTGGAGTCGTAGCCGGCATCCAGGTGCACGGTCATGTTCTGTGGCAGGTGGAATCCGAAGCGGCCAAGCCGTTCCAAGGTGGGGCGTAGTAGCGGGGAGTCGTGTCGGTTCGCCGGGGCCACCACGGTGCCCAGCGGGATGCCTTTGCCATCGACCAGGAGGGAGCGTTTGGTTCCTTGTTTGCCGCGATCTACCGGGGATCGGCCGGCTGCCTCGCCGCCGCAGGGGGCCTTGACGATGCACCCGTCCACGGCGAGGTCTTCGAAGTCGATGCCCACGATCCGGTCGTAGGATTCCAGGGCGATCTGTTCGAGTTGTTCAAAGATCCCGGCGTGGATCCATTCGTCGCGGCGTCGTCGGATCGTGGTGGCCAAGCAGGTGGTGTCGGAGATTTTTTCGTAGGCGGCACCCAGGACGAGGACCTGGATGAGCTTGTCGAAGACGAGCCGGTCCGGGATGCGGGGTTTGTGGCAGCCCAGTGGGTGCGCATCAACCCGGGGTGGGATCAGTGCCTTGAATTGTGTCCAGAGGGGTTTGATGAGGAATGATGGAAGGGCAGGCACGGTTCTCCTGGATCGCATATTTTCTTGGTCGAAAACATGTTTAACACTGTTTTCTCTCGGGACATCGGTAACAGTTCTGCCTCACGACATCGGTGACACTTCCACGATTAAAGCGGTAACACTTCACCCCACCTTTAACCGCGTAAAGCACGCAGCCCGCCGCCGGCACGAAGGCCAGCAGGCGGGCTGATGAACTGGAAAGTGTGAAAAATGATCCAGTTGACCCGACGATACGCCTCGCCATCGCCCGATGGCCACAAGACGCACCCAGAGGAGCTGTCACCGCGTTCTGTACCGAGCACCACCTCAGCCGCAAAACGTTCTACCAAATCCTCAAACGAGCCCGCACCGAAGGACAGGTAGCCGCACTCGAACCCCGCTCGCGCCGCCCGAAAACCTCGCCCAGCTCCACCAGCGAAACCCTCAACGACCAAGCCGTCGCCATGCGCAAGTCCATGGAAGCCGCTGGCTGGGACCATGGACCGATCAGCGTGCACGACCAGATGCGCAAGCTGGGCATGCAAACCCCTTCAATTGCTTCCCTGGCCAGGATCTTCAGCGAACGTGGCCTGGTCATCCCGGCCCCGCAGAAGCGTCCCCGCTCCTCGTACCGCTCCTTCCGCTATCCGATGCCCAACGCCTGCTGGCAGCTGGATGCTACCGAATACGTGTTGGAAGGCGGTCGCAAATGCGTGATCTTCCAGCTGCTGGATGACCATTCCCGCGTGGCCGTGGCTTCTTTAGCGGCCAGGACGGAGAACGGTCCGGATGCGGTGAAGGTTTTCCGCATGGGTGTCGCCGCCCGCGGGATGCCACAGCGCTTGCTCAGCGACAATGGCGATGCCCTGAACCCCATCCGTCGGGGCGTGATCAGCGAATTGGTCGCGTACGCCAACAGTCTGGGAGTGGCCACGATGACCGGCAAGCCGTATAAGCCCACGACTCAGGGGAAGAATGAGCGGTTTCATTCGACGTTGTTCAAGTGGTTGAAGAAGCAGCCTTTCGCCAAGGACCTCGCTGAATTGCAAGCGCAGGTTGAGGTCTTTGACCAGGCCTACAACACGCAGCGTGGTCATCAGTCCTTGGAGGATCGGATGACACCGCAGGAGGCTTGGGATGCCACACCGGTCGCTGAGCATCTCGCGCCTGGGGAATGGGTGAAGCTCAGCACCAAGCCCGCTCCGGGCGTCGGCGAGGCTGTCCTGGCCGTACCGCCGGGTGAAGAGCAATCACCAACGCCACAGAACGGTTCAACCCCGGAGCCGGCCAAGCTCACTGCCACGCTGCGGACCGAGCACATGGCGGCAACGGGCAGTCAGTTGATGCGGGTCAATAAGAACAGGTGCCTGCGGGTTGCTGGCGTGGAGCTCTATTTGGGCAAACTGCTCCGCAGCACCATGGTGAAGGTCCTCTGGGATCAGGCGGATTTGATGGTGATCTCAATGGACGGTGAATTGATCACGAAATACGATTATCCATTCCCAGACGGCGTCACGTATCTGAGCTTGAAGCATGCCACAGCGAAATTCCAGAACCCACCAGAAATGGGGTGAGTGTTACCGATGTCTTGAGACACCGAGTGTCACCGATGTGTTGGTACAGAACTGTCACCGGTGTCTTGAGACATCACAAAACATGTTTAACACGGAGCCGTGCCTGCTTTTCGTTAATGACGTCGCCGGGTTGGTTAATGACATGGCGGGGGTCGGTTGGAGGTCAAGGACTCGACGCCTATTGGCGCGATTTCTAATGCGCAGCCACGTCGCTGAGGAGCCCGGCGTCGATCTCAATCACCTCGCCATTGCCCGGCAATCCGTGTCCGCTTCCGCCCAGCGCGTCGAGGGTCAGCCGGATCAATGTACCGTGGGCCACCACGATGATATTCGCCCCTGGGTACCGGCGCACCAGGCGGACGAGCGCACGCAACCCCCGCTCAGCGACCTGCTGCTCGGGTTCGGCGGTCAGCAGAAGCTCATCGATGTCCCGGCGCGGCAGATGCGCCACCATCCGCCCCTCGCCCTCCCCATAGTGGCGCTCCATCAGATCGGGGTCGGTGCCCCCGGCCGGCAGACCCACGCCGGCGGCGATCAGCGCCGCAGTCTCGACGGCCCGGCCCAGCGGGGAGCAGGCCACCAGGCTCCACCCGCCGGAGGCCAGTTCGCGGCCCGCGGCCCGCGCCTGCTGGCGGCCGACATCGTTAAGCCCGATATCAGTCTGCCCCTGCAGGCGCCCCTGCGCATTCCATTCGGTTTCACCGTGTCGCACCAACGCCAATTTCGCACCCATGCCTTCAAGGGTAGCCGCGGCCAAGCGCATCGCAGATCATTCGACGGGCGGCCAGGTGGAAGCAATGGAGCGAAATATTCTTTGATCGACCACCCGTTTGTTGACACAATGGGGTAGACCATCCCGAGCGGCCGAGAGAACTGGTTCGACGACGCCGCAGCAACCTTCCGCATTCCGGCGGACACGGTGCTACAGCCAGAAACGATGGAGAACGCAGCAGCGGTCTTTGGTGCTTCGACGGGGCCATTCCCCGCGCATCACCTCGTCATTACCCGGGAAGCCATCACCTTGTCCCCTTATGACCCGCAGCATCGAAAGTAAGGACCGAGCATGTCCACCACACACATCAGCCCCGTGGCCGACCTCGAAACCCCGCTGAAATTCGCCTATTGGGTGCCCAACGTCTCTGGAGGGCTCGTCGTCTCCACGATCGAGCAGCGCACCGGCTGGGATTTCGACTACAACAAGAAGCTGGCCCGCATCGCCGAGGACTCCGGCTTCGAATACGCGCTCTCGCAGACCCGTTACGCGGCAAGCTACGGAGCCGACAAGCAGCACGAGGCGACGGCCATCTCCTTGGGCATACTGGGCGCCACCGAGCGGTTGAAGGTCATCGCCGCCGTGCACCCGGGCATGTGGCACCCCGGGGTGCTGGCCAAGTGGCTGATCACCGCCGACCATATTTCCGATGGCCGCGCCGCGGTGAACATCGTCTCGGGCTGGCTCAAGGACGAATTCGTGAACTTCGGCTTGGACTGGCTGGATCACGACGAACGCTATGTGCGCACGCAGGAATTCATAACCGTCCTCCGCGGGCTGCTCACCGAGCAGGATTTCTCCTTCAAGGGCAAGTACTACGACATCAACGGGTTCACGCTCTCCCCCGCGCCGGTCGATGTCCCCGGACGCGCGCACCCGGAGATCTTCTTCGGCGGCAACTCCACAGCCGCCCAGGGAACCGCCGGGCGCACCGCCGACTGGTACTTCTCCAACGGCCGCTCGTTGGAGGGCTTCGCCGAGAACATCAACGGAGTCGTCGCCGCGGCAGCCTCCGGCGCCCGCACAGCGCCGAAACCGCCGCGCTTCGGACTCAACGGCTTCGTGATCGCCCGCGATACGGAGAAGGAAGCGGTGGAGACTCTGCGCGAAATCATCGCCAAGGCGCACCGGCCGGCCGTTGAGGGCTTCGCCTCCGCGGTCAAGGAGGCCGGCGCTTCCACCAAGGACGGCAAGGGCATGTGGGCCGACTCCACGTTCGAGGACATGGTCCAGTACAACGACGGCTTCCGCACCGGACTCATCGGCACCCCCGAGCAGATTGCCGAGCGCATCGTCGACTTCAAGAAGATCGGCGTGAATCTCATGCTGACCTGCTACCTGCACTTCCAGGAGGAAGTAGCCGCCTTCGGCCGCGACGTGCTGCCGATAGTGCGCGAACTCGAGGCCGACCTCGCCCGCAAGAACGGCACCGAGCTGAACACCGACCTGCTTCCGATCACCAACCTCGAAGGAGCAAACGCCTGATGGCCGAGCACCACTTTGGATTCCGCACCCGCGCCCTGCATGCCGGCGGTACTCCCGACGCCGAGCACGGAGCCCGCGCCGTGCCGATCTACCAGTCCACCTCGTTCGTCTTCAAGGACTCCGACGATGCGGCCAACCTGTTCGCGCTGCAGAAGTATGGGAACATCTACTCGCGCATCGGCAACCCGACGGTGGCCGCGTTCGAGGAACGCGTCGCCTCGCTGGAGGGCGGCATCGGAGCGGTGGCTACCGGTTCGGGCATGGCAGCCGAGTTCATCACCTTTGCCGCACTGGCCGGGGCCGGGGACCACATCGTGGCCTCTTCCAAGCTCTACGGCGGCACCATCACGCAGCTGGACGTGACGCTGCGCCGCTTCGGCGTGGAGACGACGTTCGTCGATTCCACCGACCCGGAAGCGTTTGCCGCAGCCATCAAGGAGAACACCAAGGCCCTGTACACCGAGGTCGTGGCGAATCCCTCGGGCGACATCGCCGACCTGAAGGGCCTCTCGAAGGTGGCCCGCGCCGCCGGCATCCCGCTGGTCGTGGACTCCACCCTCACCCCGCCGTACCTCTTGCGCCCGATCGAGCACGGCGCCGACATCGTGATCCATTCGGCGACCAAGTTCATCGGCGGACACGGAACCACCCTCGGCGGCGTCGTCGTCGAGGCCGGGACATTCGATTGGGGCAACGGCCGTTTCCCGACGATGACCGAACCTGTCGCCAGCTACGGCAACGTCTCCTGGTGGGAGAACTTCGGGGAATACGGCTTCCTGACCAAGCTGCGTTCCGAGCAGCTGCGCGACATCGGCCCCTCGCTCTCCGCGCAGGCGGCGTTCCAGCTGCTGCAAGGCATCGAAACCCTGCCCCAGCGCATGGATGCGCACCTGGCCAATGCCAAGGCCGTCGCGGCCTGGCTGGATGCCGACCCGCGCGTTTCCTATGTGAACTACGCAGGGCTCCCGGGACACCCGGATTACGAGCGTGCGGGCGAACTTCTGCCGCTGGGCGTGGGCTCTGTCTTCAGCTTCGGCGTGGCGGGCGGGCGCACTGCCGGCACCGCGTTCATCGACGCACTGCAGCTGGCCAGCCACCTGGCAAACATCGGCGACGTACGCACCCTGGTGCTTCACCCCGCCTCCACCACCCACCAGCAGCTCACGGCCGAGCAGCTGCAGGCCGCAGGCGTGCCCGAGGACCTGATCCGGCTGTCGGTCGGCATAGAGGACCTCGAAGACATCCTCTGGGACCTGGACCAGGCGCTGACGGCCTCGCAGCAGGCCATCCGGGCCGATGCAGCCAACACAGCCGTCCTGACGGGAGCCAAGTAAATGAGCACTGACACCATTGAACGCAGCTGGGTGGGGCCCACGGCCCCGGAGCGGCTGGAGATCCTGCGCAACACCCGCTCGATCGCCATCGTCGGCGCCTCGAACAAGCCCTCCCGGGCGTCCTACTTCGTGGCCACGTATCTGCTCTCCTCGTCCAAGTACAAGGTGTACTTCGTGAACCCTGTACTCAAGGAGATCCTGGGCCAGCCGGTCTATGCCTCGCTGGCGGACCTGCCCGAGGTCCCCGACCTGGTCGAGGTCTTCAGGAAGCACGACGACCTGCCCGGCGTCCTGGCGGAGTCCATCGCGGTGGGCTCCAAGACGCTCTGGCTGCAGCTGGGCTCGTGGCACGAGCAGGTCGCCGCCGAGGCGGAGGCCGCCGGATTGAACGTCGTCATGGACCGCTGCGTGAAGATCGAACACGCGCGCTTCCACGGCGGGCTGCGCCTGGCCGGGTTCAACACCGGGGTCATCAGCTCCAAACGCCAATTGCTGGCGTAACCAGCCAGAAGACGTGAACGGCCGTCCAGGAACCCTCCAACACAGGGATTCGGGGCGGCCGTTTTTGCTACGACAGCTATGAAACCGTGGCCACCAGCGGGGCCGGCGCTGGTGCCATCGATGCAGATTTGAAAAACCTCACGCGGTCGACCGCACCAGGTTGCTTTGCCATCGGAAGCCTCCCGCCGGGCAGGCTGGAACCTGGACTGTAGCGCCGAAACCAAAAAATTACGCCCCCCCAACATGACACCCAAGACACGTAGTCTATGGAAATGGCAGAACTGGGACAGTTGTTTGGCTGCTTCCGTCGATCAGGACGTAGCGGCTGACGCTGCGTCAGTCGGAAGCCGAGGATCGCGCAGTGACCATTGAACCGTTCTCGTCGCCCGAGGTTGGCATCTACGTCCGCGGCGCTCGATCAAGTGACGAGCTCCAACGGGGCATGTCGGAGGCCCCCGGGCGGCGGCCCGGCCCTTTTCGTTGTAGACCTCGAAGGCGCCCTGATAGGCATCATCACGTTGATAGGCGTGATGCCCATCGCCCGGGCCATCTCCTGTCAGCAGGTGTCGAGGCCGAACTCGGCTACAGGTTTCTGCCGCACGCATGGGGGCAGTGCTAAATCACCGAGGCGTGCGCGGCTGCGCTTGCCTCGGTGGCCACTGCATCCCCGGATGAACCGGCGGTCCGGTGTACCCAGTCCGCAAACGGGCCGTCGGTGCGCAGCACGGAAAAGACCGGGTTCTCCGAGGTTGCGCGCTTCCAGGAACCCGGTGCCGAACAGTGGTTCGGCGCGCGGCCTTCGGCCATGCCCTCCCACTGATCCCGCGGTCGGCAGATTCGCTCGGCCAAGGCAACGCCGATTCCCTCCGGGCGTCGCACGTAGGACATCCGCCAGGTTCCCTCCTGGCGGCCGATGCCGCCGCTCAAACCGTACCCCTGCACCGCCAACCAATCGACCTGCCCCCTGGATATCATCGACCTCGAAGGACCAGGCGCGCAGCCCGAGCCCGTTGGTCATGGCGGCGGGTGATCCCGGCTCGGGATCGGAACGCGCGAAGCTGGAAAGCTCCATCGAGGTACCTCCGCCGGGCGCTCGCAACGCGACGATCACCGTCAGGGATCCGGGGAGCACGGACAGCCCGTGCGCGGGGCAGCGACGGTTTCCAATACCTCGCTGCCCGACGGACATCAGGAGCGAGCCCGTCGGGGTTCCCACTGCGGGAGCGGGCGTGTCCCGTGGGCGGGTATCGAAAGCGCTTCCCGCCTACCGCATCGCGCGGCCGGCCGAACCGAGCTGCCGGGCCGCTTCCACGACCCGGGCCGCCATGGCCAGTTCGGCCGGCTTGCCCCAGCTGCGCGGGTCGTAATGCTTCTTGTTTCCGACTTCCCCGTCGATCTTCAGCACCGAGTCGTAATGGGCGAACATGTGTCCGGCGATGGAACGGGTAAAAGCGTACTGGGTATCGGTGTCGATGTTCATCTTCACCACCCCGTGCGCGACGGCCGCGGCGATGTCTTCGGCGGAAGATCCGGATCCGCCGTGGAAGACCAGGCTGAAGGGCTTGTCGAGCCCGGTTTCGGCACCGATGGTTGCCTGGATCTCGCCCAACAGGCCCGGACGAAGGTGCACCCCGCCGGGCTTGTAGACACCGTGCACGTTGCCGAAGGTCAGCGCCGTGAGGTATTCCCCGTCCTCGCCCGAGCCCAGTTTGGCGATGACGGCCCGCGCATCGTCGATGGTGGTGTACAGCTTTTCGTCGATCTCCCCGGAGATGCCGTCTTCCTCGCCGCCGATGACGCCCACCTCGATTTCCAGCATCGTCTTCGCGGCCCGCGACTTCTCCAGCAGTTCGGCCGCGATGTCCAGGTTCCGTCCCAAGGCCACCGCCGAACCGTCCCACATGTGCGACTGCACCAGCGGATCCAGGCCCCGCTCCACCCGCTCCGCCGAGTGGGCCAGGAGCGGCCTGACCCAGTCGTCGAGGTTCTCCTCGGGGCAGTGGTCGGTATGGATCGCCACCGATACCGGGTAGCGGGCCGCCACCTCGTGCGCGTAGGCGGCTAGGGCCAGCGTGCCGGCGACCCGGTCCCGCACCCTGTTGCCCGAGAGGTACAGCGCCGTACCGAGCGAAATCTGGATGATGCCGTCGCTTTCGGCCTCGGCGAATCCGTCGAGCGCTGCATTAAGCGTTTGCGACGATGTCACATTGATGGCAGGAAGGGCATAACCCTTCTCCTTGGCGTTGCCGATTAAAGCCGAGTACTGCTCGGGGGTCGTAATGGGCATGGCTCTCCTCGAGGGGTGGGGCGGAACGGGGTCCTAGTCGGGACACCCGCAAGAATTACGGTGACGCATGAAGGGCGCGATGCTTTCGCGGGCAAACGGCGCATCGGATCCCTGGATCCGCTGCAAAAGCATCTGCACCGCCTGCGTAGCCATCGATTCGATGTCCTGCGCCATCGTGGTGAGCCTCGGTTCGAAGGAATCGGCCCACTCGAAATCGTCGAAGCCGACCAGCGCCACGTCCTTCGGGACCTTCAACCCGGCCTGGCGCAGCGACTTCATGACGCCGATGGTCATGGCGTTATTGAGGCTGACGACGGCGGTGGGTGGCGACTCGAGGCCCAGCAGCCGGTCCATCGCGGCGTGACCGCCATCGGCCGTCGACCGGCCCTCTTCCACCAGGACGGCTGAACGATCGATGCCCGCAGCGGCCATGGCTGCGATGAAGCCGGCGGTGCGCTCGATCGTGGTGCTCAGCCCGCGGGTGCCCGTGATGGCGGCGATCCGCCGGTGGCCAAGTTCGAGCAAATGGGATGCGAGCAGGCGGACCGGCTCGAAGTTCTCCGGCGCGTACTGGTCGCACGGGAAGTCTTGGAAGCGGTCGATGAGCACCACGGGGGTCCGGGAGGCCCTGACCATGTCCAGGACCTCGTTGCTGCCTCCGGAGCTGCTGGCCGGGGCGAGGATCAGCCCGTCGACCTGGCGGTCCAGCAGCGTGTTGACGGTTTGTTCCTCGCGCTCGGGATCGTCGTGGGTGTCTGCCAGCACGATGGTGTATCCGGCGGCCGAGGCGACCTTTTCGATGGTGTTCACCAGGGAACCGAAGTACGGATTGCTCAGCACTGAAATGGCCAGCCCCAGCGTTTGCGTGCGCTGCATGGCCAGGGATCGGGCCAGTCCGTTGCGCCGGTATCCGGTGCTTTCGATGGCCTCCAGCACCCTGAACCGCGTGCGCTCGTTGACCGCCCTGGTCCCGTTCAGGACATGCGAAACCGTGGATCCGGAAACGCCGGCGATCCGTGCCACGTCGTCCATCGTTGTCACGATTCAACCTCCTGCCAGCCGTTTTCATGCTCGTTGATAACAACTATAGAACGTAGTGGCCAATTTCATACAAGCGCTTGCGCAAGCGCTTGTATCAATCTACTCTCATGAACACGGCCGGCGTGACGCAGGGCACTGCGCCCCGGATACACAGACAGCGACAAGGGAGTCACCATGAAGAAACTCAACAGGTTCTTGGGCGCGATTTCGATCGGCACGCTGGCGGTCACGCTGGCTGCCTGCGGTTCATCGGGCGGCGCCGGCGCCGGCTCGACCAGCCCCAGCGGCGATGCCTCGGCCACCAGCGCCAGCCCCAGCGGGGATGCCTCGGGGCCGGTCAAGGTCGGCCTGGTCACCAAGACCGACACCAACCCGTTCTTCGTCAAGCTCCGCGAAGCGGCCAAGGAATCCGGTGCTGCCAACGGCGCCGAGGTGGTGGCACTGGCCGGAAAATTCGACGGCGATAACGAGGGCCAGGTCGCCGCCATCGAGAACCTGGTCGCCCAGGGCGTCAAGGGCATCCTGATTACCCCCAACTCCTCTACCGGCATCCTCTCGGCCATCAAGAAGGCCCGCGACGCCGGGGTCGTCGTCATCGCCCTGGACACGGCCACCGACCCGGCCGACGCGGTGGACGCCACGTTCGCCACGGACAACCTGAAGGCCGGCGTACTGCAGGGAACCTGGGTCAAGGTGACCCTGGGCGACAAGACCCCGCAGCTCCTCATGCTCGACGGAACCCCGGGCGGCACGGTGGACACCTTCCGCCATGACGGATTCCTCGAGGGCATGGGCCTGAAGGAAGGCGCACCCGAGATCAAGGGCATGGAAAACACCAACGGCGACCAGACCAAGGCCCAGACGGCCATGGAAAACCTGCTCCAGCGCGTCCCCGACGCCAACGCCCTGTACACGATCAACGAGCCTGCGGCCGCCGGCGCCTACCAAGCCATCAAGTCGGCCGGCAAGCAGGACCAGATCACCATCGGGTCCATCGACGGCAGCTGCACCGGTGTCGAGAACGTCAAGAAGGGCATCATCGGCGCGACCGTCATGCAGTTCCCGGGCAAGATGGCTGCCGACGGAGTGAAGGCCGTCGTCGACTTCGCCAAGACCGGCACCAAGCCCTCCGGATTCACCGACACTGGAACGGAGATCATCACCGACAAGCCGGTCTCCGGCGTCGATTCCAAGGACACCGCCTGGGGCATGGAAAACTGCTGGGGCTAGTCCCCCGACCGACACCACCGAACCGCAACGGGTAGTGGGGGCCGCGGCCCCCACTACCGCTGGGAGATACGCATGAGTTCACCATTGACCGACTCGGTTCCGGCATCGCCCATCAGGGGCCGCCGGCTACTGGAAATCATCCACCAGCCGCTGCTGGGCCCCCTGGCCGCGCTGGTCCTGGCCATCATCGTCTTTGGCTCCATCACCGACAACTTCCTCTCCACCGCCAACCTGTCGCTGCTGCTGCAGCAGTCAGTGGTCATCGGGATCCTCGCCGTCGGCCAGACCCTGATCATCCTCACCGGCGGAATCGACCTGTCCATCGGCGCCGTGGCCATTCTCGGCACCCTGGTCATGGCCAAGATCGGGGCCGTCCAGGGTCCTTGGATCGGCCTGGCAGCTGCGGTCGTGGTCTGCGTGCTGGCCGGGCTGATCAACGGAACGCTCGTTGCTGTGCTCAACCTCCCGCCGTTCATCGTCACGCTGGGAACGTTCACCATCTTCTTCGCCGCGACCCAGCTCTACGCCGGCTCGCAGACCTATGCGGCCGTGGAGGGAGTGCAGACCGTCCTGGGCGAATCGTTCAAGATCGGGACGTTCACGCTCACCTACGGCGTGCTGATGATGTTCGCCGTCTACCTGCTGGTCTGGTACATGCTCAAACAGACGGCCACCGGCCAGCATATCTACGCCGTGGGAGGCAATCCCGACGCGGCGAAACTGGTCGGCATCAACACCAGGAAGACGCTGTTCTACGTCTACGGTCTGGCCGGCCTCATCGCCGCCGTCGCCGCATGGGCCGCCCTGGGCAGGATCCCGGTGGCCGACCCCAACGCCTTCCAGCAGGCGAACCTCGAAACGATCACCGCCGTGGTCATCGGCGGAACCAGCCTGTTCGGAGGGCGAGGCAGCATCTTCGGCACGCTCTTCGGCATGCTGATCGTCAGCGTGCTGCGCAGCGGACTCACGGCAGCGGGGGTCGATGCGCTCTACCAGAACATCGCCACCGGCATCCTGGTCATCGCCGCCGTCGCCTTGGACACCCTGGCCCGAAGGAGGAGCTCATGAGCCCGGAGATCGCCGAACGCCGCGTCATCATGCAGGCCCGTGGCCTGGTCAAGCGCTACGGCAGCGTCACAGCCATCAACGGGGCGGACTTCGACCTGCACGACGGGGAGGTGCTTGCCGTCATCGGCGACAACGGCGCCGGCAAGTCATCGCTGATCCGGGCACTGACCGGCGCGCTGGTCCCCGACCGCGGCACCATCACGCTGGAGGGCAAGGAGATCCATTTCAAGAACACCCTCGACGCCCGGGCCCAGGGCATCGAAACCGTCTACCAGGACCTGGCAGTGATCCCTGCCCTGGACATCGCCTCCAACGTCTTCCTGGGCCGCGAACTGCTCAAACCCGGCATCCTCGGCTCGGTCTTCCGGCAGCTGGACATGAAAAGGATGCGCGAGGAGGCGGCGATGCACCTGGCCGACCTGAAGATCGGCATCAAGTCGGTGCGCCAGCCGGTGGAAAAGCTCTCCGGCGGTCAGCGCCAGGGCGTCGCAGTAGTCAGGACGGCTGCCTTCGGCAAGCGGGTGATCGTCATGGACGAACCCACGGCCGCGCTCGGTGTCCGTGAAACGGGCATGGTGATCGAGCTGATCCGCAAGATCCGCGACAAGGGGATCCCGGTCGTGCTGATCAGCCACGACATGCCCAACGTGTTCGAGGTGGCGGATCGGATCCACGTCCACCGGCTGGGCAAGCGGGCCGCCGTCGTCGATCCGCGGAACCGCAACATGTCCGAGGTGGTGGCCATGATGACCGGCGCCCTGGAACCCACCGAGCTGGAAAAATCCGGCACGGCATGAGTGGGGCCGACAGCTGGTCCTGGTTCGTCGGACTGGCCACGCTCGATGTCATCCAACGCGTCGGGCACTTCCCCGGTCCCAACGAAAAGGTGACCTCACGCTGGCAGGAAACAGCACCCGGCGGACCCGCCACCAATGCGGCACTGGCCTGCGCCGCCCTGGGCGGAGGCGTCCGGCTGGGCACCGGGCTGGGCCGGCAGGCGGTGGGTTCCACCATCCGCGGCCTGCTCGAGGACGGCGGGCTTCCGCTCGATGACTGGGCCCCGGATTCGGCGGTGCCCGCCCTGTCCAGCATCATCCTCACCGAGGGGACCGGGGACCGGGCCATCATCTCCTCCGATGCGACCGGCATGGACCTCGGCGCTCCGCAGACCGCTCCCCCGCTGGAGCACTGCACCGCACTGCTCCTGGACGGGCACCATCCCCGGATCGCCCGCTGGGCCGCGGACCTGGCCCGCGACGCAGGCGTCCGCGTCGTGCTCGATGCCGGACGCTGGAAACCGGTCATGGCCGAACTGCTGCCCCTGGCCGACGACGTCATCTGTTCGGCGGATTTCCGGATCCCCGGAACCTCCGGACGCCGGGCGTCGATGGACGCGATCCTGGAATCCGGGGCCACCCGGGTGGCGGTGACTGACGGCGCCGACCCGATCAGCTGGATGGAACGGCGCCCGGGTTCGGCACGACCGGCATCGGGCACCATCACCGTGGAAACCGTGGCGGCGGTCGACACGCTGGGTGCCGGCGACGTCTTCCACGGCGCGTACGTCAACGCCATCTCCCATCGGCACCTGGGTTTCGAGCGGGCCTTGGAATTCGCGGCGGGCATCGCCGCGGTGAAGGTCGGCCTGCTCGGCCAGCGGGAATGGATCCGGGCCCTGTCCGGCATCGGCCGCGGAAGCTGGCAGCAGGACCTCCGCGATTCCACCTTCCACCCACCGAAGACCGGATACTGAACTCATGGAGCGAAGCGAAATGCCCTTGGAACGAGTCGAGTTCGACGAACTAGTCGCCCATGCCCGCGGCCTTGCGGGCCTGGCGGGCCGCCATGTGCTGGGCATCATCGGCGCACCGGGCTCGGGAAAGTCCACCTTGGCCGCGGCGATCGCGCGCGAACTGGGCCCGGAGCTGGCCAGCCTGCTGCCGATGGACGGGTTCCACCTGGCCAACGAGGTGCTGCGCGCCGAGGGGAAATCCGGGCGCAAGGGCGCCATCGACACCTTCGACGCGATGGGCTGCGCGTTGCTGCTTGAACGGGTCAAGGCCCAGACCGGGGACGATCCACTGATCTATGCCCCGGTGTTCCGGCGCGAGATCGAGGAACCGATAGCCTGCGCCCTGCCGGTTCACTACAGCACCCCGCTGATTGTCGTCGAGGGAAACTACCTGCTGCATGACGGCGGGCCCTGGCGGCGGGCTGCGGCCTGCCTCGACACGTCCTGGTACCTGGAACCGGACACCGGCCTGCGGCACGAGCGGCTGATCGAACGCCATGCTGCCTTCGGCAAGAGCCCCGAGGATGCCCGGGCCTGGGCGCTGGGCTCCGACGAGGTCAATGCCCGGCTCATCGCCCGCAGCGCCCCGCGCGCTGACCGCATCCTGGATCTGGCCACCATCCTGCCCGCCGCCTGATTCCCTTCAGATGCCGTCCCCGGCCTTCCCCTGAAGCGGTGGAATCACGATCGTTGGCGAGCGGGCCTGTGGATCCACACAACGGGCAAGACCCGCGCGCGATGACTTCGGGGTCGGCACTTGGCCGGAGACCCGTTTCCGGGCTCTTGCTTCCTACTCCGGGCGGAGTATCCCCATCACGAGGATGTCCTCGTACTTTCCGCGTACCCAGGCATGCTGGCGTTGCCGACCCTCGATCACGAACCCCGCCTTCTCATAGGCGCGGATGGCGCCGAGGTTCGATCCGATCACTTGGAGGTGGAGGCGGCGCAAGTTGCAGCGCACGAAGGCGAATTCGACGATCTGCGAGATGGCCGCCGTCCCGATGCCCTTTCCGCGGGCCTCGGCGACCAAGGCGATGCCGACTTCCGCATGGCGGGCGAGCTCGTCGACGCCGAAGAGCATGACGCTACCGACCGCGGCGCCCTCCACGTCGATCACGAAACGCACGCCCTTCCCTGAACCGGCGGCGTCGGCCTGCGCCAGCCGAGCCCTGAAGGACTCCCGATCCAGCGGAGCGGGGGAGGCCGCGTTGCGTTCCTCCCACGTGCTCAAATCGGCAGCGATGTGGAACAGGACCTCGAAATCGTCTTCAGAGCGGGAACGAAGCAAAATAGCTCGCGAGCTGGACATGGTTGGAATCATACCAATCAGCGCGGTCTACCTGAAGGGGAGCCGGCGGCGGCGCCGACCGGTAAGCGATGCGCTGCCGCCCTTGGGCTGGGAGCTACAGTGAACGCAGCTTCGTCCGATGGGGAGTTCACCATGCCGACCCGGACGTGCCAACCCGGCGCATGCCGAGCACTCAGCCGGTTTCCGGACGGCCCGGGTCCCGGCCCCCCGGGGAGGTTCCGGGGCCGTCACCGGATGCCTCGAGCCCGGGCAGGTCCTCGCGGGCCATGAACATGGTGAAGTGCCAGAGTTTGCGTTCGCCGGACTCGGCCACCGGCACGGCATGCTTGCGCTTCATGGACCGGATCACCTCGATGATCCGATCCCCCAACTCCTCCAACTCCGCCTCGTCGAGCAGCAGCGCCGTGGTGTTCAACAGGGCCCGCGGGTCGGTTTCGGGCACCTTCGCGTATGCGGCCGCAGCACCCAACACGGCATCCAGGCGCCGGTGTTGATCGCGGCCCTCCTGGTCAAGATAGGCCAGCAGCGCCAACCGGTCATCGGCCGGGGCCGGGGCGTCGGGCGATCCGATGCGCAGCCCTCCCGGCACCGTTTGCCACACCCTGTCTCGCCTGTCGCGGGCCAGCTCCGGCGCCTCGGCGATGATTCCCGCAGCGGCCAGGACCCGAAGGTGGAAGCTGAGCTTGTTCGCCGGAACATCCAGCCGCTGGGCGAGATCGGTGGCCCGCGCCGATTCCACCGCCCCGAGAATGGCCAGGATCTGCCTCCGCAACGGGTTCGCCATGGCTTTGAGCATCGGCGATGTCATGTTCCGGTCCGGCACGGCGGTGACCGGCTTCGGGGTCCGCTCGGTTGTCATGACGACAGTGTACGAGGTGGACCGGAAAACTTGCACAATTTTTATTGCGCAAGTTTAGTTGTAGATCTATTCTGAACCCATGGAACCCCTCCAGGAAACCCCGCCGCCGCACCTGTGGCGCAACAGCACCTATCTTGCGTGGCTCACCAGCGACACCTCCTCCGCCCTCGGGGCGGCACTACAGTCCTTCGCCATCCCCCTGCTCGCCCTCTTCGTCACCGGCTCCCCGGCACAGGCCGGCGTCATCGCGGCCATCGGCCAGATCGGGCGCATCCTGACCACCATCCCCGGCGGCGTGCTCGCCGACCGGCACGACCGCCGCCGGCTGATGATCATCGGCGGCCTGACCGGCGCCGTCATCGGGACGGCATTGACCGGCTTCCAGCTGGCCGGAATGCTGGGATTCTGGTCGCTCACCGCCTTGCACCTACTGATGTGCCTGCGCAACGGACTCTTCGGATCAGTCTCCAACGCAGCCCTGAAATCCGTGGTCGACGAGCGCAGCCTCGGCTCGGCGCTGGCCGCCAACCAGGGCCGGGACGCCGTGATCTCCCTGAGCGGCGGCCCCGTCGGCGGCCTGCTCTTCGCCATCTCGCGGGCCGCCCCGCTGGCGGCGATCAGCGGTTCGCACCTCCTGGCCGCCATCAGCGCCCGGCTGATCCACGCCGACCTGCGACCGAGCGCCGAGGCCTCCCCCGACGGGGAATCCGGCGAACCGCGGGCGGCCGCCGACGGCCGGAAACGCGGGGTGGTCCGCGACTTCCTGCACGAGGCCCGCGAGGGCTTCGGCTGGCTGCTCCACCGCCCCGAACTCCGCGGGGTACTGTTCATCTCCACGATCCTGAACCTCGGCGTGAACGCGGCAGTGACTTCGGTGGTCTTCGGCCTGCAGCAGCGCGGCGAGGCCCCGGTGACCATCGGCTGGGTTTCGGCGGCCCTCGGCGTGGGCATGCTCGGGGGCAGCATCCTGGCCCCCACCTTGATCAAGCGCTTCCCCACCGGACCGCTGATCTGCGCCGGACTAATCTTGATCTCCGCCGCCATCGCCACGCTGCCGTTCGTGACCCACGTCTGGGCGATCGCCGTGGTGTTGGCAGCGGGCATTCTCGGCGCACCGGCCATCAATGCGGGACTCGGCGGCTACTTCATGGCAGCTGTTCCCACCCATCTGCTGGGCCGGGCCAACAGCGCAGCGGACCTGCTCTCCATGGGTGCCGTGCCGCTGGCCCCGCTGATCGCCGGGTTCGGGTACCTGGCCTGGGGCTGGCAGGGGCTGCTCCTGCTCTGCGCCGGCATCGTTACCGTGGCCACCGCCCTGGCGCTCACCAACCGGCAGCTACGCTCGCTGCCGGGCCCCACGGGATGGGCCGACCGCGCGGCACGCGAAGCCACCCGGTCGGCAGCACCCGCCCAGAGGGCCAACCAGCCTTAGACTCGCCTGATGCGCGAAATAGCGGCCCCGGTGGACCCCGTCCTTGCCAATGGGCGGCTCAATCCCGGGGCCGTGGGCTTCACCCGGCGACCGCTGCATTCAAGCACCCCCCCTGCCCGCCGGCATCGGACACGGATGGCGGACCAAGCGCTGGAAGTACTGGGGCATCAGCACCGACGGCTTCGTGCTCGGGCTGGCCATTGCCCACTTGGCCTAGATGATTGATTCCAAGGGGTGACAGCGCGGGCAAGGGTGTCCAGAATCGAGATGTAATACCCAACATTCGAACCTGGAGAGTTCCGATGGCTCCCGATCTGGACACCCTTGCAACAGCACTGTACGCCTGCGCGGACGACTTTCTGAAGGCCAATCCGCACCTGCTCCCGTGGCGTCCGGCCATCGGCTTCGGGCCCCGGATCAGCGACGCCGAACTGGTCACCATCGCGGTCCTCCAGGCCCTGCTCGGCTTCACCTCCGAACGCCGCTGGCTCCGCCAATCCCATAACGACCTGCGCCGATGGTTCCCGGACCTGCCCCAACAACCCGGATACAACAAACGGCTGCGGAAGCTGGGCGGGACCCTGCAGGCTCTCAACGAACACCTGGCCCACACCACCGGGCTCTGGTCCGATGAGCTGTGGCTCGCCGATTCCACCCCTGTGGAATGCGGGCGCTCCCACACCACGGCCCACCGCTCCGAACTGGCCGGCTGGGCCGAATACGGGTACTGCGCCTCGCATTCACGGTGGTTCTGGGGGCTGCGCCTGCACCTGCTGTGCACCCCGACCGGACTGCCGGTCGGCTACGCGCTGACCGGGGCGAAGGCCGATGAGCGTGAGACCCTGCTGGGCATCCTGGAAAACCTGCCCACCCCGGTGGAGCCGGGACAGATCATCATCGCGGACAAGAACTACTACGGGAAGGCCTTCGAGCAGGACCTCTCCGAGGCCGGGATCACCCTGGTCCGTCCGACCCGTCAAGGTGAGAAACCCCGTCCCGGAAAGAGTCTGCTCAAGCCACTGCGTCAGGTCATCGAGTCAATCAACGACACCCTCAAGGGCCAGCTGGACCTGGAGGCCCATGGCGGGAGGACCATCGCCGGGGTCACCGTGCGGGTCCTGCAACGCATCCTCGCGCTGACCGTGGCCATCTGGCACAACCTGAACACCGGTTCCCATCCACTGCGGTCGCTGACCGCCTATGACCATGAACCCTTGGAATCAATCATCTAGGCGGGCACCCTCCAGGCCTGCTACTGCGACAGGATCACCGGCCAGGAACTCTCCCACGAGAACTTGGCCGTGCTGCCGCGGCCCGGCATGGTGGCCCTGCCCGATGTCCAGCCGCCGTTCAAGGCCTCGGCCACCATCAGGGACATGCGGATGCGCTTCGAGGACCTGCCCGACGGCCGGTTGGTCATCTGGCTCCAGGCCCCGCGGCTGCAGGTGGTGCTCGAGGTGGCCCCCGGTGACGAATCACTGGGCGTGGTGGTCCCCTGGGCCGAAAACCGCGTCCAGTACACGGTGCAGGAGCCGGGCCACGCGGCATCCGGCACGCTGGCAGGAGCCCGGGTCCCCCCGTCGGATTCTCGGGCTAGAGCCGGCGGTTGGCCAACACCGGGAGGAACTCGCGGACCTCCTCGATGCGGCGGCGCGACACCTCGGCGCTGACCATGCCCGAGCGCTCGTCGCCGAGGAATCCGACCGGCACGCCCATCGGATCCAGGATCGCCGAGTGGCCGATCGTATGTGTGGAGCTGGTGCCCGCGGCGGCGACCCAGACCGTGTTTTCCATGGCGCGGGCCTTGAGCAGGGTCTCCCAGTGCTCGATCTTGTGCTCGCCCTTGAACCAGGCGGCTGAGACCAGCAGCACGTCGGCGTCGGCCAGGGCCAGGCGCCGGGACAGCTCCGGGAAGCGCAGGTCATAACAGGTCTGCACACCGAATTTCAGGCCGTCAATCTCGAAGACCGCCACTGCCTCCGGATCGCCGGGCATGATCCGGGTCGACTCCTGGTAGGAGAACGCATCGTAGAGGTGGATCTTGCGGTAGGTGCCCAGGATCCGGCCAGTCGCGTCGATGACGACCAGCGTGTTGTAGGGGCGGGATTCTCCGCTGCCCTCGTAGCCGCCGGCGACGATGGCAATCGAATGCTTGGCTGCGATGAACGAGAGCCCTTGGACGAAACCGCTCCACTCATGCTCCACCGCCGCCGCCAGCGGCCCCTGGACCTTGCCCACGGCGAGCATGGCCTCCTCGGGAAAGAGCACCAGCGACGAACCGTCGATGCTTGCCTGCTCGGCCCAATGATCCATGGTTTCGAGGTTTTCCTCCACCGACCCGGTGGGGGCAAATTGTCCGACACTGACCTTCACGACTATTCCCTTCTTCGTTCCTGCTCTACGACCAACCCTAGCCACTATCCACCGACCGGTGGATGTGCCGGGCCGAACTCCGTGGCTACCCTGTGGAATATGACGAACAAACGGGAGAACAAGTGGGCGGCGTTGGCGGTCTTGGCGGCCGGGCTGTCGATGATCGTCCTGGACGGGACCATCGTCGGCGTTTCCATTCCCAGCATCATCGACGCGCTTCACCTCGATCTCACCCAGGCCCAGTGGATCAACAGCCTTTACTCGGTCATCCTGGCCGCCCTGCTGCTGACCAGCGGTCGACTCGGGGACCGGGTGGGACGGCGCCGGCTCTTCGTGATCGGCGTCGTGTTGTTCATGGCCGGCAGCCTGGTCGCGGCGATGGCCTCGGGCGCCGACATGCTGATCTGGGGCCGGGCCATCCAGGGTATCGGCGGCGCGGCCGTCCTGCCCTCCACCCTCTCCACCGTCAACGCGACGTTCACCGGCAAGGACCGCGCCGCCGCATTCGGAATATGGGGCGCCGTGATGTCCGGAGCCGCGGCACTGGGCCCGCTGCTGGGCGGGGTGTTCACCACCTACCTGGACTGGCGCTGGATCTTCCTCGTCAACATCCCACTGGGGCTGCTGGTCCTGCTGGGAACCTGGGCATTCGTGCCCGAAACCACCGGGCCCCACGCAGAACGCGGTCTTGACGTTCCCGGCGTGCTGCTCAGTGCCTCCGGATTCGGCTTGCTGGTCTTCACGCTCATCGAGGGTCCCTCGCTGGGCTGGTGGGCGCCGAAGGGGACACTGGAGCTGGGCTTCGCCAGCTGGGGACCCGGAGCCGCCGTCTCGGCCATACCGATTACCGCGGCGTTCTCGATGGTGCTGCTCGCCGCGTTCCTGGGCTGGGAAAAACACCGGGCTTCCGCCGGACGCTCAGCCATTCTTGACCTGAGCCTCTTCAGGCACAGGACCTTCTCCTGGGGCAATGCCACGGCAACCCTGGTGGCCATGGGCGAATTCGGCCTGCTGCTGGTGCTGCCGCTGTACCTGATCAACGTGCTGGGCACCGGCACCATGGGCGCCGGGCTGATCCTCGCCGCCATGGCCCTGGGCGCCTTCTTCTCAGGCGCGTCGGCCCGCCACCTCTCGGCGCGCATCGGCCCGGACCGGGTGGTGGTGCTGGGCCTGGGCCTGGAGGTCATCGGCGTTCTGGCCATCGCGTTCATCGCCCGCCCCGGGTTCCCCGTCATGTGGCTGGTACTGGTCCTGGTGCTCTACGGCCTGGGCCTGGGCCTGGCCTCCGCCCAGCTCACCAGCACGGTGCTGCGTGACATCCCGGCAGCCGCGTCGGGGCAGGGATCGGCCACGCAGAGCACGGTGCGCCAACTCGGCGCCGGGTTCGGCACGGCGGTTTCCGGTAGCGTGCTGGCCATCGCCACGACCGCCGCCGCAACACGGGGGCTTGACGCGCTGAACCTGCCGGGACTCGACGCCGCGAAGTGGGCGGCACTGCTGAGCGATTCGGCTGGCGGGATCATTCCCTCGATCCTGAACGGCCCGGCCGGATTCCCTTTCGGCGCTGCGGCACCGGAGGTGGCCAGAGCCCTGTCCGACGCGTTCACCGCCGGGGTCCAGGCAGCCAGTTTCAGCGCCGTCGCCTGCCTGCTCGCCGGGCTGGCCGGCTCGCTGATGGTCAGCCGTGCCGCCCGCGCGGTGTCGGCCCACCCGGTCGACCGGGAGCCGTCCCCGGGGACCGGCCGGGAAAACTAGCCACGGAGCGGGTTCCCGGCGCAAGGCGCCATCGTGAGGAGATGCACCAAGGGCGTGGCACAGGCCGGAGCGAAACCGTTCGTTCTTGGTCTTCAATCCGATCCCGGCCACGCCCTCGCGTGGGTCGAAACCCTAGTCGTTGATCAGGTCGTGGCGCACGATCGTCTGTTCGCGGTCCGGTCCCACGCCGATGGCGGAGAACCGGGTACCCGACATGCCTTCCAGGGCCAGCACGTAGTTGCGTGCGTTTTCCGGAAGGTCTTCCAGGGTGCGGGCCCCGGTGATGTCCTCGGTCCATCCGTCGAAGTACTCGAAGATCGGCTTCGCGTGGTGGAAGTCGGTCTGCGTCATCGGCATTTCGTCGAAGCGCACCCCATCCACGTCGTAGGCGACGCAGACCGGGATCTGCGGGATGTTGGTGAGCACGTCGAGCTTGGTGACGAAGTAGTCAGTGAAGCCGTTCACGCGCGAGGCGTGGCGGGCCAGGACGGCGTCGTACCAGCCGCAGCGCCGGGGACGGCCGGTGTTGACACCGAATTCGCCGCCGGTCTTCTGCAGGTACTCGCCCATCTCGTCGAACAGTTCGGTCGGGAACGGCCCGGCACCGACACGGGTGGTGTAGGCCTTGATGATGCCCACGGAGCGGGTGATCCGGGTCGGGCCGATGCCCGAGCCCACGGAGGCGCCGCCCGCCGTCGGGTTCGACGAGGTGACAAACGGGTAGGTGCCGTGGTCGACGTCCAGGAACGTGGCCTGGCCTCCCTCCATCAGGACCACCTTGCCCGCGTCCAAGGCGTTGTTCAGCTCGAGCGTCGCGTCGATCATCAGCGGACGCAGGCGATCGGCGTAGGAGAGGAAGTAATCGACGATCTCGTCGACCTCCACCCCGCGGCGGTTGTACACCTTGACCAGCAGCTCGTTCTTCTGGCGCAATGCGCCCTCGACCTTCTGGCGCAGGATCGACTCGTCGAAGACGTCCTGGACGCGGATGCCCAGGCGTCCGACCTTGTCGATGTAGGCCGGGCCGATGCCGCGTCCGGTGGTGCCGATGGCACGCTTGCCCAGGAAGCGCTCGGTGACCTTGTCCATTGTCTGGTGGTACGGAGCCACCAGGTGCGCGTTAGCCGAGACACGCAGCTTCGAGGTATCGGCACCGCGGGCCTCAAGCCCCTCGATCTCGGCGAACAGCGCCTCGAGGTTCACGACGCAGCCGTTGCCGATGATCGGAATGGCGTTCGGTGACAGGATGCCTGCCGGAAGCAGTTTGAGTTCATATTTTTCACCGCCGACAACAACGGTGTGCCCGGCGTTGTTACCACCGTTTGGCTTCACCACATAGTCAACGAGTCCACCGAGTAGATCAGTGGCCTTGCCCTTGCCCTCATCGCCCCACTGGGCTCCGACGATCACGATTGCTGGCATGGGATCCTCCCCCTTGCTTCGGTCAGCGTGGCCGGCTTTCACCGGGTCCCGACGGTGCCGGGCGCAGAAATGCCCCTCGTTCTTCGCGCCGCCCGTTTCGGGCATGCTCGTAAGAGAAAGGGGCTCTTACGTCCCGAGTTTACCGCAAAAGCCCGCGACACGTGGCTTCCGACGCCCCATCGGGCGGGTTCCGGCGCTCATTCGGCCGCTAGCAACGCCGCCTTGGCGAGCCCCTCCCAGTTCCCGAGTGCCGATGCCGGGACCGATACCCAGTCCTTGAACGGCCTGCCCATGCCCGAGGGATCGAAGAGCTCGGCTCCGTCGACGGCCAGCGCCGCCTCATGCTCCGGCGCACCGCGACCGAGCTTGAAGGCCATGGCGTCGCCGCTGAGGCAGGCGATGGCCCGGCCGTCGAATTTCAGGGATTCTGCGCCGAACATGTTCCCGGCGACCACCCCGTCGCCCAGGAGCAGGCGCGACAGGCGCTTGAATTCGGCCATGGCCTCCGGAGTCGGAAATTCGTTCCTCATGCACCCATCAAACAGCGCCGCGGCGCAAACGTCGAGGGGTTGTGTCCGATCGACCTAGACTTGCTTGCATGGCACTCACCCGGGAACAGCTCGTCGATGCCGCCGTCGGCATTCTTTCCGAGTTCGGTTTGGCCGACCTGTCGATGCGCCGCCTGGCCAGGGAGCTCGACGTACAGGTCGGCGCGCTGTATTGGCACGTGAAGTCAAAGCAGGACCTGCTCGTCGATGTGGCGGCGCGCCTGCTGGGCAGCATCCATCCCCCGGTCCGTGGAACGGACACCGAACCCAGGGCCGCCGTCGCAGGGATGCTCACCGAACTGCGCACCGTGTTGTTGCCGGTGCCGGACAGCGCCGAGGTGGTGCAGCTGGCCCAGACCATGCAGCCGGCGGCGATCCAACCTCTGACCTGGCTACGCGATCTGCTCGAGGATGCCGGCATCTCAGCGGAGCGCTCCGGCTGGGCCAGGCACCTGCTGCTAAACCACCTCTTCGGCTCGGTCACGGTGCATCAGGACCGCGGCTCGCTCCAGGCCGTCGGGTCGGAGGCCCCGGGGGCACCGGCACTTGATGCCGACGCCTTCGCCTGGGGCGTCGAAGTGGTGCTGGATGGACTGCTGGGCGTTCGGCCGGGCCGGGCCTCGGCCGAACGCCCGCGCATCGGGCCTCCGGTTTAGAGCACCTTCGCCAGGAAGGCCTTCGTCCGATCCATCTGCGGATTGCCCAGCACGTGGCCCGGCGCTCCGGACTCGACGATCCTTCCGGCATCGAAGAAGTGCACTGTGTCGGCCACCTCGCGGGCGAAGCCCATCTCATGCGTCACCACCACCATCGTCATGCCCGCCAACGCGAGCACCTTCATCGCTTCCAGGACCTCGTCGACGAGCTCCGGGTCCAGAGCCGACGTCGGCTCGTCAAAGAGCATGATCTCCGGGTCCATCGCCAAGGCCCGCGCAATGGCCACCCGCTGCTGCTGGCCGCCCGAGAGCTGGTGCGGGCGCTTATGCGAGTGCTCGGCCAGTCCCACTTTCGCCAGTTCCTGCAACGCCCGGGCCCGCGCCTGCTCCTTCTGCATGCCGCGGACCTCCACCAGGGCACAGGCCACGTTCTCCTCGGCGCTGAGGTGCCCGAAGAGGTTGAAGCGCTGGAACACCATGCCGATACGTGAGCGGAAACCGGCGAACTGCTTGGTGTTCCATTCGTAGTAGCGCCCATTCCGGAACTCGTACCCGACGTGGCTGCCGTTGACCAGCAGTGATCCGTCATCGTAGGTTTCCAACGCGTTGAGGCAGCGCAGGAACGTGGATTTCCCCGAACCGGACGGGCCGATGATGCAGCTGACCTCGCCGGGGGCAACAGTGAAGTCGACCCCATTGAGCACCTGGTGCGCGCCGAAGGCCTTGGTGACGCCTCGGGACTGGACGTGGAGTTCACTGTTCTCGGGGATCATGAAAGGACCTTTCCGGCCTGGGAAACATTGGTGGAGGCCCCTGTATCGGCGGTCCCGCCGGGGATGAGGGAAGCTGCCGTCTTGGCACCCATCGCCCGTTGCAGTAATCCGGGTTTCCGGACCAGTTGCACCGCTTCCGCCCCAAACCGCTTTTCCAGCTTGGCCTGGAAATAGGTGGCAACGGCGGTCATCGCCATGTACCAGATCGATGCCACGATCAGCAGCTCCATGATCAGGTTGTTCTGCTTGTAGATCTGGCTGGCATTGGTCATCAGGTCGTTGCCGGCAACCACGTACACCAGTGACGTGGTCTTGAGCATCGAGATGAATTCGTTGCCGGTGGGTGGAATGATGATGCGCAGTGCCTGCGGCAGCACGATCTTGAGCATCCGCTTGCCCGGTGTCATGCCCAGCGCGTATGCGGCCTCGGACTGCCCCTGGTCAACTGCCTGTATTCCGGCGCGGACCGTCTCGGCGAAGTAGGCCGCCAGGTTCAATCCGAGGCCCAGCAGTGCCGCGTTGAACCCGGTCATGACGTCGTTGGTGTTCCACACGTAGCCGATGTCGGTGAAGGGAATCTTGATGACCAGGGCGGGGAAAAGGAACGCCAAGTTGTACCAGAAGATCAGCTGGACCAGCACGGGGGTACCGCGGAAGAACCATATGTACAACGTCGCCAACCAGTTCAGCACCGGGTTGGCAGAGAGCTTCATGTTGGCCAGGATCACGCCGAGCCCGAGTCCGAGCACCGTCGCCAGCACCGAGATCATCAAGGTCACCCAGATGCCGTCGATGATCTTGGGGAAGAACAGGTACTCGGCTACCTTGTTCCAGCGGATGTTGGGGTTGGTGGCCATGGTCACGGCCAACCACAGGAAGGCGGCGACGGCCAGTGCGCCGATGATCCACCGTTCCCGGTGCCTGAGCGGGACGACGGGTACGGGCCGGCCGTCGGGACCGCTCAGTTCCCTTGGCTTGATATTCCTGGTTCGAGGTGACTGCCGCATGTCCTGGCCCTACTTGCCGTCGTTGATCGTGGCGACTTCGATGCCCATGTCCTGGACGTTCCAGGCGCCGAGGACCTTGGTGTATGTACCGTCATCGATCAGCTCCTGCAGCGCCTTCTGCACCGCCGAGATGAGTTCCTTCTTGTCCGGGTTCATCGCAATGCCCCAGGGGCTCTTTTCGCCTTCGATGGAGACTGCTTCCAGCTCGCCCTCGGAGGACTGGGCGCGGTAGGCGGCGACGGGGAAGTCATTGATGCCGGCATCGGCGCGGCCGTTGCGCACCTGCAGGATCGCATCCTGGTCACCGGCGAACGCCAGGATCTCGACGCCTTCCTTCTTGGCTGCCTTGCATTCCTTGTCGAAGCCCTTGACCAGGTCAAATGACGATCCGTTATCGACCACGGCGACGGTCTTTCCGCAGGCCGAATCCGGCACACCCATCCCCGCCGGGTTTCCGGCCTTGACGACCCAGCCGTTGCCGGCACCGACGTAGTCCACGAAGGTGACCGTCTTGCGGCGCTCCTCATTGTCGGTCATGGAGGAGAGCAGGATGTCATAGCGTCCGGTGGTGATGCCGGGGATCTGCGCGTTGAAGTCCTCCGTGTTGACGGAGATCGGTACGCCGAGCTTGTTGGCGATGGCGCGGCCGACCGACGGGTCGACGCCGATCAGCGTCTTCCCGTCCTGGGCAAAGAGCTCCATCGGCGGGTAGCCCTCGGAAGTGGTCATCTTCAGCCCGGTGGACCTGATGCCTTCCGGCAGCATCGCGGTGAGCTCCGCATTGGGCTTGATGCCGTCGATGACCGGCTTCGCCAGGTCCTCCTCCGGCGCCGGAACCGCGGTGAATGCCTGGGCGGGGGCGGCTGCACCGTTGTTCGCTTCCTTCAGGGTCTGACCGCCGCAGGCCGAGGTGGCCAGCAATGCGATCAGTGCGGCGGAGGCCAGTGCCGCGGAGCGCATCTTGCCGAGGGTGGTGTTCGTCATGGTTTTTTCCTTCTAAAGGTGCGTGATGTTCGGGGGGGGTGCGGGAGCTGGCGCTAGCCAGCTGCCCGGTGGCGGATCAAGCCGCCGACGGCCGTGGCGACAACTGAGACGTCGCGCAACTCGGAAGGATCGATGGTGTAGGGATCGGCGCCCAGGGCGGTGAAGTCGGCGAGCATTCCCGGACGAAGACGCCCCTTGTGGGATTCCTCTCCGGAGGCGTATGCGGCACCCACGGTGTAGGCGGCAATGGCTTCGGCGACGGTGATCCGCTCGCCCGGCTGCCAACCGCCGGCCGGCTGGTCCTGCTGGTCCTGGCGGGTGACTGCCGCATGGATCCCGTGCAACGGATCCGGCAGCTCAACCGGTGCATCGGATCCGAAGGCCGGGTGCGCGCCGGCGTCGAGCAGCGAGCGCCAGGCATACGAGGCGATGTCGCGCCCGGCCAGGAGGGTCGAGGCCAAGGGGATGTCGGTGGTGCAGTGTGTCGGCTGCATCGAGGGAATGACGCCGAGCTCGGCCAGCCGCTGGACGTCGTCCGGGCGCAGATGCTGGGTGTGTTCGATGCGGTGGCGCAGGCGGGGAAGCCCGGGCCGGGCGCCGGCTGGGGCATCGAGCGGGTTCCGGGCCAGGTCCTCGTAGGCGTCGAGCACCAGTTGGTTGGCGCGGTCGCCGATCGCGTGGGTGGCCACGGCGATTCCGGCACCGGCTGCCTGCCGCACCAGTGCGAGCAGCTCCAGGTAGGGAATGACCTCGATGCCGGTGTTGCCGTCATCACCGGGGAAGGCCTCGGTCATGTGGCAGGTGTGGGAGCCGAGGGCGCCGTCGGAGAACAGCTTGACCGGCCCGGTGCGCAACCAGGCATCCCCGTCTCCGGTGGCCCGTCCCATGGCGATGGCGTGATCCAGAGCGGTCATCGGGATGGCCTTGTGCACGCGCAGGTGCAGCTCGCCGGCGGCCCGGAGTTGCTGGTATCCCTCGAGCGCATCCTCTCCGTCGAAGTCGTGGACGCCGGTCAACCCGACGGCGAGGAGCCGGCGTTGTCCCTCGGCGAGTTGGGCGCCCAGGTCACCGGCTGCCGGGCTCTGACGGATTTCGGACAACGGGTCCTGCGCGGTTTCACGCAGGATGCCCGTGGGGTTGCCGTCGGCGTCGCGCACGATCTCCCCACCGACGGGACACGGTGTCCCCGCGTCGATGCCGACCGCCTCAAGTGCAGCCGTGTTGGCCCAGAGGGTGTGGCCGTCGATGCTGGGCAGGGCCGCCGGGCGGCCACCGGTGACCGAGTCCAGGGCCTGGCGGTCCGGCTGGACCGGGCGGTCCCAGGCGTTGTAGTCCCAGCGGCCCCCGAAGATCCAGGCACCTTCCGGAAGCGTCGCGGCATAGGCCCGGACCCGCTCCAGGGATTCCTCCAGCGAACGGGTGCCACGAAGGTCCAGCGCGGCGATCTCGCGGGCATAGTTGCCGGTGTGGATGTGGGAGTCGGTCAGGCCGGGAACCACGTGTGCCCCGCCGAGGTCAACCGTCGAGGTAATCCCGGTCGCGTGTGCGCGCAGTTCTTCCGGCGTACCGATGGCGAGGATCCGTTCGCCGCGGGTGAGCATCGCTGTGGCTCTCGGGGTGGTGGACCACTGAGTATGGAATGTGGCGTTGAGGTACAGATGTTGCTCAAGCATTACTGGTTCTTATTCCCTGTTCACGTTTCGGATGCCATCGGCCGGAATTCTCCAGTCTAGAAGGATCCCAGTGAAGCTATGATGTAGGACACCCGCTACTTAGACTCCCTCACTGCAAGGAAAACTGATGCTTAACCTCGTTCACCTGAGAACGCTTGTTGAAGTCCTGCGCTTGGGTTCGTTCACGGGAGCCGGCAACAGACTCGGATACACGGCCTCCGCCGTCTCACAGCAGATGTCGGCCCTGGAACGCGAGACGGGCATCCAGCTTTTCGTGCGCAGCGCACGCTCCGCCCACCCGACAGACTCCGCGCACGTCGTGGGCCAGCATGCCCTGAAGCTGCTGCGTGACGCCGATGAACTGTTGGCCGCCGCTTCGGCGACGGTTCATGGATCGGCGCGGGAGCTGCGCATCGGGGTGTTCCCGTCCGCCGCGATGTTCATCCTTGCCGATGTGCTCGAATCCCCGGATTGGAAGGATCTGGGCATCCAGCTGAAGATCACCATCGGCGAGCCCAGCACCACCGTCCCACGGCTCCGCTCGGGCGGCGAACTGGACATGGCGATCATTTACCAGGTGGGGGAATCCGGCCTGGTGCTGCCCCAGGGCGTCACCCGGCACTGGATCGGCGACGATCCGTATTGCGTGGTTGTCCCCACCGCGTGGGGCATGCGTGAAGGCTCCCGGATATCGACCGAGGAGCTGGCCAATAGGCCGTGGCTGCTGCACCACCGCGGGTCAAGCGATGCAACAATCATCGAGTCCACCCTGGCGAACGCCGAACTGCACCCCAGGGTGGTGGCAACCAGCGATGATTTCACCGCGACGCTGCGCCTGATTGCAGCCGGACATGGCATGGCATTGGTCCCGCGCCTGACCCTGGCCACCCGCCCACCGGGCCTGACAGTGGTCCATGTTCCGGAGCTGGCCCTGTCGCGAAAGCTCATTGCGCTGCGCGCTGAGGCAGCCCCGGTCGAGGCTGCCCGGGAATTCCTCCGCATGGCCGGGAGCCTGGCCCAGTAGGCGGAACGAGCTCCACGCCACTGCTTCGGGCGGGTCAGGACCCCAGCGCCCCGCCGGAGGCCTCGAGGTAACAGGACCCGCACAGGGATTCGTACCAGACGTCCGCCCCATCGATGGCTACCTGGTCCCCGTCGAACACGACAGCGTCTCCGATTCGCCGGGTGTTGAACAACGCCTTTCGCCCGCAGCGGCAGATGGTCTTGAGCTCCTCGATGGTGTGGGCGATCTCCAGCAGCCGGCGCGAGCCGGGGAAGGCATGGGTCTGGAAGTCGGAACGGATTCCATACGCGAGCACCGGGACCCTGTCGAGCACGGCGATCCGGAACAGGTCATCGACCTGCTCTGGGGTGAGGAACTGGGCCTCGTCGACGAGCAGGCAGGCCACGGGCTTGATGTCGACGTGTTCGAGCAGCGCGTCGGGGTCATCGCCCGCCGCCTGGAGCGCAAACAGGGCGCGCAGCGATGCGTCGGCGGGAATCAGGAAGTCGACACCCCGGGTCATGCCCAGACGCGAGACGATGTCCGCCTCGCCCTTGGTGTCGATGCCGGGCTTGGCCAGCACCACACGCTGGCCACGTTCCTCGTAGTTGAACGCAGCCTGCAGCAGGCCGGTGGATTTGCCGGAGTTCATCGCACCGTAACGGAAATAGAGCTTGGCCAAGACAATCCTTTCAAGGGTCCCGGCAGTCAAGTCTAGTGGCGGCCTCAGGGCGCCATTTCCGCGAAGTTCTTGAAGGCAGCCAAATGCCCCGCCTCCGCCGCGGCCACGGCGTGCCGCAGCTCCGCCGGGCTGCCGCCCGGGCCCGCCGGAGGAACGGAGACCACCAACTCCATCCGGGTGTCGGAACCGTCCTCGCTCAGCGAGTAGGAGTAGTCGGTGCGCCCGTCCCCGGGACCGGTAGACAGCGTGATCGCCCTTCCGAGGTCCAGGTCGATGACGGTCAGCTGCCGTTCATGGCCACCGGAATGGTAGTCGAGCACCGCCCCGACACGCAGCGGTTCCTCGGCATGCATCTCGGCGATTCCGGGCATCCAGGCCGGGGCCGCAGCCCAATCAGTAAGCAGGTCCCAGACCCGGGCGGGAGGTAGATAGACCAGCTCAGTGAGCCTCAGCGCCGTGAAATCTTCCATAGGCGCATCATGCCCCCGATCCGGAGCCGGCGGAAGGGGCTGGCAGGCGGAGGAGCCTGGAATCCATTGTCCTTCGTCCACCGTCGCACCGGGATTTGCCTCGGTTACGCCAACCGGGCATCGCGCCCGAAATAGGCGGCCTGCAGGGCGTCTTCGACCTGGCGGAAGATCAGAGCACTCTCGGTGGCCCACATTGCCGTTTTCACGTCTCCGGACCCCGGTTCCTCGACGGTCCCGATCCGGTAGTTGCCCCGCGGTCCGGCGTTGACATAGGTACATGCCGGCACGGCGCCGCGCGGTCCCTCCACCTCGAGCTGCCAGATGAACCAAGGCTGGTTCCAGACCTGCTCCAGTACCTGGCCTGCGCCTTCTGGGAGCGGCGCCTCGCCTCCGAACCGTTCCTCGATGAGCTCTTGTTCGAACATGAACGGTGCCACATGGAGGTTCCAGGCCGGTCCTGCCCCGGCCCAGCGCGAGACCGACGATGTCAGTTCGGAGAGCGGAAGGATCTGGACCTTCAGCGCACCCTGCGCTGGTGAATCCCACGCCTGGTTGAGGATCAGGGGGCCATAACCCGGTCCGGCGATGACCAGGGCCTGGTCTCCATAGGCAAATGCCTGGAAGAGGCTTTCATGGTCCAGGAATCGACCTGTCAGCCTGAGCCGTGCCGAGGCATCGCTGAGAGCCGCCGCCATGAATTGTCCGACGCCTCCCAGCCGGCCATTTTCCATCAGGCCCAGCCCGCGGAGTTCGTCCAGGACGGGGTCCGCGGTCATGGCGCCCAGCCGGCCGACAACTGCATCCTGGAGTTCGGGGATCCTGGCCAGCGCTTCACCGGAGATCCAATTGCCCGCGCCGACATCGGCGCCGGAGGTCAACTGCAGACTCAGGTCTTCGGCCTCCTCACCCAGCACATCCGTGGCAATGGGGTCGATTCCGTGCATCGCGGGCGCCGGCACGTGATCAGCGGCATCGGCCGGTCCAGCGGCGCGCAAGGCGACGGTGGAACGGGCCATGCGCTCGAAATCGCCATCGAAGATGAAACGGGTTTGGATGGCCGTGGTGGTGCTGATCTGAATGGCCCAGCCGGAAAGGAGCACCAGGTAGTCGACGCCGCTGACGGTGCGGCCGTTCGGGGCCCGGTGGGTGTACTCGATCGCCCGCCCTTCATGGGAGGCCAGCGGTTCTCCCAGTGCATCGGTGGGCACGTTGCCCCCGGCATCCGGGTTTTGGAAGCGATAGGCCCAGCTTCCCACATCAACGATGCGGGTTTCCGACAGACTGGATTCCAATCCGGCAAGCGCCAACCGGGAGAAGTCCTGCAGCGTTCCCGCATAGGCGTTCACCGTCACGACGATGTTCGGGGTGAACTCGTTTTCGGCCGGCGGCATGGCAGCGAAGAGCTCCACCTCTTCGCGCAGTATCTCCGGAATCCACGTGCCGGCGGTTTCAAAGGCGAGCACTCGTCGATGCCCCACTGTGGTCTGCGTGTTCTGCTCGGACATCAGCGCCATCCCTTTCGTGCTTGAGCTTCCGGTACTTCTTCGTTCGGGCCCCACAACGGGGTCTCTGGCAGTCCACCGCGACCGACCCAGTCCTTGTGCCAGCGCGGGGTCAGCGCGGCGGGCCACCACCAGCGCATGCCCAGTCCCACCGGGATGAAAACAACCAGCAAGACGTTCCAGATGAGACCCGCGGATTCGAGCCGTTCCGCCGAGGCATAGATCGCCGGGGCGAGGCACACTATCGCCAGGGCAGCCACGCCGAATTGCAGTGGTGCGTAGTTCCTTTTGGTAAAGACCAGCGGCCCCGGTCCCTGCCGTGCCCATGAGCGCCAGGCGCCGGTCCACGCCCGGAAAAACGGTATGGCGAGGGCCAGCGCGGCCAGGGCGATGACCACCAGGAAGATCAGTAGTTCTTGTACCGTCATGTTTCCGATCTCCTGTTAGCCAAATGGATTAAATGATTTGAGCAGGTTCATGCCGGCATCCCCTACCGCGGCGCCGAAGGATTTATCCCCGTGGCGCATGTCGTTGACCAAGCCGCCCACTGCCCCTCCCACGTTACCGCCGACCCAACCGCCCACGAGGCCGCCCACGAAACCGCCCACGGCCGCGCCGACGCCCGGAATGGGAATCAGCGCCTGGCCGATCGCGCCACCCGCGAGCCTACCCACACCAGTTCCGACTACGGAACCGATCTCCGAGGCCACCGCGACGGTGCCCGCATCCACAACCGCATTGCCATGGTGCTCGGCCTCGGACATTTCCGGGTTGCGCAGCACACTGGAGTTGTACCCCTCGGAATAGGAGCCAGCAAACGTCAGCGCTGGACCGGCAACAGCCAAGACCTTGCCAGCGGGTCCCTTCAGGAATGCTTCGGCCTTCTCCAACGGCCTGAGGATACCGGGCGAACCGTTCGCCAGTCCGCTGGTTCCCGGAGGAGCGCCGGGTCCACGGGTTAGTTGGGTGCTAAATGAGAGGTCGTTTCCTGTGGTGTTGAGTTTGGTGTTCCTCAGCCAGGGGTACCGGGCCACCAGCTTCCCGAGCATGGAGGTCGGAGGGAGGTCTCCGCTCGTGGAAGTCCTATACACGTCTCCGAGCATGGCCCGTGTGGCGTTGTTCGACACTCGAACGAGGTCCGGTCCTTGACTGGCGTGAAGGCGCTCGAGATAGCTCGACGGCACCCCCAGCCGTTCCAGCACGAAGGCATTAATCCTGAATCGGTTCGGGTTAACCGGTTGGCCCGGCGTCGAGGTTTGGGTGAAGCTGAAGAAGAGTTTTCCGTCCCTGAAGGTGAAGTGCGAGGCACCGAGTCCGGCAGCCTTGAGCAGTTCTTTGCCGTCGCCCATCTTCCCGGCCACCGTCGCGGCTGTCTCGAGCCCACCTGGCATGGATGGATTGAGCTTTCTCAGGGCACTCGCACAGCGGTCTACGGCGGCGTCATATAGGCCGGCCACCGCATCCACTTCGTTTTGCACCTCCGTGTTGTCCTGCCAGTATTCAGTGTCCTGGTCGACGAAGGGAACGGCATTATGGGTGGCTGCCCGGGAGCGGATGTTCTCAAAACGCGACCGCAGGGCGGTCATGTCATCGGCGAAAGCTTCAAGTGCCTTGGCCGCGTCATCGGTGAGTGCCATGGTCGCGTCGATGTATGGACCCATGACCTTGGTGACGGCGGAATATACCCGGTCCTGATGCGGGGACTTGAAAACAGCGCCCAGGTTTTTCCACTCGCCCTGGACCTCATCCCTGATGGAGTCGGAGTAGACACCGACCGAACGGACGTCCCAGGCCGCATCATCGATGGCGGCAGGGTTTGGAAGGGCCTCGGGAAGTCCCGTCATGTACACGGCCATTACTCGGCTCCCGCCTGATCGTCCTTCGACATGTCGGGAATCAGGTCCACGGCGTTTTCTGCGGCCGCAGCCATCGTCGCATCGGCATCTTCATACGCTTGGATGGCCTTGCCTGTCTGCCCAGTGATGGAACGCCCCGCACCGAGTGCAGCCTCAAGTAGTGGACCAGCAAAGTCATGCAGCAGGGAGTCCAAGGCATCTCCGATGTCCAGATGATTGCATGCAGTTGCAGACGCGCTGAACGAGCTGACCAACGAGTCTGACTGGCGTTTGAGGCGCTCTATGTCATCCGCCGCGTATCCCACGATCTTCTGGGCCTCACTAACCGAGACTTCCCAATGATCCAGCGCCATGCGTTATTTGCCTCCGGGTATCCGATCGCGGAACTGCCCACGACACCATTCGAACCTAGTGCACTTTCGGTGGGGCTGCGATGGGGAGAAGTCCCCATCGCAGCGGTACAGAGAAAGCCGACGTGGCCATTGTGTGCCAGCGGGCACCGGATGAAGAGCACGAGACGGTACTCGAGGACTTCTTCCACGCGGGTACCCTCGACTACGCGTCCGCACAGCTCGGGGAGCTGATCGAGCTGCGCAGCAGGATTCCGACGGTTCTGGAGGTGTTCATGGACCGGCCGGCCATCCTGAGCCCGTTCGCCGATAAAGCGGCGGCCATCACGGCCATCTCCGGCGCCGGAAACCCCAGCCCGGCTTGAAGAGCTCTTTGGCGTGGCGACCCCGCGGGGCAAGCTGCCAATGGGCCGGCCGAGATCAATGGACGCGGTGCTGGCGAATGGGCCGGCCATGCCATTCGATACGGTTATCGATCCGCTGTTCCCGTTCGGCCACGGCCTGCGCTACCCGGGGGTCCCGAACCCGCCTCGGATGGCACGGCCGCGAAACCGGTTTTCTGACCACAGGCCGCGGGGCTGCCCTAGAGGATTTTCCCCAGGTCAGCCCAGCTGCTGGTCGCTGGTGCGTGGAATCTACTCTCCTGCGGCTATGGCAGCGGCAGCCAACGGATCGGATTCGTTGAGGAACTTGCCGATGCGCTCGACTTCCTCACTCTCGCCGAGCACTGCAGCGGCACGCTGCAGTGCGTAGAGTGCGCGCAGGAAACCGCGGTTGGCCTCGTGGCGCCACGGCACCGGTCCCTGTCCGCGCCATCCGGCCTTGCGCAGCGCGTCGAGGCCTCGGTGGTAGCCGACCCGGGCATAAGCGTAGGACTCGACGGTGCGGCCCTCCTCGTAGGCCTCGTTGGCCAACAGTGCCCAGCCAAGCGATGATGCCGGGAAACTGGCCACCACGTCGACGGGCTCGTCGCCGGCTGCCAGGCGCGCGATGACTTCTTCCTCCACCGGCAGGAGGGTCTCGGGAATGCCGAGCAGGTTGCGTCCCATAATGTCGCTCATGTCTACTTCAGCGCCTTTCCGGCGGAGCCCAGCTGCTGTGCGGCTTCCACCACGCGGGCCGCCATCGAGGCCTCGGCTGCGGCACCCCAGACGCGCGGGTCGTAGGTCTTCTTGTTGCCGACCTCGCCATCTACCTTCAGCACGCCGTCGTAGTTGCTGAACATGTGGCCGGCCACCGGGCGGGTGAACGCGTACTGGGTGTCGGTGTCGATGTTCATCTTGATCACGCCGTAGGAGACCGCGTCGGCGATTTCCTGGGAGGAGGAGCCCGAACCGCCGTGGAAGACCAGGTCGAACGGATTGGCCTTGCCCAGCTTGGCGCCGACCTGCTCCTGAATGTCCTTGAGCAGCTCCGGGCGTAGCTTCACGTTGCCCGGCTTGTAGATGCCGTGCACGTTACCGAAGGTCAGGGCTGTGATGTAGCGGCCGTTCTCGCCGGAGCCGAGGGCGGCGACCGTGGCCAGCGCGTCTTCAACGGTGGAGTACAGCTTGTCGTTGATAGCATTTTCAACGCCGTCTTCCTCGCCACCAACGGCCCCGATCTCGACCTCGAGGATCTGTTTGGCTGCATGGGTACGCGGAAGCAGCTGTGCCGCGATACGAAGGTTCTCCTCGAGTGTTTCGGCCGAACCGTCCCACATGTGAGAGTTGAAGAACGGGTCTCGGCCAGCGGCGACCTCGGCCTCGGAGGCGGCAAGCAGCGGCAGCACGAATTCATCAAGCTTGTCGGCCGGGCAGTGATCGGTGTGCAGCGCGATATTCACGCCATAGCTCTTCGCCACTTCGCGGGCGAAGGCAGCGAAGGCCAGCGAGCCGGTGACCATGTTCTTGATCGAGGATCCGGACCAGTAGGCCGCACCACCGGTGGAAACCTGGATGATGCCATCGGACTCCGCCTCGGCAAAGCCACGGATGGCGGCGTTCAGGGTCTGCGAAGAGGTCACGTTGACCGCCGGGAAGGCGTATCCGCCGGACTTGGCGGCGTCGATCATGGCGTTGTAACGATCCGGGCTTGCGATGGGCATGCTGACTCCTGTGATGGAAAAGGGCGGTTGGGAGTAGACCTCGTTGGCTCAACACCATCTTAGCGACATGGCGTGTGGAAGGCCGGTCGCATGACGCGGCCGGCCTTCCACCGTTGATGGCATCCCCTTTGCTTCTCCGGGGATCAGGAATCCTTCCTGGCTGGTGGCGTTTCAATCACCTGGGACGCCTGCCCGGGCTTGGCCGGGGGAAGGCAGTAGCCGTCCTCCGACACGATGCCCGTTTCGGGGTCGCCCTTCTCCTTCGCCTGCGCCTGCGCCTGTATCTTCCCTTCGGTCGGCACCACGACAGGCTCCAACTCGCAAATGGATCCCACGGGCAGATCCGACTTCTGCGCAGGAGCCACCTCGGGTTCCGGTTCTCCCGGCGGCGGGGTCGACGGCGAATTCGAGGGTTCAGCTGTTGGCGCCGGGGCTGACGAGGTGGGTGGTGCCGCCGAAGTCGATGGCGTCGATGAAGCAGGAGGAGTCGCAGTGGCACTTGGCGTCGGAGCCGGCATCGTTGGGGTCGGGGCTGACGAGGTGGGTGGTGCCGCCGAAGTCGATGGCGTCGGAGCCGCGGTCGGAGCCCCAGTCGGCATCGCTGGCGTCGGAGCCGCGGTCGGAGCCGCGGTCGGAGCCGGAGTCGGCATCGCTGGCGTCGGAGCCGTGGCCTGAGTGGCGCTTGGCGCCGCGGTCGGATCAGAAGGCGTCATGCTCGGCTTCGGAGCGCTCACGGGCGGGGGGATCTTCGAGGGAGTCGGCGATGGTTTGAGTGGTTTCTTGGGGGGCGATGGCGTCTTGTCGGGGTGCGGGCTCGACGGCGCCTTCGTCGGTTCAGGCATCGGCTTTGGCTTGGGCGCTTCGGTGGGCGCAGTCGGTTTGGCGGGCTGCTTCGGCTCCTTGTGCATGGCCGGGGCCGATGCTGCCGGCGGACGGGCGATGGCAGGCAAATACGGGCTCTGGTCACCAGTCTCCTGAGCCTGAACCCGTGGCGCTCCGGTGTTGGTGATCGGTTCGGCTGCAACCGTGGTGTTGCTCGAGTCCACCAGGGGCCGGGGTTGGCCCGGGATGATCGGGAGGTAGTTCCTCGGGTCGACCCAGCGGCCGTTGATGATGACTTCAAGGTGAAGGTGGCAGCCGGTGGAGTTGCCGGTGGTCCCGACCAGCGAAATGATCTGGCCCTGCTTGACCTGCTCGCCTACTCGGGCGATGAGCTGCGAGTTGTGGCTATAGCCGGTGCGGATTCCGTTGCCGTGGTCGATGGTCACCCGTTGGCCGGAGTGCCCGGCCCAGGCAGACTGGATAACCACGCCATCAGCAGCCGCCCGCACCGGCGCCCCGCAGACCTGAGCGTAATCCTGTCCGATATGGATCTGCATGCCTGGACCGGTGGGGTTATGGCGCCAACCGTAGGGGCTGGTGATGTACCGGGAAGTGACGGGATGGATGAAGGAGAGCCCCCCGGGCAATGCCGTCGCCGCGGGCAGATAGCCGGTGTCATTGGAGATTCCCTGGGGCAGGTTCTGTCCCGAGAGGCCTCCGGGCATGCCCTCGACATCTTCGACGGCCGCCGGGTTGCTGCGCAATTGGGCGCCTTCCCAGGTCACCGCGTCCACGTCGGCCATCGGTGAAACATAGACAGCCGGGACGGCCGCGGCGGCTGTTCCCAGGGCGTTGGCCAAGACCGGGGCTTCCAACAGCGGGGAGAAGGTGGTGCCGGTCGAGGCAAAGACCGCCGCCACCGCTAAGGCAACTCCCATGGTGCGTACCGGATGCGCCCCAGCGCTTCGGGAGGTGGGCCGGTGATTCACCCGATGTAAAGACATGTGCCCGACTCCTCTCGCCATCCCTCCCGCAAGAAAGGGATCCCAAGCAACCGGCCGGACCATAGTCGTCAGGATCGGTAGGCGGCTCCCCAAGAACCGCGCGCTCACGCCTCACGGTAGCTTACGCATCTGCCCTGAGATAGGGGTTCGGGCTACTTGAAAATGGCGTCGACTACCTGACCCGCTGGTTGAAGACATGGCGGCGGATCCATGCGTGCATGGCAATACCCGCCGCCGATGCCGCATTAATGGACCGCGTGGAGCCGAATTGTTCAATGGACAACGTCGCCTCGGCCGCCGCATGGACCTCTGCGCTGAGCCCGGGCCCCTCCTGGCCGAAAACCAGCACGCATTTGCGCGGTAGTTCATAGGTTTCCAGTTGCTGGGAATCCGGGAAGATGTCGATGCCGATGATCGCCAGCCCTTCCGCATGCGCCCAGGCGGTGAACTCCTCTACCGTGGCGTGGTGGCGTACGTGCTGGTAGCGGTCGGTGACCATGGCCCCGCGGCGATTCCAGCGGCGTCGGCCGATGATGTGCACCTCTTTGGCGAGGAAGGCGTTGGCGGTGCGCACCACGGTGCCGATGTTCATGTCATGCTGCCAGTTTTCGATGGCGATGTGGAACTCGTGGCGCCGCGTATCGAGCTCGGCGATGATCGCGTCCATCTTCCAGTACCGGTATTTGTCCAGCACGTTGCGGCGGTCGCCCTCTGCCAGCAGCTCCGGGTCGTAGTGCTCCTCTTGCGGCCACATGCCCTCCCACGGGCCGAGGCCCACTTCCGGGCGTTCATCGTGGATCGGTTCGGCAGCGGGCTCGACGGAGCCGGGCTCTTTCGCAACGGGTTCAGGGGCTGAAGTCACCCTTCAAGGGTAGTGGCTTCGGCGGGGCCCGACGCGCGGTAGCCGGGCCGGAGCGGCCCGGGGTGAAAGACTGAAGGTGTCCGCGCAACGGCGCGGCCACGGACCCGACCGGGTCCGGCTGATTCCAGGAGTCGCCCATGCCAATAGTTGAAAACGCGATCTACGTCGAAGGCAAGCGGGTGTTAAAGCCGGAGTCGCTCAGCGAAACGTTTGAAGACCTGAAAGCCACCGGCGGCATGTGTTGGCTGGGGCTCTACCGGCCGGACGCAGGCGAAATGGAGGAGGTCGCGGCGGAGCTGGAGCTGCACGCACTGGCGGTGGAAGATACCCT
Source organism: Paeniglutamicibacter cryotolerans (assembly GCF_014190875.1). NCBI lineage: Bacteria > Bacillati > Actinomycetota > Actinomycetes > Micrococcales > Micrococcaceae > Paeniglutamicibacter > Paeniglutamicibacter cryotolerans. The sequence continues at coordinate 1,332,335 of NZ_JACHVS010000001.1, read as the reverse complement.
GGCCGGGCACCAGCGGCCGAAGCTGGATCACTACGGCGAACACCTGTTCGTCGTGCTGCGCCCGGCCCGCTACATCGACGACATCGAGAAGGTCGAGTTCGGCGAATTGCACGTCTACGCCGGGTCGGACTTCGTGGTCACCGTCCGGCATGCCGAATCCCCGCAGTTATCCATCGTGCGCAAGCGGTTGGAGGACGAACCGGACCTGCTGTCGCTCGGCCCGCCTGCCGTCCTCTATGCGGTGCTGGACCAGGTCATCGACGAATACGAGCCGGTGGCGGCGGGGCTGGGCAACGATATCGACGAAATCGAGGATCAGCTGTTCTCCGGTGAGAGCGTCGTTTCGCGGCGCATCTACGAACTCTCCCGCGAGGTCATCGAATTCCAGCGGGCTGTTGCGCCGTTGGAGGCCGTGCTCGAACAGCTGCGCAAAGACGTCGCGGCCATCACAACCAACCGCCACGAGGCGATCGAGCTGGACCGCAAGCTCATCGACGTCCAGGACCACGCCATCAGGATCGCCGAACGCATAACCTCCTTCCGTGCCCTGCTCACCAACCTGCTTTCGCTCAGCTCCACGCTGGCATCGCAACAGGCCACGGAGGCTGGCGTGGCCCAGAACGAGCAGATGAAGAAGATTTCCTCCTGGGCCGCGATCCTGTTTGCGCCGAGCCTGATCGGCAGCATCTACGGGATGAACTTCCACGACATGCCGGAGTTGTCCTTCGCATGGGGCTACCCGGCGGCCCTGGTGCTGATGGCTTCCCTGAGCGTCGGGTTGTATGTGATTTTCAAAAAGAACAAGTGGTTGTGACCAGGATCAACCGCACGGCCGGCTGCCAGCTGAGAGACTGGTCTTGACCAGCATTTTCGCGAAAGGACTCCACCGTGGCAACCAAGCTTGACCGCACTCCGGCAGACATCGAATGCTGGCTCACCGACATGGACGGGGTCCTGGTCCACGAGAACCAGGCCGTTCCCGGCGCAGCGGAACTCATTTCGCACTGGGTGTCCACGGGGAAGCGCTTCCTGGTGCTGACCAACAACTCGATCTACACCCCGCGGGACCTCTGCGCCCGGCTGCGGGCCTCGGGCCTGGACATCCCCGAGGAGAACCTCTGGACCTCGGCCATGGCCACCGCCGAGTTCCTCAAGCGCCAGCAGCCCGGAGGCCGGGCCTTCGTGATCGGCGAGGCCGGTTTGACCACGGCGCTGCATAAGGCCGGCTTCATCCTCACCGACCAGGATCCCGACTATGTGGTCCTGGGCGAGACCCGCACGTATTCGTTCGAGGCGATCACCAAGGCCATCCGGCTGATCACCTCGGGGGCTCGCTTCATTTCGACAAACCCGGATGCGACGGGTCCCTCGACCGAGGGCCTTGTGCCCGCCACCGGCGCCGTGGCGGCACTGATCACCCAGGCCACCAACCGCCAGCCCTACGTGGTGGGCAAGCCGAATCCGATGATGTTCCGTTCGGCCCTGAACCGCATCGCCGCGCACTCGGAAACCACGGCGATGATCGGGGACCGGATGGACACCGATATCATCGCCGGCATGGAGGCCGGCCTGCACACGGTGCTGGTCTACACCGGGATCACCCAGCCGTCCGATGTGGCCCGTTTCCCGTTCCGCCCGGACGAGGCCTACCCGTCGGTGGCCGAGCTTCTCGCCGAACTTACCGAGCCCACCACCAGCGGATTCACCACCGAGGACAGCGGGGAATAAACGACCCCAGGCTCCGCGACTCACCGGGGCATCGGGCTGTTGCCACAGCTCACTCTTCCCGGCCGTGCTCCGCCCCGGAAATAGCTTCCCGGCCGACGGCCAGCACCGCCACCACACCCATCGCCAGCGCCAGCAGCGACATCAGGGCTAGTGAGGCATTCCAGGAGCCGGTCCAGGTCCGCAGCCCACCGATGAGCGCCGAACCCAGCGCTGCCGCCACATAACCGAAGCCTTGGCTGACCGCCGAGAGCTTCCCGGCTATCGCGCCGTTTGCCGTCTTGGCAACGATCAGCGCCATGGAGAGGCCGAAGGCTGCGCTCTGGGAGAATCCCAGCAGCGTAATGGCACCGAAGGAGCCTGCCGCTCCCCCGAGCGCCAACCATCCGAACCCGAACGCAACGCACGCGCCGATCAGCGCCGCAGCGAGGCGCAGCAAACGAAGATGCGCCATCAGCATCGGGGTCAGCAGCGTGGAGATGAACCCCACGGCACTGAACCAGGCAAGCATGTTCGCCGCCGTGCCGCGGTCAATTCCCGCCTCGTCCTGGATGGTCGGAAGCCAGCTGGACACGGCAAAGTAGAGGATCGCTTGGAGGCCGAAGACCGCCCCAATCAGCGCCGCCGTGCGCCGCCCCTCCGGGCCGAAGACTCTGGCCGCACCTCGGGCTGCGGCGGCCGCCGGCGCCGGGAGGCCTCCCCCGGGTTCCCGAACCGGGACCGCACCGCCAGCGCTAGCCGCTCGGACCCAGACGAGGACAGCGGCCGCGATGGCCAGCACGGTCCAAATCCCCAGCCCGGCAGAAAGGTTCCCACCGGCCGCTGCCACGACCGGCCGGGTCAGCGAAGCTCCCGCCGCGGCACCGACCCCGAAGGTCGTCGTGGCGATGCCGACAGCCCGCGGCGAGGCTCGCAACTCCTTGAGATACTGCGGCATGAGGATGCTGCCGCCCATGATCGCCACCCCGGCGGTAAACGTACAGAGAAGCAGCAGTCCCGGAACCAGCGCCCTCATTCCGAGGCTGCCGGCGAGCAGCAACATCGAGGCAAGGAGCACCAGCTCCGTGCCGAGCCGACGGGTCAACAACGGGATCAGTGGCGCGCTCAGCCCGAAGGCGGCCACGGGCAGCGAAGAAAGCAACACCACGTCCGCCGGTGCGAGCCCGGCCGTTGCGGTCAGCTCCTGAAGGATGGCCGCCACCGAGGTAATGGCCGGGCGCAGGTTCAGGCCGACGGCGAAGGCCGCCAGTAGGCCGAGCAGCGGTACAGCCCGTTTCACCGGCGAGGTCGCGGCCGGCTTCCCGGTGGGCGCCTGGTGGAGGGCAGTCGGGACCGGTGACCGCTCAGCCACAGAGTTCTAGCCCGTCGGCAACAAGTCTTCCGTCGTGAAAGACCGTGCGGTCCGTTCCCTTGTCCATCACGGCGCTGGTGATCGTATCCCCGTCAACGAGCACGACGTCGGCGCGATCACCGATCTCCAGCCCCGGACGGTCGCCGGTGCCGTTCAGGCGCCGCACGCTGCGGTTCATGATGGAGGCCCCGCCCATGGTGGCGATGGCCGCGCAGTGCTCGATCATCTCGTCCTGGCGCAGCCCGTGCGTGAAGGCCAGCTGCCAGGTGCGCGAGAGCATGTCGCAGTTTCCGTACGGGCTCCAGTAGTCGCGCTGGCCGTCCTCGCCCAGGCCCACGCGCACCCCGGCCTCGGCCATCGCGGCGAGGGTGAACTGCTTGCCGGCGGTCGATGGGGCGACGGTGGCCCAGGAAACGTCCAGCTCGGCCATTTCCTCGATCAGTTTGGCCGTGGCCGCTTCCGAGACGTTACCGAGATCGTAGGCGTGGGAAAGGGTGACCCTGCCCTGCATGCCCAGCGCCCGGGTGCGCTCCATGATCAGGTCGGCACTGTAGATGCCCAGGTGGCCGGGTTCGTGCAGGTGGATGTCGACGTCCACCTGGTATTTTTCGGCAAGGCCGAAAACGATGTCGAGGTGCCGGACCGGGTCGCGGTCCAACTGGCATGGGTCTATGCCGCCCATGACCGTGGCCCCGAGCTTCAGCGCCTCCTCGAGGTACTCCGTGGTTCCCGGCTCGAGCAGCAGCCCGGCCTGGGGGAAGGCCATGATGTCCACGTCGGCGGCGTGGGCGAACTTCTCCTTGGCGGCCAGCACTGCCTCGAAGCGCTCGAGCTTGCAGTCGACATCGATCTGCGCGTAGCTGCGCACCCGGGTGGTGCCGTGGGCGATCATGCGCTCAAGCGTTCCGACCACCAGTTCCCCGATGCCGATGTCGGTGTTGCGCCAGTTCTGCCGGTCGTTGAGCATCATGGCCCACACACCTGGAGCGCCGGTGTGTTCGCGGAACGGCAGTCCGATGCGCGTGGAGTCCAGGTGCACGTGCACGTCGCTGAAGGATGGCAACGCCAGGCGACCGCGCCCGTCGACGTCGCCGGGTCCTGGCCGGGCCCCGGTGTGCGGGGCGACCGAGGTGATGGCGCCCTGGGTGAATTCAAGGTCAACGGCGGGGCGGCCCCAGGGACGGATATTGGTAACCAGCACGATGGATTCCTTTGGTCGGGCGAATTTTTCCTATTTACTTTTGTATACCAAATAATGCCAAGCACCAAGGCGTACCAGTCGAATTCCTTAAAATAGGGGTAAGTTCACAGCATGCGAGCGTCTATTCCTCAAGTTCCAAAATTTTGGGATACCGAAATTCCTGTGGCTTCAGCGGTAGGCTACGAGTACTGTGCCACGTCTGTGGCCCCGCAGCGTAGGAGCCAACCCCATGGTCAAACAGCCAGCAGTCGCCGCCTCGGCATTAGCCGAAAACGAGGAATCCAGGGGCTTCGGCGCCCTCGCTGACCAAGTCTACGCACGCATGCTCCGGGCCATCATCACCGGTGAATCAGCTCCCGGAACCAGACTGCGCGAACGCGCCCTCTCGGAGGATCACAACGTTTCCCGCGTTCCCGTGCGCGAGGCCATCCAGCGCCTGGAACAGGAGGGCTTCGTGGTGACCTCCCCGCGCCGCGGTGCCGTCGTGCGCGAACTGACAATCGACGATGCACAAGAGCTCTACGACGCACGCATCTGCATCGAACCGCACGCAGCAAGGGCGGCCGCCCGCCGGGTCCGCACCGGCGAGGCCGACGTTGCGGCGCTGCGTGCCGCCATCGGCGAGCACGCGGCCGACGAGTCCGGTCCGATCCCGGACGAAACGGTCAGCGCCAACCTGGCCTTTCACACCGAGTTGGTGAATCTGGGCGGGAATTCGATCCTGATTGGGCTGTTCCGCCCTTTGTTGGGCCGCATGGAATGGTTGTTCAACCAGACCCCGGGCACCCGGCACCATGAACAACGCCACGAGCACCGCGACCTGGTGCAGGCCATTGCCTCCGGTAACCCCGAACTCGCTTCGGCCCTGGCCTATACCCACCTCGAATTGGGCCGCGAACCCATCCTCGCCGACCTGAGCAAGACCCTCGGCTAGCGGCAGCCGGCCCCGAGCACCGGTTCAACAATGCCCGGGGCCGGCTGCCGGTTTCCTAGAGGTGCAGGGTGAACTGCGCGATGGCGGCCGCGGCGATGAAGCTGGCCGAGTAGGTCAGCAAGGCAACGACTACGATGCGCCAGCCCAGCGTCCTGATCGCTGCGATGTCGCGTCCCAGCGTGAGTCCGATCAGTGTCAGCGAGGCCAACCCGATCATGATGACGTCGAGGTTGCCGATCACATCGGCAACGAAGGAAGCCGTCGGCATGAACGGGGCCGAGAGCAGCGTTCCCAACGCAAGAACCCACACACTCGAGGGGACCGAGGGTACGTACTTGGCCACGGTGAAGGCCACCAGTGTCAGAACCATGAAGAGGCCGATGCCGAGAAGGTCCTTGGGCTCGAACGACTTGGTGCCCAGGGCATTCATCAGTGCACCAGTGAGTCCGGCCACGAGCAGCGCCAGCAGCATCACCTTAGGGGTTCGTTTGATCACCGGGTCCGCCTCGACCTCCAGCTTCACTTCCCGCTTCGGCTTCCTCCCCGCCGCGCTCGACTCCGAGGCGTCGGCCGCCAGACGCCGGGTAGAACGGCCCTCGTCGTCCTTGCCGAAAACGCGCTTCCAGAAGTTGTAGAGCGACTTGCACATCGGCAGGGCAATGAACACTCCTGCATAGAACCCAACGATGTTGGTGACGAGGTTGGACAACGCGGCAAGCGCTAGGATCTCCCCGGCCATCTCCGGGTAGAGCAGGGACAGCGCGCCGACGCCGCCGAGCATCATGGATGCGGATCCCAGCCCGAGGCCCAGTGCCAGGGCTCGGGGATCGAAGATCTCCAAGCCGCCGAGCAGGCCCGCCAGCAAGGAGATGAAGACGGCGCCGAAAAGGCTGCCGAGCAGCCACACCGAAAAGACGCCGCGGTACTCGGCAGAACGGACGCCGAATTTCTGGATGGCATAGGCCAGGAAGGACTCGCGGTCGATGGACCAAGTGGCCCCAATGGAGGCGCGCCCCAGTCCCAGGCCGACCGCCACCGGCAGCGCGATGATGACCGTTCCGACGATGTGCCCGATTTCCTGCAGCGCGATGGCCGGGCCAATCTCGGCGAACTTGCTCAGCGACGGGCCGATCTGGGCTCCGAGGCCGGCCAGGAACATCACGATGCCGACCTCGAGCAGGACCGTCGCCACGGAACGGCCCGACGGGGTGATTGGACGGACCTTCTGTACGCCGACGATACCGCCGATGACCACGGCCCAGATGATCGGGAAGAGGACAAGCGCGGCAGGGCCGAGCTGGAACTTGTGTGTTCCGATCGCGATGGCGGCGATGGAAATCAACGTGGAAACGGCGATGATGCCGGTCCAGTTGCGCACGTTGGGCGCCTGCGCCGGAGCATTGGTCCGCCCGGTTTCGACACGCCGCACTGCTGCTGGTTTCTGATTCATTGGTCCTCGTTCCGGTTGGTGCACCGGGGGCTCAGGCTCGTCCCGGGTGCATCCGACTAAATCCCTCAGGGTGGTATACCAATTACGATAACCGGCGTTCGGTGAAATGTATCTCACATGTCGCAATTTTTACATGCCAGTATTTGCAAGAGATTACCCCCGTGTTAGACAGTGGTATTTTGAACTTTGCATTTTTGGCATACCAATGAATTAGAGTGGGCGCATGGCCCGGCAACCGGTGCCGGAGGCGAAAGGAAGTCACCGTGCGGACAAAATACAGCGCAGATTACGTCCTCGGATACGACGGGTCGGGCCATACCCTGATCCCCCGTGGACAAATCGTCGTCGAGGACGACATCATCGTCCACGTCGGCCAGGACTACTCCGGCAACGTCGATGAGTCGGTCGAGTTGGAGCAAAGCCTGCTGACTCCCGGACTGATCGACCTCGATGCCCTGACCGACATCGACCACCTGATCCTGGATTCCTGGGCGGCCCCGGACGTGGCCGACGCGCACATCTGGTCACAGGAGTACTTCGATGGCGGCCGGCATGACGTCTGCACCCCCGGGGAACGCCAGACGCTGCGTGAATTCGCGCTGGTGCAGCTGGCCCTGCACGGTATCACCACGTACATGCCGATCGCCTCGGAAATCCATAGCTCCTGGGCGGAGACCTACGACGAGCTGGTGGGCATGAGTGAAACCAGCCGCAGGATCGGCCTGCGTGGCTACCTGGGTCCTGCCTACCGCTCCGGCGTCCACGTCGTCACAGCCGAAGGCGAACGCCGCGTCGCCTTTGCCGAAGACAAGGGCCTTGAGGGCTTGGACGATGCCCTCCGATTCCTGGACTACGCCCGGGACCTTGCCGATCCCCTGGTCAACGGCGTCCTGTTGCCGTGCCGTATCGAAACGATGACCGAGGACCTGCTGGCCCGCACCGCAGCCTTGGCCACCGAGCGCAACGTCCCGGTCCGACTGCACTCGCTACAGGGTGAACTCGAAGTGAAGCTGCTCGCCGAGGCCGGGGACACCCCGATCGAGGTGCTCCGGCGCACCGGGCTGCTCAACTGCGATCTGCTGGTCCCGCACGGCGTGATGATCGATGCGACCGACCCGGGCCACCACGCACCGGAGGGGGCCCTCACCCTGCTGGCCGAACACGGGGTCAGCATCATCCACTGCCCACTGACCACCTTCCGCTACGGCAAGGCGCTGAACTCCTTCGACCGCTTCCGCGCGGCAGGCATTAACCTCGCACTGGGTACCGACTCCTTCCCGCCGGACCTGATCCGCGGCATCGACGTCGGCATGCACTTGGCCAGGCTCGTCGAGGGGCGGGCCGATGCAGGGTCGCTGAACGACTACTTCGATGCGGCAACGCTCGGCGGCGCCACGGCACTGAAGCGCCCGGACCTGGGCCGTTTGACCCCCGGTGCCCAGGCCGACTTCGTCGCCTTCTCGCTGGGGGATTTCCGCGACGGGGTAATCGAGGACCCGCTACGAACCCTGGTCCTCAACGGCACAGCCCGCCAGGTCACCCACTCGGTGGTCGCCGGTCGGCCGGTCATCGTGGATTCAACACTCCCGGGCCTTGACCTGGATGCGCTGCGGTCCCGGGCCCAGGGGATCTTCACCAAGCTGCGCACCGCGTATTCCGAGCGCGATGCGCAACACCGGGATGCCGATGTGCTTTTCCCACCGCCCTACCCCGTGTCGGGGACGGCCACCGTGGCTTCCTAGGCCCCGCACATCTCGAGGTGGAGCAGAGTGCCGACCACGCCGTGATACTGCCCGGCGGCGAAGCACGGGTCAACGGCCTGGCCCAACTCCCTGCCCGGTCTGGCTTCTCCGGAACCGCCCAGCCGGAAATCGTCCCGGAGGACGCCCGTTGCGGTACGGCTCAGCCGGGTCGTGCCCCGTCCACATGCCCGGTGCAGGCATGGCCCGACGAGCAGCGGAACACGTCCGGGCAGTTGCCGGCCCGCGGTGCTTGGCCTTCCTGCGCTGCCAGCGCCTGGTGGCGAGCCACTCGAGCCCGAGCCTGCGGTGATCCGGGGTTCCGATTGGTGGGCGCCCGGGTCCGGAGAACGGCGCCGACTCGACCCGCTCCAGCTCCGTCGGATACGCCGCCTTGCCGAACAAGAAATCCAGTGGTGGTTCGACGCTTTCGGTGTGGCCTGGCTCATAGGACGATTCGTGCAGGAAATCGGACCAGTGCGCCGTGTCCCGGTGAACCTGATGCGCGCGCTCACCCCGCCGCAATCTTCGCCGAAGCACCTCGGGCAGAAGTAGAGCCAGACCCGGTCCGCCATGAAATCGCCGGTCGCCTCTGCTCGCCGGGGCCGCAGCAGCGTGATGAACCGACCGTCCCGGCGGTGAAGGCCGAAGATTTACTCGTTCAGGAACATCCCGTCGATCACGAAGTCGTAGCCGCCGGAGGCATCGGGCCGGCAGGACAGCGTGTTCACGTGCCCTCTGTGGCATCGGCCCCGGCCAGGGCGATGTGCTTCATCGGCTTCCAGACCAGCAACAGGATGATGAACGAACCGACGAACCCGAACCAGAACGGCGCCCGGTAGCTGAAAATCTGCCCGAGTACACCGCCAAGCAGCGAGCCCAGGGCGATGCCGCCGACGCTGCCGAGCATGTAGACGGAGTTCACCCGGCCCATCAGCCTGTGCGGTACCGCACGCTGGCGGACAGTGGAGGAGACCGAACCCCAGACCAATGCGTGCACGCCGAAGAGGAACAGGATGCACATCGCCAGCCACGCCTGGTGGGTGAGCACCAGGGCCAGGTGGGTGACGGTCTCCAGGATCAGCCCGGCGCGCAGCAGCGTCGTGTAGCTGAAGCGGCGCTCCAGCGCCGGGAAAACCAGCGCGCCGAGGATGCCACCGATTGCGCTGGCACTCATCAGCAGGCCGTAGCCGATGTCCGAGAGCCCGAGCTGGCCGGTGGCGTAAAGCACCAGCATCGAGAATGTGGCGCCGAAGGTGACGTTGAAGCAGGTGATCAGGATGGCCAGGGTGCGCACGGCGAAGTGCCGGCGTAGCCAGCCCAGCCCCTCGCGGACCTCGTTGACCAGCGACGGGGACTTCGTCTCTGGCACTGCATCGCCTGTCGGTTCCGGCAGCGGGATCCGCACCCTGGAGTAGAGCACCACGGCCACGCCAAGCATGAGCGCGTACCCGGCATAGGGCAGCGCGTAGCCGATGGCGAAGAGCATGGCGCCCAACGGTGGACCGGAGAGCTGGTTGGTAATGGTGATGGTGCCAAAGAGCCGGGAGTTGGCCAGCCCCAGCTGTTTCTTGGGCACCAGTGTGGGGATCAGCGAGGTAGCGGCGTTATCGGCGAAGGCCTCGGCCGTGCCTAGTAGGAAAAGCCCGGCGTAGAGCAGGGGAAGGGTCAGCGCCCCGGTGAAGATGACCAGCGCCAGGGCGGCCATGACCACCATGCGCAGCAGGTTCACCCCGATCATCAATGCACGCCGGTCCACCCGGTCCACCACGGCACCAGCCAGCAGGCCGAACAGCACCCACGGGACCTGCTGTACGAAGGGTGCCAGCGCTACGGCCAGCGGTTCGCGGGTCATTGTCAGCACCAGCAGCGGGCCGGCGGCGAGCAGCATCCCGTCACCCAGGTTGCTGGCGCTCGCTCCGGCCCATAACCAGCGGAAGGGCACCGGAAGGGACCCCGACGTCGGCTTTTTGCTCATGGGTTTCAGCGTACCGGCAACGTTTCCCGCAGCAGCGTTTCCAGCCCGGCAATCCACCGCAATTGGAAGGCGCTGGAGTGGCGGACCCGGAAGCTGGCGATTCCTTCGAGAACCAGCTCCGGGCTCCAGGCCCCGGATTCCACCAGGGCCAGGACCAGCCAGTCGATGCGGGATTCGTTGTCCGGATCCAACTGGCAATTCTTGGAGACGGCACCGGGCGATGGCCGCACCCCGGCGCCAAAGAGCCTCGGCCGCGTGATGGTGAACAGGTCCGGGGCGGTTGCCAGCAGCGTCTTACGCTCCTTCGGTCCGGCGTGGTGCAGGACGTCATGCAGGTTGTTCACCGCTCCGTCTCCAACGGGGGGACAGGGGCCACACCGCGGGCAACCCAGTCGAACATCGCCCCGTAGGTTGAGATTTTGGCCCGGTTCTTCGGTGAGCGCTGGTAGTTCTCCCCCCGTTACCTTTTTCATAGGCCCCTGATCCAGACTCCCCGAGGAAGGATAGGGGTTGCTGGCCTGTCGGACCCCGGCATGATCTCCTCCCCCTGTTATCCATGATCCGGGGGGTGCTGTCACCGGGGCCGAGAGGCACCAGGGATATCGCTCATAGGGGCCAGACCAGGACAAGCCAATAACCCGTCCAAGGTCGGTCGTAACGTGGATGCCGAGCCGTGGAGCCGCCAAGACAACGCCAGCACCGTTTCATCCGATGCCACCAAGGGTGGCCCCACGAATGAGGTGCGCAGTGATCACAGAGCACGAAACCATCGACGTGTTCATCGGCGTCGATGTCGGCAAGTCCAACCACCACGCCGTGGCCCTGAACCGGGCCGGAAAGAAACTCCTGGACAAGGCCCTGCCCCAGGACGAAGCCAAACTCAAGACCCTGATCCGGTCCCTGGCCAAACACGGGAAACTACTCTTCGTGGTGGACCAGCCGGCCACCATCGGCGCGCTGCCGGTCGCCGTCGCCCAGGCCCAGGGCATCGCCGTGGCCTACCTGCCCGGGCTGGCCATGCGCCGCGCCGCGGACCTGCACCCGGGCGAGGCCAAGACCGACGCCCGGGACGCCTACATCATCGCCACCGCCGCCCGCACCCTGCCCCAGACCCTGCGGCCCATCGCCATCCCCGAGGAGCAGGTCGCCGAGCTGTCCATGCTCTGCGGTTTCGATGACGACCTGGCCAAACAGGCAACGGCGACCTCGAACCGGATCCGCGGCCTGCTCACCCAGATCCACCCGGCCCTGGAACGGGTCATCGGCGCACACCTGGAGCATGCGGCCATGGCCGAACTCCTGGTCAAATACCCGACCCCCGCGGCGCTGCGCCGGGCCGGTGAAGTCCGCATCGGCGCCTTGATGCGCAAGCACGCACCGCGGGCCTGGAACCGCTGGGCCAAGGACATCACCGCTGCCCTGGCCGCCCAGACCGTCGTCGTCTCGGGCACCGAAGCGGCCGGCATCGTCCTGCCCGAGCTGGCCCGCATGCTCATCCACACCCGGGCCGCCCGGGCAGCGGTGCTGGTGCGCATCGAGGAACTGGTGGTGGCCCACCCGCTGCACCTGTTGCTGGATTCGATGCCCGGGGTCGGGATCCGTACCCAGGCGAGGATCCTCACCGAGGTGGTGGGCAAGGATTTCGCCAGTCCCGGGCATCTGGCCTCCTATGCCGGGCTGGCACCGGTGACCTGGCGCTCCGGAACCTCGATCCGTGGTGACCATGCCTCGCGCAAGGGCAACAAGATCCTGAAACGGGCGCTGTTCCTTTCCGCGTTCGCGTCGCTCAAATGCAAGGACCCGAGCTCGCGGATCTACTACGACAGGAAACGTTCCGAGGGTAAGAAGCACAACCAGGCGCTGATCGCGTTGGCCCGGCGGCGCTGCAACGTGCTGTTCGCGATGCTGCGTGACGGGGTCCTCTATCAGGTCCCGGAGGCCACTGCCGCCTAAACACCCGCCCCCGCACAGGCGTTCACTCCGGCTCGAAACCATTCGAGCCGGGGGACCTTGTCATGCCCGGACCTTGAAGCAAGGATTCTTCGGGAAATTTCCGAAAAAGGCCTTGCGAAAAAGATAGGGGCACCCCCCCAGCCGTCGGCGACCTGCGGCAGTTCGGCGGGAAAGATCCCGGGGTGGTCGTTCTTCAGCACGCCCCAGGAAATCGCGATCAGTTCCGCAGCTCGCAGGGCTCCAAGGCAGGCCGCGCGCGTAGACGACCGCTTCATAGTGCCCGCTGTTCGCCCCGGTCCAGTGGCCCTCGGGCGAGCGGCCGCCGTGCGGTGCCGCCGCGGTTTCCCGGTACAACATCGGATCGGGCGCTTCGCGGCAAGGACCGCGGGGCGGTCGGACTCGATGCGTCCGAGCACCGCCCCGCGGTCCCCTCGGCGCACCGCTTCAACGACGGGCGCGTCGTCCGATGCCTTGGTGGAGTTTCCTCCTACAGGCCCAGCTCGTCCTTGCCGAAGGCGAAGAGGTACGGAACCCCGGCCTCGGCTTCGATGCGTTCCTTCGAGCCGGTGTCACGGTCAACGATCACCGCAACCGCTACGACGTTGCCGCCGGCGGCGCGCACTCCCTCGACGGCGGTCAGTGCCGAACCGCCGGTGGTGGAGGTGTCCTCGAGGACCACCACGTTACGGCCCTTCACCTCGGGGCCCTCGACCTGGCGGCCCATGCCGTAGGACTTCTGTGCCTTGCGCACCACGAACGCGTCGATCGCACGCCCGGCTGTGCCAGCGGCGTGCATCAGTGCCGTGCCTACCGGGTCGGCACCCATGGTCAGGCCGCCGGCGTTGGTGAATTCGATGCCGGCCTCGTCGAGTAGCTCGAGCATGACAGCTCCGACCAGGGGTGCGGCCTCGTGGTGCAGGGTGATGCGGCGCAGGTCGATGTAGTAGTCGGCCTCCTTGCCGGAAGAGAGGATGACCTTGCCGTGGACGACGGCAAGCTCCTTGATGAGTTCGAGCAGGCGGGCGCGAGCGGCAGAATTCTTGGTCATGCGCATAATTCTAGTTTGGCCACGCCCCGGGGTGGGCCAGCACCACGCACGATTCGCGCGCTTCCGGGCCCAACATCCCCTCCACTGGGAACGATGGGGCGCTGGGCAAGCTACAGACAGGCGCGCTGGTCCGGGTCTAGGCTGGGGCCATGAACGAAAAACGCCCCTTGGGATATTGGCTCAAACTGGTGGACTCGCTCATCACCGAGCAGTTCACCGAATCTCTCGAAGAGCACGGTGTGACCCGCAAGCAGTGGCAGTTGCTCAATGTGCTCGCGCGCGGACCGGCCACCGGCGGTGAGCTCACGGCGGCACTGGCTCCGTTCTTCGGGGATCCCCCGGCCACCGATGAGCCATCCAGCCCATCCGAGCACCTGGCCGAACTGGTCGAATCCGGCTGGGTCAACGAGGAGGGGCATACCTTCTCGCTGACCGAACGCGGCGCCACGAGCCTGGATAAGCTCAGCGAGATCGTTGACACGATGCGCGAGGAATCCAGCGCAGGGGTCTCCGAGGCCGACTATGCGGCGACCATCGGCTCGCTGCGCAGGATGGCGGAGAACCTGGGCTGGCGGGACGACGCGGCCCCCTGATCTCCGGCGCCGCCCCCGTAATACGGTGTTAATGCGGCACCGGTTAGGCTGATCCCATGCGAGAACTCCAGCAAATCATCGTCAAGGAAATGGGCGTCAAGCCCGAGATCGATCCGGCAGCGGAGGTCCTCGCCCGCGTGGGGTTCCTCAAGGACTACCTGCGCGCCACCGGCACCCAGGGATTCGTGTTGGGGATCTCCGGGGGCCTTGATTCATCACTCGCGGGCCGCCTGGCCCAGATGGCCTCTGAGGAGCTGGTTGCCGAGGGCCATCCGGTCAGTTTCATCGCCGTCCGGCTCCCCTACGGGACGCAGCAGGACGAGGACGATGCGCAGGCCGCGATGGAGTTCATCGGCGCCGACGTCGAGCGGATGCTGAACATCCGCGACGCAGTGGACGGGCTGGAGGCCGCCTACGCGCAGGCCGCCGGCGTCGCCGTGACCGACTTCAACAAGGGCAACGTGAAGGCCCGGATGCGCATGATCGCCCAGTACGCGCTGGCTGGCGACAACAACATGCTGGTCATCGGGACCGACCACGGGGCCGAATCGGTGGTTGGTTTCTTCACCAAGTTCGGTGACGGCGGGGCCGACGTGCTCCCGCTGTACGGGCTGAACAAGCGGCAGAATCGCGCGCTGCTGCAATACCTCGGGGCGCCCGAGCCGATCTGGGCGAAGGTCCCCACGGCCGACCTGCTCGACGGCGCACCGCTACGCACCGACGAGGACGAGCTCGGCATCAGCTACGAGCACATCGACAACTACCTCGAGGGGCGCCACGTCCCCGACGAGGCGGCGGCGAGACTCGAGTCGATGTACCTGCGCAGCAGGCACAAGCGCACCACCCCGGTGGCCCCGGCCGACACCTGGTGGCGCTGACCGGGGCACAGGGAACCGCCTACTCGCAGCCGACCCCGTCGCCGTCGCGGTCAAGTTTGCGCGAATAACCGGGATCACCGGTGCGGATCGGATCCGCTCCGGCGGCCCGCACAGCCGTGCAGTTCTGGTAGTACACGGCTCCGGCTGGCGCCGTGGTCTTCGGCGGTGCCGGGACGGCGCGCTTCGTAGCGGGAGCCGGAACGATCTCCGGCGTCGTGACGCCCACTGCAGAGGTTGCCTTTTTGGTCTTCAGCGCCGATGTCACAGCCGGCTGCTTCGGGCAGGTGGCCAGGATCGTGGACATCGCAGCATGTTCGCCGGTGGTCACCCAAAGGTCGTACCGGACCTTGACGGCGATCTGCCGGGCCACGTAGTCGCAACGCGCCGACTTGAGCGGCGGCAGCCAGGACGCGGCATCCGAATCGCCCTTCTGCGCATTGAGCCGGCCATCCGTGGCAACCAAATTCATCGGGTCGTTGGCAACCGCCTCGCGGCGTTCAGCGGTCAGCTTCTGGGCACCCTTCTGCCAGGCATCCGAGAGCGGCACGACATGGTCGATCTGGACCAGTCCGCTGGTGGCCTGCCCACGCAGGAACCCAATGGCCTTCCCTGAGAACGGGTCCATCAGCGTGCCGGACTTGATCTGGCACGGCACGGAGCCGGTGTAGGTGATGTGGCTCAGCTGGGAGGCAAGCACGTCGTTGCGTGTATCGCAGCCGTTGTGGTCGACATCCTTCCAGGCAGGGCCAAAGGCTTGGCGGGTGTACCCGGTCTTCGGGGCGCGGCCCTTGACCTCCAGCCCGGCGAGCATGGCCAGCGCCGTCCCGGCGGCTGCCGGCGTGGCACCCGGCGTCTTGCTGGCGGGGGCCTGGGTTGCAGGTGCCTTCGTGACGGGGGCCTGGGTTGCAGGTGCCTTCGTGACGGGGACCTGGGTTGCAGGTGCCTTCGTGACGGGGACCTGGGTTGCAGGTGCCTTTGGGGCACCGGTTGCCGGGGCACCGGTGGCGGATGCCTCGGTGGTGCCGTTGGTGGCCGCGACCGTCTGAGTTCCGCAGGACACCAGTGTGCTTCCCACGAGGATGGCCGCCACCATGGCTCCGGCCATCTTCAGTTTGGCCCTGTTGCAGGCCTTCTTCTGGGCCGTGCCCGAGCGCAACGTGGCGTCGGGATACTTCTCTTGCATCTGTATTTCCAAACTCGTCTGGGCCCTGGGGCAGTCTCTCCGGTTCCGGCGCCTGCGCCGTTTACCTCCCATAACCTATAGCCCATCTCGCCGACTCTTCGGAATCCGCTCAGGCGGCAGCGGCGATCCCCACGCTCCCGTCCGCCCCTTTCCAAGCCGTTGAACCCAACGTAGATTGGGCACCAGAGAGAACCACTAGGACTTCCTACTAACTGGGCCGGCATCCCGGGAGAAAAGGGAGCCGGGCGTTCGGAGGAAGAAGTGAGCCAACCGCTACAGCGCGATCCGATTGCCGAGGCACAACGCAATTGGGAACGCCACGGCTGGGAAGACGTCGCGGCACCCATGGCGGCCATCACGG
Organism: Paeniglutamicibacter cryotolerans; assembly: GCF_014190875.1. Taxonomy (NCBI): domain Bacteria; kingdom Bacillati; phylum Actinomycetota; class Actinomycetes; order Micrococcales; family Micrococcaceae; genus Paeniglutamicibacter; species Paeniglutamicibacter cryotolerans. The sequence continues at coordinate 1,315,941 of NZ_JACHVS010000001.1, read as the reverse complement.
CCGTGATGCGCACCCAGCAGATCCTGCTTCACCGCGCCGAAACCGTGCTCAAGCCGTTCGGGCTGACGTTTGCCCGGTACGAGCTGCTGACGCTGCTGAGCTTCTCCAAGCGCGGCGAACTGCCCATGAACCGGGCCAGCGCCCTGTTGCAGGTGCACCCGACCTCGGTAACCAACGCGGTGGACCGGCTGGAGAACGCGGGCCTGGTACACCGCTCGGCGCACCCGACGGACGGCCGCACCACGCTGATCGGGCTCACTGCCCCGGGCCGTTCGCTGGCCCATGAGGCCACCGTGGCGCTGAACGAAGGGGTGTTCAGCGCCTCGGGATTCAGCGACAGGGACGTGAGCACGCTGATCCGGATCCTGGCGAAGTTCAGGGCCGACGCCGGTGACTTCTCCGGCTGATCCCGGCTGGGCACCCGGTCAGGCGGTGGCGGGCACCGGGGCGGTCAGCACCCCGTCGCGCATCACGGCGACGGCGTCGGTCAGCGGCACGAACTCGGTGTCGTGGGTGACCATCACCGTTGCCACGGAGAACTCGCGGGTCACCTCGCACAACAGCCTCACGATGGACTCGGAACGTTCGTGGTCAAGGGCCGCCGTAGGCTCGTCGACCAGCAGCACCTTGGGGCTGCCCATCAGGGCCCTGGCTATGTTCACGCGCTGGCGCTGGCCGCCGGAGAGCTGGTGCGGGCGCTTGTTCGCCCCATCGCCCAGCCCGACCACCTCAAGCAGGTCGGCCGCGCGGACGCGGGCCGCCTTCACCGGCTTGCCGCGCAGATGCTCGCCGATCACCAGCTGCTCGATCGCGGTCAGCGACGCCAGCAGGTTGGGCTGCTGGAAGATGATGCCGACCTTTTCACGGCGCAGCGCCGCGAGCTGCTTGTTGTTCAGGTCGTTGGCGGTAGTCCCGTCGATGACGACCAGCCCTCGGGTGGGGCGGACCAGCGTCGCGGCGGCCGCCAGCAAGCTGGACTTGCCGGAGCCGGAGGTCCCGATCAGGGACAGGATCTGCCCGGCCTCGACACCGAGGTTCACGTTGTCCAGTGCCCTGATGACGCCGTCGCCGTCGGGGTACTCAAGGGTCAGGCCCACCAGCTGCAGCGGCATGGTGCGGTCGGGCATCAGGGTATTGGCTGAATTGTTCATGGTGTGGCGCTTCCTGATCGAAAGGACGATGGGGGGTGTGGAGGGGAGGATGCCGGGGCGAAGCGGCGGGTCAGTTGCCGCCGAGTGCAATCAGCGCGTCGACCTTCGTCACCCGGGAGACCGCAAGCACGGCCCCGGCCAGGCCCAGAATCAGAATCCCGGCGATCGGCACGAGGGTGGTGGCCGGGGTGACCATGAACGGCGCGAACTTCTCGGCGAGCAGCCCACCGGCCAAGCCGATGGTGCCGCCGATGCCCGCGCCGGCCAGCAGCACGATCGCCGCCTGGGTGATGGCATCGCGCACCACGTACTTGTCGGAGGCGCCCATGGCCTTGAGCACCGCGATGTCGCGGGTGCGCTGGACCGTCCATACCGTCAGGAAGGCGACGATGACCAGTGCGGAAATCCCATACAGGAACCCCTGCATCATCATCAGCGAGCCGTTCTCGCTCTTGTAGGAACCCAACGCCGCAAAAGACCCGGTGCGGGTGCTACTCACCGTGCCGGCAGCAGCGTCGGCGGCGTCGACGTCAGCAGGGGTGCCGGTGATGGCCAAGACTGTTCCGATCTGGGTGGGATCGCTCAGGTGGGCGAGCTCCTTCCAGTCCTTCAGCGAGGTGTAGACCACCGAGGTGTGTGAATACCACTGGTCCGAGACGATGGCCCGCAAAACCAGGTCACGGCCGCCCGCATTGACTGTGTCGCCGACCTTCAGCGACAGGTCATCGGCAACCGAGACGCCGATGACCGCCTCACCGGGGTGCACCGCGACGGGAGCCAGGCCGCTGCCCTCGGGAACACCGAAGACCGCAACGTTGGTGGTGCCGGTGCTGGTTCCGGATCCCGCGGCGCCGCCCTGGAATCGGGTCTGGCTGATGCCCAGCGGTTCGACCGACGTGACTCCGGCGGTGGTGCGCCAGGCATCGGCCTGCACGGCGGTGACCTGGCTTTCGGTGAAGGAGGCCTTCGCCTCGTTGCCGCTGGCCGCCCCGAAGGCGATCCGGTCGACCGGGGTGATGGTGCCGGTCACCGCATCGGTGGTGCCCAGGTCCTTCAGGGCGGAGGTCGATTGGTTGCCCAGTCCGGCGGTCAGCCCGGAGAGCATGACCAGCAGCAGGGTAATCAGGGCGACGACGATGCCCATCAGGGCAAAGCGGCCCTTGGCGAAGCGGATGTCGCGAAGTGCAAGAAACACGGGTACTCTTCCGTCGGATGAACGAGGCGCGGGCGGCGGACGCCCCCTCTCCTTCCATCCTCGGCTCCGCCCCCTGGCCCCGGCATCAACCGTTTGGTCGATCGTCGCCCGGAAGGGCCTGGACTGCAGGTGAGCCTGCGCACAACAGCCCTTTTCCCTGGCCCCGGCCGGCCCGGCTACCGTTTCAAGGGCATGCGCGAACGGGCGAGCGCGAAGGACGGATCGGCGATCCGGCGCCCCGCGGCAAACGCGGCGGGAGCCGGCCCGGAACCATCAACCAGGTCGGCCAGGATGCGCCCGATCACCGGGGTGAACTTGAAGCCCTGCCCGGAGAATCCGGCTCCGATGACCACGGGGCCGATCCGATCCAGGATGAATGCCTCGTCCTGCGTGCTGGTGTAGGTGCAGCTGATTTCGGTGAAGGCGTCGGGGTCGACACCCGGCAGCCAGGTCCTGGCATACTCGCGCAGCGCGAGCTGCTGGGCCGGCTCCGCGGCAAAGCTCCGGTGGTCCGGGTCGGTAATCGCGCCCGTCCCATGCCAGCCGGCCTTCACTCCCTCTCCCGGGGTAGACATCCCATAGACCGGCGAATAGGCGTATTCGAAACCGGGTGATCCTGACAGCAATGAATGGTTGAACCCCGGCCAGACGGCTCCCGGATCCGCCACCGCGAAGTGCAGCGGCTGTTCCTGGGTGACGGTGAGCGTGGGCAGCTCGGCGCGGCCCGCAAACGCCGGATCCAGCAGCCCCCGGGTCCAGGCACCGGCAGTGGTGACGACCGTCCGGGCCCTGACCACCTCGGTTCCGGATGCGGTCTCCAGCGTGAGTTCGGCCTCCGCGTCACCTAGGATCCGCAATCCGGTGACCTTGACGTGGTGCCTGACGTGGGCCCCGGAGGCCGCCGCCACCGATTGGAAGGCCGGCAGCGCAGCGTCGGGGTTCAGCTGTCCGCCGTCGGGCAGGTGCAGTACCGGGCCCCGGAACCTGATTCCGCGCCAGCGCTCACCGGCTTCTTGCGCCGTCAGTTCCTCGGTGCGGATTGTGGTGCCGGCGAGCGCCGCGATGGTTTGGGCCTGTTGGTCCGGGTTTCCGTGGTTGACCGTGCCGGTGCGGACGATCGGGGCGGTGCCAGACTGCTCACCAAGCAGTTTCCACAGCTCCAGGGCTTCGACGAGCATCCCGACGTAGGTCGGGTCCTTGTATCCGAGGTTCAGGTTCCGGGTGCTCCCGTGGGATGCGCCGAGCTTGTGCCCGGGGGTGAACTGCTCGAGCAGTGTGACCTCCCGACCCCGGTTGGCCAGCGCCCAGGCGGCAGCCGATCCCATCGCCCCGCCGCCGATCACCACAGTGTCGAGTCTCGTCATCATGCACCTGTCTTCGTCGGATTCCTGCCCATCAGCCTAGGCGCATGCGGTGTGAAGAGCGGCGGCGATGACGCGGTTCAGCCCGCCGACCTGTTGCGGATCTCGGTGATGATCCCGGAAAAGTCCCTGCCTGCTCCCTCTCCCGCCGCGAAGTCCCGGTAGATACGCTCGGCGAGCGGGCCGAGCTCGGCGGCAACCCCGGAGTCCCGCAAGGCGTTCAGGGCCAGGCCCAGGTCCTTGGCCATGAGCGCCCCGGCGAATCCCGGTACGTAGTCTCGGTTGGCCGGGGAGGCGGGCACCGGGCCCGGGACGGGGCAGTTGGTGGTCACCGACCAGCATTGGCCCGACGCCGTGGAAATGACGTCGTAGAGGGCCTGGTGGGTGAGCCCGAGCTTTTCTCCGAGCACGAAGGCCTCGGCGGCGCCGATCATGGAGATGCCCAGCAGCATGTTGTTGCAGATCTTCGCCGCCTGGCCGGAACCATGCGATCCGCAGTGCACCAGCCTCTTGCCCATGGCTCCGAGCAGTTCGTTGAGCTGGTCCATGTCCTTTTCCTCGGCACCGATCATAAAGGTCAACGTTCCGGCCTCGGCGCCGACGACCCCGCCGGATACCGGCGCATCCGCGCTGCGGTGCCCGGCGGAGAGCGCCAGTTCGGCCGCTTCCCGGGCCTGGGCCACGTCGATGGTAGAGCAATCAAGGAACATCGTGTCCGATGCCGCAGCGGCGAGCAGCCCGGTACTTCCCCGGTAAGCCTCGAGCAGGTGCCGGCCACTGGGGAACATGGTCAGCACCACGTCGGCCCCGGCCACCGCCTCGAGCGCGCTGTCGGCACAGGGGATCCCCGCGGCCCGGGCTGCTTCCAGGGCTGTCGGGACCACGTCGAAGCCGATCACGTCGTATCCGGCTTTGACCAGGTTCTCCGCCATGGGCTCCCCCATGTGGCCCAGGCCCAGAAATGCGATGCGGGTGGTGGTGTTTGTTGTTTCGGACATGGCCCGTCCCTCCTCGTTATTCGTGTGTTGCCGTGCTGATGTCGCTCAGGTCCAGTTCCCGGGCGCCCAACGGCGCAAAGTAGCCATCTACGGTGTCCCGGCCGACAGCATGCAGCGTGCTGGGATTCCATACGGGTTGCCGGTCCTTGTCGATGACCTGCGCCCGGATCCCCTCGCGGAAGTCCGGGGTATCCAGGAAGCGCAGGCCCACCCGGTATTCCTGCTCGAGGGTCGCCTCCAGTGAGGAGAGGCCCCGAGCCCGGCGAAGCGATTCGAGGGTGACCTTCAGTGCCGTGGGTGATTTTCCGCCGATGGTTTCCCCCGCCTCCGCGGCTGCCGCGATCCCGCGTGCCCCGAAGTCGGCGAGCCGGGCCAGGATCCGCTCGAGGTCCTCCTGCGCATAGGCCTCATCGATCCAGGCCCGTTGAGCGAAAAGGAAGGATTCGGGCGCCGGCGAGGCGAAGCGTCCCATGATGCCGCCGACGGGTTCGCTTTCCAGCAGCCAGGCCAGCTCACCGAGCCGGTCCGAATGGACGTGGAAGTCGGCCAGGCCCAGGTAGAGGGCCTCGGCGCCTCCCAGATGGGCTCCGGTCAGCGCCGCATGGATTCCCGTTTGTCCCGGGGAGCGGGAGAGCAGGTGGGTGCCGCCGACGTCGGGGACGAAGCCGATGGTTGTTTCGGGCATGCCGGTGCGGGTGCGTTCGGTGACGATGCGGTGGCTGCCGTGGGCGGAGATGCCGACCCCGCCACCGAGCACCAGCCCGTCCATGAAAGCGATGTAGGGCTTGGGGTAGTTGTTGATCAGTGCGTTGAGCCGGTATTCCATGGCCCAGAATTCAGCTGTTGCTCCCCCGCCGTCCGCCAGGTCGGAATAGATGGCCACGATGTCCCCGCCGGCGCACAGTCCCCGGTTTCCCGCGCCGGTGACCAGCACCTGGGTGATGGAGTCATCGGCGGCCCAGGCCCTCAGCGTATCCAGCATCGCCCGGGCCATGCCGGCCGTCAGCGCGTTCACCACGTCCGGGCGGTTGAGCGTGATCAGCCCGAGCCTGCCCCGGACCTCGAAGAGGACCTCGGTTCTGGTCATTTAGCTTCCTTCCGGCATGGTGAAGCTGGCGCCTTCGCGGATGCCCGAGGGCCAGCGGGTGGTGACCGTCTTGGTCTTGGTGTAAAAGCGGAACGCGTCGGCCCCGTGCTGGTTCAGGTCCCCGAAGCCGGAGGCCTTCCACCCTCCGAAGGAGTAATACGAGACGGGAACCGGGATCGGGATGTTGACCCCGACCATGCCCACCTGCACCCGGGAGCTGAAGTCCCGGGCGGTATCCCCGTCCCGGGTGAAGATGGAGACTCCATTGCCGTATTGGTGTTCGCTGGGCAGCCGCAGGGCTTCCTCGTAGTCCTGGGCCCGCACCACGCACAGGACCGGCCCGAAGATCTCTTCCCGGTAGATGCGCATGGTCTCGGTGACGTGGTCAAAAAGCGTGGGACCGATCCAGAATCCGTTTTCGTGCCCCGGGATGCTCAACCCGCGGCCATCGATCACCAGCTCGGCACCCTCGTCGGTTCCGAGCTGGATATAGTCCTCGATGCGGGCCTTGGCGCTGGCGGCAACCACCGGCCCGAAATCCGAGTCGGGGTCCATGCCATCCCCGACCCGCAGACCTGCGATCCGTTCCTTGAGCTTGGCTACCAGCGCATCGGCGGTGGCTTCCCCGACCGGGATGGCCACCGAGATGGCCATGCAGCGTTCCCCGGCCGATCCGTAACCGGAACCGATCAATGCATCGGCCACCATGTCCATGTCGGCATCGGGCATGATGACCAGGTGGTTCTTGGCTCCGCCGAAGCATTGGGCGCGTTTGCCCTCGGCGGCCGCGGCCGCATACAGCGACTTGGCAATCGGGGTGGACCCGACGAAACCGATGGCCTGGATGCGCGGGTCGGCGGTGAGCGCGTCCACAGCTTCCTTGTCCCCGTTGACCACGTTGAACACCCCGTCGGGCAGCCCGGCTTCGGTGAAGAGTTCAGCCAGGCGCAAGGGGACCGAGGGGTCGCGTTCGGAGGGTTTGAGGATGTAGGTGTTGCCGGCGGCTAGGGCCGGGCCGGCCTTCCACAACGGAATCATTGCCGGGAAGTTGAAGGGGGTGATGCCGGCGACCACGCCCAGGGATTGGCGCATGGAATGCACGTCGATGCCCGCACCGACGCCGTCGGAGAATTCTCCCTTGAGCAGTTGCGGGGCTCCGGCGCAGTATTCGACGACTTCGAGCCCGCGGGCGAAGTCCCCCTTGGAGTCGGCGAAGGTCTTGCCGTGCTCGCTGGTGAGCAGGGCGGCCAGCTCGTCCATGTTTTTGTTGACCAGGTCCACGAACCTATGCAGGATTCGGGCCCGGCGTTGGGGATTGGTGGCGGCCCAATCCGGGTGGGCCGCCTGGGCCGTGGCGATGGCCGCTTCGACCTCGGTGGCTCCGGCCAGCGGAACGGTGGATTGGATCTCGCCGGTGCTTGGATTGTAGACGTCGCCGAAGCGCCCGGAGGTGCCCTTCACGTGTTTTCCACCGACATAGTGGGTGAGTTCGCGGCTCATGGAATGTGTACTCCTTTGCAAGACTCCGGCGGCAACGGGCCCTGGGTGGGGCGCTGGGCACCGCCTACTTCCGAATCTACTCGGACTTCCTAGTAATTTATAGGGGTCCGCCGGGCCTGGTCACGGGTGTTTGCCGACCGCGTGCATTCGGTCACGGAGGGCGCGCGGCACCCTCCCAGTTGATAGGTTGGAGTGGTGAAGATTGCTACGTGGAATGTGAACTCCCTCCGGGCCCGTGCCGACCGCGTCGAAGACTGGCTACGCCGCTCCGACGTCGATGTCCTGGCGATCCAGGAAACCAAGTGCAAGGATGAGAACTTCCCCTGGGAATTGTTCGAGAACAACGACTACGAGGTGGCCCACTTCGGCTTCAGCCAGTGGAATGGCGTGGCCATTGCCTCCCGCGTGGGCCTGGACGATGTCGAGCGCACCTTCGAAGGCCAACCCGCCTTCGGCAAGGGCGGCAAGGACCCGGTCCAGGAGGCCCGTGCCATCGCCGCTACCTGTGGAGGGGTCCGCATCTGGAGCCTCTACGTGCCCAACGGCAGGGCCTTGGCCGACGAGCACATGCCCTACAAGCTCTCCTGGCTCGACACCCTGAACAAGCTGGCTGGCCAATGGATCACCGAGAACCCAGAGGCACAGATCGCACTGATGGGCGACTGGAACATCGCCCCGCTGGACGAGGACGTCTGGGACATCGACTTCTTCCGCGACAACGGGATGACCCACGTCAGCGCCCCGGAACGGGACGCCTTCAATGCGTTCCTGGAAACCAGGTTCACCGATGTGGTTCGTCCGTACACCCCGGGCCCGAAGACCTACACCTATTGGGACTACACCCAGCTGCGGTTCCCCAAGGGCGAGGGAATGCGCATCGATTTCACCCTGGCGTCCCCCGCGCTGGCGGCACGCGTCACCGGTGCAAGCATCGACCGCGAGGAACGCAAGGGCAAGGGCGCCTCGGACCACGCCCCGGTGATCGTGGAGCTCGGCTAGGACGGACATGGAGTATTCATCGGACACGAGACGCCGGGCAACCCCTCCCACCGCGCACCTGCGTGTCTTCGAGCCGCTGCGCGCCTTCTCCGATGAGGACCAGCTGCTGATCGGCGGCCAGAAGGATGTCTCCCGTGAACAGCTGGAGGGTGCCGAGGCCTACGAGTCGCTGGCCCGGCTCACCCGCACCCTGAGCGATCCGTTCCCGCATTCGACGCACGAGTCGTTCCGGGTGCTGCATTATCCGCGGGCCGACGGCTTGACCACTGCCTACTATTGCCCCTCGCAGCTGTCGACCAGGTCCGTGCTGGCAGCCGAACAGCTCGATGGCAGCATGCGCCGGCAGGTGCTGGACCTGTTGCTTCCCGAAGCTGCCCGGGAGGCCAACGCGGCGAGGGTAGATTCCTCCCGGTTCGCCGAGGATGTGGCACACCTGCATACGCGCGGCGCCACCTGGGGCATCCCCTTCGGATGGTTCGTGCTGCTGCACGAGGAGGACCATCGGGAACTGGTCGAGGACGACTCGGACCTGCTGGGGGTGCGCATCAGCGCACCCCTTGGCCAGGCGCTGGATCGCGCCCGTTATGCGGCGGCGACCCTGGCCATCCACGCCCCGCAGATGGACCTGCTCGACGAGCTCACCGCACTGTGCGAATGGCTGGGCCTGTTCAGCGAGGACTCCATCATCGAGCTCGACTACGGGCGCATTGCCCCGTTGGTCTGGCCCGACGATTCGCCGCACGACCTGCGCATGGGGCTCGAGTCCCTGGCCGATTCGGACATGCTCGGTGCAGCGGCTGCCTACCGGCGGCTGGCTAGCCGTTGGCTACGGGTCCGGCAGCTCGCCCGCGCCTCCTAGCCGGCTCCGGACCGGGACTTGCTTGCCGTGGACCGGGCGGAAGCGTGCGCACTATGGTTGGATGACCGCCCGGTCCACCAGCTAGGCCATGCCCCACAGCCACAAGGAGCCCCGATGCCCAAGCACGCCCAGCCTGCCCCCTGGTGGCAGGACGCAGTGATCTATCAGGTCTATCCCCGCTCATTCGCCGATGCCAACGGCGATGGTATGGGCGATTTGCGGGGTGTCGCTTCGAAGCTGCCGTACCTCAAGGACCTGGGCGTCGGCGCGGTTTGGCTCTCCCCGTTCTACACCTCCCCGCAGGCCGACGCCGGCTACGACGTGGCCGACTACCGTACCGTGGACCCGATGTTCGGGGACCTGTCCGACTTCGACGACATGCTGGCCCGGGCCCATGCGCTGGATATGCGCATCATCGTCGATCTGGTCCCGAACCACAGCTCCGATGAGCATGAATGGTTTGTCCAGGCTCTGGCCTCGCCCCCCGGATCCCCCGAGCGCGCACGTTACCTGTTCCGCGACGGCAAGGGCGAACACGGCGAGATCGCACCGAATAACTGGAAATCGCTCTTCGGAGGCCACGCCTGGACCCGCATCACCGAAGCCGATGGCACCCCCGGCCAGTGGTACCTGCACCTCTTTGACACCAAACAACCGGACCTGAACTGGGAAAACCCCGTGGTCCGCGAGGAAATGGAAGACGTGCTGCGCTTCTGGCTGGACCGTGGAGTCGACGGCTTCCGCGTCGACGTCGCCCACGGCCTGGTCAAGGCAGCCGGCCTTCCCGACTGGGAGGCCCCCGTCGCGGGCGGCGAAACCACTGAGGGCAACATGGCCCCCTCCGGTAGCGCCGGCCCACCCTACCTCGACCAGGAGGGCGTACATGAGATCTATGAGAGCTGGAACAAGATCCTGGCCGCCTACGACGGTGATCGCATGCTGGTCGCCGAGGCCTGGGTTGAGCCGATGAGCCGGATCTTCCGCTACGTGCGAGCCGGCGAAATGCAGCAGGCCTTCAACTTCGGCTTCCTCCTGGCCGGCTGGGACGCCCAGCGGATGATGGACAACGTCGTGGAGACCCTCGCCGAGGCCGCAGTCGTCTCGGCGCCACCGACTTGGGTGCTCTCCAACCACGACACGGTACGCCATTCCACGCGCTACGGGCTGTCGGATCCGACCGCCTTTCCCAAGGGCATCGCAGCCACCGACGAGCAGCCCGACGAGGCGTTGGGCTGGGCCCGCGGCCGCGCCGCGGCAATGCTCATGTTCGGTCTGCCAGGCTCCTCCTACATCTACCAGGGCGACGAGCTTTCACTGCCCGAACACACCACTCTGCCCAACGAACTGCGTCAGGACCCGAGCTTCTTCCGCACCAACGGCGCCGAGCGCGGCCGCGATGGCTGCCGCGTGCCGATGCCGTGGGTTGCCGGTGCCCCGGGCAATGGGTTTTCCCTGGTGACTCCGGCTGCCGATCCGTGGCTGCCCCAGCCCGAAAGCTATGCGCATTACGCAGCTGACTGCCAGGTGGGCGTGGACGGATCGACGTACGAGCTCTACCGCGGCGTGCTCAGACTGCGTGCCGAGCACGAGTTGGGCCGTGGAAACCTGAGCTGGAGCGAGTCGAACGACGCCGATCGCGGCGTGCTGGCCTTCTCCAACCGCGACATGCTGGTGTTGGCCAACTTGGGCGACACCCCGATCGAGCTGCCCACTGGATATCGCGTGGTGGCACAGAGCCAGACCGAGGCCGTCCAAGACGGTGCCCTGGTCCCGAATTCGGCGCTCTGGCTCCTCCCCGAGGGGAACTAGCCGGGGTTCGGGACCACACTCAGCGAAAGGCAGGAGGACCCGGTCCACACAGACCGGGTCCTCCTGCCTGGCATTCGCCTAGCTGTCCCTTATTAAAAGGATGCGTTTCCGCTACCTACTTAAAGGGGGATCATTCGAGGCTCCTAAGCCCCGGCTATCGGGCTCGTTCGGAGCGCGACATCTTCGAACGGGCCCCGCCGGCAAGATGGATCACGACAGCTCCGCCGCGGCCGAGCGCCTGCTGCAATTCCGTGGCCAGCAGATCCAGGTCCTCGGCAATCCGCAGGGGCGCCGCTCCCTGCCGCGGCATGACCTTGATCCTCAGCCCGGCGTCGCCCCGGGCAGTCCAGGTGCTCACCGAGACCCCCACGATGTCGGTCCGTGACGCCAGGGCCGCCTTGATCGCCTGTTCGGGAACCATGCCGGTCAATTCGACGATTCCGCGCATTCCCGCTTCCTGATATTCACGGGCAAAAATCCCCGTCTTGCCCTTGCCCTGGACCGAAATCCACCAAAGCATCAACAACACCAACACGATCATCAGCGCCGTGGCCCCGATCCACAGCCAGGAATCCTTCTGGCCGGGCAATGTGGTGGAGTCAAGTAATCCCCGTACCGATGCACCGATGGCTCCGGTTGCGCGGTGGGCAGCGGCCGAGTACGGGGAAACCGTCTCGACGAGCACGAGGTGAAGACCCGCCCCGATGAAAATCAGTCCGATGACGACGAGCAGGACCCTGTTGACTGCCCTGGGAGTTCCATTCATTGTCCGATCACCCCGGTCTCGGCAACCCGTACGCTCACCGAGGGCACGGGAGTGATCAGGTTCGTGCGCAGTTCGTCCTCGACCGCCGCGCGAATCTGGTCGGCATCCACCGGCATTCCGGAAGTGGGACGCAGCTGGACCTCCACCCGCGCGTGGCTGACCACCACGAGCACTTGTTCGCGGGCGACACCCGCCTCGGTGCGGGCGCGGCGCGCGAGTGAAGCGGCAATAACCTGGTCATCCACGATGAGGACGCTTTCACCTAGTGCTATTGCATGGCGTGCCCTGCGTCCGCGCAGCAGCCCCTGCAGCAGGAAGACGATGCCCAGCAGCAGCAGCAGCACACCGCCAGTCAGCAATAGCGTCGGATCTCCAGTCTTAGGGAGGTTTTCTATGGCAGCCCACCAGGTTTCGGGCGCAGCCAGCAAGGCCGGCTGCCCCAGCGCCTTCAGCGCCACTTCAAAGAGGGCATACAGGCAGACGCAGACCACCAGCACCGCGGCCACGACGGAGGCCGGGGCTCGTGAACTGGTGAGTTCGCGTTCCCGTAGTCGATTTCGTTCCTTCTCGATCACGATCCGCTCCTTCCTTCCTTCAACAGCACCCCGGTGACCCTGACGTCCACGCGACTCACCTGGGATCCGGTGAGGCTGGTAAACCGGTCGCGGACGTCGGCGCGCGAATCCCTGGCCGTCTCCCAGAGGCTGGCCCGCATAGGGACAGTGCCTTGGCCCAGCTTTCGCATGGGCAGCGGCAGGCTCAGGGTAAAGGCCAGCGACCCGAATTCATCGCGCAGCTCCACCTTGATCCGATTGACCGGCACGTTAAAAACCTCCGCCGCCACAACCCGGGCGATGGTATTCAGCGCTTGGGTTCTAATACGAGTGTGTCCGGCATATTCTTCGGGTGCGGTGAGACGGGGCGGGGCAGGGAGCGGGGTTCCGGGCGTGGTCACGACGAGGAACGGCGCCCGGTGAAGGCATCGCGCAGGCTGCGTACATCGATGCGACCGTCAAGGAGGCGGCCGATCAGGGCCCCGACACCCATGAATAGGGCCATCAGCAGGAATCCTCCGATGCCGTGGTTCAGTGCGGCCCATGCCAGCACTATGCCGACCAAGGCTCCAATCATGGTGTTTTTCATGGCGTCCCTCCGGAGCCGGCCTCGACGGCCCTTGGCCCCTCGTCGCTGGGTTCGGGGACGTAGACGTCGCCGATTTCGATATTGACCTCGATCACGCGGAACGAGGTGAGCTGTTCAACCGCCACATAGACGGCGGCCCGGACGGACGCGGCCAGTTCATGCAACGCTGGCCCGTAGTCTGCGGTCAGCACGATATCCACAGCAGCCTGGGTGGCTCCGATCTCAGAGCTGACACCATGAACCGGACCGGAGGTTCCGGAAACGGCGCCGCGGATGGCCCCCAATGCCCGGTTGGCTCCGAGGCCCAAGGTGTGGACACCCGGAACGGCGCGGGCCGCTGCAGCGGCGACCTTCGAAACGGCCAGTTCAGTCACCGTGGTGACACCGGTAGCCAGCACGGAAGTCTCAGGCTCGCCTGCGGTGTCCTGTTCTCCTGCATTCATGAACGCGTCCCCCACTTGAGAATCAATGTCCACCCAGCCTATCGTCGCGCCCGGGAAAGCGGACCATGAGATATGCGGCACATTTCAACCTGGCCCCCGGCTGGAGGCTCCATTCTGCCCGTTAACGCAAAAACCCCCTTGTTTCCAAGGGGGTCTAGCTGGTGGCTCCGACCGGCGTCGATCCGGTGACCTTTCGATTTTCAGTCGAACGCTCTACCAACTGAGCTACAGAGCCTGGCATCATCAGGCATGATGATCACAGAGATCTTCCAGCGAACCAGAAAACCAGAGCGACCCTGACGGGACTTGAACCCGCGACCTCCGCCGTGACAGGGCGGCGCGCTAACCAACTGCGCTACAGGGCCTTACTTAAGCGAAGCTTCCCTCGCTCACAAGACAAGAACTGTACCAGAACTTTTTAGCTCTTGCAAAATCCCTATCTCGTTCGTACCCCCAACGGGATTCGAACCCGTGCCGCCGCCGTGAAAGGGCAGTGTCCTAGGCCGCTAGACGATGGGGGCCAGGAACGCCGCGGTGAATTTCTCCCCCGCAGTGGACTTCATAAACTATAAAGGGTTCTGCGCCGATGTGCAAAACGGGGGCGGGTTCGCGCATTGCCGGCACTGGATAGAGTCAGTGGCATGGCTTTCGAAATGAGTGACGACGCATTTGAGCTCCTGGTCGAAGACGCGCTGGACCAGATACCGAAAAGCTTTCTGCGCTTGATGGACAACGTCGCCATCTTCATCGAGGATCGCTATCAGCCGCTGCCCCACGAGGATCCTGCCACGGCACTCCTGGGGCTCTACGAAGGAGTGGCCCTCACTGAACGCGACGGAGGATGGGGCGCTGGCGCCCTGCCGGACCGCATCACCATCTACAAGGACTCAATCCTTGAGATCTGCGAAAACGAAAAGCAGGTCATCGAAGAGGTGGGTATCACCATGGTCCACGAGATCGCCCATCACTTCGGAGTCGGCGACAAGAAACTCCACGACCTCGGCTGGGGATAGGGCAACCAGGCACCAGCCGGCATCGAAAGCATAAAGTGAGACTTATTCGATTGTGACCTGCATCACAGTGAGGACTGAGGATCAATACCCGCCAGTCAGGTTGACATTGAGACTCGCGACGTTTTCGATTCTCAGCATTTTTTGGACGAAAAATACATCCTTCGAGTCCATTTCGTTACCATTTAGACACGGCATCTGCTTATTATCGTTATGCATTCGTTGCACATGCCGCCCCACCACTCCTACATCTTGGGGATGCACCGTCGGAACGCGATTCTTTATCCACCCGGAAGCGAGAAGGGTCAGGCCCATCCTGAGCCCATCCCGCATGAACGCGAACAATCCGTCTGGCTGCGCGGCAGTTAGGAAAATCCCCCATGTTCAGCCTTCGACACTTGGTGATTGCCACCAGCACGGCCCTCGTACTGACCGGAACACTCGCTGGCGGCACCAACGCTGCCCCGCCCCCGATTCCCTCCCCCATTGTGGCTGTGGGCGGACAGCAGGAGGTCCCGACTTTCTCGGTTGACCAGGCCCTGTCCAGCATCACCAAGGCCCGGACAGCGGCCACCGTCACCGTCGGAACCACCACAGGTGAAATCGACTCCCAGATCGCCCGCATCGGCACCGCACTCGAAGATGCCGACATCGCCTCCATGCAGGTTTCTGAAGACTTTGCCCTCGCCGAGGACACTGCCTCCGGCCCGGCCCCGCAGCTTGCAGCCATTGCCGGAACCAGCCTCGCATCCCTGAGCTCCGCCGCTCCGAGCGTCGACCTGAAGCAGGCCGCCGCGGCCGTCGCAGACATCCGCACCGCCTCAGAAGCCGCTCAAGCGGCCTTGGGCAAGAAGCGCACCGAGCTGATCAAGGAATCCGCTAAATTGCGCAATACCTCGGTGGCCGCGGAAACCAAACGGATCGACAAGGCCCGTGCGACTGCCAACGCTGCCGCCATGCGGAAAACGCTGAGGTATTCCGAAACCTCGGTCCCCGACCTGGCGCCCGCCACCACTCCCGGCACTGCACTTGAGGACACAACAGCGACGCTTGCGGCCGGAATGACCACAACCGGCGCCGGTACGGCGGCCATGGCAGTACCCTCCGCCATCAGCATTTCGACCAAGGCGCCTTCCCGCGCCGTGCGCATCAACAAGTCCGTGGCCTGGGCTAAGAAGGTCGCCTCCAACAACAAGTACAAGTACCGGTACGGCTCCACCGGGCCGACATACTTCGACTGCTCCGGCTACACCGGCAAAGCATTCGCCAGCGCCGGAAAGAAGCTCCAGCGCACCTCGAGCCAGCAGTACAAGGCAGCTCCGGCCAAGGTGAAGCTCTCCAAGCTCACGAAGGGCGATCTGGTCTTCTGGTCCTCCAATGGCGGACGCTCGTTCTACCATGTCGCCCTCTACATCGGTGGGGGAAAGATTGCCCACGCTCGCAACCCCTCCGCGGGCATCTCGGTGACCAAGCTCAACTACGCCGGCATGCGCAACATCTACAAGTACGGTGGACGCTACTAAAAACGGACGGAACCACCCAGACCGGGTGGCGAAGGGAACCTTGGCTCCCTTCGCCACCCGGTCTGCTTAAACTCGAAAACCCCGGGATTTCAACGGCAAATGACATAAATGTAATTAGAGTGGCTCCTGTTACTGGTGTTGCCAGTGTGAACACCTGTCGCATAGGGTGGCTGGAAGAAGCGGCGAACGGGCTGAATCAATGCGGCCCATGGGTGCACGTGATTTTCCGTGTCCACGCCTCGGCTCGCGACGGTGAGGAAAACCCAGCATGTCCCTACGGCACACCTTGAGCGTTGCCACGTGCTCTCTCGCATTGGCGGCAGGTTGCCTGGCCTCCAGCGTCCCCGCGGCACAGGCAGCACCTGGCCCCGCCCCGATGGCACCCGCCACCACCTGGTCGCCCTCCTCCCCCGCCGCCGCTCCTGAAGCTCTACCTTCCAAGGCAGAGATCAATGCGGCAAAGGACGACCCGGAAGCACTCAAGGCCATGGTCGCCCGGCTAGAGGCAAGCATCGCAACCGCCCGTGCCCAAGTCAGGGACGCCGAAGCCACGGCACTGGTCGACCAGGACTCACTGCTGACCTCGAACGAAATCCTGTCCCTGCGTCGGCAAACCGCCAAGGAGGCCCGGACCGAAGCAGACCGCGCGGCCACTTACCTGGCCTCCAGCAAGAAGCAGATGGGAGCCCTGGTCTCGGACCTGTACCGCACCGGCGGGGTAAACCCGGGCGTCAGTTCCCTGCTGAACCAGGGCGAGAACAACGATCTGCTCTACAAGGCCTCTACCATGGGCGCGCTGGCGGCGAACCGCGTCCGCATGGTTGATACCGCAGAACAGGCGTCCATCCTCTCCCAGGCCTGGCAGGACTACGCGGCTGCGGCCGAGGCCTCCGCACAGGAAGCCGCGGACACCCACACGGCTACCGCATCATCGGCGCAAGCCAGCCTCCAGGCCTACGAGGCCCTCCTGGCACCGCGCCAGAAGCTTCGCGACCAACTCATCTCCGATCTGGCGGATGTGCGCGGCACCAGCACCAAGGCGGAGCACAAGCGCATCGAAGCCCAGGAAGCGGCGGACGAGGATAAGCGGTTGGCTGAACTGATCGCCAGCACCCCCGTTGAACCGCCCGTCATCGAAAGCCCCCAGTCGGAGCCTCCACTAGCCCTGGCGCCCCCGGAAAAGGCACCGAGCGGCATGGCATCACCCGGCAACAGTTTCGTTCCGGTGGCTTCCGTGAAACCGTCGAAGAAGCCCGCACCCATCGTTGTTGCTCCGGCGCCAGAGCCCGAGGTCCCCGACACACCGGAGCCGTCGCGGCCCGCACCAACGACCGAGGCCCCGAAGCCGACACCCGAGGCCCCGTCACCTTCGCCGGAAGCACCCAAGCCGCCCCGGGAAACCCCCACGGCTACTCCGAAACCCGGGACACCGGCACCCGAGGCCCCGTCACCTTCGCCGGAAGCACCCAAGCCGCCCCGGGAAACCCCCACCGCTACTCCCACACCCGAGGCCCCGAAGCCGCCGAAGCCGCTGCCAACTCCAACGCCGACGCCGACGCCGACGCCGACGCCGAGCAAGCCTCCGGTTGCCCCGCCATCGGGCAACAGCTACGCAGCGGCCATCGCCTGGGCGCATGCCATCGCCAACGACGATTCCAAGAGGTACCGCTATGGTGCCAACGGGCCCGACTTCTACGACTGCTCGAGCTACACGGGAGCGGCCTTCGCCAAATCCGGGATCAGCCTTCCGCGCACCTCGTCACAGCAGTACGCGGCAGCACCGGTCAAGGTGCCGCTGAGCCAGCTGCGGCGCGGTGACCTGGTCTTCTCCTCCAGCAACGGCGGAAGTTCGTTCTACCACGTGGCGATCTACCTCGGTGATGGCATGGTGATCCACGCGCGGAACCCGAGCGTCGGGATTTCGGTGACGCCGCTGAGCTACGTCAACAACCTGTTCCCGTTCGCCGGACGGTACTAAACGAACGGGAATCCCCGGACAAAGGAAGGACCCGCACCTGAAAACCCGGTGCGGGTCCTTCCTTATTACTCTTGGCTACCGGGTCAGGCCAGGCCGGCCTCATTCTCGAACTTCGAGCGGTCGGCAAGCCGCGGATCATCACCGTCGGGAACGACCATGACCGGGCCCTTCGAGTGGTGCAGCACACCCTGGCTGGTGGATCCCAACAGCATTCCGGCGAACCCACCGCGCCCTCGCGAACCGGTGACCAGCAGGTGTGCCTTGGCGGATTCGCGGATCAGAACCTCGACCGGAGCCCCCTCGATCACGTCCGTTTCGACCTGCAGACCGGGGAAGTGGCTGAGTATCCAGCGGGCCCCGATCTCCATCTGGTGGCGGACATCGACCATGACGGCTTCCTGGTCGACGGTGGCCGGCATCCAGGCTAGCGCGCCGCTGACCGGGGCAAGTGCGCAGACCACGCGCAGCTTGAAACCACGGACGTTGGCCTGTTCGGCGGCCAGCAGCACGGCGCGACGGGCCCGGTCCGAACCGTCGACGCCGACCACCACGACGTCGGCGATCTCGGGCGCGTTCTCGGAACGCTTGTCCATGCACACCGGCACGACGACGGTCGGGCACTTGGCGTGGGCGGGCAGCGCGCTGGAGACCGAGCCCAGCAACCGTCCCACGAAACCGCCGCGGCCGCGGGTGCCGACAACGATCAGTTCGGCCTCGCGGCTCAGATCAAGCAGGACGCCCGTGGGGTCCCCCGACTCGATGTAGGTGCGCACCGTCAGCGAGTCGTCGGTGACGGTGGCGCGGGCCTCGCGCACGACGGCCTCCGCTCCGTCCCGGATCAACTGGTCGTCAAGGGTCGCGTACCCGGCGTCCATGCTGGAGGCCGCGAAAACGGGGATCGTGTAGGCGGTCACGATGTTTAGTACGCTTCCTCGGCGCTTCGCCTCCCGGGCCGCCCATTTCAAGGCGCACAGGCCCTGATCCGATCCATCGACGCCGACAACGATGCCCTCAATGTGTTCGGAACTCTCATGGTGCTGCTGCTGATCGCTCATCGTTTCCACTCCTTCGGCGCTACGGCTTGTGCCGCCGTGGACCGCGCTCGGGTCCGTTACTTCCATTGTTCACCACTGTGTGATGTGGGTCTACTTGAGTCGAAAAGCATGACCTGACATGGCGCCGAGGCACCCTCTGGTACTAGTATTCCCCCCATGCCCACACAGGACCACTCCCCCGATACCATGACGGCCGTTTCCCGTCTAGACCGATATTTCAAGATCACCGAACGCGGGTCGAACTACTCCCGCGAGATCCGCGGCGGGTTCGCCACGTTCTTTGCGATGAGCTACATCATCGTGCTCAACCCGCTGATCCTCATCGGCGCCGATTCAACCGGCGCAACGCTCGGCGCTCCCCGCGTTGCAGCTGCCACGGCCTTGGTCGCCGGCATCCTGACCATCATCATGGGCGCCTGGGCCCGGCACCCGTTCGCCCTGGCCACCGGCCTGGGCGTCAACGCGTTCATTGCCGTCACCGTCGCCACCAACCCAGGCCTGACCTGGCCCGACGTCATGGGCCTGGTAGTGCTGTCCGGTGCCACTATGTTCATCCTGGTGCTCACCGGCTTCCGCACCGCAGTGTTCAACGCCGTTCCCGAGTCCCTGAAGATCGCCATCGTGGTCGGTATCGGCATGTTCATCGCACTGATCGGACTGGTCAATGCCGGGTTCGTTCGCCGCATCCCGGACGCGGCCGGCACCACGGTGCCGGTGGGCCTGGGCTTTGGTGGAAACCTCACCGGCTGGCCGATCCTGGTCTTCGTCTTCGGCCTGCTGCTGACCATCGCCCTGGTCGTCCGCAAGGTCAAGGGCGCGATTCTCATCGGCATCATCGCCTCCGCCGTGCTCGCCAACATCCTCGAAGCGGTCTTCAAGATCGGTCCGTCCTGGGATGGAAAGACTGCCAACCCGCAGGGCTGGTCACTGGTCGTTCCGTCGATGCCGATGTGGAGCACCCCCGACCTGTCCCTGCTGGGCCAGGTCAACGTCTTTGGCGCCTTCGCGAAGCTGGGCACTACGGCGGCGCTGCTGCTTGCCTTCGTCATCCTGCTCTCGATCTTCTTCGATGCCATGGGCACCATCGTCGGGCTGGCCGGCGAGGCCGGCTCGATCGACAAGGACGGGAACATCCCGGATGTCGACAAGGTGCTCCTCATTGACGCGTTCGGCGCCATCGCCGGCGGCGGCGCCTCGACCTCCTCCGCCCAGGTCTACGTGGAATCCGGTGCCGGCATCGGCGAGGGTGCCCGCACCGGACTGGCCTCCATCGTCACCGGCGTACTGCTGCTGGCGGCCATGTTCCTGACTCCCCTGATCCACCTGGTACCGTTCGAGGCCGTTGCTCCGGCATTGGTCATCGTGGGCTTCATGATGATCACCCAGGTCTCCAAGATCGACTGGCAGGACTGGGGCGTGGCACTGCCCGCCTTCCTGACGTTCGTGTTGATGCCGTTCACCTACTCGATCGCCAACGGCATCGGGGCCGGCTTCATCGCCTTCGTGTTCATTCGCACCATCCAGGGCCGTGCCCGCGAGATCCACCCGTTGATGTGGGTTGTCGCATCTGCGTTCGCATTGTTCTTCAGCATCGGCGTCATCGAACAGGCCCTCGGCTTGTAGTCCGCACCCCATTAACGCCGAAGCGGCACCCGGTCCACGTGGACCGGGTGCCGCTTCGGCGTTAATGGGGGCCCTCCCGCTACGCCGTCAGTAGGCGATGGCGTAACGGGAGAACTTGCGCACCGCTTCGTCGTCCCAGTGCGCGGCGGGGACGCCACCGCCGAGCAGTTCGCGCAAAAAGCCCGGACCAGCCGGGATCGGGGCGTTGGAGCCGGCGATGATCACGTTGCCGTAGCGCCTGCCCTTGAGCATCGGAGGGTCGGCGACGATGGCGACGTAGGTGAACACCGTGCCGATGGTCGCCGCCTCGCGCTTGGCCGTCTCCAGGTTCGGGGAGTCCCCGCAGTTGACCACATAGAATCCGCCGGCATCCAGCACGCGCGCCGCCTGCTCGGTGAATTCCAGGTTGGTCAGTGCCTCCGGTGTCTTGTCCCCGGCGAAGACATCGCGGATCAGCAGATCCCGGCTGGCATCGGCGAGGCCGGCGAGCACCGCCCCGGCCTCGCCGACGCGCAGGCGCAGCAGCGGGGCCCGGGGCAGGTCGAACCAGTCGCGGACCAGTTCGGCGAGCCGGCCGTCCAGCTCCACGACCACCTGGCGGGCGTTGGGGTAGGCCGAATGGATCCAGCGAGCCATCGAGCAGGCGCCACCGCCCAGGTGCAGTGCGCGCAGCTTCGATACGGTGCCGTCGTAGTCCCCGGGGGGAAAACGGGACCGGATCAGCGCAGCGATCCAGCGCATGTACTCGAAATCGAGCCGCCCGGGGTCTGCCAGGTCGACATGCGAGGAGGGGACCCCGTTGACCTTCAGGATCCAGCCCTCGGGTGAATAGTGGTCTCGTTCCAGGGTCGCCGTGCCGGTATCGATCGGGTAGTCGCCTTCGGCCGGGCCGGCAGCGGGCGCTGCCGACTCCGTTGCGCCCGCCTTGGCATGGGACTTCGACTTCTTCCCGGCGGCCTTGCCGCGGCCCTTAGCCACGGTCGGCACCCCGGACCATGCGGACCTCGGCCAGTCCAGCCCAGTCGCCGATGAGCTGCTCGGAGCGGCCATCACGGACGAAGCCGTGCTTGGCGTAGAACGCCTGGGCCCGCGGGTTGTCCTCCAGGACCCAGAGCAGGGCCGGGGCATCGCCGATCACGCGGCGCATCAGCGCCAGGCCCAGACCGGTCCCGTGATGGGCGGCCAGCACGTAGAGCATCTGTAGTTCGATGCCCACACCGGCGTCCGAGTCGTCGGGCAGCACGGGGGCTCCTCCGGCGACGCCGACGACCGTCCCGTCGGCGACGGTGGCGATCCAGAGTTCGGCCCCGGCCTCCAGGCCGCTGCGCCACCAGTCCGCCTCCTTGTCGAGTCGGGACTCGTGGTCGGCGAAGAATGATTCGGGGCGCTGCGAGGCATAGGTCTCACGCCAGCAGGCGGACTTCATGCTCAATGCGGCGGGGATGTCTTCTGGCAGGGCCAGTCGGATCACGTAGGGCTCGGTAGTCACCCTTCAAGGGTAGGGGGTTCGGCTGGGAACCACTGCCGGGCCGCGGTTCCGGCTACCTGATGAGCGCGAGTGCGAATCCGTCCCAACCCTTGGGGCCGGTTGTCTGCAGTGCCGTGGCATCAACGCGGGGGTCCGCACCGAGGAATTCGAGTCCGGCCCGTATTCCCTCAAGCATCCGCCCGGCTTGTGTCGCCGGGTCCCCGGGTTCGGTCACCGCGCCGCCGCGGACCACGTTGTCGAGCACTATCACCGTTCCCGGGCGGCCCAGGGCGATGGCGGCCTCCAGGTAGTGCGCGTTGTTTTCCTTGTCCGCGTCGACGAACACCAAGTCGAAGGGCTCGACGCCCTCCTCGAGCAGCTGGCGCAGCGTGTCCCGGGCCGCACCGAGCCGGATCTGCACCCGGTCCCCGACGCCTGCCTCGTCGAGGTTGGAGCGGGCGATGCGGGCATGCAGCGGTTCGAACTCGCAGGTGACCACCACCCCGTCGGGCCCTACTCCGCGGGCCAGCCAAGTGGTGGAATAGCCGCCGAGGGTGCCGATCTCCAGCACGCGCCTGGCTCCTTGGATGCGGGCCAGCAGCATCAGCAACTTGCCCTGGCCGGGGCCGACCTCGATGGGCGGCAGCCCGGCGTCCAGGGCCCTGCGCCGGCCGGCGTCGAGCTGCTGATCGGTTTCATGCAACATCGAGACCAGGAAGTCTTCGACCTGGCTCGGTGTTGCCGGCTGCTCGTCCATGGGTGGCACTCCTTGGCCTGCTCAGTCCTGGCGGCGCTCCAAAGCGGCCTCGAGCCGCTGGACCTTGCCCTCCAGTTCCCCGGTGTGTCCGGGTCGAATATCGGCTTTCAGCACCAGCGAGACCCGTGAACCGTATGCGGCGACGGCCTCCGTGGCACGCTTGACCACGTCCATGACCTCGTCCCACTCGCCCTCCAGCTCAGTGAACATCGAGGAGGTGGAATTGGGCAGGCCGGAGTCGCGGACGACCCGCACGGCCGCTGCGACGGCATCGTGTACCGATCCGTCGGCATCGGCTGACGTGGGGGCTACTGAAAAGGCAACAATCATGCCTTAACTGTCCCACCATTCATCGCATATGGCACTGGTCACTGGCCCCGGACCTGCAGGAAGTGCGATCCGCGCCACATTGTGACAAGCTATTAACACAAAACCGGCCGAACGGCCGGTCAGCTAAACATTTTCTTCCCCTCACCCCCGGCTAGGATCATGACCACAGTTCTGACTCAGACCACCCCCCCCGAATCGGACTCGAAGCGGACCCTGCAGCGTGGATTGACCCCGCGCCACGTCCGCTTCATTGCATTGGGCTCGGCCATCGGCACGGGCCTGTTCTACGGCTCTGCCAAGACCATCCAGACCGCCGGTCCCGCCGTGTTGATCGCCTACGTCATCGCCGGACTGCTGGTCTTCGCGGTCATGCGCTCGCTCGGCGAGATGGCAGTGCGCCACCCGATCGCCGGATCGTTCGCCCAGTACGCCGGGCGCTACATCAGCCCGCGCATGGGCTTCCTGACCGGCTGGACCTTCGTGTTCGAAATGATCGTCGTGGCCATCGCCGACATGACCGCGGTGGGCACGTACATGCGCATGTGGTTCCCGGACACCCCGGGCTGGATCTGGATGCTCGCGGCACTGCTGCTGATCGCCGGCCTGAACACCATGCGCGTCGGCATCTTCGGCGAGATGGAATTCTGGTTCTCGCTGATCAAAGTCACCACGATCATCGCGTTGATCGGCACCGGGCTGTACCTGATCGTCTTCGGCATCAGCACCGGCGGCTACGAACCCGGCGTGCACAACCTGGTCGATTTCGGCGGATTCGCCCCGTTCGGCGTCTGGGGCATCATCATGAGCCTGGGCATCGTCGTCTTCTCCTTCGGCGGCATCGAAACCCTGGGCATGACCGCGGGCGAGGCCGACGACCCGGCAACGTCCATCCCGCAGGCCGTCAACACGGTTCCAGTCCGCGTCCTGCTCTTCTACGTGCTGTCCCTAGGCGTGCTGATGTGCCTGATCCCCTGGCACACCATGGATCCCGACATCAGCCCGTTCGTCCAGGTCTTCGCCGGCATCGGCATCCCCGGCGCCGTGCACGTCATCAACGCCGTGGTACTCACGGCAGCGCTGTCCGCCATGAACTCGATCGTCTACGCGGCGGTCCGGGCCATGTTCGGCCTGGCCGCCCAGGGCCACGCACCGAAGTCCTTCGCCAAGGTCAACCGCCACGGCATCCCGACAGTGCCGGTGGCCCTCGTGAGCGTCTGCCTGCTGGTCGGCCTGGGCCTGTACTTCTGGATCCCGGACCAGCTCTTCCTGGTGGTCGCCTCCATCGCAACCTTCGCGACGCTGTTCGTCTGGACCTCGATCCTGCTCTCGCACCACCTGATGCGCCGCGAGCTGGCCCGCGAGAACGCGCCCAAGGGCATCTTCGCGCTGCCTCTGTGGCCGCTGCCGACCTACCTGGGCTTCGCGTTCATGGCACTGGTCGTCGTGATCCTGGGCTTCAGCACCGCCGGACGCACGGCACTGATCGTCGGTGGCGTGTGGATCGTGCTGCTGCTGGCCGCCTACCAGTTCCTGGTTCCCGCCAGCGGCCGGATCCGGCCCGCGCTGGAGAACTACACGCCGGCAGCGGAAACCGCCGCGGCGGACGCCACCAGCTAGCCGCATGACCGCACCGCGCCGGTGGCGCCGTGCGGAGAAGACGGAAAGGACCTCCGCTGGGAAGGTGCCGGATCGAACCCTTCGGGTAGACCGGCCCCGCCCCTGCGGAGGTCCTTGTGCGTTTCCGGGGACCGGGTTAGCTTCCGGCCAGGAGGTTCACGTTGGTGCGGACCGCCAGGTGGTCGCTCTTGCCCGCCGGAAGCACAGTGTTGGAGGTGACCGGCAGCCCCCGCGAGAGGAAATGGTCAAGGCGCATCACGGGAAGCGGATCGGCCCGCCAGGTGAAGCCCAGTCCGCCGGCATTCTGCCGTGGTTCATCAAGGGTGCGCAGCAGCGGGGCGAAGGCCCGGTCGTAGGCGGTGGCGTTGAAGTCGCCGACGGCGATGACCCGCGATGCGGCATCGGCTTTAATGGCCGTCGAGAGCTGGAAGAGCATCTCATCGCGGTCGGCATGGTCGTTCGGACGGGCCGATGCGGCATGCACCACGTATATCTTCACCTCCCCGGCATCGGTGGTGACGCGCGCGGACAGGGCCCGTTTCCAGCCCAGGCCCAGGTCGAGTGCCACCGGGGAATGCAGCGGATACCGGCTCCACAGGCCGACGGTACCGACCACGAAGTGGTACGGGTAGTCGGCCGACAGCCCGGCCGTGACCGGGCCGTCGGCACCGGGATCCAGTTCCTGCAAGGCAATCAGATCGGCCCCGGTGGCGGAGAGCGTGCGGGCCGATTCGAGCGCCGTCCCGGAACCCGACTTCACGTTTTGGCTGGCGATGCCCAGGGCTCCGGCTGTCGGCTCCGGGGCGCTCCAGGACAGCGGAATCACGGCCGACCCAAAGGCGGCAGCCCAGGCCAGCGCAGGGATCAGCACGAAAGCGGGGGCCATGGCACTGCGGGTGAGAAGCGCCAGCGCCAACAGCGGAACCATGGCCAGCCCGAGCCAGGGGGCGGCGCTGTCCACCAGCAGGCCCAGGCCCGCCACGTCGGGGACGCTGGAATGGAAGGAAATCAGGGCTGCGGTCAGCAGGGAGCCAAGCAACACCAAGGTGCGCAGCAGGCGGCGCGCGCGCGATGGTCGGCGGCGCCGGCGCTGCGTGTCAGGGGCATCGGTGGTAGGCATCGTTCTCCAGCGTTTCACACCCAGCCGCCCGGCGCATCAACGCCGCCCGGGTGTTGGCCGGGAGTTGGCCCGATCCGACCGCTCGCCGCCGGGTAAGCCTGCCCGATGCCGGGTCCACACCCGGCCCCCGGGCCGGAGCGGCACACCGGCGCCCCTGGGACGATAAGGGATGACTAGCAACGGAACTCTAGTCCCCAGAAGACCATGGCCCGCGGGCCATCTGTCAGCGCTTCCACCCCCTTGAGCAGGAAACCGCTGGCCACCCTCGGATTGGCTGAGATAATCCACTGCCACGCCGATAGGGTCGGATGCTTCCGCCCTATCGTCGAGTCGGAGGGCCCGGCAACGGACGCCGTCACCGGGCTGGTGCGGGACCTGTTTGAATTCGATGATTCACGCGCCGCAGCTGGCATGACCCGCGCCGAGGCCCGCGAGCTGGTCATCGCCGGGCGCACCGCAGACATCTACTCCCGCGACGTTGCAGCCCACTAAAAGATCGCCGCGCAGATCGACGTGGACCTGGTCGAGGGCACCAATCCGACCGGGCACGACTTCGCCGTGGAATTCGGCCTCAACACCCGCCTGGCCAACCACCGGGGCCGCCATGTTGTCGCAGTGGTGAACGCTGGGGGCACGTCCGTCGCCGAGGCGGCCATCACCCCGGCCACGACCGAGCTGGTGGCCAGGGTAGCTGGCGACCACCACCGGCCAGTCCTCGCCGTCGGTCCGGGCACGGCCGGCGAAACGAACCAACAGCTCCCGCTCGTCCTCGGCACGGGCCGCTATCAGCATCCGGTGCCCGCTGATCCGGAACCCGGCTTCCCTTCCTGGGCGAAGCCAGTGAGGCCGGCCAGGGCGTAGCCGGGCCCCTGACCCGTCCTGGGTGGTGGGGCCGCGGTGTCTGGAATTGCGGATCGCGGCGCCGATGGCACGGTCAGCGCGTTCGATGACCCAAACGCCCGGCCCACCGCTCCACGGAAAGCGAGGCGTGGGCGAACCCGATGACGTCCGCACCGGTGAGGGCGAAGGGATCGGGTCGCGCCGGTGTCACGGTGCCGCGGTTTTCTCGCGCTCGGAGACGCCCAGCAGCTCGGGCAGGTCGCGCACGTCGCAAAGATGAGTGTGCGGGAACGTGGACAGGTGTTCGCCGCTCTGCGCACCGGTGGCTACCGCCACCACGTACTTCGCGCCGGCGTTCATGCCTGCCGCCAGGTCGCGTTCGGTGTCGCCGGCGGCGAGGACCTGGGCCGGGTCGGAGACGCCGGCCAGGCGCATGGCGTACCGGATCATGTCCGGTGCGGGGCGTCCGGCGTCCACGTCGTCGGAGGTGATAAGGAAGTCCACCCGATCCTCGGCGCTCGGGCCGACGCTCCAGCCCAGGGAGTCCAGCACCATCATGCTGATCGATCGGCTGAAGCCGGTGGTCAGTGCCACGATCATGCCCGCGGCCCGCATCCGGTCGATGGCCTCGCCAACACCGGGCAATTCGACCGGCGGGTTTTCGGCGTAGCTGCGGGTTAGCCGGAGGCGGAACAGTTCGTAGAGGCGCTCGACCTCTTCCGGGTCCGCTTCGCCGGTGAACGCGGTAAGGAAGCCGGCGATGGCCTCGCGCTTGTTGGCGCCGAGCGCCGGGCGTAGCTGCTCCTCGGAGATCGTGACCGAGAGCGCCTCTTCGATGACCGCCTTCAGCGAGGCGTAAACGGCACCGCCCTCGTTGACTGTAGTGCCGGCGACGTCAAGGGTAATCAGCTGAACCATGGGATGTAGTGACTTTCTTCGGTGGGTCCGCGGTCCGGAGGAATCCGAGCCGCAGTTCAAGGCTATGAAGCCGGGGGGACCGGGCGGCGGCCGGCGTGCAAACCCCCGGTGAACGGGACAGGAAACTTCGGCGCCACCGCCGGCAGAGGCGGCCGGGCGGGGATATGGGCAAGGGCCGGCGCTCCCCGGGCCGGGCGGCGTGTTCAGCGCACGCGTAGTGGCATCCGGGAACGGGCCGCGGGGCCGGAACAGCAGGCCAATGCCACCGGCTGGTGAACACCCGGCGGGCATCGGCACGGCACTGGTCGCCAGCCCTGTGGAATCCCATCCCCGAGCCCTAGAGTGGTCTCATAACACGGGAATCAACGGGGGCAGACAATGATTGAGCTGGTAACCATCAAGCCGACCAAGGCCGCGGGAAACGCATTGATCATCCGCGGGGTGCTGGCCATCATCTTCGCCGTGCTGGTACTGGCCTGGCCGAAGCTGAGCGTGGCAACCCTGGTGATCCTGTTTGCGATATTCATCGTGCTCGACGGCATCACCGAAATCATCCAGTGGTCCACGAACCGCCGCCTGCCCGGGGCCCGGCGCTACTCCAGCTGGGTGTTGGTGGCCGGCATCGTCTCGGTCCTCGGCGGCATCCTGGCGATCATCTGGCCCAACGTGACTGCCGTGATCCTGACCCTGATCATCGGCTGGTGGGCTTTGGCCATCGGCGTCCTGCAGGTAGTGGCCGCCCTGTTCCTGAAAAAGGCCTTCTCCCTGTGGTGGCTCGGGCTGCTCAGCGGTGGCGTCAGCATCATCTTGGGCCTGGTTCTGGTGATCTTCCCGGGCGCCGGCATCATGGGCTTCCTGATCCTGCTGGCCGTGTTCGTCGCACTTTTCGGCGTGGTGCTGGTCACCGACGGAGTCAACACCCGCAAACTCGCGATGTGAGGCACCGCGGCAGGGATCCGGCCGGATTCACGGCACTTCTCGGTTCGTCACTTGTCGCCGCTTCGCTGCTGAGCGGCTGCACCGCCACGGTGGAGGCCGACGGGACGCTGGACCCGGCCCCTGAGCCGAAGGTTCCGGGTCCGCATCGGCACCGCGTGCAAAGCCGTCCCGGGAAAGGTTTACTACACCCACGCTGTCCGGGCGGCGGGCACTGGATTTCCTGGCCCTCCGGCCCGGGCAGCGCCCGCTGATCTCCACGGGCTCCCGGAACGGGTGACGGAGCACGAGCAATCGACATCGTTCACCGCGACGCTGAAAAAGGGCGGCCTGCTGGTGCAGGTCGACTGCATGGCGCCTCGGGCGAGCTGCTCGTGGACATCCCATAACGCAGCCTCGTTTCCCCCTGGACTGCGGCATCGATGCCCCATTCATCTAGCAGCTGGGGCATGTGGCCGAGGGCACCGATCTGACCACCCAGATCCGCGTCCCGGCGCACACGCATTGGAGGGTGGACGTGCCGGAGGCCAGCAGCCCCCTTTCGCGCCCGGTCAGCCGACTGACACCGAGCAAACCAAGGGTGATGAAAGTCACTTTTTAACTCGTCGGTGGGGCAGGATGGTTCAATGACCGAATACTCCGACGCCACCGGCGCACTGCACCGCACCGAGTCCGCCGGGCCCACTGCGGTGAGCCCACTGCTCGAGGTCTCGAACCTGGGCATTTCCTTCGACACCCTCTCCGGCGGCATCCAGGCAGTGAATAACGCCTCGCTGACCCTGGAGGCCGGACGCACCCTGGCCATCGTGGGCGAATCGGGATCCGGCAAGTCAACCACCGCCATGGCCATCATCGGCCTGCTCCCGGGCAACGGGAAAGTCACCAGCGGCTCGATCCGCTTCGACGGCAAGGAACTGGTCGGGATGCCGGAGAACCGGTTGCGCTCCATCCGCGGCCGGCATATCGGCATGGTCCCCCAGGATCCGATGTCCAACCTGAATCCGGTCACGAAGATCGGGCAGCAGGTCGCTGAAACCCTGCTGGCCCACGGCATGGCCACCTCCAAGGACGTGGACCGGAAGGTCATCGAAACGCTTCAGGCTGCCGGGCTGCCCGACGCCAAGGAGCGGGCCAAGCAGTACCCGCACGAATTCTCCGGCGGCATGCGCCAACGCGCGCTCATCGCCATCGGGCTGGCCTGCCGGCCGCGGCTGCTGATCGCCGATGAACCCACCTCGGCCCTGGACGTGACGGTGCAGCAGACCATCCTGGACCAGATCGAGCAGATGACGGCCGAGCTAGGAACCTCCGTCCTGCTGATCACCCACGACCTGGGCCTCGCCGCCGAACGCGCCTCGGACCTGGTGGTGATGCACCGTGGCCTGGTGGTGGAAGCAGGGCCGGCCCGGCAGCTGCTCGAGGATCCGCAACACCCCTACACCCGGTCGCTGGTCGCCGCCGCGCCCTCCGTCGCCGCCGTGCGGCTGCGTCCGGGCGCTTACGCCAAGGACCTGACTCAGCGCGCCGAGTCTTCCGTGGAACCCATGGCCGCGGTCGAGAACATCGTCGAGCTCAGGGACCTGACCAAGGTGTACCCGGGCCGGGGCCGCAAGAAAGAGGATTTCTACGCGGCCAGGAACGTCACTTTGGAAGTGCCGCGCGGAACCACCGTGGCGATCGTGGGCGAATCGGGGTCGGGCAAGACGACCACAGCCCGAATGCTACTCAAGCTCATCGAACCTACCAGTGGCACCATGATCTTCGACGGGCAGGACGTCTCAACTCTCAAGGGCGAGCGACTGAGCAACTTCCGCCAACGTGTCCAACCGGTCTTCCAGGATCCCTATTCCTCGCTGAACCCGATGTTCACCGTCGGGCGCATCATCGAGGAACCGCTCAGTGCCTACAAGCGCGGCAATGCCCGCGAACGCGCGGTCCGGGTCCGCGAGCTCATGGAACAGGTCGCCCTTCCGGCTTCGATGCTGCGGCGCTACCCGGCCGAGCTCTCCGGTGGCCAACGCCAGCGCGTTGCCATTGCCCGCGCCCTGGCCCTGAAGCCCGAACTGCTGATCTGCGACGAACCGGTCTCGGCCCTCGACGTGCTGGTCCAGGCACAGATCCTGAAGCTGCTCGGGGACCTGCAGGCGGAAATGGGCCTGAGCTACCTGTTCATCTCCCACGATCTGGCGGTCGTCCGGCTGATCTCTGATTATGTCTGCGTGATGAAGGATGGGGAGCTGGTGGAGGCCGCCTCCTCCGAGGAGATCTTCACCAACCCGCGCCATCCCTACACGCGCAAGCTGCTCGCCTCGATCCCGGGCAACGAACTGCTGATCGAGCTGGATTCCGACGTGGCATGATCCCTCCGCGACCCGAGGATGGGGACGGCCACGAAGGGGATGCGCCGCAGGATGAGCCCCGGCCAGCACCCGACCCATTCGGCCCCCTCACCGGGCGCCGCAGCCGCGGCGTGCGGGTGTTCATGGCCGCATGGCTGTTACTGATGGGGACCACGCTGCTGGTGCTCGGCGGGATCCTGCTCGCCCGGGCCGGGAACCCGGTCGGAGTCACCCTGCTTGCCGTCCTTGAGCTGGCCTTCATTGCCTGCTTCATCCTGCTCATGCGGGAGGCCGGCAAACGATAGCCTTCCGCTTGCCGGCCTCCTCCCCGTTCGGGTGCGGGAGCTGGATCCCCGACCCCGTCAGCGCCGCCGCGAGCGGGGGTCCAAGGCCTCGCGCAGGGACTCTCCCAGCAGCGTGAAGCCGAGCGCCGTGATGGCGATGCAGATGCCGGGCAGGAACGCGAGCTGCGGGGCGATACCCAGTTCGGCCTGCGCGTAGGTGAGCATGCGCCCCCATTCGGCGGTTTCCGGCCGCCCGCCACCCAGTCCCAGGAAGCTCAGCGCAGCGGCGTCGATGACTGCTGTGGCCAGGGTCAGTGTCGCCTGCACGATCACCGGGCCCAAGGAATTGGGCAGCAGGTGGCTCATGGTGATGGTCCGTTTACTCAAACCCAGGGTCTGCGCCGCCAGCACATAGTCGGCCCCGCGCTGGGAGAGCATTGAGGAGCGCAGCAGCCGGGCAAAAATGGGTACCTGAGAAACACCGATGGCTATCATGATCGCATAGGCCCCCTGCCCGAGGATCGCCGCAATGGAAACAGCGAGCAAGAGGTTCGGCACTGACAACAGCAGGTCCACGAAGCGCATGATCACGTTATCGACCCAACCTCCGAGCCCGCCGGCCAACACACCCAGCAGCATGCCGCCAATCAGGCCGAACGCCGTGGACACCACGCCGATCATCAGCGAGGAGCGGGCACCCCAGATCAATTTGGAGAGCACGTCGCCACCGAATCGGTCCAACCCCAACAGGAATTGCGGCAGCTCCCCCGGGCCGGGAATATGGGTCGGGGTGATCTCCTTGCGTCCGGGCAGGTCCTCGCCTCCATATGGCGCCAGGAACGGCGCGAACAACGCCACCAGCAGGAAAAGCACCACAATGACCGCTCCGGCCACGGCCGAGGGATTGCGGCGCAGCCTGATGAAGGCATCGCGCCAGATGCTGGTTCCTTTTTCTGGCGGCGCTTCGGGCACCTTGTCGGGGATTGCCGCCTCCGGAAGATCGATGCTCATTGCACACGCACTCTCGGGTCGATGATGCCGTAGGAGACGTCAACGACCAGGTTGATCAGCGAATAAATGATGGCGATGAAGATGATGAAGCCCTGCAGCACCGGATAGTCCAGGCTGAAGATCGCATCGCGCAGGAAGCGTCCGATGCCGTTGAAGGCGAACACCGTCTCGGTGAGCACGGCGCCCGAGATCAGCAGGCCAAGTTGCAGGCCGATCGTGGTGGCCACCGGCAGCATCGCATTGCGCAGCACGAACCGGTTGCGGATCAGCTTCTGGTTCAGCCCCTTGGCGCGCGCAGTGCGGACGTAGTCGGCGTTCTGGACCTCGAGCACCGAGGCCCGGGTGATGCGCGCGACGATGGCCAGCGTAATGGTTCCGAGGGCCACCCCCGGAAGTATCAGGTGCACGAAGGCATCCCAGGACGCATCCCATTCCCGGGTCAGCAGTCCGTCCAGCACATAGAAGTCAGTGATGTGGGTTGCATCTATGCGCGGACTTTGCCGCCCATCGGTCGGGAAGATCGGGAGCTTGATGGCGAAGAGCCATTTGAGGATGAATGCGAGGAAAAAGACCGGGACCACGATGCCAACCAGTGAAATTCCCACCGAGGCATGGTCCTGCCAGCGACCCACGTGCGATGCCGCCCAGTAGCCCAACGGGATGGCGACGCCCACGGCGAAGACGACGGCAACGATGGTCAGTTCCACCGTGGCGGGAAAGCGGGTGGCGAATTCCTCCAGCACCGGTCGGCCGGTCTGGAGGCTCACCCCGAAGTCCCCGCGCAACAGCTTGCCCATATAGGAGAGGTACTGCTCGATGATCGGCTTGTTGAAACCGTAGGCCTCGTTGATGCGGGCCACGGCTTCCGGGGTCGCCTTGTCGCCCAGCAGGGCCGTTGCCGGGCCTCCGGGCAAGTTGCGGACCCAGAGGAAGAGCAGGATGGACAGCCCGAGGAGCGTCGGGATCAGCAGGGCCAGACGTTGGCCGATGACTCGAAGCACTATGTCCTTTCGGGAAGCAGGATAAAAGGAACAGGCGGTGGGCCATGGGCCCACCGCCTGAAACCTCGGGATTACTTCGTGAGCTTGATCTCGTTGAAGACCTCGTCATTGACCGGGCTGGTGGGGTAGGACTCCACCCGTGAATCGAAGGCCAACGACGGGGCCGGGTGCGCCAGCGGCACGGCCGGGACGAACTTCGCCACGTCGGCGTTGATCTCCTCGTACAGCGGGGTCTGCTCGGCGAGGACGGCAATGCCGCGGGCCTTGGTCAGCTTGTCGAACAGGGCCTTGTTCTCGAAGCCGAACTCGGGCTTCTCCTGGCCGAAGAACACGCCGACGAAGTTATCCGTGTCGTTGTAGTCCCCGGTCCAGCCCAGCAGGTGGATGCCGTGATCGGCCGTTGCCTGCACGCGGTCCAGGTAGTCGGGGGCCCACTTGTTCGGCTGCGGGTCGACCTTGATGCCAACGTCCTTGAGCTGGGCACTGATATTGGTGAACACCTGCTCGGGGGTGGGCATGTACGGGCGGGAAACACCTGTGGGGTAGTTGAACTTGATGGTGAATCCGTCCGGGTATCCGGCTTCCTTCAGCAGTTCCTTGGCCTTCTCCGGGTTGAAGTCATAGGCCTCCACGTCCGAGTTGTAGCCATTCACGACATCCGGGATGAACTCGATGGCCTTCTTGGTGCCCTCGGGCAGGGTCTGCTTGATCAGCGCGTCCTTGTCGATGGCGTAGGAGATAGCCTGGCGGACCTTGACGTCCTGGAGCTCCTTGACCTTCTGGTTCAGTCCCAGGTAAAGGATCGTGAAGGGTTCGCGGGACAGCACGTTGTAGCCGGCGTCCTTCAGCGCTTTGGTGTCTGCCGGTGCGACCAGGTCGTAGCCGTCAATGTCGCCGGCTTCCAGGGACTGGCGGCGGGCTACCGGATCGTCGATCATACGGAAGACGATCTTCTGGACTTGGCCCTGATCGCCCCAGTAGTTGTCATAGGCGGAGAGTTCGACGTTATCGCCCGGGCTCCACTTATCGAACTTGAACGGTCCGGTGCCAACCGGGTGACCCTTGGCATATTCGGAAAGGACCGGTGATTCGGCGCTGCCAGAGATCTCGTCGGCCTTGAATTCCTTCATGGCCGTGGGCGACTGCATGGCGAAGGCCGGAAGCGATAGCGCGGCAACGAATCCGGCAAACGGTTCGGCGAGGTCGATCTTCGCTTCGGTATCGGAGACGGCCTCGCAGGACTTGTAGACGGCACCTTCGGGCTTGTCCTTGAAGCCCTTGAAGAGGCTGCTGTAGTAGTAGGCCACCGAGTCGGCCTGCTGGATGCCGGTGAAGTTATACCAGCGATCGAAGTTAGCGCAGACTGCCTCGGCATTGAACGGGGTTCCGTCCTGGAACGTCACACCGGACTTGAGCTTGAAATCGTAGCTCAGGCCGTCGTCCGAGTTCGTCCAGGATTCAGCGAGCATGGGAGCCGGATCGGCGGTGCCTGGCACTGTCCCGACCAGCCCCTCGAAGATCTGACGGCTGACACGGAATGATTCACCATCAGAGGCGAAAGCAGGGTCAAGGGACTTCGGGTCGGAAGATGCGGCGAAGATGAAAGTCGGATCAACCGCCTCCGCTCCGGCGCCAACGTCCTGGCTGGTTCCGGCCGATGGCTTTTCCTCGCGCTGGCTTTGGGCGCAACCGCTGAGCATCAGAGCCCCGACGGCCATGCTGGCGCCGGCGGCAAGGAATCGTTTGCGCAGGGGTCGGGCGGATGTAACGCGTTCGTTCATGTCTACTCCCAGGTTGAAGGCATGGACGTCTTCCGTCAGTGGAAGTCGCCGCTGGTTCCCGTAGGAACCAGAACCACATGGGTGTGAGCCTAGTCACAAAAACTTGTTGATGCTGACATTTCTACCCGCGAGTATTTCAACACGCGTCACAATTTGATTACGGCAGTCATTGGACCGCGAGGCCTTGGGATGTTTCCAAGAACGGATTCCCGCGGTTCAGCGAGCGCCGAGGAGGCGCAAGACGGCAGCTGCCGCGGCGCCCGCAATCACCACGGCCAGGAACGGCGCCCGCAGCAGCAGCGCCACCAGCGCGGCCACCAAGGCACCCGCCCGGGCGTCAATGATCACCGAGGTGCCTGCGGAGACCGTATTGACCATGGTCAGCGAGGCGAGCAACCCGATGGTGACGGTTCCCGCTGCACGTAGGGCCCGCTCATTCTCCAGCACCCGGGCTGGCACGAGGTAGCCCAACAATTTCGTCAGGTACGCCACGGCGGCTGCCAGCAGGATCCAGGTCCAAGTGCTCATGGCTTTCCTCCCTCGGATGTCTCACCGCGGCGCTCATGCGCGTACGGGTCAAGGTCGGGCTCCAGCCCCTCGCGGGCGGGGCCCTTCCCCCACCAGCCCCAGACCGCGGCGATGGCCGCCGCGACAAGAATCGGAATCCCGGGCGGGACCAGCGGAATCACCAGCACGGTTGCCAGTGCGCAGACGACCGCAATGGCCACTGGCTCACGCGAGCGCAGCCGTGGCCAGAGCAGGCCCAGGAACGCGGCCACCGCTGCACCATCCAGCCCCCAGGCTTTCGGGTCCCCCAGGGCGTCGCCCAGGAGTGCGCCGAGCGCGGTAAAGATATTCCATAAGACGAATACGCCGACCCCGGCGATCCAGAATCCACGTCGCTGCTCGTCCGGATCGCTTTGTCCGGAAGCCGTGGCAACCGATTCGTCGATGGTCACGTGGGCGGCCGCAGGCCGCAGCCAGCCGGTCGGACGCAACATCGAATTCATTTGCATTCCATACACGGCATTTCTGATGCCTAGCAGCGATGCGGCGCCGAAGGCCGCCCCGCCCGAACCACCGCCGGCCAGAACACCGATGAACGCGAACTGCGAACCTCCGGTGAACATCAGCAGGCTCAGTGCCACCGCCTGCCAGACCGACAACCCGGCGGCAACACCCAGGGCGCCGAAGGAAATCCCGTAGAGCCCGGTCGCCAGGGAGATCGACAGGGCGATCTTGGAGGCGGGCGTCAGCTGGATTTTCACCCACCAAGTCTAACGATGCACGCCGGGGCGGCCCGTCACATGGTCCGGTGCGGCGACTTCTACCGCCCTCGGGCCGTTGCTCAGCCGCGCCCCGCGGCAAGACCCAGGTATTCCTTGAGCAGCGCCGGGCGGTTGCTGGTCAGCTGGGTGACGCCCGCCGCCACGAGGTAATCAGCGTCCTTCTCCCGGTCCACGGTCCAGACCCGGAAGGTCCTCCCGTTATCCAACCAGCGCTTCAGCGCATCGGGGTGCGCGCGCAGGTAAGACACGCCGGGACCGGCGATGCCCGGGAGCCCGCGATCCAGCAACTGCACGCCCGCTTCCATCGACTCGGCCAGAACGCCTGCCACCGCGGCCTTGTCGACCATCCCGTCGCGTGCCAGTTCATCGATCCATTCCGCATCGACTGACGTCACCAGCTGGCATACGTATTCGGCCGGAACGTGCCCGAGTAGCCAATCCACCGAGCCCGGGTCGAAGCTCATGAATGAAACGGTGATATTGCCGATCTGCGAATCCCGCGCACCCCAGCCCAGTGCGCGCAGCTCCTCCAACACCCGCTCCTCGAGCTTCCGGCCAAACGGGCTCGGATGTTTGATCTCCACAGCCAGCCCGACCTCCGATCCATCGGCGAGCATCAGTCCCACCAGCTCACCGAGGGTCAGCAGCTGCTCATGCGGGCCCCCATAACCGGAGGGCAGTTCGGCGCCCTTCCACGAACAGAAATCCAAGGCGCGCAGTTGGGCAAGGGTCAGCTCCGCGACCCTGCCGGTGGCGTTCGAGGTCCGGTTCACCGTCGGGTCGTGGTGGCAGACGACCTGGCCATCGGCGCTCAGATGGACATCGCATTCGATGCCGTCGGCGCCCTCGACGAGCGCCTGCAGATAGGCGGCCCTGGTGTTCTCGGCGAAGCGTTCACTGGAACCACGGTGCGCAAAGACAAAGATGCTCATGGATTCCACGCTACCGGCCGGGCCCCGCCGGCGCAGGTCGTGGGGCGCCTACGGGGTGAACTATCGTGGAATTCTAGGGTGCCGCCAATCAGTAGGAGTTCCACGATCATGTCCGACCTGTCGCCCGTAGCTGCCCCGCTCACCGACCTCGACCGGGCCTTGGCGCTGCGTCGCATGAAACGCCTGGCCACCTCGCTCCTGGTGATGATGGCGGTGGTGTTTGCCGTGGCCTTCGCGCTTCAGGAGCGCTACCCGTGGCTTCAATACGTGCGTGCGGCGGCGGAAGGCGGCATGGTCGGCGCGTTGGCCGACTGGTTCGCGGTCACGGCACTGTTCAAGCACCCGATGGGCCTGAAAATCCCCCACACGGCGATCATCCCGCGCAAGAAGGACCAGATCGGGGAATCCCTGGGCGAGTTCGTGCAGGAGAACTTCCTCTCCGAGGAGGTCGTGTCGGAGAAACTGAGGCAGCTCCACTTTGCCGCCACCGTTGGAACCTGGCTACGGAAGCCAGCCTCGGCGGAGCGGGTGGCCAAGGAGGCATCGGTGGCGATCGGCGCGATCCTCGAGGTGCTGGACGACGAGGACGTGCTCCGGCTGATCGAGTCCCTGGCCAAGAAGCACATGCTTGCCCCCGAATGGTCCTCCACGCTGGGGCGCATCGTGCAGCGGCTGGTCGCCGATGGGCATCACCGCCCGCTCGTGGACCTTCTCGTCGAACGCGCCCAGGAATGGGTGGGGTCCAACCGCTCCACGGTGGTGGGGCTGGTGGCCACCCACTCGCCCTCCTGGATCCCGAACATGGTCGATCAGCTGCTGGGCGAGAAGATCCACCGTGAACTGCTCAAGCTCACGGCCGCCGTGCGCGCCAATCCTAACCACCCGCTGCGCCTGAGCATCGATGCCTGGCTGGCGGATTTCGCCACTGACATGCAGGGCTCGCCGGAGATGATCGCCAAGGTGGAGGAGCTGAAGCACTCGCTGCTGGGCGATCCGCAGCTGCGCGAACTGGCGGCCACCAGCTGGTCAAGCATCAAGCAGGCGCTCATCGATGCCGTGTCGCATCCGGAATCCGAGCTTCGGCGCTCCTTCGTCCGGGGTCTGATCGACCTGGGAAACCGCCTGCGTACAGACGCGGCGCTCTCCGCGAAGGTCGACGGCTGGGTCGTGGGAGCCGCCGGGTATCTGCTGGCCACCTATGGCGGGGAGATCGCCATGCTGATCAAGGACACCGTCGCCCGCTGGGACGGCAATGAAACCAGTCAGAAGATCGAGCTCCAAGTCGGCCGGGACCTGCAGTTCATCAGGATCAACGGCACGGTGGTCGGCTCGCTGGCAGGTCTTCTCATCTTCACCGTGGCCAACGCCCTGTTGGGCTAGGAGTCCAACGGCTTCCCGGTGGGCCCCAAGGCCTCGGCCCGACGCCTGCGTTCGTCCTCGATCTCCCGTTCGACGTCCTGCTCGGCAGTGGTTCGGAAAACAGTCCCGGTGCCCCGAAGCTCGGCCTCGAGCACTGCCCCGGGCACGGTGACCGGCAGGGCTCCGAAGGCCAGCCCCGCCGACTGGACCACGCGCCGGCCCAGGAAATGGTTGCCGGCACCGCCGATTGCCGCTCCCACGCCGAAGGGGATGACGCGCCCGACCATGGAGGCGCCCTGGGTGGCCATGATCTTGCGCATGAACTTCTTCTGGATGCTGGCCGCCGCCGTGCGCCACAGGCTGCTGCGGTTTCCGGCACCCAGCACAGCCGCCCAGCCCTTGATGGGGCCGGCGCCCTGCCCGGCCGCCTGGTGGGTCAGCGAGGCGATCATCATGGACCCCTCGTCCCCGAGCAGGATGGCCATGACCAGCAGGCGGGTCTTATCCGGGTCGTCGGTGGCGATACCGTGCAGCTCGGCCAGGGACTGCCCGTAGAGGGCACTGGCCTCGAGGAATCCGACGGTCGCCGTGGCCGAGAGGCCCAGCGCGAGCGCCGTGCCCACGGCGGGCACGGCTGCGGTGGCACCAACGGCGGCCCCGCCGCCGGTGACGGCGATCAGGTAGTCGCGTTCGACGATCCGGGCCAGTTCCGCCGCCGTGGCACCCGGGTGTCGTCGGCGCATCCGGCGCAGGTAGGCCAGCACTAGCGGGCGCTGCAGGGTGATGGCACGCAGGATCGCACCCTGGATGCCCTGGACGGGTTTGCCGTCGGGTCCGATGATGACCGAGGTGATCGCGTTGTTCTTCATAACGACCAACTGTAGGACCACCGCCCGGGCGTTGGCTGACTTTTTCGCGCCCGGCGTGGAGCCCGGGCGGCCCGGGCCGCCGCCTCAGGCACGGGGCGCGGACCGGACGTTGCCGGCCACCAAGGCCCGACGCACCGCGAGGAAGAGCAGCACGAATCCGGCGGTCAGGCAGATATGGCCGAGTCCGGCGATACCCGAGAGTGCCGCCGATCCGGCGTCGGCACCCACCACCACCAGTGAGCCCTTAACCGCCATCATGCCGCCGGTGATGGCGACGCCGATCGTCCAGGTCCAGAAGAACCAGTTGAAGAGCTTCGGTGCAACGCCGGAGAGGGAGAAGAGCTTCTCCAGTGCCAGGACAAGCAGCAGGATGACGAAGCCGAGCACCAGGAAGTGCGAGTGGACCAGGCCCAGTTGCGAGGCCGAGCGGTCGGTGAAGTGGTGGGCCTTGGTCAGCTCACGGTAGTACAGCCCGGAGAGAATGCCGACGATGCCGAAGCTGAAGGAGGTGTAGAACAATCGGAGCACGGTGCGCTTGCCTTTCAAACGGCCCGGGAAAGCAAGACGGGGGGGTCCGGCCGGGCAAACCCTTGACCCTCCATCGCCCACCCTGCCATCCGGTTTTCGCTCGTCCATCAACCGAACGGTGGATTCCCGCACGCCACTTCGGGTTCAACGCAGGTAATGGTTCAGGAAGGCCGCCACGTCGCGCTGCTCCTCGGGACCGAACCCATGGCCCATGCCCGGGTAGCTCCGTGCCGTGAGCCGCGAGTTTGCCGACAGCCAGTCCGCCGTGTGTTCGAGCGCGTCGGCGTTGATGACCGGGTCCATCGGGTCCCGGCCCCAGAAGAACGGGATCGCCTCGGCCCGATCCCCCGGCACGGTGTCGGTGAGGTTCAGCAGCTCGTTATCCAGCACGAACCCGCTCAGCCCCACCACGGCCCGGTAAGAGCCGGGCCGCAGGCGCTGCAACGTCGAGGCCATCGCCATGCCCTGGGAATGGCCCAGCAGGCTGATCGAGGCGTACCCGGTCGCGTTTGCGTCCTGCCAGTCGAACACCCTCCCGGCGCCGGAGAGCACCTCGGCGAAGTCGTTGGCCAGGAAGTAGTCGAGCAGGAACCATCCGTATTCACCGTCCATGTCCAGCCCGCCGCGCAGGGCGACCCCGGTGGCATCCCCGGGCAACGCGGAGAACCACGGGATCATGTGTTCCTCGCGGGAACCGTAGCCGTGGAACAGGATCACCAGGTGCGTTCCAGTCCGCTCGGCCTCCGGGCGCGAATAGATGGCGTGGAGCATGCGCCCCATCAAACCACACGCCGGTGCTCAGGTGCCCGGGTCACCCGATGTTGTAGATCGGGCGCACTCCCGAACCGGTGCCCGGCGCCGGCACCACGGCCCCCTCCGCTCACCGGCGCTTGGAGCAGTTCACGTGAGACATTCCGACACGTATTTTCAGCAGACGATGCCCGCCGTCGACGACTTCCCCAGCTACCTTGCGGCGCTGGACGCGGCCGGCCTCGCCTCCCGCCCCGTCGGCCTGCTGGATCTGGATCGGCTGGGCACGAAAGCTTCTACATCGCCGTCCACCGCTATGCGGGGGAAGCCGCCGGGGAGTTCTTCGGGCAAGTGGAAGAGGTCTTCATCGCCCATGGCGGGTGCCCGCACTGGGGCAAGATGCCTACCCGCGACGCTTCCTACCTGCGGGAGCAGTACCCGCATTTCGGCGGCTTCCTGGCCCAGCGCAAGGCGGTCGACCCGGACGGCATCCTCCTCTACGGGCACCTGCGCGAGATGCTGGGGCTCTAGGCCACGATGCGGATTGGCGTGGGCCCGGTCCCAGGCACGATGATGGGCAGATGAAACTTGATCCGCTGGACGCCTCGATCATCGAGCTGATGACCGACGAGCCCGGCATCGGTGTGCTCGAATCCTCCAGGCGCCTGGGAGTGGCCCGTGGAACGGTGCAGAACAGGCTAAACCGGCTGCAGGAGGCCGGGGTGGTTGCGCGCATCGCTCTGCAGATCAACCCGGGCGCCATGGGCTACCCGATCATCACGTATTGCTCCCTGGAGATCCACCAGGAACACGGCCACGAAGAGGTGGCACCGCTGCTGGCCAGGATCCCCGAAATCCTGGAAATGCACACCGTTTCGGGCTCCAGCGACATGCTTGTGAAGATCGTGGCCCGGTCCACCGTGGATCTGCAGCGGGTTCTGGACGCCGTTTCGCAGACCGCGGGGGTGGACCGGACCTCCAGCTCGATCGTGCTGGTCACCCACTTCGAAAACCGGACCCTGCCGCTTGTCCGCGACGCCGGCAGAGAGTAGCCCACCCGGATCATAGGTGGACAACTTGTCCGGCAAAACCACCTGAACACCACTCTTCCTGTACATGTTGTACGCACCTTTGGCGTCCGTTTGACCATGCAGCCGGAGCTACGTAACTTACTGTGAGTTGCACCATCGTTGACGAAACACGTTGTCACGAAAGCCTCCGAAGGATCCCGCATGACGCTGCCGCACCGTTCCTCGCTTGACCACATCCCGCCCTACAAGCAGGGCCAGGGCCCCGCTGCCGGCGCTGCCGCCTCCCACAAGCTCTCTTCCAAC
The DNA here is from genome assembly GCF_014190875.1 of Paeniglutamicibacter cryotolerans. NCBI lineage: Bacteria > Bacillati > Actinomycetota > Actinomycetes > Micrococcales > Micrococcaceae > Paeniglutamicibacter > Paeniglutamicibacter cryotolerans. The sequence continues at coordinate 1,273,978 of NZ_JACHVS010000001.1, read as the reverse complement.
GAAAACCCCTACCCTCCGCTGGCCTCGGTCACCGCGGCCGTCGCGGAATGCCTCGGCGGCATCAACGAATACCCCAACGGCGGGGCACCGGAACTCACGGCCCGACTGGCCGAGCAGTTCTCCGTGTCAGCCGAAAACATCTGCCTGGGTGCCGGGTCGGTCGAGGTTGCCGCACAGCTGATCCACGCCACCACCGATCCCGGCGACGAGGTCATGTTCGCCTGGCGCTCCTTCGAGGCCTACCCGATGCTGGCCCGCGTGGCCGGGGCCGTCCCCCTCGAGGTCCCGCTCGATGCCGAGGGCCGCCACGACCTTCCCGCCATGGCAGCGGCGATCACCGACCGCACCCGGCTGGTCTTCATCTGCAACCCCAACAATCCCACCGGCACCATCGTGACCACCGCCGAGGTGGAGGCCTTCATGCGGGAGGTACCGTCCACCGTGCTGGTGGTCATCGACGAGGCATACCTGCATTTCAACCGGGAGCCCGGCTCGGCTCAGGGCATCGAATTCTTCCGCAGCTACCCCAACGTCGCCGTGCTGCATACCTTTTCCAAGGCCTACGGCTTGGCCGGGCTGCGGGTCGGCTACGCGATCGCCCCCGCCGAGGTGGCGGCGAACCTCCGCAAGACGGCCATTCCCTTCGCCGTGACCACGCTGGCCCAACATGCCGCCGTCGCGTCGCTGGATGCCGAGGATGAACTGCAGGTCCGCATCGACGCCCTGATCCAGGCCCGCGCCGAGCTCAGCGCCCGATTCACGGCGGCTGGAATCGAGTTCCCACCCTCCTATGCCAACTTCATTTGGCTGCCCACCGGCGAGGACACCGGCGCCGTGGATGCAATCCTGCGGGAGCGCGGAATCTGGGGCCGCGCCTTCGCCGGCGAGGGCATCCGCATCTCCATCGGCAACCCGGAAGCCAACGAAGCGATCCTGGCGGCCGTGACGGCCGCAGTACCGGGCGTGCGCGTCCAACTCGGCTAGCCTCCGCTTCGCGCACACGCCAGTGGCGGTCCACCGGATTCCCGGTGGACCGCCACTGTTTTCCAGGCCGCTTCCTTACGGCGCCTTCACGTCCACCCAGACCAGCCTGTGGTCGCTGCTGGCAGACGGCCAACCGCTGACGAGCAGGTTTCCGGGGCTGCCGGGGCCGGGCCAGAAGACACCAGCCGCCTCCGGGAGCAGGTTCCTGGAGGGCAGGACGTAGTCGACGCGCAGCATGCCCAAGGCCCCGCGGCCGAAGTCCGCGGTGTTCACGTTTTCGGTGACCGGTTGGCCCGGTATGGGATCCCCGGTAACCGACGGCGATGCGGGCTTCACGTCGCGCAGCAGCTTGTTGCCCAGAAGCGAGGTGATCGCCACCGGATCGGAGTCGCCCCGGGCCGGATCGGAGTTCAGGTCTCCGAGGACCACGAACTTCTCGCCCTTGGCCAGCCCGCCGCGCTTGCCGGCGTCGTCGTAGATGTATTTGGCGGCCTTGCCGCCGGTGACGTAGTCGTTGATCAGCCGGATCTCGTCGTGGTTGCGGCGCTGGTTCCGCTTTTCCGGACCGTCGAACACCGGTGGCGTCGGGTGGGCGGCTATTACGTGGATGACTGCGTCACCGACCTGCACCGGGACGTCCCATTGCGACTTGCTCGGCAGGCGCAGGACCTTGCGTTTGAGCGGGCTGTAGAAATCTGTGGGGAGCCGCGAATCAGGCATGTCTGCCCAGAGGAAGTTCTGCAGCGTGCGGACCTGCCCGGTCAGGATCGGATAGCGGGAGTACAGGACCATGCCGTACTGGCCCTCGAAGTCCCCATAGCCCAGCGCGTCTGCCGGTCCGCCGACTGTTCCGTCCCGGTCGAGATCCGCCCCGCTGGGCACCCCGGTGTTTGACGGCGCAGCATAGACGTAGGGGTAGTCGATTCCGTCCTGCCCGTTCTGTCCGACGGCCAGGTAGTTGGTCCTGAAGTAGCCCGCCGACTCACCCTTGGCGTCGTAGTCGAATTCGTTGACCAGCAGGATGTCCGGCGCCGAGCGCTGGACGATTTCCGCCACCGCACGCCCCTGGGCGTTCTGGGGGGTCGACAGGTCGCTCGCCAGAGCCCCGGCGTATTCACGGTTCAGCGAGGTGTTGAACGTGGCGATGCGCAGTTTCGATGCGGCGGCAAAAGCCGGGGTTCCAGCGGGGTTCGATGTCGATGTCATATCCGTGCGCAGGTGCGACTGCCCCTCGGTGAGTCGGGTGAAGGCGGAGGCGGGCGCGATGGAGGAGCCCGCCAGAATGGCGGCTACTGAGGCGGTAAGGACCGCACGGATAATCACACGCACTTGGCCAGCCTAGGCCCAATCCGCCTCGGACAACAGGCTTGTCAACACCGCTTTTGTCATTTTCCCGCGCAGCGGACGGAAGCACGTGCTTCGCAGTTTCCCGGTCCGTCTTTCGTCATTCGAAAGAAGAAAACACTGGGGTCGGCGCTTCCAACCCCGGTGTTAAAACGGAAAACCGGCGGCAGGCACCATCCGGGCGCCCCCAAACGGGCATCGTCCGGACGGGACCTCACAGCCGGTTCCCCGCACCGCCGCGACTAGCGGGCGAGGCTGGCCTTGCGGTTGGCCTCCAGCACTTCCTCCATGTAGGGAGCTCGGACGTCCGGGGAGATCCGGCAGTCGACGACGAAGACGCCCTGGGCTCCGGCGGCGACCCATTCGCTCAACTCTGCGAGGTCATCCAGGGTGAGGACCTTGGTGGCCCGGGCCCCCAAGCCGCGCGCGATGGCGGCGAAATCGACCTCGGGGATCAGCATCGGGCCCTCGTGCAGGCCGATGGATCCATACTGGTGCACCTCGGCGCCGTAGGCGGCGTCGTTGTAGACCACGATGACGCCGCTCTTCACGGAGCGGATGACTGATTCCATGTCGGCCAGACCCATCAGCAGGCCGCCGTCGCCGGTGGCCAGCACCACCGTCGAGTCCCCCGCCGCAGCGCCGGCGCCCACGGCCGAGGCAAGGCCCAGGCCGATGGTCTGATAGGCGGTGCCGACCAGCGTCAGCGCGTGCGGCCCGGTAACGTCCCAGTACATCGGGCCCCAGCCGATGAAGTGCCCGCCGTCCTGGACCACGATCCGGTCCTTGGGCAGGATCGTGTTCAGCGCGGAAGCGACGGAGCGCGGGTCCAGCAGCCCGTCGGGCGCCTGGCCGGAGCCGTTGTCGCGGTCCTTGATCCGGACCAGGCGATCGGCCGCGGCACTGGACCACTTCTGCGCCTCGGGGCGTTCGGAAACCAATGCCTCCAGCGCGATCAAGGCACCGGCTGCGTCCCCCCGCAGGAAGGCGTCGACCCGGGCATGGGTTGCAGTTTCGGCGATGTCGACCTGCAGCACCTGAGCACCTGAGGCAATCAAGTCACCGAAGCGCATCGTGAACTGGTTCAACCGCGCGCCGACCACGAGTACGACATCCGCCTGGGCAATCAATTCGGCCGTCTCTTCGGTGGAGAAACCCCCAGCAATGCCCAGGTCTCCCGCTCGCGAACCGAGCAGGTTGGGGGCCAGCACCGTGCTGGCGCTCAACGCACCGAGCTTGTCGGCCAGCAGCGTAATGGCCTCGGCCGCGCCGGAGAGGCGGGCGCCGCGGCCATAGAGGATGACCGGACGCCGAGCGGCGGACAGTGCATTCGCGTACTGGGTCAGCAGCTCGGGCGCCGGAGCGGGGTGCTGGGTGGAGGTCTGGAGATCGGCCAGCACGACCGCCGGCTCCTCGGGCGCCTCGGCCGCCGCGATGTCGTACGGAATGGCCAGCACCACGGCCGTGCGCTCGCGCAGCGCGTAGGCCATGGCCTCGCCGGTGATGGCGGCCGGCCGTTCGGCGTCGAGCACGAACGTGGTGGCGCCGAGCGCGGCATTGATAGCGCTCTGGTCGATGTCCCAAGGGCGCATGCCGGTGGAAGGGGCCTCGCCGACGACCAGCAACGTGGGAATCTGCGCCATGACGGATTCGGCCAGTCCGGTGATGGCATTGGTGAAGCCGGCACCATAGGTCGTGGTGGCGACGGCCAGCTTGCCGGTGATCCGGAAGTAGGCGTCGGCCGCGGCGACGGAGGCGCCCTCATGGCGCACCGCGGTGAAGTTCAGCCCGTCACGGACGACGGCATCAAGGAAGTGGGCGTTTCCGTTGCCCATGACGCCGAAGATTTCGGTGACGTTGTTGTTTAAAAGGGCGCGGGAAACCGCGGATGAAACTGAAGACATGAGATAGCTCCGGTGTAGCGAACAAAGTTGTGGCCATATTCGTCTGCGGGTGGAGTGCCCGGGTTCGCCCATTTTTAGAGCGACGGCGAAGAAACGCCTGACTATACAACGATAGGTCGAACGACGTGTCGCACGCAACACGGACACCGAAGCCGGCTCCTCCACCGCCTCCCATCAAGCAGCCCACGCGGTCCGGCAAACAGGAAATCCCCGCCCTCACAAGGAGGACGGGGATCGCACTGTGGGCCCTACGGGGATCGAACCCGTGACCAATGGATTAAAAGTCCAGTGCTCTACCAGCTGAGCTAAAGGCCCGAGCAATTAGATTGCCAACAACCATGCTAACCGATTCCGGGTGCTGATTTTGCACACTTCATTGCTAGATTCGTGCCTATGCTCGAATGGATCAGGTTTGCGATAGTCGTTTCGGCGATGATCATCGCCGCCTCGGTGCTGCTGCGCAGCTCCTCCATAGGGATGGGCTGGCTCCCGCTGGTCGCGCTGCTTCGTGCCGCGGTCCAGCTCGGAGCCGTCTCCTTGCTGCTGGGCGGCGTCGCCACTGCGCCCTGGACGGCAGTGCTGTTTGTGGTGTTGATGTTCTCCACGGCCTCGCTGACCACGGCCCGACGAGCCCGCGAACTACCGCGCGGCAGGCTCGCCACGGTGGCCGGAACGATCGTCGGAGCCGGGACGGCGATCACGGTGATCCTCGGTACCGGCTTGGTCGGGCTTATCCCGCAATCGGTGATCGCCGTGGCAGGGATAGTCATCGGCGGCTGCATGACCGTTGCCACCCTCTCCTCCCGGCACTACCTGGCCGGGGTGCGGGCCCGCCGCGACGAGGTAGAGGCCTGGCTTTCGCTCGGAGCCCACCCCTGGGAAGCAGTGGATCTTCCGCGGCGCGAGGCCGTGCGCGAGGCGTTGATTCCGAACCTTGACCAGACCAAGTCCACCGGCCTGGTGACATTGCCCGGGGCCTTCGTCGGGGCACTGTTCGGCGGTGCCACCGCGCTTGAGGCGGCACAGTTCCAACTCATCGTCCTGGCCGGGCTTGCATTCGGAGGAACCATCACCGCGCTGCTGACCACACGGATCGCCTCACGCTCGTCCGTGCTGCCCGCCGACCCGGCATGAGCCGGCCAATCAGAGTATCGTCGAGGCCATGAACGGCCATCTTTCCACCGGTTCCGCGTCCTCCGCACCAAGGCGGCACCACAAGCCCAAGCCCTTCGCCCCCCTTGATTTCGATCCTTTCCAGGGAGGCGCCGATCCTGCGCGCATTGCGGAAGCCGCACACCTCTCGGCCCAGGCGCTGGTGCGCAGCGGCCGGGAATCGGACGATCCGCGGGTCACGGCGCGGCTGGTGAAGTTGGCCGATGAGGAAGGCCTCGAGGCCCTCGCCGAGCTGTGGGCCAAGAGCCCGGCGCACTCGCTGCCGGGCGCCCTGTGGAGGCTCTACGCAATCCGTGCCGCCACCGTCGCCAATGCCGAGGCCATGGCCGTCTGGTTTGCCGCCGGCCAGGTACGCGCCCAGGTTGAACGCGTGGTGGCCGGCGCCGCCGAGCCTCCGGGCGCCGCGGAGCTGCTCGACATGGCCGATTCAATCCTCTCCGGTGCCTTCGACGGCGAATTCGACGTGGCCCTGAACCGTACAGCCGCCTACTGCCGCGTGGTGGCCTTGGGCCAGGCCGAGCACGCCGATGCGGCGGCACTGGCCCACGAAAACCGCGCGGCGAAAATGACCCGCAATGCGGCGAACCTGATCAAGACGGCCGAGGACCTGGAGTTCGCCGCTGGCGCATGGCGCCGCAGCGAACTCGACTAGCCTTCCGCTAACCCGCCGCGGGCGGGGTCGGCTCCCCCAGGGAGAGCATCAGCCGGTTGGCCCAGTTGAAGAACGCGGCACCGTGCACCACGTCGCTGATTTCCAGCTCATCCAGCCCCGCTTCGCGCAGTGCGTCGACATGCCCGGCATCGAGCCGGCTCGGCGTGGCCGTCAACGCGACGGAGGCGTCGATGATCGCGCGCCAGCGCGGTCCCTGGTCGGCATCCGTTCCGGCGTCCAACAGCCGCTGCACATGCGCCGGGGCCTTGGCCTGGTGCGAGGCGAAGCGCGAGTGCACCGAGGCGCAGAAGATGCACCCGTTGGAGCGCGACGTGGCGGTGGCCGCCAATTCACGCTCGGCACGCGGCATGCCCTCACGCGTGTTGTGGATGATGTCCTTGTCCCTCAGCGTGCGGGTGCGCAGGATCTCCGGGTCCCGGGCCAGCAGCCAGGTGTCATAGAAGCTCGGGCGGCCCACAGCCTCGAAGCCGAACCCGCGCACGTAGTCGGCCGTACCGAAGACCTGCGGCTCCTCGAAGAGCGGTATGACGTAGGCGTTATCGATCAGGTAGTCCCGTGCCGTGGCGACCGCCGCGTTGCGCTTGGCCGCATCCGGTTCGGAGGCGATGGCCTCGAGCAGCCCGTCGAGCTTCTTGTCGCTGGAGACCAGCGTGTTGCGGTTCTTCGTGTGGTGTTGGCTCTTGATCACGTCCTGGTCAGCCCGGCCCACCATCGAGTGGAAGATCGCCGTCTTGTCCGCGTCCTTGATATCGGTGGCGTAGCTACCGGCATCCTGCGGCTTGATGTTCAACTTCGCGCCGATCCTTCCCAGCTGCTGCGAGATCAGCTCCAGGGTTTCCTTGGACTGCGGCTGCGCGTTCGAGACGTATACGTCCAGCGCCAGCGCCTTAGCGTCCTTGGTGCGGATGCCATCGGCTCCCGTTACCCATCCGGCCCCGTCGAGCAGCTTGTTGGAGAGCTCCGGGTCGTAGGCCAGCTTGGCGCTCTGGTCCTGGTAGCCCAGCGCCTGGGAGGAAAGCACCGCCGTGGCTTGGGGATAGTTGGCGCTGAAGACGGTGTCCACCAGCTCTTGGGTGTCCACTCCGTGCAGCAGCGCGCGGCGGACGTCGATGTCCGTCAGCAGCGGGTTGTCCGGGTGCAGCGAGAGCGAGTTGTTCACCCCGCGGGTGGCCGGGGCGTAGAGCTGGTAGCTGGCCGCTTCGACGGCGTTCTCGTCGAATGCCTGCACGTAGCGCACCGCGTCCGCCTGCCCGCTGGTCAGCGAGCCGATGCGCACCGAATCCTCCGGGGTGACGATGATCTTGATGCCATCGAGGTAGGCGCGTCCGGTGTGGGCGGCGGAGGCCGGGCCCCAGGCGTAGTCCTCGCGGGCCTTGAGGTCGATTTCCTTGTCGATGACCTGGTTGGCGACGGTGAACGGGCCCGAGCCGACGAGGTTCTTCAGCTGGCATTGCTCCTCGTAAGGCAGCACCAGGGTCTTGGGCGAGACCAGGCCGGAGCCGATCACGGAGGTGGCCTGCAGGAACCCGGGCGATGGCTTGGAGAAGGTGAATTCGACGGTGTTCTTGTCGATGACCTTGGAGGCCTGGTAGTTGTTGATGGCCTCGGCGACGGTGAGCTTCAGCTTCTCGCTGCCCAACCCGTAGGCGTCGAAGTTCTTCGCCACTGCGGCCGCGTCCAGTGGTGTCCCGTCGGAGAAGGTGACGCCCTCGCGCAGCGTGAACACGTACTTGCTCGCTTCCTTGTTGACCTTCCACGAGGAGGCGATCCACGGTTCGATTTTCAGCGTTTTCGGGTTCTGGTACGTGAGCTTGTCGGTGATCTGGTTCAGCACGCCGCTGTTGGGGTAGAAGCCGCCGGCAGGTAGAGGCAGGTGGGCGCCTGGTATTCCAGGTAGGTCAGGGTCCCGCCGGAGACCGGTGTTCCGTAATCGGCGACGGCTCCCGGGTTGGCCTGGGCACCCGGAGAGCAGGCGGTAAGCAGGAGCAGGGTTGCTGCCGAGGCGAGCGCACCGATGGCGCGCAGGCTCTTGGATGATGGAGACACGGCTATGTCCTTCCGAAAAGGCCAACTGGTTGATGCACCAATGCTTCCAACTGGCCACCAGCACCCGCCAACGCCCCTTCACCCTGAGTCACCACAGGCCACGCTGGGAAACATGGCGCCATGCCGGGTAACAAACGGACCCGTGCCTCCATCACTCCATCTGACGGGTTTCATCCGGCGACACGCACCTCGTGTTGACAGCGGACACCCAAGCGCGAAAAACTGTAGGTGGTGCCGGATTGCGGCAGCCCCGGGCTCCAACTTTCAGCCGCTTCGAGCGGCCTTCCGCCGAGAGGCGCTCCCGGTTCGGCACCATCGTTTTCGGCTTCGGGCGGGTCTTCGGACCCGCCCGATGCCAGTTAACCTCGGCTCGCTAGACTGGGTTCCGACCTGATCCATCCCTCTCCACCCTCCACCGGCGGTATTTGCGTGAAATTCAGTTTCTTCCCCTCGGAAACGCGCGGCCTCGAGCTGCTGCGCGAGCTGGCAGCCGAGGTCCAGGCGGCGGTTCACCTGCTCGCGCAGATGCTCGGCGCCACGGCAAACGACCGCCCTCCGCTGATCGAGGATCTGGCCGAGGCCGAGGTTCGCGCCACCGACCTGCACTACGCGGTGCTCACCCACCTGCGCACCAGCTACGTGAACCCGCTCCCGCGCGAGGACATCTACACCTTCTCCCGCCTGCTGCACGAGGCGGTGGAACAGCTCAACGGCGCCGGGGACCTGATCGGCCACACCGGTTCAGCCCCGCTGTCGCCGCGCGCCGCCGAACAGCTTGAACTGATTGGCCGCCAGGCGGAGCTCACGGCCGAAGCACTGTCCCAGCTGCAGCGGCTCGATGACTTGGAGGACAACTGGCTGGAACTGGTGCGCATTTCCAAACGCGCCCACCGCACGCACCGCGCCTGGATCGGGGAGCTCGGCGAATTGCATAAGACCTCCACCATCATCAAGCACCGTTCGGTGGCCGAGCAGTTCCTGGCCTCGGTGCAGTCGCTGCGCGCCGTCGCCGACCATCTGGGCCGCGTCCTGGTGAAGGAATCCTGAGCGGGGCATGGGCGCCGAAGTCCTGCTGACCATCCTTGTCTTTGCCGTCACCTGCGCTTTCGCATTCCTCAACGGGTTCAGGGATGCGTCGAACTCGGTGGCGGCCGCGGTCCGGACCCGGGCGCTGACCCCGACGATCGCCGTGCTGACCGCCTCCCTATTCGCCTTTGCCGGAACCATGCTCAGCACCACGCTGGGCGTGTACCTGATCTCGGCCGTCGAACTCACCGTCCCGGAGGGGGCCCCGGGACTCACCCTGCTGCTGGCGGCCTTGCTCGCCGCCGGAGGCTGGGGCCTGCTGTGCTGGTGGCGCGGAGTTCCGGTCTCCTCCACCCACGCGTTGATCTCCGGCTTGGCCGGGGCAAGCGGAGCCAGTGCACTGCTCGGCGGCGACGGTGTGCACCAGGCCTTCCAGATGCTGCTCGGCGGGGTGCTGCTGCCACTGTTGGTGACGCCGCTGGTGGCCTTCGGAGTCTCCTTCTTCATGGTCGCCCCGGCGACCTGGCTGGTGCGCTATTCCAGCGCCTCCGATGTCAACGGGTTCTCCCGGGCCGGTCAGGCGGTGGCATCCTGCGCCGTGTCGCTGGGCCACGGGCTGCAGGACGGACAGCGCACCGGGGCGATGCTGACCCTGGTCCTCGTGGCCGGCCACCTGACCGAACCCGGCTCCATCCCCTTTGGCGCGCAGCTCACCGGTGCCCTGTTCCTGGCTGTCGGCGTCCTGTTCGGAGGCTGGAGGATCTCCCACACCATCGCATACCGCATGGTCAGCATCGATCCGTTGCGCGGCATGATCGCCCAGGGCGTTTCGGCCACCTTGCTGTTCGTCGGCGCCCAGGCGCTGCACCTGCCACTTTCGACGACGCAGGCGGCAACCAGCGCCATCGTGGGAGCCGGCGCGAACCAGCGGTTCGAATCGGTGATGTGGGGCCACGTCTACCGGGTCATCACGCACTGGATCGCCGCCCCGGCCGTCTGCGCACTGCTCGCCGGGGTGTTCTACCTTGCCTTCTACCCGCTGCTGAACCTGGCCTGAGTCACTGCTTCGCGGTGTACGAGCAGAGGCACCCGGCTCGGGGCCGGCTGCGGCTGCGGCTGCGGCTGCGGAGTCTTGGTTGATGAGTTCGCAAAAGGCCTGGGCGAAGCCGTTCCGGATCCCCCACTGGACATCAAGCATGGCTCGGCTCTCGGGATTGATGGCGTAGCACTTGCGATTCGGTCCGCCGTCCCAGGGCACCACGTAGGCGGACAGCACACCGGGCGCATGGAGCCGGCGCAGCGTGCCGTAAACAGGCGCGTCACCGCCCGCGGCCAGTACCGCCACGTCCAGCACGTCCATGAGCAATTGAGCGATGTCCACCTGCTCTCCCTGCTCCACACCGCACACCGCGATGTTCTGCGCAATAGTGTGCCGAGAACGGTAGCGTGCAGTGCCGCCGCCGAGCGCTTAAGGACGGCGGGGCCGACACCATGATGGTGTCGGCCCCGCCGCCATGATCCCCTCCAGGATCCCCGGAGATCCCCCTCCGGGACCGCCTCCCCCGCGCGGACGCGAGGGGGCGAAAACTAGTGCAGCATTATCCGAAGCGGCCCGAGACGTAGTCCTCGGTGGCCTTGACCGACGGGTTGGAGAAGATCGTCGCCGTCTCCGCATATTCGATGAGCTTGCCCGGCTTGCCGGTGCCGGCGATGTTGAAAAACGCCGTCTTGTCCGAGACGCGGGCGGCCTGCTGCATGTTGTGAGTCACGATGACCACCGTGTAGTCGCTCTTCAGCTCGTTGATCAGGTCCTCGATGGCCAGCGTGGAGATCGGGTCCAACGCCGAGCAGGGCTCGTCCATGAGGATCACATCGGGCTTCACGGCGATGGTTCTCGCGATGCACAGGCGCTGCTGCTGCCCGCCGGAGAGCCCGGACCCGGGCTTGTCCAGGCGGTCCTTGACCTCGTTCCAGAGGTTGGCGCCGCGCAGCGACTTCTCCACCAGCTCCTCGGCGTCCGAGCGCGGGATCCGTCTGTTGTTCAGCTTCACCCCGGCCAGCACGTTGTCCTTGATCGACATCGTCGGGAACGGGTTCGGGCGCTGGAAGACCATGCCGATCTGGCTGCGCACGTTCACCGGGTCGACCCCGGCCTCGTAGAGGTTGTCCCCGTCGAGCAGGACCTCGCCCTCGACGCGTCCGCCGGGGATGACCTCGTGCATGCGGTTCAGCGTGCGCAGGAAGGTGGACTTGCCGCAACCCGAGGGGCCGATGAACGCGGTGACCGACTTGGCTTCGATGTTGATGGATATGTCCTCGACCGCGAGGAAGCTGGAGTAGTAGACGTTGAGGTCTTTGACGTCGATGCGCTTTGACATGGTTTCTGGTTCCTTGGGAAGTAGCTGGGAGCGGGTCCGGAGCTCGAGGCTCAACGGCCCTTCTTGGGGGCGAACAGGCTGGCGATCAGGCGTGCGCCGAGGTTCAGCACCATCACCATGATGATCAGCAGCAGCGCCGCAGCCCACGCACGCTGCACCGAGGGGTCGGTGTTCGTCGGGGAGGTCGGGGTGAGGATCTGATAGTAGATGAAGGTCGGCAGCGAGGCCATCCAGTTCGCGAACACGTTCGCGTTGATGTTGCTGGCCAGTCCTGCGGTCACCAGGATCGGGGCCGTCTCGCCGATGACCCGGGCGATCGCCAGAGTGACGCCGGAGGCGATCCCGGAGATCGCCGTGGGGATGACCACCTTGGTGATGGTGCGCCATTTGCGCACGCCCAGGGCGTAGGCGGCCTCGCGAAGCTCGTTCGGCACGATCTTGAGCATTTCCTCGGTGGAGCGGACCACCGTGGGGATCATCAGCACGCTCAGCGCAACCGCCGCGACGATGCCCATGCGGGTGCTGGGCCCGAACAGGACCCCGAAGAGCGCGGCGGCGAACAGGCCGGCGACGATCGAGGGGATGCCTGTCATGACGTCCACGAAGAACGTGATGGCCTTGGCCAGCGGCCCGTCCTTGCCATATTCGACCAGGTAGACGGCCGTCAGCATGCCCACGGGCACCGAGATGACGGTGGCCCACAGCGTAATCAGCAGGGTGCCGAGCACCGCGTGGTAGGCACCGCCGAGCACCGGCGTACCGTTTTGAACCGACGCGTTGTCGACCGCGCCAGTGATCCCGTTCATCGAGTTGAACAGGAAGTGCATGCTCATGCCCGGCAGGCCCTTTTCCAGCACCGTGTAGATGACCGATGCCAGCGGGATCAGGGCAAGGATGAATGCGCCGTAGACCAGGTAGGTGGCCAGCGCATTGGCGGCCTTGCGCGCACCCTCGACAAAGCGGGTGGCCAGGGTCGCGGCCACCACGAAGATCACGGCGGTGTAGATCGCCAGCGTGGCGGCGGAGAAGCCGCCCAGTGTTGAGCCCGCGGCGCCGAGCACCAGCGAACCGGCGGCCGTGGCCGGGACGGCCCAGCGCGGCATCCGGCCGCGGGAGAGCGTATTGCGCCGGCGGGCGCCCTTTGCGGGGAGTTGGTCGTTGCCGTGGTTCTTGTCCTTGCCGACCGCGGTCAGGTTGCTCATGCGTTGGCTCCCGAGAATTCCTTGTGCCTGGAAATGATCCAGCGGGCGATCATGTTCACGATCAGGGTGATCAGGAAGAGCACCAGGCCGGCGGCTATCAGCTCGGAGAGGCGCAGCCCGTAGGCCTCCGGGAAGTTCAGTGCTATCTCGGCGGCGATGGTCTGGTTCCCGGATTTGATGAGCGACGGGATCAGGTTGCCGGTGGAGAGCACCAGCGCCACTGCCATCGTCTCGCCCAGCGCGCGGCCCAGGCCGAGCATCACCGCGGAGATGATACCTGCGCGGGCGAAGGGCAGCACCGACATCCGGATCATTTCCCAGCGGGTCGCGCCGAGGGCCAGCGAGGCCTCCTCATGCAGCTTAGGCGTCTGCAGGAAGATCTCCCGGCTCAGTGAGGTGATGATCGGCAGCACCATGACGGCCAGCACGATGCCGGCGGTCAGCATGGTCTTGCCGGTCTGCGAGGCCGGGCCTGCGAAGATCGGAATGAAGCCCAGGTGCGCTGCCAGCCAGTCGTATCCCGGCACCAGGGCCGGGGCCAGCACCAGGTAGCCCCAGGCGCCGTAGATGACCGACGGGATGGCGGCGAGCAGGTCGATCAGGTAGCCCAGTGCGGAGGCGAAGCGGCGCGGGGCGAAATGCGAGATGAACAGCGCCACGGCGATGCCCACCGGGGTGGCGAGCAGCAGGGCTATGCCGGCCGCGATGACGGTGCCGATGACGATGGGGAAGATGTAGGGGAGGAACCCCTCACCGCCGGAGAGTTGGGCCGGATCGGCCCGGAACGTCGGCAGCGCCTGGATGAACAGGAACGCAGCGACGGCGAAAAGCGTCACGAGGATCAGGACGCCCGCGGCGAGCGCGGTGCCGGAGAAGATCTTGTCTCCGTTTTTTCCCTTGGATCCTTGTCGTGTGAGCGCACTGGTTGTCATGGTGACCCTTTGGTCTGGGTGCGTGCGCCGTACGGGGATCGGGTCGGCGCGCGCGTGGCATGGAGGGGAACGGGCGTGCCGGGCACCGGAGCCCCTGCGAGGGATCCGGTGCCCGGCCGGTGGTTGGTTAGGAGCCGACCTTGATCGACTCGATGGATTTGGTGGCCGCCTCGGTCAGCTTCTGCGAGAGCGGGGCGTTGCCGGCCGATTTGGCCGCCTCTGCCTGGCCGGCGGCGCTGACCACGTACTCGCCGAACGATTTCACCAGGTCGACCGTCGCCTGGTCCTTATAGGAGGCGCAGTACACGTGGTACGACACCAAGATGATCGGGTAGGTTCCGGATTCGGTCGAATCGCGCTTCAGGTCCAGGGACATGTCCAGCGGGCCGCGGCCGGTCACCGGGGTGGCCGCCTCGACGGCCTTGGCAGCCGCCTCGGAGGTGATCTTCGTGTACTCGGAGCCGACCTTCACGTTCGCTACGCCCAGGGCGCCGACGGCCGAGTGGTCGGCGTAGGTGATGGCACCCAGGGTGGAGGAGGTGGTGGCCACGACGCCGGAGGTGCCCTTGGCGTTTTCCGATTGCAGGTCCGAGGGCCAGGTGCCGGAGACGTCGTAGCTCCACACGTCCTTGGCCGCGGTGTGCAGGTAGTCGACGAAGTTCTCGGTGGTGCCCGACTCGTCGTTGCGGTGCACCACGGTGATGGCCTGGTCCGGCAACGTGATGCCCGGGTTCTGGTCGGCGATCGCCGGGTCGTTCCAGTTGGTGATCTCCAGCTTGAAGATCTTGGCGATGGTCGGTGCGTCGAGGTTCAGTTCCTTGACATCGCCCAGGTTGAACGCCACCGCAATCGGGGAGACGTAGGCCGGGATGTCGAAGGCCCCGTCCGGGCCGCAGACCTGCTTCGAGGCCTCCAGCTCCTCGTCGCTGAGGTACGCGTCGGAACCGGCAAACTGCGCGCCGCCGGCCAGGAAGGCCTTGCGGCCGGCTCCGGAGCCGTCCGGAGAGTACTGGATCGTGGTGCCCGGGTGGACCGACTCGAAGCCGGCCGTCCAGGCTTCCATGGCCGATTTCTGCGAGGAGGCACCGATGCCGGTCAGCGTCCCGCTGACTCCGCTCGAGGCGCCTGCCCCGGTGGGCTGGCCCGCGGCGCCGGCCGTCGGGCTGTCGGAACCGCAGGCCGTCAGCGCCAGCGCGGCGATGGAGAGCACTGCAGCGGCCTGGCCGTAACGAAGAACCTTCACGTTTTTCCTCTTTCAAACTTTATGGGAGTGGCTCGGGTTGAAATGGGCCGAGTCCTGTCAGGGGGAAATGCTCTGCATTTCCATCTCCATAACAAAAGCTATGCCCCCGAAGTAACGGGAATCCCGGGCCGAGGTGAACGGAAGGTGAACAACTCCCGGTCCTCATGTGGGCTGCCCCACGCACTCCCCGGCGCGCTCCCATTCACCCTCCGTGGCGCGCGCGTGCCAAACTGGTGCCATGCCAGCAACCAGCCCGCTGCAACGGACCTGGACCTTCTTGCGCCGACGTAACACGGTCGGTTTCCGTAGGGTCGCCTCCTCGATGCCCAAGATCCTGCAAATGACCTTCTGTGCCGTCGCCGCCTACTGGTTCGCCGAGAAGGTGCTCGGCCACGAGGGTCCGATCTTCGCCGCCACCAGCGCCATGATCGCCCTGGGCTTCGGTGGGAACACCCGGGTACGCCGGACCCTGGAGGTGGCCATCGGCTGCACCCTGGGTATCGCGCTGGGCGATGCGCTGCTCTCCCTGCTGGGCACCGGGATCTGGCAGGCCGCGCTCGTCCTCTTCCTGTCCTTGGTCATCGCTCGATACCTGGACAATGGTCCGATCTTCAGCACCCAGCTCGGACTGCAGTCCCTGCTGGTGGTGCTGTTGCCGGTTTCGGAGTCCGGCCCCTTCGCGCGCAGCCTCGATGCCGTGGTCGGCGGCGTGCTGGCCATCCTGATCACCATGGTGGTGCCACGGGATCCGCGCCGCGAACCGATCGCCGAACTGGGCAGGCTTCTGCATGAACTTTCACAGGTGCTCCATGAATGTTCGATGGCGCTGCGCGAATCGGATTCGACCCGGGCCTGGCACGCGCTGATCCGTGCCCGGGCCACCCAGCCGTTGATGGACAAGATTCCCGGCCTGCTCGCCGGGGCAGCCGAGGTGGCGATGCTCGCCCCGGTCCACCGGCGCCACCGGCCGGAACTCGAATCGCTGCGCCTGCTCGCCGAGAAGAGCGACCTTGCGGTGCGCAACTCACGCGTCTTCGCCCGCCGGATGGCCACGGTGATCACGCACGCCTCGCTCACCGACCGCGGCGTGGAGGCCGTATCGGCGGTGCTCGTGGAGCTGGCCGAGGCGGCCGATGCGCTGGCCCGAGCCGTCGCCGAACCCACCGACACCGGCCGCGAAAAGGCAATGGCCCGGGTCCGCATCGAACTGGGCCACTGCGCCGGCACCCTGGACCCCGAGGCACTGGACATCTCCGGGTTGCAGGGCGAGGGGCTGGTGCTGCTGCTGCGCCCGCTGGTGGTGGACCTGCTGGAGGCCGCCGGCTCCAGCCATGAGGACGCCTCGGCCATGCTCGCCCGGTTATAACAGGGGCCAGGTCGGCAGGATCCATGCTGCGGCAAACCATCGGATCCACCGGATAACATCGGAACATGGCCACCAAGACAACCCGTTCGAAATCCACTCCCGCCTACCGCTGCGGAGAGTGCGGCTGGGCGACCGTCAAATGGGTGGGCCGCTGCGGCGAATGCCAGGCCTGGGGCACCGTGGAGGAGCTTGGCCAGGTCACGGCCAAGACCACCGCTGCCACCTCCATTGCCTCCCCCGCGCTGCCCATTGCCGAGATCGATGCCACCGCAGCCGGCTACCGGCCCTCCGGGGTCGGGGAACTGGACCGGGTCCTGGGCGGCGGGCTGGTTCCCGGCGCCGTGATCCTGCTCGCAGGAGAGCCGGGCGTCGGCAAGTCCACCCTGTTGCTCGACGTCGCGGCACGCACCGCCCGTACCGGGATGCGCGTGCTGTACGTGACGGGCGAGGAATCGGCGGCACAGGTCAAGGTCCGGGCCGAACGCATCAACGGCATCGCCGACACCCTGTTCCTGACCGCCGAAAACGATCTCGGCCTGGCCTTGGGCCAGATCGAGAAGATCGAACCGGACCTGCTGATCGTCGACTCGGTGCAGACGCTCGCCTCGGGCGAGGTCGAGGGTGCCGCGGGCGGTGTCACCCAGGTCCGCGAGGTCGCGGCCTCCCTGATCAACGTGGCAAAGCGCCGCAACATGGCCACCCTGCTGGTCGGGCACGTGACCAAGGACGGCTCCATTGCCGGACCCCGGCTGCTCGAGCACCTGGTCGATGTGGTCTGCCAGTTCGACGGCGAGCGCCACTCCCGGCTGCGGCTGCTGCGTGCCATCAAGAACCGCTACGGGCCCACGGACGAGGTCGGCTGCTTCGACCTGACCGAGGCAGGCATCGAGGGCCTTGCCGATCCCAGCGGACTGTTTGTCACCCGGACCAAGGACCCCGTGGCCGGCACCTGCATCACCGTCACGCTCGAGGGCCGCCGCCCATTGGTCGCCGAGGTGCAGACGCTGCTCTCCAAGACCACCAACGCGCAACCACGCCGGGCCACCAGCGGGCTCGATGCCCCGCGCACCGCGATGATCCTGGCCGTGCTGCAGTCCCGGGCGAAGATGGACCTCTCCGGACTCGACTCCTATGTCGCCACCGTCGGCGGGGTGAAGCTCAGCGAGCCCGCCACCGACCTGGCCACCATCCTGGCCCTGGCCTCCTCCATGCACAACCACCCGCTGCCGCCGCAATTCGTCGCCTTCGGCGAGGTCGGCCTGGCCGGGGAGGTCCGCCCGGTGCCGGAGATCGGACGTCGCATCATCGAGGCCGAACGCCTTGGCTTCAAGTTCGCCATGGTCCCCGCATCACCGCACCCTCCCAAGAACATTCCCGACGCCATCAGGGTATTCACCGTTTCTTCGGTCTTCGAGGCGCTGGACATCGCCTTCGAGCAGCGCGCCAAGAACTAGTCCGGGCCTCCGTTCAGCCGGCGCCGTGGGCGGCCTGAGGCTGCGCCAAGCGGTCGTCACGTAACAAAGCCATACCGGTATCCCCGCCGACTCTTCCCGGCGACCGTCCGGCCTCCGGCTGGCCCTACGATGGAATAAAGCACCGGAAGGAACCACCCATGTCAAAGAGCCCCGAAGACGCGCTCAGGACCACCCTGGCGCGCGTCGCCCCGGGAACCGAACTCCGCGACGGGCTCGAGCGCATCCTGCGCGGACGCACCGGAGCCCTGATCGTGCTGGGGTACGACAAGGTCGTCGATTCCATCTGTTCGGGCGGCTTCGACATCAACATCGATTTCTTCCCGACCCGGCTGCGCGAGCTGGCCAAGATGGACGGTGCCATCGTTTGCGACAAGGACGGTTCGCACATCCTGCGCGCCGGCGTCCAGCTGGTTCCCGACCACACCATCCCCACCCTGGAATCCGGAACCCGGCACCGTACCGCCGAACGCGTGGCGATACAGACCGGCTTCCCGGTCATCTCGGTCTCGCAGTCGATGCACATCATTGCGCTCTACGTGCAGGGCATCCGGCATGTACTCGAGGGTTCCGAGCCGGTACTCGCCCGCGGCAACCAGGCTCTAGCCACGCTTGAGCGCTACCGTTCGCGCCTTGACCAAGTCACCAGCTCGCTCTCCGCCCTGGAAATCGAGGCGGTCGTGACGGTGCGCGATGTCGCCGTAGTGCTGCAGCGCCAGGAAATGGTGCGCCGCATCTCCGAGGAAATCGCCCAGTACGTGCTGGAGCTCGGCGCCGACGGCCGCCTCCTGGCCCTGCAGATGGACGAGCTGAGCGCGGGTCTGGGCCCGGGCAGCGAGATGATCATCAAGGACTACGCCAATCTCGGCCGGACTGAGCTGGACACCGAGGAGGCGCTGGCCCAGATCCGCGCCCTGGACAGCACCGAAATGATCGACCTGGGCAAGATCGCCGCGATCCTCGGCGTCACCCCGGGCATCGATTCGCTCGATGCCGTCGTCCACCCACCGGGCTACCGCATGCTGGCCGGGATCAAATCGGTTCCGCGCGCCGTGGCGGACCGGCTGGTGGCATCGTTCGGCGGCCTGCAGAACCTGATGGCGGCCAGCATCGAGGACCTGATGGCCGTGGACGGGATCGGCGACCAGCGCGCACGGACGGTGCGCGAGGGCCTCTCGCGCATCGCCGAGTCGAGCCTGCTCGACCGCTTCATCTAGCCGATCCGTGCGGGGCGTCCCTACTTCAGCAGGAACGGGACCTTGTTGCTGGCCACATCGCCCAGTTTGGCCGTAAAGACATAGGTTCCGGGCCGCGGTTTGGCCGCGATGCTTCCGCACCCCGGGGCGCTGCGGTCGCGCAGCCAGGTGAACCTGGCGCTTTCGGCGCTGCCCGGGGCCATCATGAGCAAGTAGTCCTTTGCATCGGCCCGGCAGTCACTGGTGGAGAAGATCCGGTCCGAACCGCTCATCACGGTGAATTCCTGCACACTCGTACCTACATTGAGCTCGCAAGGGGTGGCCCCCTGGTTCTCGATCCGCATCACCAGCACCGGATTTTCCTCGGCGCCATAGGAGGCTTTCTCCGTCGAGGCCGCCACCACGATGGAACCGGGTAAACAGGCCCCCGACGGCGAGGGAGAGGAGGGAACGGCATCGGCGGCAACCGGATTGGCCGAGCCCGCGGTTCCGGGATCGGGCTTACCGGTGCCGGAAAACAGCGCGGCTAGGGTGGCGCCGCCCCAGACAAGGAGCCCGACCGCCAACAGCATCCCGATCAGGCTCACGAGCCGACGTCGCCGGTAGACGGCCGGGCTGGGCCGGGGGCCGGGTCGCGGGGCTGGACGGGACTGCTTTTCTGCCATTCCATCAGACTACGAACTCCCGGGCGTTCACCGCTGCCCCCACGCCGCAGCTAGGCTAAAGATGCCCGTTGCCACACCCGAAGGACACCCGTGACGAACCGCAAGTTTGCCCTGCTCCACCACCGCATCACCCAGTGGTACGCCGCCTCCGCCCGGGAACTACCTTGGCGCGCGCCCGATGCGAGCCCCTGGTCGATTCTGGTCAGCGAATTCATGCTGCAACAGACCCCCGTGGTCCGTGTGCAACCGGTCTGGGAACAATGGATGCAACGCTGGCCCGAAGCGGCGGACCTGGCGGCCGAACCCGCCAGCGAGGTGGTCCGCGCCTGGGGTCGGCTGGGCTATCCACGCCGGGCCCTGCGCCTGCATGCCACGGCCCAGCACATCGTGGAACTCCACGGTGGGCAGGTGCCGCGCACCGAGAAGGAACTGCTCGCCCTGCCCGGAGTCGGCACCTACACAGCGGCTGCCGTGGCAAGCTTTGCCTTCGGCATCCCGGCCACCGTGGTGGACACCAATATTCGACGCGTCCATGCCCGGCTGGTCAAGGGATGTGCGCTGCCCGAGCCCTCGTATACGGCGAAGGAGGCTGCACTGGCCGAACGGCTGATGCCGGCCCACCCCGCCGATCCGGAGGAATTGCACCCGCTGGCCAATGCATGGAACATCTCGGTGATGGAGCTCGGAGCGCTGATCTGCACGGCCCGCAATCCCCGGTGTGGCGACTGTCCGGTCCAGGACCTCTGCGCCTGGGTGGCTGCCGGTAGGCCCGCGCCGCATTACGTGCCCAAGGGGCAGGCCTGGGCCGGAACGGACAGGCAGGTGCGCGGTTCGATGATGGCAGTGCTGCGCCATACCCCGGGACCGGTGGGCCGGACGGCGCTGGTCGGCGGCATCGACCTGCTGCGCCCACTATCAGACATGCAACTGGAACTCGGCTCCGAGACTGGCTCCGAGGCCCACGAGGCCTGGGTGGTGCTCTATGCGCTGGCGGCCGATGCCGAGCAACGCGAGCGCTGCCTTGCCGGGCTGATCGGCGACGGGCTGGCCCGTGAAACGACAGCAGGGGTCGGACTGCCTGCCTAAATCACGGGTTAAGCTGGGGCATGAGAGTTCCTGCTCAGCTTTTGTCCGCGCATTTTGCCGCCGCATTGTTGCTGACTGCCTGCACGGCGCAGCCGGAGTCCGGCTGTGCCGAACCCGCACTGCTCGTCGGCTTCCCGGTCGAGGTCGAGGCGACCGCGGTTCCCGCCAACGGTCTCGAAGAACTGACGCTTTCTGCCTGCCAGGATGGCATCTGCCGTGAAACCACGCTTCCTTTGACCCCGGGTTCCAAGACCATTGACCTTGGCTGCGGCGCTCCGTCCCCCGGTTCCAATCCAGGTGATGCCCAGTGTTCGGCCTCCGCGTCGCCGGACGGAAGCTTGCTCGGGCACTGGTCAACGGTCGAATTCTCCACCGGACCGATCACATTCGAGGCCTCCGCGCCGGGATTCGGCCCCTACCGGGGTACGGTCACCGGGCTCGAGGCGTCCACGGGCGTCGGAGCGTGCGTCCAGAGCGCCTTCCAAACCACGCTGCGCATCACAGCTGCCGGGATCAACACGACGGCAGGTTAGACGCTGATGATCATCCGGGTGTTGCCGAGCGTATTGGGCTTCACCCGGGCCAGGTCCAGGAATTCCGCGACGCCCTCATCGGTGGAGCGTAGTAGCTCCGAATAGACCTCTGGATCGACGGCGCTTTGTTCGGCCATGGCCTTGAAGCCGTTGCGTTCGAAGAAGCCGACCTCGAAAGTCAGGCAGAAGACCCTGTCCACGCCCAGGTCGCGGGCCTCGTCGATCAGCCTCTGCAACAGGACGCGGCCGACGCCCTTGCCGCGCCACGCCTCGGATGTGGCAAGAGTGCGCACCTCCGCAATGTCTTCCCACATCACGTGCAGCCCGCCGCAGCCGATCAGGTTTCCCTCAGAATCCTCGGCGACGAGGAATTCCTGCAGGTTCTCGTAGTAGGCGACTGCTTCCTTCTCCAGCAGCACGCGCCGGTCGGCCAGCGGTTTGACGAGTTCGCGGATCCCGGGGACGTCGGGGGTGCGGGCACGGCGGATAGTGAAAGAGCTCATGTCAGTATCCTATGCCCGCCCCACATGCTGTCCGGGATTCGTTTCACGACATGAAAAAGGGAAGTCCCCGGCTGCAACCGAAGTTGCTGCCGGGGACTTCCCTGGCTAGCTGGCCGAGCGTTTAGCCCTCGATGGCCACCGGTGCCGGTTCGCCCTCGAGCTCGGGGGTTCCACCCTCGCCGGTGAACGTGAACGTCGCCTCGTCACCTTCGCCCTCGACGTCGACCTTGATGTGCTGGCCGGAGGTCAGTTCGCCGAAGAGGATCTTCTCGGAGAGCTGGTCCTCGATCTCGCGCTGCATGACGCGGCGCAGCGGGCGGGCGCCCATCGACGGATCATAGCCGCGGGTAGCCAGCAGGATGCGGGCCGCCGGGGACAGCTCGATGGTCATGTTGCGGTCCACCAGGCGCTTCTTGAGGCGGTCCAAGAACAGGTCCACGATCTGAACGATTTCGTCCTGGGTCAGCTGCGGGAAGACCACCACGTCATCGACGCGGTTCAGGAACTCGGGACGGAAGTGCTGGCGCAGTTCCTCTTGGACCTTAGCCTGCATCCGGTTGTAGCCGGTGCGTGTGTCAGTGGCCGACTGGAAGCCGGTCATGACGCCCTTGGAGATGTCCCGGGTGCCGAGGTTGGTGGTCATGATGATCACCGTGTTCTTGAAGTCGACCACGCGGCCCTGGGAGTCGGTCAGCCGGCCGTCTTCCAGGATCTGCAGCAGCGAGTTGAACAGGTCTGCGTGTGCCTTCTCGACCTCGTCGAAGAGGACCACGGAGAACGGGCGACGACGCACCTTTTCGGTGAGCTGTCCGCCTTCTTCGTAACCGACGTACCCCGGAGGGGCACCGAAGAGACGCGACACCGTGTGCTTTTCCGAGTACTCGGACATGTCCAAGGTGATCAGCGCGTCTTCCTCGCCGAACAGGAACTCGGCAAGCGCCTTGGCCAGCTCCGTCTTGCCGACGCCGGTCGGGCCAGCGAAGATGAACGAGCCGCCGGGGCGGTTCGGATCTTTCAGGCCGGCACGGGTACGGCGGATGGCCTGGCTGATGGCCTTGATTGCTTCGTTCTGGCCGATGACCCGCTTGTGCAGCTCGTCTTCCATGTTGAGCAACCGGCTGGATTCCTCTTCGGTCAGCTTCACGACAGGGATGCCGGTGGAGTTGGCGAGGACCTCGGCGATGAGTTCCTCATCGACCTCGGCGATCTCATCCATGTCGCCGTTCTTCCACGCCTTTTCCTTCACGGCGCGGGCATCCTGCAGCTTGGATTCCTTATCACGCAGCGCAGCCGCACCCTCGAAGTCCTGGGCGTCGATCGCGGCTTCCTTCTCGCGGCGGACATTGGCGATTTCAACGTCCATTTCCTTGAGTGCCGGAGGAGCGGTCATGCGGCGGATGCGCAGGCGCGCGCCCGCCTCATCGATCAGGTCTATGGCCTTGTCCGGCAGGAAGCGGTCCGAGATGTAGCGGTGGGCCAGCTGCGCCGCCGCCACGAGTGCACCATCGGTGATGGACACGCGGTGGTGGGCCTCGTAGCGGTCGCGCAGGCCGCGCAGGATCTCCGTGGTGTGTTCCACGGAGGGTTCCTTGACCTGGATCGGCTGGAAGCGGCGCTCGAGCGCGGCGTCCTTCTCGATGTGCTTGCGGTACTCGTCAAGCGTGGTGGCCCCGATGGTCTGCAGTTCACCGCGGGCCAGCATCGGCTTCAGGATCGATGCGGCATCGATGGCGCCCTCGGCTGCACCGGCACCAACGAGGGTATGGATCTCGTCGATGAACAAGATGATGTCGCCACGGGTGCGGATCTCCTTGAGTACCTTCTTCAGGCGCTCTTCGAAGTCACCGCGGTAGCGTGATCCTGCCACCAGGGACCCAAGGTCCAGGGTGTACAGCTGCTTGTCCTTGATGGTTTCGGGTACGTCGCCGCGCACGATCGCCTGGGCCAAGCCCTCGACGACAGCCGTCTTGCCAACGCCCGGCTCACCGATTAGCACCGGGTTGTTTTTAGTACGTCGCGAGAGGACTTGCATCACGCGTTCCATCTCGAACTCGCGGCCGATGACCGGGTCGAGCTTGCCTTCGCGGGCTGCCGCGGTGAGGTTTCGCCCAAACTGGTCCAGTACTGCAGAGCCGGCAGGGGTACCCTCCGCCTGACCTCCGGAGCTGACTCCTGCACCGGTGGTTTCCTTGCCGCCCTGGTAGCCCGAGAGCAGCTGGATGACCTGCTGGCGCACGCGCGAGAGGTCGGCTCCGAGCTTCACCAGGACCTGGGCGGCAACACCCTCGCCCTCACGGATCAGACCGAGCAGGATGTGCTCGGTGCCGATGTAGTTGTGTCCCAACTGCAAGGCCTCGCGCAGCGAGAGCTCCAGGACCTTCTTCGCCCGCGGGGTGAAGGGGATGTGACCGGAGGGGGCCTGTTGGCCCTGCCCGATGATCTCCTGCACCTGTTCGCGCACGGCGCCCAGGGAAATGTTCAGGGACTCGAGGGCCTTGGCGGCAACACCCTCGCCCTCATGAATGAGGCCGAGCAAAACGTGCTCGGTTCCGATGTAGTTGTGGTTGAGCATGCGCGCCTCTTCTTGGGCGAGCACGACAACGCGACGGGCACGGTCGGTAAATCTCTCAAACATGCGGCACACTCCTAGCTAACACGTATCTTCGATGCTACGCATCAAAAGCGGTGCCGTGGGGCGTGTTCGCCCAAGGGATAACCCTGTTCACCAGCAGCGTGGAAGGCCGCGCCCCCATCACACGCCGCCGGGGACAGATCGGGCGTTAAACGGGAACGGCCGGAGATGCCCTCCTGCGGGAGGGCCTCCGGCCGCACACATCGCGCCAGGGGGCGCGGATGTGCTTACTTGTTGGCTTCGCGATATGCCGCAATGACCTCTGCATTGAGGCGGCCGCGGGCGCTGACCTCAAGGCCCTGCGCCTTGGCCCAAGCGCGGATCGCCGGAGCCTCCTTTGCGGAGAACTGCGACGAAGGCTGGCCCGCCTTGATGTAAGGCTTCAGCACCTCACGGAACTTTGCGGCATTCTTCTCGCCGAGATCGATTTCGTAATGCTCGCCGTCAATACCGAAAACAATGCTTTCAGTGGCGACGCCACCATCCAAATCATCTACCAAAGAAATTTCTACCTTGCGTGCCATGAGCTGCTCCTGGGCATAGGTGGTTTACTGTGCGATACACGCCCACTACATTCATGCAGGCTTTATCGTCATAACCATTCTAAACACATTCACACTACCGGCGACAAGCTATAGGGAATACCTAAAGGGAATTCCCAGTTTCGGGATTATTGGCTTTCCGTCCGGCTTTGTTCGCCAGGTGTTCGGAGCGGGCCCGATCCGCCTCAGCTTCTGCGCGACGTTCGGAGCGGTCCACATTGCTCACCGCTTTGATCACAAACCAGAAAATCAGAGCGATGACAATGGACGGAGCCAGCACTTCCACATACTGCATTGTTTATGCCTCGGGCTTCAGGAGGGGGAATAGGATTGTTTCGCGGATTCCAACATCGGTGAAAAGCATGACCAGGCGGTCTATGCCAAGCCCGATGCCGCCCATGGGCGGCGCGCCGTACTCGAGCGCGCGCAGGAAGTCCTCGTCCAGCTGCATTGCCTCGTCGTCGCCGCCGGATGCCAGCAGCGACTGCTCGGTGAGGCGTTCTCGCTGTACCACAGGGTCGATCAGCTCGGAGAACGCGGTACCGCGCTCCATGCCGCCGATGATCAGGTCCCAGGCCTCGATGATGCCCGGCTTGGAACGGTGCGGACGGGCCAGTGGCTGTGCGGCCGGAGGGTAGTCGTAGACGAAAGTCGGGTTGATCAGCGTCGGCTCGACGATTTCGCCGAAGAGCTCGATCACCAGCTTCTCCGAGCCCCACGTCGGGTTGATCTTCACCCCGTGCTTTTCGGCGATGCCGCGCAGGACAGCTGCATCGGTCTCCGGGGTGATCTCCATGCCCACGGCTTCGGACAACGCGGGGTAGACGCTGAGCCAGGCCCATTCGCCATCGAGGTTGATCGTTCCGCGACTGGTTTCCAGAACGCGGCCTGCGCCGATGGCGTCTGCCGCATTGAGGATGATCTGCTGGATGCGTTCGGCCATGATGAACTGGTCTGCATAGACCTCATAGCATTCCAGGGTGGTGAATTCCGGCGAGTGGGTGGAGTCCACGCCCTCGTTGCGGAACAGGCGCCCGATTTCGAAGACGCGCGGGATCCCGCCGACTACGGTGCGCTTGAGGTAGAGCTCGGTGGCAATGCGCAGCGTCATGTCCTGATTGAACGCATTCAGGTGCGTATGGAACGGACGGGCCAGGGCTCCACCGTGGACCAACTGCATCATCGGGGTTTCCACCTCGACGTAGTCGTGGCCGTACAGGGTCTCGCGCACCGCGCGGGTGATGGCGTCGCGCTTATAGATCATTTCGCGGGCCTCGTCTCGCACGATCAAGTCGGCGTAGCGCTGGCGGACGCGGGTTTCCTCGTTGAGGTCGGCGTGCAGCATCGGCATCGGGCGCAGGGCCTTGGATGCCATCTGCCATTCCGTGGCCATGATCGAGAGCTCGCCGCGGCGCGAGGAAATCACTGTGCCTTGGATAGCCACGTGGTCACCGAGGTCGACCAGATGCTTCCAATCGGCCAGTGACTCCTCACCGACATTGGCAAGGGAAAGCATGACCTGCAGGCGCACTGCCTTGCCGTTCTCCCCGGATTCCTGGAGCGTAGCGAAGCAGAGCTTGCCGGTATTGCGCATGAAGACAATGCGGCCGACAACGGAGGCTTGATCCTCGGTCTCTTGGCCGTCTTCGAGGTGGGCCCAGTTCTGGCGGACCTCGTTCAGCGAATGGGTGCGGGCTACGCCCACCGGGTAAGCCTCGATACCGCGGGCTAGGAGCTCGGCGCGCTTGTCCATGCGCACCTGGCGCTGGTCGCTGGTATCCACGGTCTTGGCAATGGGAGTAATTTCGTCGGCAGTCACAAGAATCAATTCTACGTGGCCAAACCGGATCCCGGGTCTGATGGTGGCGGGTACCACCACTCCGGCTCCCCTCCGACCCGTCCGGATCGACGAAACCGCTGGGAGAAGCTTGCGCAAATGCTCCTTCGGAGACACCCAGCGCACGATTCCAAAGGGAATCATGCGCTGCGTGTCTCGTTAAGGCAATGGCGGCGACCCCATGTTGAGGGGGTCGCCGCCATTGCTTATGGGGTGCTACCAGATTTCTACCCGGTCGGCAGGGTCGAGCCACATTCCGTCACCGGGCTTGGTATCAAAGGCCCGGTGGAAGGCCTCCATGTTCTTGGGCACCTGGTTGCAACGGAATTCCCCCGGGGAGTGCGGGTCGGTGGTGATCCGGGTGACCATGGTTTCCGGACGGGTCAGGGTCCGCCAGCACTCAGCCCACGCATAGAAGAAGCGTTGGTCACCGGTGAGCCCGTCCACTACTTCGTCCTCTGCCAAGCCACGGTCTGCCAGGTCCAACCGGTAGGCCTTGTAGGCGATTCCCAAGCCGCCCAGGTCCCCGATGTTCTCGCCCAGGGTCAGTTTGCCGTTGACCTTGTATTCGGGAGCCTCCGGAGGAACCAGTGCGTCATACTGCGCGACTAGCTTCCCGGTGAGTTCCTCGAAGGCCGCCCGGTCCTCGTCGGTCCACCAGTTCCGCAGTTCACCCGTTCCGTCGAACTGCGAGCCCTGGTCATCGAACCCGTGGCCGATCTCGTGGCCGATGACGGCTCCAATGGCCCCGAAATTAGAGGCCGCATCTCGGTCGGCGGCGAAGAACGGTGACCGCAGGATACCCGCCGGGAACGCGATCTCATTGAGGAGCGGGTGATAGTAGGCGTTAACCGTTTGTGGGTACATGAACCACAGTTCGCGGTCCACGCCATCGTCTATCTTCTTCAGCTCACGGGCAAACTCGAACGCGTTGGCGCTCGCCACGTTCGCTATGACGTCATCCGGAACGGTGCTGACGGCAGAATAGTCGATCCACTGGTTCGGATATCCGATCTTCGTCCGGAACAAGGAGAGCTTCTCCAGCGCCTTTTCGATCGTTTCCGCTCCCATCCAAGGCAGCACCGAAATCGACTGGCGGTACGCCTCGATGAGTTGCTTAACCAGGCCCTCCATCAGGTCCTTGCTTCGTTGTGGGAAGTGCTCCCGCACGTAAAGCTGTCCGATGTCCTCGCCGACCGCGCCCTCGGTGAAGGCCACTCCCCGCTTCCAACGCTCCTTGAGCTCCTTGGTGCCGGCTAGCTTCATCGAGTAGAAGGAGAAGTTCTCCATCACGAAGGCCTTGGACATGTATGCGGCATTGCTTCGGACCAGTTGCACTGCCAACCAGTTCTGCCAGCTGGCCAGCGGCTGGGATGTAAGAACTGCTTCAAGGCCCGCGAGGTAGCTGGGCTGCCAGACGTCAACCTCGGAAAAGTGCCCTTCGCCGATGCCGGCTCCCGCGAGCCAGCCGACCATCGATGGCATGGTCTCGAAGAGCTGTGCCGATGTCAGCAGGTTATAGCGGGCCTGTGCATCCCGGCATTTCACCCGGTCCCAGTGGTGCGCCGCCAGTGCTGTTTCCAAATCAAGAACCATGGCTGCCGCAGCCTCTGGATTCTCAATTCCCGCCAACGCCAGCAGCCGACCCAGATGCGTGCCGTATTCGGTGTATAGCTCAGCGAACTGCTCCTCACGGTAGTAGGACTCATCGGGAAGTCCGAGCCCACCTTGCAGGAAGGTCAGCAGGTTCCGGTCCGGCTGTCCTGCA
The DNA here is from genome assembly GCF_014190875.1 of Paeniglutamicibacter cryotolerans. NCBI lineage: Bacteria > Bacillati > Actinomycetota > Actinomycetes > Micrococcales > Micrococcaceae > Paeniglutamicibacter > Paeniglutamicibacter cryotolerans. The sequence continues at coordinate 1,245,473 of NZ_JACHVS010000001.1, read as the reverse complement.
TCGCTGCTGACTCCCACCGAGACAAAACCACTAACACCCTGACGTTGGAAGCGTCCGGTCAGCGCGACCAGCTCGGCAATGCTGGTGGTCGCAAAGACGGCAGCAAGATCCGCGCGAATCGGGTCCATGCCCCGAGCCTCGATGCCCTCTTCGTCCATGAAGCTGGTGTAAAGGTTGCCGATCCGTACCTTGCGATCGTCTGGAGTGCCGTCAGGGAGCAGATGGTCGGCTTGTGCCGCCTTGATAATGGCAAACACCGCGGCTTCCGAATCATCGCGCAATTGCATGAAAGATCCGAAGCTTCCCTGATCACCTGGGATCTGGGCGGTGCGCAACCATCCACCATTTGCATTGCGGTAGAGGTCGTCCTGAGGTCGAACGGAATCGTCCCGGTGACTCGCAGCGTTTGATGCCCTTGTGGGCTGGGCGTTGGCTGCAGTGGATTCGACGGTCATGGCTCCCCGTGTTCTGGTGTGTTCCAACGACAGGCGCGTTGGAGTGATGAGAAAGACACTCTGAAGCACTTACTGTACGCCTGAACTCCGGCCGTCCCCAGTACCCCGTGCCCCGTTCTTCTCACCGCGAACTGGTTGACCGGGCAGGGGGATGAGGCCATGGAGTCATGCTGATGCCGCCGCCGCGCGCCACCAAATCCAAAGGATCATCAATAAGCCGACCTTGGGAGGCATAGCTTTCAACACGATCGATGCCTTGGGCGTTCATCTCCGAAGGTTGAGCAATTGAGTGGAAGCGAAGCTCAGGAAAACGAGGGTTTCCTCGGCATCGTGTGCTGACCCGGTTTTCCGATTCAGCTAACCTTCCAGCTCGTCGAGGATTCCCCACCGGGCGAGAACCGCATTCATCTCGATACGATGCCGGCAACCTGGGAAGGCGTCCCGGAGCCCTTAGTCAAGAAACTGATGGACGCCGGGCAACCCTGTTAGACCATCAGAACATAAGTCGATTCGCCGGGGATGTCCTGCAAGACTCTCACGGAAAGATCTTCTGCCTCTCGGAACCCCAATGGAAAGCCAGAGCCTACTTCGGTTCGTGTTTTTGGCCGGGGTGGGGCGCGGGGTGTGGTTTTCTGGTTAAACGGCGCCATCCCCGGACCTGGTGGTCCGGGGATGGGCTCTGAAAAGATGTTCGGCGGTGTCCTACTCTCCCACACCCTCCCGAGTGCAGTACCATCGGCGCAGTGGGGCTTAGCTTCCGGGTTCGGTATGGGACCGGGCGTTTCCCCCACGCTATGACCGCCGTAACCCGTGCTCCACGCACCCGGGGGACCCGGGTGGGGAAAATCATGGTCACAGTCATGCTGTGGTTGCTCATACCGCGTGCGCACCTGCCCGTGAAGGGGAGGGTGTGCACCGGTACGGTGTTTTCAGTCCTGCGAGACGGTTGTTGTCTCGGGACCGCATAGTGGACGCAGCGTATCTTGCCACCCATGAAGGGTGGTGTTTGTGGTGTAAGTCATCGGCCTATTAGTACGGGTCGGCTTCACGGGTCTTTGGTCCCCGCTTCCACGTCCCGCCTATCAACCCAGTGGTCTGCTGGGGGCCTCTCACACAAATTGTGCGTGGAAATCTCATCTCGAAGTGGGCTTCCCGCTTAGATGCTTTCAGCGGTTATCCCTTCCGAACGTAGCCAATCAGCGGTGCACTTGGCAGTACAACTGACACACCAGAGGTTCGTCCGTCCCGGTCCTCTCGTACTAAGGACAGCTCTTCTCAAATTTCCTGCGCGCGCAGCGGATAGGGACCGAACTGTCTCACGACGTTCTAAACCCAGCTCGCGTACCGCTTTAATGGGCGAACAGCCCAACCCTTGGGACCTACTCCAGCCCCAGGATGCGACGAGCCGACATCGAGGTGCCAAACCATGCCGTCGATATGGACTCTTGGGCAAGATCAGCCTGTTATCCCCGAGGTACCTTTTATCCGTTGAGCGACGGCCGTTCCACAACGTGCCGCCGGATCACTAGTCCCGACTTTCGTCCCTGCTCGAGCTGTCGCTCTCACAGTCAAGCTCCCTTGTGCACTTACACTCGACACCTGATTGCCAACCAGGCTGAGGGAACCTTTGGGCGCCTCCGTTACTTTTTAGGAGGCAACCGCCCCAGTTAAACTACCCATCAGGCACTGTCCCTGACCCAGATCATGGGCCGAAGTTAGGTGACCGGTACAGCCAGAGTGGTATTTCAACGATGACTCCACCACAACTAGCGTTGCGGCTTCACAGTCTCCCACCTATCCTACACAAGCTGCACCGAACACCAATACCAAACTATAGTAAAGGTCTCGGGGTCTTTCCGTCCTGCTGCGCGTAACGAGCATCTTTACTCGTAGTGCAATTTCGCCGAGTTCATGGTTGAGACAGCGGGGAAGTCGTTACTCCATTCGTGCAGGTCGGAACTTACCCGACAAGGAATTTCGCTACCTTAGGATGGTTATAGTTACCACCGCCGTTTACTGGGGCTTAAATTCTCAGCTTCGCCTTGCGGCTAACCGGTCCTCTTAACCTTCCAGCACCGGGCAGGAGTCAGTCCGTATACATCGTCTTGCGACTTCGCACGGACCTGTGTTTTTAGTAAACAGTCGCTTCCCCCTGGTCTCTGCGGCCCCGATCCCCTCCGGAACGCGAAGTTCCATCAAGGTTGGGGCCCCCCTTCTCCCGAAGTTACGGGGGCATTTTGCCGAGTTCCTTAACCATGATTCTCTCGATCGCCTTAGTATTCTCTACCTGATCACCTGTGTCGGTTTGGGGTACGGGCGGCTAAAACCTCGCGTCGATGCTTTTCTTGGCAGCATAGGATCACCGAATCACCCCCCGAGGGGGGCGCCTATCGGGTCTCAGGCTTAGATGAGTCGCGGATTTGCCTACGACTCGCCCTACATCCTTGGACCAGGTCAATTCCATTGCCTGGCTCGGCTACCTTCCTGCGTCACACCTGTTAATACGCTTACCTCCCCGGCTCGGGTCCCGCGCCTTACACCCGGTAGATGACCCGAAGGTCATCTGGTGGGTGCTCGGGGCGGTTAGCATCGCCGGCTTAGTATGGGCGGTTTTTTACCGGTACGGGAATATCAACCCGTTGTCCATCGACTACGCCTGTCGGCCTCGCCTTAGGTCCCGACTTACCCAGGGCAGATTAGCTTGACCCTGGAACCCTTGATCATTCGGCGGACGGGTTTCTCACCCGTCTTTCGCTACTCATGCCTGCATTCTCACTCGTGTGGGCTCCACCGCTGGTTTACACCGCGACTTCACTGCCCACACGACGCTCCCCTACCCATCCAGGCGGCTGGACCACGAAGGCCTACCACATACCTGAATGACGCAACTTCGGCGGTGTGCTTGAGCCCCGCTACATTGTCGGCGCGGAATCACTTGACCAGTGAGCTATTACGCACTCTTTCAAGGATGGCTGCTTCTAAGCCAACCTCCTGGTTGTCTTCGCAACTCCACATCCTTTTCCACTTAGCACACGCTTAGGGGCCTTAGTTGGCGCTCTGGGCTGTTTCCCTCTCGACTATGAAGCTTATCCCCCACAGTCTCACTGCTGCGCTCTCACTTACCGGCATTCGGAGTTTGGCTGACGTCAGTAACCTTGTAGGGCCCATTAGCCATCCAGTAGCTCTACCTCCGGTAAGAAACACGCAACGCTGCACCTAAATGCATTTCGGGGAGAACCAGCTATCACGAAGTTTGATTGGCCTTTCACCCCTACCCACAGCTCATCCCCTCCATTTTCAACTGAAGTGGGTTCGGTCCTCCACGCGCTCTTACACGCGCTTCAACCTGGCCATGGGTAGATCACTTCGCTTCGGGTCTAGATCACGCCACTAACTCGCCCTATTCAGACTCGCTTTCGCTACGGCTTCCCCACACGGGTTAACCTCGCGACGTAACACTAACTCGCAGGCTCATTCTTCAAAAGGCACGCTGTCACCCCAACAAGGAGGCTCCAACGGATTGTAAGCGCACGGTTTCAGGTACTATTTCACTCCCCTCCCGGGGTACTTTTCACCTTTCCCTCACGGTACTTTTCCGCTATCGGTCATTGGGTAGTATTTAGGCTTATCAGGTGGTCCTGACAGATTCATACGGGATTTCTCGGGCCCCGTACTACTTGGGATACCATCACAGGGCGGCGAAACACATTACGGATACGGGACTTTCACCCCCTATGGTCCTGCATTCAAACAGGTTCTCCTATATGTTCGCACCTCACCCCGCCAGTGCGGCAGCACTGGCATGGATAGTCCCACAACCCCGACCATGCAACGCCCGCCGGCTATCACACATGGACCGGTTTAGCCCCATCCGCTTTCGCTCGCCACTACTCACGGAATCACTTTTGTTTTCTCTTCCTGGGGGTACTGAGATGTTTCACTTCCCCCCGTTCCCTCCACGCAGCCTATGTGTTCAGCTGCGGGTCATGCGGCATGACGCCGCACGGGGTTTCCCCATTCGGAAATCCTGGCATCAACGTCCGGTTATCGACTCCGCCAGGCTTATCGCAGATTCCCACGTCCTTCTTCGGCTCCCAATGCCAAGGCATTCACCGTGCGCCCTTAAAAACTTGACCACAAACAGGTCAAATCAAAAAGACACTAACTTATATCGAGAAAACCAACGGAACCACACACGAGGTGCGGTCCAGGGTCTTCTATCATCAAAGAAATTGCTATTTTGCATGCTCCACGACCCTCTCACACCCCCTCCCGAAGAAGCAGGCGATCAACGATACGTGGCATACAAGATGCTCGCGTCCACTATGCAGTTCCCAAACAACAACCCCATCACACCCACCACCAGCACCACCACCCCGTCACGGGATGATTCGGCGCGGCTTAGGCCATGCGCGGGGACAACCAGAAACAAACAGCCCACACACACCACCACTCACCCCCCACCACAACGGTGAGAGACGAGCAAGTAAACATGCATGTCCTGTTGCCTCAGGACCCAACAGTGTGCCAAGAGACCGAACCCCCCACCGACCAGCTCCCCGTTCCCACCACACAAGTGCGGCGTACTAGGAAAACCAACCAGGAAGAAACCCGGCCATTACCTGTTAACATTCCACCCATGAGCACCCGTCCACCAACACAAGTGGTGGAAACGGGCAGCACTGAACAAGCCGTGAACACCACTGTGGATGAACCGTACCTGCTAGTTGCTCCTTAGAAAGGAGGTGATCCAGCCGCACCTTCCGGTACGGCTACCTTGTTACGACTTAGTCCCAATCGCCGGTCCCACCTTCGACGGCTCCCTCCCACAAGGGGTTAGGCCACCGGCTTCGGGTGTTACCAACTTTCGTGACTTGACGGGCGGTGTGTACAAGGCCCGGGAACGTATTCACCGCAGCGTTGCTGATCTGCGATTACTAGCGACTCCGACTTCATGGGGTCGAGTTGCAGACCCCAATCCGAACTGAGACCGGCTTTTTGGGATTAGCTCCACCTCACAGTATCGCAACCCATTGTACCGGCCATTGTAGCATGCGTGAAGCCCAAGACATAAGGGGCATGATGATTTGACGTCGTCCCCACCTTCCTCCGAGTTGACCCCGGCAGTCTCCTATGAGTCCCCGGCATAATCCGCTGGCAACATAGAACGAGGGTTGCGCTCGTTGCGGGACTTAACCCAACATCTCACGACACGAGCTGACGACAACCATGCACCACCTGTGAACCGACCCCAAAGGGGAAACCGTGTTTCCACGGCGATCCGGAACATGTCAAGCCTTGGTAAGGTTCTTCGCGTTGCATCGAATTAATCCGCATGCTCCGCCGCTTGTGCGGGCCCCCGTCAATTCCTTTGAGTTTTAGCCTTGCGGCCGTACTCCCCAGGCGGGGCACTTAATGCGTTAGCTACGGCGCGGAAAACGTGGAATGTCCCCCACACCTAGTGCCCAACGTTTACGGCATGGACTACCAGGGTATCTAATCCTGTTCGCTCCCCATGCTTTCGCTCCTCAGCGTCAGTTAATGCCCAGAGACCTGCCTTCGCCATCGGTGTTCCTCCTGATATCTGCGCATTTCACCGCTACACCAGGAATTCCAGTCTCCCCTACATCACTCTAGTCTGCCCGTACCCACCGCAGATCCGGAGTTGAGCCCCGGACTTTCACGGCAGACGCGACAAACCGCCTACGAGCTCTTTACGCCCAATAATTCCGGATAACGCTTGCGCCCTACGTATTACCGCGGCTGCTGGCACGTAGTTAGCCGGCGCTTCTTCTGCAGGTACCGTCACTTTCGCTTCTTCCCTACTGAAAGAGGTTTACAACCCGAAGGCCGTCATCCCTCACGCGGCGTCGCTGCATCAGGCTTTCGCCCATTGTGCAATATTCCCCACTGCTGCCTCCCGTAGGAGTCTGGGCCGTGTCTCAGTCCCAGTGTGGCCGGTCACCCTCTCAGGCCGGCTACCCGTCGTCGCCTTGGTGAGCCATTACCTCACCAACAAGCTGATAGGCCGCGAGTCCATCCCAGACCGATAAATCTTTCCACCAAAAACCATGCGGCTTACGGTGCATATCCGGTATTAGACCCAGTTTCCCGGGCTTATCCCAGAGTCTAGGGCAGGTTACTCACGTGTTACTCACCCGTTCGCCACTAATCGGAGAGCAAGCTCCCCTCATCGTTCGACTTGCATGTGTTAAGCACGCCGCCAGCGTTCATCCTGAGCCAGGATCAAACTCTCCGTAAAAAAATACAGACACAACCAACACGCCGACTGGAAAAAGCCGACCGGGTTGCACCAAGTAAAAAAATCCCGGCAAATTGCCTCGAGCCTCCACACGGGGGTGCGGAGCCCGAAACCATTCACCAATTACATAATAAAATCGGTGTTAACAAATTTGGCACACTATTGAGTTCTCAAACAACAGACGCTTCCAACCTCCACGACCCGGAACACCGGCGCTTCGCTCTGGAGCAACTTTTCTAGCTTAGTCCCAATCCCTGTCCCGGTCAAATCGATGATCCGGGAGAAGAAGGAGAAAATCTTCGCGCCGTCCGTTCGCATCTCCCTTTCGGGCTGCGATCCGGTGTGCGGCGCGATAAATAACTATAGGCGCATTTGGCGTGATTGTCCAAACGGGGGCACTCCCACCGCTCGGACCGGGTAAAAACCCCGGAAAGCCGGGGCAAACGACGGGCCTGCCACCGTCCCGGGACCACGCATCGCCCGAAACCATTAATGTGAGCCCGAACACTGACTTGTTCTTGTTCTTGTTCTTGTTGGCGCAAGTCTCGCCCCCGATTACCTTGCCAGACCACTTCGGCGGCACCGGCCTACCCCGCTCAACACCCCGGATAGGGCCACAGCTGAGCGGGACAGGTCGGTGCATTCCCGTTGCACAGCAGCGCATCGTCCCGTCTTTGCGCTTTCGCAGGCCCTTCGGCGAGTTGGGTCGACGCCTCGATAATCATGCAGCTAGCCTCTTGCCGACAGCGGATCATCGTGGCATCGAATTCCACGATCAAGTGCGTTGCCACGTTGTGGATACGGTAGCGACCATGGTCCAGCTGGCTCTTCCAAGGAAACGAGCTCCAATTGATTTGTCAATAGAATTCCGCTTTCCATGGTGGTCTTCGAGCCGGCTACCTCAATCAGCCCCGGGCAATCGCCGCTTTGAGCCAGTAGATGCATCCGGGACGCTGGCGGGCAAGCTCTTCTGCCTGCACCGTCTAGCTGGAAGCGACACACTAACATTCTCCTGCCTTGCTAGGCATTCGAGGGTGAGTGGGTGCTGGTCACGAGTGCCGCTAGGTCATCGAGTTCCAGGGACGGTGGCAGCGTGGCGGCGCCAGCTGAACAGACCCTGCGCGCCTTCGCAGACTTCGGGCTTCCAGATTTCGCTTTCGGGAATACAGGCCATGTCAGAGTAGTGCTCGGGGAAGTTGCCGGCCGGCCTTGAGTTACCAGAAGAAATTCAACCCCGCGTGGTGGCGCCCAAGGTCCTGAATATAACTTTTGGGATTGTTCTCCAACATGGCATTCTCCCCACGTCAGGCATCATCGATGTCATCCACCTGCCAGCTGGCGTGCTTGAGGAAATTCACTGGTGCCGAAAGGACCAGGACATTGTGGTGATCTACGTAGCAACACCTGACGGCTTTCTTGTCACTGATGTAATCACTGAGCTTGAACCAGATGCCCACGGTAAAGAATCGCATGGTGGCAACAGAATCGGCGGTGCCATTAACCCGTGCGGCCGAGCTTTCGGGGTTGATCCGCTCAACGCGTATGACTTGCGCGGCCCTACCCCAACGATGTGTGCGGCCGAGGCTGAGGCCAATCACCTCATCACCGTTGAACACCGGGATGCACTCACCGTGAAATCAGCCATACTGACGCGATTTAGACTGCCCAGCCGGCTCATGGCCTATATCTGGGATCACTACGGCGATACCATCGGCGATGATCTATACGTATCTCAGCGTTCTGACGAGCGCGACATGTTCTGCGAAACGCCTTTGCCTGAATGAACAGCGACACTCAGCAACGCCCTCGGTGGACCCAGCGGAGTGCCATGGCCATCAACGACTCCGACGATGCCGTTGATGGACTAGCAACCTTGGATGCAGTTCACCTGGCTTTGAGCGCGTTGCAGCCACGGCGCTGGATTCGAAATGACAGTGGTCCGAGCGCATCTATCAGCCGGGCTGCCGTCACTTCTCCAACGCATGCCGACGGGGTCCGGCACCTAGTTCCCGGGTTATCCGGTGCGCCTCCTCGAGTAATAGACGCCCGAGTTGTTGCTGACGCTCCGGCCGGAAGCGCTGCTCGATCCCAGTCAGGGACAGTGCCCACGCCGGGTCTCCACGTGGATCGAATACTGCCGCACCCATTCCCCAGCTGCCCTCGAGAATCAATCCTGGATTCACCGAATATCCGGTTTCCCTGATGCTGTGCAGGTTCTCAAGAATTGCCCGCGAAGTATGACCTGAGCCAAAGGCCCGAGCTCGCGATTCCTCGCCGTCAAGCAGTCGCTCTATTTCCAAGGCCGGCAGGAAAGCCAGAATAGCCAAACCCGCCGATGCGACTCCCAGTGGAAACCGCACGCCCTCGTGCAACACGAACGAACGAACGGGGAAGCTGCCTTCCACCCGCATGAGACAAACAGTCTCGGCTCCCCTGCGGATGGAAAGAAAGGCGCTTTCTCCAGTCTCCTCGGCGAGGCGCCGCAGGCTCGGACGCGCGATGTCCTCGATCGCATACCGGTTCGCTGCCACGGCACCCATCACATACATCTCTGGGCCTAGATGCCAGGTGTTTGTTGCCTTGTCATGGTCCAGCAGGCCCTCGATGGCCAAGGAATTCAGCAGCCGGTAAACCGTGGGCCGGGTGAGGCCGGAGGCCGTCACGATTTCAGAGAGCACAGCGCCCCTGTCGGGGGCACGGCCAACGATGCGCAACAACTCAGCAACACGTCCAACGACTTGCGCCCCCTGCACCTTATTTTGCGTTTCGCTTTGCATTCAAAACTCCATATTCCACAATATGGACACCTGAATGAGGCTCGTCCATAGTATGAATATAAGTAAATCAGGGCTATTGACGCTCTCGCAAGCCCTCGGATAGTGTCCAAGTTATTCCGCCTGTCCATGAGGTGGACGAAACTGTTTAATTTCAGATTTCCTGCCCCGGCGGAAACCTCAGGAGAATGGGCCACATGTCAAAGCTCAGCGCAGATCCCGCAGCAGCACTCAATAGAGTGCTCGCTGACGGCATGACGATCGCAGTAGGAGGCTTCGGCCTCAGCGGCATCCCGGCCGACCTGATCGAAGCAGTTCGTGATTCCAATGTCAAAGACTTGACCATCGTGTCCAACAACATGGGCGTGGACGGCAAGGGTCTGGGCGTGCTCATCGAGAACGGCCAAGTCCGCAAGGTCATCGCCTCATACGTCGGTGAAAACAAGCTCTTTGCAGAGCAGTATCTCGCCGGTGCACTGGAGGTAGAGTTCACCCCGCAGGGAACCCTGGCGGAACGACTGCGTGCCGGCGGGTCCGGAATCCCCGCGTTCTACACAAAGACAGGGGTAGGCACCCTGATAGCGGAGGGAAAAGATCATGAAGAGTTCGATGGCGAACTCTATGTTCGCGAACGTGCGATTGTGGCGGACCTGTCCCTCGTTCATGCCCACACAGCCGACACCGATGGCAACCTCGTTTACCGGTACACAGCCCGCAACTTCAACCCGGTTGTTGCCACAGCAGGGCGTGTGACCATCGCCGAGGCGGAGATCATCGTCGGCCTTGGTCAGATCGACCCAAATCACGTGGTGACACCAGGCGTCTACATACAGCGCTTGGTTCAGGCATCAAACCGCATCAAGGACATCGAACAGCGGTCGGTCCGACCACAGCCGGTCGCCGTCGTCGCCTAAGCCCACTGAACCCAAGGAGCACAATCATGGCATGGACACGAGACGAGATGGCGGCCATTGCCGCCATGGAGCTCAACGACGGTGACTACGTCAACCTCGGCATTGGCATCCCCACCCTGGTGGCGAACAACCTCCCCGATGGCATCCGAGTGACGCTCCAGAGTGAAAACGGGATACTGGGCATGGGCCCGTTTCCATACGAGGGCGAAGAAGACGCCGACCTAATCAACGCTGGGAAGCAGACCGTCACGCTGCTCCCCGGCGGATCCATTTTCGACTCGGCCACCAGTTTCGGGATGATCCGCGGTGGGCATGTGAAGGTCGCCATCCTGGGTGCCATGCAGGTATCGGAATCCGGAGACCTCGCCAATTGGACCATCCCGGGGAAAATGGTCAAGGGAATGGGCGGGGCCATGGACCTTGTAGCCGGCACGCCCCGTGTCATAGTCCTCACCGAGCACGTTGCCAAGGACGGATCACCCAAGCTTGTTTCCGAATGCTCCTTGCCGCTTACCGGTGTGCGAGTAGTGGATCGAATCGTCACAGATCTCGCCGTATTCGATCTGGATAAGGCCAACAGCAGCGGTGTTTCTCCGCTGGTACTGGTCCGCCTAGCTCCGGGTGTGGGTCTTGAGGAGATCCGAAACAAAACAGAAGCGAATTTCACGGTGTCCGAAAGCTTGACTGTATAGACGGAGCTTTCGGTAGCGCATGTGGAGCGAAACGGTAGCACCGGTGCGAGGACCCGGTAGCACCGAGCCCTCGCGCCAGCACCGATCGCTTCAGCTCACCGGCTCATCTCCCGGACCCGTATGCTTACGCCGACGCATATTGGGCCCATCAAGCTGGACCAACTCACTGCTGGAAACGATGCGGTTGAGGATCGATTCGGCGATCACCGCATCATGCAGCGACTTGTACCAGTCCTCGGGATCGAACTGAGAAGTCACCACCGTGGCGCCACGGTGTTCGCGCCCCGCCAGGATATTGAGCAGTTCGCTCGCGGTCTCCGGGCTAATCGGCGTGGTCAAGAAGTCATCCAGGACCAGAACATCGCAGTCGTGCAGGCTGCCCAGGAACGTCAGCCGTTCGGCATCACCCCGACGATAAACCGCGAGCTTGTTCGCCAGGTCATCAAGTCGGAAGTAGCGAGCCGTGTAGTCGTGCCGGCAGGCCGCGTTGACCAGGGCTTGGGCCAAATACGATTTGCCGACGCTTGATTTGCCCAGGATCACCAGGTTCGTGGTGTGCTCGATCCACTGGCAGGACGCGAGCCGTGCCACGACCTCCCGGTTCAGGCTCCGGTCCGGCAGGTAGTGGATGTCTTCAACACAGGCAGCAGGGTTCGGCGTTTTCGATTCCTTGAGCAGCTTCACCACCCGACGCTGGGCCCGGGCCGCGATCTCCTGATCCAGTGCATGACGGACCTTGCGCGAAAACGTCCATTCGTCATAGGCCGAGTCGTTGGCGATGTCGATGACGCTTTGGCCGAACGCTGTCATCCGCAACCCGGTAAACAGCCCCATGTCATCGTCGGTCAGATGATGATCAAGCATGGTCCTCCTCCTTCGTTTCCTCGGTTGCTGAATATTCGTAGGTTTGGGAGCCACCGGATATCGCCGTTCAGAGCCAGCAATATTGCCGTTGAGAGCCGGTACCTCCCCGGACGGGAGCCACCGGCTCTCAGCAACATCTCTTAGCTCATCCCCAGCGCGGTCTTCTCCCTCATGTTGTAGCTACCGGTCTCGACCCAGATCGTGTTGTGAACGATCCGATCCATGATCGCGTCCGCGTGAACCCCGGACCCGAGCCTGGCATGCCAGTCCGACTGCTTGTACTGGGTGCAGAACACCGTTGCCGTCGATCCGTACCGACGCTCCATCAACTCCAACAACATCCGCAAGAACGCTCCCTTCGGAGGATCCAACAACCACTCATCGACGACCAGCATGCTGAAGGACCCATACTTTTTCAGGAACTTGTTCTGCCCCAGGGGTTTGTCTTCGGCTTGCCGCCATTCCTCTTCCAGATCCGGCATGCGCACGTAATGCGTGCGGATCAGCTTCAAACATGCCTGCTTCGCCAGGGCGCAGCCCAGGTACGACTTCCCCGATCCGGTGAATCCCTGAAAGACGACATTGTGGAACTGGTCAACGAAGGCGCAGCTCGACAGCTCAGTAAGTGTCATCCTGTTCAGCCCACGTTCCTCCAACAGATCCACCTGCCTCAGATCGGCGTTGGGGTAACGCAACCCAGCACGCCTGATCAGACCGCTGACCTTCGAATGGGTGAAGGACGCGTACGCATGGTCCACGGCTAGCCGCAAACGCTCCTCAAACGTCAGCCCCATGCTGAGGACCTCGTCCTGGGACTCCACGGCCTCGAGCAAGGCGCCGGCGGACATTTCCCGCAATTTCCTTTTGGTTTCCGTATCCATCGAGGTCATCGGGCACCGCCAGAATAGTAATCGCTGCCGCGCACGTATCCGCCCGGTTCAGGCTCTGGAAGGGAATCATTCCAGGTATTGGCCCGGTCTTGACCGGTGTCCAAGATCGGCCGGATATGCGCATACCGCGGCGAACGTACCTGGCTCTGCAGCGCCAGGAGGCACGCCGCTTCCAGCCGTTCCGGGCCGAACCTCTTCGACAGCCTCAACACCGCCAGTGCTGCGTTCAGGCCCTGCTCAGCGAGCGGAACCGACGCGAAGATCCGATCCACGACTTCCACCGCGTTTGGTCCGATGCGACTCGCCCAGCCCCTGACCCTTTTCGGTTCCCACTGCTTCCACTGCTGTTCGGCCGGGATATCCGAATCATTGGTGCGATACTGATTGATCGCGGAGGCGGGAAGTAACTGATGGCTGGTCAGCCGCTCCTGGTTCCGGTAGACCTCAAGCATTGTTTCCGTGATGCGCAGGTCAACGCTTGCCCCGACATTGACCAGCGGAACCGAGTAGAAGTTCCGCTTCCACGTCACGTAGCTGTTCTTCGCGACCTTACGCCGATAGACCCACTCGCTGATTTCATACGGCACCGCCGGCAAGGGGCGAAGCAACGGCTGCTCTTCTTCCCGAAAAACGCTCAACCGGGAGCCCGCCCGCTTCTGGAATGGCTCATCGTTATACGCCTGGACCCGTTCACGGATCGCCGTACGAAGCTGAGGCAACGAGGTGAACTGGGTATCGCGCAGTCCGGCAATGATCCAGGTCGCCACGTGGCCCACCGTATTTTCTACACTAGATTTATCTTTTGGCTTCCGGACACGGCCAGGCAACACTGCTGCCACATAGTGGCCAGCCAGATGCCGGTAAGAATCATTGAGCACGATCTCGCCCTCGGCAGGATGTTTGATGACCCCGGTTTTGAGGTTGTCCGGGATGATGCGTGGAACAGAACCACCCAAGGCCTCAAACATGGAAACGTGGGCACGCAGCCAACTGGCTTGCTTCATATCCAGACAGGCCTCGACAAAGCCCAGCCGGCTAAAGGGCAGGCACGCCACAAACAGATAGACCGTCTGCTTCGTGCCGGTGTTTGGATCATGCAAGGTCATGGTTGGACCGGACCAGTCGACCTCGACGCTCATCCCGGCCTTGTGCTCGACCCTGGACGTTGCGCTGTGTTCCAGGACGTAGCGGTGATATGTCTTGCAGAACCTGTCGTAGCCCATGGTGGCCTGGCCTTTGACGGATTCTTCGTCAACGTATTCGCCGTGCAGGAGCTTGAGCGTCACTCCGACTTTCGCCAGTTGCTTATGGACAACGCCCCAGTCTGGCTGGGCGAAAACGCTTTGGTGGTCCCCGCGACCGGGGAACACCAAAGCATAAACAGCATTCTCTGTTTTGTCTTGGATATCCGTCCAGCTGATTCCGGCGTTTGATGCAGCATCAAGGACGTTGGAAACGCTGTTCCTGGAGATGCTTTGCGTGGTGGCAATATTGCGCCCGGACATTCCCTCGGCACGAAGCTGGAGTATCACCTTCGCATTGATTTTTCGTACCATTGGTCTTGCTCCTTCTACCATGTTCTGTCACATGGTGGGAGGAGCTTATTTGATGGCTCTCAAGCGCACTATGGGTGGCTCTGAAAGAGAATATTCGTCTTTTGGCGGGGTGGCTCTGAACGGCAATATTGGTGGCTCTCAAAGAGTCAAATACTCAGTTGCGGCGGTGCTTCTCAAGGCCTCGAGACTGAACTGCGAGATCCCGCCCAGATGGGCGCTGCTGGTATCCCTGGCACCCGCGGTCACCGGCCCCGCGCCGGACTGCGGCGATGCCGGTGCGCTCACGCCCGGACGCCCGGCGTAGGCCGCCCGCAGGGCGGTGATGCGATGTTTGAGCGCGGTATAACTGACAGGGTTCCGCTCGTCTTGCACGCAGAGGTCATGGCAGGCCTGCTCCAGCAGGGCGCGGTTGTTGCCCTTGCCCAGTGCCAGGATGTTCATGCAGGAGCGGTAGCCCTGCGCTTCGATCTTTTTCCGATCCAGCAACCGAGCCAGCGCCTGAACCGTGTAGGGGCCGACCTTTGTTGCTTGCCGGATGAAATAGGCACGGGTCCAGAGCAGTGAGATGTCCTCATACCCGTGCGGCGCATGTTCGGGATCGGTGACGTAGGAATGACGCTGCGCACCACGCCGGTGCGAAGCAACCACGAGCCCACCGGCAAGCACGGTGACCTGCTCACCCACGATCCGCACGTCCAGGATCTGCCCGGCGAGCTGGTGCGGAACCGAATATTTAACCGTGTCGACCTGCACGTGCCAGTCCCTGGAGACTTTCGCCTTGCGCCAGTAAACCTGCTGCCACGGCTCGGCCGGGAGGCCGATGAGTTCGTGGCGTTCAGCATCCTGGAACCAATCGCGTCGGGAGCGGTTCTCCCCGCGAAAGGGCGTGCGGTCATTGATCATCTCCACCTGTTCGGCCACGGCCTCGTTCAGCTCATCCAGACCCGCGAAACGCCGCCCCTGCAGGTAGTGGATGATCCAATTGGTCGAGACCTTAACCCCCGCCTCGACGTTGCCTTTCTCCTGCGGCTTATACGCGCCGGTCGGGACTGCCGCGGTTTGATAGTACTCAAGGAAGGCCTCATAGGATTGGTTCACATCCCGGGCCTTTTCATACCGGCTGATCTGGTTCGATGCGGTCGAGGCGTTATCGGGAATGACCAGCTGGCTGACACCCTCAAAGTATTCAAAGGCCTTCCGGTGCAGCTGGCACCAGGCGGGAAGCTTCTCATCCAGGGACCCGTAGGCGAAGATCATTCCCGAATACGGTAAGGACGCCACGAAGAGCGAGACCTTCGTGGTTTCCTGGGTGATCGGATCGGTCAGCTGCATCTTGGTGCCGGCCCAGTCGACCTGCATCGTGTGTCCGGGTTCGTGGGACAGCGGGCTGGTCAGGTCGTTGACCTTGACGTGCTCGGCAATAATCTGGCAGAACCGCTCATAGCCGTAAAACCGGGCGGAGTCTGTGTGCGCGGTGTCCAGGTAGCGGGCCCACAAGACTTTCAACGGTGGCTTCTTCCGACCGATGCGTGCCTTCACCACGGCCTCGACATTGACGGGGACGAACTCACCGCTCACGGCCTTGCGGCCGTCGTCGAACAGCCGGTCGAGGTCCTCATCGGTGAGCGCGTCGATCTGCTCACGGGTGGTCAGCTTTTGATCGGCAAGGACCCGGCTGGCCTTGGCGATCGTGCGGTGCGAGCAGCCTGCCCTGCCTTGGACCTGTCGGTACGAATGGCCCTGCACCAGCAGGGCCATGATGTGTCTGTAGTCAGCCATTACCGTCAGTCTTCCTTTCACTGTCCCCGACCTGGTGTCGTGGGTGAAAGCAATCCTGACTTTGAACGTCCCGAAGCGCTACCGGTTGCTTACACGCGTGCTACCGGATCGTTACGCACGTGCTACCAAAAGCTCCGTCTAAACAAGCTTGACTGCCTAGCTCGAAAGGGCAATCCGATAGGAATCCAGCTACATCTGAATTGCCTTGTTCTGCCTACTAACCCAATCTGACCGGTCAGCGTTAGCCACGGGTCAACAGTTTTGTTGCTCTAGACCAATAGCCCACCGTTACCGGCTTCCAGAGCAAAAACTGCTCGGCGGTTCGGGCCCGACGCCCAGGATAATATCCATTGGAATAGCCTGCGGCTGCAGTCTGGTTCGTGTTTTTGGCCGGGGTGGGGCGCGGGGTGTGGTTTTCTGGTTAAACGGCGCCATCCCCGGACCTGGTGGTCCGGGGATGGGCTCTGAAAAGATGTTCGGCGGTGTCCTACTCTCCCACACCCTCCCGAGTGCAGTACCATCGGCGCAGTGGGGCTTAGCTTCCGGGTTCGGTATGGGACCGGGCGTTTCCCCCACGCTATGACCGCCGTAACCCGTGCTCCACGCACCCGGGGGACCCGGGTGGGGAAAATCATGGTCACAGTCATGCTGTGGTTGCTCATACCGCGTGCGCACCTGCCCGTGAAGGGGAGGGTGTGCACCGGTACGGTGTTTTCAGTCCTGCAAGACGGTTGTTGTCTCGGGACCGCATAGTGGACGCAGCGTATCTTGCCACCCATGAAGGGTGGTGTTTGTGGTGTAAGTCATCGGCCTATTAGTACGGGTCGGCTTCACGGGTCTTTGGTCCCCGCTTCCACGTCCCGCCTATCAACCCAGTGGTCTGCTGGGGGCCTCTCACACAAATTGTGCGTGGAAATCTCATCTCGAAGTGGGCTTCCCGCTTAGATGCTTTCAGCGGTTATCCCTTCCGAACGTAGCCAATCAGCGGTGCACTTGGCAGTACAACTGACACACCAGAGGTTCGTCCGTCCCGGTCCTCTCGTACTAAGGACAGCTCTTCTCAAATTTCCTGCGCGCGCAGCGGATAGGGACCGAACTGTCTCACGACGTTCTAAACCCAGCTCGCGTACCGCTTTAATGGGCGAACAGCCCAACCCTTGGGACCTACTCCAGCCCCAGGATGCGACGAGCCGACATCGAGGTGCCAAACCATGCCGTCGATATGGACTCTTGGGCAAGATCAGCCTGTTATCCCCGAGGTACCTTTTATCCGTTGAGCGACGGCCGTTCCACAACGTGCCGCCGGATCACTAGTCCCGACTTTCGTCCCTGCTCGAGCTGTCGCTCTCACAGTCAAGCTCCCTTGTGCACTTACACTCGACACCTGATTGCCAACCAGGCTGAGGGAACCTTTGGGCGCCTCCGTTACTTTTTAGGAGGCAACCGCCCCAGTTAAACTACCCATCAGGCACTGTCCCTGACCCAGATCATGGGCCGAAGTTAGGTGACCGGTACAGCCAGAGTGGTATTTCAACGATGACTCCACCACAACTAGCGTTGCGGCTTCACAGTCTCCCACCTATCCTACACAAGCTGCACCGAACACCAATACCAAACTATAGTAAAGGTCTCGGGGTCTTTCCGTCCTGCTGCGCGTAACGAGCATCTTTACTCGTAGTGCAATTTCGCCGAGTTCATGGTTGAGACAGCGGGGAAGTCGTTACTCCATTCGTGCAGGTCGGAACTTACCCGACAAGGAATTTCGCTACCTTAGGATGGTTATAGTTACCACCGCCGTTTACTGGGGCTTAAATTCTCAGCTTCGCCTTGCGGCTAACCGGTCCTCTTAACCTTCCAGCACCGGGCAGGAGTCAGTCCGTATACATCGTCTTGCGACTTCGCACGGACCTGTGTTTTTAGTAAACAGTCGCTTCCCCCTGGTCTCTGCGGCCCCGATCCCCTCCGGAACGCGAAGTTCCATCAAGGTTGGGGCCCCCCTTCTCCCGAAGTTACGGGGGCATTTTGCCGAGTTCCTTAACCATGATTCTCTCGATCGCCTTAGTATTCTCTACCTGATCACCTGTGTCGGTTTGGGGTACGGGCGGCTAAAACCTCGCGTCGATGCTTTTCTTGGCAGCATAGGATCACCGAATCACCCCCCGAGGGGGGCGCCTATCGGGTCTCAGGCTTAGATGAGTCGCGGATTTGCCTACGACTCGCCCTACATCCTTGGACCAGGTCAATTCCATTGCCTGGCTCGGCTACCTTCCTGCGTCACACCTGTTAATACGCTTACCTCCCCGGCTCGGGTCCCGCGCCTTACACCCGGTAGATGACCCGAAGGTCATCTGGTGGGTGCTCGGGGCGGTTAGCATCGCCGGCTTAGTATGGGCGGTTTTTTACCGGTACGGGAATATCAACCCGTTGTCCATCGACTACGCCTGTCGGCCTCGCCTTAGGTCCCGACTTACCCAGGGCAGATTAGCTTGACCCTGGAACCCTTGATCATTCGGCGGACGGGTTTCTCACCCGTCTTTCGCTACTCATGCCTGCATTCTCACTCGTGTGGGCTCCACCGCTGGTTTACACCGCGACTTCACTGCCCACACGACGCTCCCCTACCCATCCAGGCGGCTGGACCACGAAGGCCTACCACATACCTGAATGACGCAACTTCGGCGGTGTGCTTGAGCCCCGCTACATTGTCGGCGCGGAATCACTTGACCAGTGAGCTATTACGCACTCTTTCAAGGATGGCTGCTTCTAAGCCAACCTCCTGGTTGTCTTCGCAACTCCACATCCTTTTCCACTTAGCACACGCTTAGGGGCCTTAGTTGGCGCTCTGGGCTGTTTCCCTCTCGACTATGAAGCTTATCCCCCACAGTCTCACTGCTGCGCTCTCACTTACCGGCATTCGGAGTTTGGCTGACGTCAGTAACCTTGTAGGGCCCATTAGCCATCCAGTAGCTCTACCTCCGGTAAGAAACACGCAACGCTGCACCTAAATGCATTTCGGGGAGAACCAGCTATCACGAAGTTTGATTGGCCTTTCACCCCTACCCACAGCTCATCCCCTCCATTTTCAACTGAAGTGGGTTCGGTCCTCCACGCGCTCTTACACGCGCTTCAACCTGGCCATGGGTAGATCACTTCGCTTCGGGTCTAGATCACGCCACTAACTCGCCCTATTCAGACTCGCTTTCGCTACGGCTTCCCCACACGGGTTAACCTCGCGACGTAACACTAACTCGCAGGCTCATTCTTCAAAAGGCACGCTGTCACCCCAACAAGGAGGCTCCAACGGATTGTAAGCGCACGGTTTCAGGTACTATTTCACTCCCCTCCCGGGGTACTTTTCACCTTTCCCTCACGGTACTTTTCCGCTATCGGTCATTGGGTAGTATTTAGGCTTATCAGGTGGTCCTGACAGATTCATACGGGATTTCTCGGGCCCCGTACTACTTGGGATACCATCACAGGGCGGCGAAACACATTACGGATACGGGACTTTCACCCCCTATGGTCCTGCATTCAAACAGGTTCTCCTATATGTTCGCACCTCACCCCGCCAGTGCGGCAGCACTGGCATGGATAGTCCCACAACCCCGACCATGCAACGCCCGCCGGCTATCACACATGGACCGGTTTAGCCCCATCCGCTTTCGCTCGCCACTACTCACGGAATCACTTTTGTTTTCTCTTCCTGGGGGTACTGAGATGTTTCACTTCCCCCCGTTCCCTCCACGCAGCCTATGTGTTCAGCTGCGGGTCATGCGGCATGACGCCGCACGGGGTTTCCCCATTCGGAAATCCTGGCATCAACGTCCGGTTATCGACTCCGCCAGGCTTATCGCAGATTCCCACGTCCTTCTTCGGCTCCCAATGCCAAGGCATTCACCGTGCGCCCTTAAAAACTTGACCACAAACAGGTCAAATCAAAAAGACACTAACTTATATCGAGAAAACCAACGGAACCACACACGAGGTGCGGTCCAGGGTCTTCTATCATCAAAGAAATTGCTATTTTGCATGCTCCACGACCCTCTCACACCCCCTCCCGAAGAAGCAGGCGATCAACGATACGTGGCATACAAGATGCTCGCGTCCACTATGCAGTTCCCAAACAACAACCCCATCACACCCACCACCAGCACCACCACCCCGTCACGGGATGATTCGGCGCGGCTTAGGCCATGCGCGGGGACAACCAGAAACAAACAGCCCACACACACCACCACTCACCCCCCACCACAACGGTGAGAGACGAGCAAGTAAACATGCATGTCCTGTTGCCTCAGGACCCAACAGTGTGCCAAGAGACCGAACCCCCCACCGACCAGCTCCCCGTTCCCACCACACAAGTGCGGCGTACTAGGAAAACCAACCAGGAAGAAACCCGGCCATTACCTGTTAACATTCCACCCATGAGCACCCGTCCACCAACACAAGTGGTGGAAACGGGCAGCACTGAACAAGCCGTGAACACCACTGTGGATGAACCGTACCTGCTAGTTGCTCCTTAGAAAGGAGGTGATCCAGCCGCACCTTCCGGTACGGCTACCTTGTTACGACTTAGTCCCAATCGCCGGTCCCACCTTCGACGGCTCCCTCCCACAAGGGGTTAGGCCACCGGCTTCGGGTGTTACCAACTTTCGTGACTTGACGGGCGGTGTGTACAAGGCCCGGGAACGTATTCACCGCAGCGTTGCTGATCTGCGATTACTAGCGACTCCGACTTCATGGGGTCGAGTTGCAGACCCCAATCCGAACTGAGACCGGCTTTTTGGGATTAGCTCCACCTCACAGTATCGCAACCCATTGTACCGGCCATTGTAGCATGCGTGAAGCCCAAGACATAAGGGGCATGATGATTTGACGTCGTCCCCACCTTCCTCCGAGTTGACCCCGGCAGTCTCCTATGAGTCCCCGGCATAATCCGCTGGCAACATAGAACGAGGGTTGCGCTCGTTGCGGGACTTAACCCAACATCTCACGACACGAGCTGACGACAACCATGCACCACCTGTGAACCGACCCCAAAGGGGAAACCGTGTTTCCACGGCGATCCGGAACATGTCAAGCCTTGGTAAGGTTCTTCGCGTTGCATCGAATTAATCCGCATGCTCCGCCGCTTGTGCGGGCCCCCGTCAATTCCTTTGAGTTTTAGCCTTGCGGCCGTACTCCCCAGGCGGGGCACTTAATGCGTTAGCTACGGCGCGGAAAACGTGGAATGTCCCCCACACCTAGTGCCCAACGTTTACGGCATGGACTACCAGGGTATCTAATCCTGTTCGCTCCCCATGCTTTCGCTCCTCAGCGTCAGTTAATGCCCAGAGACCTGCCTTCGCCATCGGTGTTCCTCCTGATATCTGCGCATTTCACCGCTACACCAGGAATTCCAGTCTCCCCTACATCACTCTAGTCTGCCCGTACCCACCGCAGATCCGGAGTTGAGCCCCGGACTTTCACGGCAGACGCGACAAACCGCCTACGAGCTCTTTACGCCCAATAATTCCGGATAACGCTTGCGCCCTACGTATTACCGCGGCTGCTGGCACGTAGTTAGCCGGCGCTTCTTCTGCAGGTACCGTCACTTTCGCTTCTTCCCTACTGAAAGAGGTTTACAACCCGAAGGCCGTCATCCCTCACGCGGCGTCGCTGCATCAGGCTTTCGCCCATTGTGCAATATTCCCCACTGCTGCCTCCCGTAGGAGTCTGGGCCGTGTCTCAGTCCCAGTGTGGCCGGTCACCCTCTCAGGCCGGCTACCCGTCGTCGCCTTGGTGAGCCATTACCTCACCAACAAGCTGATAGGCCGCGAGTCCATCCCAGACCGATAAATCTTTCCACCAAAAACCATGCGGCTTACGGTGCATATCCGGTATTAGACCCAGTTTCCCGGGCTTATCCCAGAGTCTAGGGCAGGTTACTCACGTGTTACTCACCCGTTCGCCACTAATCGGAGAGCAAGCTCCCCTCATCGTTCGACTTGCATGTGTTAAGCACGCCGCCAGCGTTCATCCTGAGCCAGGATCAAACTCTCCGTAAAAAAATACAGACACAACCAACACGCCGACTGGAAAAAGCCGACCGGGTTGCACCAAGTAAAAAAATCCCGGCAAATTGCCTCGAGCCTCCACACGGGGGTGCGGAGCCCGAAACCATTCACCAATTACATAATAAAATCGGTGTTAACAAATTTGGCACACTATTGAGTTCTCAAACAACAGACGCTTCCAACCTCCACGACCCGGAACACCGGCGCTTCGCTCTGGAGCAACTTATCTAACTTACCGTGTCCGCCACCCGGAAGCAAATCGGCCGTTCAAGGCCTGACCAGCAATCCGGGGCGCAACTCCCTCCCGGTTTTCCGCGCTGACAGCGACAGGAAAACCATGCGAAGGGAGTTTGTTAGAAGATTCGGTCGCCGGGCGGCTGTTTCAGCGGCTTTCTTGCTGTGTTGGCCGCGGCGACTTAGAAAACAATACAGGCGTTCGGACGCCCTGGCAAATCGACGGACACCTACGGCGAAGTGCCTCCAGGCCCCGTGGTTCCGGGCTTTTCCGTGCCATCGGAGGCGCCCCCCTGGCATTCGAACCTTTGAGTGCTGCGTCACACGAAGGCACGTCCTTCGGCAATAGACTCGATTGCATGAACGCCTCCCCTGAATCCGCTGCTTGCTCTGCCTCCCGGGGCCCTCTGGACTTCGCTTCCCGTTTCGGGCTTGAGCAGCCAATCCTCAATGCGTCCATGGCTGGTGCTGCAGGTGGGGCGCTGGCCGCAGCAGTATCATCCGCTGGCGGCCTGGGGATGCTGGGCATCGGCAGCGGATCAAAGGCCGGCTGGTTGCACGAACAGGCATCCCTTGCTTCGGCTCCCGGCGGGGCATGGGGCGCGGGGCTGATGGCCTGGGTCTTGGAGGAGTCAATGGACCCGCTCAAGGTTCTGCTTGAGCACCGCCCGGGGTTCATCTGCGTGAGCTTCGGTGAACCGGGACCCGCGGCTGAACTCGCCCATTCCGCCGGCGCACTGGTAGGCATGCAGGTGGGTAACGCCGCTGAGCTCGAGCGTGCGCTGGGAGAGGACATCGATGTCGTGATCTGCCGTGGAAGCGAGGGTGGCGGGCACGGCCGCAACGAGGTCACCACACTCCCCCTATTGCAGCTGGCCCTGGAGAAGACGGACAAGCCGGTCATCGGGGCCGGCGGCATTGCCACGGCCCGGGGCATTGCCGCCATCTTGGGCAGTGGTGCGCAGGCCGTCTGGGTGGGAACCCGCTTCGCCGCCGCCAAGGAATCGCTGAGCCATGTACGGGTCAAGGAGGCCATCGGACGGGCATCCATCGACGACACCCTCTATACGCGCGCATTCGACATCGCCCAAGAGATTCCCTGGCCCAGGCACTATGGCGGCCGGGCACTGCGCAATGGCTTCAGTGAGCAGTGGACCGAACGCATCGGAGAGCTCGAGGCTGCGGTGGAAGGGGATCACGGCATCACCGATTCCATGGAAGACGCCCGCAGGAACGCGGACCTCGATACGGCCCCCGTCTACGCGGGCCAGTCCGCCGGCCTGTCCGGCACCGGGGAATCCGCCGCGTCGATCATGGCCGATCTCGCCGGCTTCCGCGCCCATCTAGCTGCGGCCAGCGGACGCTGGACGGCCTGAGCGGTAGCCGGCATCGGGCTCAGGTGCCGAGCGGCACGTTGTCGATCAGCCGGACGGCGCCGACCTGGGCCGCCAACAGCAACAGGCCCTCCCCGGTAAAGGGGGTGTCCTGGCAGTTGAAGGCCAGCGGCGCCAGTGTGTCCGGATCCACGAGCTCGAAGTAGTCGAGCCGGACCAGCGGTTGAAGGCCGACCAGTGCAACGGCATCTTCCAGGTACAGCTGTTCGTGCTTTTCGGCCCGGCGCCGGATCAGGCTCAGCGCCTCATACAGGACCAGTGCCGCCTTAGCCTCGGGGCCGGTGAGGAACGCGTTGCGGCTGGAGAGCGCCAGCCCCTGGGCATTGCGCACGATTGGAACCGAGCGGATATCCACCTCATAGGCGAGGTCCTTGACCATGCGCCGGATCAATACCACCTGCTGGGCGTCCTTCTGCCCGAAGTAGGCCCGATATTCCACCGGTAGGCCCAGGCTCAGCGGAGGCTGTCCGTAGTGCAGCAGCTTGGCGACCACGGCAAGCATCCCGTCGAAGTGGCCGGGGCGGGCTGCCCCCTCGAAGGCCTCGCCCAGCGGGCCGCTGCGCAGCGCCACCAGTGGAACCCCATCCGGATAGACCTCCGAGGCCTCGGGGGCGAAGACGATATCCGCGCCCACCCCGCCCAGCAACCTCAGGTCGGCATCGAGCGTGCGCGGGTAGCGGGCATAGTCCTGCGCGTCGTTGAATTGCAGCTCGTTGACGAAGATCGTCACCACGACGACGTCGCTTTCCTCGCGGGCATGCCGGATCAGCGTGGCATGGCCCTCATGCAGCGCACCCATTGTGGGGACCAGGGCCAGGGTCCGCGGTGCGTTGCCACGGCCGGGCACCGCCGTCAGTGCCGCTGCGACGGCTGCCTTCAACCCAGCCACGGTTCGCACCAGCAGCGGTTCAGTGGCGGGTGTCCCGGGGAGCCCCGGTTCCGGGGTATCGGCCCAGGTGGTTTGCGCTGAATTCATCACGCTCCGATTTTAACCCCGTTCCCCACCCCCGGCTGGGAAACAGCCGATCAGGCAAGGGTGTCGAGGATCCGGGCCAGTGCTTCGTCGCCGATGAGCTTGCGTGCGTGGGCCCGCATCGCCGTGGCCCGGGACATCGCCAGGTAGGCCTGACGGGTATCGGCGGGGATTCCCGCCGTGGACAGGGCGGCCCGGTGGGCTTGGACCGTTCCAGCATCGCCGCGCGCGACGGGCCCGGTCAGCGCGCCCTCCCCGGAGGCGAGCGCGTTTTCCAGCGAGGCGCGCATGAGCGGACCCAGGACGCGTTCGGGGTGCTCGACGCCCAGCGATGCCAGCAGCCCGGCGCTCTGCCCGGCGATGGTGACCAGGTGGTTCGAGGCATGGGCCAGTGCCGCATGATAGGCCGGACGGTCGGCCTCGGCAATGACCACCGGTTCGGCGCCCATCTCCACCACCAGCGCCTGAGCGATCGGCAGCATCATCTTGTCGGCGCTGACCCCGAACGCGGCATCCTGGATACGCACCAGGTCCAAGGACATCCCGGTGAACGTCATCGCCGGGTGGATGGCCAGCGGGATGGCGCCGGCCGCGCGAATCGGATCCAGAACCGAGGTGCCGAAACGGCCGGCGGTGTGGGCGACCAGCTGTCCGGCCTGCCAGTGCCCGGCAGCGGCGATGCCGGCCACCAGATCGGGCAGCGCGTCGTCGGGGACGGCAAGCAACACGAGTTCGGCGCGCCTGACGATGTCGGGGATCTCGAGCACCGGGACGCCGGGCAACAGCAGTTCGGCCCGGTCCCGGGAGGCCTCCGAGACCGCATGGACACCGACGATTCCGTGTTCGGCGGCACGCAGTGCGGCGCCCAACACGGCACCGACACGTCCGGCGGAGATGATGCCGACGCCCAGGCGTCCTGGTTTGCCGCTCATGAGGGGTCCTTCGTGGTTGCTGGTTCCGGCGGGCGCTGCCCGTCCGGGCCGGATGGCGTTTGTCGTGCGGCTGGTTGAATCCAGTGGTTGGCATCGTGCAGCGCCCGTGCAGCCGCGGCTCGGTCCGCCTGTTCAAGGAACAGAGTGCGCGCATCGCCGAGGGCCAGCTGCTTGACCACCGGCGATACGGGTCCCGGCGTGGTGGCCAGGTGCACGTTTGCCACCCGGCAGCGGCGGGCCAGCGGACCCTGGGTCAGCAGCAGCCCCTGGCTGCGTTCATGCGGGACCACGACCAGGGTGCGGTGCAGCACGCCGGACCGGGCCAGCAGCGCCGTGCCGGTGACGGCGTATCCCTGCCGGCGCCAGGCCAGCGGGGAGAGCGGGCGCACCGAGCGCGGGGATCCGGTGAATCCGTGGTCCGGACCGGAACCGGAAATGCCGGCGCGGAAGAGTTCCACCGGATCGGCGGTCCCCGGATCGGGGAGCACCACGGAGAGCACCGCCATGACATCGTCGTACCTGCCCACCGGAAGCAACGTGGAGCGTTGTGCGGTATCCGTGTTCTGGCCGAATCCCGCAACGTTCACCGTGACCCGGTACCAGCCCAGCGCCCGCCAGAGCCACGGGCTGGAGATCCGGATCGCCTGCACCCGGCCGGGCGGGACCGTCTGGTGCCGGGTATCGAGCAGTCCGTAGCTCACGCGCAGCCCGTCATCGCCGGTGGCCGCCTTGAAGTTCCAGCCTTGGTTGAAGCCGTTCCAAAGGGCTCCGCCTAGGCCCAGGAACGTCGGCAGCAGCACGAACGGGCCGAAACCCTCGATCTTCAGCATCAGTACGACGATCACGATGACGGACACCGCAAGTGAGATGCCCAGCGGATGAAGCAGAAGCGAGCCGACGAGCCGGCCCGGAGGTACTGAGGCCACGACGAATTCAGTGGCTTCCAGCGCGGGAATGCGGGCCTGTTCGGACGTCGCTGTATCGGTTGCCCGCGCGGGTGGAACCGTTGTGGGCTTCAGCCCGGAGGCGAGGAACAGAATCTCGTTTCGCAGTTCCTTGGCCTCGGCCAGCTTCACGTAGGACAGGCTCATCGCGCTCTGACCGGAATCCGCCACGTCGAACTTCAGTTCGGCGAGCCCGAAGATCCGCGCCAGCAGCGGCTGGGCGATGTCGACGGCCTGCACCCGATCGATCCGGGCCTGGCGTTGTTGGCGGAAGATGATCCCGGAGTTGACGTTCACGTGGTGCTCGGTGATCTGGTAGCGGGTGAACCACCAGGAGGCGACGAAGCCGAGCACCACCAGCAGTAGGACGCCAAGTCCGATGAGCACGGCAAGCGGGCCGCGTTCGGCCAGCCATGCACCGCCCGGATCCGCTTCCATGCCGGGGTTCAGCAGTCCGTTGAAGGCGTTCTGTCCGTAGACGAAGGCGATGGCCACCACGGCGATCCAGCCGCGCACCAGCGGCGACACCGGGTGGACGCGGCGCCAGCTGCCGTCGCCGGCCACCGGATTCCGCCCGCTCACAGCCCGGCCAGCCGGGTTTCGCCGCGGGCGGCGAGCTGTTCACGCAGGCGGGCCCCCTCGGCCAACGGCAGTCCGGGGATCTCGGCGATGGCATTGGGGGCGGCGGTATGCAGCTTGACCTTGCACAGCCCGAGCATCCGGTCGATCGGCCCCACGGCCACGTCGACGTACTGCATCCTGCCGTAGGGGACCACGAGCAGCTTTTGGAACATCAGCCCGTGGCGCACCAGCAGGTCGTCATCGCGTTCGGCATAGCCGATGGCGCGCACCTGGCGCGGGATCAGTGCCAGTCGGATCAGTTCGGCGAGCAGCACGGCTGCCGGGACGCTGATCCCCAGCCAGAGCGGGTAGCCGGGCCACACCCCAGTCTGCCGAAGCACCAGTGGAACGCCGAGCACGGCCACCGTAATCAGCGCGCCAACGAGCCAGCCGACCGTGCGCACCGCCGCATACTTCGGGGAAACGCGCGTCCACGCGATCCCCTCCGGGTCAATTGGTTCCTGCGGCATATCCGGTGTCATCCTTACCTTCGTGGCCGGCTTCCGGCGACGAAGGGTCATCGGGCGGCACTTTGCAGAATTGTTCAACGATCCATCCAACGATAACCATCACCGCTGCGGCAACGATCATCAAAAGGGCGGATCTTACGGCGACCGAGCCGAACCCGGTGACGCGCAGCAGCTCGATCAGGATGCCCACGTGCCAGCCGCCGATCAGCGTTCCGGCATACGCGCTGGCCTGCGCGAGGATCAGCGTGCGGGCGGCGGCGATGGGGTCCAGCCGGGACTTCAGCTTGCCCTGGGTGTAGCGGCGGACGCGGATTCCCATGATCAAGGTCAGCGCCGAGACCCCGGCCATGGTGGGAAGCGCGGTCCAGTTGAGCACCGGGACGCTGCGGCCGGCGGATACCACCAGCTGCTGCCCCGCCCAGCCGAGCACCACCGCCGCGATGAAGAACAGCAGCAACTGCAGCGGCCGCAGGACGCTCATGGCCGGGGGTCCTGTTCGTACCGGCGCAGTCCGGCGAGATCCGCCGCGACGGCGGCAAGACCGGCCACCGGGGCACCGCCCAGCGTGGCATGAGGATCCATCCAGGCCCACGGCTGCAGCACGAAGGCCCGGCCCGCAGCGCGCGGGTGCGGCAGGGTCAGCACCGGGTCCTCGGATGTGGTGTCGCCATAGGTGATCACGTCGACGTCCAGGGTGCGCGGACCCCAGCGGACCACGCGGACCCGATCGTGACGCTGTTCGATGTCCTGGCAGTGGGCCAGCAAGGCAAGCGGCTCGAGTCCGGTTTCGACCTCAATGACCATGTTCAGGTAGTCGGGGGAATCGGCGGGCCCGCCCACGGATTTGGTCGCCACGATCGGGGAACTGCGCACCAGGCGCACCAACGGGTGTGCCGAAAGGTCTGCGACCGCCTGTTCGAGGATGCCCTCGCGCTCGCCCAGGTTGGACCCCAGGGCAAGCACCGAGCGGACCGGGGTGCTCATGCCCGCTCCCGGTAGATACCGATGCTCACGTCGCCGAACGGCACCGGGATCGGTGCCTGCGGCTTATGTACCGTGACCTCGACGGCCGCCACGGCGAACTCGCGCAGCACCGCGGCGGCGATCACCTCGGCGAGCTTCTCAATCAGGTCATAGGGGCCGGCCATGATCTCGGCCTGCACCAGTTCGGCGAGTTCGCCGTAGTGTGCGGTGTCGAGCACGTCATCGCTCGCCGCGGCGGGGCGGATGTCAGTGTGCAGGACGATATCCACGACGAACGGCTGGCCGTCGCGCTTCTCATGATCGAACACCCCGTGGTATCCGGTGGCGGTGATCCCGCGCAGCGAGATCGTATCGTGGCGGATCATGCCCCGGCCTTCACCGGTTTCCGGGCCGTCGTCCAGGCCGTTGCCGTCTTGACGGCGTCCAAGTTCGATCCGACGTCGTGCACGCGTACGCACCAGACACCGGCGGCGCCCGCCAACGCCGAGGTGGCCGCCGTGGCCGCATCGCGGGCCGTGGGCTCCGCATCCTTGCCGTCGACCCGCAGCAGCGAGCCCAGGAAGCGCTTGCGCGAGGTGCCCACGAGGACGCGGTGGCCCAGCTCGGTGAATGTCTGTAATCCGCGCAGCAGCTCCCAGTTGTGCCCTGCTTCCTTGGCGAAACCGAGTCCCGGATCCAAGATCAGCTGTTCGGGCTTGACCCCGGCGGCGATGAAGCATTCCCGCAGCGCGAGCAGTTCGGCCTTGACCTCGGTGAGCACATCGGCGTAGTCCGCCTCGGTGGTCATGGATGTCGCGTCGCCGCGTCGGTGCATCAGCACGTAGGGGACGCCGCGTTCGGCGATCAGCGCCGGCATGTCGGCCTCGTGGGTAAGCCCGGAGACATCGTTAACCAGGTGCGCGCCGGCATCGAGCGCGGCCCGTGCCGTGGAGGTGTGCATGGTGTCCACGGAAACCACGGCTCCGGCCTTGACCAGCGTGGCGATGACCGGGACGATCCGGGCTGCCTCCTGGGCCGGGTCCACCGGCGCGGCGCCGGGACGGGTCGATTCCCCGCCGACGTCGATGATGTCGGCGCCGCCGTAGAACATGCGCAGGCCGTGCTGGATCGCGTCGTCGGTCTTGGCGTACTTGCCACCGTCGCTGAACGAGTCCTCAGTGACATTGAGGATGCCCATGACCAGGGTGCGGTCGGTGGGCAGGTCGGCCAGGGTGCGGACCTTGACCTTGCGGATCACGGGCATCGGGTTGGTGGCCGGACCGGTTCCGGGAATGGCTCCGAGGGACATATTGACCTACTTTCCGAGTATGAGGCTCATGGCCTCGGCCCGGGTTGCCGGTTCGCGCAGCTGGCCGCGCACGGCACTGGTGACCGTCTTGGCACCCGGTTTGCGCACGCCCCGCATGGACATGCACATGTGTTCACATTCAATGACAACCATTGCCCCGCGGGGACTCAGGTGCTCCATGAGCGCCTCGACGATCTGGGTCGTCAGCCGCTCCTGGACCTGCGGGCGGCGGGCATAGACCTCGACCAGGCGGGCCAGTTTGCTCAGTCCCGTCACCTTGCCCTCGGGACCGGGGATGTAGCCCACGTGCGCCGAACCGTGGAACGGCACCAGGTGGTGCTCGCAGGTCGAGTAGAACGGGATGTCCTTGACCAGCACCAGCTCGTCATGGTCGATGTCGAAGGTCGTGGCCAGCAATTCCGCAGGATCCTCATGGAGTCCGGCGAAGAACTCGCCATAGGCCTTCGCTACGCGCTTGGGGGTCTCCACCAGGCCGTCCCGGTCCGGGTCCTCGCCGATGGCCTCCAGGATCTCGCGCACGGCGCGCTCGATCCGTGGCAGGTCAACGCCGCTGTTGGCAATGGTCAGGTTTGCAGTGTCATCGTCGAATTCCGTCACGGTTCCGATCCTAGCCTGTGGGCTGCGAACCCTGATCGTCGGTAGAGGCGGGCTCGGCCTTCTCCAGTGACGGGGCTGCGACGGCGGCGGCCTCGGCGCGCTCCTTCGGGGAGAGCACCGGACCTTCCTCCATGACCGGGCGCGAGTCCTTGGACAGCCAGACCTTGCGCTCGGGGCGCTTGACCAGGTCGTGGAAGATCGCCTCGATCTCCGCCTGGTTCAGCGTCTCGTGCTCCAGCAGGGCCAAGGCGAGGCGGTCCAGCACGTGGCGGTTCTCGATCAGCGCTGCATAGGCCTCGTCGTGGGCGGCATCGATCAGCGCGCGGACCTCCTCGTCGACGACGTTGGCCATCGCATCGGAGTAGTCCCGGGACGCGGACTGGCCGTACATGGCGTCGCCGCCGCCGGAGCCCAGCTTCACGGCGCCGATGCGTTCGGACATGCCGTAGTCGGTGACCATGGCGCGCGCCGTGGCCGTGGCCTTCTCGATGTCGTTCGAGGCGCCGGTGGACGGGTCGTGGAAAATGATTTCCTCGGCGACGCGCCCACCCATGGCGTAGGCCATCTGGTCCAGCAGCTCGTTGCGGGTCACCGAGTACTTGTCGTCCTCGGGGACCACCATGGTGTAGCCCAGTGCGCGGCCACGGGGCAGGATGGTGACCTTGGTGACCGGGGCGGTCTGGCGCATGGCGGCCGCCACCAGGGCGTGTCCACCCTCGTGGTAGGCGGTGATCTTGCGCTCGTGCTCCTTCATCAGGCGCGAGCGCTTCTGCGGGCCGGCCATGACGCGGTCGATGGCCTCGTCCAGGGCGCGGTCATCGATCAGCTGGGCGTTGGAGCGGGCTGTCAGCAGCGCCGCCTCGTTGAGCACGTTGGCCAGGTCGGCGCCGGTGTAGCCCGGGGTCTTCTTGGCGACCGCCTTGAGGTCGACGTTGGATGCCATCGGCTTGCCCTGCGCGTGGACCTTGAGGATCTGCTCGCGGCCGACCATGTCCGGTGCCTCGACGGGGATCTGGCGGTCGAAACGGCCCGGGCGCAGCAGCGCCGGGTCGAGCACGTCCGGACGGTTGGTCGCGGCGATGAGGATGACGTTGGTGGTGGCGTCGAAGCCGTCCATCTCGACGAGCAGCTGGTTCAGCGTCTGCTCGCGTTCGTCGTTGCCACCGCCGATGCCGGCACCACGGTGGCGGCCCACCGCATCGATCTCGTCGACGAAGATGATCGCCGGGGAGTTGGTCTTGGCCTGTTCGAAGAGGTCGCGCACGCGGGAAGCGCCGACGCCGACGAACATTTCAACGAAGTCCGAACCGGAGATGGAGTAGAACGGGACCGAGGCCTCGCCGGCGACCGCCTTGGCGAGCAGCGTCTTGCCGGTGCCCGGGGGGCCGTAGAGCAGCACGCCCTTGGGGATCTTGGCGCCGACGGCCTTGAACTTGCCCGGCTCCTGCAGGAATTCCTTGATCTCGTGGAGTTCCTCGACCGCTTCTTCGGCACCCGCGACATCGGCGAAGGTCACCTGCGGCATGTCCTTGGTGATCAGCTTGGCCTTGGACTTGCCGAACTGCATGACCTTGGATCCACCACCCTGGGAGCGCGAGAGGATGAACCAGAACAGCGCGGCGATCAGGATGAACGGGATCAGCACGCCGAGCATCGAGAGCAGCCAGTTGTTCTGCACCGGCTGGTCGGTGTAGCCGGTGAGCTGTCCGCTATCCACGGCGTCAACGACCTGCAGGGCGCGGGCGCTGGTGTAGTAGAAGGAGACGCTGGTGCCCTTGTCGGACCCGTCGAGCACGAGCGGGGTCTTCAGCGTCAGGTCTACGCGCTGCTCGCCGTCGAAGATCTTCGCTTCGGCGACCTTGTCATCCTTGAGCAGGCCCATGCCGACGCTGGTATCGATCTGGCCGTTGTTTCCGCCCAACAGGGAGGGCAGGAAAATGAGCAGCGCCGCAACGCCGAGCAGAACCCAAATAATCCAGCTGTTGAAAATCTTCTTGACAGTCATGATGTGGGGTCCCGTCCCCGTCCCTCCTGTTTTTTGGACGAATTCAGCGTCCGGGCGCCTGGGCGACGCCACCTTTTCTACACGTTAACAAGTACACGCTCCACCTGTTCCCACGCACAGTTAAGGAGATAAGTTCCCCTTTAGGCGTAAGTCAGCAGGCGCAGGGTCTTGGCCGGCGACCGGAACCGGGTTAAATCGAAATGGCGGCCGTGACAGGGGAATCCACTCGGGTCCTCCTGTCACGGCCGCCGCATTGTTCCGCCGCTTTGCCGCTAGGCGTAGACGTGCGGGGCCAGGGTTCCGATGAAGTCCAGGTTCCGGTACTTCTCGTCGAAGTCCAGTCCGTAGCCGACCACGAATTCGCTGGGGATCTCCATGCCGACGTACTTCACATCGATTTCGACCTTGGCGGCTGCCGGCTTGCGCAGCAGCGTGCATATTTCCACCGAGGCCGGGCCGCGGGACATGAGGTTGGCCTTGAGCCAGGAAAGGGTCAGGCCAGAGTCGATGATGTCCTCGACGATCAGCACGTGCTTGCCCAGCAGATCGGTGTCGAGGTCCTTGAGGATCCGTACGACGCCGGAGGACTGGGTGCCCGAGCCGTAGGATGACACTGCCATCCAGTCCATGCTCACGTGGGAGTGAAGGGCCCGGACGAGGTCTGCCATGACCATCACCGCTCCCTTGAGCACGCCGACAACCAGGATGTCCCGGCCCTCGTAGTCGGCATCGATCCGAGCTGCCAGCTCATTGATCTTGTCCTGGATCTGTTCCTTGGTATAGAGAACGTGTGCGAGATCGCCGCTGACGTCGTTCGAATCCACGAAGGGCTCCTGTGTCGAGGTCCCGGCCGGGCCGGGAGGGGGGTTTACCTGCTCAGATCAAGAGTGCCATAGCGGCGGTGGTTGTGGGGAGCCCGGTTCGGCTTTCGGGCGTGAGCACGGGGCTGCGCCGGAGCCAGTGTGAGCTAATTCTCACCGGAGGGGGTCTTAATGGGCGTGCGCCCAAGGTGCAGCACGGTGATCTTGCGGCCCCGAGCGGCCCCGAGCCGGGTGGCCGTGACGTGTCCGGCCAGCTGGATCGGACCGGCGGAATCGGATCCGGCGACCAGCAGGCGCAGCGCCAGCAGGCGTTCGAATCCGGGAGCTCCGGCTCCCAGCGACGCCACTGCCATGCGCAGCACCCGGCCGAGCAGCGCCTCGGGCACGGCGCGCAGCGCCGGCAGCTCCAGTTCCAGCGCATCCGGACCCGTCTGGACGGCCAGCTTCGCCAGTTCGGCAGCCGCCAGCCCGTCGAGGTAATCGGCGTCGGTACCCGCCAAGTCGGCCGTGCGGGCCAACGCCGAGGCGAGACCCGGGCCCAGCATCGCGTCCATGGCAGGCAGCAGGTCAAGCCGGATCCGATTGCGCAGCGCGAGGCGTTCGGCGTTGGTGGGATCCTGCCAGTACTCGAGCGACTCGTGGTGGCAGATGGCCTCCGTGTCTGCCCTGCGCAGCCCGAGCAGCGGGCGCACGTAGGGCCCGCGTACGGCCGGCATGCCGGCCAGCGAGCGCGTGCCCGACCCGCGGGCCAGTCCCAGCAGCACCTGTTCGGCCTGGTCGTCCAGGGTATGTCCGAGCAGCACATGCCCGGCCCCGGTGGCTTCCAGGGCCCGTTCGAAGGCCAGATAGCGTTCGAAACGGGCCTCTGCCTCGGTCCCCGAGCATTCCCCTGCCCGTTCGATGATCACCGGGTCAAGTCCCAGCGTCCGGCATTGTGCTGCCGCCCGGGCAGCAGTTGCGGCGCTTTGTTCCTGCAGCCCGTGATCCACGATGACTGCACCGGCGTCCAGGTAACCCTTGCGGGCCAGGAAGGCCGCCGAAGTGGCCAGCGCCAACGAATCTGCGCCCCCGGAACAGGCGACCAGCACGCTGGCACCGCGCGGAACGGCGGACCTGATCGCGTTGCGGGCTGCAGCAAGGGCCGCCGGCAGGTGTCCTCCCATCCCCGTTGCCCCTAGAGGCCGGCGTCGGCCGGTGCACCGGACATGCGCCGGACCCAGTCCGAGGGGTGGTGCAGCTCGTGTTCGGTAGGAAGGTTCTCGGCCTTCTCCCAGACTGCGTTGAAGCCCTCCATGCCGATCTCCGCAACCACCTGGTTCACGAAGGCCTGGCCGTCGGAGTACTGGCGCATCTTGGCATCGAGCCCCAACAGCTTCCTGAACCACTTCTCGATTGCACCGCGGGATTTTCCGCGGCCACCGAAGCGCTGCCTGATGGTCCGCACCGTGGGTACGACGGAGGCGTCGATCCCGTCCATGACCACGTTTGCGTGCCCCTCGAGCAGGCTCATCACGGCAGTGACATGGCTGAGAATGGCCTTCTCCTCCGGTCCCTGGATCTTGGCCAGCAGCCCGCCGGTGTCCCCGGGGCCGGAGCCCTCCACCGAGGGCGCCTCGCCGAGGCTTCGTGCCGCGTCCCTGATCCGCTCGAGTAGCGAGGCCGAATCGTTCCCGCCCATCATCGAGGCGACCAGCTCGGCGACGTTGTCGCGCAGGTGTTCGCGCAGCCACGGTGCCGCCGCGAATTGCACGCGGTGAGTCTGTTCATGCAGGCAGACCCAGAGCCTGAAGTCGTCCGCGTCCACCGCGAGTTCGCGCTCGATTTCCACGATGTTCGGCGCCACCAGCAGCAGCCGGCCCCCGGCGGGGATCCCGGGGCGCAGCAGCGGAGCAAAGGGGTCGTACTGGCCCAGCACCTTGGAAGCGAGGAATGCCAGGATCGCACCCATTTCCGTGCCGGTGACGGCCCTGCCGAGGGCAGAAACCGACTCGACCGCCTTGTCCCCCTTGATCTCGGCCAGCCGGCGCAGGGCCGGGCCCAGCATGGCCTCGAAGCCCTGGACGTTCGCGTGGGCCCAGCCGGCCCGGTCGACGACTAGCACCTCCGAGTCGCGCAGGTCCCTGGCGGCTTCAAGGTGGGTGATCCGGTAGACGTGTTCCACCGATGCATCGGCCTTGATGCGCAGGTCGGCGACGACCTGTGCGATCTGGGTGGACGTGAGTTTCGGCCCGGCCCCGGCCAGTTTGGCCGCGGTGCCCGCCGCGAGGTCCCAGTTGATCAGTCGCAGTGCTGCGGATGTGGTGTCCATGGAATCCATCACATCACGCTTCACTGGACGCTTCCCGGTATTTCGTCAGCAGTGAAAGCGGGTTCGCTAGCGGCAGCCGCAGCCTGCCAGCACCGTGGCGAAGGAATCGAGCACGTCCTTGTGCGGCGCGATCACCTGCTGCGGGGACTTGGCGAAGACCGAGAAGGCAAGCAGTCGTCCGTCGTCCGCCACCACGAGCCCGGATAGCGAGCTGACTTCCAGCAGCGATCCGGTCTTGGCCCGGACCAGACCGCGGGTGGAGGTGGCGCCCAGCCGGTGCGAGAGCGTTCCGGTGGCACCGGCCAGGGGCAGCTGATAGCTCAGTTCACGCAGTGCCGGGACGCCCGATGTCGCTGCCAGCACCAGCGTTTGGGCCAGCTGGCGCGGGGCGACGCGGTTCGTAGCGGCCAGGCCGGAGGTATCGACCAGTTCCATGCCGGTGATGTCGATGCCCAGCCGGCCGATGCTGCGCCGTACGGCGTTTGCCCCGCCGGTGTAGCTGCCCGGTTCATCGGCCTTGATGGCCACGAGCCGGCCCATGACCTCGGCGACGTAGTTGTCCGAGACCTGGAGCATGAAGCTCAACGTGTCGCCCAGTGGCGCCGAGGAGACGGAAGCAAGCGTCGTGTCCCCGGCGTCCGACTGTCCGCGCGTGATCCCCGCCGCAAGCTGCGGGGCACCGGTGGTGGCCGCCAATTCTGAGCGCAGCGCGTCGGCGAAGGCCTGCGCCGCCGTCATCGCCGGGTCATCGACGCGCGTGGAGGAGGGCCCGGCATCGCGGCGGGCGCCGTAGAGTGCCAGCGGCTGGACAGCGGAGATGTTCGAGGTGTCCATCAGCGACTGGTCCCATGCGGGGTTCAGCCCCGGACCGGTGAACAGCGAGTCATCGAGCACGAGCTTGAGCGTGTCGTCGATGCCACCGGTGGCGTGTGCCTCGGTGAGCTTGGCCGCGACCTTCTTGGCCAAGGTGCCGACCCCGGCGTGGCCGACGGTGGATTCGGGCCTCGATTCCCCGGTGCCCAGCAGCACGTCGCCACCGCCGACCAGCACGAGCGTTCCGGCATCCGGCATCACCACCGAAGTGTCGAACGTCTTTTCCAGCCCCAGTTCAGTGGTGGCGGCGACCGCGGTGAGGATCTTCAGGCTCGAGGCCGGAATGCCGGGCCGATCCCCTCCGTGCTCATACAGCGTGGCCCCGTCAAGCACGTCAATGACGGTTGCGCTGAAGGAGGTGCCGTCGGGTTTCCTTAGCACCTGGTCAAGCAGCGCCTTGAGCCGGGCCGGGTCGGGGGCCGGCGCATCGGGCTCAAGGTGAGGCAATGCTGTCGGTTTCGCCACCGCTATTTCCGGGCGCGCGATGGGAGCCGGGTCCGGTGCGGGGGCCGGCGCAAACCAGACCGGGATCAAGTTCAACGCGAGCAGGCCCAAGACGGTACCGATGGCAACGACGGCCAGCACCGCGGCCAGTCCGCGTGGAAACTTCTTCATTGCTCTTCCCCGAAATCGTTGTTGGGTGCCGACGCCGTATAACCTTAAGCGCAGCACCCATAACATTAGACGGCGTTCGGATGCCCCTCGTTCCGTACGCTGCTCGCCCCGAGAGTCGAGGAGACTCCATGATCCACGATGTCACCATCGAGATCCCGACCGGATCCCGCGTCAAGTACGAGATCGACCACGAGACGCACCGCCTGCGTCTGGACCGTGTGTTGTTCACCTCCATGCAGTACCCGACCCACTACGGCTACTTCGATGACACCTTGGGCGAAGACGGCGATCCATTGGACGCACTGGTCTGGATCCCGGGCGTCGATCTGGTTCCCGGCGTCGTCGTCGATGCCCGCCCGATCGGGATGTTCAACATGACCGATGACGGCGGTGGAGATGCCAAGCTGATCTGCGTACCTGCGGACAAGCGCTTCGACCACATCCAGGAACTCGAGGACATCGACGGCTGGCTGATCAAGGAAATCGAGCACTTCTTCCTTCACTACAAGGACCTGGAACCGGGCAAGTGGGTCAAGGCCGAGGGCTGGGAGGGCCGCGAGGCCGCCGAGGCCGAGCTGGTTCGCTCGATCGAACGCCACAAGGCCCAGGGCTAGTCCCTGAATCCGGTTCATGCCCTTGGCGGGCCCGGTTCCATCCCCCTCGTGGGGCCGGAGCCGGGCCTTTCGCTTAGGCCCTGGGCCGGCCCCGCGCCGGCTCCCCGGCCGCCGCGGCCGCCCACGCCGATTCCAACAGCGGCAGCGCCCGCTCCAGGTCGGGGCCCTGCAACGCATAGGGGATGCGCACCCAGTGTTCCAGCCCGTGCGATTCGACGGCGAAGGCCGACCCCGGGGCCAGGCGCAGGCCGCGGGCCTCGGCCTCGCGGGACAGCGCGGTCGAGGCCGGCAGCGGCAGGTTGGCCCAGAGCGAGAGTCCCCCGGCGGGGCGGCGCACCTCCCAGTCCGGCAGCCGGGCCGCCAGTCCGGCCAGCAGCAGGTCCCGGCCCTCGCGCATCCCGGTCCGGGTGGACTGGTCGAGCCCGGGACGCGCCCTGAGCATGGCAGCGAGCACGAGTTGTTCAAGCACCGGAGCCCCGAGGTCGAGCGTCGACTTGGCGCGGGCCAAGGCGGTGGCCACCCGGTGCGGGGCCCGGATCCAACCTAGGCGCAACCCGCCCCAATAGGTCTTGCTGGCGCTGGAAACGGTGACGATGTCCCGGTTCCAGGCGGCCATCGGGGCAAGTTCCGGATCGGCATCGAGCCAGAGTTCGGCGTTCGTCTCGTCGACTATCCCCTGCACCGAGTTCCGCCGCAGCGCAGCGGCCCAGCGTTCGCGCCCCGGGGCATCGAGCAAGGTCCCGGTGGGGTTGTGGAAATCGGGCAGGGCGAGCATGGCCGCCACCTGCCTGGAGCCCAGGACCTTTTCGATGCCGGGCAGGTCGCTGCCCTCGGTTACCTGCGAGACCGGGATGATGCGTGAGCCGTGCTGGCGCAGTGAGGCAACCGAGTTCGGATAGGTGGGCGTTTCCACGGCGACCCGGGCACCGGGGCCCAGCAGGGCGCGGGAGGTGATGGCAATGCCGGCTAGGGCGCCGGCCGTGACGATGACCTGTTCCGGGACGGTGGGCAGGCCGCGGCGGCGATAATCCTCGGCGATGGCCTCGCGCAGCACCGGCAGCCCGTTCGGGTAGTAGCCCATCCCATTGATGTAGCCGGGCAATTCATCCAGTGCGCGTTCGAAGTATCCGGCCAGGCCGACCGGGGCCAG
Organism: Paeniglutamicibacter cryotolerans; assembly: GCF_014190875.1. NCBI lineage: Bacteria > Bacillati > Actinomycetota > Actinomycetes > Micrococcales > Micrococcaceae > Paeniglutamicibacter > Paeniglutamicibacter cryotolerans. The sequence continues at coordinate 1,206,387 of NZ_JACHVS010000001.1, read as the reverse complement.
CGGAGCGGCGCAGGTGAGATCGAGGACGCCGGCTACGGCATCGGTTCCGCCGGGGACCAGTGGTTCTGCTCCGCCGCCGACGCTCCCGCCCGGGATGCGTATTTGGGTGCCGGAGCCCCGCCTGGCCTCGGCGAAGCCGCGCTCGCGCAATTCGGCATAGGCCCGGCTGACCGTCGTGCGGCTCAGGCCCAGCGCGTGCACGAGTTCGCGTTCGCTGGGCAGCCGGGTTCCGTGCAGCACACGGCCGTTGGACACTAACGTCCGGATCGACTCGCTGAGCCAGGCGTAGGCCGGACGCGCACCGGTATTTTCGCCCAGCATGGTGCGCAGCCCGGGGGCGGTCAGTTGAGCCAGCGGTGGTCCCATGAGGTCCAGTCTCACGCAATTGGCTCTTTTTCCCAAAGCCAATTACCCCGCAGAATGGAGTCATGAAGAAGCAACGCACCACCGAACTGAGCAATCTTTCGCCGCTGGCCCAGCTGCGGGCTGGCCGGCTGCCACACCGCCTGGTCCAGCTATTCCTCGGCCTCACGCTTTTCGGCGTGGCCATGGCCGGGTTCATCCGCGCCGGCCTGGGCACCGCCCCCTGGGACGTGCTGCACTACGGAGTGGCGCTGCGCACCGGGCTGAGCCTGGGCACCGTGGTGATCGTCTTCGGGTTCATCGTGCTGCTGCTATGGATACCGCTGCGGCAGCTGCCGGGCCTTGGAACCATCGCCAACGTGGTGTGGCTGGGAATCAGCGCCGACATCGCCCTGGCCCTGATCCCCGAGATCCACGGGCTCCCGGCTCAACTGGCCGTCTTCGCCGGTGCGCTGTTGATCAACGCGCTGGGCGGCGGCCTGTACATCGGCAGCCAGCTGGGCCCCGGCCCGCGGGACGGGCTGATGACCGGTTTGCATGCGCGCACCGGAGTGAGCCTGCGACTGGCCCGCACATCGGTCGAGGTGCTGGTGCTGGGCATCGGCTGGCTGCTGGGCGGCGTCGTGGGACTCGGCACCGTTGCCTACGCACTGGCCATCGGCCCGCTCACCCAATTCTTCCTGCGCCGCTGCATCGTCACCATGGATTCGCCTCGGACACCGACGACACCGCCCACCCGCCAGTGCAGATCAACCACATGTGATTGTTTCGGGGAATAATGGTGGGATGTATGTTCTGACCATCAACCAGCGGGACACCCGCGAATACGGGGACAGGGTCGATGAACTGATCGGCCTGCTCGAGCCGGTTCCCACCCTGCTCCATTTCCAGCGCTCCGTGGGCGACGAGGCCATCGGGGTAGTGGACCGGTCGGTGGACGCCGTGAACGCAGTGCTGATCGCCCTGCGGGAGCGGCGTTGGAACGTCGGCATCGGCGTCGGACCGCTGCACCTGCCACTGCCCACCGAGGTCGAATTCGCCCAGGGCCGGGCCCTGGTCCATGCCAGGCGGGCCGTAACCCGGGCCCAGCACACCGGGGACCGCGTCCCGCTGGCGGTGGCCGGTGACCATGCGCAGGCAGCGGAGGAGGCCGAGGCCGTGCTGCGGCTGATCGCGCAGATCGTTGCCACGCGCACCGACGCCGAATGGGCCGTCCTCGACCTGCTGACCCCCAACGTGCGCGGACAGCAGAAGCTGGTCGCCGCGGAGCTGGGCATCACCGCCCAAGCCGTATCCAAGGCGGTCGTCCGCTCCCATTGGGTGGAGGAATGGGCCTGCCGCCCGGCCGCCGCCCGGCTGCTGTCCTGGGCCGATCCCGAGGAGCGCGAATCCGCCGGCATCTAGCCGCGGCACTGGCCGTGGCACTGGCACTGAGCCTGCCGCTGAGCGCCAGCGCCCTGGCCACCGCTTCGGAACTCCCCGCGGGCATCCAGTGCCCGGACACCTCGGCCAAGGCATCGCTGCCCTGCGGCAGGACACCGGTGCGCAGCTTTACCGACATCGTCTACTCCTCCCCCGGGATCGGTGCCGCCGGCCGGTTCGACCTGGAATTTGACCTGCTGGTACCCGACTCGCCCGGGCCCAAGCCGCTGGTCGTGTACCTTCCCGGCGGCGGCTTCCTCTACGCGAATAGGACGGCGGCGCTGCCCCGGCGGACCTATCTGGCCGAGGCCGGATTCGTGGTGGCAAGCGTCAAATACCGTACTGTGACCGATGGCGCCTCCTATCTCGAGGGCGTGAGGGACGTGAAGGCCGCCATCCGCTATTTGCGCGCCCATGCTGCGGAGCTGTCCATCGACCCGGAACGGGTGGCCGTGTGGGGCGAATCCGCCGGCGGTTACATGGCCGCCATGGCCGGAACCACCGGTGGGGTCGAACGCTTCGAAGCGGGCGGGAACCTGGACCAGGACAGCAGCGTGGACGCCGTCATCGACGTCTACGGCACATCGGATTTGCCCCGGGTGGCAGCCGACTTCGATGCCGCAACCCGGGCGGTCAAGGGCGCGGCCGGTAGCCCCCACGCCCTGTGGCTGTTCGGACCGGGAAGCACCAAGGCGCTGGCCGAGGACCCGGCAGCGGCGGCCGCGGCCAGCCCACTGACCTACGCGAGCGCCGGGGACCCTCCGTTCCTGATGTTCCATGGGGCCAAGGACAAGACGGTGTCCCCTAGCCAGACCCGGATCCTGCAAGATGCGCTGCTTGCCGCCGGGGTACCCAGTACCCGCTATGTGCTGCCGAACGCCGGCCACGGTTCGCCGAAGGCCGCTTGGAACAGCACCGTCCTCATGGACACGATGATCCGGTTCCTGCGAGAGAAGCTGGGCTGACGATCAGCCGAGGCCACTACGTGGCCGAGGGCAGAGGCAACTGGCGGTATTCCAACCAGCCGATCGTGTAGTTCTCGCCGTTCCGGAACACGTCGAATGACAGCGGTGATCCGGGGCCGGGGCCGCTCAGTTCCAGTTTCGACCAGCGCCCCTTCTCCGAGCCGGGAACCTGCTTCAAGGTGAAGTCCCGGTCCGCACCGGCCGACTTCAGTTCCGCGGTGAGCCGGCCGAATTCGGCCGCAACCTCTTCGGGCCCCCCTGGACTGGTCAGCTTGCAGACCTCGGCCTGGTTGCCGGCCAAGGCCGCGGCCACCAGTTCCGTGGCCGCACGTTGGGGGCTGGAGGCTCCGGTGCCGCATTGGGCCTCGGTGGAGCAGCCGGCCAAGGCCAGCGCAACCGCTGCGAGGACCAGGGCCAAAAGACGGGATTTCATGGTTTCAAGCCTACAGTTTCCGCATCGGCCCAGCTCCGGGCGTCGACCCGGTCGAATTTTAAATATCAATTCGACTAAATGGTTGCGGGTGGGTCCGGACCTCCACGTCGTGCGAAACTTAACGAGTGACTTCCCTTCCTGCTCCACCACCACCACCACCACCGTCGACATCGACATCGACGAAGCAGCCCAAGGCGAGGAAGGCCGCCATCCCCATGGCCGGTTACCACCCCGGGGAACCAACACAATTCGCCGACGGCAGCTGGGGCTTCCAACCCCACTGGGGTTGGATCACGCTGGCCTGGCTTGTGGACACCCTCATCGTTTTCGGCATCGCCGTCGCGCTGCTGGGGGCCGCCAGCTCGTCCCAGGCCGTAGGCAACGACGAAGCCTGGCTCCTCCTCGCCCTCACCGGTCTCAGCGTTCCCTGGCTGCTGGGTTTCCTGTGCTTCAGTGGATATACGCCCGGATCGCTGATCTGCGGAACCCGCCTGGTGCGGATCGGCAACGGCCGGGCCCCCGGATTCTGGCGGGGCGGATGGCTGATGTTCCAACGCACCATCATGGTCCCGCTCGCAGCCTTATGGATGGTCAGCGTAGCAATCAACGGATCCTTCGACACGGGCTGGATCCGCAGGTTCCACGTGAGCATCAACCCGCGCCGCACCGCCTCACTGCGTAACGGAACCTGGCGCCCCTGACCCCCGGGAGCCGACCCCATGCCTCGTAGCGGGTCGCTCGGGCACCAGGTAAGACTTGCTGGCATGCCCCCGCTTGCTCCCGCACCGACATCGAAGAAGCCGACGCCTGCCGACGAGGCCCCGATGGCCAGATACCGCCCCAGGTTGTCTCGACCTTCGCCGACAGGAGCGAAGGCATGCAGGTGCACTGGATGCCAATCGCGTGGGCGCTGATGCACCACGGCACTGCCGCGGGGTGGGGCGTGGCCATTGCCCTGGCTGCTCGGATTCGCGTGCTTCGCCGGACACACGCCCGGCGCGCTTGTCGCCGGCACCCGGCTGGTGCGGTTGTCGCCGGCACCCGGCTGGTGCGGTTGGAGGACGGCACCACTCCGGGTGAGTGGCGCGGTTGCTGGCTGATGTTCCAACGCACCGTGCTCAACCTGCTCCTCCCCCTCTCACTGCTGCCCGAGGCCTGCGGCGGCGGCTTTTCCCCTGGCAGCGCAGTTGGGGGCACACTGGCATCGGGCCGCAGGGCATTCATCAAGGCGGTGGATTCCGCAGCGCACCCGGATAGCGCCGCGCTACACCGGCGCGAAGCGGCCGTGTAGCGCGGCGCTATCCGGCCTTCCTGGGCTTCGTGGAAGAAGCGGGCTGGGTGGCCCTGGCCTTCGCGGACATTGACGGCGGACACCCTGATTCGCCGTGGCATCCGGCCCAGCTCGAAGCTGCACTTGATGCACTCGGGCGGCTTGCAGCGATCGACCCGGGGCTGGTTCCGGGTTTCCTTCCCGCTGCGGCCCAGAGCCACGGCCCGTTGCCTGCCGGGTGGGAACGCCTGCTGAATGATCCGGCGCCGGGTGCCCGGGACACCGATGGACTGCGGGTCCTGGCTGCGCTGGCTGCCCGGTCGACCGCGGCATTGTCCGGCGGGCACCTGGTGCATGCCGACTCGCGCGCCGACAACATGCTTGTCGACGCCGCAGGGAACATGATCCTCGTTGATTGGCCCCATGCCTGCCGCGCTCCGGCCTGGTTCGATGCGCTGAGCCTGCTGGTCAATGCAGCGACGCTTGATGCGGGGTCCGATCCGGAGCCCTGGCTCTCCACCCACGTGGTGTTCGCCGGGGCTGCCGACGCTGCGCGCGTTTCAACTGCGGCAGGGCCAGGCCGTACTGGGTTGGCTGCATCGGCGCGGGGACATGGCTCCCTGGCCGGATTCCGCTTCGGAAGCCTAAAGGGCGGGAACCGGAAGCCCGGCGAGCACGAGGACCAGCCCGTCCTGATCTACCGAGTCGGTGACCTCGTCGGCTGCCGCCTTGACCTCGTCGGGGGCCTGGCCCATGGCCACGCCCCGCCCGGCCCAGCCGAGCATTTCGATGTCGTTGCGCCCGTCGCCCACGGCGAGCGTATCTGCCACCTCGAAGCCCAGTTGTTCGCGCAGCATCTCCAGCGCACTGGCCTTGGAGACTCCCTCGGCTGCGATATCCAACCAGGCCGTCCACCCGACCGAGTAGGTAACCCCGTGCAGCCCGATGGCGGCGACCGCCTCACCGAATTCCTCGGCCGTGGAGTCGGTGGAGAAGACCACCAGACGCACCGCGGTGGCCGCCAGCATTTTTTCGAAGTCCACGGCCTGAGCCACGACGCCAAAGCTTGCATCTTGGAAGCGGGAGGTGGAGAGGAAGTTGCCGTGGTTGTCTTCCAGCGCGTACTTGGCCGTGGGCAGGGCCTGGCGCAGGGCGATCAGCGCGGGGGCCGGGTCGAAGGTGCGCCGGTCGATGACCTCGTAGCCATCGGGCAGGCCCATGTCGATGCGTACCGTGATGCCGCCGTTGCAGCAGACGGCATAGCCGCTCTCGATGCCCAGGATCCTGATCACCGGCAGGGTCGCACCGAGCGAACGGCCGGTCGAGATGACCACCTCGTGGCCCGCCGCGACGACCGCGTGGGCCGCTTCCTTCACTGCCGGGCTCATGGCCCCGTCGTGGTCCACCAGGGTGCCATCGACGTCCAGGCACACCATGATCTTGTTGTCTTCTTGCCGGTCTTCGATGCCGGTCCTTGTCATCACTGTCATTCATCCAGTAGACCACCACTGGGCGATAAAAGCGCATGATGCCGGTCACGCGGGAGGTGAATTCCGGGCGACCCCCCCCCCCCCCCCCCCCCCCGAACCCGCGTCAAACGCAACGGCCCGGTCCGGATCCGCCGCTGACGGATCCGGGCCGGGCCGGCTCGTGCCCTGCTGCCGCCTAGAGGACCGGCAGGACTTCCATGCCGCCCAAGTACGGGCGCAGTGCGACGGGCACGTTGACCGAGCCGTCCGGGTTCTGGTGGTGCTCCAGGATGGCGACGATCCAGCGGGTCGTGGCTAGGGTGCCATTGAGTGTCGCGACGGAGCGGGTCTTGCCCGGCTTGCCTTCGGCGTCGATCTCTCGTTCCCGGATGTTCAGGCGACGCGCCTGGAACGTGGTGCAGTTCGAGGTTGACGTCAGTTCGCGGTAGTCGCCCTGGGTCGGGACCCATGCCTCGCAGTCGAACTTGCGTGCGGCACTCATGCCCAAGTCACCGGCGGCCGTATCGATCACCCGGTAGGGCAGCTCGACCTTGGCCAGCATTTCCTCTTCCCAGGCCAGCAGGCGCTGGTGTTCCTCGGCCGCCTGCTCCACCGGGCAGTAAACGAACATTTCCAGCTTGTTGAACTGGTGCACGCGGATGATGCCGCGGGTGTCCTTGCCTGCGGAACCGGCCTCGCGGCGGTAGCAGGAGCTCCAACCGGCATAGCGGGTCGGACCGTCTGACAGGTCAAGGATCTCCTCAGCGTGATAGCCGGCCAAGGCCACCTCGGAGGTACCGACGAGGTACATGTCGTCGCGCTCGAGCTTATAGATCTCGTCGTCGTGGGCGACGTCGAATCCGGTGCCCTGCATGGTCTCAGGACGCACCAGGGTCGGGGTGATCATCGGGATGAAGCCGTTCTGCAACGACTGCTCCAATGCCATGTTCATCAGCGCGATTTCGAGCCGTGCGCCGACGCCCTTGAGGAAGTAGAAGCGCGATCCGGAGACCTTGGCGCCGCGTTCCATGTCGATGGCGCCGAGCAGTTCGCCCAGTTCCAGGTGGTCGCGGGGTTCGAAGCCCTCGGCGGCGAAGTCACGCGGAGTACCCACGATCTTGACGACGGTAAAGTCGTCTTCGCCACCGGCCGGAGCACCCTCCTGGATCAGGTTCGGCACCGAGCGCGCCAGGGCAGTGAGTTCGGCCTGGGCCGCGTTGGAGGCGGCCTCGGCGGCCTTCACGTTGGCGGAGAGGTCCTTGACCTCGGCCAGCAACGCGGCCTTCTCCTCGCCCTTGGCGGCGCCGACCTTCTTGGAGAAGATCTTCTGCTCCGCGCGCAGCGCCTCGAAGGCGGCAATCGACTCGCGTCGAAGCGCATCCGCGGCGATAATCCGGTCAACCACGGATTCGTCGGCCCCACGGTCCCGCTGCGAGGCACGGAACAAATCAGGATTCTCGCTGAGTTCTTTTACGTCGATCACCCCACAAGCGTATCGAATCCCGGTTAGTGTGGGTGCATCATGCCAAGGAATCGCCTCATTGCGTTGCTCCTGTCGGCCGTCGCGGGCATCACCGCCGCGGTCAGCTGGTTCTCCGTACGCAAGCTCGCCAACCGGAACCGACCCACCTCGAAGCTGCCGCGCGCCGGAGGGGAATCGACAGCACGCAAGGTAGCCGTGGTGCTGAACCCGACCAAGGCGGGCACCGGAGCGGCGGCCGCCGCCGTGCTCCACGTCTGCGCCGAGGCCGGAATCCCGGCACCGTTGATCTTCGAAACCACGCCCGAAGACGCAGGGCGCGATGCTGCGCTCAGGGCCCTCGAAGCCGGCTGCGACCTGGTCATCGCCGCAGGCGGGGACGGGACGGTGCGCGCCGTGGCCGAATCGCTGGTGCACGGGACGGCGTCCTTGGGCATCATTCCGCTGGGCACCGGGAACTTGTTGGCCAGGAACCTCGAAATTCCGCTCGATGATCCCTTGGCGGCCGCCTTCGATGCGGTGACCGGCGCGGTGCGCCTCATCGACACCGGGCTGATCGAGCTGGAACAGACGGACGGGAAACGCGTCGAGCACACCTTCTTGGTCATCGCCGGCATCGGCTCCGATGCCGACATCATGGACGACACCGACGAGGGGCTCAAGGCCAAGGTCGGCTGGCTCGCATACTCGGAAGCCGGCTTCCGGCACCTCCCGGGCAAGCGGAAGAAGATCTCCATCGCCTTGGACGGCGCCCCGGAACAGACGCGTAGCGTCCGCTCGGTACTCTTTGCCAATTGCGGCAAGCTGCAGGGCCTGGACCTGGTGCCCGACGCCCGGGTCGATGACGGGCTGCTCGACGTGGTGGTGCTCAGCCCGCGCAGCGTGGCCGGCTGGGTCTGGATCCTGCTGAAGACCACCTTCCGTCATCGGGGATCGATCCCGCAGATGGGTTTCTACCCCACGGCGTCGCTCTCGCTGCGCTGCCACGAGCCGATGAACACCCAGATCGACGGGGACCCGACCGGGCTGGTGAACGGGCTGACAGTCACCGTGAAGCCGGCATCGATCAGGATGCGCCTGGGCCGGCTTGACGGGATCTGAGCAACGGATCCGGCTAACTGCCCAGGTTGCCCCGCAGCCCCGCGACCCAGGCGTTGGCCCTGGCGAAGGCCTTATCCGACGTGTGGTCGTCCACCGTCGTGACGAGGCCTCCGGCGGCCGGGTATGATCCCAGGAAGCGCAGGTCCGGGCAGACCCGGTGCAGCCCTGTGAGCGCGTCGGCGATCCGCGCCTGTGCCAGATGGCCCTCGACGTCCACCGAGAAGAAGTAGTGCCCGAGCCCTTCGCCGGTGGGGCGGGATTCAATGCGGCTGAGGTTGACCCCGCGCACCACGAACTGCTCGAGGATCTCCATCAGCGCACCGGGCCGGTCCTCGGCCAACGGCAGGATCACCGTGGTCTTGTCATTGCCGGTCGGTTCGGGAATAGGGCCAGGCTTGCCGACCAGTACGAAGCGGGTCACCGCACCGGCGTTGTCCTCCACCGGACCGGCCAGCACGCGCAGGTTTTCCTCGGCCGCGACGAGCGGCGAGGAAATCGCCGCATCGTGGTGGGCCAGCGGATCAAGCAGCCCCAGCGCTCCGGCAGCCGTGGACGAGGCCGGAACAAATTCCGCTTTCGGAATATTCTTCTCGGCCCACCCGCGGCATTGCGCCCAGGCGTGCCCGTGCGTGGCCACCGTCCGGATCTGTGCCAGTGATTCCACTCCCTCGCGGACCGTCAGTACGAAGGTGATCGGGACCAGCACCTCGGCCAGGATCTGCAGCGGTTCGCCCGTGGCAATGGCGTCTAGGGTCGCCGAGACGCCGCCCTCGACCGAGTTTTCGATCGGGACCATGGCAGCGTCCGCCTCGCCGCACCGGACCATCTCCAATGCCGTGTTGACGTTGGTGGAGGGCACTCGGGTGGCCTGTGCTGCCCCCGGAACCTGCAGCAGGGCAGCCTCGGTGAAGGTTCCGGCTGGGCCCAAATAGGTATAGATCATCGGACGTTAGGCTCCTGGTCGTTTTCGGAGGCCATGGGAAGGCCTGCTTCCATCCACGCGCCGGCGCCGCCGCCGACCACGAAGATGCTGTACCCCTGATCGAGGAGCCAGGCAGCGGCGTGCAGTGAACGCCCACTGGTCCGGCACATCACATAGGTGTCTTCATCGGGATCCAGCTCGTCGATGCGCGCGGGCAGATCGGCCATCGGAATGTGAACCGCGCCCAAGGCGTGGCCCTCGTTCCATTCATAGTCCTCGCGCACGTCCACGATCATGGCGTCCTGCGGGATCTCGCTGACGCCTACTATTTCCAAGCCATCCATGTTGCGTCCCTTCATACTGCGACACCGGGGTTTTGCCTCAAGCCTATAACCGGGGGGACCCGCGGGGGCCGAAGATGAAGCGGCCAGACGTGCAGGAAGTCCGCCACAATGGGATGATCCGAGCATGACTGAAATTTCGCAGCTGGCCGCCACCGAACTGCGCGCTGCACTGGCCAACGGACACGTTTCTGCCCGGGAGGCCACCACGTACTTCCTGGACCGCATCACCGAACTGAACCCGACGCTAGGCAGCTTCATCACGATCACCGCCGAATCCGCGCTGAAATCGGCCGCGGCCGCCGATGAGCGCCGCGGCTCCATACTGCGGGCCGGGAATCCACTCCCGACGTTGCACGGGATGCCACTGGCCTACAAGGACCTGTTGGATGTGGCCGGGGTACCCACCAGTTACGGCACGGCCGCCATGAAACCGGCGCCCGCCGAGCGCGACGACCCCCTGGTGGCACTGCTTTCGGCCGCCGGGGCAGTGTGTTTGGGCAAGACCCAGGTCCCGGAATTCGGACTCAGCTGCCATTCGGAGAACCTCATCAGCGCCCCGGCCCGCAATCCGCTGGACCCCTCGCGCTCAGCGGGCGGGTCCAGCGGCGGCAGCGCGGCGGCCGTCGCTTCGGGCATGCTGCCCGTCGGACCGGGGAACGACGGCGGTGGCTCGGTACGCATTCCTGCTTCGGCATGTGGACTGATCGGGCTGAAGCCGGGACTGGGAACCGTGCCCACCGACGTGCGCGAGGGAAGAACCGATGCCTTCGGAGCACCGAAGCTGACCGTCTCCGGCCCGCTGGCGCATGCGGCTGGCGATGCGGCAATGTTGCTTGATGCCATGACAGGGGATCCGCAGGAGGGCTACCTCTCTGCGCTGGGCGAGCGGGAACTGGACGCACTGCAGGGGCTGCGCATCGGCATCTCCTTGGCATCCCCCTTCGCCACGACCTACCCGATCCCGTTGGCGCCGGAGGCTCATCGGGCCCTGGCATCGGGCACGGCACGGCTGGGAGCGGCTGGCCACCACACCGAGGAAGCCGCGTTCCACTACGACCCCCGATACCCCGAGGCCTTCTCGACGATCTGGACCGCCGGGCTTGGCGCCGCTCCGCTGCCAGCGGGCGGAGCTGGAAAATTAACCGCACTGGCGCGCTCTTTCCGCGAACGCGCGCTTGCCCGCGCCCCGCAGGCCAACTTCGAGGCGGCCACCGTGTTGCGGGAGATCGCCGAGGATTTCCGCACCCAGTGGGGTCGCTACGATCTGGTGCTGACGCCGGCCATGGCCACGCTGCCACCGCCGGTGGGACACTACCTGTCCCACGACGCGGACACCGATTACATGCTCCAGTGCCAATACACGCCCTTCACCTCGATGGTGAATGTCGCCGGCCTTCCGGCGCTGGTCATCCCGACGCTGCGGACGGCCGGCGGGCTCTCGATGGGTGTCCAGCTCATCGGCCGGAAGGGATCCGAAGCTCTGCTTTTGGCCGTCGCCGCCCAACTTGCGCGAATGTGATGCACATCTAATAAGTGTGAGATATTCGCCAATCAGGCGGAAAATATGAATTATGACGATCACCACCGGGTCCGTGGACGCGAAGAACACAGGTTTCTTTGGACATCCTCGAACTCTCTCGAATCTTTTCAGCGTGGAAATGTGGGAGCGGTTCTCCTTCTACGGCATGCAGGCCATCTTGGCCTACTACATGTACTTCACCGTGGAGCAGGGCGGTCTCGGCCTGTCCAAGGAACTCGCCCTGAGCCTGGTTGGCGCCTACGGCGGAGCCGTGTACCTGAGCACCATCCTCGGCGCTTGGGTCGCTGACCGCCTGCTCGGTTCCGAGCGTGTCCTGTACTTCTCCGCGTTCCTGATCATGGGCGGCCACGTTGCCCTGGCCCTGATCCCCGGCGGCATGGGCCTGGCCATCGGCCTTGTCCTGGTCGCAGTGGGCTCCGGCGGGCTGAAGGCCAATGCCACGGCATTGGTCGGCTCGCTTTACACGAAGGAAGACACCCGGCGCGATGCCGGATTCTCCATCTTCTACATGGGCGTGAACGTCGGCGGGCTCCTTGGCCCGCTGCTCACCGGGTTCCTCCAGCAGACGCTCGGCTTCCACATCGGCTTCGGCGCTGCGGCGATCGGCATGGCCTTGGGCCTGACCATCTACACGATGGGCCGCAAGAACCTCCCGGCATCGGTCCACCATGTGGCCAACCCGCTGCCCGTCGACAAGCGCCCGCGCTACGCCGGATTCTTCCTGGCCGGCGTCGTCGGCCTCGCCGCAGTTTTCCTCCTGGGGTGGATCAAGGTAGAGAACCTGGCCAATACGATTGCCGTCGTGGTCATTCTCTGCACCATCATCTACTTCTGGGTTATCCTCTCCTCCACGCGCGTCACCCACACCGAACGCCGTCAGGTGTTTGCCTTCATCCCGCTGTACATCGCCTCCGCCGCCTTCTGGGCCCTGTACCAGCAGCAGTTCACGTTCATTGCCGTGTACTCCGAGGAACGCCTGGACCGCACCATCTTCGGCTGGGAAATGCCGGCCAGCTGGGTACAGTCGATCAACCCGGTGTTCATCATCGTGCTGGCTGGGGTGTTCGCTGCGCTCTGGACGAAGCTGGGTACCCGGCAGCCGGGCACCGCGATCAAGTTCTCGTTATCGCTGGCCATCGTCGGCCTCGCCTTCCTGACCTTCATCCCGCTCGAATCGCTGGAAAAGACCCCGTTGATGGCCCTGGTCGGCATCCTGTTCCTGTGCACCCTGGCGGAACTGCTACTGAGCCCGATCGGCCAGTCGGTGACCACGAAGCTCGCCCCGGCGGCCTTCGGAACCCAAATGGTGGCACTGTTCTTCCTCTCGATCTCCCTGGGCACCACCCTGGCCGGCATTCTGGCCGGGTACTACGTCCCGGGCAATGAGATCCCGTACTTCCTGGCCTTGGGCGGCACGGCCATCGTGCTGTCGATCGCACTGGCCGCCTGCGCGCCGATGCTCAAGAAGCTGATGGGTTCGGTCCGCTAGGACCCGCCAAGGCACGCGGCGGGCCGGCGTCCCCTCCCTTCGGGGACGGGACGCCGGCCCGCCGCCATTTGTCCGAAACCAACCGGCCCACGTCAGGGTTTTCTGACAAGCTGGTGACATGACCGAAAATCGTGCGGGCACCCGTGCCCTCCCCCAGGACCTCGTCGACATCGATGCGCTGCTCGGCGCCTACTTCGACGTCCATCCGGATCCCGGCCAAGCCGACCAACGCGTTGCCTTCGGCACCTCGGGCCACCGCGGCAGCTCGTTGAGGGCCTCCTTCAACGAGGACCACATCGCGGCGACCACCCAGGCGATCGTGGACTACCGCACCCGCGCCGGGATCACCGGCCCGCTGTTCATCGGCAAGGACACCCATGCCCTCTCCGGCCCGGCCCAGGACACGGCGCTCGAGGTGCTGGCAGGCAACGGGGTCAGGGTGCTCGCCGATGCCCGCAACGGATGGACCCCCACCCCGGCCGTCAGCCACGCCATCCTGTGCCACAACGCCGTGGCCGGTGCCGCGCGGGCCGACGGCATCGTGGTCACACCGTCGCACAATCCTCCGGCCGACGGTGGCTTCAAATACAACCCGCCGCACGGGGGACCCGCCGATTCGGAGGCCACCGGCTGGATCGCTGACCGGGCCAATGAGCTGCTCGAGGCCGGGCTCTGCGGGGTTAAACGCCGGCAACTGGCAGCGGCCCGACTGTCCGGGGCCATCGGAAGCCACGACTTCATGGCTGCCTACGTGGGCGACCTGCCCTCGGTGCTGGACCTGGATGCGATCCGGGCCGCGGGCGTGCGCATTGGAGCCGACCCGATGGGCGGGGCTTCTGTTGATTACTGGGGAGCGATCGCCGAGACCCACCGGCTGGACCTGAGCGTGGTGAACCCCGAGGTGGACCCACGTTTCGGTTTCATGAGCCTGGACTGGGACGAAAAGATCAGGATGGATTGTTCCTCCCCGTACGCCATGGCCTCGTTGATTTCCCGCCGTCACGACTTCGATCTGGCCACCGGAAACGATGCGGATGCGGACCGGCACGGGATAGTCACCCCCGATGCCGGGCTGATGAACCCGAACCACTACCTGGCGGTGGCCATCGACTACCTCTACCGGAACCGGCCGCTGTGGCCCATCGGTGCCGGGGTCGGCAAGACGCTGGTCTCCTCCTCGATGATCGATCGGGTCGCCGCATCACTGGGCCGGAAGCTGTTCGAGGTCCCGGTCGGATTCAAGTGGTTCGTGCCCGGCCTGCTGGATGGCAGCGGGGTCTTCGGCGGGGAGGAATCGGCTGGCGCCAGCTTCGTGCGCTTCGACGGATCACCCTGGACCACCGACAAGGACGGCATCCTGCTGTCGCTGCTCGGTGCCGAAATCACGGCGGTCACCGGCCGCTCGCCGAGCCTTCGCTATGCCGGATTGACCGCTGAACACGGCGCCCCGGCCTATGCGCGCATCGATGCGCCGGCCACCCCGGCGCAGAAGGCGGCGCTGGCCGGGCTGTCGGCAGCCGACGTCACGGCAACGACGCTGGCCGGGGAGGAGATCACTGCCAGACTGACCGAGGCCCCGGGCAACGGGGCTCCGATCGGAGGGCTGAAGGTCACCACGGCCAACGCCTGGTTCGCCGCGCGCCCCTCGGGTACCGAGGACGTGTACAAGATCTATGCCGAGTCGTTCCGCGGTCCCGAGCATCTGGCCCTGGTCCAGTCCGAGGCCAAGGCGCTGGTCGATTCGGTGATCGGCTGAGCGCGGAAGAGCTCGTATATCAATGTGTTACAAGTCACAATTAAACTTAAGTATCACAATGTCGTAACGTATCACAATCTACGTTCTGACGTGGGTGTATTGGTCATATATGCGCCCCGGGAGCGTCCAGAAAGGCGCTGCCGGGGCCCAATATCGCCCTGAACGAAATTGCGTGCTGTTAGCGTGGGGTCAAAGTTCCGACGGTTGGCTTTTCCCTCCTTCTCCGGGCATTGCCGACCACCGGGATCCACGATGCACAAATCGCGCCACGGGAACTCCCCGGAAGGTGCGTGGAGGGATCGAATGAAGCCGATGACAACGCAGTCAGCCCCGGCACTGCGGGTGGAAAATGCATTCAAGGTCTTCGGGCGCCGTCCCCAGGAAGCCGTCAAGGCGCTGAAGGCCGGGCAAACCCGCAAGGATGTCGAGCCGCTCGGCACCGCGGCCGTCATCGATGCAAGCTTCGAGGTCTTCCCGGGTGAGATCTTCGTGGTCATGGGCCTGTCCGGCTCCGGAAAATCAACGCTGATCCGGATGCTCAACGGCCTGCTGCCGATGACCAGCGGATCGGTCCTCATCGGCGATACCGACATCGCGCGGATCACCGGCAAGCAGCTGCGCAATGTTCGCCAGAAGAGCATCTCGATGGTCTTCCAGCACTTCGCACTGTTGCCGCACCGCACGGTTCTGGAGAACGCGGCCTACGGGCTGGAGATCCAGGGCGTCGGCAACCAGGAACGCACCGAACGCGCGACGACCATGTTGGAAACCGTCGGGCTGGCAGGGTGGGGTGCCAAATACCCCGACCAGCTTTCCGGCGGCATGAAGCAGCGCGTGGGCCTGGCCCGGGCCCTGTGCGCCGAAACCGACATCCTGCTCATGGACGAGGCTTTCTCTGCATTGGATCCGCTAATCCGCCGCGACATGCAGGTCCAGCTCGTTTCCCTGCAGGCAGACCTGGGCAAGACCATCATCTTCATCACCCACGACTTGAATGAGGCAATGTTCCTCGGGGACCGTATCGCCGTCATGAAGGACGGGGAGATAGTCCAGATCGGCACCCCCGATGACATCCTCACCCACCCGGCCAACGACTACGTTGCTGCCTTCATCAGGGATGTCGACCGGACCCGTGTGCTCACGGCAGGAACCGTCATGGAAAACCCGCGGGCAGTGGTCACCCTCCACGGTGGCGCGCGCGCAGCCCTGTTGACCATGCGCCAGCAGCAGACCTCCGGGGCCTTTGTCATCGACCGCCAACATCGGTTCCGCGGCATCGTCACCGACCGCGAAACCATGGCCCTGATCGACGGCGGCGGCTCCGACCTGGCCCTGATCCTCACCCGGGAGGCCGATGCGGTCTCGAAGGACACTGCATTGAACGATCTCTTCGGCCGTGCCGTGGAAAGCTCCACCCCGCTTCCGGTTGTCGACTCCGAAGACCGCTTGGTCGGCGCCGTCGCCAGGGCCACGCTACTGGCGGCCCTGGGCAACGTTCCCTCCTCGACCAATGCGATGTCCATCGTCGCATCCGGACAGACGGCCGGAAACGACAACGGATCCCGAAGGGCCGCGACCGGTCCACCGGTCTTTGACGCGGCAATGCTGGAAGGCGGAGATCCGGCATGAACCAGATGGTGATCCTGGCCTCTGATTCCTTCCGCATCCCCGTGGGCGAATGGGCCGACTCGGTCCTCGAATGGGTGATAGAAAACCTCGCGGGACTCTTCAACGTCATCAAGGCCGTTTTCCAGACCGCGTACGATTCCCTGGCCTGGGTGTTGATCACCCCTCCGTTCTGGGCAGTCATCATCGTCCTGGTGGCACTTGCCTTCTGGGCTAAGGGGGTGAAGCTGGCCATCGGAAGCGCCATCGGCCTGGCGGTCATCTACGGAATGGACCAGTGGGAAAATTCGATGCAATCGCTGGCACTCGTCCTGGTGGCAAGCATCGTGGCGATCCTGTTAAGCGTTCCGCTGGGCATCCTGGCGGCAAAGGTCAATGCGGTCTCGGCCATCGTCAAACCGATCATGGACTTCCTACAGACGATGCCGGCCTTCGTCTACCTGATTCCGGTATTGCTCTTGCTGGGCATCGGGCCGGTCCCCGGCATCGTGGCAACGGTGGTCTTCGCGCTGGCTCCCGGTGCGCGGTTCACCGAGCTGGGCATCCGCAGCGTCGAGGCCGAGGTGGTGGAGGCCGGTCAGGCCTTCGGTGCCTCACCGATGCGGATCCTGCGCCAGATCCAGTTCCCGCTGGCGTTGCCGACCATCATGGCCGGCATCAATCAGATCATCATGCTCTCCCTATCCATGGTCGTCATCGCCGGAATGGTCGGCGCCGGCGGCCTGGGCGGGGCCGTCTACCAGGCGCTGACCGGTCTCAATACTCCCCTCGGTGTCGAGTCCGGACTATCGGTGGTCATCCTAGCCATCTTCCTTGACCGCATCACAGCCTCGCTGGGCGGTGCCAAGAAGGCAGTACACGTCTAACCCCATCCCGCACGGGCATCCGGCAACACCCCCGGATGCCAAGAAAGGAACCACCATGATGAAGAGATTCACCTCCTTGATCGCCCTGGCCGCCGCATCGGCCTTGGCACTGACCGCCTGTGGTGGCGGAGCCACCAATAACGACATGGCCGCATCCTCGGGCCCGGGCAACGGCGACAAGGAAAAAGTCACTATCGGCGTCTTCGCGGGCTGGGACGAGGGGCTTGCCGCCTCGCACCTGTGGGAACGCATCTTGGACTCCAAGGGCTACGATGTGACGTTAACCACCGCTGATGTCGCCCCGGTCTTCTCCGGCATGGCCTCCGGCGACTTGGACATGGCCATGGACGTGTGGTTACCGGAAACCCACGCCAGCTACATGGAGACGTTCGGCGACAAGATCACCGAACTCGGCACCTGGTACGACGACGCGAAACTGACCGTCGCCGTGAACGAATCCTCAGGCGTGACCTCGCTCGATGAGCTGGCGGCCAAGGCCGGGGAGTTCGACAACCGGATCGTGGGCATCGAGCCCGGTGCCGGCCTGACCAAGGCGGTGACCGACCGGGTAATCCCCCAGTACGGCTTGCAAAAGATGGACTTCGTGACATCCTCGACCGCCGCCATGCTGACGGAACTCAAGAAGGCCACCGATTCCGGGGACAACATCGCGGTCACGCTGTGGCGCCCGCACTGGGCCTATGCCGCATTCCCGATCGTCGACCTCGAGGACCCCAAGGGAACGCTTGGCACCGCCGAGAAGATCCACACCTACGGCAAGAAGGACTTCAAGACGGATTTCCCGATGCTGACCGAATGGATGGCCTCCTTCAAGATGGACGACGAACACTTGTTCTCACTTGAAAATGCCATGTTCAACAGCGGTGAAACCAAGAACTACGCACCAATCGTCGACAAATGGATCACCGAAAACCAGGCCTTCGTCGATGCGTTGACAGCAAAGAAGTAGCGACAGCGCCCCCGAGGGCCGGGATTAACCGGGGACCGGTTCCACCGCAACGATGCGGTGGAACCGGTCCCCCGCCCTGTCCAGGGCGTTCGCGCCTAAAGCAGCTTGCCGATGATCTTGTTCTTGGCCCAGGTGTAGGGCGGATACACGGCCCTGAGCGTGTCGATCACGGCCGTCTTGGAGAACACCGGACGCAGCTGCGAAAAACGCTCGAAGCCGTGGCGCCCATGGTACGCGCCCATGCCCGATGCCCCGACCCCGCCGAACGGCAGCCCGGGCACCGCCAAGTGCATGTTCGGTGCGTTGTGCACTATCGCCCCGGCGCGGACCTGGTCCTCGAAGGCCGATTGCAGGCGCGGGTTCTCACTGAACAGGTAGGCCGCCAACGGGTGCGGGCGGGAATTGATGAAGCGTACTGCCGCGTCGAAGCTCTCCACCTTCACGATGGGTAGGATCGGGCCGAAGATTTCCTCGCGCATCAGTGGTGAATCCGGGTCCACATCGATCATGACGGTGGGTTCGATCTTCAGCTCGTCCTCGTCGAAACCGCCGCCGATCACGACGGTACCCTGGTCCAGGTAGGAGCGCAGCCTCTGGAAGTGGTCGAGATTCACGATTCGGCCATAGTCCTTACTGCGCAGCGGATTCTTCCCATAGAACCCGCCGATGGCCTTGGCCAGCTGGACCTCGAGTAGTTCGGCGGCCTTGCCGACGGCCAGCACGTAATCCGGGGCGACGCAGGTCTGTCCGGCATTCATGAACTTTCCATAGGCTAGGCGACGGGCGACTGCCACGTGGCTGCCATCCATCACCACGGCCGGGGACTTGCCGCCCAGTTCCAGCGTGACCGGTGTCAGCTGGGCGGCGGCGGCCAGGGCAACGATCCGTCCCACACGCTCGCCACCGGTGTAGAAGATGTGGTCGAACTTCTGCTCCAGCAGCACGCTCGATGCGCTGGCCCCGCCCTCGATGACCGCCACGGCACGACGGTCCAGGAATTGCGGCACGAGCTTCGCCAGCAGCGCCGAGGTGGCCGGGGCCAGCTCGGAGGGTTTGAGCACCACCGCGTTGCCCGCGGCAAGAGCGGCCACCAGCGGAGCGAGGATCAGCTGCAGCGGGTAGTTCCAGGGGCCGATGATCAGCACCAGGCCCAGCGGCTGGGCCTGGACCTTCGCCGCTGCCGGCTGCAGCGCCAGCGGCACCTTGACCGACTTCGCTTCCATCCATTCGCTCAGGTACAGCTGGGCGTGGTCGATCTCGGCCCGCACCAGGTCCAGTTCGGTGAGCTTGGCTTCAACCGGGGACTTGCCCAAATCGGTGTAGAGCGCAGCGACAAATTCCGCCTCGTGGGCATCCAGCATCCGCTCCAACGCCTTGAGCTGGGTGGCCCGGAAGCGGCGTGGATAGGCCAACCGGGTATCCACCGCATCGCGCAGGGACTCCACCACTGCCGCAATTCCGGCCGATTCGACCCGGTCCAGGCTTTCCGGGACGTCATCGAAGTCGTCGGATCCCGTTGCCATAGCGGTCTGGGGCGCAATGCCACGCGAAGAAAAAATGCCCATGTTCCGAGCGTAGTCCCCCGCGCGCGCCGGCACGGGCCGTGGGCACGCAATATCCGCGCCGGAGTTGCCCCGGCCCTTCCGAATCGGAGTAAGCTCACAGGCAGTGACACGGGGTGTCCGGCCAGCGGCCGGACTGAGATAAGACCCGTCGCACCTGATCTAGTTAGCACTAGCGGAGGGATGTCGCCCATGGTTTCCATTGCGCCTTCACCACATGTCCACCCTGTCCACCTGGCGAACGCCCTCGAATCGGTGCGTTCCAAGACCCCCTTGATCCAATGCCTGACCAATACCGTCGTCGCCAACTTCACCGCCAATATCCTGCTGTCCATCGGGGCGGCCCCGGCCATGGTCGACCTGCCCGGCGAGGCAACCGAATTCGCCGCCATCGCCTCGGGGGTACTGGTCAATCTGGGCACCCCCTATGCCGAACAGCGCGAGGGCATGGTGTTGGCCGCTACGGCGGCCGGCGTCCACGCAACGCCCTGGGTCCTGGATCCGGTGGCCGTCGGTGCGCTTCCGGTCCGCACCGAACTGGCCCGCCGTTTGCTTGACCTCTGCCCCGCGGTGATCCGCGGCAACGCCTCGGAAATCATCGCGCTCTCCGGCAATGGCGGCGGAGGCCGCGGCGTGGATGCCACCCACGGTGTTGAATCGGCCCGCGACGCCGCGCTGGAGCTGGCCCGGCGCACCGGGGCCGTCGTCGCCGTTTCAGGACCGATAGACCTCATCACCGACGGAACGCGGTCCGTGCTGGTGCACGGCGGAAACGAACTGCTCACCCGGGTCACCGGCGGCGGCTGTTCGCTCGGCGCAGTGTGCGCCGCTTTCGCCGCTGAGTCCCCCGACCTGCTCGCGGCAACCGTGGCAGCCCACGCCTACTACTCACTGGCCTCCGAACGCGCGGCCGCCCTCGGTGCCGGACCCGGCTCGTTCGCCATGCATTTCATCGACGAACTGGCGGCCATTACCCCGGCGGAGCTGGCGGAAAAGGCGGTCATCGCATGAACCGGGACATCGGCATCTACCTGGTAGCCGACTCCGCCAGCACGGCGGGCCGTCCATTGACTGAGATCGTCGCCGCAGCGGTGGCCGGCGGGGCCCAAACCATCCAGTTGCGCTGCAAGGACATGGCAGCGGGGTCGTTCCTCGACGAAGTGCTGACCGCGGCACGGGCCGCGTCCGGCCGAGCCCGCATCCTGGTCAACGACCGCGTGGACGTGTTCCTCGCCGCGCGCGCCGCCGGGGCACAGGTCCACGGCGTGCACATCGGCCAATCGGACCTGCCGCCTGCGCTGGTGCGGGCCATGATCGGCCCCGACTCCGTGCTGGGACTCAGCGCCTCCACACCGGAGGAACTCGACGCAGCGCATGCGCTTCCCGCCGGGACCATCGACTACCTGGGCATCGGCGCCGTGCGCGCCACACCGACCAAACCGGACCACCCGCAACCGCTCGGGTTCGACGGACTGGCAGCGGCGACCGCCCGGTGCACGCTGCCCACAGTGGCGATCGGCGGCATCGGCACGGGGGACGCCACACAGCTCATTGCCGCGGGGACCAACGGCATGGCGGTGGTCCGGGCCATCTGCGCCGCCGATGACCCGCGGGGCGCCATTGCTGAGCTGATAGCCGAATGGGAAGCGGGGATCCGGGCATGAATTCCATCCCCAACATCCTGTCCATTGCCGGCTCCGACCCCTCCGGCGGTGCCGGCATCCAGGCCGACCTGAAATCCATTGCCGCGTGCGGCGGCTACGGGATGAGTGTGATCACCGCCCTGACGGCCCAGAACACCCACGGCGTGCGCGCTGTGCACGTGCCGCCCGCCGCCTTCCTGGTTGAGCAGTTGGCGGCCGTCGCCGCTGACGTGCGCATCGACGCGATCAAGATCGGGATGCTCGGCTCCGCCCCGAACATCGATGCTGTGGCCGCGTTCCTGCGCGAACCACGTCCTGGCCCACGGCCCGCCGTAGTGCTCGATCCGGTCATGATAGCCACCAGCGGGGACCGGCTGCTTTCCGCCGACGCCGACGCGGCACTGCGCCGGCTGCTGCCACTGGCCGACGTGATCACCCCGAACATCCCCGAGCTCGCCGTGCTCTGTGATGCCCACCCCGCGGTGGACTGGGCCACGGCCATCGACCAGGCCCGTTCAGTGGCAGCTGCCCACGGGGTGCTGGTGCTGGCCAAGGGCGGACACCTCGAAGGCGGGGATTGCCCCGATGCGCTCGTGGATGCAGACGGCGTGCTCCTCCAGCTGACCGGATCACGGATCGCCACCGGCAATACCCACGGGACGGGGTGTTCGCTGTCCTCCGCCCTGGCCACGCTCCACGCCCGCAGCGGGGACTGGGCGGAGGCTCTGCGCTCCGCGAAGGCCTGGCTGACCGGGTCGATTTCGGCCGCCGACGAGCTGGCCGTCGGCACCGGCCACGGCCCGGTCAACCATTTCGCCTGGCTCTGGGCCGGGAACCGGCTCCCCGGCCGTCGCCAGACCACGGCAGCCTGGTGGGAACGGATCTCAGCGATTAGGGAGGCGATAGACCGGTTGGCCTTTATCCGGCAGTTGAGCTCCGGCGAGCTGGACCGGGCCGACTTCGAGGACTATCTGGGACAGGACGCGCTCTATCTGCGCACCTACGCACAGGCCCTGTCGCGGGCCAGCGAACTGGCTCCGACGGTGGCCGAGCAGCGCTTCTGGGCGGCCTCAGCCAGCGAATGCCTGGAGGATGAACTGCTGCTGCACCGCGGCAGGCTCGGGGATGAGGTGCCGGAACCCAGCGGGACCACCACCGCCTACCTGAACCATCTGCTCGCCAGCGGCACCGGGTACGCGGTGCTGGCTGCCGCGCTGCTGCCGTGTTTCTGGATCTACCAGGATGTGGGGGTCCGGCTGGCGGCCGCCAACCACCCCGGACATCCCTACGCGGACTGGCTGTCCACCTATGCCTCGGAACAGTTCGATGCATCCACCGCGCGGGCCATCGAAATCGTCGATGACCTGTTGGCCAAGGCCGACGAGGAACTTGCGCGCGGGATGTGGACGGCCTTCGAGGCCTCGGGCGTGCACGAGCTGCGCTTCTTCGCCCAGACGCGTGCCGATGCCCTGATTCCCGGGGAAGCGGTGGCCGACTCGCGCTGACCCGTGGCGCGTCGGTTCCTTCCGGGAGCGCACCAGCTTCCGGAAGGGGTCGGCTTCTGCCAGCGGGGACTTGCACCCGCGGGATAGGATGCCAAACGGGTTCCCAGCGTCCGCAGGGCAGCTGGGGCCCGGACTCCCCCGCATCCCGTTCCGAAAGGCCCTCATGAGCAACCGTTTAGGCATTGGCTGGTCCCTCCACGGGGATGGCACCACAATCCGTCCTGGAACGGTGGTGGCCCCCGATGAGCGGTTGGCTTGGCCACAGACCATCGGCGTCGGCGTCCAGCACGTCATGGCCATGTTCGGTGCCACGGTCCTGGTCCCCACCATCACCGGGTTCCCCGTCACCACCACGCTGCTCTTCACCGGCATTGGAACGCTGCTCTTCCTGATCATTACCGCCGGCCGGATCCCCAGCTATCTGGGCTCCTCCTTCGCCTTCATCGCCCCGGTCACCGGGGCGATGGCCACCCACGGCATGGGTGGCGCACTCGGCGGCATCGTGATCGCCGGTGCCGCTCTGTTCATTGTCGGCCTGATCGTGCAGAAGGCGGGCACTGCGTGGATCCACGCGCTGATGCCACCGGTGGTCATGGGCACCATCGTCGCGCTGATCGGGTTGAACCTGGCGACCTCCACCACCTCGAAGATCGTCGATTTCCCGCTAACCACCTTCACCACGGTGCTGGCGATCATCATCACCACAGTGCTGTTCCGCGGCATGCTGGGACGTCTCTCCATCCTGCTGGGCATCATCGTGGGCTACCTGGCCGCCTGGGCCCAGGGCCAAGTCGACTTCTCCAAGATCGGCAGTGCGGCCTGGATCGGCCTGCCGGACTTCGCAACACCCACCTTCCACGTGGACACGCTCGCCCTGTTCCTTCCCGTGGTCTTCGTGCTGATCGCCGAGAACGTCGGACACGTGAAGACGGTCTCGCTGATGACCGGCAAGGAACTCGACGATGTCAACGGCCGCGCGCTGATGGCCGACGGGGCCGCAACGATGATCGCCGGCATGGGCGGCGGATCCGGAACCACCACCTACGCCGAGAACATCGGCGTCATGGCCGCCTCGCGGGTCTACTCGACCGCCGCCTACTGGATCGCCGGCGCCGTGGCCATCGCCCTGGCGTTCTTCCCGAAGTTCGGCGTGCTGATCAACACGATTCCCGAGGGCGTTGCCGGTGGCGCCGGCATAGTGCTCTACGGCATGATCGCCATCGTCGGCGCCCGGCTCTGGGTGCAGAACAAGGTCGACTTCGCCAACCCGATCAACCTGATGACCGCCGGAACCGGCCTGATTATCGCCATCGCGCTCTACGGCGATAATGTGCTTGCCATCGGCCAGGTGCAGTTCGGCGGCATTGCCTTGGGCACGGCAGCCACGCTGGTGGTCTACCACCTGATGCGTTCCATCGCCCGGGCCCGCGGCACCGAACCGGTTGCATCCGATACGGACCAGGGCACCACGCCCAGCAAGCTGGGCTGATCCGACCAAGCCCCGCCAGGTGGCCGGCACCCGTCCCCCGTTCAGGTCCGGGTTCCGGCCACCGTCTTGGGGGACAGGGTCGATAGGATGGGAAGGTGGCCGAATGGAACATGCACTGGGATAGCGAGGAATGGCGCCCCGACGCCGAGGCGTGGGTCGATCTGGCCTGCGCTGCTTACTCACTGCAGCGGACCGGTCCGCTCCAGCCGGCCGGGATCGGTTTCCGCGCCGCGCACTTCACCGCGGCCACCGACCATGGGCTGATCTTCCTCAAGGCCCTGTCCCCCGGGCAGGTAGCCGAGGCATCCATCACGGCGGCAGCGGCCACTGTGCTCCCCGACCGGCTGGTGATGCCGCTGGCCATCGAACCGGAGCGCGGGTGGATGCTCAGCCCCGATTACGGCACCACGTTCGACCGGGTCGAGGTCACCGACGAGATCTGGGAGCGGCTCCTGGCCGAGCTGGCGCTGCTGCAGATCGGGCTGCTGGACTCCGGCGAGCTCCTCTTCGATGCGGGCATCCAGCACCTCGATCCGCAGTGGCTGGCCGATGACCTCGAAAACCAGCTCATGCTCCACGCTTCACTGCCCCCCGGGCACCCGCTGGGGATCCCCGCGAACGACGCCGAGGCGCTGTTGCGCGAATCCACGGGGTTCCGGCGGGCCTGCGAGCTGTTGGCCGCCGGTCCGGTGCCGTTGAGCCTGGATCACGGATCGTTCGATAGGAGCCGCGCGTTCCTGCCCGGCAGCGGGGATGCGATGCTGCGCATCCTGAACCTCGGCGATGCCAGCTGGGGCCACCCGTTCGCCTCGCTGGCCCACCCGCTGCAGCGGCTGGCCACCGGATGGAACACCGATGCCGACGATCCGCGGATCATGCGGGTGATCGGGGCCTACCTCGGACAGTGGGCCGACTTCGGGACTCCCGACGAGCTCTACCCGCTGCTCGAGGCGGCGCTGGTGGTCGAACCGCTGCACCGCCACGCCACCTGGATGCGGCTGCTGGCCGACGCCCCCGAATCCGACCTGCTCCGCTTCGCTCCGATGGCGCTGGAGCCGCTCTCGAAGCTGGCTGGCGGGGCTTTCGGCTAGTTCCGTTGCGGCCAGGTGCCGCGTTCGGCCATGACGGCGGCAAGAAGGTCCGCCCGATCGCTCATCAGCCCGTCGACGCCCATCTCGAGCAGCTCACGCATCTGTTGCTGGTCATCGATGACCCAGGCGTGCACCTGCACCCCCGCCGCATGGGCCCGCCGGATGAAACCGGGGGTGATGACCCTGAACGGGCCCTGGCGCACCGGCACCTGCAGCGCCGTCGTCCGCGAGAGCCGGGAGCGGATGAGGCGGTGCAGGCCCAGCGCCCCGAGCGCCACGGCCAACGCGGCCGTGGCGCTGCCCGAGCTCCAGGCCACCGGACGGCCCATTGCCGCCAGCGCGAACCGGCTACGCGCCTCGTCGAAGGACGCAACCAGCACCCGGTCATGGGCCCCGTGGCGTTCGATGGCCCGCGCCAGCAACGTGGCGGAGCATTCGTCCTTGGCATCCACATTTAGTCTGATATCAGGCCAGGCCGAGAGCAGCTCATCGAACGTGGGAATCTGTTCACGGCCGGCCACCCGCAGCGTGCGCAGCTGCTCGAGCGAAAGGTCCGAGACCTTCCCGGTGCCGTCGGTCACCCGGTCCACCGTTTCGTCGTGGAAAACCACCAGCACTCCGTCGGCAGAGGTCCGCACGTCGGTCTCCAGGTAGCCGAATCCCAGTTCAACGGCGGCCGCAAAGGCCGCCATGGTGTTTTCGGCGCCGGACGGGGAGAACCCACGGTGGGCGAAGGCCAGCGGCCAGCCGGACAGCTGTCCTGTGGAGGTGTTTTTCAGGTACGGGGCCGTGCCGACTCGGGGGGTGATCACCCTCAGGATATTACCGTCCCGCAACGAGAATCCTGCGCAGCGTCCCGTCCCCCGAAGCTCCGAAGTATTCCAGAAACGGAATAGATTGCCCGACGCCGGTAGTTGCCTTGGTAATGCCGGCGGCCGCTGGACCCTGTGGCGGCCGCGGAATTCCAGCGCCCCACGCATTCCGCGGCGGGAATGCGCCACCGCCCCGATACGTGGATTCCCCTGTCCCTACAGGCAGAGCATCTGCTCGATGGCCAACGCCACGCCATCGTCCTCGAGCGGCCCGGCCAGGTGCCGTGCCGCTTCCTTCGCGAGCCGGTGCCCGGAGGCCATCGCATATCCATGGCCCACCCAGCCCAGCATTTCCACGTCATTGGGCATGTCGCCGAACGCCATGATCTCGGCCGCGCCAATGCCCAATTCGGCGGCGTATCCGGCCAGCGCCACCGACTTGTTCACGTCCCGGCGGGCCATCTCCAGCAGCGCTATGCTCGGTGCAGAATGTGTCACCGAGACCAGGTGCGAGATATGCGGTGCCACTTCCTCCATGAACGCGTCGGGGGTGGTCCGCCAGGACTTGGCCAGGAACTTCACCACTCCCTCGGACGCCAGCACGCCCACGTCGGGCATCCCCTGCTCCGGCTCCTTCACTATGCTCCGCTCTGCCGGATCCAGGAAACCACGCTCCAGATGGACTCCGCGCGTGGTTTCGGCGGCGAACCGGGCCCCGGGTTCGAACTCCAAGACGATGTCCCTGACCTCCCTCAGCGAGGCGGCGGGCAGTGTCTTCGCCTCGATCAGGCGCTCGGCCTCCAGGTCATACACCACGGCGCCGTTGGAGCAGATCACCGTGCCCAGATGCCCGAAGGCCGCGCTGACCGGTGCCAGCCAGCGGAACGGACGGCCGGTGACGAACACGATGTGGATCCCCGAGGCGCGGGCCGCCTCGAAGGCCGCAACGGTCCGCGGGGAAATGGTGCCGTCTGGCCTGATGATCGTTCCGTCGAGATCGCTGGCAATCATCCGCATGGGAGCCATCTAGGATGCGGCGGAGTGCTGCTGGGAGATCTCGCGGCGCCCCGGGGGATTGGCGCCGGCGCGGGAGACCGTCACGGCGGCTGCGCGCGCAGCATAGTCGAGCACCTCGGTGAACTGGTCCAGGGTCAATCCACGCAGCTTGTCGCGGTGCTCGGCACCGAGCAGGTCGCGGTCGGCCAGGGCCGAGAGCAGGGCCGCCATGAACGAGTCGCCGGCACCGACGGTATCGACGACATCGACGATGGGGGCGGCCACCTGCGTCGGGCCCGCGGCGGTGATCCCCCACGGGCCGCGGCTGCCGTAGGTGGCCACGACCATGGCCGGGCCCATCCGCAGCCAGGCCGCTGCCGTATCCTCCACCGAACGGCTCGGGTACAGCCATTCCAAGTCGCTGTCGCTCGCGCGCACCACGTCGCTGAGCTGCACGAACTGTTCCACCTTGGCCACCGCCTCGGCATGGTCGGAAACGAAGCTGGGACGGATGTTGGGGTCGAACGAGATGGTGGCGTGCGGACGGGACCGCATGACGGCCTCCAGTACGGTACCGGCTCCCGGCTCGACCATGGTGGCGATCGACCCGGTATGCACCAGTCGCGCCTCATCCAGCACGGCCGAGCCGGCTTCCGGGAAGCCGCTCAGGTCCCAGACGAGGTCGAATTCGTAGGTTGCCGCTCCTGCCGGATCCAGCACGCCGCGAGCGGTGCTGGTCGGATGGTCATCAGGGGCCAGGACCTCGAGCACCGAGTTCGCGCGCAGGTGCTCGTGGATCATCGCGCCGTATTCGTCCTTCCCGTAGCGGCCCACGAAGGTCACCGGGTGGTCCAACCGGGCCAGTCCCACGGCGACGTTCAGGGGACTTCCACCCACATAGGCGGCGGGCGCACTCATGCCGCCGGACAAGACATCGACCAGGGATTCACCAATGACTGTCAGCACGAGCCGTCCTCACCTCTGTTTTTAGGGCAATGCTCCAATATACCGTCCGCAGCCGCGCCTCCGCCGGTGCCCGGAGTGTCCGTTGCGACACCACCGGCTGCCGCCAGCCCGGCCAGCGCCCGAACGCAAAGCTCCCAAGCGGCGTTTCCCACGGTGATCACGCCATAGTGGTCACCGGAGATCCGCAGCAGTTCGATCCGATCTCCCGCGGCCGCCGCGGCCCGCGCGTAGGATTCCGACACGCTCAGCGGCACGTCGCCGTCGTTGTCCCCGTGGATGGCCACCACGGGAACCCCGAGCGGAAGCCGTTGCATGGGATCGGCCCACTTCCAGCGTCCGTCATCGCGCCCCGGATCAAGGCCCAGCAGTTCACGGACGGCGCCGTTGCTCAGGTTCAGTTCATCGGCCAGCGCCAGGTCGAGGGCGCCGGACTGGGCCACCACCCCGTCCAGGCAGGGCCGTCGAAGCGCCCCGGGCACCCCGGAGGGCAGCAGGTGCCGTCCGGCCGCCCACAGTCCAAGGTGTGCCCCGGCAGAGTGTCCGATGGCGACCACCGGGCCCGAATCCAGCCCCGCTTCGCGAAGCACCGGGTGCAGCAGGTCGATGCCTGCAGCCACGTCGGTGAAGGTTTCGGGCCACCCGCCGGCGCCGCCGGCGGTGCGCCGGTATTCCAGGTTCCAGGCGACCCAGCCGCGCCGGGCCAGGTCGGCTGCCAGCGGGCGTCCGTATTCGGCGCCGTAGGCCTGCCGCCAGAAGCCGCCGTGGATGATCACGGCTACGCCGGGCCGGCTACGCCGTTCGGGCAGGTACAGCTCGGCGTACTGGCTCGGGTGCGAACCGTAGGCGTGGAGGGAGGCCGGCGCGTCGCTCATCAGCGTCCGGGGAAGTCTGGTGCGGTCTTTGCCACGAAGGCGGACCGTCCCACCACGCTGTCCTGCGTGCCGAAGGCCTTCCTGAAGCTCTCCAGCTCGACTCCCAGCCCATCCACCACGTTCAGTCCGGCGATCTCGTTAATCGCCGTCTTGGCATTTGCCACGGCCGTGGGTGACTTGGACGCAATCTCCTCGATGGTGGCCAAGGCACCGGCGAGCAGCGACTCGTTGTCCTCGAAGACCCGATTGACCAGGCCCAGGCGCTCGGCCTCCACCGCCTTGATCCGGCGGCCGGTGTAGATCAGCTCGCGGGCTGCGCCAATCCCCACGCGCTGCTGCAGCCTGACCGAACCGCCGAAGCCGGGCACCAGGCCCAGGTTCACCTCGGGCTGGGCGAAGCTGGCCCCGGCTCCCGCATAGAGGAAGTCGCAGGCCATGGCCAGCTCGCAGCCTCCACCCAGGGCAAAACCGTTCACCGCCGCGATCACCGGGACCGGAAGGGACTCCAGACGCAGCGTCACGTCGTGCATGCGCCGGGCGTAGGCGGCTGCGGCATCGGCGCCCATGGAATTCATTTCGACGATGTCGGCACCGGCGACGAAGGACTTGTCCCCGGCGCCGGTCAGCACTATCCCGCGCACCGGCCAGTTCCCGCCCTCGCCCAGAGTCGCGAGGACCCCCGTGAGCCGGTGCAGGTCCTCCACCACCTGGGCCGCCAGCGCGTTCATGGCCCGGGGCCGGTTGACGGTGAGGATCAGGGCGTTGCCGCGCTGCTCGATGAGCAGGCTCTCGTAGTCTCCGAAATCCATTGCACTCCCTTGGTGATTGTGGTCTCACCACCAGCGTCCCACAGGGTCGCCATCATCAGGGACTGCGGCGGGCCAACAGGTCAGCGTTTCTTGGTGCGCCCACCGGGCTTGGGCCCCCGCTTGGGGCCGCCCTTGGAACCGGATTTGGAACCGAAACCGCCACCCTTGCCGCCCTTGGCGCCGCCGGTGGAAGCCTTGGCATCGCCGCCCTGGCGCTTCTTGCGGGCCTTGATCGCCTCTTCCTGCTGGCGCTCCTGCACCGAGGGCTGCCGGGAGGAGTTCTCACCGCGTCCACGCACGATGCCGACGAATTCCTCGATCACCAGGTCATCTGGATCATCACCCTGCGGGCGCTTCCAGGCCACGCCGATGCTGGTCTCCGGAACTCCGGTCAGCACGCGGTAAACCACGTCCTTGCGGTGATGCAGGCGTGCCACCGACTGTGGAACGATCAACAGGCCGGCGCCGGAGGACACGACCTCCATCGCCATGGCGACTCCACCGATGTCCTCGGGATAGTCGGCCAGGTCAAGGAAAGCGGCACCCGTGAGGTCCTCGACCGGGACCTCATCCTCATACAGTTCGATGTCGTGCTCCTTGGCGGCACAGACCACCGGAAGCTCCTCGTAGAGCCGGATCACGTGTGTGAGCGCATCGACCGGGGCTTCTCCCGTGGGGAACCTCACGAAGACCAGGTCCGCTTCTCCCGAACGCAGCAGCGCCAGGGGGTCGGGCGCGTCGTAACGGCTCGCCTTCAGGGGCGCGTTCGGATATCTTTCCTGCCAACGTTTCAGCCATTTGCCCGGGGTGACCCCGGGAACATAGGCGATGCTTAGTCCTGCCACCCCACCAGCGTACCGGTACGCTGGTGGGTATGAGCCAGAAGACCCCGCAGACCATGAAGCCGGCCACCGCCGCAAAGAAGCTGGGCATCTACCTGCCCGCCGCACCTGCCGAGTTCCAGGAGGGCCAGGTGACGCGCGAGGAGCTCAACACGCTGTTAGCCGAACCGCCGGCCTGGTTGCAGGAACTGCGCGTCAACGGACCGCATCCGCGTCCGGTCGTCGCACACAAGCTGAACGTTTCCATCGCGGGCCTGGCCCGGGCTGGCGTCGAAGATGCGCTGACCACCGAGCAGATCGAGGCCCTGTTGGCCGACCGTCCGCAGTGGCTGCAGACCGAACGCGCTTCCTTGGCCGCAGTGCGCGCCGAGGAAAAGCGTGTCCGCGAGGCAGCAGAAACGAAGTAGCACCCGCAAACAGCAGTGGCCGCCATTCCCCCCGGGGGGAATGGCGGCCACTGCTCGCAGGATCTACCCGGTGACTACTTGGCGGTCTTGACGATGTAGACGTCGCACGGCGCATTGTGGGCGACGCTGGAGGCAACCGAGCCGAGCACGCGACCCAGGCCCTGCATGCCGACGTTGCCGACGACGATCAAGCCGGCGTTGAGGCGGGCTGCCTCGTTGACCAGCACTTCCTGCGGCTTGCCCTTTGCTGCAACGGCGCTGACCACTGCCTCGGGGAGGGCTGCGCGCAGTGCCGCAGCACACTGTTCGGCCAGCTTCAGGGCCTGCTCGGCGTCATCCAGGATCCAGGTGTCGGAGCCGATGCGGACAACCTCGGTGTTGTCCGATGCGTGGGCGGTGACGACGGCAAGCTCTGCGCCCATGCTGACGGCGATCTCCGCCGCACGCAGGGCCGCTTGCTGGGCCGTAACGCTGCCGTCGACGCCGACGATTACTTTTTCTGCCATGGTGTTCGTTCTCCTCAGGTAGTCCCCGCTGTCACGGGGCGATGGTCTAGCGAGTCTTTTCTTTTAGGAAAGCTACGGATCGGGCCCAGGCCTGGCGAGCACATTCTTCGCGGTAGTTGCCCGCGGGGTTCTCGTCATTGTGGAACGCGTGTGGTGCATCGTAGTAGTAGAAGGTGACTTCGGCGCCGGATTCGGCCCGGATCTGGGCCTCCTGCTCGTGTGCCTTGGCCACCGGGTAGAAGTCGTCCTCGTTGCCGTAGTGCCCCTGGACTGCGGCGCGGACGCCGGCATAGTTGCTCGGTACGGCGGCGCCGACACCATAGAACGGGACTGCGGCGCTGATCTTCGATCCCTGCTGCGCCGCCAGGGCCAAGACGAAACCGCCACCCATGCAGAAGCCGATGGCCCCCACCCCGGTTCCGGTCACCTCGTCCATTCCCAGCAGGTGGTCGACGGCTCCGGCCAACAGCCGGGCCCCTTCCTCGGCGGGCAGCTTCGACATCATTTCAGCGGCCTCGGCACCATCGTGGGCGATGGAGCCCCCGAAGAGGTCCGGCGCCAGCGCAACGAAGCCCTCCGCAGCAAGGCGGTCGGCAACATCGCGGATGTGGTCGGTCAGACCCCACCATTCCTGGATCACGATGACTCCAGGCCCGCTGCCGGAGGCCGGCAGTGCGAGGTATCCGTGGGCCGTGCCCTCGACCGATTCGAACGCCATGTTCTGGTGCGGTGTCTTATCAGCCATGTTAGGGGCAGCTCCTCGCGCAGTGAATTCGTGGGGTTCTAGCTTCTTTGCACCAGTCTAGGCACAGCAGGCCCGATTTCGGGTTGATCTGGATCACCTAGCGACGGGAATCACGATTCCGGGATTGTTTGGGGCGAATTAGTGTCGTGCCACATATGGGCGGGGCCACATCTCGGCGCTAACGTAGTGGTGAAGAACGTTTTGCCTAATAAACAATCCGATCGGCTAGGGTGCACCTTGTCTCATACCATGCCTTCACGCTTGGCTGCCGAATTCCTGGGCACCGGCGTCCTTGTTTTCGGCGGCTGCGGCGCTGCAATCTTCTCGGCCAAGGTACTGGCATCCTCCACCATTAACATGGGCATCGGATTCCTGGGCGTCGCGCTGGCCTTCGGCCTGACCGTCATGGTCATGGTGTATGCGGTGGGCCACATTTCCGGCGGGCACTTCAACCCGGCCGTCACCTTCGGCGCAGCCCTGGCCGGTCGCATCGAATGGAAGGCCGTCCCGGCCTACGTGATCACCCAGGTGCTCGGCGCTTCAGTGGCCGGCCTGGCCCTGTTTGCCATTGCCACGGGCAAGCACGGCTTCGATCCGGTTGCCTCCGGGTTTGCCAGCAACGGCTATGGATACCGCTCCCCCGACGGTTACAGCATGCTTTCCGCATTGCTCATCGAAATCATCCTCACCGCCGTCTTCTTGTACGTCATTCTCGGTTCCACCGATGAGCGCGCTCCGAAGGGCTTCGCCGGGATCGCCATTGGCCTGTCACTGACCCTGATCCACCTGGTGTCGATCCCGATCACCAACACCTCGGTGAACCCGGCCCGTTCACTCGGCGTCGCCTGGTTTGCCGGCCCGGATGCTCTGGGCCAGGTCTGGCTGTTCATCCTCGCCCCGTTGCTGGGCGCCGCCATCGCCGGACTGAGCTACCAATTACTCTTCCCCCCTCCCCTCGTCGAGAAGGCAGTGGAAGACCTGCATATCGAAGAGGGGCACACCGAAGCCAAGCGTGTCGAAGCCACTTCGGCCGAGTAATAAAGAGCCAAGACATGCACAAGGCGTGGAACCCGGAACGGGTTCCACGCCTTGTGCATGTCCGGCTATCCGAGCAAGGGATCAGCCTTGCGGCTGGCACCTCGGTTCTTAAGCAGGAAGATCGGCAGGATCCATCCGCTCAGGGCACCGACCAGCCAAACGATCAGGGTGCCCAGCACCCAGTTTCTGATGCCGCTGATCGTTATCCCGCCGGAGAAGAACGTTGCAACAAGCAGTGCGACAAAGGTGGAGACCAAACCGATGCCGCCAAGCAGCGCTGGGGCATGGAGCCTGGCCATTTTGAAGATGAACGGTGCCAAGATGTTTTGGGCAATGGCGAAAACGACGATTGCCACGAGAAAACCGCTCACAGAGACTTTGAAGCCATCCAGAATCCAACTGGCAACCAGCAGGCCCAGTGTGGCGTTGACCAGAAAGATCACGGTTCGAATCAGAAAAGTAACCATGCACCGATCATAGGCTTCGCGCCAGAATCCGGACAGTGTCCGATTAAAGCGAAAGAGCTTCGCAGACTTAGTTCTGCGAAGCTCTTTCTCAACTTGTGCGCGAGGGGGGACTTGAACCCCCACGCCCTTGCGAGCACTGGCACCTGAAGCCAGCGCGTCTACCAATTCCGCCACTCGCGCAAGTTGCTTGCTTCGGATTCATTTTCATTTCGTCCTCAACAGCGAGATCAATATAACCATCAATTTCAACAGAACGCCAATCGGAGAGACTGCGTGTGACCAGCGGCACGTTGATGCAACTTTCCCGGCACCCGGAACGTTGAATCCACGAGGCCCCGAACTAGGGTTCTCAATGCCCGTTCGAAGGCAAGGCAAGTAGTATCAGTGAAGGCGTCGGGCAACCGAGGCCGTTTTAAGTGCCCCTTCCCGGGGCATGAGATGATCCCCGGAATCGATGGAACCCCGAAAGGAGCAACGCCATGGGTCTTGTAGACAATGTTGAGCGTGGCCTCGAGAAGCTGGTCACCAGCGTCTTTCGCGGTGCCGGCAATTCCGAGGTGAAACCGGTGGAAATTGCCAGCCGGCTGCGCAACCACATGGATGCCAAGTCACTCCCGGTTTCACGCGGCCGCACCCTCGCCCCCAACCGCTTCGAGATCCGTCTCAGCGAAAGCGACTTCGCCAGGGCCAGGGAATGGGGTTCCCCGTTGGCGGAGGAACTCTGTTCAATTGCCGTACAGCATGCCAAAAGCCAGGGATATTCCCTCCAGGGCGCCGTACGGGTCAACTTCCACAAGGACTCCGGGTTGAAGCAGGGCATCTTCGAGATCGATTCTTCGTCGGCTTCTGCATCTTCCGGGTCGGCGAAGTCCGCAGCCCCGGCTGCTGCCCCCGCTCCCCCGCAGCCTTCCCTGCCCCCGCGCCAACCGTCGAGAATGCAACCCGTCCTGGATATCGATGGTCAGCGCTTTGCGCTGAACGCCGGCTCCATCGTGCTGGGCCGTTCCGCCGAGGCCGACATCCCCGTGGATGATTCGGGGGTCTCGCGCAAGCATCTGGAAATCCAGCAGCGCGGAAAAGCCACCTTTGCCGTGGACCTCGGCTCGACCAATGGCAGCTACGTCAACGGCCAGCGCGTCTCCGGCGAAACCGAATTGCTCGACGGATCCGTCATCACCATGGGGCGGACCCGCATTACCTTTCGACTCCTACCGCAACCGCAAGGGGGCCGCGTATGAATGAGCTAGTCTTCACCGCACTGCGACTCGGATTCCTGATCCTCCTCTGGGTCCTGATCCTGAGCATTGTCGGCGCACTGCGCCGGGACCTGGTGATCGGCAAACGAGCCCGCACCGGCGTGCCCTCGGCACGTGAAATCCGCAAACACCCCGAGCTCACGCCCGCACCTGAAGCACCGGCTAAGCGCCCGGCCCGGATCCTATGCGTGCTCGAGGGACCCTTGGCCGGAACCCAGATCGAGTTGGCAGCCAGCCCGATCCTGCTTGGCCGTGCCCAGGAGGCAACCTTGGTGCTCGAGGACGACTACGCCTCAGGGCGCCACGCACGTCTGTTCCCCCAGGGCAGCCGCTGGTTCATCGAAGATCTGGGCTCCACCAATGGAACCTTCCTGGGCGACAACCAGTTGACCCGCGCCCAGCCCGTTGAATTGGGCCAGCCCATCCGGGTGGGCAAGACGGTCATGGAGCTGAGGGCCTAGTTATGGCGTTGGTTCTCAGGTTTGCCGCGCGCTCCGACGTCGGCAAGGTCCGTGCTAAAAACGACGATTCCGGTTATGTTGGTCGTTACCTCGCCGTAGTTGCCGACGGCATGGGCGGACACGTCGGTGGTGATGTCGCAAGCGCCTCCACTGTGCTGGATCTGGTGCATCTCGACGTTTCGGACACCCCGAACGCCGAAACGGTGCTGCCCGATGAGATCCAGGCGGCAAACCACGTCCTGAACGAACTGGTCAACGCCAACCCGAAGCTTTCGGGCATGGGAACCACTGTTACCGCCCTGCTGCTGGCCAACGACCGGCTGCAGATGGCGCACATCGGTGATTCACGGGCCTACCGCCTGAAAAACGGTGTGTTCGAACAGATCAGCAAGGACCACACTTTCGTCCAGCGCCTCGTGGACGAGGGCAGGTTGCGCCCGGAGGATGCCGAGCTGCATCCGCACAAGAACGTGCTCATGCGCGTGCTTGGCGATTCCGATGCCAGCCCCGAACTCGATGTCGAGCAGTACCCGGTCGAGGTCGGGGAACGCTGGATGCTGTGCTCGGATGGGCTGAATGCGGTGGTGCCCGACAGCATTACCGAACAGATCATGCGTGGCACTGCCTCGCTGCAGGAAACCGTGGACGACCTGGTCGAGACCACGCTCTCCCACGGCTCCCCGGACAACGTGACGATCATCGTCTTCGAGGTGGCCGACGATAGCGACGCACTGCCGGAAGCCGCCGTCCCCGAGCGCATCGAACCGGCGCCGGATACCGGCCAGATCACCATTGCCCGCGAGGGAGACCTGGAAGCCAGTGCCGCCCTGATCCGCCACGATATGGCCCAGCGGGCCCACGTGCTGGTCGGTGCGGCCCAATTGGCCACCGTTGCCGGACAGATTCCCGTGGTGACCCAGCGCTCCGCCGAGAAGCGCGCGGCGGCCTTCCTCACGCACAAGGCCCCCGTCATCGAGACCGGCACCGGAGATCACCGGTCGCCCTCGCAGCAGCCGTCGGCCCGCTGGCTCATGCCCGCGTTCCTTGGTCTGACCGCACTGATCCTCGCGTCGGTGCTCTGGTTCGGATACGTGTGGACGCAGACCCAGTACTTCGTGGGCAGCTACGACAACAAGGTCGCGATTTTCAAGGGCGTCTCGCAGGACCTCGGCCCGATCAAGCTCTCCCATGTGGATACCGTCACCGACATCCCACTCGACGCGCTTCCCGAATACACGCGCCAGCGCATCGAATCCTCGCTGGCCGCCCGTGACCTCGCACATGCCCAAACAATTGTGAATGAACTCCTGATCACGGCGAAGCAGAAATGCCCCGTTGTCGCACCGTCCGAGCCCGGTACCCAGCCCACGCAACCGGCGCTACCGGCATACTGCCTGGAGGCCACACAATGAGCGAGCTGCAGACCCCGCCCGTACCGCGCCGGAACATGGAATTGCTGCTGCTGCTGCTCGCCCTGTTCGTGTCGTTGGCCGCGTACTACCTGGTCGGCCTGAACACCGACGTAGGCTTCGACCAGGACTTCCTCGTCCAGGGCGGAATCCTGGCCGGCTTGGCGCTGATGGTGCACGTGAGTCTGCGCATCTGGGCGAAATATGCCGATCCGGTCATACTTCCGTCCGTGGTGGCACTCAACGGCATCGGCCTGGCCATGATCCACCGCATCGACATCAGCAAGGGAAGCACGGTGGCTTTCCGCCAGCTGCTCTGGACCGGCGTGGCCATCGTCGTCGCGATTGTAGTCCTCTGGGCCATCCGCGACCACAGGACACTGGGCAAGTTCACCTACATCGCCCTGCTGGTCAGCGTCGTGCTACTGCTCCTGCCGATGGTTCCGGGACTGGGACACGAGGTGTACGGCGCACGGATCTGGATCAAGATCGGCTCCATGACCTTCCAACCCGGTGAAATCGCCAAGATCACCTTGGCCATATTCTTTGCGGGATATCTATCGAGCAACCGCGACCTGATCCTCATGGCCGGGCGCAAGATCGGCCCGCTGCAGCTGCCGCGGGCCCGCGACCTCGCACCGATGATCGTGGCCTGGCTGGTCAGCATCGGCGTCCTGGTCATGCAGCGCGACCTGGGGTCCTCGATCCTCCTCTTCGGCCTTTTCCTCGTCATCATCTACGTCGCCACGGGCAGAATCAGCTGGATCGTGATCGGCATGGTGTTCGTGACGGTCGGAGGCATCTTCGCCTACCAGACCATGGCCCACGTGACCCGGCGCATCGACGGTTGGCTCAACGCCTTCGATCCCAATGTCTACTACGCCAAATACGGCAGCGCGCAGATCGTCGAGGGACTGTTCGGGCTGGCCAACGGAGGCCTGCTGGGCACGGGGCTCGGCAACGGGCGCCCCGGTGACGTGCCGCTGGCCAACAGCGACATGATCATCGCCTCGCTCGGCGAGGAACTCGGCCTGATCGGGCTCAGCGCCATCGTCCTGCTCTACGTGATCCTCGTCAGCCGCGGCCTGCGGGCTGCCCTGGGTGCCCGCGATACCTTCGGCAAGCTGCTGGCCACCGGGCTGTCCTTCACTCTGGCCCTGCAGTGCTTCGTGGTCATCGGCGGCGTCACCCGGCTGATCCCGTTGACCGGTCTGACCACGCCGTTCATGGCCGCTGGCGGTTCCTCGCTGCTGGCCAACTGGATCATCGTCGCCCTATTGCTGATGATCTCGCACAACGCCAGGCGTCCGATCGCCGTGAACCCCTCGGCCACCGGTGAGGTGGCAACCGCCGCCCCGGGCAAGAACCGACTCAGGAAAGGAGCCAAGGCATGAACCAGGCAATACGCAACACCTGGATGGCAGTGATGCTGATGTTCCTGCTGGCTCTCGGAGCCCTGAGCTACGTCCAGTTCTTCGCAGCAGGAGACCTGAACGACAACGCCCTGAACCGGCGTCCGCTCTACAAGGAATTCGACCTGCCGCGCGGCGCGATCCTCGCCGACGGCAAGCCGATCGCCGAATCCGTGCCCACCACCGAGGGGCAGTTCGACTACCAGCGCGTCTACAACGACCCCGAGCTCTACGCCCACCTGACCGGCTTCTACTCGTTGACCTTCGGATCCCGCCAGCTGGAATCGGCGATGAACAAGGAACTGACCGGCCAGAGCGATGACCAGTGGCTGGACCGGATCAAGAACCTGTTCTCGGGCCAGGCCACCCAGGGCGCATCGGTGGAAACCACCATCGATCCCCGCTTGCAGAAGGTTGCCTACGACCTGATCCCGAACGGGGTCCAAGGCACCATCATCGTCTCGGAGCCCAAGACCGGAAACATCCTGGCCATGGTCTCCAAGCCGAGTTACGACACCAACTTGATGGCCGTACAGAGCTCCAAGCGGGCCAACGAGAACATGAACAAGCTGCTGGACGTTCCGGGGTTGAACATCAATGTGAACCCCGCCGTCGGGCACCTGATCCCGCCGGGGTCCACGTTCAAGATCTTCGACATCGTCGCCGGCCTCGAGTCGGGGAAGTACAACGCCGACACCGTGATGAAGAATCCCGCCCGGATCAAACTGCCCGGTTCCACGGCGACCCTGGGAAACTTCTACGGTGGAAACTGCGCTGCCAAGACCGAGGCCACGTTGGCCTGGATCGTGGCCAACAGCTGCAACACCCCCTTCGTGTCCATGAGCCAGGACCTGGGTGCCGAGGCGTTCCGCAAGGTGACCACGAACTTCGGTTTCGGCCAGCAGCTCAACATTCCCGTGAAGGTCACCCCCAGCGTCTTCCCGGCCGAGCTGACCGGGTCCCAGCTGGCCCAGTCGGTCATCGGGCAGTTCGATGTGAAGGTCACCCCGCTGCAAATGAACATGGCTGCCATGGGCATCGCCAATGGCGGTGTGATCATGGAACCGAACCTGGTCAAGCAGGTGATGGCACCGGATCTGCGGGTCCTGTCAACCACGAAGCCCAAGGTGCTGGGCACGGCGACGAGCCCGGAAATCGCGGCCCAGGTCACCGATCTGATGCGCGGCCCGGTCCAGTACGGAACAGCCCGTTCGGCGGCGATCCCCGGCCTGGACATCGCGGCAAAGACCGGAACCTCGCAGATCGGCAATACCGATCTGGTGAACTCGTGGATCACCGGCTTCGCTCCTGCGGACGATCCGCAGGTAGCCGTCACCATCGTGATGGAAAAAATTGATTTTAAGACTGGCTCTTCATTGACCAGTCCCAACCTGAAGAAGATTCTAGAGGCGGTGTTCAACCAGTGAGGCCAACATCCGGTATCACCCTGGGTGGTCGGTTCCAATTGACCGATCGGATTGCCATTGGCGGTATGGGTGAGGTGTGGAAGGCGCGCGATCAGATCCTGGGTCGCATGGTTGCCATCAAGATCCTCAAGGAGGAATACACCGGCGACCCGGGCTTCCTCAAGCGTTTCCGCGTCGAAGCCCGGCATACGGCCCTGTTGAACCACAACGGCATCGCCAACGTGTTCGACTACGGCGAGGAGGACGGTTCGGCCTACCTGGTCATGGAACTGGTCCCCGGCCTGCCGTTGTCCACAATCATCGAACGCGAGCGAGTACTCTCCCCGGACCGTACCCTCTCTATCATTTCGCAGACCGCCAAGGCCCTGGCGGCCGCCCATGTACAGGGTCTGGTGCACCGCGACGTGAAGCCCGGAAACCTGCTGATCCTGCCCGACGGCCGGGTCAAGATCACCGACTTCGGCATCGCCCGGCTGGCCGATCAGGTGCCGCTGACGGCCACCGGACAGGTCATGGGCACTGCCCAGTACCTCGCTCCCGAGCAGGCCACCGGCCAGCAGGCCACCGGCTCATCGGACATCTATGCGCTGGGCGTCATCGGTTACGAATGCCTGGCCGGGCGTCGCCCGTTCACCGGAGAATCGCAGATCGCCATCGCGCTGGCCCAGGTCAACGACACGCCGCCGCCGCTTCCCGAGTCCATCCCGGCGCCGGTGCGCGCCCTGGTGATGTCGATGCTGGCCAAGGACCCGGCGGACCGCCCGGCGGACGCCGATGCCCTGGCTGCGGCAGCGGACGCCATCCGCGCCGGCAACCCGCGCGGTGCCGAGGCCGCAGTACCCGGCATGCTGCTCTTTGGCGAGTCCGACGCCGCAACCGCGGCGATGAGCATGGGCGATGCGCCCACCCAAGCCACCATGGCGATCCGGCCAGCCGATCTGGCAAGCCCGGCAACCAGCGCCATGCCGCTGATCGCCGCCGATCAGGAATCGGAATACGTCGATGAGCCCACCAACTTCGATTCGCTGCTCGGCGCCAGCCAGGCCTGGGATCCGTCGGAACCGGATCACCCGGCCGACGACGCCGACCACCAGGCCTACGAGGTGCCGCGCAACAAGAAGAAGCGCAGCCCCTGGAACACTCCGCTGGTTGTCCTGTTGATCCTGATCGTTTTCGCTGTCCTCGGTGCCTGGCTCTACCCGATCCTGACCGGTGCCAACGAACCGGCTCCATCGGATACACCGGCCCCGGTGACCAGCCCGACGACGCCGAGTGAGACGCCGAGCCAGAGCCCCAGTGAAACCCCAAGCCAAAGCCCCAGCGAAACACCAAGCCAGACCCCCGAAAAGATCCAGATCTCTGCTGATCAGTTCCTAGGCAAGCAGAAGGACGCCGTCGTGGCACGTCTGGAGTCAATGGGCCTCAGCGTCAAGACAGTGGGGCAGCCGGAGGACCAGCCGCTGAACACCGTCGTGGAGATTACCCCGACCGGTCAGCTCACCGCGGGAACGCAGATCACCGTTACCTATGCAACGGCACCCGAGGTCCAGAAGGTTTCCGTCCCCAACGTCGTAGGTAAACAGGGCGATGTGGCAGCCAGCATCATCAATGATGCGGGCCTGGTCGCCATCCCCGGCGGAGAGCGGAAGTCCGACCGCCCCCAAGGCGAGGTAGTTGCCACCACCCCCGGTGCCGGAACCACGCTCGAATCCGGTGAGCCGGTGACGTATTTCGTTTCAGCGGGTCCACCCCCGGAACCGACCCCCACCCCGACGCCGACCCCGACGCCTTCAACCGAGGCGCCGCCGGCGCAGGGTGAGGGTCCCGCTGATCCGGGCACGTCCGGCTCCGCACCCGCCCCCAGCTCGGGCGCCAAGCAGGGCTCGGTTAAGGGCGGCAACGCCTCCTCCGAGAACCTAGGCCAGTAGCCGGGCATGGAAGGCATTGTGGGAACGGAACGCCTCCTCGGGGGACGCTATGAAGTGGGGGACCTCATCGGCCGGGGAGGCATGGCCGATGTGCACCTCGGGCGTGACATCATCCTGGGCCGCAAGGTCGCCATCAAGCTGCTGCGCAAGGAAATGGCGCGCGACCCGATGCTCCATGCCCGCTTCCGCCGCGAGGCACAGGCCGTTGCCGGGCTGAACCACCCGAATATCGTCGCCGTCTACGACACCGGCGAGATGGAATCCGACGGGGAGGGGGACCCGGTCCTGTCCCCGTTCATCGTGATGGAATACGTCGCCGGGCGTACCCTGCGCGACCTCATCAAATCCGGTGGGATGA
Source organism: Paeniglutamicibacter cryotolerans (assembly GCF_014190875.1). Classification (NCBI taxonomy): domain Bacteria; kingdom Bacillati; phylum Actinomycetota; class Actinomycetes; order Micrococcales; family Micrococcaceae; genus Paeniglutamicibacter; species Paeniglutamicibacter cryotolerans. Next base: position 1,164,370 of record NZ_JACHVS010000001.1, on the reverse strand, counting down.
CCCCGGCCCTGGCCGTTGAATACACCCTCGGCGTGCTCGACGCGCTCGGGCACAGCCACCGGCAGGGCATCGTGCACCGTGACATCAAGCCGGCCAACGTCATGGTCACCGAATCGGGCGGCATCAAGGTCATGGACTTCGGCATTGCCCGGGCCCTGGCCGATGCCTCGAGCACGATGACCCAGACCCAGGCCGTCGTGGGCACCGCCCAGTATCTCTCCCCGGAGCAGGCACGCGGCGAAACCGTCGATGCCCGCACCGACCTCTACTCAACCGGCTGCCTGTTCTATGAGCTGCTGACCGGCAGGCCACCCTTCGTCGGCGATTCGCCGGTCTCAGTGGCCTACCAGCACGTGGGAGAGCAGGCCCCGACCCCCAGCACGCTGGCCGCCGGCATTCCCGAGCTCTATGACGAAGTGGTGCTCAAGGCCCTGGCCAAGGACCGCGAGAACCGCTTCGCCGATGCCTTAGCTTTTGCCACCGCACTGCGCAACGCCGCGGCCGGCAACGACCTGCCGCTCTCGGAACGGGTGGGAACCCATGTGGGCCCCACGGCGGTTGCCCCTCCCCCCTACGTAGCGGAGCCGCGCCTGGAAGATACTGTCTACGGCCTGCCTCCGGCGGTCGGGGACGACATCGTCCAAGCCGAATCCGAGGAGGCCTGGGCGCAGGAGCCGCTGTGGGTCTCCGAGGATCCCCATGAACAGGAGCGCCGCCGTTACGAGGCATCGCGCCGTAAGGCCTGGATCACCGTCTTCTCCGTGGTGCTGGTGCTCGCGCTGGCGGTCGGCGCCTGGTTCGTCTTTTCCTGGTCGCAGGCCGAACGCGTACGCAATGCGTTGGTGGAGATCCCCTCGGTGACCTCCATGACCCAGCTCGACGCGCAGAACAGGCTGACGGCGCTGACCCTGCGCCCACAGCTCGAGGAGGTCTTCGACGACGATGTCGCCATCGGCCGGGCCGTCAAGACGGTTCCCGGCCAAGGCGAACAGGTCAGAAAGGATTCCGAGGTCCAGCTGCTGGTTTCCAAGGGCAAAGCGCAGCAGACCATCCCCAAGGACTTGCTGGGCCAGAGCGAACCCGCAGTGCGCGATGCGCTGGCCAAGCTGGGACTGGTGGTCGGCGCCTCGACCAGCGTGAACGATCCCAAAGTCCCCTTCGACCGGCTCGTTTCCATGACGCCCAAACCCGGATCAAAGGTCAAGACCGGCAGCAGCGTCGACCTGGTCCTCTCCACCGGCAAGGTGACGGTGCCCCGACTGATCTCCATGAACCTCGACGACGCCCGCGCGGTCCTGGAAGACCCGAAACTGGGCCTGATGCTCGACGTGCGCGAGGAAGAGAATTCGGTGGTGGCACCCGGGACGATCATGGATCAGAATCCCCCGGCGAATTCGGACATTGACCAGGGCGGAACCGTCGTGGTGACGGTGGCCACGGCTCCGCCACCACCGGACCCCTCGCCGAGCGGGGAACCGAGCCCGAGCGGGGAACCGAGCCAGGACCCCGGTTCCGAAACCCCCTCGCCGCCGGCCGACCCCTCGGCCACCGGGTAGACCCGGTTTCACGCGGAAGGTGCCGGTCCTTGCCCCAGCGGGGCAGGAACCGGCACCTTCCGCGTTGCCGGAGTTTCTAGCGTCCGCCGTGAATCAGCGGACTCAGCGTGGAAGCATGCTGCGCGGCTCCGCCCAGGCCCAGGGACTCCAACCAGTTACCGAGCATCTGGTAGCCGCCTTCGGTGAGTACCGATTCGGGGTGGAACTGCACGCCCCACAACGGTGCGGTGCGGTGTGCCAAGCCCATGATGATGCCGTTTTCGGTCCGCGCGGTCACCTCGAGGACTTCGGGGATCGTGCCGTTCACTGCGGCAAGCGAATGGTAACGGGTGGCCGTGAACGGACTGGGGATAGAGGCAAAGACCGGGTGCCCCTCGTGGAATACCTGTGAGGTCTTGCCATGCATCAGTTCGGGAGCATGGCCGACGAGGCCGCCGTAGGCCTCAGCCAACGCCTGGTGTCCCAGGCAGACGCCGAGCATCGGCTTGGCGTTATCGCCGCACCACTTGATCACCTCGATGCAGATACCGGCTCCCGCGGGGTTGCCGGGGCCGGGAGAGACCATCACGCCGTCGCGGGCCTCGGCCAGCTCGATCGCTTCGGCCAGGGTGACGTCGTCGTTGCGCACCACGGTGGTTTCAGCCCCGAGCTCCTGGAGGTAGCCCACGAGGGTATAGACGAAACTGTCGTAGTTATCGATGACGAGGATCCGGGTGGGACTCATCGCTGCAGCACCATGCCAATCGTTGATTCGGTGAAGGGGCTGTATTGACTCAGCCACGGGAAAGCGTAGTTCATCATCAATAATATCGCCGCAGCGATCAGCACCAGTGCGAAGATGACGCGAAGCCATGCCGGACCTGGCAACCTGGAGAAGATCCAGCCATACATTATTTGCCGCCTTCCTTGGTGTCCTTGAAGAGCTTCGCCACCGTATCAGCGATCTCCGCCGGCGGCTCTGAGCCGGCCGGTGTCTTGGATTCAAGTTCGGCAAACGCAATGATGCGTTCCCGCGTGGTGAACGGGGGATGGCAGCTGGTCAGGGTCAGCGTGGCAACCGCGGGCTCCACACCCGGCTCCATAGGCACCGGGTAGAGGACATCGTTCCGGCTGGGATCCACGATAGTGGTCCGTTTGTATCCGTACGTGAAGAAACCGTCGAGGGTCTGGACATAGACCTTGTCCCCGTCCACCAGCTTATCGATGTCCCAGAACACCTGACCGTGGGTCTGGCGGTGTGCGGCAACGGCGAAGTTGCCGATCTCACCGGGCATCTGAGTACCCGGATAGTGTCCGATGCCCACCTTGTCCAGCACCTCCGGGCCCACACCGTGGGTGACCGGGTGCGCGTTGTCCTTGCCGAAGCGGGGGATGTACATGATCCCGAAGGCCTGTCCCTCGATCATGATCCCCGCATCGGAAGGCTTGCCCGATGTGGAGGGCTTGCCGGAGGTGCCGGACTTGAAGCCTTGGACCAGGTCCCGGGTGACATCGGCTTGGGACTTGTCGGCATCGATGTTGGTCCACCACAGTTCCCAGGCCACGAAGAGCAGCAAGATCAGGCCGAGCGTGATCAGGATTTCCCCGGCGCCTCCCAGGATCCGCTGTCCGGCGCGGGGCCGGCTGCGCGTGTGGACTTTGCTACCGCGCATAGCTGCTGATGCCTTTCGGTTTGTTCGGCCGTCGGAAACGCTTCCGCGGCCATACCCGCTAGTATTGAAGGGTGTGGGCTGCACGCCGAAACGGGTGCCATTCCCACTGACTTACAGACTATCGTTCGGCGAAGCCTACTTTCGGATCTGCCGGCGCACCCGATTGAAGGAGTTGCAGTGCCCGAGTCAAAGACCCGTCGCAACCGGCGGAAACAACAGCCGGAGGCCTCGGCCCACGCCGATCACCGCCCCCTGCCCGTCTGGTACAAGCCGATCATGTTCGGGCTGATGCTGCTGGGCCTGCTCTGGATCATGGTCTACTACATCACGCAGACAGCGTTCCCGATCCCGGGCATCGACGCCTGGAACATCGTGATTGGCTTCGGCTTGGCGATGGTCGGCTTCTTCATGACTACCGGCTGGCGCTAGTCAACGAATTTCAGGCCCACCACGCAGCCGATCAGCAGCATGATGAGTCCGATCTTCAGGATGCTGACGCTTTCGCCTCCGAAGATCATCCCGTAGCCCACGGCCAGCGAGGCCCCGATGCCCACCCAGACGGCATACGCTGTACCGGTGGAAATCTCACGCATGGCATATGCCAAACCCACCATGCTGATCACCAGCCCCACCCCGAACACGATGCTGGGCACCACCTTGGTGAAACCCTCGCTGGTCCCTAGGGCCACGGCCCAGACGGCCTCGAAGAGGCCGGAAATAATAAGTACGATCCAAGACATGGCGCACCGTTTCCTTTCGGTGGCCGTCTTGTCGCAGTCCGGGTACGGCGCCATCGTCCGGTGGTGCGCATGTGCACCGATTTTCAGGCTACCAGCCCCTCCGCAGACCGTTTGAACGCCTGCAGCAGGCGCAGCGAAAGGACACCACCATGCCCACGATCAACGACGAAGCCACCCGGGATCTTCCGGCCCTGGGTACGCTGCCACCCAAGCGGCTCTATGGCGCCCTGGCGGCGGCGGAGATGGTCACCTGGGCATTGCTGATCACCGGAATGGTGTTCAAATACACGGGAGTCACCGACGCCCTGGTGCGTGTCTTCGGCCTGATCCACGGCATCGTCTTCATTTCCTACTGCATCGTGACCTGTTTCGTCTGGGTCAATCAGCGCTGGAGCTTCGGACGCGGCGTCGCTGGCCTGTTCTCGGCCATCATCCCGTTCGCCACCTTGCCGTTCGAGCGTTCCGCCGCAAAGCACGGGCTGCTCGAAGGCGGCTGGCGGCTTGCCCCGGGAGGGGAAGCCCCCGTCTCCTTCATCGAAAAGGTCCAGGCACTGTGCCTACGCCGCCCGTTGCTGGCGGGAGTGGTTGGCCTCGTCGCCGTAGCCGCCATCACCACGGTGCTGCTGATCATCGGCCCTCCCGGTTCCTGACCAAGGCTTTGTTGAGCCCCGTCCCGGAAAACCGGGACGGGGCTCAAATTTTCGACCCGGACTTGTCCTGACGTTGGGCTCCTTGTGCACCACTGGCACCACCTCACCCGATACGTCGAGAAAGTCCACATGGAACCAGTGGCGACCTTGTCCCACACGACGTATCCCGGGCCCACGTTGTGCGGCACCGCCATCGTCCAAAACGGAGCCGTCACGGCGATGAGCGGGTGGGGACCCCCACGTAGTTGCGGTTCCAAGGCAGCTGACGCAATTCAACGGTGCAGTTGCGCCAATCAGCGGCGATGTCCCTGATCGTGATGCCTGCGCCGGGAAGGGGCAACCAGAGATCCATGCCATGGCGGAGCATCCGCGGATCCACCATGAATTTTACCCACCGGGACCGCAATCTTGGAGGGGAGTGAGGAAGCCGGTGATGATGAGCTGGTGCGCGGTGAGGCAGACACGGATCAACACCAGGACACAAAGCTACCCGTCGTTGAGTTTTGGGTTTGGACCGTCAAGTCCGGCTTCCGCCGCGGCATCCAGGACCACTTTGGTGATCCGATCCAGCGCCGCGGATTCCAGTTTCCATCGCTGCCAGTACAAAGTGACGGAGTGCTCCCAGCCCGGGTTCAACCTGACGAGCGACCCGTCTGCAGGGTCTTGCACGTCCGGCACCATGCCCCACCCCAGCCCCAGAACCACTGCATTGACGTATTGGCGAGAATCGGGGACGTAGAAGGCCGGGGCAAACACCAGCCCCTGAAGCCCGATTTCCCGGGCGATCATGCGCTGCATCGATGTCTGGAGCGAGTCGTTGCGATCGAAATGGACGGCAGGTGCTCCGGCGATGGATGCAGGGTCGGAGCCGGAGCCAAACCAGCGCTCGGCGAATTCCGGGTTTGCCATGGCCCGATAACGCATGACCCCCAGGCGGGTCGACGAGCATCCCTGGACCGGGGCCTTCTTGGTTGTCACTGCCCCCATGACGGACCCCGATCGAAGCAGCCCACTGGCATGCTCCTCGTCCTCGCGCAGGATCTCGACGCTCAGCCCCGTTTCCCGCGCCAAACCAGATAGTGCGGCACCGAACCAGCTGGCCAGTGAATCGGCGTTCACCGCAACGGTCACGTGCACCCGTCCCGGGTCGACATCGGACTCCGGGCCCACCAGTGCCGCCTCGGCCTCGGCACCCAGCAGGAGTACCTGCCTGGCCAAGGTCAGGAGGATTTCCCCGCTCGCCGTCGCTCTGACCGGGCGGGTGCGGACCACCAGCACGGAGCCGGCTTGCAGTTCCATGGCCTTGAGCCGTTGGCTCACGGCGGATGCCGTGAGCTGCAGGCCTGCCGCAGCGGCCTCCAGGCTTCCCGTCTCAATGACCGCCGAAAGGGTGCGCAACTGCTCCATGCTGAAATCCATACTTAGAAACTCTAATGGAAGGTAAGAAACATTAGCTGGACGAGGAAATTAAAGCCCAGTAGTTTCGATAGGTGCTTTCACTTCCTTTGCTCACCGGTTTCGGTACGGGCCTCTCACTTATTGCCGCCATCGGAGCCCAGAACGCCTTCGTTCTTCGTCAGGGGCTGAGGCGTCAACATGTGTGGGCGGTGGTCCTGGTCTGCGCCGTTTCCGATGCCGTGCTGATCTTCGCGGGAATCGCCGGCCTGGGATTCCTGGTCTCGGCTGCGCCATGGATCCTTTCTGCGGCGAGGATCGGAGGCGCCTTGTTCCTGCTCACCTATGCGGTATTCGCCGCCAAACGAGCGCTGCATCCCGCCACCATGTCAGTGGAGGAGGGTGCTTCGGGGCCCTCTCGTGGACCCGTGATTCTCACAACCCTGGCGCTGACCTGGCTGAACCCCCACGTCTACCTTGACACGGTGGTCCTGCTCGGTTCCGTGGCCTCCGCCCAGGGTGATCCCGGCCGCTGGAAGTTCGGCGTCGGAGCCGTCCTGGCCAGCATCATCTGGTTTGGAGCGCTGGGCTTCGGCGCCCGCCTCCTGCACGGGTTCTTTGCCAAGCCCCTGTCATGGCGGATCCTCGATGCGGCGGTCGCAGTGGTCATGCTGGTCATTGCCGCGCTGTTGATCATTCCGCTCTTCTAGGTGCGTGGGTCGGTAGTCGTTTGACCAACGGCACCACACACGAAGGAATACCGGCCCGGCCGCCGCAGGGTCGCACCACGGAGAAAAAGGCCTTCGGGCGCATCCGCCCTTCCCCGGGGCCCTCAAACCGGACCAGTGGGTTCTGGCGCGCAGCGCCAGGGCCCACCTCCGACCCTGGCTATCCGGCACCCTGGGCCCGGAACGCATGCAACTTGAGCAGGTTATGCCCTGCCGCCAACAACTTCCACTCCGCCTGCGCGTTCTGAAGTCCGCGCAACAACAAGTGCTTACCCTGACGGGTTTTGATCTGCCCGAACACCGGTTCCACGATGACCTTCCGGCGCGAGTAGACCTGTTTGCCGGGCTTGGTCTTCAGCTTCCGGGCCATCCGCTCACCCAAGGTGGCGTTCGCCGGGATCCGGCCCCGCGGGGACTCCGGGATCGGGGTGGCGTGCTTCACCCGGGCGGTGGAGATGAAGAACCCGGTCCCGTGCTCCGCCTCCATCCGCCCCGCCTCCACCAGGTTCGCCTTCGAGCAGTACCCGGCATCGGCGCTCAACGTTTTGGGCATCATGCCCAGGTTTTCCTGGACCCGCTCGACCATGGGGACCAGCTGTCCGTAATCGTTGGCCCCTTGGCCCAACTCGGCGGCAACAATGACCTGATGCCCGGCGTCCACCACCGCCTGCGCGTTATAGCAATAGTGATAGGACCCGTCGGCGGTCTTCATGATCCGCGCTTCCGGATCCGTGAAATTCCGTTGCGCCGCGGGCTTCGGTTCCGCCTTCCGGGCCGCGGTGTCACCGGCACCGGTGATCTCGTCATCGTCATCCCCGCGCTTGGCGGCCTTCTCTTCGGCTTCGGCCCGTGCCTTGTCCGCGGCCTCCTGCTCCAAGGAAGCCCGCGCGGCGGCCATGGCCTTGGACCGGGCCTGCCGGTTGGCCAGTTCCACCGGCAGCTCGTCCCCGCGCTTACCGGGACCGAACTTCGCATCCTCGGACTCGTCCACGGTCTTGGCCTCCGCCATCAGATCGCTGATCTCCTGGGCCAGGACCTTCTGCTTTTCGGTCAGCCGCGCGTAGGACATCGCCTTGTGCCGAGAGGCGTTGGCCCGCAGCTTCGTTCCGTCCAGCGCGACCATCCCGAGTTTGACCATGCCCGCGGCCCGGCAGAGTTCTAGCGCCTGCAGGAACACGTTGGCCAAGGCGGCCAGGTGGCGTTGGCGGAAGCGGCCGATGGATCGGAAATCCGGGGCCTGTTGGGCAGCCAGCCAGCGCAACGCGACCACATCCGTGCATGCGCGCTCCAGCTGGCGGGAGGAGCGGACCCCGGTGCAGTAGCCGTAGAGCACGATGCGCAGCATCAGCCGTGGGTCGTACGGCGGCTGGCCCTTGGCCTTTTTGTGGGAGGCGTAGAACCGGGTCAGGTCCAGCTCGTTCTCGACCAGTTCGGCGATGAACCGGGCCAGGTGCCCCTCGGGCAGCCACTCCTCCAGGGAGGGTGGCACCAGCATCACCGCATCGGGTTCAAAGGCCCTGAACCGCTTCCGCTCCCCGCCGTTGGCATCCATCAGCCCGTCATCAACGGGCTCGAGGCGCTCCACCAGGGATGCGTCGAACAAGCCGTCCTGCGGGATGGAAGAAGAAGGGGAGTTCATACCCCTCATTCTTCCAGCGACCCCTTTGCGGCCCTGGTTAATTCCTCGGCGTTTTAAGAATCATTTGAGCCCGGCACCCGACTACCGACCCACGCACCTAGGCGGCTGTGGCGGGAAAGATCCGCTGGTGAACGACCATCGTACGAATGCGCCCGAAGCCGAGCCGCTCATACAGGCCGACGGCGCCGGTGGGGCTCTCCGAGTCCACCTGCAGCTCGACCCTTCGGTAGCCGGCGGCCGCTGCTGCCCTAAGCACTTCGGACAACAGCACCGCTGCGTAGCCCTTTCCGCGGGCCGCGCGACGTGTCCCGACCAGGTCGACATAAAGCTCACCCGGGACCCACTCGGAACTCAGCACATAGGACAGGACCCGGCCCAGTGGGTCCCCATCGGATGACGGCTCCACCAGCAGGCGCCCGAAGCCCGGGCGGAAGCTGCGCGCAGAGGTATAGGTATTCCAGCGACTTGTCGAGTGGGAGGTCGAGCCCCAATGATCGGCGAAGGCCTCGTTGTGCGCACCGCGTACGCCATCCGTGAATTGGGGGGAGTAGGTACGGATCATGGGCGCCGTTTCCGCATCAGGCAGCGAAAGCATTGCCGGCTCAAGGTGCTCGAGCTGCAAGCCCATCTGCTGGAAGTAGCGCACGGGCAGGTACCCCCGGGCGTGTGCCAGCACGTCCGAGTTCGCAACATCCAGATTCGCATGAAGATCGACCGACAAGGCAGCATGCGGATGGAGGTTCGTCGAGAGTTCAACGACGCGAGCCTCGGCAAAGTCCATGAGCCTCCCACCCAGTCCCTGCCGACGAAAGTCCGGAAGCACCCCACCCATGATCGACCCTCTGGCCAGTCCATCACGTAAGCTGTCCGCCACGCCGACTTGGACGTAACCCGTCATTTCCTCGCCGTCCCAAACTGCGAGACAGTCAAGGTCGGCGTCGAACCCGGGGGCCAGCAGCTCTTCGGCCAAGTCTTCGGGTTCATAGAATTCCCCGGTCTGGTCAACCTCCGCCAGGAGATTGCATAGCCTGCTCCATGCGGCGACGTCCCCACCGCCCACGGCTAATGCAAAGTCGTTGATAGGCCCGTAATCCCAATGGTTTTCATTGGACGGGCCGGGTTGAAGGACATCTTGCGGTTGCCCTGGGCGACATTCTTGGTGCCGGCCAGCAGTAGGACGCTGATCGCCAGGCTCCGCATGGAGGCCATCACCCGGGGTGCTGATCCGGTCCGGACCTGTGATTTGTCCTCCAAATAAATTGAGTCCCTCCGCCAATGGAGACCGTTTTCTATGCCCCAGTGCCCCCGGACCCAGGTGTTCAGTTGCTTTGGGCTGCCCCGATGCACGGGCACGGAGGTGATGATGTAGACCGTTTCGATGGACCAGGTGTTCGTGCCTCGTTTCTTGGTTTTGCGGATCAGTTGGGCCACTTGGGCGACGTGGGGGAAGCCCAGGCCTTTCGGGACGCTGGAGACCTTGATCCTCCGGATGGCCCGGCGTCCATGGCCCGTATCGCGCTGGTCATTGCCCACCGGTGCAAGCTCCCACGGCAGGGCAGTCAAGTGCTTGAGCAGCTTGGGCTGGTTGGCTTTCACGGTGAGCACGAAATGCGCCCCCTGCTGGTGGAGGAACTCGGCGTGAGCCCGCTGGGTATGCAGGGCGTCGGCGGTAAAGATCCTGCCCTGCAGGTCACCCAGGGTTTCCAGGAGCGTCTCGAATTGCGTGATCTCATTGGTTTTCCCACCAACCTCGACTTGTCCCAGGACGGCGCCGGTGTTGTGGTCGACCGCGGCCATCAGGTGCACCCGGGTTCCGCCTGCGTGCTTGGCGCCACGGACCTCCTTGCCATCGATGGCAATGACCTGGGCATCGATGCGGGTGCGTACCCAGGTTCCCACGGCCTGGTCGAACGCGTCGGCGTCAAGGGAACCCAGGACGCGTTGGTAGGTGGTCACGTGCGGGGCTCGGAAGCCGGTGCCGTGCAGGGAGGTGTCGGCGGCGTGAAGCGCCCAGTCAGCGATGGCGGCAAAGGATTTCGAGCCGGCGAGCACGGCGCACAGGGTGGTGGCCAGGATCCAGGCCAGGGCATGGCGGACGCCGCGGGGCTTGCGGGGATCGGGAAACAAGGCCAAGACCTCGGCGATGGATTGCGCCTCGATGTGCTGGGCGAGGTCCCGGGGCAGGTCCTCCAGCTGGCGGCGGATGCGGGTGATGGGGGAAGATGGCATGGAAGGACTCCTGTTGCACTGATGATCTCGACAATCACCAGTTCTAACAGGGGTCTTTCGTCATCAGAAGCACCGTTGGGCGCGTGTTGCGCCGGGGTTGGATTCCACCGCTACCGACTTTGCATTAGCCGTGCCCACCGCCCAGGGCTCGGAAGTCCGGTTCCATCACTGTTACCGCTTTCGTGGATGTCGATCACTTAGCCACAAGCTGTGAACATAGTTATCCACAGCTGTGGATGAAATTGTTGGTAACTGGGCCGGATCCCCGTCATTGCCGACAAGCAGCCCTTCCGGCCTCCCGCAAAGCCGGAAGCTGGGTTATTAACAATGTGGATAACTAGTGTGGACAACACTACTTCCGCGCCACCCATGCCCACAACCCCTCGAAAAATCGTCTAAGTATTCGAAAAAATCATGCTTCTAGCTTCAGTTGCCGGAACAATTCGCTCTACACAGGTTGTGCACTAAGTTATCCACAGCTGTGGATGAAATTGTGCACATCCCGCCCTTCTGATGTTGATAACCCGTTTCAGCGCCACCTTCCGGGGTTCTCATACCCTATTCCGCCGCTGAATTACACCTCTGTAAGTTATTAACAGTGTGGATAACCTGTGTGGATATCGGATCTGGTTCCCCGGCCAGCGCCTAACCCAGTCGAATGTTGTTGTACCCAAAGATCGTCAAGGCCACCAAAAGAGCCAGGACAAGCCCTGTTCCCACCCACTGGAGCAGTTGCCGGTTCGGCCCCTTGGGCGCGAACGCGAACACCGAGGCAACGAGCCCACCGGTCACCAAGCCCCCCACATGGCCTTCCCAGGAAATGCCCGTCATGAAGAACCCCAGCGCCAGATTCAGCCCCACGAGAACCAGGATCTGGGTGGCCGGCACGCCGCGCGAACGCAAGAGCACGAACATGGCAGCGAACAATCCGAAAACGGCCCCTGAGGCCCCCACGACGGGCACCCGAGGGTCCGACAGCAACAAGACGCCCACCGATCCTCCCAGGGCCGAGATCAGGTAGAGCGCCAGGAAGCGCATCCTTCCAAGCACCGGTTCCAGGTAGCGTCCGCATAGATACAGGGCATACATGTTGAACAGGATGTGGAAAACGGAACCGGGATCATGTGCGAATGCCGAGGTGATCATCCGCCACGGTTCGAATTCGAAGTAGGGGCTTGTGTACAGGCCCGCGTACTGCACAAGGCCACTGACACCCGGAATGAGCAGTTGCAGGACGTAGACGACGACACACAGCCCAATCAGGATGTAGGTGATGATCGGCCTGCCACCGACTGCCCTGCCGCCGAAGGCCGTTCTGGTCTGCGGGACGGTCTTGGCGGATTCGCGCACGCAATCCACACACTGGGTGCCCACGGCGGCAGTAACCTGGCAATCGGGGCAGGCGGGCCGACCGCAGCGCTGGCAGCTGACATACGAGACGCGGTCGGGATGCCTGGGGCATACCGGGACCTGCGTCGGGGATTGTTCAGGGGTGGCGCCGAAATTCATGGGGACTCCTGGGCTGTGTATGGGTGGGCTGGCTGGTTAAACGAGACGGCCCTGCCGCGGGTTCCGATTCGGGAAACCGCGGCAGGGCCGCAAATCGCTACTCGACCGTTTCCGGTCGGGAGTCGGTTTAGAGTGCTTCGATCTCGATGCTGGAGATCACGACGTCTTCGAGCGGCTTGTCGCGGCCGTCGGTTGCAACGGCGTTCAGCTTGTCGACCACGGCGCGTGAATCGGCGTCAACGACATCACCGAAGATGGTGTGCTTGCCCTGCAGCCAAGTGGTCGGGATCGAGGTGATGAAGAACTGGGAACCGTTGGTGCCCTTGCCGCCGCGGGTGCCGGCGTTGGCCATGGCCAGCTTGTACGGTGCGGTGAAGTCCAGATCCGGGCTGATCTCGTCATCGAAGTTGTAGCCCGGGCCGCCAATGCCCTGGCCCAGTGGGTCCCCGCCCTGAATCATGAAGTCGGAGATGATGCGGTGGAAGATCGTCCCGTTGTACAGGGGGGTGCCGGTCTTTTCTTCGCCCGAGCTCGGGTCGGTCCAAGCCTGCTCGCCGGTGGAGAGACCAACGAAGTTCTTGACCGTCTTCGGGGCGTGGTTCCCGAAGAGGCTGACGACGATGTCACCGGCGTTGGTGTGGATGATGGCCTTGTGTGTGGGGATTGCAGTCATGCGTTCATTCTTCCATGTCGCCGATCTACCCCGAACTCCAGCGCTACGCGTTCAGTGAACACCGGTGAGTGTGCGCCACCGATCTTGCCCGGGGCCTCCATGAGAGGTGCTCACGACGTAGGCTAGGGGCGAAGTTCCAATTCGATGGAGGGTCCTATGAAAAAGTCTGACCGTATTGTCCGAGATTTCAGCGACACCGTTGTTTCCGGCGCGGAACATGCCAAGGATTGGGCGGCTCCGCGCGTCGACGCTGCCGTGAAGTGGGCGGTGCCGCGCATTGAAAGGGGCATTGAATCGGCATCCCCCAAAATCCAGGAGGGTTTGACCCGCGCCGCCCAGGAATTGTCCGATGGCGTCGCCCGGGTGACCCCCTACCTGCAGGAGGGCCTGGAAAAGGTCGGCCCTAGGATCTCCGACGCCATCGACGATGCCGCGCCTCGCCTGCAGCAGGCAGTTGACCGTGCGACACCGGTCATCAGTGACACGCTGGACAAGGCCGCCCCGGCCCTGCAGCACGCCCGCGACGTCGTCGTGAACGACTACATTCCCGCAGCCAGCGCCAAGCTGGGCGAGGCGGCCGAATACACGGCGCGGAAGCTTGATTCCCTTCCCACCCCCGATCCCAAGGCGCTGGCCCGGGCCCAGAAGGCAGCGGCAGCCGTCGCCCATGAGGCCGCCAAGGAACTGTCCAAGGAACAGCGCAAGCACAAGCGCCGCAGGGGACTGCTGATCTTTGCCGTCTGTGCCACCGCTGCAACGGCCGGTGTCGCGGCATGGCGCGCCTCGCGCCCGGTCGATGATCCGTGGAAGTCCCCGGCTCCGATCGAACCGGCAACCGTCCCGGCCGCCAAGGAAACTCCGGTGGAAACGGTGCGCGAAAAGATCGCCGAAACCTTCGAGGAGGTTGCCGAGACCGGATCGGCAACAGCCGAGGCTGCCGCCCAGGCAGCCGAATCCGTGAAGGAAGATGCCACCGAGGCCGCCGCGTCGGTCAAGGCCAGCGCCCGCCATGCCGTGTCCTCCGCCGAAGAGGCGCTCGACGACGCGGGGACGACAACTGAAACCGGCGAGGCCAAGTCCGCGACTCCCAAGCCCGGCCCGAAGCCGGCACCGCGGGCCAAGGACGCAGATCCGAAGGCCTAGCTTCTGCCGACCGGCACCCGCCGGGAGGAAGGCGGGAACACCCTTGGGGTGTTCCCGCCTTCGTTTTCCCCACTCGTAGCCACCGCCACTATTCGGCGGTAGATAGGGCCGCTTTGCGCGGTACCTGGCCACGGACCACGAAGTAGAGCCCGGCCAGGATGATGACTAGGCCCACCACCGTACCTGCCGGAAGTTCCTGGCCCAGGAAGACGGCAGCCAAGATCGCCGCACCCGGAATCTCGAAGAGGACCAGCGTGGAAACCGTCAGCGGGCCCATGCTGGAGAGTAGGTGGTTGAAGACCGAATGCCCGAGCACCTGGGCACAGATGGCCAGCGCGATGATCCCGATCCACCCTTTGACACCGAATCCCCACAGTGGTTCTCCAAGGGCCAGGCACATGACCAGCAGGACCGCCGCGGTCATGCCGTAGCAAAGGCTCGTATAGGTGCCGGTCCCCATGCTTTCGCGGGCCTTCGCCCCACACAGCGTGTAGGAGGCAGCCAGGACGCCACCGAGAATGGCCAGCAGGTCCCCGGTCAGCGCCTGGGACGATCCACCTAGATCGAATCCGGTGATCACGATCACACCCGCCACGGCCAAGAGCGACCCGGCGCCGACTCTCCAGCCATACCGTACGCCCTGCAGCGTCTGGAAGAGGGCGATCCAGGCGGCTTGGAGGCAGACCAAGGCCGTTGCGGCAGCAACGCTGGTCATTCTGATCGATGTCATGAAGCAGGCGAAGTGAAGAGCCAGCGACAAGGCTGCAGCGGCACTCCAGCCCCACTCGCGGCGCCTTAGGCGACCAAAGGACCTCGGATCGCGTACGAGGACGGGAGCGGCCATCACAGCAGTTCCCAAGGCGTTGCGCCACAGGGCCATGGAGAGCGCGGGAACTGAGGGGAACGCTGCAACAATGGGCCCGGACGCCGAAACGCCGAGAACGCCGATCAGCGCGAGAAGATACATCACCCGTACACTCTAGGGTTCGCTGGAGCTTCACCTGGCTCGATTCCGGCCGTGAAGCAGTTTTGTACTTTGAGTCACATTTTCTGAAAACAGATGCCCGGAGCCTACTCCGGGGTCCAAAGCCACTGATTAAACAAAGAAGTCCCGGATCTTCCGATCCGGGACTTCTTTTCTTCGGTGGAGGCACGGGGACTCGAACCCCGAACCCCCTGCTTGCAAAGCAGGTGCGCTACCAATTGCGCCATGCCCCCGAAGTGTTGCTAAACAACCTTATCAGTTGCCTTGCTCCATGTGGCCTTATCGGCCTCGGATTCCTTCCATTTCAGATATCCGGCGACTCCAGCAACCGTGGCAACCACCAATAGTAGTTTCCGCATGCGGAGCTCCGTTCTTCCATGTACGGATGAGGGGATCCGTGGGCGCACCAGGACTTGAACCTGGGACCTCTTCGTTATCAGCGAAGCGCTCTAACCGCCTGAGCTATGCGCCCTCTTTGTCCCCGTGAGGACGAGATAAGACTCTACCTGACGAAATGCCAAAGAAACAAATCGGCCCCCGACGCTGTCCACATGGAACCTTTTCGGGGGCCGAAACCGACTGCTTTTAGTCGTCGGTGAGCGTCACGCCAATGCCGCCGACCAAGGTCGAGGAGATGTTGTAAAGCACTGCCGAGAGCATGGCGAGTGCGGTCAGCAGGACCACGTTCACCACGGCGATGATGGTAGCGAACGAGGCAACCTGCCCCAGCGATGCCAGCGTCTTGAGGTCGAACTTGCTGTCGGTGGTGCCAACGATCTGCTGCAGCAGTTCATTGACCCGGTCGAAGGTTCCAGTGAGGTCGAGGACCGACCAGAGCACGACGGACGCCACCACGGTGACGATGCCCAGCGCCACGGAAAGCAGGAACGCCATCTTCAGCACCGACCAGGGGTCGACCTTGCTGATGAGCAGGCGGGCCTTGCGGACCTTGGCCTTGGGTGCGGGGCGCACCAGCTGCTGGGGCCGCTGGCCCGCCGCCGGGGGCCGAGCTCCCGCTGGGCGCTGGCCCGCTGCGGGCGGGCGCTGTGCGCCTGCCGGGCGCTGACCCGCTGCCGGCGGGCGCGCCGCGCCTGCCGGACGGGAAGCTCCCGCCGGGGTCTGTCGCGGCGCGGCCGGGCGGCCTGCTCCGTTGCCTGCCGCCGGACGGGGAGTTGCCGGGCGTGGAGTATTGGGGGTGCTCACGCATTACCTCCGTCGTTTTCGGCTCCGTCAGTCGGCGTTTCCACCATGATGGTGGCTTGCGGCGCATCGTCCTGCGCGCCAGCGCCCTGCGGAACCTGGTCCTGGGACTGTTCGTCAACCAACGGTACTGCATCATCCTCGGAGTCTCCGCCGAGTCCGCGCTCCACGTTCTTGGCTACGGCGATGATGCGGTCCTTCTTGTCCGGCTTCGCGAAGATCACGCCCATGGTGTCGCGGCCCTTGGCTGGAACCTGCGAGACATCGGAGCGAACGACCTTGCCACCCTCCATGACCACCAGCACTTCGTCTTCTTCATTGGCAATCAGGGCGCCGGCCAGATGGCCGCGCTCCTCGGCCAACTTGGCCACCTTGATGCCCAGACCACCCCGCGACTGCACGCGGTATTCATCGACCGAGGTGCGCTTGGCATAGCCGCCCTCTGTGACGATGAACACAAATGATCCCTCGGTGACGACGTCCGCCGCGAGCAGTTCGTCCTCATCGCGGAACTTCATGCCGGTGACGCCCGAGGTGTTGCGGCCCATCGGGCGCAGTGCCTCATCCGTCGCGGTGAAGCGCACCGATTGACCCTTGCGGGAAACCAGCATCAAATCGTCTTCAGCCGAAACCAGGCGAGCCGAAACCAGTTCGTCGCCCTCGCGCAGGTTGATGGCGATCACGCCGGCGGAGCGGTTGGTGTCGTAGTCGACCAGACGCGTCTTCTTGACCAGGCCGTTGCGGGTGGCAAGCACCAGGTACGGGGCCTGCTCGTAGTTGCGCAGATCCAAGACCTGAGCAATGTGCTCGTCCGGCTGGAAGGCCAGCAGGTTCGCCACGTGCTGGCCCTTGGCGTCGCGCCCGGCCTCCGCAAGTTCGTAGCACTTGGAGCGGTAGACCCGGCCGTGGTTGGTGAAGAAAAGCAGCCAGTCGTGGGTGGTGGTGACGAAGAAGTGCTCGACCACATCGTCCCCGCGCAGCGCAGCGCCCTTGATGCCCTTGCCGCCGCGATTCTGCGAGCGGTAATTGTCCGACCGGGTGCGCTTGACGTATCCGCCGCGGGTAATGGTGACAACCATTTCTTCCTCGGGGATCAGGTCCTCGACGCTCATGTCGCCGTCGTAGCCCATCAGGATCTTCGCGCGGCGGTCATCGCCGTGCTTGGCGACGATTTCGGCCAGCTCGGTGCTGATGATCTGGCGCTGGCGCGACTCGGAGGCGAGGATCGCGTTGAACTCGGCGATCATCGATTCCAGTTCCGCATGGCGATCCTGGATCTTCTGGCGTTCCAGCGCAGCCAGGCGGCGCAACTGCATATCGAGGATCGCGCGGGCCTGGAGCTCGTCGATGTCCAGCAGGCCCATCAGTCCGTCTCGTGCCATCTCGGTGGTGTTCGAGGCGCGGATGAGCGCGATGACCTCGTCGAGCATGTCCAGGGCCTTGAGCAGGCCACGCAGGATGTGCGCTTCTTCCTCGGCCTTGCGCAGGCGGTAGCGGGTGCGTCGGGCGATGACCTCGAGCTGGTGGGCAACCCAGTGGCGGATGAACGCATCGAGCGAGAGCGTGCGTGGCACCCCGTCGACGATGGCGAGCATGTTCGCCGAGAAGTTCGACTGTAATTCGGTGTGCTTGTACAGGTTGTTCAGCACGACCTTGGCGACGGCATCTCGCTTGAGCACGATGACCAGGCGCTGGCCGGTACGGCCGGAGGTTTCATCGCGCAGGTCGGCGATGCCTGAGATCTTCCCGTCCTTGACCAAGTCGGCGATCTTGATCGCCAGGTTGTCCGGGTTGGCCTGGTACGGAAGCTCGGTGACCACCAGGCAGGTGCGACCCTGCAGTTCCTCGACGCTGACCACGGCACGCATCGTGATCGAGCCGCGGCCCGTGCGGTAAGCGTCCTCGATGCCCTTGTGGCCCAGGATGAGCGCGCCGGTGGGGAAATCCGGGCCCTTGACGCGCAGCAGCAGCTCCTCGAGCAGCTCCTCGCGTGAGGCCTCGGGGTTCTCCAGGTACCACTGGACTCCGGAGGCTACCTCGCGCAGGTTGTGCGGCGGGATGTTGGTCGCCATGCCCACGGCGATGCCGGAGGAGCCGTTAACCAGCAGGTTCGGGAAGCGCGCCGGCAGGATCGTGGGTTCCTGGTTCTTGCCGTCGTAGTTGTCTTGGAAGTCGACGGTGTCTTCGTCGATGTCCCGGACCATTTCCATGGCCAGCTGGGCCATCTTGGTTTCGGTGTAACGCGGCGCGGCGGCGCCGTCGTTGCCGGGGGAGCCGAAGTTGCCCTGGCCCAGGGCCAGCGGGTAACGCATGGTCCAGTCCTGGATCAGGCGCACCAACGCATCGTAGATCGCCGTATCGCCGTGCGGGTGGTACTGGCCCATGACCTCGCCAACGACGCGGGCGCACTTGTTGTACGAGCGCTCGGGGCGGTAGCCGCCATCGAACATCGCGTAGATGACGCGGCGGTGTACGGGCTTCAAGCCATCGCGCACGTCGGGCAGGGCACGGCCGACGATGACCGCCATGGCATAGTCCAGGTAGGACCGCTGCATTTCGGTCTGCAGGTCGATCTGGTCGATGCGGTCGACCACGGCACCCTCGATGGGTGCCGGCTCGAGGCCGTCTGCTTGTGGGATGCTCTCGTCGCTCATCGGTTTCTTCCTTTTGTCACAGTCTGGGGGAACGCAGGGTGGGGCGGGCCGGGACTAGATGTCCAGGAAGCGCACGTCCTTGGCGTTCTGCTGGATGAAGTTGCGTCGGGATTCGACGTCCTCACCCATGAGTACGGAGAAGACCTGGTCAGATGCAGCAGCGTCTTCCATGGTGATCTGGCGCAGGGTGCGGTGAGCCGGATCCATGGTGGTGTCCCACAGCTCCGAGTAGTCCATCTCGCCCAGGCCCTTGTAGCGCTGGATGCCGTTGTCCTTGGGCAGGCGCTTGTTCTTGGCCGAACCGGCCAGCAGGGCCTCGTCGCGTTCCTTGTCCGAGTACACGTATTCGTGCGCCGAGTTGGACCACTTGATCCGATACAGCGGCGGCATCGCCAGGTACACATAGCCGTTTTCGATCAGCGGGCGCATGAAACGGAAGAGCAGCGTCAGCAGCAGCGTGGTGATGTGCTGGCCGTCGACATCGGCATCTGCCATCAACACGATTTTGTGGTAACGAAGCTTGGCCAGGTCGAATTCCTCGCCGATGCCGGTACCGAAGGCGGTGATCATGGCCTGGACCTCTGCATTGCCCAACGCACGGTCGAGCCGGGCGCGTTCGACGTTCAGGATCTTGCCACGCAGAGGCAGGATGGCCTGTACGCGCGGATCGCGCCCACGCTTGGCCGAACCGCCTGCCGAGTCGCCCTCCACGATGAAGACCTCACACTCGACCGGGTTCTTCGAGGAACAGTCTGAGAGCTTTCCGGGCATGCCGAAGGATTCCAGCGGGGACTTTCGGCGCGCGTTGTCGCGTGCCTTGCGCGCTGCCATGCGGGCCTGCGAGGCGAGCTGGGCCTTGCGGATGATGTCCCGCGCGGTGTTCGGGTTGCGCTCGAGCCAGTCACCGAGTTCCTCATTGACCACGCCCTGGACGAAGCCCTTGGCCATGGAGTTGCCTAGCTTGGTCTTGGTCTGGCCCTCGAACTGCGGTTCGGCGAGCTTCACCGAGATGACGGCCGTCAGGCCCTCGCGGATGTCGTCGCCGGTAAGGTTCTCGTCCTTTTCCTTCAGGATCGCCTTTTCGCGGGCGTACCTGTTGATCAGGCCGGTCATCGCGGCGCGGAAGCCCTCTTCGTGGGTGCCGCCCTCGTGGGTGTTGATGGTATTCGCGTAGGTGTGGACCGACTCGGAATACGCGTTCGTCCACTGCATCGCCACCTCGACGGAGATGCCCTTGGTGGTGTCCTCAGATTCGAACGCGATGACGTCCTCGTGGACGAGTTCGACCTTCTTGGAGGAGTTCAGGTGCTTGACGTAGTCCAGCAGCCCGTCCTTGTAGAAATAGTCGACGACCTTGTGCTTGGGTGCCGTTTCGGCGTCCTCATCGATTTCGGTGGCGATCTCGTCGCCGTCCACGGCCGGGGCACGCTCATCGGTCATGGTGATGCGCAGGCCCTTGTTCAGGAAGGCCATCTGCTGGAAGCGGGCGCGCAGCGTCTCGAAATCGAAGACGGTGGTCTCGAAGATCGTCGGATCCGGGTAAAAGGTCTGGATGGTTCCGGTCTCGTCGGTGTCTTCTCCCTTGACCAGGGTGCCCTGCGGCTTGCCACCATCGGCGAAGGTCATCCGCCACACGCTGCCCTGGCGCCTGACCTCGGTGTCCACGCGTGCCGACAAGGCATTCACGACGGAGATGCCGACTCCGTGCAGACCACCGGAAACGGCGTAGCCGCCGCCGCCGAACTTGCCGCCGGCGTGCAGGATCGTCATGACGACCTCGACCGTGGGCTTGTGCTCGGTGGGGTGGATGTCCACCGGAATACCGCGGCCGTTATCGACGACCCTGACCCCGCCGTCGTCCTGCAGCGTGATCTTGATGTGGTCGCAGTAGCCGGCCAGCGCCTCATCAACGGAGTTGTCGACGACTTCGTACACGAGGTGGTGCAGGCCGCGCGGGCCCGTGGAGCCGATGTACATGCCCGGACGCTTGCGTACTGCCTCGAGTCCCTCCAGCACCGTGATGTCCTGGGCGCCGTAGGTGTGCTCTACCTTGCCGCTCGCGGCAGCCGGGGCCGCCTGGGTTCCGGTGCCGGGGTCGACTGCTTCGCCGTCGGATGGATCCTGGGGTTCGGTGTTCTCGGTAGACACAGGTGCTACAGACTCCTCGTGCAGTGGAAGGCCGGGAACCCAAGGCACCCGATCATGAACCGGCGCCTGCACCTTGCGGCCAGACGCCCTGTCTAGAATTCTACCGCGTTTCGTGTAATCTGCGGCGCATAACCGCACCCCAATTGCCCTTCAGTGGCCTAAAAAGCTCCACAGGAGGGCACAAAAGTGACCTTAATGAGGTTCCATGCGCCGCCGGGTCTGTTAACTCGGCAGCGGCGAAGCTGGTGCCCGGCCGTTAATCAGCCGTAGGTGTCCCTCGGACCTCGCCCCGGAACGCTTCGCATACCGTGGCGCCAGTTCGGTGCAGCGGGACCCAAGACCCGGATGACCGTGACCACACCCTGTCCCAACTCTTCGTCGAATCGCTTGAGCAGGCTGTGGCTCAGCAACTTCAATTGGGCCGCCCAGGCGGTGGAATCGCAGCGCACCAGCACCGTTGAGTCCTCGAACGAATCGGGCGTGCAGTGCTCGGCGATTTGCGGCCCTACGAGCTCCGGCCAGCGCGAAATCACCGATCCGACGGCAACGGGCGAAGTCCAGCCGCGGTCGCGCACCAGCCGGCCGAAGACGTTGCCGATGCCCTGGGGGTCCCGACCATCCTTGTACTGGGCGGGGGCGGCCGAATTACGCCGCTTGGACCGGTCCGCGTCCTTGCGCTCGGAGATCTTCTGGTTGATGCGCTGGGCTGAAGCCGCATCGATCCTGATTTCCCCGCGGGCTAGCGCTGCTTGCCGCATCCGGTTGAGCATGGCCCGGGCCGCATCGAACTCCGTCGGTCCCTCGTCGGGGGGCTGCGTCATGGTGTGACGCCACCCGGGCCGACGTTCAGCACGCGGCCAGAGAGTTCCGCTGGGACGTCCGCCGCCACAGCTGCCGTGACTATGACTTGATCCGCCCCGGCAACTATGGCCGCGAGCTTGGCCCGCCGTGAAACATCGAGTTCAGCGAACACGTCATCGAGGATCAGGATCGGACCGGCGCCCTCGCGCGGGTCGTCCTCCCCGAATACCTTGTAGGAGGCAAGACGCAGGGCCAGGGCCAGCGACCAGGTCTCCCCGTGGGAGGCATATCCCTTGGCTGGGGCGGGTCCAAGCGAGAGCACGAGTTCATCCCGGTGCGGGCCGACAAGCGTCATCCCGCGTTCTACTTCCTTTTTTCGGTGCGAGGCGATGGCAGCCATGAACATTTCCTCGAGTTCGGGCAGCCCCGCCTCGAGCAGTGCGGGGGAGGCGATGGAGCCCGGAATCATGCCGGGAGTCGCAGTAACGGGTGACCCGTCATCCTCGATGTCTTCAACGATGGTGGAACGGTAGAACGCGGAGGCGGGTTTGCTGCCATCGGTCAGCGAGGCGTAAGCCGCCCCCAGATACGGCGCGAGCAGGCCCAACACTTCGAGGCGTCCACGCAGCAGCCGTGCACCGGCCTGGGCCAGGTGGTGATCCCAGACCTCCAGCGTCGCCTCGTGGGTTTCGCTGAGCTTCCCAGCTTTGCGGGCGGATTTCAATAGGGCATTGCGCTGTTTGAGTACCCTGTCGTAATCCCCGCGGTTCGCACCCTGAGCCGGGCGCAGGGAAACGAGCAGGTCATCTAGGAACCGGCGGCGGTTGGACGGATCACCCTTAACCAGCGCCAGATCCTCGGGGGCAAACAGCACGGTCTTCACAATGCCCAGGATCTCGCGTGAACGTACTGGATTGGCTCGGTTGATTCTTGCCCGGTTAGCCTTGCCAGCGGTAATTTCCACCTCGAGCGCCGTGGTTTGGCGTCCGCGGTGAACCCGGGCCCGGACCATGGCTCGTTCAGTGCCGAAACGAAGCAGCGGACCGTCGTTCGGGACCCGGTGCGAAGACAGCGTGGCCAAATATCCGATGGCTTCCGCGATATTTGTCTTACCCACGCCGTTCGCTCCGACCAGTACGTTGGTCCCGGGAGCCAGCTCAAGGTCGAGCTGGTCGTAGCTGCGGAAATCCGTCAGCGAAACATGTGAAATGTACACCGTGTGGCTTCGCTAGACTCGGGCATTATTTGCTGTGGCCCCGCCACAGGGGTGAGCCGGCGCTACCGCGGGCGCCAGGGTGGGGGATGCCACGAAACCAGCCGCATGCGGCCGCGAGGTGAGAACACTTTTCCCGGGGCCGACTAGTCCGATGTGCATGAATCCTCCACGCTGGATTTGATGGTTGGTGGTCCCGGGAATCGGGGTTTTGGGCCGTTCTAGCCGGAGATGTTCGGCAGTCGTACGGGCATGACCAGGTAGCGGTAGTCGCCATTGTCTTCACCGTCGAGCGAGGCCTGGGCCGTCATCATGGCCGGTTTCGGTGCACTGGTGAATGAGAAGCGCACATAGTCGCTGTCGAACGCATTTAGTCCTTCACCCAGGTAGGCGGGGTTGAACGCAACGGTGATTTCCTCGCCATCGATTTGTGCTTCGATGGATTCCTCGGCCTGGGCATCCTCGCCCGTACCGGCATCCAACGAAAGCTGGCCGGAGGTGAAGGAAAGCCGCACCGGGGTGTTTCGTTCAGCAACGACAGCGACGCGGCGTACTGCCTCGATCAGTTCACTGGTGCGTACCGTGGCATGAATCGGTGTGTTTTCCGGGAATAGTGAACGGATCTTGGGGTAGTCGCCGTCGACCAGCAGCGAGGTAGTCCGGCGGCTTCCACTTTCGAATCCGATGAGTTCGTTGCCTTCGCCTAACGCGATTTTTAGTTCGCCGGCGTTACCCAGAGTCTTAGCAACTTCACTCAATGTCTTGGCTTTGACCAGTGCTGATGTGGAAAGTCCTGGCGTGCTGGGCTTCCAGCGGACTTCACGCATGGCTAGTCGGTAGCGGTCCGTTGCGAGGAAGGTAATCAGGTCGTCTTCGATTTCCATCTTCACGCCGGTGAGGATGGGCAATGTGTCGTCACGGGACGCAGCGACGATCACCTGGCTGACGGCCTGGGCAAAGGCTTCGCCATCAACGACACCGGAAACTTCAGGAAGGACCGGAAGTTCCGGGTAGTCGGCTACCGGCATGGTGGCCAGATGGAACCGACTGCGGCCACAAGTGATCGTGACTTTTGAACCATCGGTTTCAACCGTTGCCGTTGACTGCGGCAGGCTGCGGCAGATCTCGGCCAAGAGCTTTCCAGAAACCAGGATGGTTCCTTCTTCGACGACATCGGCGCCAATTTCCAGGTGGGCAGAAATTTCGTAATCGAAACCAGCCAGGGAAACCGTTCCGCTTGCCGCGGTGATGAGAATTCCGGAAAGCACCGGAGAAGGCGGGCGCTGTGAAAGCGAGCGGGCAGTCCAGGATACGGCCTCGGCCAAGACATCCTTCTCGACTCTGAACTTCACGAAGCGTTCCGCCTTTCACGACAGATTTTGCTGACAACTATTCGGAAGCAAGCTTAGCGGTTGCCAAGGATGAGAAACATCGCGGCTCTCGAACTTAGAACCAGAAATCGTTCTCGTGAACGAAGTCTGGAGTTTACGGTCCGAAAAATGAATTTGTTATCTGGAAGAAGGAAGAAGTTGGGATTAGTAGTGTTAATAACCCCTGTGGATACTGTGGATAACCGACCTGCACCGCGGAACGCAGGGATTTATGCATGTGCACAACATGTGATCAGGAGTGGAACTCAGTGTCACGTCCCAGTGGATAACTTTCCGCGCCGATTAAGGGATCCACAGGTAGCCCCCGAGTTGTCCTCAGGTAAATGCCACTCGTCCACTTAATGATCCACAGCTTTATCCACAGCTGTGGTTAAGCTGTGGGCGTCACATGCTGTGAGGAGGCTAACCCTCGCGCTGACGCTGCTTGATTCGGTTCGTCAGTTCGGTCACCTGGTTGAAGATTGCTCGCCGTTCGGCCATGAGTTCGCGGATTTTGCGGTCCGCATGGATCACCGTGGTGTGGTCACGGCCTCCCAGCTCCTGCCCGATCTTCGGTAGAGACATGTCGGTGAGCTCGCGCAGCAGGTACATGGCGATCTGGCGTGCCGTCACCAACGTTCGGGTCCTGGATTTGCTGTTGAGTTCCTCTATGGAAAGGTTGAAATACTCCGCTGTCTGCGCCACGATCGTGGCCGGCGTGATTTCCTGGGCGCCCTCATCGGTGATCAGGTCCTTAAGCACCGTTTCGGCCAGTGACATGTCAACGACCTGGTTGTTCAAAGAGGCGAAGGCAGTAACACGGATGAGCGCGCCTTCGAGTTCGCGGATGTTCGTGGAGATCTTGGATGCGATGTATTCCATGACCTCGTCCGGAGCATGCAGGTTTTCCGCTGTTGCCTTCTTGCGAAGGATGGCAATGCGCGTTTCCAGCTCCGGAGGCTGGATATCGGTGAGCAAGCCCCATTCAAAGCGCGAGCGCATGCGGTCCTCGAAGCCAGCGAGCTGCTTGGGAGGCAGGTCTGAGGTGATGACTACCTGCTTGTTGTGATTGTGCAGGGCATTGAAGGTATGGAAGAACTCTTCCTGCGTCGCATCTTTGTTTGCCAGGAATTGGATGTCGTCAATCAGCAGGATGTCGACGTTACGGTAGGTCTGCTTGAAGGTGGCACCCTCATCGTCACGGATCGAGTTGATGAAATCGTTGGTGAATTCCTCCGAATTCACGTAACGGACTCGGATCCCGTTATAGAGGTGCCGCGCATAATGGCCAATTGCGTGCAACAAGTGGGTCTTACCAAGTCCCGAATCCCCATAGATGAACAGCGGGTTGTACGCCTTGGCCGGAGCCTCAGCCACTGCAACAGCTGCGGCATGAGCGAAACGGTTCGATGAACCGATCACGAACGTATCGAAGATGTATTTCGGGTTCAGGCGGCCGAATTCCTGTGATGTCGAGGGAGGGGCAGGCTGGGGACGATTGTCGCTGATTCGTTCCTTGGGCACCGGGGGCTGTTCTACTGCAGGTGGCTCCTCGTTGTCGGGGACGAGATCTGCATCGATGCTGAAGGCACAACGGATATCGGAACGGAACGTGGCGCGCAGCGCGTCATCGAGTGGTTCCTTCAGCTGGGTCTGGAGGACTTCGCGTGTCAGCTCATTGGGAACTGCCAGCAGCAGAGTCGTTCCGATGAGGCCTTGGGGCTGGGCCAGAACCACGAAAGCACGCTGACGGGGAGTCACGCGATCGTCCTGTTCCAGGTTGCGTACAACCTGTCGCCAAGAACTGCCTACGCTGTTCGACTCGTCCGTGCTCACAATTAAGCCCCTTCAATAATGACCGGCGTCCACGCGGACGACGGAGCGGCCTCCCGAGGGAATCGGGGTGCCAGAGAATAGATTCTAACCGTCATCCACAGTGTTATGCACAGCCAGCTGATATCGGGGACTCGTGGGGAGGTTCCCCTTGCCAAAGCCTTACTTGCCATGTAACCACTGACATCGGGGTCAGTGGAAGACCTCTCATTCATGGCGGTTGCCCCTTTGCTGATCCGAAAACTATCCACAGCTTCCAAAATGCTATTCACAGGCTGTGGGTAAAGAGTAGGATCGGGTCGGTTTGACGTAGGGCTCTTCTGTCCCCTACCGTTGTGTAGTCCTATGTGTGCACTTTTGGCATTGTTTGGCGTCCCTCAGTTCAATTCATTGAATGGAGGTAGCCGGCGGCCAAGGGGGCCACGTGAATACGAGCGTCGGCCTGTTCTTCCCTCTTTTAGTAGCAACGGGCAAGGCGCATCAATTGATCGTCTTGGAGTTACTACCGTGAGCAAGCGGACTTTTCAGCCCAATAACCGTCGTCGTGCCAAGAAGCACGGTTTCCGCCTTCGTATGCGTACCCGTGCAGGCCGTGCCATCCTGGCAGCCCGTCGCACCAAGGGCCGTACCGAACTTTCTGCATAACATCGAGCAGTACTGGCCCGCAGCGACGCATTCAGCCATGCGTTCCCTTAGCATCAAGATCGGCGTGTAACGCCGTGTTGCCCAAGGATCACCGGTTGCGTTTCTCGCAGGACTTTGCAGCTACCGTACGTTCCGGCACCCGCACTGGGCGCCGGAACGTAGTGCTATATGCACGTCTTCGCACTTTTGGCGCGGATGAACCGACTCGTTTTGGTTTTATCGTGTCCAAGGCAGTGGGTAATGCCGTTCATCGGAACCTAGTCAAGCGGCGTTTTCGCGCACTTGCAGCGGAAGTCATCGCGACGGGGCCGGTCGGGCTGGACATTGTCATTCGGGCGCTTCCCGGCGCCGCCGAGCAGGACTGGTCCGAGCTCGGTAAACAGGTGAACTCCGCCCTAGGATCGGCCGTGCGAAAGGCTGGTGGTACAGATGACTCAGTCAACGGCTAAGCCACGTACCGGACCGATATGGTTCCTGATCGATATCCCGCGGAACCTCATAATCATTTTTCTCATGACGTACCGGAAGCTGATTTCCCCACTTTACGGTGACGTCTGTCGCTATTTTCCCAGCTGTTCGGCTTATGGCCTCGAAGCGGTAACGGTACATGGTGCCGTTAAGGGCTCGGTCCTGACCGGCTGGAGAATTCTGCGCTGCAACCCGTTCAGTCACGGTGGGATCGATTACGTCCCCGACGGACACCGGGTTTGGCCAGAGGGCAAGACCCCAAAGATCATGGTGTTGAATCATCCACCGATTCCCGCCGACGAAGATGCCGCAGATGCGGACCGAGGAGCATGACCGGTAATGAATTTCATTGACACTCTGCTGACACCCTTCAGGTATGTGGTCTCGTGGATCCTGTGGGCCTTCCACGAGCTGTTCTCTTTTATGGGGATGGATCCCAACTCCGGATGGACTTGGACGCTGTCCATCATCTTCCTGGTGCTTCTGGTTCGTACCGCGCTGATCCCGGTCTTCGTCAAGCAGATCAAGGCACAGCGCGCGATGCAGGCCCTGCAGCCCGATCTGAAGAAGCTGCAGGCAAAGTACAAAGGCAAGAAGGACCAGCTTTCACAGCAGGCGATGATTGCCGAGCAGCGAGCCCTGTTCAAGACGCACAAGACCAACCCACTGTCGTCGTGCCTCCCGATCCTTGTACAGATGCCGTTCTTCTTCGCCCTGTTCCGGGTTTTGAACAGCGCTTCGCAGGCCAACAACGACAACGTCGGCATCGGCGCACTCAGTGCCCAGCACATTCAGAGCTTCGATAAGTCCCAGATTTTCGGGGCTCCCCTTTCGCAGACGTTCCTGGGCACTATCAACAGCGGTGCCG
This sequence comes from Paeniglutamicibacter cryotolerans, assembly GCF_014190875.1. Lineage (NCBI taxonomy): Bacteria > Bacillati > Actinomycetota > Actinomycetes > Micrococcales > Micrococcaceae > Paeniglutamicibacter > Paeniglutamicibacter cryotolerans. The sequence continues at coordinate 1,136,271 of NZ_JACHVS010000001.1, read as the reverse complement.
CAAACGTCTCCGTTATCGTCATCGCGCTTATCATGATCATTGCCATGACTGGTTCGCAGTTCATTACGCAGAAGCAGATCATGACAAAGAACATGACCAAGGAGGCCCTCGAGGGTCCGTTCATGCAGCAGCAGAAGATGATGCTCTACATCCTCCCGCTGGTCTTCGGCATCGGTGGCATTAACTTCCCCATCGGCGTGCTCATCTATTGGACCGCATCCAACGTCTGGACCCTTGGCCAGCAGTTCTACGTCATCCGAAACAACCCGACCCCGGGTTCCCAGGCAGCCATCGAGCTGAACGAACGTCGTGCCGCTAAGGGCCTTCCGCCGCTCGGCCAGAAGAAAACCGATGAAGAAATAGTGCCAGAGATCGTTGAGCCCAAGGTGCAGCGTTCGCAGCCCGCGCGCAAGAACAGGAAGAAGAAGTAGCCATGAGCAATGTTGAAGAATCCCCTGTCCTGGACGACATCGGTGAGGCCACAGAGGCCCTTGAAACCACCGAGACTGAGACGACGCCGGAACAGGCAATCGCTGTGTCTACTGCACCGCGCGTCACCTCGGTAGAGGAGGAAGGCGACATTGCCGCTGATTATCTCGAGGAACTGCTCGACATTGCCGACTTGGACGGCGACATCGATATTGAGGTCCGCAACGGGCGGACCTACATATCGATTCTTGCCGAAGACGAGGAAAGCGACGAACTTCGCCGGCTTGTCGGCCACAACGGCGCAACCCTTGACGCCCTGCAGGAGCTAACCCGCTTGGCCGTTTTAACGGCCACGGGTAACCGCTCACGGCTTGTTCTGGACATCACCGGCTATCGCCAGGGACGTGCTGGAGAGCTTCAGCAGATCGCTGAGGAAGCCGTCGCGAAGGCGAAGAAAACAGGGGAAGCAGTAGCGCTTACCCCGATGAGTGCCTATGAGCGCAAGCTGGTCCACGACGCAGTCGCCACCCTCGGCCTGCACAGCGAATCGGACGGTGAAGGCGTAAGCCGCCACATCGTGATTTCGCTGAACGCCGCCTAATACCCCCGGAACAAGGTAGACACCATGAGCATTCAGGTTGAACTCACCGACGAGGAACGCATCGCAGCGACGAAGGTCTTCGGAGACCGGCTGGGACTTGCCGAGCGCTATGTGCAGCACTTGGCAACAACCGGCATGGAACGTGGACTGCTGGGCCCTCGTGAGGTGCCCCGCCTCTGGAACCGCCATGTATTGAACTGTGCCGTGGTTACCGAGCTGATCGACCAGAATGCGCGTGTTGCGGATGTCGGTAGCGGAGCTGGCCTTCCGGGGCTTACCTTTGCGCTGGCCCGGCCCGACCTTGACATCACGTTGATCGAGCCGCTGGAACGGCGCTGCATCTGGCTCCACGAGGTCTGTGAGGACCTGGAACTGGATAACGTGACGGTCATGCGCGGCCGAGCCGAGCAGGTCGTGGAGCAGGTCGACGCTGATTTTGCCACTGCCCGAGCCGTCTCCGCACTGACAAACCTTGCCGGACTTACCATTCCGCTTCTTCATGGCAAGGGCCAGGTCCTGGCGATCAAGGGACGCTCTGCCGTGGAGGAAGTGGACAAGGCATCCAAGGTCATCCGTAAGCTTGGAGGACGCAACACAGAGGTTCTTACGGTCGGGGATTCGATCTTGGCCGAACCGACAACCGTGGTGCGCATCCAAGTAGGTTGAGTTTCACCAGATAGTCTTTACCGGTGACATAGGGTCACCAAACGTGCAATAGGGAGAGTAATAAGTCGTGAAGAAGCCGGGCAGCAAGATTCCGCCCTTTGCGGCTCTGTTCAGTTCCTCATTTGGAACACGGAGAGAAGCATTATCCGAAAAACATTCGATTCCAATTGTAAATGATTCATTTGATGAAATTGTTTCACGTGAAACAACGCCGGAGTCAGCTCCGGAAACAGCCGCATTGATGGTTCTCGAGGCAGTTGTGGTCGAAAAAGTAGACAACAGGATTCACGGAGAGGCGATCGAAGTGAAGGCGAATGAACGGCCAGAGGCGGCCCCGGTTCGAAACGTGATGGACACCATGGATGAGACTTCCCCGCTGGCCAGTCAGTTGGCCAGCGAGCACCAGCGTCGTGAACGCCTGAGTGGACGCAAGCTCCCTAGGCCGAATACAACCCGGTACATGACTGTAAGCAACCAGAAGGGCGGGGTCGGTAAGACCACGACCACGGTTAACCTGGCGGCCGCACTGGCTATTGCCGGCCTGAACGTGCTTGTGGTGGACATCGACCCACAGGGAAATGCATCGACCGCGCTCGGAGTGGAACACCACGCTGATGTCGACAGTATTTACGATGTTCTGATTAATGACATGCCGTTGGCGGACGTCATTGCCAGCTGCCCAGATATCGATCATTTGTTGATTGCTCCTGCGACGATTCATCTCGCCGGCGCCGAAATCGAATTGGTTTCATTAGTAGCCCGAGAACAGCGCCTACGCCGTGCCCTCGATGTTTATGCGAAGTACCGCGAGGCCCAGGGGATGGAACGGCTCGACTATGTTTTCATTGACTGCCCGCCAAGCCTTGGCCTTCTGACCGTCAACGCCTTCGTGGCCGCCAGAGAAGTCCTTATCCCGATACAGTGCGAGTACTACGCATTGGAGGGCTTGAGCCAGCTTCTGAAGAACATCGAGATGATTCAGAAGCATCTGAACGCCGATCTGGTTGTCTCTACGATTCTACTGACCATGTATGACGGACGAACCAACCTCGCCGCCCAGGTTGCCAATGAGGTCCGGGAACATTTTCCGAATCAGGTGTTGCAGGCACTGATTCCTCGTAGCGTTCGTATTTCTGAAGCTCCCAGCTACCAGCAAACTGTCATCACCTACGATTCGAGTTCAACGGGCGCGCTTTCGTATCTTGAAGCAGCAGCGGAGATCGCGGAACGGGCCTAACCCCTTGCATCTTAGTCCGGGGGAGTGTGCGGGCTGGGCTAGGGGAATCTCAAATCAACTATTGTGGATCACAGGAGTCATCCTGACCAAATGAGTCTCTGAAACATACTAAATTCAATGTTTTATGGGCTTGGTTAGATCTGAGAGCGATTCCAGAAACGGGCTTTGCGTCACGGGTGAAGGAAACGGCAATGTTCCATTCGAACAGCCCTCCGAACAAATGCCGGTCCCCGGATTACCCAGAGTTGCAAGTACAATCAAGCAGAGCACGGTTCACCAATAATCTTTGGTGTCTGGGAGTGAGAGGGGCTTCAATGGCGGAGAAACGACGCGGTCTAGGACGAGGGCTTGGTGCCCTGATTTCGAACAGTCCTGCAACGGCAACCGATGGTGACGAGTCGGTGAACGTTTCACGTGAAACGACAGCTCCGGAGAAGACTCCGACCAAGCCTGTCCGAAAGAGCCCTTCCTCCACGACGAAGCGGACGGCTTTGCCCGCGATGGCAGCCACGAAGAAGGCCCGTCCAGTGGACATGTTCTTCGTGCCTGGAAAAACCGAGGAAGAGGCAGCGGAAGAAACTGCCAAGGCAGAGAAAACAGGATCGTCAAGCGAGCAAACGAGCGTGAGCCCGGCGAAGAAGCGCAGGGCCCAAATGCCGCTGCTGGCCAAACCCGGATCGGCAAGCTCAGCTGCGAGCGCTCACGACGGAGATGCAGCCACTCCGGCTGATAATGGGTTGGTGCTGGTCCCAGGAGCACGCTTTCTTGAAATTTCGGTTGGAAATATCCACCCGAACCGAAAGCAGCCAAGAACTCATTTCGATGAAGAGCACATGTCTGAGCTCGTTCACTCGATCCGGGAAGTGGGCCTGCTTCAGCCAATCGTCGTCCGCCCGAGCACCGAATCAGGCGATAAAGAATTTGAATTGGTCATGGGTGAGCGTCGTTGGCGCGCAACCCAGGCTGCCGGGCTTGACGTCATCCCAGCCATCGTCCGTGAAACGCAAGATGTGGATCTCCTTCGTGACGCGCTGCTGGAGAACCTTCACCGATCCCAGCTCAACCCCTTGGAGGAAGCCGCAGCATACCAGCAGCTGCTCCAGGAATTCGGCTGTACACAGGACGAATTGTCGGAGAGGATCGGGCGTTCAAGGCCGCAAATCTCCAACACAATCCGACTGATGAAACTTCCTCCACTGGTCCAGCGTCGAGTAGCGGTGGGGGTACTGTCTGCGGGGCATGCCCGGGCCTTGTTGGCGCTGGCTGATCCTGCCGGGATGGAAGAACTGGCGCAGCGGATAGTCAACGAGGGTCTTTCGGTAAGGGCGACGGAAGAGATCGTTGCCCTGTCGGATGGAATCCGCCGACCAAAACGCGAAGGGAAGCCAAGTCCATCGGCCCGTCATGAGCGCTTAGATTTCTTAGCCAATGCACTCTCCGATCGCCTGGACACCAATGTGAAGATTTCCTTGGGCGCGCGAAAGGGAAAGGTCAGCATTGAGTTTGCTAGCGTTGACGACCTGAACCGGATCATGGCGGTTATTGCCCCGGGTAGCTGATGAAGCGGCGGTTCTAATCAGGTGGTGGTTTGTTTCACGTGAAACAAACCACCACCTGATTTTCTGCTTAAACGTGTCAGCACTACGCAGAGAAAGTCTCGACTCTTCGACTCAGGGGAAGGAGATGCTGTGACTTCTTGTCGTATTAGTTGGTGGGTCGACAGCACGAAACACGAGGCTCACAATGACCGGATAAGTCGCAGTTGAATCGAGAACTGGCTTCCCTACTGAATCGTCCGCTTGCAAGACCCCAGGAGCCCGCCAGATGACACACACCCGCGAATCTGGACGACGATCGGCACCTGTGCCCACTCGCGTCGCCCAAGACCCTCCCTGTGGCCGCTGGGAGACGATGGAGGACTATCCGGTCGAGTTGCGACGGCCCCAAGGTGTAAGCCGCGTCGTACTGCCCTAGCTCCCGAGGATAGGTCCGTGATTCATCTAGCGTCCTCCTTGTGACCCTGGATGGATCACGGGGTAGTCGTTCACGTTAACAGGCTCTCGGACTTTTAGCGTGGTGTCCCAAATATAGATAGGGCTCGTAGCCCTACGATTATGGGTGTTGTCGAGACATTCATAACCGAGGACTACGAGCTGTGATCAAGGATACCGGCGCTGTTGATGCCGCGTCGATTTTGTTCAATCTCGATGACTACCGGGTGCTGTCCGTGGAGGCCTCTTCCACGGCCGGGCGCACCGTCATCGTCGAGCCCATTTCCACCGAGGCCGGGTGCCCTTCCTGCGGGGTTCTTTCCTCGCGCATCCAGGCCAGACCCGTGCACCGGGTCAAGGACGTGGCCTGCGGCGGGAAGGACCTGCAGGTCTGGGTGCGCAAACGCAGGCTCGCCTGTCTGGAGGACGCCTGCAAGCGGCGCTCCTTTGTGCAGTGCACCGAGCAACTGCCCCTGCGCTCACGGCTGACCACGCGCCTGGTCGGGGAGATCGTGGACGCCGGCATGAACGAGCTGCGGGCAGTGACCGGGATCGCCCGTGCCACCGGTGTCTCCTGGCCCACGGTGATGCGCAAACTGACCGCGACGGAGAAGACCGTCGGGGACGTCGACGGGAGACACGTGCGCTGGCTCGGGGTGGATGAGCACCGGTTTCGTAAGGTCCGCTACGTGCTGGGAACCACCGGGAAGGTGATGCGGGTCGAGCCGTGGTCGATCGTGTTCACGGACCTGGAAACCGGCACGATCCTGGACGTCGTCGATGGCCGGCGCGGACCCACCGTGCTCTCCTGGATCGGAAAGAGGCCCCGAGCCTGGAGGGACCGGGTGAGGATCGTGGCGATGGACATGTCAGCCGAGTTCCGCAAGGCGGTCCGCGAGGCGCTGCCTGAAGCGGAGATCACGGTGGACCATTTCCACGTTGTTGCCTTGAGTAATCGGATGGTCACCGCGGTGCGGCTGCGCCGCTCTCATGAGACGGTGGGCCGGCGCGGACGGATGACCGAACCGAGCTACAAGTACCGGAAGCTGCTGACCTGCAACGTGGAGAACATGAGCTCCAGACAGCAGGTGCGGTTGGAGGAGATCATCGCCGCCGATATTGAGCTCGGTGTCGTGTATGCGGTGAAGGAGAAGGTGCGGGAGCTGCTGAAAACCACCGATTTGGAGGCGTTCGGAACGGCTTGGGAGGCGCTGGAAGCCGGCGTGCGGGCGACCACGATGCCGGAGGCAAAATCGCTGCTGCGGACCCTGAAGTCGTGGAAGGCGGAGCTTCAGGTGTTCTGCGTGAGCCGGTTGACCAATGCCCGTAGTGAGGCCGCGAACCTGACGGCGAAGAATATGAAACGGATCGGTCGGGGCTACCGGAATCACCGGAATTATCGGCTTCGTATATTGTTGTCCACGGCGGGCCTCCGGCCGTGCTGAACACCAGCACCACGTCCAAAGTTCAAGAGCCCGTTAACAGGACCCCGATGAGCTGGTGAATATTCGACGCTTTGAGGACCACAGGACATCGCCAGGGGGAGCCCTTGATGTTGCCGTTGGGGCCGGGACCGGCGCTGGTGGGATCCGCTTACAAACCAATGGTCCAGACCCCTCTCCAAACCACTAAGGCCTCCTCCAGCCCGGGTTTTGCATGCATTCGTCCGCAGTGGCTTCGTGGATGAGCCATGCCATGGTTCCATATGCATGATGGCTGGAAACCATGCTGTCAATGCCCACAACCCGCATGCGGATCCCATATGCGGACCATGCTCAGCGCTGGCCTATGCGACATTCACGGAAGCAGGACATGTCTCACCGGGCGTCTTTTGCTGACCTGTTGTGACTATTGATGGGACAGAACACCGCTATTGCGATCAGGGTGCTAGGAGCAAATTTCGTTGCTCCAGGAATGCTACAGGTAGTCCGCACAGGCAATATTCTCGTCGTGCACCCGTGACCTACTTGCTCAATATTTCTGGCTCTCACGAAGTCCAATATTCAGGGCTTTTCTACAGCCCGGGAAACCCTGAGAGTTGCGGTGCGGGAGTCCCCGACTCCGGAGGCGAGGTCGTTGTCGAGAACCTTAAGACGAGGGGACACACATCTGGATATATGCATCTACACGAAGGTTGTCAGCGTGCGCAGCGAAGCAGCGAGCCTTATGGCCAAGAAGATGGAGGGTATCGGCCCTGTTATCCGGAAGCATCGCAATGACCGGCTTCGAATATTGTTGTGCACGACGGGCTTCTGGACATGCTGAGCACTCGCACCACGTCCAAAGTTGAACAGTCTATCCGGTTCTCTCACAGCGTGGTGTCCCAGAAAGGGAAGTACTCGTAGCCCTGCAAGTATTGGTGTTGTTCAAGACATTCATACTGAGGACTACGAGCCGTGTTCAAGGATACCGGCGCTGTTGATGCCGCGTCGATTTTGTTCAATCTCGAGGACTACCGGGTGCTGTCCGTGGAGACTTCCACGGCCGGGCGCACCGTTGTCGTCGAGCCCACTTCCACCGAGGCCGGATGTCCCTCCTGCGGGGTTCTTTCCTCGCGCATCCAGGCCAGACCCGTGCACCGGGTCAAAGACGTGGCCTGCGGCGGGAAGGACCTGCAGGTCTGGGTGCGCAAACGCCGGCTCGCCTGCCGGGAGGCTGCCTGCAAGCGCCGCTCCTTCGTGCAGACCACCGCGCAGCTGCCGCTGCGCTCCCGGCTGACCACGCGCCTGGTCGGGCAGATCGTGGACGCCGGCATGAACGAGCTGCGCGCCGTGACGGGCATCGCCCGTGCCACCGGTGTCTCCTGGCCGACGGTGATGCGCAAACTGACCGCGACGGAGAAGAGCGTCGGGGACGTGGATGGGCGCCACGTGCGCTGGCTGGGCGTCGATGAGCACCGGTTCGACCAAGGTCCGCTACGTGCTGGGAACCACGGGCAAGGTGATGCGGGTCGAACCGTGGTCGATGGTGTTCACGGATCTGGAAACCGGTACGATCCTGGACGTTGTCGATGGTCGGCGCGGACCCACAGCCACCTCCTGGATCGCCCAGCGGCCGCGGGCCTGACGGGCGCGGATGCAGCTCGTGGCGATGGACATGTCAGCCGAGTTCCGCGAGGCGGTGTGCGAGGCGTTACCGGCCGCAGAGATCAGCGTGGATCATTTCTATTTGCTCATGAGAGCGAACCAGATGGTCGCCGTGGTGCGGCTGCGCTGCTCCCACGAGACGGTGGGCCGGCGCGGACGGATGACCGAACCGAGCTACAAGTACCGGAAGTTGCTGACCTGCAACGTGGAGAACATGAGCTCCAGACAGCAGGTGCGGTTGGAGGAGATCATCGCCGCGGACATTGAGCTCGGGGTCGTCTATGCGGTGAAGGAGAAGGTACGGGAGCTGCTGAAGACCACGGACCTGCAGGCGTTCGGTACGGCCTGGGAGGCGCTGGAAGCCGGCGTGCGGGTGACCACGATGCCGGAGGCGAAATCGCTGCTGCAGTCGCTGACATCGTGGAAGGTGGAACTTCAGGTGTTCTGCGTGAGGCGGTTGACCAATGCCCGCAGCGAGGCCGCGAACCTGACCGTGAAGAACATGAAGAGAATCGGGCGAGGCTACCGGAACCATCGCAACTATCGGCTTCGGATGTTGTTGTCCACAGCGGGCCTCCGGCCGTGCTGAACACCAGCACCACGTCCAAAGTTCAAGAGCCCCTTATCCTGGCACAATGGATCCAGCCGGATCACCTGATGCCGACGGGTCTCATGACCGCGGGACCCCTGCACCGAAGGTGTAAATGAGGACGTCGCTATCGTTTTGTTTCACGTGAAACGTTCAGGGGAATGGAACGACGGTGCCGATCCAGGGCCGGTAATTTTATGCCGCTTCGTTATGCTGCCGTGCTTAAGCTGTAGTAGCATCTCTGATGTTATCGGCTCATCGTTCGACAGGGGAGAGCCCTTGAAAACAGTGGTGAATGCCTGATCCGCGAAGTGCCTTCTTGTGTGGAAAGGACGGACCGAGAATGAAAGGTGAAAGGTTGCCTGATTGTTCGAGGGACCCCCACCGACAGGTCTTATGGAGACGTTGATCCCCATCACACAGTTACGGACGTTTGGACGTTTCTTTGGCATTCAGAATATAGACGGAGGTAAATTCCTACTGAAAACCAGACGCTGCAACGTGGGCAGCTAAAGCTGAGTTGGGGTAGTCCTTGCGGGATGGAGAGGAGCGACGACCTCACGTTGATTACGTCAGGAGGGTTCGTAGCCCTCCGAAGAATTGGGAGCTATGAATCCTTTAACGCAGCATCAGGTCTCTCGAAAGGTCTTTCCTTGGGCGGTCCACCGTCCGATGTCGGCGATGGTTATGTGATCGTAGATCATTTGGCTTCGGGAGATCGTGTACGGGGCACGATTCAGTTGCTGTCCGCGGTGGCGGTGGCGGTTGAGTCTGTTCGTCGTACTGGAGGGGTCAAGTCCCGTGGAGTGGTGTAACCGTTTTGGTGCTTCGAGGTTGGTGAGGGCTAGAAGCTGTGGTTATCTGACTCGGTGAAGGGTACCTCCTCGTGGGTGATGCCGGCGTGCTGCCAAGCGGGGTTGATCGTGCCGTCGGGCTGCCAGAAGTCCGCGGGCCAGGGCGCCGGGCAGCCGTGCTCGTCCCACCAGCCGGTGTCGTGGCCGGCAGCAAGAAGCGCGGGGTCGTCCCCGCGTTCCGGGGCAGCGGTCCGGGTGTGGCTCATGCGGCGGCTTCCAGGGTTTCCAGTCCGGGCAGGTCGCTGCGTGTTTCGGGGCCGGAGTCCACGATGGTGAGGCGGCAGCGGGCCAGGACTTCAAGGCCGAAGTAGCGGCGCCCCTCGGCCCATTCATCACTTTGCTCCGCCAGGACGGCCCCGACCAGGCGGATGATCGCGTCGCGGTTGGGGAAGATCCCGACCACGTCGGTCCGGCGGCGGATCTCCTTGTTCAAACGCTCATTGGGATTATTGGACCAGACTTGCTGCCAGACATCCTTCGGGAACGCAGTGAACGCGAGGATGTCGGCACGGGCTGCGTCCAAGTGCTCGAACACCTTCGGGAGCTTTTCCTCGACGTAGTCCAGGAGCCGGTCGAACTGGGCGTTCACGCTGGCTGCATCCGGCTGGTCATAGACCGAGTGCAGCATGGCTTTCACCGCCGGCCAGAGGTTTTTCGGGGTCGCTGACATCAGGTTCGCCGCATAGTGGGTGCGGCAGCGTTGCCAGGACGTCCCGGGAAGGTTCGCCGCGATGGCCTCGACCAGGCCGGCATGCGCGTCGGAAGTGACCATCAGGACCCCGGTCAGGCCGCGGGCCACCAGGTCGGCGAAGAACATGTTCCAGGCGGCCTTGGTCTCGCTGGTGGCCACGCGGACCCCGAGGACCTCGCGGTGACCGTCCGCGTTGACGCCGGTGGCGACCATGACCACCGCGTTGATCACCCTCCCGGCCTCGCGGACCTTCATCGTCAGTGCGTCGGCGGCGACGAACGTGAACGGGCCCGCATCGCCCAGCGGCCGGGTGCGGAACGCGTGGACCTGCTCGTCGAGGTCCGTGGCCATGCGGGAGACCTGTGATTTGGACAGGGAGTGGATGCCCAGGGTTTTCACGAGCTTGTCCATGCGCCGGGTGGAGACCCCGGCAAGGTAGCAGTCAGCGACGACGGTGATCATGGCCGCTTCGGCGCGCTTGCGGCGCTCCAGGAGCCAGTCGGGGAAGTAGGTGCCCTGGCGCAGTTTCGGGATGGCGACATCGATGGTGCCGGCGCGGGTGTCGAGCTCGCGGTGGCGGTAGCCGTTGCGTTGGGCCAGGCGCTCGGATGAGGGCTTGCCCCATTCGGCGCCGGCCACGGCGTCCGCGTCGGCTGAAAGCAGGGCATTGATCATGGTTTGCAGCAAGTGACGCATCAGATCGGGCGACGCGTCGCCTAATGCTTCGGAAAGTACGGTGGCAGGGTCGACAATATGAGGAGCGGTCATCGTGAGATGTCCTTTCGAGTGGGATGTGAGAGTTTCCTCGAAGGACCCACGGTGACCGCGCCCGTTTCACGAACGTACAGGTCACTGGTGGGTGTTACACCACTCTACGGGGCACTACTACTGGAGGATGGGGGGGTACCCTATCTTTTTCGCAAGGTCTTTCGGGGTTTTCCCGGAAGACCTTTGGGGACCCTGGGAACGGTGCTTTTTGGGAATGGCTTTCCGTCCGGATTGAAGGGTCCAAGCCGGACTATGGGCCTGCTTGCGGTTTGAGATATTAGGCGGCGAGAGCCTCCGGTGCCCCGTAGATGGTTCCGTCGCGCAGCATCGCGCACAGTTCATTGCAGCGCCGGCGGGCCAACGCGATGAGCGCCTGGTTATGCTTCTTGCCTTCGGCCCGCTTGCGGTCGTAGTAGGCCCGGGACGTGGGGTCCTCGCAGTTCAGGGACGCGAACGCTGAAAGGAAAAGGGCGCGTTTGAGGATCTTGTTGCCCTTGCGCGAGGAATGATCTCCAGGGATCGAGGTCGCGGACCGCCATGTCACTGGTATCAGCCCCGCGTAGGAGGCCAGATGGCCGGGGGTGTCGAAGTCCTTGCCGACGATCTCGGTGAGGATCCGCGCCTCGGTGCGGAGCCCGACCCCGGGCCGGGAGGACAACATCACGTGCAGCGGATGGTCCTTGACCAGTTCCTCCACCCGCACTAGAACTGCATCCCGGGCCGCCCGGGTCTGGGCCAGGGTACGGGCTAGCTCGGGCAGGACAATACCGGTGCCCTGTGTGCCGGAAACGACCACGGTCTGGGCGGCCAGGGCAGCGGTGATCTCCTGCGCCCAGCGGCTTCCGGCGCGTGGTGCTTGGATAGCAGGGTCCGCTGCGGGCTTCGCCGGCCCGGCGCAGCGCTGCGGGGGTCGGGTATTTGACGAGGAGTTCGGCCATTGCCAAGTGGTGCAGGTGCTTGCCGATGACTTGTTCCAGGGCGGGGTGGATCTGGGTGAGTAGCCCGCGGATCCGGTTGGAGGTCGCGGTTCCCTGCTTGGCCAGGGCCTCATCGAAAACTCAGCGCATCGACAGTTCGGCGATTTGTTCCTGCGGGACCTCGATGGTGCGCAGTGTGTGGGGCAGGGTGCGTGCCCCGTTGGCGATGATGAACACGTCTTTCGGATCGCTTTGGCCTCCACTGGGTGCCGGTCCGCGATCCGGCGCATGGCCAGTCCGGGCAGGCAGGCGACCTGGATGCCTGCGGCGTGGGCGATGACGACCGGCAGCGCGCCGATGGTCGCGGACTGGTCCACCACGAAGAGGAGTGTCCCGTGCTTGGCCAGGGACCGGATGATGGCCCGGAGCTTGGCCTCGTCTTGGGGCAGGGCCTTGCCCCAGCAGCTTCTTGCCGGGCCGGTCCAGGGCGACGGCGTGGTGGTTGGTCTTGCCGACATCGACACCGATGAACACGTCGATGGTTTCATGACCGTTGATCTCTATGCGCCTCATTCGTTGGATCGCCCCGGTGGGGCGGTATCGGATGAAACGGTGCTGGCTTGCCTCTGTGGCTCCACGGCTTGGCATCCACGTTACGGCCGACCTTGGATGATGGTGTTTGTCCTGGTCCGGCCTCTATGAGCGATATCCCTGGTACCTATCGGGTCCCCGGTGACAGCACTCCCACCGGACCATGGATTAACAGGGGGAGGAGATCATGCCGGGATGACAGGCTAGCAACCCCTATCCTTCCTCGGGAAGTCCGGTAAAGGGCTACTCAAAAGACGGGGGAGGGGACGGTGCATTCACTTCCGTGACCTTTGGCGACTGCAATCGGTCCCTTCTCTTCTGTCGGTGGTCCTCGGGAGGGGTGCCGAGTGGAGCGCACAACTGAGCTCATCGTGGCGGATGATATCTCGCTGGACGCTACGCTCAAGTGTCCACGATGGCATGCAGCTTTCTAGGTCTGAAGGGTGTGGGCGAATTGTCTTTGAAAAATGAAACAGGAAGAATGCTGACATCTCGATAGTGACAGAGAAACCCGAAAATCCGGACAGAAGCCAGCGACAGCTAGTACCGTAAGTATTCGACGCTTCGGGGACCACCCATTATTGCGGTTGGGAGCCACTGATATTGCCGTTGGCAGCTAGTACCTCACCGAGTGGGAGCCACCGGCCTCCAAAGGGTCATTCCATTTCTGAATGGCGCTGAACTTCTCGCGTCATGTGCACCTTCCGACTCAGATCCGGATGCGGTGGTTGACGTCCCGGCCCATGTCCACCTCGGTGTGGACGCCGGTGCCGGTCCACCTGCGGACTCCTCGTGCAGAACACGGAGTGCGGGCTGCAATGTTGTTCCCTGGGTACGCGCCGCCTACGGAGGGGCTTCGCCGCAGGGCCCCTGCCAGACAGCTGCTCCGCTATCGCCGGTGGTGTCCGCTATGCACTCTCCGTGGTTGGCAGTGCCCGGCAGCCTGCAGGGGCGACCAGTCCAGACTGGACCTGCTCACGTCGTGGCGGCGCCAACAACCCCGCCGGCTAAGTGGCTCCCGGTAACGCCGGGGGTGGCTCTCACGGAGAATATGCACGTTTTCCTGCGATGGTCCCCATGCGCAATATTCCTGACTCCCACACGAGCAGATATTCAACCGAGAACTGCAAGGTTCGCTCGGTCCCGGTGAGTACTCGGGAAGGAGCCCCGGTGCATGCACGGTGGTTTGGAGGCAGTCTGATCGATGCGGAAATCCGCACAGGTTTAGACGCAATTTCGAGTCCATGGCGCGTTCAGGTTCGGGAAATTCAGGGTAACGAAGACGGCCGGCTGATACAGATCGCCCATCGGAGTTCGGACTTGACGGTGATCTGGCGCAGGGCCACGATGGTGCTCTGCGCTCGGCTTAGGGTCGGGACGGGCAATGATCCCAGGTCATGTTCACCAGCCCTGATGCCGGTCCGCTACGTGCTGCACAAAGCCAATCACGATGGGTTCTACTCCCGGCATCCTTGGTGCACCGGTGACCGCCCACCGAGAGGCAGCTCCGAACGATGAGGCCTGATCCGTTAGATGGCGCTGGGACGCCCCGACAATGATGGTTTGCCGTTCGCCACCTGGAGCCTGTAGAAACTGACCGATTATCTGGTGGACCAGGGGATGGCCAGGCACCCTTCCCCTGAAGGGCTGTGCTTAGTGCTTCGCAAGGAAGGTGTCTCCTTTTAAGTCCATCAAATTCTAAGTCCATCAAAACCTGGAAGGCCAGCAACGACCCGGAGGATGAACCTCATGTCGCTCTAGGTAATCTTTGAGGGGAAGCAGGTATCCGGGAGCCGTTGGTAATGATCTGCATGGGCGAGTTCGGGCTCCTGGGCGTGCAGGCCGACCCCGAAGACCATTGGGCCTCGGCAGAGACTGCCCCCGGGGGACCAACAGCCCCTTGCCGACGAGGCCTGCGGACCTCCTACCAGGGCCCGTACGGGGTCAGGGACATGCTCGTCGACAATGACCTCTTCCATCGACAGGCTTTACGGACACGTCAAGACCCAACAGCGCGAGATGTCTTGGTCGGCGCCCGTTACCTGCGTTCGCTGCATCCGCTCACCGAATCCATAGCGGTGGTCTTGGACCACGACGACCGCACCGATCCACGGAGGCGGATGCGTGAATCGGTGACTGGGTGGCAGCGATCCATGTCGGACTCGCCTATGTTCCCTTCTAGGGCTCGCACCGGCACCGGATTGAAGCCCGGTTCACCGTGCTGCGCTACTTCGTGTTCAACGCAACGGAGGATCCGAGTCATTGTGAGCAGTCGAGCAGGATCTGTCGTTGTTTCACCTTGGGTAACCATCATCCGACCGATCCGCACCTGCGTTAGGTGGTCCGTCGGGCAACAATCATCAAGTGGACAACGGGGCACCCGTTGCACCGAGCGAATGCGTGGTCGAGACACGATGGTTTCCGGGGATGGAGGTGCAAACCACGGTGGATATGAACAACAAACCTGCCCGGTGTATCTTGGCTGAGAACTAGGACGGGCATTGGAAACGTCGGACGATCGGGCTAGTTCTACCTGATGAAAGAGGCCAGTCAGGATGCCAGGTAGAGCTTCGGACCGACGCACTAGGGGGCTTTCGCAAGCGCTGGTTGAGGGCGCCCAGCACCTGATTTGCTCGAAGCAGACGCTGCTTGTCGGGAAGTAGCATCGGGGGAGCAGGCAGTGTGTGTCGGTGGAAAACGAAGAGACAGACAGTTTGCTGCCGCGGTGAGGAAGGGTGCGAGCGGATTCTAGAAGAGGGGTTCGGAAAAAAGAGAAGATGACGGCGGGGAAGGGGGGAGTGGCCAGCGAAGAAGGGAGATGACACTGGGTGTCAGAAGCTGCGGGGAGCTGGGCGGGTCTGCTCTGGACAGCCCTGGGTGTTTCACGTGAAACAAGGCTCTAGAGCGTTCATGATGGATGAGGGAGCAGAGCTGAAAATTCCGGACCTCGGCGAGACTTTTGATATCCGAGCTATGAGGGTAGCTGCTCTCAACTGAGAAACTCGCCGCTGAGGAGCGGTGCAAGGAGAACCCGGGCAGCGATTGGAATGGCAAAAGCGTGATCGGAAATCCGGCGAAAATTTGGATTTAGGACCGGGGCCCAGCTAGCACGGAGCACTTCGGGAAAGCGGCAGGGCGCGCAAGCGGATGTACGCAGGAGGGACCATAAATGCCGACGCAGGACCTGTATTTATTCTAAAAAGTATAAAAACAAACGATAATAGTTTAATAGGTGATCGTATTGAGTGAGCGCAGTCCTGCGGGCATGAAGCGCTTCCGCGAGCCCAGGTAGGCAGAAAAAATGGGTCTTCCCGTCCGGCATCGGACGGGAAGACCCATTTTCAGCTCCTCGGGTTAGAGGTATGCGGCGAATTCCTTTTCCAAGGCAGGCTTGGGCTTGGCACCGATCGAGGTAGCTACGTGCTCGCCGTCCTTGAAGACGTAGACGGCAGGGATGCTTGTGATGCCATACTTGGCAGAGATGCCCGGGTTGTCGTCGACGTTGACCTTGACGACGTCAACCTTGTCCGCGTGCTCCGCGGCAATCTGATCGAGGATCGGGGACAACATGCGGCACGGGCCGCACCACTCGGCCCAGAAATCGACGATGACCGGCTTGGTGGCCTCGAGGACTTCGCTCTGGAAGGTTGCGTCGGTTACGTCTTTGGCCTGGCTCATGTCCGGCCCCTTTCTGGTGGGGGTGATCCCCGGAGGACCCGGGGAAACGAATTACTAGATGCTGGCGTGTTCCGCTGCCGGCTCGGTCAGCGCAGGCAGACCTGCAAGGAAGTGCTCGACGTCAAGGGCTGCGGCACAACCGGAACCGGCGGCGGTAATCGCCTGGCGGTAGGTGGGGTCGATGACATCGCCTGCGGCGAAGACGCCCGGAAGGCTCGTCTTGGAGCTTCGAGCATCAACGGCAATGGTACCTTCGACCGTCAGCGTTAGCTGGTCCTTGACCAGCTCGGTACGCGGATCGTTGCCGATGGCGACGAATACTCCGGTGACGGCGAGTTCCTGTTCGGTTCCGTCGACTAGGTTGCGCAGGCCCAGGCCGGTGACCTTAGACTCGCCGCGGACGGCAACGACCTCGGAGTTCCAGACGAACTCGATCTTCTCGTTGGCCAGAGCGCGGTCAGCCATGATCTTCGAGGCGCGCAGGGTGTCGCGGCGGTGCACCACGGTGACCTTGCTGGCGAACTTGGTCAGGAAGAGTGCCTCTTCCATGGCCGAATCGCCACCGCCGACGACGGCGATTTCCTGGTCACGGAAGAAGAATCCGTCGCAGGTTGCACACCAGCTCACGCCGTGGCCGGACAACCGTTTCTCGTCGGGCAGTCCCAACTCGCGGTATGCGGATCCGGTGGAAAGGATGATGGAACGTGCCTTGTGGACCTCTCCGCCGCCCAGCGTCACCGTCTTGATCTCGGTGGACAGGTCCACCGAAGTGACATCCTCGTAGAGGATCTCGGCGCCGAAGCGCTCAGCTTGGGCGCGCATGTTTTCCATGAGGTCTGGGCCCATGATTCCTTCGGGGAACCCGGGGAAGTTTTCCACATCGGTGGTGTTCATCAGTTCGCCGCCAGCTGTCACCGAACCGGCGATGACCAGCGGCGCCAAGTTTGCCCGAGCCGTGTAGATGGCCGAGGTGTAGCCGGCAGGACCGGAACCGATGATGATGACGTCACGCACGTCGTTTGATTCAATGGCCACGCGGAGCGAACCTTTCGTTGGCGTCGCGGCGCCTAAACGCCACCACGATGGGATTGTTGTTCTGTCGGGCATAACGATCCATAGTGACGCGCTATTCCCGAAGGTGGTCTAGGAGACCTTGATCTCGCCGATCTGCAGGCCGTAGGGGCGCGAGTTGTTGCCCCCCGATGCCAGCTTCGGCAGCTCGGTGACGTTTACGAAGACGTACTGGACCCCGGTGCCGCCGTTGTCCCCGGAGGGGACCGGAACCGTGACGGTGGGGCCGGTGAAGGAACCGGAGCTCACCTCGCTGGAATCGGCCAGGCTGTCCGTCTTGCCGACACGGATCTCGAAGGCGCCGCCCGAACCGTTGAGCCCGACCAGCTCGATCTTGCTGACATCGGACGGCTTCTTGAGTTCCGCGACCAGAACCATGTTCGAGGCAAGTCCGCCGAACTTCGGGGTGGAGAAGGAGTATGACCTGTAGATGCTGGCCGGGTTTCCGTCGATCAGCCGGGACAGGGTTCCGTCGGTGTCGGCGTTCAGCCCCTGATTGCCGGGAACCAGACGGGTGACACCGTTGATCACGGGTTTGGCGGTAGTCACAGGAGCGGTCGAGCCGCCGGGCGAGGACCCTTCGGTGGTGCCGACGGGACTGCTGTTGGCCACCGGGCCCGGGGCCTTGGGGCCAAGCGCGTTGAAGGCAAACACGACGGCGACCACCAGAACGATGCACAGCACGGCTCCGACGAGCAGGCGCATGGTCTTGTTGCGGCCCTCGCCGGCTTCCTCTTCCTCATAGTCCACGTAGGGCTCTTCGGCCTCAGCGTAATCGCGTGCGGCGGCGGGGAAGGTTGTGGCGTTGCGTTGGCCGTCGGGACCGATTCCAGCCCCGCGGGACCGTGCTGCGGAGGCAAGGGCGGCAGTCGAGGTCACGACGGGTTCGCCGACCGGGGTCGGCGGGGTAGCAGGGATCCGCTGGACCTTGGGCAGGGCAGCGGGCGCGGGTGGGAACACCGCGTTGTTTTCACCGGTTTCCTCGGTTTCCTGCCGGAGGAGTTCCGAGGGCGCGGTGTGGGAATCATATGAATCATCTGCCACCGGCGTGCCGGCGGAGCTTCGGCCTCGGGCGAAACGTCCCTTCAAACCGGTGATCTGGTCGTTCAGATTGAACTCCGGGAGACGGCCCAGCATGGCCGGGCGGCCCTCTTCCTGAGCGTCCAGATCCTCGTAGTATTCCTCGTCGTCGGCGTATGTCTGCGGCTCGGTGGAGCGGGAAACGCCGAAGATCTCGGAACCCAGGGTGTCGGTGAAGAAAGGCTCGACATAGGGGGCATCGGTCTGGATGACCAAGTCGAGCAGGTCTGCGGCATCGGCCAGGTTGGTGACCAAGTAGGAGCGGCCCCCGGAGATTCCGAGGTCCAGGACCTGCATGGCAGCGAAGCGAGCGCCGTTGGCTATCTCACGGGCGCTGGCGGTCAGCTGGCTGGAGTTCTCGGCCGAACCAAGCAGGATGCTGACCGGGCGGTTGAGGACCTGATCGATCCCGTCCAGGACGAGGTCCCCGTCGGCGGAGGTCAGTATCAGTTCAGTGACTTGGTACCGTCCGCCTAGTACGGATCCTGCGTCGATGGGTTGCGACACGATTGACTCCCGTGATTGCTCGGCGATGCGCGGCGTCCTCTTGGACGCCCAGTCCCATGCTACCGGTGCGGGCTGTATTCCTCGGGAAATCGCGACGCTTCACACAGGGTGGGTTATCCGAGGTCCCGGTGCGGGCGGGTCAGTGGCGGCGCAGCGAGGGGATCCTTCGGGCCAGCGGCCCCAGGAATTCCTCGAGCTCCGGAGACCTGGCGGTGCGCAACAGCACCAGGAACACCACCAGCATGCAGCTGCCGGAGATGGCGATGCTCAGGACCGCGTGCCCGATGGAATCCCACGCGAAGCCGTAGTTGTAGCCGCCCATCAGAGCCAGGACCACGGCGCCGACGACGCCGGAGAGCGCCGACATCCAACCGATCCTGATATACGCGTCGGCAACTTCACCGGTGCCGTAGTCGCCGTAGCGGCGCACGACGAGCACGTGGGCGATTACGGCGGAGAGGATGTTCATGAGTCCGAACAGCAGCGCGATCACGATGGCGATCTTCGTCATCGGCACGACCAGCGCCAACAGGTAGGCGGTCGCCACGCCGAGGACCGCCACCACCGACTGGATGATCATCGGGGTGCGCGTGTCCTCCTCGGCGTAGAAGACGCGCATCAGGAAGAACGAGATGCTCTTGAACGGCAGGCCGAGCGCCGTGAGCACCAGCAGCTGGCCGATCGCCGCACCCGTCTGGTTTGCCGTGCTGGCCGAGCTGGCGAAGATTCGGCCCAGCGGCCCAGCGAGCACGATGAAGGCGATGGAAGCGAAGACCACGGGCACTGCCGTGCTGCGCAGGCCGCGGGAGAGCAACGGGGCGATCTCCTGGTGGCGGTTATCGTGGAAGGCCTTGGTGAACTCGTTGAAGAGCACCGTTGCCAGCGACAGCGCGAAGATCGAGTGCGGGAGCACGGTGATCAGCTGGGTGATGTTCAGCTGGACCTCGCCCTGGACCGATGCACCAGCGACGAGGCTCATCTCGGCACGGACGGCCGTCGCCCCGGAGACCAGGCGGGAGAACATCAGCGAGGAGATATTGCCGATCGCCATGGCCGACAGCGTCCAGGCGGCCAACTTGCCCACGTGGCGCAGACCCATGCCGCGCCAGCCAAACTTCGGCCGGATACCCAGCCCGGTGCGTGCCAGCGGCCAGAACAGGACGAGTGCTTGGATGGCGATGCCCAGCGTCGAACCTCCGGCCAGCAGCACCGTCTGTTGGGATGTCCAGTCCTCCACCTGCCGGTTGGCACCGTCGTAGGCTCCGAAGAGCCCGATGAAGGTGCCGATGACGGCCAGCTGGACCACGTTGTTCGCGACGGGCGCCCACATGTAGGCGCCAAAGCGTCCGTGGGCGTTGAGCACCTGCCCGACCACCGCGTAGACGCCGTAGAAGAAGACCTGCGGCATGCACCAGTAGGTGAACGTGGTGCCCAGGGCCAGTTCCGCATCCGACCAGTTCAGGGTCAGGATCTTGATGATCGGCCCGGCCAGCAGCGTCAGCAAAATGGTGGCGGCACCCATCACCACCACGGTGAGGGTGATTAGCCGGCTGGTGTAGTCGGAGCCGCGGTCTGCCCGCTTGCTGACCTTGATCAGCTGCGGGACCAGCACGACGTTGAAGATGCCGCCGGCCAGCAACATGAAGATGATCGTCGGGATGACGTTCGCCTTCTCGAAGATGTCGGCCAGCGTCAGGGCGCCGATGGCATAGGTCAGCAGGGCCGTACGGAGGAAGCCCAACCCGCGCGAGACCATGGTCCCGGAGGCCATGAGGGCGTAGGCCTTGGAGTTGCCGCCCTTCTTTCCGGTGGCGGGTGCGGCGCCGGACGGGCCGTTGCGGGTGCTAGAAGCCTGGGACATGGTGCGGGAGAACTTCGCGGGCCAATTCGGCAATCCGGCGTTCGTTCGGGAAGGACAATCGCTTACCTAGTTCTGCAATGGGGACCCAGGCCACGTCCACTGCTTCGTGGTCGGGATCGTTTTCAATGGTCAGGTTCCCGCCGGTGGCCCGCAGGAGGTAGTGGTGGACAGTCTTGTGCACCCGGTAGCTGGAGACGGTGAACCAGTAGTCGACGCTGCCCAGCGGGGCGAGGACGTGCCCGGCAATGCCGGTCTCCTCCTCGATCTCACGGACCGCGGCTTCCTCATTGGATTCAAGGCCCTCGGGATGGCCCTTGGGCAGGCACCATTCAAGCCGGCCACCGCGGTTATAGCGGGCGATGATGGCCACCGGAAGCGCCGGATCGGTGATGTCGATGACCACTCCGCCTGCCGAAACCTCCTCCACCGTGGGAAGGGTGTGATGCCCCGGACTCACCTGCGCCTGCGCATGGGCCATTGACGCAGTCAACGGCGTGCGCTTCGGGGCGCTGGGAACTGGATGAGCCATGGAGTCCACTTTATCTACCTTTTAGCGCCCGTAGTTGCCTTGGGCGCGCAGCTCGCGCGCCCCGGGTCGTGTTTCCCGGGCAATTTGTCGCCGGGGTGCTCGGGAAACACGACCCGGCATGGCTTCCGGGAAAATATCTGGCACGCTTAAAGAACTATGCTGCAGCTTCCGCACTCCTCCTCACTTCAGGCCCTTCTGCCATCCGTGGTCATGGACCTTGGCCGCCTGTTCCTCGATGCCGGTCACGAGCTGTCCCTCGTGGGCGGTCCCGTCCGCGACCTCTTCCTCGGGAGGGTGTCTCCGGACCTCGATTTCACCACCGACGCCACGCCGGACCAGACGCTGGCCGTGGTGGCCGGCTGGGCCGACGCCACCTGGGAGGTGGGGCGCGCCTTCGGCACCATCGCCTTGCGCAAGGGCAAGGACACCATCGAGGTGACTACCTACCGCGCCGAATCCTATGACCCCGATTCGCGCAAGCCCCTGGTGGCCTTCGGAACCTCGCTCACCGACGACCTCTACCGGCGTGACTTCACCATGAACGCGATGGCCCTGCGCTTGCCGTCACTCGAGCTCGTCGACCCCTACAACGGGGCCATCGACCTCGAGGCGCGCATCGTGCGCACCCCGGGCCCGCCCTCGCTCTCCTTCTCCGATGACCCGTTGCGCATGATGCGTGCCGCACGCTTCGCCTCGCAGCTGGGCATCACGGTCGCCGACGAAGTACGGACGGCCATGACCGACATGGCCGAACGCATCTCGATCATCTCCGCCGAGCGGGTCCGTGACGAACTCGTCAAATTGATCAACGGCGCCGACCCTCGAACCGGCATCGACCTGCTGGTGGACACCGGCCTCGCCGAGCTGGTGCTGCCCGAGGTAGCGGCGCTGAAGCTGGAGGTCGACGAGCACCACCGGCACAAGGACGTCTACCAGCACTCGTTGCAGGTACTTGAACAGGCAGCGGGGCATGAAACGGGCCCCGACGGTGCGGTCCCCGGACCTGACTTCGTGCTGCGTTTTGCCGCGTTGATGCACGACGTGGGCAAGCCCGCGACCCGACGCTTCGAACCCACCGGCGCGGTCAGCTTCCGCCACCACGACGTGGTCGGCTCGAAACTGGTCAAAGCCCGGATGCGCGCACTGCGCTTCGACAACGACAGCATTAAGGCCGTTGCCCGGCTGGTAGAACTGCACATGCGGTTCTACGGCTACGGCGAGGCCGGTTGGAGCGATTCGGCGGTGCGCCGTTACGTCACCGATGCCGGGGAACTGCTGCCGCGGCTGCACCGGTTGACCCGTTCGGACGTGACCACCAGGAACCGCAAGAAGGCCGAACGGCTGGCCTTCGCCTACGACGACTTGGAGCAGCGGATCGAGGAGCTGATGGCCAAGGAGGAACTGGAGTCGGTGCGCCCGGACCTCGACGGCGCTGTGATCATGGAGCTGCTGGGCATCAAGCCCGGACCGGTGGTCGGCCGCGCCTACCGGTACCTGCTGGAACTGCGCATGGACAACGGACCGATGGATCGGGATACCGCCGAGCGCGAGCTCTTTGCCTGGTGGTCCGAGCAGCCCGAATCCGCGCCGGAGCCCGTCAGGGGAGTGGAAGCGCCATGACCCAGGAACATCCGCGGCTTTGGGTGGTGCGCCACGGCGAAACCGAATGGTCTCGCAGCGGCCGCTACACGGGGCTGACGGACCTTGAGCTGACGCAGGAGGGGCGTCTGCAAGCCGACCGGGCGGGGGACGTCCTGCGGGCGGCCCAGCTCGCCGGGATCGGATTCGGGCTGGTGCTCACCAGCCCGCTGCTGCGGGCCGTGGAGACTGCCGCACTGGCGGGTTTCGATGCCGCCGAAAGAACGCCGCTGGCACGGGAATGGGACTACGGCGACTACGAGGGCGTCGAATCGGCGCAGATCCGCCGGGATCGTCCGGGATACCTGATCTGGGACCAGGGCGTGCCCAACGGGGAGACCCTGGCGCAGGTGTCTGCGCGGGCCGATGCGCTCGTCGACCGCGTGTGCACGCAACTGGATGCGGGCGGGAATGCCATCGTGTTCTCCCACGGACATTTCAGCCGCATCCTCGCCGCACGCTGGTTGGGGATGGAACCCGGCATGGGGCGGCACTTCCTGTTGGGAACCGCGGAGGTCTGCCGCCTCGGATGGGATCGGGATACCCCCGCCGTCGAAGCCTGGGGACTTTAGTTCGGCGTGTTGCGTTGGACACGCCGAACTCGTGGAAAAAAACGGAATCTTTTAAGGAAGCCCGTTGTCGTGGGGGCCCTGCGCGTATAGCCTGATACTTGTGATTGAGAAGTCTCAATGAGACTTCGGAATCCGCGGATTCTATTGGCGCCGACCCACTCGGCACGTTCTTCCGAAAAGGAGGTGGAAATGATGATGAATTCAATTGCCCTGATGGGACTGCGTGCAGTCTCCGGCAGCACCGGTTACCGAACCCGTGCCATCACCTCCGCCTCCGGAACGGCTTCCTGCTAGGGATTTTTCTCGCCCCAGGACGCATACCCGTTCCCGAGGCCTCCGTTTCACGTCGAGGCCAATCCAGAGGAACACCCGCCATGCCGAACCCGATCAAAAAGATCGCGACCAGCCGATTTCCCACGGCTGAATTCATCTTCACCGGACCCGAGGTCCTGCGCGCGCGCCCAGCCGCCAGGGTACCCCGGAATCCCACCCGCACCCATGACCTGAAGGGAGGGAGGTGAATCGCATGAAGTCCGAAAGCCGCAAACCGCGCCTGCCCAAGTGGCTGGCCACCGAATACAACCCCTCGCACCGCATCGCCGATGAGAGGAAACTGCCCATCGAAATGGTTGTCCGCCTGCGCTAATGACAGATATCAGCATCCGTCAGGCCCTGGCCATCACAACCACCGGTGAGGTAGAGATGAAAACCGCAGGATTCCGCACCGCAAAGCCCGCCGGCTTCCCCGGCGGGCTTTGCCGCTTAAAAGGAGACTCTCCGCTGCCTCCCCGGGCCGCCTGCTGGTAACTTGAAGTCACAGAGGTTCCAGCGGGATCCAAAGCTCGTGAGCGGCCCAGGGCCGGAAGAAAGTAGGCAAATCGATGACGGCGTTGTCTGAAATGGACATGAGTGACCTGGGGATTGCCTCGCGGGCAAACCTGGAACCGATCCAGGATATTGCGCAGCGGGCTGGAATCCCAGAGGAGGCGCTGGAGCTGTACGGCCGTTACAAGGCGAAGATCGACACGGGTCTGCTGCACGAGCGCACCGGAACCGCCCGGGGAAGGGTCGTGCTGGTCAGTGCGATGTCACCGACGCCCGCCGGTGAGGGTAAATCGACTGTCACCGTCGGACTGGGCGACGCCCTGTCCGCTACCGGAACCCGGACCATGATTGCGCTGCGCGAACCCTCGCTGGGGCCGATCTTCGGGATGAAGGGCGGGGCCACCGGCGGCGGGTACTCGCAGGTGCTGCCGATGGAAGACATCAACATGCACTTCACCGGCGACTTCCATGCCATTACCAGCGCCAACAACCTGCTCATGGCCCTGGTCGACAACCACCTGCACCGCGGAAACGAATTGGGCATCGACCCGCGCCGGATCACCTTCAGGCGCGTGCTCGACGTGAACGACCGCGCGCTGCGCCAGATCGTCATCGGGCTCGGCGGCCCCACCGAGGGCATGCCGCGCGAGGCCGGGTTCGACATCACCGTCGCCTCCGAGGTGATGGCCGTCTTCTGCCTCGCCACGGGCATCGATGACCTGCGTGAGCGCCTTGCGGCCATTACCGTCGGCTATACCTTCGACCGGAAGCCGGTCACCGTTGCCGACCTGAACGCGCAGGGCGCGATGACCATGCTGCTCAAGGATGCGCTGAAGCCCAACCTCGTCCAGACCATGGCCGGGACGCCCGCGCTGATCCATGGCGGACCCTTCGCCAACATCGCCCACGGCTGCAACTCCGTCATCGCGACGAACACCGCCCGGGCACTGGCCGATGTCGTGGTCACGGAGGCCGGCTTCGGAGCCGACCTCGGTGCCGAGAAGTTCATGGACATCAAGGCCCGCTTCGCCGGGTTCGAACCGTCGGCAGCCGTCGTGGTGGCCACCGTGCGGGCCCTGAAGATGCATGGCGGGGTGGCCAAGGACGCGCTCGGCGCCGAGAACGTAGACGCGGTGCGGGCCGGATTGTGCAACCTGGAGCGGCACGTGACAAACATCGGGAAGTTCGGGGTCACCCCCGTGGTGGCGGTCAACCGGTTCCACACCGATACCGAGGCCGAGCTCGATGTGGTGATTCAGTGGTGCCGAGAGCGGGGAGTCGAGGCGGCGGTGGCCGAGGTTTGGGGCCGTGGCGCCGCCGGCGGTGCCGAACTGGCGCAGAAGGTCCTTGCGGCGATCCAGAAGCCGCAGGAATTCAGCCCGCTGTACGAGCTGGAGCTGTCCGTGGAGGAAAAGATCTCGACGATCGTCCGCGAGATCTACGGTGGCGCCGGGGTCGAGTATTCGGCCGAGGCGCGCCGGGCGTTGGAGCGGATCCATGCCAATGGCTGGGATGCGATGCCAGTCTGCATGGCCAAGACCCAGTATTCGTTCTCCGACGATGCGAGCCTGCTCGGCGCCCCGGAGGGCTTCACGCTGCACGTGCGCGACCTGATCCCGAAGACCGGCGCCGGATTCATCGTGGCGCTGACCGGATCGGTGATGACCATGCCGGGCCTGCCCAAGGTTCCGGCCGCAATGCGCATGGACGTCGATGCGCAGGGGCGTGCCGTCGGGCTGTTCTAGGACGGCCCGATTAAGCGGCAATCGCCATGCGCATCAGTGGTTGAACGGAGCCACTGTTGTGCACGGCGATTGCCGCGGGAACGGATCCCGCGATGTTCACCTGCTAGGCGGAAACCAGGGCGGCTTCGCGGACCGATTTCATGGCGACGGTCCAGGGAACCAGCTGGTCGAACATCGGAGCCATCGAAGCCACGCCGAATTCGGTGGGCTTGAAGGCGGAAAAATTCTCGAAGTCGGTGAACAGGGAGAACATGCCGGTCTTTTGCACGTGGGCCACCTGCAGTTCGGAGAGGATCCCGCGCAGGTGCTCGACGGCGCGTGCGCCGAAGGCCGAACCGTAGCCGACGATGCCCGCTGCCTTGTTGGCCAATTCGACGTTCACGTAGGACAGGGCGTTGGCCAGGGCTGGGGCCACTGAGTGGTTGTATTCCGGGGTGATGAAGATGAAGCCGTCGAACTCGGCCAGCTTGGCGCCAAAGGCCTTGGTGTGGTCGTTCTGGTAGTTCTGGTAGCCGGCCGGGTAGGCCTCGTCGAGCACCGGCAGGTTGAAGTCCGCGATGTCGACCAGTTCGTAGTCGGCGTCGCCGCGCAGGTTGGCCTGGTCCAGGACCCACTGGGCAACGCCCAGATTGTTGCGGCCCGGACGGGTGGAACCGGTGACGATGGCAATCTTGGTCATGTGCTGAATCCTATTCACTGGGTGGCACCGGCCGTTTCGGGCGGCGAACTAAATACTTGTTGCTTCAAGCATGGACGGTAATGATTGACGTGTCAACAACATTGAGGGAAGCGTGATGAGCGACACTAACGAGGCTGTGCAATGGCTGAACTCCGAAGAACGCGAGACCTGGCTGCATTTCAGGCAGCTGCTATGGCAGTTTCCCGCGGCGCTCGACCGGCAATTGATGCGTGATTCAAGTTTGTCCACGGGAGAGTACTCGGTGCTCGCCGCACTTTCACAAGACACCTGTGGCGCCCTGCGCGCCGGGGAACTGGCGCGGGAGCTGGGGTGGGAACGCAGCCGTATCTCGCATCTGGTGCGCCGGATGGAGGCCAAGGGGCTGCTCCGACGCCGTGCCATCGAGGGCGACGGGCGCGGGGCCGACCTGGTCCTCACGGAGCAGGGCCGGGAAATGATCGACGCCGCCGCTCCCGACCACGTGCGATTCGTCCGCTCCACGCTCTTTGACGTGCTCAGCCGGGAAGAGGCCCTCGCCCTGGGCGACATGCTCCAACGGGTCGGGGACGCCGCCCGCGCATCGGGCCTGCCGGAGTGCAAGTAAAGGGGCCGGCGGACCCCTAAATTCCCTGCAGCATCCGCCGCAACCGGCGCACCGCACGCAGTGCGGGCCGCGGCAGCGCTGTGCGGACCTTTGCCTTGCGGGAGATGCCGGCGGCCAGGGCGATCCGCTCCGGGGCGATCCGGAATCCGGAACCGGCGGCCCGCAGGGCAAGCGAGCGCAGCGCGGCCTCCGGCTCGACGTCGGCGGCATGGAAGTAGTTTTCCCGCAGCCAGGCGGTCCCCGGCCGGCCGAAATCCATGGCCGCCGCGTCGTCGAGGGTTCCCAGCAGTCCGCTGCCCTCGAATACCGCGTTGAGCAGCCGCTGGTTGACGCCGAAGTCGGACAGGATCAGCGTGCGCAGGCCCCGGTCCAGCGATTCCAGCGCCGCGGTGGAGGAGACGGTGGCCAGCGCCGTGCCCGGGGTCAACAGCGCTGCCATCGACCCGGCCCGGAAGCGCACCCGGGACGATGCGAGCCGACCGCTGCGCAACAGCTCGTCGTGCAGTTCGTCGTAGGGGAACGGCTCGAGGTGGGTCTGCGGTTCGCCCGGCCAGGCACGTACCTTGACCAGCACCTCCACCTGCGGGTTCAGCCGCGAGGCGCGGTCCAGTGCCAGCAGCAGCTGCTCGCGTTCCGCCTTCGCCGACGGGACCTTGGCCTGCGCGGCGAAAACCAGCCGGGTGACGGGTGCCGGGTCCGGTGCCGGAAAGCCGCGTGAATGCAGGAACGGGAGCTTGGCGACCAGGATCCGTTCGGGGGCCGCCGTTCCCAGCTCGGCACATAGTCCGGAGAAGGCCTCGGCCTCGGCATGGCTGTGGGTGATGAAGGCATCGGCCAGGGAGCGGAAGCGCATCGCCTTCTTGGTGGCCGGCAGGGCGACTCCGGGCAGCGCCGAGACTAGGGCGCTGCGTCGGATTCCGTCGGGTGCGGCGGCGGTGATCCGGGCAAAGAGCTCCTGCACTATCGGACCGGTGGCGGCGGCGAAGACGACTCCTGAGCCCCGCAATGCCTGCGGCAGGGCGCCCATGGGCAGGATCCTCGGGTTGATGCCCTCCATGAAGGTGCCCAGTGTGGCGGCACCCAGCTGCTCGGTGGTGGGCAGCAGCGGGCTGCGCACCAGCAGAACCTTGCGGTCCCAGCCCGGGCCCAGTTTTTCCAGGGTGGCGCAGGCCAGTTTCAGGTAGGAGTCGCTGTCGGCGACGGCTGTGATCACGGGGCGGGTGGTGTTCATGGTCCCTCTTCCTGAAGTGATGTGCTCAAGTGTTCGCGCAGTCCCGGGGCCGCTTCATCGGTCCACCAGTGGTCCGGCACCGCGCGTCCCTCGACGCGGACCCCGTTCGGGCGCAGCAGCAGCCGCAGCGAGGGCAACACGGTGGATGGAAGCGCCCGCACCGTCTGCCCGGTGCGCAGGCCGCGCAGGCGCATCTCTACCGGGATGGTGTGCGCATGTAGGGTGATCAGCGGGTTCCGGGCCAGCTCGGACAGGAAACCGGGCCGCTCCCGGCGGTGCGGGAAGTAGGCCAGCGGTCCGTCGGCGCACAGCCCGTTGACCCAGTGCAGGTACGGGCCGGGGTCGATCAGCCCGTCGGCTGCCAGCGCCGAACCGACGACGAGCGTGCGCTGGTGGAAGTGTTCGGCCACTGGTTGGGTTCCGAGCCATTCGAAGCGGTGCCGTTCCAGGTGGCCGCCGAGCTCCCGGAACCGGGCCTCGAGCCCGGCTTCCACTGGAAGCGCCGTGAAGACCAGGAGCCGTCCGGTGCGGGCCAGCGCCCGCATCCGGTACCAGGCGGCAAGGCCCAGGGCCGAACGGGCTGGGTTGGCCGCGGACCGTTGGCGCACCAGCGGGGTGGGTTCGTTGGCGCACAGGGTGCGCAGCAGGCTCCGCGTGACCAGTCCGTCATCGATCACCACCACCTCGCGCACGGCCAAGCGGCCCAGTAGTGCCTGCTGGAACTTGCCCGAGTACGCGTCCCCGGTGACCCAGCGGTCGATCTCGGGCACTGCGGGGGAGGGGAGCGCCAGCGAATGCCGGGCGAATTCGATGCCCGCCGGCGCGCTGGAGATCAGCGTGCGCAGCGTCGCATCCAGCCCGGTGCCCCCGCCGCGCGGGTGGATCCGGGTGCTGGTGCCCAGCAGCCCGGCGCCGTGGGCCTCGATGGCCGACAGCAGCTGCAGCGGAGATTCGACCCAGGCCTCGGCGCGGCCGAAGCGCGGCCGGGTGACCTCGGTCGGGGCGGGGAGGATGCGGGCCGCCATGGACTATGGGCGGATCTTCGAGGCGGCCCGGTCCAGGGAACCGGCCAGGGCCTGCAGCGTGGTGGTGCGGGCGCAGCGTGCCGCCCGCCGCGCCTCGCGCGCCAGCTGCCCCGCTGTGGCGAGCTGCCCGACCGGTACCGGTGGTGCGGCTACCGGCAGCCGCACCACCGGTTCCAGCGCCCCGGGCAGTCCAAGCGCGGTGAGCCGGCGTCGCTTGAAATACACCGGGATGTCCCGGGGATTCCGGGCCAGGAAGGCGCTTGCGGTTCCGCGCAGCCCGGGCAGCCGCTGGGCCTGCATGCAGTAGGCCACGGTATCGGCCAGTTCCTGCAGCCGCCCCGGATGGGACGGATCGGTGGCGATCGGTGCGCAGATTCCCTGGACGAAGAGCGCATGGATGAGCGTCAACGGGATCCGGTTGCTGTTTTGGTACGGCGCGAGCTCCCGCAGCAGCCCCGCCGTGCCGACGGCTTCAACCCGGATGCCGAACAGGTAGGCGGCGGTGGCCAGGCCGGTGGAGAACGCGCTGACCACCAGCGCCGGACGCAGCCTCACCAGCAGCGCCTCGGCCAGCATCGGCGAATCGATGATGTGCAGGGCGATGCCCAGCTCCCGGGCATCGGCAGCCAGCCGGGTCGCTGCTCCGGGACCGGCGCTGGGGTGCGCCTTGAAATAGACATCGGTGATGCCGCGGTCGGCGGCGGCGAGCATGTCCCGATGCAGCGAGGCCTCCTGGCCGGTGTCGATCAGGCCCAGTCCGGCCAGGTACTGGCCGAGCACCAGCGCGCCACCGCCGTCCGGGGATCCCGGACCGGGGAGCGGCGAATCGTCGGCGGCTGCCAGCTGCTCGAAGACGGCGCGCAGGTACCCGGCGGGTACGGCGCGAAGCAACGGATCGTGTTCGTGCAGCAGCGCAGGCAGCAGACCCGGGACCAGGTCGACGTAGATCAACGCGTCGAGCCGCTGGGCGAGCTGCCGCGGCAGCTCGTTGCGGGTGGGCCCGTAGGACATCAGCCCGTCCGAATGCACGGTGATGCCCGCCGTGTGGAAAATCCGGCAGAGCGCGACGGCCGGGTTGACCTGGATGGATTCCACCACCAGGTCGACCGGGCCGGTACCCAGGGCCCAATGTGAACGTAACAGGCCCTGCCACATCGGCAGATCCTCGGTGCGCGGGTCGAAGTGCGCGGGGCGCCGGGGCAGCAGGAGGTCGGTGAGGTCGACATGCCTCTCGAAGCGCGAAGCCAACAGCTCGAAGCCGCAACCGTCCTGGATCCGCCCGCTCAACTCCGGGGTGGCGGCGCCGTTGGCGAGCACCAGCACCCGGTCCCGGTCGTCGGTGAACGCGCCGGCATCGATCATCGCGGCCAGCGAGGCCACCTGGTAGAGCGTGGAGGCAACCAGCAGCCGGGTCATGGAAGGGTCCTGATCTGTTCGGGGGAGGGACCGGGCGCGCCGAGAACCACCGGCATCCGGCGGGGGGCGGGCGCCGGCGCCGTCGGCTCCCGGTACTGGTGCAGGCCAGCGGCCGTCCCCGCGGGGCACAGCGGCAGCAGCTGCGCCCGGCGCCGGGGGTCCAGCGCCGCCAAGCCGTCCACCAGCCGGATCTTCGGCAGGCCGGCCAGCGAGGTGCGCAGCACCCGGTGCAGGGAGGTGCAAAGGTCATCGGACTGGCCCGGGCGGTTCAGGTGGTGGCAGCCGATGGCCAGGAACTGGCGCACCGCCTTGGGCCATAGTGCCCCGGCGTCCGGGTCGGACGCCAGCAGCGCAAAGAGCTTGGCGTATACGGGGGCGAAGTCCAGTTGGCGCTCGTCGTGGACCTGCGTGAGCGAACCGGGCAGTCCGCGCCGGTAGAAGATGCCCGGGGCATCGATCACCGCGTAGGAGCGGGCACTCAGGTGCAGCTTCCAGATCCACAGCCGGTCCTCGGCGGTGTGCGTGTCGGGTTCGAAGTACGGGCCCATGGCTTCCAGCGCCGTGCGCCTGTAGAGCCCGGCCCACACGAAGCAGTAGTCGACCATGGAGGCGGCCTCGATCGGGCCGATGTCCGAGCGTGGATCGAGCACCGTGGAGGTGCGGGCCTGCGGCGGATGGTGCAGCGTGCGCTTGGACCCGGCAACCCGCACGTGGCCGAACCGCACGAAGTCCACGTTCAGTTCCAGCAGCTCATCGGCGGCCCGCGCCAGCTGGCCCGGGGCCAGCCAGTCGTCGGGGTCGAGGAACCCGATCAGCTCCCCGGTGGCGGCTGCCAGGCCCGCATTGCGGGCGTTGGAGACGCCGGTGGGCACCTCGTTGCGCAGGATCCGCAGCCCGGGGAGGCGCTGCGCGAACGCGGCAGCCAGCTCCCCGGTGCCGTCAGTTGAACCGTCATCCACCACCAGGACCTCCAGGCCGTACCGGTCATCGGCCGCCGCAGTGAGGGAGGACAGGGCATCGCAGATGTACGGGGCCTGGTCCCGGGCGGGGACGATGATGCTGATCCGGACCGGGTGCTCCATGGTGATGGCGTTGTCCTTCCCGCTCAGGCGTCGACGCGGCGCAGCCGCGAGAGCGGGGCCAGCTCGCCCGGAAAGACGCGCTTGACCCCGTCGCCCATGGCGGTCTCCAGGATCCGGATATCCCGGATCAGCGCTTCGAAGCCCTTGGGCTCCAGCGACGATGCCTGGTCCGAGCCCCACATGGTCCTATCCAGGGTGATGTGGCGTTCGACGGTGACGGCGCCCAGCGCGACGGCGGCAAGGGAGATCTGCAGGCCGCGCTCGTGCCCGGAATAGCCCACCGGCACCCGGTAGCGTTCGCGCAACGTCTCGATGGTGCGCAGGTTGGCCTCCTCAGGAGGCAGCGGGTAGGTGGAGGTGGCGTGCATGAGCACCAGGTTGTTGGTGCCCAAAGTCTCCACCGCGGCATCGATCTGCTCGATCGTGGACATGCCGGTGGAGAGGATGATCGGCTTGCGTGTTTCGGCCAGGGCACGCAGCAGCTCCAGGTCGGTGACCGAGGCCGAGGCGACCTTGTGCGTCACCACGCCCTGTTCCTCCATGAAGTGAACCGAGGGCACGTCCCAGGGGGAAGCGAAGGCGTGCAGGCCCAGGTTCGCCGCGTAGCGGATCAGGTCCCGGTACTGCGCGGCATCGAATTCGACCCGGTAGCGGTAGTCCAGGTATGTCATCTCGCCCCAAGGCGTGGAGCGGATCTTGGAGCGCATGTCCATCGGCGTGGAGATCTCCGGGGTGCGCTTCTGGAACTTCACCGCGTTGGCGCCGGCGGCGGCTGCCACGTCGATCAGCTGCTTGGCGATTTGCAGGTCTCCGTTGTGGTTGATGCCGATCTCGCCGATGACGTAGACGGAACGGTTGGTGCCCAGGACCGCATCGCCGATGGCGACGGGTGCGATGGCGGGGATGGCTGTGATGCTCATGATGCGTTTCCTCTTCCTAGGGGTCCGGGGGCGAACGCCTCCGGGGTACTGTCCGGGTGGGTGGTCTGGGTGGTCTGGGCGGCGCGGGTGGACAGGATCAGCTCGGCGGCTTCGCGCACCGCGCCGTCCCCGCCGTTGCGCTCCAGCACGTGGCGGGCGGCTGCGCGCGCCTCGGGCCGGGCATCGGCGACAGCCAGCGGCCAGCCGACCAGCGCCATGGCGCCGATATCGTTCACGTCATTGCCCAGGTAGGCGACGCGGGCCGGGTCCAGGGCCCTCTCGGCCATCCAGTCGCGCAGCGCGGTGGCCTTGTCGGTGATGCCCTGCAGGACCGGGATGCGCAGCTTCGCCCCGCGGGCAGCAACCACCGGATTGGTTTCGGTGGACAGGATCAGCTGCCTGATCCCGGCGGCCCGCAGCCGGGCCACGCCCATCCCGTCGGAGCGCGAGACGGACACCGACTCGGTGCCGTCCTGGCCCAGCAGCGCCGTGTCGTGGGTATGGACCCCGTCGAAGTCGGTGACCAGCGCGTCGACCTCGAGCGCCGGCGCCCGGTGCCCCGGGGCCCGGTCGGCGGCCATGTCGGCGAGGGCCCGGGCCAGGAGCAGGTCGTCCTCCGCATCGATGTCCAGCGCCGTGGCGGCGGGGACCTCGTGCATCGCCAGGGTGCCGAAGAAGCGGTGCCGGTGCTCCAGGAACCCGGACACGTCCATCACATAGAACGCCCCGGTTTCGCGGAAGCGCGGTGCGCGGTCCTGGCGCCGCGGTCGATGGGCCGCGTCGTGGCCCAGGGCGATGGCCCCGACGGGACCCGGCGCCCAATGGAAACCGTGGTCCGGTGCGACGGCGAAGCAGACGTCGGCCCGTTTCGCGGTGACGGTGGCGATGGCCGCCTCGAGGCCGGCCGGATCGATGAAGGGCGAGGTGCACTGCAGCAGCACGATGAGATCGGGCCGCCTGGTGCTCACGTGCAGGGCATGCAGCAGGACCGATTCGCTACTAGCGGCATCACCGGCAATCTCTGCCGGGCGGTCGATCACTGCGGCACCGTGGGCGAGGGCCTCGGCCTTGATCCCGGGATGATCCGTGCTGACCACCACGTCGCTGACTGACGGGGTGGCAAGCGCCGATCCGATGGCCCGGGCCAAGAGCGTGCTCCCGCCGATCCTGCTCAGGTTCTTCAGCGGGACGCCCTTGGATCCTCCACGTGCGGGGATCACCACCAGGGTCTGCGGTGCTTCATTCGTGCTCACAAGAAGGACGCTACGCAGCGATTCCAACGTGCTGGCCACCGGTGGGTGAACAACGGGTGAGCGGGGCATGTCGTTTCGCCGCGGACACCCGCCGACAGTGCCGCCCGATAGGCTGAAACACATGCCAGAGAACACCGCCGTCCCGGAGCCCCGCCGCGGACCGGTCCGCATCACCGTGCCGACCCGCAACGACCCGTTGCTGCGCCAGCTCACCGAGGTGGTGGGCGGCCCGCTGGGCCGGCATACCGACCCGGGCCGGGTGACCCCCGGATTCTGGCGCATCGAGCGCGTGCTGATCCTGCTGACCGGCATCGCGGCGATCCTCGCGGTGCTCTCCAAGAACATGTGCCGGCTCTACGGCTGGGGCGGGGAGAACTCCTACCAGTGGGCCTGCTATTCGGACTGGGCAGCGCTCTTCCACGCCCGCGGTTTCGCCGACAACGCGTTCGCCCCCTTTGCCGCCGGCGCGCAATTCGAATATCCGGTCCTGATGTCTGTCGTCGCCTCTTTGACCGCTGCGCTGGTACCGGCGGGGAACTACGACCGCACGCTGGCGTTCTACGACCTGAACGTGTTCTTCGCCGTGCTGCTCTGGTTTGTCGTGGTGATAGCCACCGCGCGCAGTGCCGGTCGGCGGCCATGGGATGCCGCCATGGTGGCGCTCGCGCCGGGGATCATCCTGGCCTCGACGATCAACTGGGACATGTGGGCGGTGATGTTCCTGGCCCTGGCCATGCTGGCCTGGTCGCGCAACATGCCGTTCGTGGCGGGTGTCCTGGTCGGGCTGGGCACCGCCATGAAGCTCTACCCGGTGCTCTTCTTCGGCGCCGTCATCGTGCTGGCGATCCGCAGCGGACGGCTGCGCCCGCTCTGGCTCTCGCTCGCAGGGGCGGCCGTGGCCTGGGTTGGCGTGAACCTTCCCGCGGCGATCGCCAACTTCGATTCGTGGAGCTACTTCCTGACCTTCACCGGGGACCGCGGTGCCGGGCTGTCCTCGATCTGGCACGCCTGGAACCTCACGGCCGCCGTGGTGCCCGGGATGCCATCGCTGGATGCCTCCATGATCAACGTGCTCGCCTTCACCCTGTTCTTCCTTTCCTGCGTCGGCGTGCTGGTGTTGGGCCTGGTCGCGCCGCGGCGTCCGCGCTTCGCGCCGCTGCTCTTCCTGATCGTTGGCGCCTTCATCCTGTTCAACAAGGTCTATTCCCCGCAATTCGTCATCTGGCTGGTGCCGCTGGCGGCGCTGGCCTGGCCGCGCTGGCGCGACTTCCTGGTGTGGCAGCTGATTGAGGTGCTGCACTTCTGGGCGATCTGGATGTACCTGTACGCCGAAACGGCGGACATCCAGGCCTCGAACACCTTCCCTCCGTCGTTCTACGTCTTTGCCGTGCTGGGCCACATGATTGCCACCGGCTACCTGATGTACCGGGTGGCACACTCGATCATGAACCCCGATTTCGACCCGGTGCGCCGGGTCGGGCAGGACGATCCACAGGCCGGCCCCTTCGCTGGCGCGGCGGACAGGTTCACCTGGCCGCTCAAACGCCGGAGCGTGGGCGCCGATGGCTGATGTGGCAGTCATCGGAGCCGGCCCCAACGGCCTGGCCGCTGCACTGACCCTGGCCCGCGCCGGACTTTCGGTGCGGCTGATCGAACGAAACAGCCAGGTCGGAGGCGCCGCCCGGACGCTGGAACTCGGATACCCCGGGGCCGTCCACGACGTGGGTTCGGCCGTGCACCCGATGGCGCTGGCCTCCCCGTACTTCACCGAGATCGGGCTGCGCGAGCGGGTCGATTTCGTGGTGCCCGCACTCTCTTTCGCGCACTCGCTGCCCGGGGGCCGGGCGGCACTTTCCTGGCGCGAGCTCGACCGAACGGTAGCGGGGCTCGGTGCCCAGGGGCCCGGCTACCGCCGGCTGCTCGGGCCGATCGTGGAACGGATCGACGCCACCGCAGACACGCTGATGCACGAGCTGCTCAGGATCCCGCGGCATCCGGCGGCGCTCGCCGTCTTCGGGGTGCGTGCCGCTGCGCTGATGGTCCCCGGGCCGGGCACCGGCGAGTCATCGGCGGCGCTGCTCGCCGGGCTCAGCGCCCATGCCGCAGGCGGCGGTCGCGGCCCGGCGTCCACCGGTGCCGGGCTCTTCCTGGGCGCCACGGCGCATGCCGGCGGCTGGCCCATTCCCGTCGGCGGGTCCCAGGCCATCTCGAACGCGCTGGCTGCAATGCTGGTGCTGGCCGGTGGCAGCATCGAGCTGGATACCGAGGTGCGCCACCTGGCCGAGGTCGGGGAACGGGTCGTCCTGTTCGACACCTCGCCCGAGGCGCTCGCCGAGATCGCCGCACCCGTGCTGCCCGAACGCTATGCGCGGGCACTGCGGTCAACCCGGCGGCCACCGGGCTCCTGCGTGGTGCACTACGTGCTCAACGCCCCGGTTCCGTGGTCCGTACCGGAACTCGCCGACGCGGGCACCATCCACCTGGGCGGAACAGCGTCCATGGTGCGGCGCGAGGAACGCCGCGTGCGCACCGCCATCTCCCGCGCACCCTATGCGATAGTGTCCCAGCCCAGCCGGTTCGACCCCTCCCGCGCGCCGGCGGGACAGCACGTGCTCTGGGCCTACTGCCATGTGCCCAATGCGGATCCGAGCGACATGGGCGCGATCATGACCGCCCAGATCGAGGCCGTCGCGCCGGGCTTCGCCGATACGGTGCTGCATGCCGAGGTGGTCACGGCGCCCGGGCTGCAGGCGCAGAACCCGAATCTGGTCGGCGGGGATATCTCCGGCGGGGCCACCGACCTGCTGGGCATGGTGCGGCGCCCGGTGCTGTCGGCCGACCCGTGGAAGACCCCGGCGAAGGGCATCTACCTGGCCTCCAGCTCCACCCCGCCGGGCCCCGCCGTGCACGGCATGAACGGCCACCTGGCAGCCAAGAGCGCGCTGCGCCGGGAGTTCGGAATCCGCTGAGCCGCTTTCCCCGGCCCGCAGCGGCAGAGAATTCAACCCTTTGGTTGATTCCCCCGCTACCGTGCCCGAACTAGGCTGGGTGGTGTGACTACCTCCGTGTCCCGGCCGCGTAAGATGCCGGATTCGTTGCCCGCTCCCGGGACCGCCGGCGCCATGGTGCTGCGGGTCCTGCGCGTCGGACTCCACGTGAGCTTCGCCGTGCTGTTGGGCATTGGGCTGCTCGGGGTCCTCGGCTCCGGGGAATCGGCGGTCCGGCGGGTCACCGTGGTGGTGCTCAGCGGACTGCTGGCAGCGCTCTATCTGGCCGGAACGCTGCGCGAGAAACGCCATGCCGCGGGCCTGGCCGCCCATCCGGGCCGCTGGGCCATCTGGTGGCTCGGCGGGGTGGTGGTCCTCTGGGTCATCCTGCTCTACCTCAGCTCCGGTTTCGCCTGGCTCGCATTCCCGCTCTTCTTCCTGCATTTGCACATCCTGGGCCTGCGCCATGCGCTGTTCGCCGTGGTGCTGCTGACCGCGGTCGACATCGCCGGCGGCTGGTACCACTCGGGTTCGCTCAGTCTGGCCCAGGTGCTGGGCCCGGCGCTCGGCGCGGTCTTCGCCGTGATCATGGGCATGGCCTACCGGGCGCTCTACCAGGAGGGCGTGAACCAGCGCCTGGCTCTGGCAGAGCTGCGCGAGACGCGTGCGGCGCTCGCCGAGCAGGAACGCCGGGCCGGAACCCTTTCCGAACGCGCCCGGTTGGCCCGGGAAATCCATGACACGCTCGCCCAGGGGCTCTCCAGCATCGTGCTGGTCTCCCGTGCCGCCAGCGCCGCACTGGAATCTGGAAACACCGACCTGGCGGCGCAGCGGCTGGAAACCATCGGGCAGACAGCCGCCGAGAACCTCGCCGAGGCCCGCGGATTCGTGCGCGGGCTCTCGGGCGATGCGGCCCAGGAGGGCTCGCTGGCCGCGGCGCTCGAGCGGCTGTGCGCCGCGACGGAACGCAATGTGCGTGCAGCGGGCGGTGAACTCGAATGCAGCTTCGCGCAGGACGGAACGGCGCGCGGGCTTCCCGAGCCGGTTGCCGAGGCACTGCTGCGTGCAGCCCAGTCCGGCCTGGCCAATATCGCCTCCCACGCAGGAGCCTCCCGCGCCGTGCTCAGCCTGGGCTACCTGCCCGATGCCGTCACCCTCGACGTGTTCGACGACGGCATCGGACTCGACACAGCCGCGCTGCCGCGGGGTCCGCGCGCCGACGGGACCGGCTACGGCCTGGCCGGCCTGCGTGAACGCCTGGCTCCGTTCGAGGGAACACTGGAGATTGAATCGACCCCCGGCGAGGGAACGGTCATTGCCGTGCGAATCCCGCTGCCCGCCACCGAAGGAGTTCCCCATGGATAGCTTGCAGGTCCTGTTGGTCGATGACCATCCCGTGGTCCGGGCCGGCTTGCGTGCCGTCTTGACCGAACAGGGCGGGCTGCTGGTGCTGGCCGAGGCCTCCGACGGGGCCGATGCCATCGCCCAGCTCGCCCGGCTGCGGACCCTGGGCGAACGCGTCGACGTGGTGCTGATGGACCTGCAGATGGAAGGCATGGACGGGGTCCAGGCCACTGCCCGGATCACCGCCGCCGGCGGGCCGCCGGTGCTCATCCTGACCACCTATGATTCGGATGCCGACATCAGGGCGGCGCTCGAGGCGGGAGCGGCGGGCTACCTGCTCAAGGACGCCCCGCTGGCTGAACTCGTCGCCGCGGTGCGGGCTGCGGCCGATGGCAAGCAGGTGCTCGCTGCCGGTGTAGCGGCACGCATGGCACCGGGGGAGCGCGATGCGGCGGAGCTGAGCCCGCGCGAACTCGAACTGCTGGCGCTGCTGGCCCGCGGGATGAGCAACAAGGAGATCGCCCGGGAGCTGTTCATCTCCGAATCAACGGTCAAGACACACCTGATCCACATCTACTCCAAGCTCGCCGTCGATAACCGTACCGCGGCCATCGACCGGGCCCGGGCGCTGCGGCTTATCCGCTGACGGCCGGCCGCTGCCACGGAGCCGGCCGCAGTTTCCCGGGTTCCGGCTCGCGTAGGCGGGCGATCTTGCGGCGTGTCGCGACGTGCACCACGACCCACACATAGGCGCCCATGGTGAGTGCGGAGGCGATCAGCGAGGGCAGGCTGCCCGCCTTGGCATTCACATCGGCCAGCGCCACTGCGCCGAGTCCGAAGATCACCACATTGTTCACGATGTGCAGCCCGAGGGCCGCCTCCAGCCCTCCGGTCCGCCAGGAAATCCAGCCCGCCGCCAGCGCGAAGAGGCCCACGTCGAGTTGTCCATAGAGATCGTAGTCGTGGCCGAACACGAACAGTGGGATCGGCAGCGCGATGGCGAAGGCCGGGTGGCGCAGCCAGCCGCCGATGCACTGCATCAGGTAGCCGCGGAACACGTACTCCTCTGCCGCGGCCTGGACCGGCACGAGCAGCAGGGTGAGCCCGATCATCAGCCACATCCGGCCCGACCCGAACTCCGGTGCGAAGGGCTCGCCCTGGATCGTGCCGATGATGAAGCTGATGGTGTAGCTCACGGCCATCACGCCCAGGGCCATGGCCAGGCAGCAGCCCAGCCAGCCCCAGCGCAGCCTTCCGGCGACGGAGGAGAGCAGGCCCGTGGGCCGGGCCCCGAGGATGCGCGTGGCCAGCAGGATCGCCGGCAGCATCAGGATGATCGTGCCCAGGGACAGGACGAAAACCAGTGGATTCGTCATGTCCATGTTCAACAGGGCGTCATCGAGTCCGGCCAGCTGCCCGGCGAAAACCGGGTTGAGCAGGGCGGCGAAGAACCCGGCCAGCGTCAGCAGGAACAGGGCTCCCACATACAGGCCGACGGCGATCAAGCCCACCAGCAGCGGTTTGTACCAGCGGTATCCCGCCCAGGCGCGGCCCAATCGGTGGTAGGGCAGCGGTCCAGCCGGATTCCTGGTCCTCGGCGGCGCCGGTGGTGCCTGGTGGTAGGCCGGGGGCTGCTGGTAGCCGGGAACCTGCCAGGGGGCCGGTGTCGCGGGCTGTCCGCCGTTCAATTCGGGCGGCGGTCCGGCCGGTGCCGGGAACCCGTTTTCAGTGCTCATGGATCAATTCTTCAACAGTACGGCGCCCCGGGCATCGATCTTCCGGATCATCTTTTGCCGCCGTCGGGACGGTGCCATCTGGTTCTTTCGGCCGATGCCGGTAGGAGCACCGGCTCGATAACATGGGATAAATGAGCACTGAACCAGCAACGACTCCCGCGGCGGCCCTTCCGCGCCGTCTCTGGGGAGGTGCCTGGCGCCTGGTCCTGGCGCTGTCCGTGGGGATGACGGCCTTTGCCCTGGCCCATGGGGTGGAACCGGAGCTGGGAGCCGGCGGGAGCACCGGGGGCTGGATCGCACTGGACATGCTGTTCGGGGTGTTCCTTCTGGTCCTGTACCCCCTGCGCCACCGTTTCCCGATGCCCGTGAGCCTGGCCATCGGTGCAATGTCCGGATTCTCCGCACTCGGGGCCGGACTTGCGATGATGGCGGTGATTTCGCTGGCGACCCGGCGCCGGGTCGGGGAAATCGGTGTTGTCTCGGCCGTCTTCGTTGCATCGG
This sequence comes from Paeniglutamicibacter cryotolerans, assembly GCF_014190875.1. Taxonomy (NCBI): domain Bacteria; kingdom Bacillati; phylum Actinomycetota; class Actinomycetes; order Micrococcales; family Micrococcaceae; genus Paeniglutamicibacter; species Paeniglutamicibacter cryotolerans. Next base: position 1,095,567 of record NZ_JACHVS010000001.1, on the reverse strand, counting down.
CGCTCACCGCGGAGCAGATCGTGTTCCCCGGTTCGCAGGACCCCTGGTGGCTGATGCTGGTGATCATGATGGTGGGCACCGGAGTCCTGATCCTCATCGGCCTGTACCTCGGTGGCCGCCGGCAATTGCTGGTCACGCTGCGTGAACAAGCGGCCGGTTCGCTGCGCGAACAGCGGGCCCAGCTGGATGCCGCACGCGCCAACGAGCGGACCCGCATCGCCCGGGAAATGCACGACGTGCTGGCCCACCGCCTCTCCCTGGTGGCGCTGCACGCCGGTGCGCTCGAGTACCGCAGCGATCTGGGGCCCGGCCGGACCAGGGATGCCGCCGGGGTGATCCGGGAGAACGCGCATCTGGCGCTGGGTGAACTGCGCGAGGTGCTGGGCCTGCTGCGCACCGAATCCATCGGCTCCGCCGTCGAGGTGTCGCTGCCGCAACCCTCGCTGGCCGACCTCGGGCGGTTGCTCGATGAGAACCGGGGGGCCGGAACCGTGGTGGGACTGTCGCTGCCTGTCGAGCTGGAAGCGGATCCGGTGCTGCTGCCCGAAGCCACCGGCCGACACCTCTACCGGATCATCCAGGAGGCCCTGACCAATGCCCGGCGCCATGCCCCCGGAGCGCCGGTGTCGGTGACGCTCGGCGTTCGTCCGGTCGGACGCGTCACGGTGCGTGTGGAAAACCCGTTGGTATCGGCCGCGGGATCGGAAGTCGCCGGGCGGAGGAGCATGGCACCGCCCTCCGGCCTGGGCCTGGAAGGACTCGCCGAACGGGCCGAACTCGCTGGCGGGAAACTGGAAGCCGGCCCCGATGCCGACGATCGATTCGTGCTGGAGGCCTGGCTGCCATGGAAGAACTGAAATCCCCGGTACGGGTGCTGCTGGTCGACGATGAAACGCTCGTCCGCGTCGGATTGAGGCTGATCCTCGAGGGCGACCCGGGAATCAGCATCGTCGGTGAATGCGGCGACGGACGGCAGGCGCTGGATGCCGTCAGCGCCACGGCACCCGATGTGGTGCTGATGGATATCCGGATGCCGGTGCTCGACGGGCTCGAGACCTGCAAAGTCCTGCTCGAACGCGATCCGGGGCTCAGGATCCTGATGCTGACCACTTTCGACGCCGATGACATGGTGATACGGGCACTGACGAGCGGTGCCGCGGGATTCCTGCTCAAGGACACGCCACCGGCCGAGCTGGTCGCAGCCGTCCACCAGGTGGCGTCCGGCCGGCCGATGCTGTCCCCCTCGGTGACCCGGCAGCTCATCGATGCCCTCACCCGCAGGGCCCCGGATCCCGGTCAGGCCGAGGCGCGCCAACGGATCGCCAGGCTCACCGAACGGGAGTCCGAGATCGCCCGGGCCATCTCCGAAGGGATGACCAACGCGGAGATTGCGGCACTGCATTTCATCAGCCTCTCCACCGTCAAGACGCATATCGGCCGGATCCTGGAGAAGCTGCCCGCCGACAACCGGGTGCAAATCGCCTTGTGCCTGCATGCGGCGGGAATCGGCTAGCTGCGGGTGGCCCGTTTCGTTGTCCGCACCCTGCCTGCATGGCTACCGTTAAGACATCAGCGCTCGGTCGACGGAAGGCAGGCGGCACCATGGGACGACATAGCGATCCAGCACGGGCTAGGGACCATGCATTGGAAGCGGCGCGCTACCGCGACTCCCGGCAGGAAGCGGCCGATCCGGTGCCGGTGGACGAATACGCGCAGTCCACCGGCCGCCGCTTCGGGGAACCCGAGGCCGACGCAGACACCGCCCCGACGCGCTTCCACGAAACGGACGAGGTCTGGGAAGTGGCTAATTCGGCCATTGACGCGGCGATGGCTCGCGGGGACTTCGACAACTTGGCCTATGCCGGTAAACCGATCCCCGGACTCGGTACCAACTCCGATCCCGACTGGTGGATCAAGGGGATGCTGCAACGCGAACAGGTCAGCGGAATCGGTCCGCCGGCGCTGATGTTGCGCAAGGAGGACGCCGAGCTGGACGAGCTGCTCGATGCCGAGGGGTCCGAGGCGCGGGTCCGCGAGATCCTCACCGACTTCAATTCCCGCATCATCGAGGCCCGCCGCCAGCTGGCCGGGGGACCGCCGGTGATCACCAGGCTGCGCGGCATCGATGCGGAAATCACGGCCTGGCGGGACCGTCGCACGGAGCGCAGTGCGGTGGCGGCACCCGATCCGGCGGCCGCCGCGCCAACCCCGGCACGGCGCGGCTGGCTTGCCCGGCTGTTCGGCCCGCGGGGTCATTGACCGGCCCGGTTTCACCGCCGTGGGACCTCTGGGCGTTGGCAGCGTAGGCACGAACCCGTACATCGCTGGGACGCCACGGATCGATTCCATTCGAGTAGGCGGGCATCATGCGGTGCCGGAGTGCGCACTTTCTTCCCGGGTCCGAGGGACGCCTGCCCCTGCCGGGCGGGACACCTCCGCGCCCACACTGGGGTTCCACGGGCCCGGAATCATCCGGGCCAGCGAGAACAGGAGACGAACCGATGATCCCCGAAAGCAGTCCCGCGCCCTCCATCATCCGCCCGCAGGCGGATTGGTCTGCCCTGCGCTTCTTCACCAAGAGGGGAACCGCTACCGCCCTGATCATAGGCGGGGTCCTGAATTTGCTGGCCTCGGTGCTGATCCAGTTCTGGCTCGATGCCGCGGGTGGAGAGCGGAGCGTGGCCCTCGTCGAGAACCCTGGCTTGGGCCTGGTGGCCACGTCGTTGAACCTGCTGGCGATTCCCCTGATGCTGCTGGGTTTCGGGGGCCTGCTGCGGTTGGCCAGCCGCCGGGCCCCGGTGCTTTCCCGCGTCGCTTGGGGTGCGAGCATCGTGGGGCTGGGGGCCTTCTTCGTGATGACCGCCTCGGTGCTGGTGCTGTACTCGGTGGCCGCCGAGTCATCGCCGGAGATCCCTGCCCCGGTCTTGGCGGCCATCAACGGGCAGTCCGGCTCATGGGTGTTCCTGGGCGTATTCGCGTTGTTCATGATCGTGAACCCACTGGGAATCATCCTCAGCGCCGTCGCCTTCCTCCGCTCGCGCATCATTCCGCTGTGGGCCACGCTGTCCCTGCTGGCGTTCCTGATCGCCGACTTCGTGTTGCCGCCGCTGCCCTTCATCGACTGGCACGTCCTGTTCCTGGCCTTTGCCGGTGGAACTGCGTGGGCGGTGTTGAAAACCGGGGAGGAATGCTGGGCGGATGCCGGGGAGCTGGGCTAGGGTCATCAGACCGGGGCACTGGAAGCTGAAGGGGCGGAGGGCTGGCGATGATGTCCGGACTCCTGAAGGTGTTGGCCGGGCTGCTGTCCGCATGCGCAGTGGCGGCCGGGATCCTCTCCTTGTCCGAGGGCACCTGGCAGCAGACGGGCGTGGAAACAGCGATCGCGCTTTTCGGCGCCCCGTTGGGGCTGCTGCTGGTCTCCCATGCCCAGGGCAACCGGGTGGGCTGGCTGATGCTGGCCAGCGGCTTCTTCGCCGGGGTCTTCCTGGTGTCAGGAATGCTTACCGGCCTCGGGGTGGCCCGTCCCGAACCGGCTGGTTGGGCACCGTGGAGCGCGTGGGTCAACGGCTGGTCATGGGCGCCGTTCACGATGTTGGGGCTCGGCCTGCTACCCCAGGTCTTCCCCGATGGCCGCCCGCTGCCTGGCCGGTTCTGGTCCTGGTGGTGGCGCGGTTCGCTGGGCGCCACGGTGTTGCTCACTGCGTTGTTGATGGCCGGCCCCCATTCCCCTGCTTATCCGCAGCTTCCCAATCCCTGGTGGGCCCGGGCCATGCCATGGCCAGCCCTCGAATACTTCGATGCGCCGCTGGCCCTCTTGCTGGCCATGGTCAGCCTCGGCTCGGTGGCGAGCATCGTGGCCCGCTGGCATGGCGCAGATACCGGGTTGAGGCGGAAGCTCGGGGTGGTTTCGCTGGCTGGGATCCTGCTGCTGGCAGCGGGCGCCGCTGGCCCCTGGTGGGTGGCGCCGCTGGCTGCGACCGGATACCTCGCCGCGATCCTGTGGGCGGTCTTGCAGCGTTCGCTCTTCGACATTCCGGTCCTGGTTACCCGAGCCATCGTGGGCCTTGTCCTGTTCGGTCTGCTCTGGGCCGCCTATGTGCTTTCGGTGGTCGGGGTCGGGGTCCTGTTCGGGGCCGCTGACGGGCAAGTGGCGGCTGCCTTCGTGGCCGCGCTGGTCGTAGCGAGCGTGTTCGATCCGTTGCGCCGGGGGATCGGGCACCGCGTGGAACGGGTTTTTGCCCTAGGCCGACCCGAACACCGACGTCTGGGCGCCGGACTTTCAGCGGCTGCCGCCGGGGCGGGTGACGGAAGCCGCGCCTTGGAAGTGGTGGGCCGGCTTCTGGCCGAAGCCCTCCACTCCCCGGGCCTGGCCATCGTGCCAGAGGGCGCCACGGGACCGGCCCCGGCGAGCTCGACGGTTGCCGTCGAGCTGTACTGGCGAGGCATGCCGATTGCGCGGCTGCAGTTACCGCCGCGTCGCGGGGCAGCTGCAGTGCATCCGGCGGATCTGCGGCTCATTGGACATTTGGAACCGGTGCTTGCGTTGATCACCCACGAGGCCATGCTGACAGCCGACCTGCACCGATCGCGCCGCGAGGTGCTGACCGCCCGGGAGGAGGAGCGGCGGAGGTTGCGCAGGGACCTGCATGACGGGCTGGGCCCCTTGATTGCCGGGGTGACGTTGTCGGTGGCCGCGGCCCAAAAGACTGCCGATACCCGTCCGGCCCGTGCCGCAGAACTGCTCGCCGGGGCCTCGGTCGACCTGAGCAGGGCGGTGGCCGATATCAGGAGCCTAGTCCAGGGGCTGCGGCCACCAGCCCTAGATGACCTGGGGCTGGTGGCCGCGATTTCCCGGCTGCACCCCGCGACCGGGCTGGAAGTGAGTGTGGCCGAGACCGGGGAACCACGGCCGCTGCCGGCTGCGACCGAGGTCGCTGCCTACCGGATTGCCCAGGAGGCCCTGACTAATGTGATCAAGCATGCCGGTGCACGCACTGCCGGCGTGACACTTGAATACCGCGCAGCGGAGCTGGTGGTACACATCGAGGACGACGGGATCGGGCCGCGGGGAGGCGTCGTCGCCCACTCCGGGCTCGGCCTGGATTCTATGTGTGAACGGGCCACTGAACTTGGTGGGAGCTGGGAGCTGGTGGCGGTGCCCACGGGCGGTACCCGGGTCACCGTGGTGCTTCCGGCGGCCCCGGCCGCTCCCGAACCCTGGGTGGTCCGATGAGCGCTGCACCGGTGATCAAGGTGGCGATGGTGGAGGACCACCCGACGTTCAGGAAGGGCCTGTCGGCGATCCTGGATGCCGCGGGTTTCTTGCTCGTGGCCGAGGCGGCCACCGCCGCTCAGGCGCTGGAGCTGATTCCGGGATCCGGAGCAGATGTGGTGCTGGTGGACCTTCAGCTGCCAGACGGCAACGGTGCCGAGCTGACTGCTCGCCTATTGGACATCGACCCCGGGTTGCGGATCTGCATCTTGACGATGTTCGACGATGACCAGTGGGTGATGACGGCCTTGCGCTCCGGTGCCATCGGCTACCTGTTGAAGGGGGCCGACGCTGATACGGTAGAGCGCGCTGTACGTTCGGTGGCCCACGGGGAGGCTTTGTTTTCCGCGGAAATCACTGGTCGATTAAGGGCCTTTTACGTCGGTGCCGCCGCCTTGAAGCCGTTGGCCTTCCCCGGGCTGACGCCGCGTGAACGCCTCGTGCTCGGTGACATGGCCCGGGGCCGGGACAATGCGGAGATAGCCCGGGCCCAGGGCTTGAGTGAAAAGACGGTACGTAACGTTGTATCGCTCATCTTCACGAAACTCCAAGTCAATTCGCGGTCCAAGGCGATTGCCAGAGCGCGTGACGCCGGGCTGGGGGAGGGGGCCCTGAGCTGAATCCAAAAACCTGGCCGCCGTGGGCCACCTGGCCTGATGGTCCACGGGGCCAACGCCGTGCAGGCCGGCGGGGTTGATGGGCTGCACGGCCTTGTCCTTGTTTGCCGCGCCGCTGGGTTACAGCCTCCTACAGACGCTCTTGGGCCCGGATGCCCCGGTCCATCCACCGGCCACCAAGCACCGCGGAACCGCCCCGCTGGAACAAACACCGCCCGGTGCCACCGGTGGGGACTCCGAGAAGGGCGGGGTGCAGCCCACCGCTGTCCGACGTTGCGCCGGGCAAGGGAAACCAGTGGTTGGGAGCAAAGCATTGTTGGTGCACGGAAACGGTCGTAGCATCGGCCGTAGGGAGAAGGTGTTTTCCATGCCCATCGATGAATCAGGCACGAACCGGAACAACCAAACGCCGGCGGACCCGCACCACGGGCGCCATGCCGGGGAACGTACCGGCCCGGAACTGGTGCCGCTGCCCGGCAGCCACCGGGAACCGGCCCCGCGGGCACTGCGGCTTCCCGATGCCCGCCAGTCGGAGCTGTACGGGCAGGAAATCACTGTCACCGTGGTGCTGCGCCGCGCCGAACCGGTGCCTGGAGACGCACTTTCGGCTGCCTTCGCCGGGGTCGGCGGACGGACGGAGCATGGGGCATCGACTGCCGACATCGAGCTGGCCACCTCCACGCTGACGGCGCTGGGCGCCGTGGTCAGTGAAACCGATGCTGCCTCCCGCCGGCTGCGTGTGTCGGGCACGGTTGAACTGCTGTGCACCATCTTCGGGACGCAGCTGGAGCGGGTCTCCAGCCTCGGGCCCGATCACACAACCACCACCCATCGCCACCGTACCGGCGGGCTGAGCGTGCCGGCGGAACTGGACTCGGTCATCACAGCGGTGCTTGGCCTGGATGACCGGCCATCGGCCCGCGCCCCCTTTTACGTAGCCCACGCCGGCGCTGAAAACACCAGCTACACGCCCCTGGAGCTGGGCGCCATCTACGGCTTCCCTGCGGCTGAAGGGGGGAAGGGCCAAGGCCTTGCCATCATCGAACTGGGCGGGGGATTCGAACAGGCGGACCTGGATGCCTATTTCACGTCGCTGGGCATCACCGGCCCCGTGGTCACGGCCGTCGGAATCGACGGAGCGGTGAACGTGCCCGGCGGTGACCCGCAGGGCGCAGATGGCGAGGTGCTGCTGGACATCGAGGTGGCCGGGTCGCTGGCACCAGCCGCAGCCATGGCCGTCTATTTCGCCCCGAATACCGATGCCGGATTCCTCGACGCCATCGCGGCGGCCACCCATGCCTCACCGCCCCCGGCGGCCATGAGCATCAGCTGGGGACAGAGCGAGGACCAATGGACCGAGCAGGCCCGCACCGCGATGGACGATGCCTTCATTGACGCCGCCATGCTGGGGATCACCGTCACCGTGGCCGCGGGGGATAACGGAAGCGCCGATGCTGAACAGGACGGGCGCAACCACGTCGACTTCCCCGCATCCAGTCCCCACGTGTTGGCGTGCGGGGGAACCCGGCTCGAGGCGGATCCGGCCACCGGCGTGGTATCGAGCGAAACCGTCTGGAACGACTCTGCCAGCTCGGCCACCGGCGGCGGGGTCAGTGACGTGTTCGCGCTGCCCGCCTGGCAACAACACGTCCTCGTGAAGGCGGGTTCCACCGCACCGGCGCTGCCGCGGGGGCGCGGCGTGCCCGACGTGGCAGCGGTTGCGGACCCGCAGACCGGTTACCGGGTGCGGGTGGACGGCGCCGACCTGGTCTTCGGCGGCACCAGCGCCGTCGCGCCCTTGTGGGCAGCCCTGGTGGTGCTGCTCTGCGGGGAGAGGGCCAGCGGGTTCGGACTGTTGCAGCCGGTGCTCTATCCGAATGCGCCGGATGCTCCCGCGGTGGGCTTGAGGGACATTACCGTCGGTGACAACGGCTCCTACAAGGCCGCGCCGGGATGGGATGCGTGCACGGGCCTGGGCGTGCCCGACGGCGTCGCCTTGCAACGGCTGCTGGCCCCGGGAACCGCCGCCGCTTCCTGAGCCCTGGCGGGACTACGCCGCCACGGTGCGGAAGCCGCAGTTTCCGGAGGATGAGTCCGGCGTGTTCGAGCTGCGGGCGGCCACCCGGTAGCGGTTGCAGTACGAGTCGTGGCAGAGGTATGAACCGCCGCGCATGACCCGGCCGGTGCCAAACGGTGGGCCTGGAGGGTTGTCGGGACCGGAACGGGCGTAGTAGCGGGGCAGGAACCAATCCCCGCACCATTCCCACACATTCCCGGCCATTTCGTAGAGCCCGTAGCCGTTGGCGGCGAAGCTGCGCACCGGTGCGGTACCCAGGAACCCGTCGGCCGTCGTATTGATGGTGGGGAAGGTGCCCTGCCAGATGTTTGCCCGGTGTTCGCCGCCTGGGCCCAGCAGCTCATCGCCCCAGGCGTAACGGGCGGATTCCAGCCCGCCGCGGGCAGCGTATTCCCACTGGGCCTCGGTCGGCAGCAGGCGCCCGGACCAGGCGCAATACGCCAGCGCATCGTTGTGGGAAACGTGGACCACCGGGTGATCGGGCAGTTCGGCGGCGGCGGAATTGGCCCCGAAGGGGTGGGCCCAGTCGGCACCCCTGACGGTGATCCACCATCCGGCGCCGGGGACCGGGCCGAGCACGTCCCTGGCCGGGGCGTTCACCAGCAGGTGGAAAACGGCCGAGGAACCATAGACCTGCGCCTCGGTCCGGTATCCGGTGGCATCGATGAACCGGGCGAACTGGGTGTTGGTGACCGCCGTGGCATCGATGGAGAAGGCGTCCAGCCCCACCCGGTGTACCGGTAGTTCGCCGTCCGAGGCATATCCCTCATTGAACGCGTCGCCCATCAGGAAGGAACCGGGGCCGATGAGCACCTGTTCGTGGTGGGCGCCGGAGCCGGGGAGGACTGGGGGGACAGCGCCGGAGGGGGCACCCGAAGGCCCACGGGCGGGGGTGCAACAAGCTGCCACTTTCCTACTATCCTGAGTCTGCGGGTTCCTGTGCCAATTCTACCCAACCCGGAGCCGCGTGGCCCCCCGGGGAGGTGGCCCCTCCTCCGGAAGGGGGACGGGCCGGAGGCGCGAAATCATCCCTGCGGGCGGCGTCGAAAGCGGCCCGGATCTGTAGCGTTGAACTCATGATCGAAGCACAGGAACTGGCCAAGAACTATGGCCGCAAGCGCGCGGTGGATTCCGTCTCCTTCACCGTCCAACCCGGTCGCGTGACCGGGTTCCTCGGCCCCAACGGCGCCGGGAAATCCACCACGATGCGCATGATCGTGGGCCTCGACCGTCCCAGCGCCGGAAGGGTCACCGTCAATGGGCGCCCCTTCGCCCGGCATGCGGCACCGCTGCGCGAGGTCGGCGCACTGCTCGATGCCAAGTCGGTGCACAAGTCACGCAGCGCCCGCTCGCACCTGCGCGCACTGGCAGCCACCCACTCGATCCCGCTGAAGCGGGTCGACGAGGTCATCGAACTGACCGGCCTGGGTGCCGTGGCCAGGAAGCGTGTGGGCGGGTTCTCGCTCGGCATGGGCCAGCGCCTGGGCATTGCCGCAGCGCTGTTGGGTGATCCGCAGACGCTGATCCTCGACGAACCGGTCAACGGGTTGGATCCCGAGGGCGTGCTCTGGGTACGAAACCTGGCCCGCAGCCAGGCGGCGCAGGGCAAGACGGTCTTCCTCTCCTCGCACCTGATGAGCGAAATGTCGCTGACGGCGGACCACCTGATTGTGATCGGCCGCGGCCGGATCATCGCCGATGCCCCGATCGAGGCGATCCTCAACGGGCAGGGCACCTCCGGGGCACTGGTGCGCACCGATTCGGCAGTCGAGCTGATGAACGCGCTCGCCGCCGACCACGTCCAGATCACCCGCGTCGATGAGTTCACGCTGCAGGTGGCCGGCGTCGATTCGCGCACCATCGCGGCCCGCGCTCTCGATGCGCGGATCCTGGTCTACGGACTGACACCCACCCAGCAGTCATTGGAACAGGCCTACATGGACCTGACCAAGGACGAAGTGGAATACCACTCGAGCCTGCAGGCTCCCGCGGCACAGGGCGCCATGCCCGGAAAGCAGATCTGAGATGAGTGCGATGACCCCCGTTTCACGCAAGGATGCGCGGCACGCAACACCGTCGGCGGGTACCGCAGGGGTTTCCCTGGCCGGCGTGCTGCATGGCGAATGGATCAAGCTCACCTCGCTGCGCTCGACCCTGATCCTGATCCTGTCCTCGGTGGTGGTGATCGTCGGCATCGCGATGCTGGTCGCCGTCGGCGTGGGCATGACCCAGGACATGGTGTCCGGGAATCCGGAAATGGCCGCCCAGATGGGTGGTTCGGCCGGAATGGAGGAGATGGTCGGATCCATCGCCGGGGCCGGGGTCAGCATGGCCACGCTGGTCATGGGTGCACTGGCGGTCATGATGATCAGCTCCGAGTTCGCCACCGGTTCGGCCCGATCAACGTTCACCGCGGTACCCCGGCGCCAGCCGGTGTTCTGGACCAAGGCCCTGCTGATCATGGCCGTCTCCTTCGTGGTGTCGGTCGTGGCGACGCTGCTCGCCTACCTGGCGATCGGACCGATCCTGTCCGGCGCCGGGATGGAGCAGTCGCTGGCCAACCCGGTCTTCGTGCGCTCGCTCTGGATCGGCGCCCTGGGCGTCTCGATGGTGGCATCCATCGGGTTCTCGCTGGGTTCGCTGCTGCGCAACTCGGCCGGCGGCATCATGTCGATGGTGGGTATCGTCTTCGTGGTGCCCTCGATTGCCATGGCCATCCCGCTGTATTGGGTCAACAAGTTGGGCAACTACCTGCCCACGAGCGCCATCTCGAACCTGACCACCCCGGCCATGATGGGTAACGGCATGGAGACCTGGCAGGCGGCGACCGCCGTGGCGGGCTGGGCGATCATTCCGCTGGCCGTTGCCGCGCTGGTGCTGCAGCGCCGCGACATCTGAGCCGACACCATCGAAGCGCACTAAGCTCAAGGTCATGAACAAGATCCGGACGCAGGAGGCATCGGAAGTCCCCGGCGCCTCCTTCGCCGAGCTCTCCGAATCACGGATCGGTCCCTACCGGCGGTTCCTGCGCCGGCACCCGCTGCTGCTGGACCTGGGCGTAGTGGCCGGCTTCCTGCTGGCCAGCAGCTTCGAACTGGTGGCGGCCGCCGAGCGCGGGGCCTGGTCGGCGGTGGTGCTGATCGGCTTGCTCGGCGCCGCGCTGTTCCTGCGTCGGCGCTTCCCGCTGAGCGTGCTGGTCGCCGTTTTCGTGATCGACGCCGTGGCCACCGTCTTCGACCCGGCCTATTCCGGGAACAACATCGGGCTGTGGATAGCGCTCTACACGGCGGCGACCAAGTATGCCGCCCGGCGCATGTTCATCATGACGGTGCTGATCTCGGCGGTGCAGACCCTGGTCTTCGCCGTATTCGTCTTCCCCACGCTGCTCGCCGACAGCGCCGCGGAACTGCGCTCGATCACCGAGTTCGGCGGCAGAAACGTCGTCTTCCTGATCGCCGTCGGGCTGACCATGCTGATGAACATCGTGGCGGTGGGCATCGGCGCGGCGATCCGCAACAACAGGCTGCACGATGCCGAGCTGGCGAACTGGGCCGCCCGTGCGCAGATGCTGGCCCAGGCCGGGGAGCGCAACCGCATCGCGCGGGAAATGCACGATGTGGTGGCGCATTCGCTCTCGGTGATGATCGCCCTGTCCGATGGCGCTGCGGTGGTCATCAAGCGCGATCCGGAGCGCGCCGGCCAGGTGCTGCGCGAGCTCTCCTCCACCGGTCGCGGCGCGCTGGCCGACATGCGCCGGGTCATTGGGGTGTTGCGCGCCGGTGATGCCGGCCTGCGGTCCCCGCAGCCCGCTGCCGGGTCGCTGCAGGACATGCTCGAGGGATTCCGCGTCGCCGGGCTCCCGCTCACCTTCACCCAGACCGGTCCGCAGCTGCCGGAGGACACCACGTTCCAGCTGACCGTCTACCGGATCGTGCAGGAATCGCTCACCAACGTGCTGCGCTACTCCCGTTCCGCGACCCGGGTCGGCGTCGAGATCGAGGTCGACGACGGCACTGCCCGGCTGCGCATCACCGATAACGGGGCCCAGGCCGGAACCCGCAATGAAACCATCGGCTCGGGCCAGGGAGTGCGCGGCATGGCCGAACGGGCCGCGCTTTTCGGCGGCTCGCTCTACGCAGGCCCGGGCCCGCACGGCGGCTGGATCGTCCACGCGATCCTGCCGTTCCCCGAACATTCACCCGGCACCACCCCCGCACCACCTAACGAAGGCAGCCATGAAGTCTGAGGACCGGGGCATCGCGCCCGAACTACCGAGCAGCGACGGCACCATCGGGGTGCTGTTGGTCGATGACCAGCCCCTGCTGCGCATGGGCTTCCGGCTGATCCTGGAGGGTGAATCCGACCTTCGCATCCTCGGCGAAGCCTCAGACGGGGCCGAAGCCGTTCGCCTGGCCGGGGAACTGAAGCCCGACGTGGTGCTGATGGACGTGCGCATGCCCGTCATGGACGGCATCGAGGCCACCGGCCTGATCGTCGATTCCGGATCCGCCGCCCGGATCATCATCCTGACCACCTTCGACCTGGACGAATACGCGTTCTCCGCGCTGCGCGCCGGTGCCTCGGCGTTCCTGCTCAAGGACGTCGCACCCGAGGAACTGGTCAATGCCGTCCGGCTGGTGGCCAGCGGCGATGCCGTGGTCGCCCCGCGCGTCACGGCCCGGCTGCTGGAAACGTATGTGCGCAAAGGCGCAGACGGCAGCGCGGGACACGTGGCGCCGCCGAAACGCGATCCCCTGCTCGAGGACCTCACCCCGCGCGAACTCGAGGTGCTCGGAACCATCTCCGAGGGCCTGTCCAACGCCGAAATCGCGCACCGCTTCTTCCTCTCCGAGGCAACAGTGAAAACCCACGTGCGCCGGATCCTGACCAAGCTGCACCTGCGCGACCGGGTCCAAGCCGTCGTCTACGCCTACGAGACGGGGCTGGTCATCCCCAGCCAGGGCCTGGACTACTAGGGAGCACCCGTGAACATTGAATTCCTGCGCAGCCCCTGGTTCCTGGCGGCCGTGGTACTCCTGGTCGGCGGGGCCTATGCGGTGACCGTCCTGGCTTGGGGCATCGCCGGTTGGGCTAGCATCGTGCTGGGACTGGTTGCCATGGTCATCGCGGTGCGACGCCAACGGCTCTAGTCCCGGTTCCGGTCCACCCACCCAGCAGCACCAAGGGGAAAACACATATGGCCCAGCCAGCAGCAGCTGCACTTGGACACGTCAACGACCTGGCGGCCTTTGTCGCCGAGTCTCCCTCCAGCTTCCACGCGGCGGCCGAGGCCGCCCGCCGGCTGGATGCGGCGGGATTCACCGGGCTCGACGAATCGGCGCCCTGGCCCCGGGAATGCGGCAACTACTACGTGGTGCGCGACGGTGCGATCATCGCCTGGTGCCGGCCGGAATCCGCCACCGCCACCACGGGTTTCCACGTGCTGGGCTCGCACACCGATTCGCCTTCCTTCAAGCTCAAGCCCAAGCCGACCACCGGCGCGCATGGCTGGCTGCAGGCCGGCGTCGAGGTTTACGGCGGCCCGCTGCTGAATTCCTGGCTGGACCGCGAGCTGCTGCTCGCGGGCAGGCTGGCACTGCTCGACGGCACTACGGTGCTGACCCGCACGGCCCCGCTGCTGCGCTTCCCGCAACTGGCCATCCATCTGGACCGAGGCGTCAACGAGGGGTTGGCGCTGGACAAGCAGACGCACATGAACCCGGTCTGGGGCATCGGAGATCCGGGGCAGGCGGACCTGCTCGGCGTGCTGGCGGCCGAGGCAGGGACGGATCCGGAGGCCATCGGCGGCTACGACGTGGTCATCGCAGATGCCCAGCCGGGTGTCGTCTTCGGCGCCGACGGCGAGTTCTTCGCCTGCGGCCGATTGGACAACCTCTCCTCGATGCACGCCTCGCTGACGGCGCTGATCGACCACGCCGGAACCGGTGCCGGAGAGCACATCGCCATGCTGGCGGCCTTCGACCACGAGGAAATTGGTTCGGCCTCGCGCTCCGGGGCTTGCGGCCCGTTCCTGGCCGAGGTGCTCGAACGCATCGGAGCCGGGCTCGACGCGGGCACCGAGGATCGGGCACGCGCCTACGCGGATTCCTTCTGCCTGTCGGCGGATGCCGGGCATTCGGTGCATCCGAACTATCCGGGACGCCACGACCCGGCCAACCGCCCGCTGCTGGGGGCCGGCCCACTGCTGAAGATCAATGCGAACCAACGCTACGCCACCGACGGGGTGGGTGCCGCGTTCTTCGCCGGCCTCTGTGCCACGGCCGCGGTGCCCTACCAGGAGTTCGTCTCCAACAACCAGATGCCGTGCGGTTCGACAATCGGACCGCTGACGGCCACCCGGCTGGGCATCAGGACCGCCGACATCGGCATCGCCCTGCTTTCCATGCATTCGGCCCGCGAGCTGTGTGGCGTCGAGGACCCGCTACGCCTGGCGAAGGTGGCAGCGGCCTTCTACGCCGCTTGAGCGGAGCGCCCGCTACAGCAATGTAGCGAACCGCTCGGCGGCTGCAGTGGCACCGGCGACGATAATCTCATCGTCCGCGTTCAGCACAGTCTGCGGCGTGGTGTAGTCCCACTCGCCGCTGCGGCGCTTGACCGCGACAACCGTGATGTGGTGCCGCGACCGGATCCCGGTGGCGCCCAGCGGTTGGCCCAGGGCCTCACGTGGCGGCCGCGTCTTGACCATCGCGAATCCGTCCTCGAATTCGACGTAGTCCAGCATCGCCCCGCGGACCAGGTGGGCCACCCTGCGCCCCATGTCCTGCTCGGGGCTGATCACGTGCTCGACGCCGAGCTGTTCGAGGATCTGCCCATGTGCCTCGGAGACTGCCTTGGCCCAGATGGTCGGGCGTTTGAAACGCAGCAGCAGCGAGGTGGTCAGGATGCTGGCCTCCAGGTCGCTGCCGATGCCCACGACGGCTCGGTCGAACTCGTGCACCGAAAGCTGGCGCAGCACCTCCTCGCGAGTGGAATCGGCCCGCACCACGTGGGTGAGTCGGCCGTTATACGACTGCACGATGTCCTCGTCGAGGTCGATGCCCAGCACCTCGGTGCCGGCAGCGACCAACTCCAGCGCCAGGGCACCGCCGAAGCGGCCGAGGCCGAGCACCACCACCGAGTCTGCCTCGGTGATGCGTTCAATGGATTTGGGTGAAAACAGCGGATGCCTAGCCAATGAGTGGCCTCTCTTTCGGGAATTCATAGAGCAGTTGACGTGAACGCAGGGCCAGTGCGGAAGCCAGCGTGACCGGCCCCAACCGCCCGACAAACATCAGCAGGACCAACAGCAGCTGGCCGGCTGGAGGCAGTGCGGCGGTGATTCCGGTGGAGAGCCCCACCGTCGCAAAGGCAGAGATGGTCTCGAAGAGCAGGGCATCGAAGCTGAAATCGGTGATCAGCATCAGCGTCATCGTCGAACCCACGACCAATGCGACGGCCAGCAACACGATGGTGATCGCCTGGCGGTGTACCGACCGGGAGAGGCGCTTACCAAAGACATTGACAGCGGTACCGCCCCGGATCTCGGTGAGCAGGATGAAGAACAGCACGGCGAACGTGGTGATCTTCAATCCGCCCGCGGTTCCAGCTGGCCCGCCGCCGATGAACATCAGAATGTCCATGCCGAGCCAGGTAGCCGGGTCCATCTGACTCAGATCGACGGAGTTGAAGCCAGCGGTGCGGGTCATCACCGACTGGAAGAACCCGGCCAGCAGCTTGTCAGCCGATGACAGCCGGCCTAGCGTCCCGGGGTTGTCCCACTCCAGCGCCGTGATGAATGCTGTCCCCGTGGTGAGCAGGATCGCGGTACCGGAGAGCACCAGCTTGGTGTTCATCGTCCAGTGCAGCGGCTTGCGGTATTGGCGGTGCAGTTCGAAGAGCACCGGGAAGCCCAGTCCGCCGACGATGATGGCGGCGGCAATGGGCAGGCAGATCCACGGATCTCCGACAAAACCCATCAGATTGTCGCTGAAGAGCGCGAAGCCGGCGTTGTTGAAGGCGGACACCGAGTGGAAGACCCCCTGCCAGAGGGCATGCCAGGGTGAGGATCCATAGCCGAAGCCGAAACGAAGCGCCAGCAGCGCTGCAACGATGAGTTCAACCACGATGGTGGTCTTCAGTACCCCGAGCAACACGGAGCGGACGTCACCGAAACCGCGGCTCTTGGTCTCCGTGGCCGCAGAGATTCGGGACTTCAGCCCCAGCCGGCGGGCCATCAGCACGGCCAGCAGCGAGGCGAAGGACATGATGCCGAATCCACCCAGCTGGATCATCAACAGGATTGCTACCTGGCCGAACGGCGTCCAGTAGGTGGCCGTGTCGACGACCGCCAGCCCGGTGACGCACACCGCAGAGGTCGCGGTGAAAAGCGCTGACAGGAAATCGGCGCCCCCGGGTCCCACCTTGGAAATCGGCAGCATCAGCAGCGTCGTCCCGAGCAAGATCGCCGTACCGAAGCCCAGGGCTATGGCCTGGGCCGGGTGGCGAGGAAGAAGGGCTCTGCCTAGGGCCCGGGGGAGTGCTGCTGCGTGCATGATTCCCAGCGTAGGGCCTTGCCGCAGCACATGTTTCGTTTTCGTGCATTCGAGGGTGGTGCCGCGCGGCGTCATGCGGGCCGGCGGATCTCACAATAATCACCCGGGGTGGGTGCGGTGGGTGTGATTCTGCACGCGATCGGGCCCCGACGGTCCCGGGCGGACCCGGAATCCGTTAGGATGAACAAGGCTGTTTCTGTCGTGCCCACATCCGGGCGTGCCGGGACAGCCATCGCAAAGAACCTCCTGTTGCGGAACTACCGCGACCGTTTAGCCCAAAGGAGGTGGGTTCACATGCGCGCATATGAATTGATGGTGCTCCTCGACCCCGAGGTCGACGAACGCACCGTTGAACCGACCATCGGCAAGTTCCTGGACGTTGTCCGTAACGATGGTGGAACCATCGAAAACGTTGACATCTGGGGCCGTCGCCGCCTGGCCTACGACATTCAGAAGAAGTCGGAAGCCATCTACGTAGTGGTTAACTTCACCGCTACCCCCGCTACTTCCGCGGAACTTGATCGCCAGCTGAGCCTCAATGAGACCATCCTGCGCACCAAGATCACCCGTCCGGAAGAGCAGAAGGTCGTCGCAGAGTAATCTGCGTCGTTCCCTTGTAAGAACAGAACAGTAGGAGGCTTCCATGGCAGGCGAGACCGTCATTACGGTTATCGGTAATCTCACCGGTGACCCAGAACTACGTTTCACCCCGTCCGGGTCGGCAGTGGCGAACTTCACCATTGCTTCGACCCCGCGGACCTTCGACCGCCAGTCCAATGAGTGGAAGGACGGCGACACGCTGTTCCTCCGTGCATCGGTGTGGCGCGAGGCTGCCGAAAACGTCGCTGAGACGTTGACCAAGGGCATGCGAGTCGTTGCCCAGGGTCGCCTCAAGTCGCGTTCATACGAAACAAAAGAAGGCGAAAAGCGTACCGTTACCGAGCTAGAGGTCGATGAAATCGGCCCGTCGCTGCGGTACGCATCTGCCAAGGTCACCCGCACCCAGCGCTCCGGCGGTGGCGGCGGAGGCTTCGGCGGCGGAAATGCCGGCGGCAACGCTGGCGGGTTCGGTGGCGGCAACGCCGGCGGCAACCCTGGTTTCGGTGGCGGCAACGCCGGCGGATCCGGCGGTGGCAACTGGAATGCGCCTGCAGCCGATCCCTGGGGTGCTCCTGCCGGAGGAAACAACGGCGGATGGGGCAGCAACCCCGGTTCCGACGAACCGCCCTTCTAACCAAAATATTCACCATCCCGCAGAGTTCCTCTGCGGGCTCCACAAGATAAAGGAGCTCCACGATGGCTAAGGCTGAACTCCGTAAGCCCAAACCAAAGTCCAACCCCTTGAAGGCCGCTGACGTTACCGTCATCGACTACAAGGACGTAGCATTGCTGCGCAAGTTCATCTCTGACCGCGGAAAGATCCGTGCCCGTCGCGTCACCGGTGTCTCCGTTCAGGAACAGCGCAAGATTGCACAGGCCATCAAGAACGCGCGTGAGGTTGCTCTGCTTCCTTACTCCGGCGCTGGCCGCGGCTAAGGGAAGGTAAACAACATGGCAAAGCTCATTCTGACCCACGAAGTCACCGGCCTTGGTGCCGCAGGCGACATCGTCGAGGTGAAGAACGGTTACTCACGTAACTTCCTTCTGCCGCGCGGTTTCGCAATCACCTGGAGCAAGGGTGGTGAGAAGCAGGTGGAGTCGATCAAGGCAGCACGTGCAGCTCAGGCCGTTGCTTCCCTGGAAGATGCTCAGGCACTTGCTGCTTCGCTGTCCTCCAAGTCGGTTAAGATCGCCGTCAAGGCCGGCGCAACCGGCCGCCTCTTCGGCACTGTAAAGACCGAAGACATCGCGAAGGCATTCGAGGCCGCTGGCCTCGGAAACGTCGACAAGCGCAAGGTCGAGATCAACGACCACATCAAGTCGATCGGCAGCTACACCGCTACCGTTCGCCTGCACGAGAACGTCGCTGCGACCCTCAACCTGCAGATCGTCGCCGCCAAGTAGTATTTGGGCACGATGGCCCCGACCGCTTGCGGCCGAGACCGGTGAGACCCCGCATTTTTGCGGGGTCTCGCTTTTTTAACGGGAAGCCAGCAGATCGAAGCGTGAGGACACAATGCGCCACAGCCTTTGACTGATGTGGGCCGGCTCTCCTACCGTGGGTAGTGAATCAAGAGCGTCAACGAACAGCCCTGGCTTGTTGGCCGGCAACCCTCTCACGGTAGTGGGGTGCTCCAGGTGAGGATTCGGCCCCCGGAAAACCGGCGGCAAGTACCGCACGCCGTAAGGGGTGGCCATGTTCGGCACCCTCCATCCGGTGGGCCGACTGACAAGGAAACGCCCATGTCCCTGAACCGGGAACTCGACCAGGAATCCCTGCGACACGCCTTCTCCCAGCACCCCTCGGGCGTTGCCGCGCTCTGCGCCATCATCGATGGAGAACCGCAAGGCATCATCGCCTCGACCTTTACCGTCGGCGTCTCCATGGATCCACCGCTGGTGATGTTCGCGGTGCAGAATACGTCCAAGACCTGGCCGGTCGTGCGTCAGGCTGGCCGTATCGGGGTCTCGATCCTGGGTGCGGGACACGACCTGGCATGCCGCCAGATCGCCTCCAAGGCCGGGGACCGCTTTGCCGACCTGCGTCTGGACTCGACGGACGAAGGCTCCCTGTTCCTGCAGGACGCCAGCCTGTGGCTGGACTGCTCGGTGGAGCAGGAGGTCCCGGCCGGTGACCACCAGGTGGTGCTGCTGCGGGTGCATGGATTCTCCACGCTGGAGGAGGCCAACGACCCACTGGTCTTCCACGGCTCGGCGTTCCGCCGTTTGGAAGCGCAGGCCCTGGCCTCCTAGCGGCGGCTAACGCCCTTCCCCGCGTCCATCGACCGCTCGGCCCTCCGCAATCCTCTGACCAAGCATGAGCTGGGCACCTTGGACTGAACGGCCCCCTGTGGCGTGTGCCATGGTCATCAAGGATTCTTCTGGAGTAGCGTGACGGAAACTTCAGTTCGTGTCACGGGGGCAGATGCATGCCGTCAGAAGCGAGAGGGGGGGCGATGGAGCGTCATCGATGCGATCCCGTTCCCCGGGGCCGTCGTGGGCCGTAGTTTTTGCGGCAGGCAGCGGTTTCTTGCTTGCCAGATGCAACGCCGGGTCTCCGCCGCAGGCCAGCGCGACAGATTCCACGCAGTCCGCCGTGCCGATCTCCACGCCGGACCCGGCATCTGGCGTCTCGCCAGGGATCGGGACGCCGAAGGGTGGCCGGGAATCTTTGAAGAGGCCTGAAGGATCAGGGGAAACGGCACTTGGCGACGCTCCTGGAGAGGTGATCGGAGTGGAGTTCATTCGAGTTGGCCGCATCTGGAATGCCACGTTGCAGCGTGAAGGTGGCCCTGGGCATGAATTAGTTGGGAGAGCGGCGGCGCGAAGGTGCTGTCGGGCCCTTAACCGGACCGGTTGCTGGCCACACCATAGGCGGTGCCATCGTGCGGACGTCGACTATGCCCAGACGGCCACGACCGCGAATGCGTTTGTCCAGCGGGTAGCGGCCTTGAGCTGGGAGTCGGTTCAACGCCCGGCACTCCGGCTGGGAGGCTCAGGTTAATGAAGGCAAGAAAGGCAGCGAGGACTACGTTGGCGCCATCTCTGCAGCGGCCAGGCGCAACATGACTGACACCCAAGGCGCGTGTCGGGCGTTCATCCTCTGGGGAACTACGAGACGAGACGTCCCCTTACGTGGAGCCATGCTCCTTTTTCATGTGTTGATATCCGTGTTCCATCAGCTTGCGTAGGGCGTCAATATCGACATCGGCGAGTTTGTTCACGTACAGGCAGGAGGCCCCGCGTCGGCTCTTGCCCAGTTTCTCGAGCAGCTCGGGCGCCCGTGGCGCATTGGTCAGACCGTAGAGCGAGAGGCTCGAGGCCCGCGGGGAAAAACCGATCATCGCGGCGTCGCCCTCATGCCCGCTGTCATAGCGATAGTGGTAGCTATCGGACCCGATGATGCTCGGGCCCCACATGGTTCCCGGATGCCCGGTCACCGATTCCATCATTTCCATGAGGACGAGGGCGTCTGCCCGGCGTTGCGGGTGGGCGACCCCGGCAATGAATTCATGGGGGTCCACGGGCGTGGGAAGCGTCTTGGTGGTGGGCATGCAGGGAAGTATCCTAGCGTCCGAGTTGGCTCGGCAAGGCCGGCGGGGCACGCTAAAGCGGCTCGCGTCGGGCGTGTCTGTGGATAAGTTGTGGGTAAGCGTGGAAAGAGTGTAATTAATCTGACAGAAAAGCTGGATTCTCGACGGTTCTCGGATAAAGAGCGTGGCATGACGGTCGGGGAAAGTATTTCTTACCCACAGCCTAAAATACATACAACACCTAGTCAGAAGACTTTATTCGATAAAAAAAGTTGGTAATCCACAGGGTTCTCCCCAGGCTGTACACACGACACGCCGCCTCACGCACAGGTTATGCACACCCCCTGTGCATAACTCTGTTGGGATTGCCAGAAAAGGGGTCTATGGTGGCAACGTTCCCTACCTATTTCCACAGGGCTCTGCCGGTGGCGCAGGCTGTGGGGAAACCGCCCCAGCTGTCGGATGAACCTGAGACACTTGAAGGACATTGCGGAGTTCAGGGAACCCGCGAAGCTTGAAGGGAAGTACCGTGTCGCTAACGCACACAGATTCTGCATCCGAGTCCAGGGAAATCGAATATGGACGCACGCCCCCGCAGGATCTCGTCGCCGAACAGAGCGTCTTGGGCGGCATGATGCTGTCCAAGGATGCCATCGCCGACTGTGTCGAGGTGCTCCGCGGGCCCGACTTCTACCGTCCGGCACACGAGGCCATTTACGAAGCAATCATCGACCTCTATGGTCGCGGCGAGCCAGCCGATGCGGTCACGGTGTCCGACCTGCTGACCAAGCGCGGTGAAATCACCCGCATCGGCGGACCCGCCTACCTGCACACGCTGATCCAGTCGGTACCCACCGCGGCCAACGCAGGTTTCTATGCCGAAATCGTGCGCGAGCGCGCCGTACTGCGCCGCCTAGTGGAGGCCGGGACCAAGATTGTCCAGCTCGGCTATTCGCATGACGGCGAGGTTGATGACATCGTCAACGAGGCGCAGGCGGAGATCTACAAGGTCGCCGAGAAGCGCACCGCCGAGGATTATGTGCCGCTGCGCGACATCATCGAAGGTACCGTCGATGAGATCGAGTCGGCTGGCAGCAAGGGCACCGGCCTGACCGGCGTACCCACCGGATTCTATGAATTCGATGAACTGACCCAGGGTCTGCACGGCGGGCAGATGATCGTCATTGCCGCGAGACCAGCCGTCGGCAAATCCACTTTCGCACTGGATTTTGCTCGGTCGGCGGCCATTAAGAACAATATGACTACTGTCTTCTTCTCCCTGGAAATGGGACGTAACGAGATCGCGATGCGTCTGCTGTCCGCTGAGGCCAGCATCGGCCTGCAGGACCTGCGTAAGGGGACGATCAAGGACGAGCAGTGGGGCAAGATCGCCACCACCATGGGCCGGTTGAATGACGCCCCGTTTTTCATCGACGATTCCCCGAACATGTCGCTGATGGAAATCCGAGCCAAATGCCGCCGGCTGAAGCAGAAGCACGACCTCAAGCTCATCATCCTGGACTACCTCCAGCTGATGAGCTCCGGTAAGCGTGTGGAATCCCGACAGCAGGAAGTCTCTGAGTTCTCGCGTGCGCTGAAGCTGATGGCCAAGGAACTCGACGTTCCGGTCATCGCCCTCTCGCAGCTGAACCGTGGCTCCGAACAGCGGACCGACAAGAAACCA
This sequence comes from Paeniglutamicibacter cryotolerans, assembly GCF_014190875.1. NCBI lineage: Bacteria > Bacillati > Actinomycetota > Actinomycetes > Micrococcales > Micrococcaceae > Paeniglutamicibacter > Paeniglutamicibacter cryotolerans. Next base: position 1,073,232 of record NZ_JACHVS010000001.1, on the reverse strand, counting down.
ATGATCTCTGACCTGCGTGAATCCGGTTCCATCGAGCAGGACGCGGATATGGTCATCCTTCTGCACCGCGAGGACATCTACGACAAGGAATCGCCCCGTGCCGGCGAGGCCGACGTGATCGTCGCCAAACACCGTAACGGCCCGACCAAGACCATGGTGCTCGCCTTCCAGGGCCACTACTCGCGGTTCAACAACATGGCGCAGGACTCCGGAATGTAGCTTGTCGGAAACCTTCCCGGGGGCACCACCTTCACGGGTGGTGCCCCCGTTTGTTTCCGCTCCCCATAGCGACCCCACATGGGCATATGCTCAGTACATGACCTCTGCTTTTCCGCCGAATGCCGGCGTGTCCGACCGTGGGCTGTTGAGCCCCGCATACCTTTGGGCAACCATCGGCAGCTTTTCGCTGGTCTTCCTCGTCGGATTCGAATCCCTCGCCGTGACCACCGTGATGCCGGTGGTCAGTGAGCAGCTCAATGGCGCTTCGCTGTATGCGCTGGCCTTTGCCGGACCTCTGGCCAGCGGCGTGCTCGGCATGGTGATCGCCGGCGGCTGGTCCGACCGGAACGGGCCCGCCGGCCCGCTCTACGCCTCGGTCGCGGTGTTCATCGCCGGACTGCTGATCTGTGGGCTGGCCGGGAACATGGAGCTGCTGGTCGTGGGGCGGTTGGTGCAGGGATTGGGCGGCGGCGCGATTACCGTTGCCCTGTACGTGGTGGTCGCGCGGGTGTATCCGCCGATCATGCACCCTAAGATCTTTGCTGCCTTTGCCGCTGCATGGGTGGTGCCCTCGTTGGTCGGTCCGCTCGCCGCGGGTCTGGTCGCTGAGCACATCGGCTGGCGCTGGGTGTTCCTTGGTGTCGTGGGCCTGGTTCTCATTGCGATGATTGCCGTGGTTCCCTCGCTGCGCTCCATGGACTCGAGCCCCGCCGCCGAGGGAAAACCGTTTTCGTTCGCCTCGCTCGGCTGGGCCGGGCTCGCGGTGGTGGCTGTGTTGGGCATGAACCTGCTGGCAGAGGTGCCGGAGGTCGGGACCTACCTGATGGCAGTCTCCGTCGTCATCACCCTGGTTGCCGTGCGTCCCTTGCTTCCGAAAGGGACGTTGCGGGCCGTCCGTGGACTTCCGGCAACGATCCTGATCCGGTCGCTCGCGGCCGGCGCCTTCTTTGGGGCCGAGGTCTATGTGCCCTACATGCTCATGGACCACTACGGACTGAGCCCCTCCATCGCCGGGTTGGCCCTGACCGGTGGTGCACTGGCTTGGTCTTTGGCATCGGCGGTCCAGGGACGCATGGGCGAACGGCTGCCGCATGCCCGGGCAGTGGGGATCGGGTCCTGCCTGGCCACTGCCGCTATCGCCCTGGTGCTGGTGACGGTGGTGTTCCAGCTGCCGGCGCTGGTGGCCGTTGGCGCCTGGGTACTGGGTGGGGGCGGCATGGGCCTGGTCTACCCGCGGTTGAGCGTGCTGACGCTTGCCTACTCGACCACGGGCACGCAGGGGTTCAACTCCTCGGCGCTGGCCATTGCCGATTCGCTGGGTGCGGCGCTGTCGCTTGTAGCGGCGGGGCTGGTCTTCACCTCGTTCGCATCGATTGATTCCTTCGCAGCAGTCTTTGCCTTCACCTTGGTCATTTCCGTGGTCTTCCTCTCGCTGGGGCACCGCGTTGTCCCGGGGCACAAGGGACTTCCCAAGGTTGGTGCGGGCACATGAACGGACCAGCCGAACACGGCACGCATGGCACCGCACGGGGCCGGGACGCAGGAAGTGGGCGCCTGCCCGAGCGTCTCGAGGTGTGCCGCAGGAGTGAGCACGAAGGCGGTCTCACTCCTGCGGCAGCGCATCCAGGTGGTCGGGCCGTACCGGAATCACGTTCCCGTCGAATGCATCGTGCTTGGCCAGGTAGGCCTTGATATACGGGCAAACGGCAACGATCCGGGTGCCGGAGGCCACCGAGTCGGACAGCGCGAAGGCCGTCAGCCGGCCGGCCAGCCCCTGCCCGGAATAGGCGTCGTCGACCAGTGTCTGGAAGAAGATGCGTTCCACCCGTGCCGTTCCGTCAGCTGCCGTCTCGAAGAGCTCCCTGTAGTGGGCCGAGCCGATGACCGCATCGCCGTCGAGCAGGTCATAGCGCCTGCGTTCCTCGGCGTGGTGCATCCTGATGCCACTCATCTGCCTTCTCCTTCCTGGCCAAGGATCCTGCGCAGGAATCCCGGGCGTTCGCCGTTGTCGGCGAAGACAATCCTGGCACCGTAGCCGTCGTAGCTTCCGCCCGCTTCGGTGGCGATGGCGAAGACGGTACGCACCGAGTGTTCGGCAGTCCCGGCGTCCACCGCCTCCTCGCGGTAGGCGCGCATCGTGGACCCCCGCCCGCCACCATCCTCCGTGACCTCGACGTCCCATCCGGCGTGACGCAGCCGCGCCGTGGCTTCGGCGACGGCCTCCCGGGAGCCGAAGAGCACGAAGTGCTCCACCTCCCGGGGCACCTCGAGCTGATCGCCCTGGTCGAGGCGCGAGGCCAGCGAGCGTCGCATCCGCTTCAGCTGCTCCTTCAATTCCGCTGCCTTGTCGGCGTCCATTGCCGGTTCCGTTCAGTCGCGCGGCCGGAGGCGGACGCCGGGCAGTACCGGCGCGGGAAGGGGAGCGGCCGTGCCGGCGGGAAAATCACCGAACCGCGGGGCAAGCCCGGGATCGGCAGGAGCCTCGGCGCCGATCTCCGCCTGCCATTGGCTGCGGTAGGCGGCGACCTCCTCGTGGGTGCGGCCGACGAAGTTCCACCACATCAGGATCTTCTCGCCCAGTGGTTCGCCGCCGATCAGTAGTGCCCTGACAGCGCTCCCGCCGGCCCGCAGCCGCAGGACCCGGTGTCCCGGGGCCACATACAGGAGGTGGTCTACGGGGGAATCGGTTCCGTTGACCGCCAAGGACCCGGAATCGAGCAGGACCCCGTGTTCGTGGGTGGACTCGACGGCGATATCGACGCCCGCGCCCGGTTCGAGTAGGATCTCGGCTCCGATCAGCGGGGTGTGCGCGATGACCGGGGAGGAGGCGACCCCGGTATCAACTCCCACCGCCCCCAGAAAGACCCGCACTTCAGAGCCGGGCCCGCTGACGGGTTCAGGCCGATAGTGCTCGAAGCCCGGTGCGATGCTCCGGGCATGGTCCGGCAGCGCCACCCAGAGCTGAGCGCCGTGCAGCACAGTGGTTTCCGGAGTGGAGAACTCCGAGTGGCTGATGCCGCGACCGGCAGTCATCAGGTTCAGCTCGCCGGGGCGGACAATGGCGTGGAACCCGGCCGAATCACGGTGCTCGATGGCCCCGGTGAACAGCCAGGAGACGGTCTGCAGGCCGGTATGCGGGTGGCGGGGGACCGACATGCCCCCGGGCTCCCCGACCGGGTCCGGACCATAGTGGTCAAGGAAGCACCAGGCTCCGATGAGGCTGCGCCGCTTCTGCGGCAGGGTACGGCGCACCGTCATTGCCCGTGGTCCACCCAGCGGAACAAACCGCGGTTCCAACAGCTCGTCCCGTCCGGGGCCACCGCCCTTTTCACACGTGACTTCGTCGGGACGTTGATCCAGGTTGCTCATGCGGTCAGCATAGCCCCGGCGCCGACGGGCCGCGAGAGGCCAGTGGCGACCGGCGCTCAGGGGCGTTTGCCGGCCCGAGGCAGCATTCCCGCCCGGAGCCAGCTGATGTATTTTCCCACCATCAGGCTCGTTGCCGCGATCCATGCGGCTACTGCAACCCAGACCCCGGCCTTGCCGGTCCAGATCATTTCGGGGATCTGTTCGTTGGCACCGAAGAAGATGGTGGCCGCCGATAACATCCCCAGCGGGAAGACGATGGCCCACAAGCTCGTTTCGTAACGCAGTGGGTACCTGCGCACGGCATGGCGCCAGAAACCGAAAACAAGCAGCAGGGGAATCCACCACATGCCCACGGACCAGAGGACGTAGGAAGCGCCAGCCACGAACCCGTCGGTGCTGATTGAGGCGGCGAAATCTGCAGGCATGGCCAGCACCTTGGCCCCGGCGAGCACCGTGATCGCCGTGGCGCCCATGAAGATCCAGTAGGTTGGGCTCAGGTTCTCGGGCTTGTTCGGGCGGGTGAGCATCCGCAGCGTGACAAGTGTCGCGATGATCAGGTACAGCATGACCCCCACTCCCCACATGCCGGTCGCCACGGCGCCCACGAACTGGGTCTTGGTGGTCAGTGCCACCACTGCCAACGCAGTTGCCATCGACTGGGTGGCAACCACCCAGAGGAACCAGCTGCCGTTTGCATCATCGAGCACCGGGCGTTGCCGTTCGCGCAGGAGCAGGCTCGCCGGGATGGCATAGGTCAGGAACAGCCAGAAGATCCCCGCCAGGACGGCCAGCAGGCGTCCCGCAGCGGGGTACCCGGCCATGTCATAGTGCAGGCCCAGCACGTTGGCTGCTGCCACGATGGTGAAGTACCCGAACATGGTGCCCGGGTTCCACAGGTCGGCCATGAACCGGTCCGGATGCGAAATGGCCCGCCACACGAATCCGATAGTCAGCATCGCCCCGGCAGCCACGGCGATCCAGAACAACGTCCAGGCGGCAACCGCCTGCCCCCCCAGGTCCAGCCCGGTGGAGAGGATGCCGGTGGCCATGACGAAGGAAAATGCTGACGGGGGCAACCCGGCCACAGCTGCATCGATCCGGGAGTGGTGGCGGATGAGGTAGTCGGCCAGCGGCTTGAGCCGGACCGAACGGGGGGACTGGGGCACGTCGGCTCCTTCGGGGCGATGGCTTCCAGATTAACGCACCGTGGCGGCAACCGAGTGCTCAGCCCCCGGCCACCGAGGCGATGATCATGACAGTATCCCCATCCCGCACCGTGGTGGCCAGCCCGTCCAAGTCACGAATGTTGTCCCGGCCCACGAACACATTCACATAGCGGCGCACGGCTCCGGTCTCGTCCCGGACCCGCCGCACAAACCCCGGGTGCCCGTTACCGAGCTCCTCCAGCACCCGGCCGATGGTTGATTCCCCGGCAAGGAGCATTTCCCGGCGGCGCTCCCCGTCCAGGCAAGCCGACAGGATCTGCGGCAGTTCCACGATGATGGAGCCCATCAGCGCCCCACCACCAGGGCGGCGCGCACGCTCAACACGTCGGGCAACCGGGAAGCCACCTGCGTGAAAGTGGCGCCCTCGTCATTGCTGGCAAACACCTCTCCGGCCCTGGTCCCGAAGTACACCCCGGCGGATTCACGATGGTCATCCACCGCGGCTGCATCGCGCAGCACCGCGTTGTATTCGTGTTCCGGCAGTCCCACATGCTGCTCCTGCCAATGCGCGCCGGCATCGGTGGAGCGGTACGCCGAGAGCCTGCCGTTGACCGGGTTGCGCTCGCCGTCGGCCTTCAAGGGGATAGTCCAGATAGTTGAAGGGGTATGCGGGTGGGCCAGGAACACGAATCCGAAGTCGGCCGGAAGCCCCGGGGCGATGTCGATCCATTGTTCGCCTGCATCGTCGGTGCGGTAGACCCCGTGGTGGTTTTGCGCGTAGAGACGCTCTGGGTTCCCAGCGTCCCCCACTATGCGGTGCACGCACTGGCCGAACTCGGGCCACTGATCCGGCTGGAAGGGGGCCTTGATGCCCTTGTTTTTAGGGGTCCAGGAGGCGCCGCCGTCATTGCTGCGGTATACCCCCCCAGTGCTCATGGCCGCATGCACGATGGCGTCGTCATCCGGATGCGGGACGATGCTATGCACTGCGGCGCCGCCAAACCCGGCACCCCAAAGCTCACGGTGCGGGTGGTTCCAGAGCCCGCGGTTCAGTTCGAAGTGTTCGCCTCCATCGATGGAGCGGAACACTGAAATTGGTTCGCAGCCGGCCCAGACCGAACCCGGGCGCCCCTCGGTATCGGGACGCAGGTGCCAGATCCGGGCCAAGGCAGCCCCGGTATCCGCCGGGAATTTGATCGCTCCCTGTTCCGGATCGGACCAGCTGGCGCCGAGGTCATCCGAATGCACCACGGCCGGACCCCAATGCCAGTCGTTGACCCCGGCCAGGATGCGGGTCCGCCCGCCGCGGGTGTCGATGGCCGTTGAAGCCACCTCCTGCATCATGAAGTGGGGGCCGGTCAGCTCCCAGCCCCGGCGGTCGGTGCTGGTGGCGAGCCAGAGGCCCTTCTTGGTTCCGATGGCAAGCACTGTCTGTTGAGCGGTTTCCATGCGTACAAGTGCAGCACTGGTAATGTCCCGTTTCAAGGGGAAAAACCTCCCAAGCCGGCGCCGTCGACCTGTCGGGCCAGCAAGCCGGCCAAGCCAGAGGAGCCATCTTGGGCAACGAACAGAATCCGGTCACCCACGCGTTCGAGCTGTATGCGCGGGCAGTAGCGGACAAGGACGTCGATGCGTTCATGGCCATCCATGCGCCGGATATTCAGGTCTTTGACGCATGGGGTCAATGGGAGTTCACCGGAGCCGGGCAATGGCGGGAGCTGGCCACCGGCTGGTTTGCTTCGCTGGGGGACGAGTCGGTGGAGGTTCTCTTCACTCGGGTGCACACCAGCATCGGGGCGGATGTCGCCTATGGTTTCGCCGATGTCACGTTCACCGGGACCTCGGCGTCGGGCCACCGGTTGCGCTCGATGACCAACCGCATTTCAGTGGGGATGAACCGGTCTCCGGAGGGCTGGGTCATCGGACACCAGCATTCATCGCTGCCGATCAACCTGGAGACCGGCGCCGCCATGTCCGACCCTCCGGTGCACTAGGTGCGTGGGCCCCGGGGTCATGGGCCCGCTGTTCGAGCATTAGTGGCGGAACCCGGCCGGCGGGTAACCTCATGCGCATGGATATGTTGGATCTGATCATTGAACGCGACTTCGCAGCACCCCGCGCCGCACTCTGGGCGGCCTTCACCGAGGCCGAGATCCTCAGCGAATGGTTCGGACCCCAGGGGTGGGCCATCAACCCCGGGAGCTGCGTCATCGATGCCCGCGTCGGCGGGGTACAGCAATTCGTCATGCATTCGCTGGAGAACCCGGAGCACACCTCACCGGTCGATGCGGTCTTCACCGAGGTCCGCGTCGGTGAACTGCTCGTGGGCCGCGATGGCCCGCACGATATGACGTTGCACATGATCATCGACCTGCGCATTGAATTCTCCGATATGCCCGGAGGTACGCACCTGCGGCTGGTCCAGGGCCCATTGCCGGATGAAGTCATCGAGCCCTCTCGGGCCGGCTGGGAATCGTCCTTCGGCAAGCTCGATCGGCTGCTGGCCGACTTCGCCTGAGCCCCTACCCGCTGCCGCGCCAGTGGCATCCCGGCGTGGGGTGGGCCGGGAAACCGGTCAGCCGCGCCCGATGAAAGGCATCCCAGTGGCCGTGATGGTGAGCTGGTTGACCGAGGTGCCGGCCGGCAGCGTGGCCACAAACTCGACTGCAGCGGCTGCCTGCTCCAGGTCGAAGACCGGCTCGACGCGGCGGCTTCCATCGGCCTGCAACGCCCCGGCCTGCGCCCCGACGTCGCGCATCATCCCCGATGCCGCGTTGCCGATATCCAGTTCGGTGGCGCAGATTCCGTACGCGCGCCCGTCCAGCTCGATCGATTTGGTCAGCCCGGCAATCGCGTGTTTGGTGACGGCGTAGGCCACCGACCGCGGGCGCGGCACCTGGGCGCTGATCGAACCATTGTTGATGATCCGCCCGCCGCACTCCCGCATGGCCCGGAATGCCGCCCCGGCGCAGAGCATGGCCCCGGTGAGGTTCACCGCGGCAACGGCTTCCCATTCGCCCGGATCCAGTTCCCCGATGTCGGCCGCCGGACCGAAGGCGCCCGCGTTATTAAACAACACGTCGATGCGCCCGAACCTGTGCTGCGCCTCGGCAAAGAGCGCCTCGACCGCGGCCGGGACCGACACGTCGGTGGGAATCACCAGCGCGTTGGAGTACCCGGCCGCCGTGTCCTCCAGGGCACCGATGCGCCGCCCGGCCAGGACCAGGTTCCATCCGGCGGCGAGCATCCGCCGGGCCACGGCGCGGCCGATCCCGGACCCCGCCCCGGTGACGAGCATCGTGCGGGGTGCTGGCAGCGGCGTTGGCTCGTGCTCCATGGAAGGATGGTCCTTTCGGTGTGGTGGGGGGGCCGGATCGGTCCTGCTGGACAGCTTAGCCGGGCCCGGACCGGTCCGGGCCGCAGGGGTCGGACCAGCTGTCGGTGATCGCGTGTAGAGTAGCGCATGCTCCGCCGGATCCGGGATCCGCGCGGCAGCGCCCGCCGGCGGTCCACTACAGCAGGGCCGGGATCCGGCGGATCCGCTCAAAGGACCCATAGACATGCTCTTTCAACTGATCACCAGAACCGCGAAACCATATACCCCCTGGATCATCGCCGTCCTGATTTTCCAGCTGGCGACGACCATCGCCACCCTCTACCTGCCCAGCCTCAATGCCCAAATCATCGACAAGGGTGTGGTCCAGGGCGATATCGACTTCATCTGGCGCACCGGTGCGGTGATGCTGACCGTGGCCTTCATCCAGGTCGTCACCGCCATCGTGGCTGTGTACTTCGGCGCCAAGACGGCCATGGCCATCGGCCGGGACCTGCGCCGGAACGTCTTCCGCGCCGTTTCCGCCTATTCCGCGCAAGAGGTCAACAAGTTCGGCGCCCCGACGTTGATCACGCGCTGCACCAACGACGTCCAGCAGGTGCAGATGCTCGTGCTGATGGGACTGAACTTCATGGTCTCGGCCCCGATCATGTGCATCGGCGGCATCATCATGGCGCTGCGTGAGGACGTTGGACTCTCCTGGCTGGTCTGGGTCTCGGTGCCCTTCCTGATCATCGTGGTCGGCATCCTGATCCGCTTCCTGATGCCGCTCTTCCGGCTCATGCAGGACCGCATCGACGCGATCAACGGCGTGCTGCGCGAGCAGCTCATCGGCATCCGCGTGGTGCGCGCCTTCGTGCGCGAACCGTATGAAACCGAACGCTTCGAGGAAGCAAACGCCAAGCTGACCCGCGTCGGCGTGCAGGTCGGCCAGCTGTTCGTGCTGATGTTCCCGGTCATCGGGATGATTTTGCATGTGGCAACGGCCTCCGTGCTCTGGTTCGGCGGACACCGTGTCGATTCCGGGGCCATGCAAATCGGTTCGCTGACCGCCTTCCTGCAGTACCTGCTGCAGATCCTCGGCGCCGTCATGATGGGCACCTTCATGGCGATGATGATCCCGCGTGCTGCCGTTTGCGCCGAGCGCATCACCGAGGTCCTGGAGACCAGGCCCTCGCTCTCGGATCCCGCGGAGGAAACGGCCGATGCCCCGCGCAAGGGAGTCGTGGAATTCCGCGACGTTTCCTTCGGCTACCCCGGTGCCGAGGCACCGGTGCTGAACGGGCTGAACTTCACCGCCGAGCCGGGAAAGACCACGGCAATCATCGGTTCCACCGGCGCGGGCAAGACCACGCTGCTGAACCTGATCCCGCGGCTCTACGACGCCGGTTCCGGCTCGGTGCTGCTTGACGGGGTCCCCGTCTCGGCGATGACCCGGGGCCAGATCTCGGAGCGGGTGGCCAGCGTGCCGCAGCGCCCCTACCTGTTCTCCGGAACCATCGCCTCCAACCTGCGTTTCGGCAACGAACACGCCACCGACGAGGAGCTCTGGGACGCGCTGCACGTGGCCCAGGCCCGCGACTTCGTGACGGAAAAGCCCCGCCAGCTCGATGAGGGCATCGCCCAGGGCGGCACGAACGTCTCCGGCGGCCAGCGTCAGCGCCTGTGCATCGCCCGGGCGCTCGTCGCCAAGCCCAGCGTCTACCTGTTCGACGATTCGTTCTCCGCGCTCGACGTGGCCACGGACGCCCGCCTGCGCGAGGCATTGCGGGAACCGACCAGCGAAGCGGCCGTCATCATCGTCGCCCAGCGCGTCTCCACGATCACCGGGGCCGACCAGATCCTGGTCCTGGACAATGGCGAGATCATCGCCCGTGGAACCCACTCAGAGCTGCTGGAAAGCTCGGAGACCTACAAGGAAATCGTTGCATCACAGATGAGCGCGGAGGAGGCGGCCTAGATGGCACGGAACAAGAAGGCAAAGTACGCTTCGGCCATCGCCGTGGAGGAATCGGCGGAGGACTTCGCCCCGATGGAGATGGACGACGGTTTCGGCGGCACCCAGTCGGTGCGCAAGGCGAAGGAGTTCTGGCCCTCGGCCAAACGGCTGATGGGGCTGCTGGTCCCCGAAAAGGCCGGCATCACCGTCGTGCTGCTGTTCGTGATGGCCGGCGTGGTGCTTTCGGTGATAGCGCCCAAGATCCTGGGCAAGGCCATGGACGTGATCTTCTCCGGAGTCTTCGGCGTCGGCATCCCGGCCGGCACCGACATGGCGCAGCTGATCGCCGGACTGCGTGCAGAGGGCCAGAACGACCGGGCCGACATGCTGTCCAGGATGGACATTGTCCCCGGCGCAGGCATCGACTTCATCCTGCTCGGACGGTACATCATGATCGTGCTGGCCATGTACTTCGTGGCATCGGTGTTCATGTGGGCGCAGGGCTACCTGCTGAACAAGCTGGTCATGCGCGTGGTCTACAACCTGCGCAAGGACGTCGAACGCAAGCTGAACAGGCTGCCGCTGAACTACTTCGACACCCGCCAACGCGGTGACCTGCTCTCCCGGGTCACCAACGACGTGGACAACATCCAGAACGCGCTCCAGCAGGCCTTCAGCCAGCTGATCCAGTCCGCGCTGACGGTGATCGGCATCGTGGTCATGATGTTCATCGTTTCCTGGCAGCTCGCCCTGATTGCGCTGATCGCCCTGCCGCTCTCGGCTGTGGCGGCCGGGCTGATCGGTTCGCGCGCGCAGGGGCTCTTCAAGAAGCAGTGGAAGTCCACAGGTTCGCTGAACGGGCAGATCGAGGAATCCTTCTCCGGGCACGACCTGATGAAGGTCTTCGGCCGCGAAAACGACATGATCGCGCGTTTCGACGAGCGCAACGAGGAGCTCTACAAGGCCTCCTTCGGCGCCCAGTTCGTCTCCGGGATGATCTTCCCGGTCATGCAGTTCGTCTCGTACCTGGCCTACGTCGGCATTGCCGTGGTCGGCGGCCTGCGCGTCGCCTCGGGCCAGATGTCCCTGGGGGATGCGACCGCGTTCATCCAGTACTCGCGCGAGTTCACCCAGCCGCTGGGACAGATGGCCGGCATGGCCAACATGCTCCAGTCCGGTGTCGCCTCGGCGGAGCGGACCTTCGAACTGCTCGATGCGCAGGAGGAAGGCGCCGAGGAGGCTACCGCGCACCTGCCCGAGCGCACCAGCGGGCTGGTCGAGTTCGAGAACGTCGGCTTCTCCTACGACCCGGACAAGCCGCTCATCGAGGGGCTTTCCTTCGAGGCACACCCGGGCCATACGGTGGCCATCGTCGGCCCGACCGGCGCCGGCAAGACCACGCTGGTGAATCTCGTGATGCGCTTCTACGAGCTCGACTCCGGGCGGATCACCCTCGACGGGATCGGGATCACCGACCTGTCTCGGGCGGAGCTGCGATCCAAGGTCGGCATGGTGCTGCAGGACGCCTGGTTGTTCAACGGAACCATCCGGGAGAACATCCGCTACGGGCGCTTGGAGGCCACCGACGAGGAGGTCTACGCCGCGGCGAAGGCCACCTATGTGGACCGGTTCGTGCGGGCGCTGCCCGAGGGGTACGACACGGTGATCGAGGACGAGGGAACGAACGTCTCCGCCGGTGAGAAGCAGCTGATCACCATCGCCCGGGCGTTCATCGCCAACCCGTCGCTGCTGATCCTGGACGAGGCGACCTCGTCGGTGGATACGCGCACCGAACTGCTGGTGCAGCAGGCCATGGCAGCGCTGCGCACCGAGCGGACCAGCTTCGTGATCGCGCACCGGCTCTCCACGATCCGCGACGCCGACACCATCCTGGTGATGGAGTCCGGGCACATCGTGGAGCAGGGCGACCACGAGCAGCTGCTCGCTGCCCGGGGTGCCTATTTCAGGCTCTACGAGTCCCAGTTCGCCGGCCCGGCCTCCGGTGCGGAACCAGAGCCGGAATCCACTTCCGCCGCGGTACCAGCCATCTAGCGGCGGGCGGTTCGGCGGCGCCGGCGCGGGTCCCGACGGGGGATGTTATGGGTCACCCCCGGCATCCCCCGTCGTGTTCCGGGGGCTAGTCTTAATCGCATGTCCAAAGCACCCACGGTTCCGCGCCTGCCCAAATTCCCCGAGCTTGTCACCACCGGCTTCGGGGACCTGACCGCCTTGGAAGTCGACGGCCGCAGCGAGGGCCTGCTTTTCGATTCGGACGACGGCGCGGGCCTTGACCTGGAGGATACGGCCTTCACCGAATGCGTGTTCAAGCGCGTCGGTTTGCAGGGCGCCGAGCTGCAGCGGGCCAGCTTCGGGGACTGCCGCTTCGAGGAACTGAACGCCCCCTCGCTGCAGGCGGCGGGCAGCGTCTGGTGGAACACCGAACTGCGCCGCACCCGGATCGGTTCCGCCGAACTCCACGGAGCATCGATCCGGTCCACCCTCTTCGACGGGGGCAAGCTAGGCTACGTGAACCTGCGCTCGGCCAAGTTAAAGGACGTGGTCTTCCGTGACGTGATCATCGAGGAACTGGACTTGGGCTCGGCCCAGTTGGAACGTGTTTCCTTCCCCGGCTGCCGGATCGATTCGCTGATCGTCAACGGCTCCAAGCTCAAGCACGCCGACCTGCGCGGGATCACGCTGCGTTCGGTCACCGGAATCTCAGGCCTGCGGGGCGCCACCATCGACGAGATGCAGCTGGCCGACCTGGCCCCCATCCTGGCGGCCGAGGCCGGCCTGCTGCTCGGCTGAGCGCTGCCCTCGTGGGGCGACGCTCCCGCGACCCGATGTGTGCGCCGGACACGCCGGGTCGCTAGTCTGGAAAGATGGCTTACCAGATTGCACCCGCGTCGCTGGGGCAGACCCCGCGCCGCCGTCATCCGGTCTTCGGTCCGGGCCGGTTCCGGGTCGGCGATGCCGTCATGGTGGCGTTGTACCTGCTGCTCATGGTGGCCGGGGGCGCCAGCTTGATCATGGCCCTCCCCGGTTTCGCCGGCGCCTTCAGGAACGAGGAAGCCGCGCTGTTCGCCGTGAACCTGATCGCCTACATGGTGCTGTTCACCGGGGCGATGATCATGGCCTTCAAGACGTTGAAGAACTCGGCTCGCACCTTCAGATACAATCCCTGGGCCAAGTGGTTCCTGGTTCCCGGGACCTGGTTCGGCTCGCTGATGGTGACGGCAATCCTGCTGACCCTCATGGGGCAGGCGGTGAAGAGCGAAAACCAGCTTGCCATCGAGGGGATGACCCGGGAGATTCCCTTCACCACCATGTTCTTCGTAGCCGTGGTGATGGGCCCACTGGTCGAGGAATACATCTTCCGGCATCTGCTCATCGGCAAACTCAGCCGGAAACTGAACGTGTGGGTCTGTGTCGTCATTTCCATCATCTTGTTTGCCGGCATCCACTTCGTCGGTTCCGGAAGCTTCGAGATCACCTCGGCGATCCCGTACGTGACACTGGGTGCGGTGATTTCCGTCGCCTACGTGCTCTCGGGCAGGTCGATGGCGTATTCCTACGTGCTGCATTTCTTCAACAACGCGGTGGCACTAAGCGTCTCGTACACGCTGCTGCCGCTGCTGCAGTCCTAGCCGATGTCGGCTTCCACCTCTGCGGCCGCCGATCGCCCCAGGACCGGGCACGTCCCCGGCAGCCCGGGTTACCGGCGGATGATTCTGGCACTTTTTGCCGCCGGCGTCGCCACGTTCTCCCAGCTGTATTCCCCGCAGGGAGTGCTTCCTGCCATCTCCCGCGACCTGGGGGTCAGTGAGGCCGATGCGGCCCTGACCGTCTCCGCCGCGCCCCTCGGACTGGCGTGCTCGGTGATCGCTTGGTCGGCCGTGGCCGACCGGTTCGGGCGGCTGCGGGCCATGAAGATGGCGGTGCTGGCGGCCGTGGTGCTCGGATTACTGGTGCCGGCCTCCAGCGGATTCGGCGTGCTCCTTGCGCTGCGCTTCGCCGAGGGAATGGCGCTGGGTGGGATCCCGGCGGTGGCCCTGGCCTATCTGAGCGAGGAGGTGGCGGCGCTGCATTCTGCGGCGGCCGCTGGAACCTATATCGCCGGCACGGCCCTGGGTGGCCTGGCCGGACGCCTGGTAGCCGGTCCGCTGGGCGAGTGGGCAGGCTGGCGCGTCGGGACGCTGGCGGTGGCGCTGATGGCAGCTGCTGCGGCCACCGTGTTCGTGGTGAGCGCGCCGAAACCGCGGGGATTCATCCCGGTGCCACGCGGTACCCCCGGGGCTCCGAGTGTCTGGGCGAAGCTGTGGATGAACCTGCGCCGCCCACGCCTGCTGGTGCTTTACGCGCAGGGATTCCTGCTCATGGGCGGCTTCGTGGCCGTGTACAACTACCTGGGCTTCCGGTTGGAGGCCCCGCCGTTCTCAATCTCCGCGACCATGGCCTCGCTGGTCTTCCTGGCGTATCTCTCCGGAACCTGGTCCTCGGGGCGCGCCGGGGCGCTGATCACCCGCTTCCAACGGCTTCCGGTACTGCTGTGCGCCATCGGGCTCATGGCAGCCGGACTGGCAGTGACGCTGCTCGATTGGCTGCCCGCCATCCTGGGCGGGCTGCTCGTATTCACTGCAGGTTTCTTCGGGGCCCATGCCGTGGCCAGCGGGTGGATCCCATTGCTCGGGGCAGATGGCCGTGCCCAAGCAGCCAGCCTTTACAACCTGGCCTACTACGCCGGTTCCTCGCTCTTCGGATGGGCCGTGGGGCTGGCGTTTGCCGCCGTCGGCTGGGACGGCCTGGTCCTGTGCGTGGGTGTGCTCCTGGTCATCGCAGCGGCGCTGGCCGTGGCCGGACTGCGATCGGCCAAACCCGGCACGCTCCCACTAGGCTAGGGGAGTGAAGCCCGAAGCCATGTCCACCACGTCCCCACCGGGATCCGGCGTGCCGCAGAAACCCGGGCGCACGATCCTTGCCCTCGCCTTGCCCGCGCTCGGGGCCCTGATCGCCGAACCGCTGTTCCTGCTCGCCGATACCGCGATCATCGGGCACCTGGGCATCAATGAGCTGGCTGGCGCGGGACTCGGTGCGACGGTGCTGCAGACGGCCGTGGGCCTCATGGTCTTCCTGGCCTACTCCACCACCCCCGCCGTGGCCCGGGCCGTGGGTGCCGGACAGCTCGGCCGGGCCATGGCGGCGGGACGCGACGGCATCTGGCTGGCGCTTGGCCTCGGGCTGGCTCTGGCGGTGGCCGGGTGGTTCAGCGCACCCGCACTGGCCGGATCCCTGGGAGCAGACGGCGTGGTGGCGGGGTTCGCCGTCGACTACATCAGGTACTCCACCCCGGGAATCCCCGCGATGCTGCTGGTGCTTGCCGCCACCGGCGTGCTGCGTGGGCTGCAGGACACCCGGACGCCGCTGTTCGTCGCCGGCGCCGGGTTCGGGGCCAACATCATCTTGAATTTCACCCTGGTCTATGTGGCCGGGATGTCGGTAGCGGGTGCGGCGCTGGGTACGTCCATCGCACAATGGGGCATGGCAGTCGTCTACCTGTGGCTGCTGGTCCCGCGGATCAGGAAGGCCGGGGCGGGTCTGCTGCCGAACGCCGCCGGCGTGCTGAGCACCGGGCAAGTCGGTTCGTGGCTGATGCTGCGTACGCTCAGCCTGCGCATCGCCGTCCTGGCTACCGTCTGGTTAGCCACGGCGCAGGGCACGCTGACCCTGGCGGCGCACCAGTTGGTCTTCACCATTTTCACGTTCCTTGCCTTCGCCCTCGATGCTCTGGCCATTGCGGCGCAGGCGCTGATCGGCAAGGAACTAGGCGCCGGGGACAAGGTCTTGGCCCGGCGGTTGACCGGCATCATGTGCCGCTGGGGGCTGGTCTTCGGGGTGGCGACCGGGGTGCTGCTGGCAGTCGCGGCGCCGTTTGCCGGGGCGCTGTTCACCTCCGATCCGGCGGTTCGGGCAGCGGCGGCCGTCGGCCTATGGGTGTTGGCGGCCAGCCAACCTCTGTGCGGGTTGGTATTCGTGCTGGACGGGGTATTGATCGGCGCCGGAGATGCCCGTTACCTGGCCCTGGCGGGCCTTGTGAACCTGATGGTCTACGGGCCGCTGATCTGGTGGGTCGGATCGGCCGAACACCCGGGGACCTCGGCGATCCTGTGGCTCTGGCTGGCATTCGGCTTCGGCTACATGGGCGCGCGCGCGGCGACGCTGCTCTGGCGGGTGCGCAACGACGGCTGGATGCGGCTGGGAGCCTGATCGGGGGCCGGGGGGAGCGGCTTGGTGATTCAGCCCCAAAGGTTGCCCGGCGCGTTGAATTGGCTGGCCATCGCGGCGTGGATGGAGCGCAGGTGGGCGCGCATCGCCGACTCGGCGGCAACCGGGTCGCCGGCCGCGACGGCCGCGTAGATCAGTTCGTGTTCGGCCTGTTCTTCCGGTGCGCCCATGTAGTCCTGCAACCCGGGAAGGACATGGTGTGCCCGCGCCGTCTCGTCCAGGCACTTGTCCAGCGCCGCGGCCAGGCGGCCGTTGCGGGACCCGGAGGCCAGACGCCGATGGAAGGAGCGGGCGGCGGACATGGCCGCCAGGGGGGCGCTTTCGGCGGCTTCCCGCTGCGCGTCGAGGTCCTGGCGCAGGTCGGCGACGAGCGCGTCGGTGAGGAACCCCGCGGCGCTCCTGGCTGCATGCGGCTCGAGCAGCATGCGCAGGTCGAGGGTTTCCTGCACGTCGTTCAGGCCCATGGTGCGGACCAGGTAGCCCTTCTTGGGAAGGACGGTCAGCAGCCCTTCGGAGGCCAGCTGCTGCAGCGCCTCGCGGACCGGAGTCTTGGATACGGCGAAATCCGCGGCTAGGCGGGGCTCGACGACGACGGTCCCCGGAGCCAAGACACCGGTGAGGATCTGCTGCCGCAAACGGGAGCCGAGGCGGGTAGCCAGGGATTCTGCCATGGGTGGTTTCCTTCGGGGCGCGAACCGGCGATCACGTCATCTCTTCATGATCCGGACGACGATCTGCTAGAAATATCTTTCAGGGATCTTTTATTTTCCTCCAGTGCGGCACATCCCGCAAGCGACACCCCCTATCCGCCCCGGCACCCCAGGAGTCCACCGATGAAACGCCGCTTCCCCCAGATGTCCGAACTGCGTTCACTGATGCAGTTCGAGGCCATCAACTTCGACCGTCGAGCAACGCGACTGGCCAAGGCCGCCGACGTCTGGGACCTGCGGACCATCGCCAAACGGCGTACCCCCACAGCGGCCTTCGACTATGTCGACGGAGCGGCCCAGCGCGAACTGACCTATCGGCGCAGCCGTGATGCCTTCGATGCGGTCGAGCTGATCCCACGCATCCTGCACGGCACGGCCGAGGTGGACCTCTCGACCTCGATCGCCGGGGGCCGGTCGGCGCTTCCCTTTGGCATCGCCCCGACCGGGTTCACCCGTTTCATGCATGCGGAAGGCGAAACCGGGGCCGTTCGCGCGGCAGCGGCGGCCGGGATCCCGTTCTCCCTATCCACCATGGGAACCCGTTCGTTGGAGGAGGTCGCCGAGGCGGCGCCCGGATCCCGACGCTGGTTCCAGCTCTACCTGTGGAAGGACCGGGAGAAGTCGCGGGCGCTGCTCGAACGGGCACAGCTTGCGGGCTATGACACCCTGCTGGTCACTGTGGATACGCCGGTGGCCGGCCAGCGGCTGCGCGATGTGCGCAACGGTATGGTGATACCGCCGAAACTGAACCTCAAGACGGTGCTCGATGCCTCCTACCGACCCGAATGGTGGTTCAACTTCCTCAGCACCGACTCGCTGAAGTTCGCCTCGCTCTCGAACAGTGCCACCGACCTGCCCACGCTCATCAACTCGATGTTCGACCCCACGCTTTCCTTCGCCGACCTGGAGTGGATCCGTTCGATCTGGCCCGGCAAGCTCATAGTCAAGGGCGTGTTGACGACCGAGGATGCCCGGAAGTCCGTTCTTGCCGGAGCCGACGGCCTCGTGGTATCCAACCACGGCGGGCGCCAGCTGGACCGCGCGCCGGTCTCACTGCTGGCCCTGCCGATGATCCGTGCCGAGGTTGGTCCGGATATTGAAATCATGCTGGACTCGGGCATCATGTCCGGTTCGGACATCGTCGCCGGGTTGTGTGCTGGCGCCGATTTCGTTTTGATCGGCAGGGCCTATCTTTACGGGCTGATGGCTGGCGGGGAGCGGGGCGTTGCCCGGGTGATTGAATTACTCGCCGAGGAAATCCGCGTCAACATGCAGCTCATGGGGGCCGCGTCCATTTCCGACCTGGGCCCGGAGCTGCTGCGCATGCGGCACGGGGCTTAGCGCAGCGCCGGTAGACTCGGGGAGTGCCTGAACTGAAACTCTCCACCGAAATTTCCGCTTCCGTATGGAAGGTCGTGCTGTGGCGCGCGTTGACGGCAGTCGTCTTCGCAGCCCTGACCATCTTCTGGCAGGAGCCGTCCGCAGCCTTCGTTGCCTACGCGGTGGCCGCGGTGCTGCTGGTGAGCGCGAAGTTCACCTGGGACTATGCCCGCAACGACTCGGCGCCCGCCTACCTCAAGGCCCCGATGGCGATCGAGTGCGCGGCCTGGCTGGTCGCGGCGATCATCATCGTGCTTATTCCGCAGCCCTTGGTGATAGGCATCGCAGCAGCGGCGGTATTCGCCCTGTCCGGCGTGCTGGACCTGCTGCTGTGGTTGCGCCACCGCAGCGACTACCTTCCGTTGAAAGACCAGCTCATGACCGGATTGGTACAGCTGGGCATCGGTGTTTCGATGATGTTCGTGCTGAGCATGGATGCCCATGCCATCGGCGGCGTGGTTGGCGGTGGCATGGTGATCATCGGCGTATTCCTGTTGATTTCCGCCCTGGGCTACCGGCACGATGCCAAGTCCACCAGCGACTCCCGCTAGACTGGGACCCAACCAAAAGTTCGCCTAGGAGGCTATTACCGTGGGCAAAAATCCTTCCGAGCAGAAGAAGCCATGGCAGCAGAGCATTAAGGCGCCGTTGTTCTTCTCCCTCGTCCTGGGCATCGTCGCAGGCCTGGTGGCCATGATTTCCTCGACCGGCGGCTCCGATAAGCCGCTGCGCATCGATATTGGCCTGACCGCCTTCGGCATCGCCTTTGTCGCCAGCCTGCTGGTGATTTCCGTGATGACGATGGCCGGCAAGGAAAACCCGTCGGAGCTGGGCGCCGGTTCCGGCATCAACCGCGCGTCCGATGCGCCGGAAAAGAAGCAGGGCAGCTAGCAAAGCGGGCAAACGCCCGGAACCAAGGAGGGCCCGCGCTTTTCGAAGCGCGGGCCCACCTGTTTAGTGCCTGATATGTAACCGCCTAGCCGACCGGTTCGGCGTTGTCCTTACCGCCCCACTCGGCCAGGAACTCATCGCGGCTCAGCTGCTCCAGGTCGCTCCGGATCAGGGCGATCAGCCCCTCCGCCTCGTCGATGTTGTTCCCCGTGACGCGGAGGATCTCGGCATCGTTGTCCTTGCGGCGCACCACCGCGGTGGCCCCCATGACATCGGTGCCGTCCCCGCCGAGCGCGGCGTCAGCCAGGCCGACTACCCAGCGGGCCGCGGCGCGGACGGGGTTCTCCTTGGCATTTTCCAGCTCCACGTCGAAGTCATCCGATGCGTGCTGTTCGGGGATGTTTGGTGTGTTCACGTCATGCTCCTTGCATCGGGGCGCCGACCGGGGCGCAGTGCCTGCTCCCAGTGTATGGCCCCGATCAGGCTTCCGGTTGGGAGCGGCGCTCCCGATAGGCGCGCACGTGTTCCCGGTTGGCGCAGTTCCCCGTGTTGCAGTAGAGGCGCGAGCGGTTCCGGGATGAATCGAGCACCACTGCCCGGCAGCCGTTGCCCGCGCACACGCGCAGTCTTTGCAGTTCCCCCGTCCTCACCACATCGACCAGCGCCATGGCTGCCTCGACCGCCATGCGTTCGGCGAGGGGGGCCTCGGGGGTGGTGGCATGCAGGTGGTAGTCCCAATCGTCGTGCTTGACCAGTTGGGGCAGGGCGCGTGCGGTGCGCAGGATGCTGTTGATCAATTGCACTGCTTCGTCTTCGTTGGACTCCCAGATGCCGCGTAGCCGCACCCGCAGCTGGCGCACGTCGCGCAACTCGCTGTCGTTATGGGCGCGGGACCCGGTGAATCGCTCGCGGTCCAGGAACACGTCGAGGTCGGCCAGGGTCAACAGCCCGTCGATCTCCGATTCGGCGGAATTGATGAGGTTGACGACGGATTGCAGTGCCAGCAGTGTGTCAGGTGCAAAGGTGATGGTTACTCCTGTCAGGTCACGTGAATTGACGGATTTTCTCCGCCCAGTCTAATGTCATGAGCATACTAGTTTTTACTCCTGACGATTGAATCGACGCATCAAGCCGGTTCCAGGGCAGTGAGTCGTTCCCGAAAGAAGCCTCAATGAGCGAGCCGACAGCGCCAGCCGTACCGACAGTTGCCCAGCGGGCAGAACCCCGTCGCGGATTCAACGGGATTGGCGTGGCCCTGTTCTCATCGGCGGTTTTCGGGGTCTCCGGGTCCTTCGCGAAGGCGCTGCTTGAAGCGGGGTGGACCCCCGGTGCGGCCGTGACGGCACGCATGGGCGGAGCCTCGCTGATCCTGCTGATCCCCACTCTCTGGGCGATGCGTGGGCACTGGGGGAGCCTGAAGGCCAACCTGAAGTCGATCCTGCTCTTTGGGATCTTCGGCATTGCCGCCTGCCAGTTCTTCTACTTCCAGGCCGTCGAACGCCTGGACGTGGGAGTCGCGCTGCTGCTGGAATATCTGGCGCCGGTCCTGATCGTGATGGTGCTGTGGGCTCGATCGCGTCGACGCCCGGCACCGTTGACCATCGGCGGAACCCTGCTCTCGCTCGTGGGGCTGGTGGCCGTCCTGGACTTGGCCGGGGACCAGCGCGTCGACCCGATCGGCGTGCTGTGGGGCTTCGGGGCGGCCGTGGGGCTGGCCGTCTACTTCTTCGTCAGTGCCCGGACCACCGACGCGCTTCCGCCGGTGGGGCTGGCCACCGGTGGATTGCTGGTCGGATCGATCCTGATGGGCTTGCTCGGCGCCTTCGGCGTGGTGCCGATGGCCGTCGGATTCGGCCCGGTGGACCTCGCCTCATGGCGCACCGAATGGTGGGTGGCGCTCGGCGGGCTGATCCTCTTTTCGACGGTGTTGTCCTATGTCACCGGGATCATGGCGGCACGGTCGCTGGGTTCGAAGCTCGCCTCCTTCATCTCGCTGACAGAGGTGCTTTTTGCCGTGCTGTGGGCCTGGCTGCTGCTCGGCGAGCTGCCCGCCGGCATCCAACTGCTCGGCGGGCTGCTCATTGTCGGCGGTGTGCTGTTGGTCCGCGCGGACGAGCTTCGCGGCCGCTGAGGCCACCGTGCCGGTTTCAGCGGCCGAAGGAGCGCAGGCGCAGGCTGTTGGCGACCACCAGGACCGAGCTTGCTGCCATGGCCGCGCCGGCGATCATCGGGTTTAGCAGGCCCAGGGCGGCGACCGGAATGCCGAGCGTGTTGTAGGCGAAGGCCCAGAACAGGTTCGTCTTGATGGTGCGCAGCGTCCCGCGGGAGAGCTCGATGGACTGGGCTACCTGGGCGAGGTCGTTACCCATGATGGTCAGGTCTGCCGCCTCGATGGCGACGTCGGTGCCCGAGCCCATGGCGATGCCCAGATCGGCCTGCGCCAACGCCGGTGCGTCGTTGACTCCGTCGCCGACCATGGCCACTAGGGACCCCACGGCCTGGAGCTTCCTGACCGTATCGGCCTTGCCCGCGGGCAGCACGTCGGCAAAGACGTCCTCCGGGGCGATGCCGACCTCGGCCGCTACGATCGCCGCTACCGCGGCATTGTCGCCGGTGAGCAGGATCGGGCGCAGGCCCAGTTCCTTGAGCCGGGCGATGGCCCGAGCCGATCCTGCCTTGACCGTGTCGCGCAGGCTGATGATGCCGGCCAGGCGGCCGTCGATGGCCATGAGGATGGCGGTGGCGCCGCGTTCCTGGACCCCGTGCAGCAAGCCGAGCTCGGATTCGGAGAGTTGGACACCGTTTTCCTCGAGCCAGCTAATGCGCCCGGCCACGACGAGCGAATCCTCGACGCTGGCCCGGACGCCGCCACCCGCCGCGGAGGTGAAGCCCGTGGCGGTCGGTACCGGACCGGCCTCGCTGGCGGCCGTAACGATGGCCCGGGCGATGGGGTGCTCGGAACCCGATTCGACGGCTCCGGCCAGGCGGAGCAGTTCCCGGTCGTCGCACCCATCGAGGGCCAGCGTGTCGGTGACGGCGAGCTTGCCCTCGGTGACGGTTCCCGTCTTGTCCAGCAGGACTGTGTCGATCTTGCGCGTGTCTTCCAGGACGTGCGGTCCCCGGATCAGGATGCCCAGCTGGGCCCCGCGCCCGGTGCCGACCAGCAGCCCGATGGGAGTGGCAAGGCCCAATGCGCAGGGACAGGCGATGACCAGCACGGCCACCGACGCGGTGAAGGCGGACTGGATGTCGCCGCTGAACAGAAGCCATGCGGCGAACGTCAGTATGGCGATGAGAAGCACGATGGGCACGAAGACGGCGGAAATGCGGTCGGCCAGGCGAGCGATCGGAGCCTTGCCGGTCTGCGCCTCGGAGACCAGCCGGCCCATTTGGGCCAGCGTGGTGTCCTTGCCGACGCGGGTGGCACGCACCAGCAGGCGGCCCGATGTGTTGATGGTAGCGCCGGTGACCGTGGCGTCGGGCCCGACTTCCTGGGGGAGCGATTCGCCGGTGAGCATCGAGGAGTCGATGGCCGAGCTGCCGGTGACGATGAAGCCGTCGGTGGCGATCTTCTCGCCGGGGCGGACCACGAATTCGTCGCCCGGGATCAGAGATGCGGTGGGAACGAGCACCTCGACACCGTCGCGCAGCAGCGTGGCATCCTTGGCGCCCAGATCAAGGAGCGATTTCAGGGCATCGCCGGCACGGGCCTTGGCCTGCGCCTCCAGGTAGCGTCCGAGCAGCAGGAACGTGGCCACCACGCCCGCCGTCTCGAAGTAGAGCCGGTGCTGGTCCATGGCCATGCCGAGGTGGGCCGTCATGGCCGGGTCCACGATCAACTGCCACGCCGAATAGAGGTAGGCGGCCAGCACGCCGATCGACACCAGGGTGTCCATCGTGGAGGCGCCGTGTCGCGCGTTGATGGCAGCTGCCCGGTGGAAAGGCCAGGCGGCCCACGTGGCGACGGGTGTGGCCAGGGCAAAGGCGACCCAGCCCCAGTGGGGGAACTGGGCGGCGGGGATCATGGAGATGATGAACAGCGGAAGCGTGAAGATGGCCGCCGTGATCAGTCGTGGGCGCAGTGCGGCGGCCGAATCCTCAGGGACGTGGCCCCCCTGGTCGGAGGCTTCCCCGGGGGTACCGGCCTCCGGAACTGCGGGCACTCCGGCGGTCGCCGCGTACTGGTCGACCTTCAGCCGCGCCTGGTAGCCGGCGGACTGGATCGCCTCAATGAGTTTCTCGTCGGTGGTCCCGCCCGCCACGCTGACGCGCGCCGATTCGAGCGGGAGGTTGACGGTGGCAGATACGCCCTCGAGCTTTCCGAGTTTGCGTTCGACGCGGTTCACGCACGATGCGCAGGTCATGCCCTCGATATCGAGTTCGACGATGCGCTCGACAGGTTGTGCGCCGGTTTCCTGGCTCATGTGAACGGGTCCTTCGGGGAAGTGGAGGTGTTTAGGCGTTGTCGCCGACTAGCGTGTAGCCCGCCTCGGCAACCGCTTCGCTGATCTCGGCGGTGGAGAGCGGATCGGTGGAGGAGATGGTGGCGGTGGAGATGCCGCCGGCGACCAGCTTGATGCTGACCGAGGTGACGGCGTCAAGGGCTTCGATTTCCTCTGTGACCGATGCGACGCAGTGGCCGCAGGTCAGTCCCTCGAGGCTGACGATGGTTTCGGTGCTCATGCTGTTCTCCCGTGGTGGTGTGCCGATGGTGGGCGTGTCGTTCCTGTCGGTGCCGCAGCCGGATTCATTGCCCTGGGTTCTCCTCGGTGGCGAGGAAGCGAGCGGGGGGGTCAGCGCAGCAGCCGGCCGATGGCCGTCGTCGCCTCGGCGACCTTGTCCCTGACGATGGAGTCGTCGCCGGTGGCCAGCGATTCCGCGGCCGCGCCGACAACGCAGTGCGCAATGTGATCCTCGACCAGCCCGAGGCTGACCTTGTGCAGTGCCGCATTGATGGCGGAGACCTGTGTGAGGATGTCGATGCAGTATTTTTCCTCGTCGACCATGCGGGCCACGCCGCGTACCTGACCCTCAATGCGCCGCAGGCGCTTGAGCAGGGCCTCCTTGTCCGTGGTGTAGCCGTGCTCTACGTGGGGATCGGTGGCGACTGGCATGCTTTCCATGCCTCAATAATACCCCTGGTGGGTATGAAGTCAAATACGGGGTGGGGGTATGTGATTTGGGGAAGGTTGGTAGTTTTGGATCATGCGCATTCCCGATGAACAGCCCTTTGTCCCCGTCATTCTCGGCGGGGACATCGGCGCCTACTCCATGGCTCGCGAGTTCCACCAGGAATACGGGGCCATCTCCGTCCTTGTTCCGACGGTGATCACGGGCATCATCGACCACTCCCGCATCCTGGAACCCCGCCCCTTTTCCGCGCAGGACGACGACGCCGCCTTCGCCCGCTTCGTCGCCGGGCTGGGCCGTGAATTCGGTGAACTGGTCGCCGGGCCGCGCCCGCTGCTGCTGCTCGGCGCCGCCGACCAGCACATCCGCTTCATCGCCCGCAACGCGGAGGCGCTGGGCGAATGGTTCACCATCCCGTACGTCGGTGAAGAGGTGCTTGACCGGGCCACCGGCAAGGACGACTTCTACGCGCTCTGCAGCAGACTCCAGATCCCCTACCCGGCCACCGTCGACTTCGACTGCGCTCCCGGCGCCGACGATCCGGCGACGCTCGCGGCCCGGCTCGCGGCCGAATCCGTGCCCTTCCCCGCCATCGTGAAGCCCTCCGACGGGGTCGCCTGGGGCGCACTCGACTTCGCGGGGAAGAAGAAGGTCCACACCGTTGCCTCGGCAGCAGAGCTCACCGGACTCATCCGCGATGCCTCAGCCGCCGGCTACACCGGAACCCTGGTCATCCAGGACCTTATCCCTGGTGACGACAGCGGAATGCATCTGGTCACGTTCTTCAGCGACCGCTCCGGCGAGGTCCGTTTCGCCTCCACCGGACGGGTCATCGTCGAGGAACATGCCCCCGGCGCACTGGGCAACTCGGCGGCCATCGTCGCCGAACCCAACGAGACCGCCGTGCGTGAGGGAGCCAAGATGCTCAAGGAGCTGGGCTGGACCGGCTTCTCCATGTTCGACATGAAGCGCGACCCGCGTGACGGGTCCTACCGGTTCTTCGAGATCAACCCCCGCCTGGGCCGGAACCACTTCTACGTCACGGCCGCCGGGCACAATGTGGCCCGCTTCTACGTCGAGGAATACCTGCACGGTGGACTGGCCGGGGCCCCGGGGCTGACCGTCGCGCAGGATCGCCACCTGTATACGATCCTGCCGCTGCGCCTGCTGCGCCGCTACGTGCCGGCGGACATGAAGGCCGGCGTCGAGCAGTTGATCGCTGCCAAGCGCTACAGCCACCCGCTGTACTACGCCAGGGAAACCAATCCTCGCCGCTGGTACTACATCCTGGCCAGCAGCGTGAACCACTACCGTAAATTCAAGCGCCACCACCCGGCCGCATGAGCGCCATCGATACGGCTACCGGCGTCCCGCTGAGCCTGCGTTCGCTACGGCGAATCCGCGTTGAGGTCCTCGCCGGACTGGTCGTGGCACTGGCCCTGATCCCCGAGGCGCTGGCGTTCAGCGTCATTGCCGGCGTGGATCCGAGGGTCGGCTTGTTTTCGGCGGTCACCATGGCCATCACCATTTCACTGACCGGCGGACGCCGGGCCATGATCTCGGCAGCCACCGGCGCCGTCGCACTGGTGATTGCACCGCTGGTAGCCAGCCATGGTGTGCAGTACCTGATAGCCACGGTGTTGCTTGCCGGGGTCCTGCAGGTGGCGCTAGCACTTGCCGGTGTGGCGAAGCTGATGCGGTTCATTCCGCGTTCGGTCATGATCGGGTTCGTGAACGCGCTGGCGATCCTGGTCGTCCTGGCCCAGCTGCCCGAGCTGATCGGTGTCCCCTGGGCGGTCTATCCGCTGGTCCTCGGCGCCCTGGCGCTGCTGATCCTGGGCCCCAGGGTGCTCAAGGCGGTCCCCGCGCCGCTGGTGGCCATCGTGCTGCTCACCATCATCGTCGCCGTCGCCTCCCTGTCGGTTCCCACCGTCGCCGACAAGGGCGAGCTGCTGACCTCGATTCCACCGTTGATGCTGCCCGATGTCCCGGCCACGCTGGAAACGCTGCGGATCATCTTCCCCTACGCGCTCTCGATGGCGGCCGTGGGCCTGCTGGAATCGCTGCTCACGGCCAAGCTGGTGGACGACATCACCGACACCCGATCCAGCAAGACCCGCGAGGCCTGGGGGCAGGGTGTGGCCAACCTGGTCACCGGGCTCTTCGGCGGCATGGGTGGATGCGCGATGATCGGCCAGACCATGATCAACGTGAAGATGTCAGGTGCCCGGACTCGGCTCTCGACGTTCCTCGCCGGATTCTTCCTGCTCCTGCTGGTGCTCCTGGCAGGAGATCTGGTCGGCATGATTCCAATGGCGGCGTTGGTCGCGGTGATGATCCACGTCTCCATCCTGACGTTCAACTGGCATTCAATCACTCCGGCAACCCTGCGCCGGCTGCCCAAGTCCGAGACAGCGGTCATGCTGATTACCGTTGCCGTCGTGGTGGCAACCAACAACCTGGCCATCGGCGTGGGTGCCGGTGTCCTGGCTGCCATGGTGCTCTTTGCCCGCCGGGTGGCCCACTTCGTGCGGGTTACCCGCGTGGTCGAGGGCGACGGCAAGGATGCGAGCGCCAAGTACACGGTGCGCGGCGAACTGTTCTTTGCCTCGTCCAACGACCTCTACACGCAGTTCGACTATGCGCGGGACCCGTCCCGGGTGGAGATAGACCTGTCGGCATCGCACCTTTGGGATGCCTCAACGGTTGCGGTGCTGGACAGCATTACCGACAAGTACCGGCGCATGGGCACCGAGGTGTCCATCGTTGGCCTGAACGAGGCCTCGGCGAACATGCGCACACGGCTCAGCGGGAACCTCTGAGCCGGTTCTAGCCCCGGCCGCCGCTTCCGGCGTAGAGTGGCGACAAAGCCACGAAGGAGGCCGTCATGGGTGAATACCGCTTGTATACGGATGCGGAAAAGGCAGCTTACAACGCTCCCGCCTGCGAGCTCTGCGGGCAGCACCGGCATATCCGCTGGACCGATCAGGGGGAGGGCGAGGCGCACTGGCTGCCCCGCGATGCGGGCTGCTCCAATGAGGCCTGCACCAGCCGCTGAGGTTGCCTCCCGTTTCGGTCTGCGCGATCACGCCCGGTGCCGCTGACCCGAGGCCCGGGAATCTGATGTTGGCGGGCCCGAAGGCGACGCCGGCGGCTGGAACGGATCAGCGGCTCGGTCCAGGCGGCCGGACCGGGGTCACTGTCGGTTTTGCGGGAAACACCGCATGGACCGCATCCCTCGAGCCGGAAGAAGGCGTAGTCGCCGACTTCCACCATGCGTCGGCCTGAAGCCGGTAGCCTCAGTTATCCCAAAGGGCCTGCAAGGCCCTGAATCCCTCGTCGTCGGTGGATTTCGACTGGTAACGGGCACCCTCGAACCGGTGGAACGGCTTCGTGTAGGTGCCGCGATCGATCAGCCGTTGGATGTTTCCGCGGTAGATGTCGTCCACTTCCTTGTGCTGCTGCGGCTCATCGACCATGGCGAGGTTCTTCGGGTGCACGGGTTGCTCGTACATTTTCTTGAAGAGCTCGGTCCGAAGATCCTTGGTCCAATTGCTATTGAGGTTCATGACCCGGAACTGGCGCAGGGCCTCGATGTCAATGACTGCCGATACCACCGAGTTGTCGTTCGAGACCGAGTGCGACATGATTTCTCCACGGTAGTCGACGATGTGCGAGTTCCCGCCACTGACATTAAACGGGTGTTCCATCCGGGGTGTTACATACACGGGTCCAACGTTGGGGCACAGCATGTAAACGGAGTTGAACTCCGCGTGGGCTCGATTCTGGATCATCCAACTACCGCCTCCATGGCTGCCCGAGCCTGTCATCGGCATGGCTTCGCTGGGCCGATAGACGACTTCCGCGCCGCCGAAGGCCAAGGCGCGGACGGCTTCGGGATATTCGCCGTCGCTGCAGCAGATGGTGCCGATATTGCCGATGTCCTCGGTCTTCAGCACCGGGTAGAAGGCGTCGATGCCGTCCCCGAAGAGCTCGGTCCAGCGGTCGTAGATATCGTGTGGCGTGCAGGAATGCTCCCGACACCACAGGTGATTCTTGGGTGCCTTGTGCACAACCTCGCCACGGGGGTCGATGATGAACAACATGTTGAAGAAGCGGTCCTTCATGACCTCGGGCCAGCGGGCCTTGCATTGGCCGATGACGTAGGTGTCGTATTCCCGGGCCAGCTTGCCGAGCCGCTCCGTTTCCTCGCCCGGAATGTCGATGAAGAGTTCCCGGGCCGACAGCGAATGGGGCAGGTCGAATACCTCGTCGGTAAACCCGGTGAGGGCGCCTTCCGCGAGGGTGACGACCTTGACCGGCATGTTGATGTTGATCGTTTCAATGGCACCCCTCAGGCAATCCTCGATGATGTCGAGGTTCCTGCGGATATGCGCGCGCCTTGATACACCGTGAACAACGGTGGAGAGCCCTAGGGCAATATAGGGTGCGATCGGTCCCGGGGTGGTCATCTGGTTCCTTCCATAAGGTGTTGATTCAGAGCACCCGCGTGCCTGGCGCATCCACGTTGGCCGCGCTCAACCAGCGAGTTGTTCTTCCCTTGCCCCACGGAACCTCTTGCCTTCTTGCCGGTTGCAAGGCCGCGGGAAAGACAATGACTGACGCAGTGGGAGACGACCCCGAACCGGGGCTCGGAGAACATCCCTGGCGAAGCCCCTGGCTGGGAAGCTGAGCGATCCACCCACTGCAGTCCGACGTGAACGTACAGGTCCGGGAATCATGTGCATGACCATCTTCGTAACCGGCACGCACGGGCCGCTATCCGAAAAGCGCATCACGTGTCCAAGAAGCGCAGCGCGGGGAATGTGGGCTTCAGTAGTGATTTCATCGAGGGCATTGAGTTCCGTGCGGAGGGGAGGTATGGCTGGACTCCACCTGCGGCATCAGCTCTCCTGGGGCACCTCCAGGTAGATCAGCTCCCAGGCGTGCCCGTCGGGGTCCAGTACCGCGGAGCCATACATGCCCGGGAACTGCTCCTCCGCGGCCCGATAGACCGAACCGCCATTTCTCGAAGCCGCGGCGGTAAGCGCGTCCACCTCCTCGCGGGTTGTACAGCTCAGCCCGTTCATGACCTCGCGTTTCCCGGATCCGAAGCACGGTTCGTCTCC
Organism: Paeniglutamicibacter cryotolerans; assembly: GCF_014190875.1. Classification (NCBI taxonomy): domain Bacteria; kingdom Bacillati; phylum Actinomycetota; class Actinomycetes; order Micrococcales; family Micrococcaceae; genus Paeniglutamicibacter; species Paeniglutamicibacter cryotolerans. The sequence goes on along the minus strand of NZ_JACHVS010000001.1, from coordinate 1,043,683 downwards.
GTTGCGCATGAAGCTGCCATAGAACTCTGCGCGAAGCGACATCAGCCAGATGGAGCCGCTGATTTCCCAAGCAGAAGCGTCATCGTTCGAGAAATCCGGATTCCGACGAAATCCCAGGGCCCCGTAGAACGTGTTTGCGGCGTCCAGATTCTCGGTAGGCAGGTTGACGAATATCATGCGGTCCATGGGAAGGCACTTCCTTTGCTGGAGAGCTGCGATACCGGATTCGGTACGCCTATCCTTCCATTGCGCAGGTGGGCTGCCAAGGGCCTAGCCAGGGTTGCGGAGTTCCCCTAAATTTATCGTTGTGGGCCGCCATCAAGGAAGTCGCAAGAATGCTGCGCCGCCACAGAACCGGGGAAAGTACTCGGACGAGATTGCGGCGTTCGCGGGACGCTTACGCCGCGGCCGTGAACTGGACCGGACGGTGTTCTTCAGCGACGCAGTGTTTGCCATAGCCATGACGCTGTTGGTGCTGGACCTGAAGCTGCCGGCCATGCCCTCGAATATGACTGCTGCACAGTTCAACGGCATCCTGATGGACCAGCGGGAACCTTTGGCGGGCTTCATTTTGAGCTTTGTGCTGGTGGGTCGCCTGTGGCTGGCCCACCACCGACGGTTCAACGCCATGAAGGGCCATGACGGCAAGCTTCAGGTCATCAATCTTCTGGCGCTCTTCTTTGTGGTGTTCCTGCCTGTACCGACGGCGCTGCTGTTTGAGGCAAATTCTCAAACACCCTGGCCGCCGGTGATCTATTCGCTTACCATATCAGGCAGTTTCTTGAGCCTGAACTGGCTGTGGCGACATGCCTACCGGTCCGGGTTGATGCAGCCGTGGGTGGATCGGCCCATGTACCGGCTGGTGCTGCGCAGTCAGGACCCGGGCTGGGTGGTGTTCGTGATGTCGATACCGGTGGAGTTCATCAGACCGGACTTCGCCTTGTTTTCGTGGATCCTGATCCTGCCGTATTCGGTGATTTCCGGCAAATACCAGATGCGTCGGTTCGTGAAGGAGCAGACCGCCCGCTTGGCGGCCGCGACCGGGCGCGAGGTCTAAGGCTGAACGGGGTTTCATCGTCAACAATGCGTCCCGTCCGCGCCGCCGACGACTACGCCTTCAGGCGCCCGGCGGCGGCACTGACCGAAAAGTGGATTCTGTGAGACCACCCGCGTCCAGCCGAAGGTAATTCAGCCCGGTGACGCCGGTCGTCGGTGCTCTGCCATTTTTGATCCCCACCTGTCTTGCTGTCTACAAGTTTCCGGGGTTCCCGGGAAGGGGATGCTCACCTAGACTGTGAGCCAAACCGTGTGACCCGGGGTCCTGACTCCGGGTGACGTCCCTGTGGGTTCCCTTTCGGATGGTGATGAATGTCTGCGACGTCGCCCGCGTCAAGGAACCTGCAGCGGCGGGCAGTCGCCGCGCATGAAATGCTCGGCACCAGCGACTGGCGCAAGGTTGCCCCCGAGCTGAGGGCCGTCGTCCGCGAGTCGTGGCTGCGCTCGCTGGGATTCTTGTCCGCAAAGCAGCCCACCTCCCGCGACGTGCTTCCCGACGAGGAACTTGACGAGCGCTTGCGCGTACACCGGCTGGGGACAGTGATCCCGGTGTTCGACCGCTTGCTCGCCTCGCCGGCCGAAGGCACCGGGCTTCTCGTGGCCATCGGGGATGAAACCGGGCGGCTCCTGTGGGTCCAGGGCGATGCTCCGGTGCGTCGTCGGGCCGAGGCCATGGCTTTCCAGCCTGGCGCCGACTGGTCCGAGCGCGCAGTGGGTACCTCCGCGCCGGGAACCGCGCTGGTTACGGGCGTGGGAGTCCAAGTCAGCGGCGCCGAGCATTTCAACCCGATAGCCCACCAATGGAGTTGCACAGCGGTGCCGATTCACGATCCGCTCACCGGCGAACTGCTCGGGGTGGTGGACCTGACCGGCGGCGACGACGCGGTTGCCGCACACAGCCTGGCCCTGTTGCGGGCCGCTGTTGCGGCCGCCGAATCCGAGCTGAGGTGGCAGTCGTTCACCGGTGACCGCAGCCGGGAACCGGCGATGGAGTTTGCGGCGCCACCGGCTGCCGGACCGGGAAAACCCGGATACCTCATGACCCGCACCGATCCGGGGCCGGAAGCAACGCCAGTAGTGGGTCCCACATCATTCGTCGGCGGCGGAGTGCCCCGGCTGAGGGTGGGCGGCCCGGTTCCACCGGCGGTGTCCGGGGCGGACGGAACCGCCGAGCTCAGCCTGAGGCACGCCGAAATCCTGACCCTGCTGGCCTGGCACCGTCACGGGCTGGGCAGCGAGGAACTCGCCGAATTGCTCGTACTGGATCCGGAGGCAGCCCACGCCGGCACGCTGCGCGCCGAAATGGTCCGGCTCCGCAAGGCCATGGCAGGTGTCGATGCGGGATTCGTCCCCGCGTCCCGGCCCTACCGACTTGGCCAGGCTGTCATGCTCGACGCCCGGGAGGTCGCCGACGCGGTAGCCACAGGTGATCTCGATGCTGCACTCGAGGCTTATGCGGGTCCGGTGCTGGCGCGGTCTGAGGCCCCGGGTATCGCGGAGATCCGGGCAGAGGTATCCGGGGCGCTGCGCCAAGCCATGTTGCAGGATGCCACGGCCGGGCAGCTGGTTCGTTACCTCGGACTGCCCGAAACCCTCGATGACGAGGAGCTGTTGGAAACCGCGCTGCAGGTGCTCGGGGGCAGATCCCCGCACCGGGCGGTGGTTGTCGCGCGGCTGGAGCGGCTTCGGGCCACGGGACGGTAGGCCGGGGCCCGAATCATGGGCCGTTGGCGTGCAACGTGGGCGCAACGTTGGAGTGGGTAGCGTCACGTTCAGCAGTTCAAGCCATCGACACAGGAGTAGTCATGACCGTCTACGCAGCACCAGGCACCGAAGGTTCGCTTTATTCGTTCAAGTCCCGCTATGAGCACTACATCGGCGGTGAATGGAAGGCACCGATCAAGGGCGGCTATTTCGAGAACATCACCCCGGTCACCGGCAAGGGTTTCTGCGAGGTGGGCCGCGGTACGGCCGAGGACATCGACGCGGCGCTCGATGCGGCGGAGGCCGCCGCCCCGGACTGGGGCAAGACCAGCCCGGCCCAACGCGCCGTCATCCTGAACAAGATCGCCGACCGCATCGAGGACAACCTCGAAATGCTCGCCGTGGTGGAAACCTGGGATAACGGCAAGGCGGTGCGCGAAACCCTCAACGCCGACCTGCCCCTGGCCGTGGACCACTTCCGCTACTTTGCCGGGGCCATCCGGGCCCAGGAGGGCGGGCTGTCACAAATCGACGAGCACACCACCGCGTACCACTTCCACGAGCCGTTGGGTGTGGTCGGGCAGATCATCCCCTGGAACTTCCCGATCCTGATGGCCGTGTGGAAGCTCGCCCCCGCCCTGGCGGCAGGCAACGCCATCGTGCTCAAGCCCGCCGAACAGACTCCGGTGTCGATCCTGGTGCTGATGGAGCTCATCGGCGACCTGCTCCCGGCCGGCGTGCTGAACATCGTCAACGGATTCGGCGTCGAGGCCGGCAAGCCGCTGGCATCCTCCAAGCGCATTCGCAAGATCGCGTTCACCGGTGAGACCACCACTGGCCGACTGATCATGCAGTACGCCTCCGAGAATCTGATCCCGGTCACCCTCGAACTCGGCGGCAAGTCTCCGAATATCTTCTTCGAGGACATTGCCGCACATGACGACGCGTTCTACGACAAGGCCCAGGAGGGCTTCACCATGTTCGCGCTGAACCAGGGCGAGGTCTGCACCTGCCCGTCGCGCGCGCTGGTCCAGGACTCGATCTACGACCAGTTCATGGGCGACGTCATCAAGCGCACCGAGGCGATTATCCAGGGCAACCCGCTGGACACGAACACCATGATGGGCGCCCAAGCGTCCAACGACCAGCTGGAAAAGATCCTCTCCTACCTGGACATCGGCAAGCAGGAGGGCGCGAAGGTCCTCACCGGTGGCGCCCGCGCCGAGCTGGAGGGCGACCTGGCCAACGGCTACTACGTCCAGCCGACCATTTTCGAGGGCCACAACAAGATGCGCGTCTTCCAGGAGGAGATCTTCGGACCCGTCGTCTCGGTGGCCCGTTTCTCCGACTACGACGATGCCATCTCCATCGCCAATGACACCCTGTACGGACTCGGGTCCGGTGTGTGGAGCCGCAACGGCAATACCGCCTCCCGGGCCGGCCGAGACATCCAGGCCGGACGCGTCTGGGTCAACCAGTACCACGCGTATCCGGCACACTCGGCCTTCGGCGGTTACAAGTCATCGGGCATCGGGCGGGAGAACCACCTGATGATGCTGGACCATTACCAGCAGACCAAGAACCTGCTGGTCTCCTACAACGAGAACAAGCTCGGCTTCTTCTAAGCACTGCCCCTGCCACCTCCGGTACGACCCCCCTCCAGACCCAGTCCGGGCAGGGGCGCACGAATCGTGCGACGAAGGCGTCTTTGGCGCGCCCATGCCCGGAACCCAACCTAAGGACATTTCATGGGAACCATGCGCGCGGCCATCGTCAACACGTTCGGCGAGCAACTCGAAGTAGGAAACGCCCCCATTCCGGAACCGGGCCCAGGCCAGGTACTGGTCAAACTCGTCGCCTCCGGCGTCTGCCATACCGACCTGCATGCTGCACACGGCGACTGGCCGGTGAAGCCGAACCTGCCGCTGATCCCGGGACACGAGGGTGTCGGCAACGTCGTCAAGCTCGGCGAGGGAGTCACCGAGGTGGAGATCGGTGACCTGATCGGCAATGCCTGGCTCGCCAGTGCCTGCGGCAATTGCGAATTCTGCCGCACCGGCTGGGAAACGCTCTGCGAATCGCAGCAGAACGGCGGCTATTCGGTGGACGGCTCGTTCGGTGAGTACATGTTGGTGGACGTGAAGTTCGCTGCCCGCATCCCGGAGGGCGCGGACCCGTATGAGATCGCCCCCGTTCTCTGCGCCGGAGTGACCGTCTACAAGGGCCTGAAGCAGACCGAGGTGAAACCCGGCCAGTGGGTGGTCATCTCCGGCATCGGCGGCCTGGGCCACATTGCCGTGCAGTATGCCGTTGCCATGGGAATGCGTGTCGCGGCGGTCGACGTCGCCGAGGAGAAGCTGGCGCTGGCCCGCAGCCACGGCGCCGAGGTCACGGTCAACGCGTTTGCCGAGGACCCGGCCGAGGCCATCCAGCGGGCCACCGGTGGTGCCCACGGCGTACTGGTCACCGCGGTGCACCCGGCCGCCTTCGGCCAGGCCATCAATATGACCCGCCGCGGCGGAACGATAGTGTTCAACGGCCTGCCGCCGGGGGAATTCCCGGCACCGATCTTCGACATCGTGCTCAAGGGCCTGACCATCCGCGGATCCATAGTGGGCACCCGGCAGGACATGATCGAGGCATTGGACTTCTACGCCCAAGGCAAGATCAAGCCGACCATCCAGACCCGTCCGCTCGATGACATCAACGCCGTCTTCGACGAGATGATCCATGCGAAGATCGACGGCCGCGTGGTCATCGACTACGTCGGCGAACGGGCGCAGACTGTCTCCTGAACGGCAGTAGGAAAACACCCACCCCACGACCACGGCCCACCCCACGACCACGGCCCGGACCGCGCCCACCGGTGCGCACCCGGGCCGTGGACTTGGCCCAACAAGGCAGGGAGGAACGACATGGAAACCGCCATTGAGGCAGCACCAACGATTCCCGGGGAGGATTTCTCCCGGGTGGGGCTGAGCCCCAGCGCCGTGGAACTGCTGCGCCTGCTCTGGGAACGGCATGGACCGCTGATGTTCCACCAGTCCGGAGGTTGCTGCGACGGCTCCTCGCCGATGTGCTTCCCCGCCGGGGAGTTCCGGACCGGGGACTCGGACATCAGGCTCGGCGTCTTCGCCCTGGATGACGCCGCGGGTGCACCGCTGGGGCAAATCGACTTCTGGATGTCCCGAGAGCAGTTCGAGTACTGGAAACACACCCGGCTCACCGTCGATGTCGTGGCCGGGCGCGGTTCGGGCTTCTCCGTGGAGGCGCCGGAGGGCAAGCGCTTTTTGATCCGCAGCGAGATCATCGAGTTCCCTGCCAGCTGACGCCGGGCAATTAGATCACCGGGCCGCCGGGATCCGGTCCATCGTCGACGGCGGAGTGTCCCTGGTCCATGAGGGTCACCGAGTCGCGCCGCCGGTTCCGGGAGGTGCGGTATTCATGCGCCACCAGGAACCACGACCAGATGCACAGCCCCACCAGGAACACGACGATGAGCCAGAACGAGGCCATGATATTAACGCGGTTGACCGCCCATTGAATGGCGGAGACCACCAAGGTCGCGCCGGTGATCAGGGTGATGACGATGCTTATACCCAGTAGTCCGGCGGGCCGGTGCAGGGGATGCGGGCGGGTGCCGACCCGCGAAGCGTACTTCCTGTACTCGGCCTCGCTCATGCCGTTGCGCGCCGCGGCACGGGCCGTGATGGTGCTGTAGTACTCACGTTTCTCGGCCCGCGTCGGCTTGCCGGCGGGATCTCCACGGTGGCTGGGGCCGGTCATGGTTTCAAGGGTACCGGGCTGGTAGACGGCTCAGTCATCGTGTCCTTCGGAATCAGGGGCCCGAGTGCGTCCGCCCGGGTCCCGGGCGGGGTTGCTGAACTACTTCGCCGCGCACTGCTTGCACTTGGGGTACCCGTTCGTACCGAATCGCTTGTTTTCGGCGGAGATCTGTTGGCCTGTCGGGCAATCGCTTTGAACGTGGTGGACGTTGGGATCGCTCGTGTTATTTGAATAGTATGGATTCACGCGCATTGGGTTCTCCTTCTCGATGCTGCACCGCAGATGTACGGCTTGATGAAAGCCCCTGTCGGTGCATCAATAGCTTGGCACAATCTGCTCCAGGGCGCCTCGTTCCGATGCACGGCCAGCGGGTGATCTGCGCCATCTGCCGAACGGCGGCGATACTGCCCGCAGTGCTACTGGCCGGCCAGGCGGTAGCTGGTGACTTTGTGCCCCTGTCCGCCATCGCGCATGATCGTCCCGGAACTCAGCAGCGGGGACAGGGCATAGCGGATCTGGTTGGGTGTGAGCCCGGTCCGGGTGGAAATGTCTGCCACCTCCAGCGGCCCGGCCTTCAGTTCGCCCAGGATGGTGTCCGCGTTCTTTGATTTCTTCGGGACAGCGGCGGTGCCCGCGCGCGGGCCGGCCGCTGGCTCGTCGCCGGCGGACCTCTGCACGTGTCGGGGCGCACGGGAGGATGCCGTTCCCTGGAGTGCACCGGAGGGCATGGATGCCAGCACCGGGGAAATGGCATAGGAGGGAGTCCGGCCTCCGCCGATGGCAATGGCCAGGCCCTCGGCAACCAGCCCCTGCAAGGTGGCCTGGGCATGTGTGGACTCGACGGGGGTGTACTCGTCGCGGACCAGCTGTTCGGTCCAGGTGTGGCCGTTGCGCATGGACACCAGGACCTGCCGTTGGATTTCCGACAGTCGGGTGCTGGCCGGCAAGACATGGAGCCAGTGCAGGTCACTGGAAGAGATCGGTGTGCGGCGGGGAACCGAAGCGGTGAAGCGGACGCCGCTGTCGTGGAAACCGGGGTGGCGGTGTCCTGCGTCCTTGAGCGATTGCCTGACCTCGTACAGTCCGCCGCCTTCGCCCTCGATGACGCGGTGCGCCGATGCGGTGCGCGTCATTTTGCAGATCTCGTACAGGAACTCGTTCACCGCCGACTTCCCGCCCGGCCATCCGAGCTGGTCTCGGCTCAGGCCCCAGAGCCCGCCGGGGCTGGTGATGGTCAGGCGGTCGTTGGTGAGCCGGATATGGATGTTCTTCCCGGCGGTGTGCGGACCCAGATCGCGGTGCACCAGTGCGTTGGCGATGAGTTCGCGCACGGCGACCATGGGAATCTCGGTTTCGTCCCGTCCGTGGCCGTCGGAAGCGAAGAGGATCTCGGTACGGGTGTTGCGCTGGACCCACTCCACGGCCCGGTCGAGCAGCTCGGGCAGTGGTCCGTCGAATTCCGCACGGTCGAGATTGCGGCTCCCTCCCGGCGCCGGTGCCTCGGCCACGGCGGTGATGGACAGCTGTGGTTCGAACTGCTGCGGGTACCTGCCCAGCGCGTACAGCCCGGCAAGGGTCAGCCTGTCGCCGTGGGGTTCGATGACCCGCTTGAAACGTAGGATGTCCGCGTCGGAAAAATCGCTCAAGCGCCTCGACGTTGACCGGGCGACATGGAGGAACTGGTCCCGCAGCTGGGGGTCGAGGTCGGCAGGGGAAGTCTCATCGATGGGCTGCGCATCGAACCGGGGGCGCCGCCCGGATGCCGAAACCTGTTCGATCTCCTGTTCGGACATGCGGCAATTGCCATCGGGATGTCGCAAATAAGCGACGTTTCCCTGGCTGGTCCGGCATGGCCGGGCGTGTGTGGAAAGGCCGGCGACGGTGGCGATGACGATAGTTTCTCCGTCGAGCACCGTCCGCTCGAAGGAGACTCGGACCCGGGGGACGACGCCCGTGCGCGCCTGGGACGAAACTACCGCCTCCAGGGTGCCGGCATCCTCGACCCCGGTGGCGATGAACCCGTTGTCCGCGTCCAGCCCCAAAACGATGGTTCCCCCGTCCGGGCTGTTACCGAAAGCACTCAGGGTTTCGGCGAGGTCGGGACTTCCCTGTGCGGCTTTGCGGACATCGACGTCGGTGATGTCACCGGTGTTGGCACGTAGTCGCGCCAGAAGGAATTGAAGATTCTCGGGAGTCCATGCCATTTGTCCATCTTAGGCGATGTGGAAGTAAACATTGAAAGTATGAAACGCACTTTTACAAGTTTAAGCGACGTCACATGTCGAAAAATACACTGTATCTCCTCGATATTTCTTTCCTGACCTGCATTTTTAGCGTTTGATCGCGAAGGTAATGGAACCATTTCCGATGTTTCAACATGTGTCTCAGATCTAATATCAACAGTTTCTAATGTTTAATTTCGAGTCTGCGACGCCATTTCAACACCCCATCCACACCCCTGACACCCGGTTTCACGCCATCGCTGCCACGGTCGGAGACTCGGCCGCCGAGCAACCCTGTGACCGATGCCAGGGCATAGGAAACCGCTCCGCACCGGAGTAGCCAGATGCCATCTCACGCTCGAGGAGGGGGTCTGGGCTAACCTCTGGTGGAGGGCCGTGGGCGGACCGTGCGTTGTTCGATGTCTTTGACCCGGTCGATGGCCTGGACCAGGCGCTGGATATAGACCCCGGGAGTGACGACGTGGTTAGGGTCGATGGCTCCTGGCCCGACGATGACCTCGGCTTCGGCGACCGTCACCCTTCCGGCCGTCGCCACCACCGGATTGAAGTTCCGTGCGGTGTAGCGGTAGGTGAGGTTCCCATCGGTGTCCGCCGCGTGTGCGTGGACCAGCGCGAGGTCCGTGACGATCGAGCGTTCACGCACGTAGAGTTGCCCGTCGAACTCCTCGTGCGGCTTCCCCTCCGCGACCAGCGTCCCGACCCCTGTCCTTGTATAAAAGGCCGGTATGCCGGCGCCTCCGGCACGCAGGCGCTCGGCCAGGGTGCCCTGGGGAACGAACTCGACCTCAAGCTTCCCGGACAGGTACTCCTCGGCGAAGCGCTTGTTCTCCCCGACATAGGAGGCCAGCACCTTGGAGACCTGTCCCGCGTCGATGAGTAGTCCCAGGCCCTTGCCGTCCACGCCCATGTTGTTCGACACGATGGTGAGGTTGCGGATCCCGGAGTCGCGGACGGCGTGGATCAGGTCGGTGGGGTTGCCGCTGAGCCCGAAGCCGCCCACGGCAATGGTGATCCCGTCGGCCAGGACGGATTCCAGGGCCGCCGCGGCATCTGCCCTCAGCTTGCCCTTTGACGGAGCGCTCATGATGCTGACCTCATTTTCTATTCGGCGGTTGGAGGGGGAGCGGCTGGAACAGGTGGGGTGGCTCCAGACCGGGCCAGCACCGACCGGGCATGACGCAGCAGGGGCTCATCGATCATGCGGCCCCCGAATTCGAAGACGCCGCGGCCGTGTGCCGCGGCCAGCACGCTCGATGCCAGCTCCAGCTCCGCGGCCGAGGGGGCGAATCCCTCGCGGATGAACGGGACCTGACCCGGGTGGATGGCAGCCTTGGCCCCGAACCCGCAGGCCACGGCATCGCGGGACTCGTGCAGCAACCCCGGATGGTCGGCGATGTCCAGGAATACGGAGTCGATGGCCAGCTTCCCGTGGGCTCCGGCGGCCAGCAGAACCCGTGAGCGGGAATGGAGTGCCACATCCCGGTAGGTGCCGGACGCATTCCGGCTGGATGACCCTCCCAGGGAGGCAATCAGGTCCTCCGCTCCCCACATCAGTGCCACGGTGGAGTGGTGGGCGGCTATCCGGGGGGCGTTGAGTACCCCGAGGGCCGTCTCGCACAGCGCGAGCACCTTGAAGCCGGCCAGCGCATCGAGGTCCGACGTGGTTTCGGTCTTGGCCAGCATCACCGTCGTATAGCGGGTGTGCGAGAGCATCTGCAGGTCCTGGGCGAAGTCGGCCGTGCCCGCCGGGTTGACCCGCACGATGGTGCGGCCCGGATCCAGTGGATGTTCAAGCACCTGCTGCCGGGCTGTGGCGCGGTCCGCCGGGGTGAGGGCATCCTCCAGGTCGAGGATCACCGCGTCGCCGCGTTCCAGCGCCTTGGCGTAGCGGTCCGGCCTGTTGGCCGGACAGAACAGGAGCGCCGGGCCCCGTTCGAGTGGTCCCCTCATCGTGCCGTCTCCTTTTCCGTACCGATGCTTGCCACGAGCTGGTTTGCCTTGACCAGATCGCCGACCCGCAGATGCCCGATCTCCGCCATTCCGGGGGTGGGCGCCGTCAACCGGTGTTCCATCTTCATCGCCTCGATGACCAGCAGCAGATCACCGGTCTCGACCGACTGCCCATCGGTGACAGCCACCGCTATGACGGTTCCGGGCATGGGGCTGCGGACCTGCGGCGAGACGGTGCCAGATTCCCGGCCGAGGCCCTCGAGGCGGCGATCCAGCAGCTGACGCCGGGTCGGGAAGGAGACGGCGCCGCACCAACCCGCGTGGTTGATCCACACTGTTCCGTCCGGTCCGGTGGCCGAATCTACCGGGAGCAGCAGGCCGTTGACGGCGAAGGAACCGACCCCAGCCGGTGCCACGGAGTAGGTCTCGCCAGCGTGGTGGATGGTGCTGCGCTCCCCGTCGCAGGTGGCGCCGAGCAGGTGGGTCGCGCCGTCGACCTCGGCGGTGAGCCGCAGCAGTTGCGCCCCGCCGATCCGCCACCCGTCATCGGCACCCCAAGGTCCGCCCGAACGGGGTGACGACGCAAGGTGAAGGTGTACCGCCAGCGCCAGTGTCGCGGGGGAGGGCGTGGCAAACTCCAGCTCCGGCAGCCGGCGTTCGATCAGCGTGGTGTCCAGCCTCCCCGCCACCACGTCGGGGTCGGCCAGCAGCAGGCGCAGATATTCGGTGTTGGTCTTCACGCCCAGCACCAGCGTCCCGGCCAGTGCCCGTTCCAGGGTGGACAGCGCAGCCGCGCGGTCCGGACCGGTGCCGATGACCTTGGCCAGCATCGGATCGTAGAACGGGGGAACCGGGGTGCCGGCCGCCAGTGCCGAATCCACCCGCACCTGCCCGCCGGTGGGTTCGCGTACCGCAAGCACGGTGCCGGTGGAGGGGAGGAAGCCGCGGGCCGGTTCCTCGGCGTAGAGCCGTGCCTCGATGGCGTGCCCCTGCAACGTGACATCGTCCTGGGTGAAGTCCAGGCGCTGCCCCGCGGCGATGCGCAGCTGCCAGGCCACCAGGTCGATGCGCCGCCCATCGATGCGGACGACCTCCTCGGTGACCGGGTGCTCGACCTGCAGCCGGGTGTTCATTTCCATGAAGAAGAACTCACCGGGTGCCTCGTCCGAAACCAGGAATTCCACCGTCCCGGCCCCTACGTAGCCGACGGACGCCGCGGCAGCCACGGCTGCCCGGCCGATCCGTTCGCGGATGTCCGCGCCATCGGGCAACGACTCAAGCAGGGGGGCAGGAGCCTCCTCGATGACCTTCTGGTGCCTGCGTTGCAACGAGCACTCGCGCTCGCCGAGGAACACCGTATTCCCGTGGGTGTCGGCCAGGACCTGGACTTCGATGTGGCGCGGGGATGCGACGAGGCGTTCGAGCAGCAGCGTGTCGTCCCCGAATGCGCTGGCTGCCGTGCGCCGGGCGCTGGCCAGAGCCTCGGCCAGATCCCCGGGCCCGTCCACGACGACCATGCCCTTGCCGCCCCCGCCGGCCGAGGGCTTGATCAGCAGCGGGAAGCCGATCCCGGGTGCCGCGGCGGCCAGCTGTTCGTTGGTGAGTCCGGGTTCGGCCAGCCCGGGCACGACCGGAACCCCGTATGCGGCCACGTGGTTCTTTGCCCGGATCTTGTCACCCATGAGCAGGATCGCGTGTTCCCCGGGGCCGATGAACACGATGCCGGCCGCAGCCAGGGCCCGGGCGAAGTCGACGTTCTCGGAGAGGAAACCGTAACCGGGGTGCACGGCCTGCGCGCCCGTTGCCCGGCAGGCCGCAAGGATGGCATCGGTATCCAGATAGCTCTCCGCCGCAGGACCCGGCCCCACCCGCACGGCCAGGTCGGCCTCGGTGACGTGCCGGGCGTCGGCGTCGGCGTCGGAATACACTGCCACCGATTCGATGCCCAGTTCGCGCAGCGTGCGGATCACGCGTACGGCGATTTCGCCGCGGTTGGCCACCAGCACCCGGGTAAAGGTGGCCGCTGCCGTGGTGGGAGGCTCGTGCCTCGGGTTCATGGGGCTCACATCCTGAAGACGCCGAAGGAGGTCGCCGGCAGCTCTTCGCCGGCGCAGATGCCCAGTGCCATGCCCAGCACGCGCCGGGTGTCGGCCGGGTCGATGATGCCATCGTCCCAGAGTCTTGCCGTTGAATAGTAGGGGTTGCCCTGCGACTCGTATTGCCCGCGCAGCGGTTCCCTGAACGCCTCCTCGTCCCCGGCCGACCAGGTGCCACCGGCCGCCTCGATGCCGTCGCGCTTGACGGTGGCCAGCACCGAGGCGGCCTGGTTGCCGCCCATCACCGAGATCCGGGCCGCCGGCCACATCCACAGGAAGCGCGGGGAATACGCCCGTCCGCACATCGAATAGTTGCCCGCTCCGAAGGAGCCGCCGATGATGATGGTCAGCTTCGGGACGCGGGTGGTGGCCACCGCGGTGACCATCTTCGCTCCGTGCTTGGCGATGCCGCCCGCCTCATAGTCCTTTCCGACCATGAAGCCGGCGAGGTTCTGCAGGAACACCAGCGGGATCCCGCGCTGGTCGCAGAGCTCGATGAAGTGAGCGCCCTTGAGCGCGGATTCGGAGAACAGCACCCCGTTGTTCGCCACGATACCGACCTCGTGCCCGTGGATGCGGGCGAACCCGGTGACCAGGGTGGGACCGTATCCGGCCTTGAACTCGTGGAAGACCGAGCCGTCGATGATCCGCGCAATCACCTCGTGCACGTCGTAGGGCTCGTTCACGTCCACCGGGACGGCCCCGTATAGCTGGCTTGGATCGGCGAGCGGTTCCTGCACCGCGGGATGTTCCCGGGCCGGTGGTGGAGGCAATGTACCGATGATGTCGCGCACGATGGCCAACGCGTGCTCATCGTCCTCGGCCAGGTGGTCCACCACGCCGGAGACGGTGGCATGCATGTCGCCGCCGCCGAGCTCCTGGGCGGTGACGATCTCCCCGATGGCGGCCTTCACCAGCGGCGGGCCGGCGAGGAAGATGGTGCCCTGGTTGCGCACTATCACCGTTTCGTCGCTCATGGCCGGCACGTAGGCGCCGCCGGCCGTGCAGGAGCCGAGCACCGCAGCGATCTGCGGAATGCCGGCGGCGGAGAGCGTTGCCTGGTTGTAGAAGATCCGTCCGAAGTGCTCGCGGTCGGGGAAGACCTCGTCCTGCATCGGCAGGAACGCTCCTCCCGAATCGACCAGGTAGATGCACGGCAGCCGGTTCTCGTGGGCGATCTCCTGCGCCCGCAGGTGTTTCTTGACCGTCATCGGGAAATAGGTGCCGCCCTTGACAGTTGCGTCGTTGCAGATCACCAGCGTGTGCCGTCCGTGCACCAACCCGATGCCGGCGATGATTCCCGCGCCCGGGACCTCCCCGCCGTACATGCCATCCGCGGCCAGCGGTGCGATTTCCAGGAACGGGGAGCCGGGGTCCAGCAGCCGGTCAACGCGTTCCCGCGGCAGCAGCTTGCCGCGTTCCACATGCCGGGTCCGGGACTTCTCCGGACCGCCGAGGGCCGCTGCGGCGAGCCGGGTGCGCAGCTGCTCCACCAGCAGAACCTGTTCCCGCTCGTTGGTCATGAACGCGTCGGAGGCGGTGTCCAGGCTGCCGGTGAGTCTCAGCATCGTTCCCCTTCTCGCTGATCGACGGGGCTGCTCCGGCGGCTGGTGGGGGTCGGCGGGGCCCATTGGCTCCAGTGAACGCGAGCTGGGCCGGTGTGTCAATCAACATTCGTGACAGGGGCCTGGTCCTGCGTGGAAGAATCGAGGCAGGCAGTGAATCGGGTGCCGGCGCCGTCCGGCACCTCTAGGGAGGTGCGCGCGGTCATGGTCACGCAAGACGAGGGAACTGTCCCCGCGGGAAACCCCGTGCCGGCCGAACAGATTGGCATTGAAGCCCGGTCGATCTGGGTGGGACTCGCCTCCGCGGCTGTTGCCGCCTTCGTCGGGGTCATTGCCTTCCGCGGCTATCGGCCGCCGCTGGCCGGTGACGCGTCGATTGCCCTGTATGCAGCGCTGCTCGGCGGAGGCGCAGCCGCCACGGGATGCGTTTTGGGCTACAGCACCATGCTCGGGGTGAAGGACGGATGGCTCGGCGCCCGGCCGCTCTACCGGCGGCTGACCGACCATGCCGCGCTGGCGGTGATGCATGGATCCATCGCGGTCATGGCCGCACTGGGTATCTTCAGGGTCTTCCAGGACGCGTTTTTCGGGCTGACAGTCGACTGGATGGCAGGAAGCGTAATGATTGCGCTGACCGCCGGCATCGCCGGTTACCTGGGCTACAACTCCGGTGCCCGGATCAGCGCCGCCACGCTTTCGGTGCTGCTGGCTGCGTTCATGGGGGCGGGAATGCTGGTCTCGATGCTCTTCGCCGAGAACCCGTTGTGGTGGCACAGCATGTTCAGCGAGCTGGGCACCGGCACTGCCGGGCTGACCTCTTTCTGGACGTTCAACACCACCATCACCGTCTCCGGGTTGCTGTTGACCACGCTCACCTCTTTCATCGTGCGCGACCTGGTCGGCTATGCGCAATTGCGGCAGCGCGCCGCTGCCGCTGCCGGCCTGCGCCGGGTGCTGCTGCCACGGCCGAAGGTGGTGCGGGCCTGCCTGATCGGGACGGGGCTCTGCATGGTCGGAATCGGGCTGGTTCCGATCAGCGTGGCCGAGCCGGTGCACACGGCGTTCGTGCGGGTGGCTGCCGGGTTCCTGCTGGTGCTGCTGCTGGGGGTGCCGCTGTGGCTGCCGGGTTTTCCGAAGGCGTTCGTGCTGCTGAGCCTGTTGGCAGTGGTTGGCATTGCCGGGGCGACAGTGTTGTGGCACCCGCTGCACTACTACAACGTGACGGCGCTTGAACTGGCCGTATCGGGCATCGTCTTCGCCTGGCTGGTGGTGTTCATCAGGAATACCTCCGCCATGGTCCAGCTGTTGCAGGGCCACGGCGACGCAGGCAACGTGCCGGCACCGGAAGGCCGCGTTTAGCCGGCGTTCCGGTCGTCCCGTTCGAAGTGCGCGGCAAACATGTCTGGCCGAACCAGCACCACCGCCCCGTCGGGAAGGTGGCGGTGCGGGGCCGCGGGAAAGGTCCGCACCGCCAGTCCGTGTTCGGCAGCCAAGGCGAGTGCGCGGGGAACACCGGTGGGACCGTAGGCATGGACCTGCCAGCCCGCATCCTCGAGGGATGCGAAGTTGTCGGGTACACCGGTGGCACATGCACATGCACATGCACATGCACATGCACATGCACATGCACCTGCACCTGCAACCGCCATCTGGCGGCCCGTCACCGGAACCCGGCTCTAGAGGTCCAGGATCATGCGCAGGCCCTTGCACCGGGACACGCAGATCATCATGGTCTCCCCTGCCTCGCGTTCCTCCTCCGAGAGCAGCGAATCACGGTGGTCGATCTCCCCGGAGACCACCGTGGTCTCACAGGTACCGCAGATGCCCTCGCGGCAGGAGTTCAGCACCGGCACCCCGGCGCCGGCCAGCGCGTCCAGGATGCTGGTGCCCACCGGCACCTGGACCTCGATGCCCTCGGTGGTCTCGACGGTGAACTCGTGGTCCCCGGCAGCCGGTGCCGTGGCGGCGGGATCGGCGACGAAACGCTCGAAGTGGAAACGCTTCTGGTCGTCCCACGCGCTGGTCAGCGAGGAAATGAAGTCCAGCAGCGGGCCCGGGCCGCACACGTAGGTGTGGAAGCCGGCATCCGGGGCCTGCAGCAGGTCCTTCAGCGGGAACAAGCCCGCCTCGTCATCGGCATGCACCTGCACCTTGTCCCCGAACTGCTCCAGCTCGGAAAGGAACGCCATCGAACTCCGGGAGCGGCCCATGTAGACCAGGCGCCACGGGATCCCCGATTCCTGCGCTGCGGCGAGCATCGGCAGGATCGGGGTGATCCCGATGCCGCCGGCCAGGAACAGGTACTCCGGTGCCGGTTTCAGGGTGAAGTTGTTGCGTGGTTCGCGGACCTTGATCCGCGCCCCGGGACGCAGGTCATCGTGCACGTAGGCCGATCCGCCGCGGCCCGCCGCCTCGCGCAGGACGCCCAGGCGCCAGCGTCCGGCGCCGGCCTCGGAGCACAGCGAGTACTGGCGCAGCAGCCCGTTGGGCAGCAGTACGTCGATATGGGAGCCCGGAGCCCAGTCGGGCAGCGGCTTCCCGGCCGGGTGGGCCAGGTGCAGCGAGAGGACGCCGTCGGCTTCGGGGCGGATTTCGGCGACTTCGACCTCGAAGAAGCCGTCATCGGCGATGCCCAGGTCCACCTGTGGTTCGGGAACCACTGTTGTTTCGATTGTTGTGCTCACGAGGCACCTCCTGTGCTGTGGTCATGGTTAGCGGCCGGAACCGCACTGAAGGTGGACGCCTTGTTTCGGAAACCCGAATCCCACAATTTCCGTCAAAGATAATTTTCATCTCATCAAAACCATTTTTATTTCCCGAAGATGATGAATCCGAATGCTGGATTGCGCCACAAGTGTTCTCAATATGCGGGAACTCCCTTCGCTCATATTCCCGCTTCCCATCAAAATGATGAGGCACAACCATCACGCCAAATACCGGGGATCATGGCCACGGTCCGAGGCTCATGGAATTCGCTCCTGGGGGTGGGGTCCTCCCCGCAGCCCCATAGGCGCATTCCTATTCCCCGAAAGGACCAGAACAATGAATCGCTCCAAAGCTTCCATTCTCGGCCGACGCACCTTCATGGGCATTGCGGCAGTCGCGTTTACTTCGCTTTCCCTGACCGCTTGCAGCCCTTCCGTTCCGGGAGCGTCAGCGGGCAGTGATTCCGGCATGGAAAAGATCACCATCGGGCTGCTTCCCATCACGGATGTCGCACCGATCTACCTGGGCATCCAGCAGGGGTTCTTCAAGGAAGAAAACCTGGACCCGACGATCCAGCTGGCGCAGGGCGGCGCAGCCATCATCCCCGCGGTCGTCTCCGGCGAATACCAGTTCGGCTACAGCAACGTCGTTTCCCTCATGGTCGCCCATGGGAAGGGCATCCCCATTCAGGTAACCTCCAACGGATCGACGTCGACCAACCTCGCGGGCAAGGACACCACCGAGGTTGCAGCCCTCCCGGCGAGCGGTATTTCAACCATGGCCGACCTCAAGGGCAAGACGGTTGCGCTCAACGCACTGAACAACTTCGGTGACATCACCATGCGGGCCTCCCTCGAGAAGGCTGGTGTCGATCCCTCAACCGTCAAGTTCGTGGAGATTCCCTACCCCAACATGCCGGCGCAGCTAGCTGCAGGTGAAATTGATGCTGCGTGGACAACGGAGCCGTTCCGGACGCAGATTCTCTCGGAGGGAGGAGAGATCGTCGGGAGCCCGATGACCGACATGGCAGAGAATTTCGACGCTGCCTACTACTTCACGTCCAAGAAGACGGCCACCGAGAACCCGGAGCTGGTCAAGCGTTACAACGCCGCTGTGGAGAAGTCCTTCGACTACGCAACGAAGAACCCCGATGCGGTTCGCACGATCATCCAGGACTATGCGGGTCTGAGCCCGGATATCGCCGCAAAGGTTGAGCTGTCGCAGTGGCCGATGGCCCCCAATGAAGTCGGCCTGCAGAAACTGGCCGACGCGGCACAGAAGTACGGTGTCCTTTCCCAGGCACCTGATTTCGACGGCTTCTTCGGTCGATGAGCATCTCGACGACTACGGCACAACGAACCCGACCGGGGGGCCTGGGGCAGCAACGTCAACGGTCCCAAAGAATAGCTTTCGCCGCCAAGGGGCAGAACGTTGTCCTTGGCCTCTGCGGACTGGCGACTTTGGCAGTGGTCGTCCAGTTCCTGGCGCCGCTGGGAATCGTCCGCGCGCAGGATCTCCCTCCGACGACGGTCATTCTGGGTCAGCTGGCTTCCCTGCTCGCGGATCCACTTCTATGGCAGGCGATCTACGACACGGTGTACGTGTGGGCCCTTGGGCTCTTGATCGCTACCGCGGCCGGCGCGATTCTGGGGCTCCTGATCGGTTCCAGCGAGCGCGCACGAAATGCGCTCGGTTCCACGATCGAGTTCCTCCGACCGATCCCGTCCGTTGCACTCATCCCCTTGGTGGTGCTGCTCTTTGGCCCAGCCTACGAATCGGCGTTGATCCTGGTCATCTATGCCTCGTTCTGGCAGGTGCTGATCCAAACGATCTACGGGGTCATCGATGTGGATCCAGTTGTCGCCGATACGGCGCGATCCTACCGCTTCACGCGAATCGGGATCATTCGGCACGTAGTGCTGCCCACCGCACTGCCCTTCATCATGACGGGATTCCGGTTGGCTTCGTCCGTGGCGCTCGTCTTGACTGTCACCGCTCAGATGATGATCGGGACACCCGGTATTGGTCAGGCCATTACGACGGCCGAATCCGCCGGAAACACACCCAAAATGTATGCATTGGTCCTGGTCACCGGTTTCCTCGGAGTGCTCGTCAACATCTTGGCGCGCTATATCGAAAAACGCCTGCTGTCGTGGCACATGTCCTTCAGGAAAGAAGTAGAACTTTGAAAATCATAAAAAAGTTACTTTATGTATTTACGGTTCCTGTGATTCTTTTCATTTTCTGGTGGTTTCTCAGCGCCAACAACACCAGCCCGTATTTCCCCTCCCTGCAATCCATCTTGGCGGCCTTCCCGGAAACTTGGTTCAAGGGCGGGCTATCCTCGCGCATCGTCGTCGATGGTTTCGCCAGCATTGGTCGGCTGACGACGGGCTATGTCCTGGCCGCTCTGGTAGCCATTGCTCTGGGAGCGGCCATCGGGCTGAATACCAAAGTCCGAGCATTCTGCGAGCCGACGTTGGAGCTCTTCCGGGCCATTCCAGGGCCCGTTCTGGTTCCGATCATTTCCCTGTTCATGGGTATCGGCGACTCCATGAAGATCGCCGTTGTGCTCTTGGGGTGCCTATGGCCGATTCTCCTGAACACCATTGAAGGCGTGCGGTCCGTCGATTCGGTCATGGTGGATACGGCCAAATCATACCGATTCACGAGCTTCGGGACGATCCTGAGGGTCGTCATTCCGGGTGCTTCTCCGCAGATCTTTGCCGGGCTGCGCCAAGGACTTTCCGTGGGCATCATCCTCATGGTGATCAGCGAGATGTTCGCCGCCACCAACGGTCTGGGGTTCTCGATCATCCAGTTCCAGAGGAACTTTGCACTCCCCGAAATGTGGACGGGAATCATCGTCCTGGGACTGCTCGGTTTGGCGGCATCCCAGGTGCTTCAACTGGTTGAGGGACGCACCCTTGCCTGGTACCAAGGCATGCGCGACTCCGCACGCAACTCCTAGTTCTGAATACAAGGATCAAAATGCTAAAAGTAGAGAATCTGCAAAAGGTCTACAACTCCCGTGGGTTTGCCTTCGAGGCCCTTCGGGATGTGACCTTCACTGCGGCGCAGGGTGAGTTCATCTGTCTGGTCGGGCCTTCCGGCAGCGGAAAGACAACACTGCTTAAATGCATGTCCGGGCTCATGCGCCCCACCAGGGGGACAGTCGTAGTAGCCGGCAAGGAGGTGTCTGGTCCCCCGGAAGGCCTGGCCCTCGTGTTCCAGGAATACGGGCGGAGCCTGTTCCCCTGGCTGCGCATCGCCGACAATGTCGAGCTTCCCCTCAAAGAGAGCCGGGTACCGAAGGCCGAGCGGAAAAAGCGCGTCATGGAGGCCCTCGAGCACGTTGGCTTGGAGAAGTCCGCCAAATCGTATCCCTGGCAGCTCTCCGGGGGCATGCAGCAACGTGTCGCCATCGCCCGCGCCATTGCATTCCGACCCGATGTGCTTCTCATGGATGAGCCGTTTGCCGCAGTCGATGCCCAGACTCGCGCTGAACTTGAGGACCTGGTCCGTCATATTTGGAACGACCTGGGAATCACCACCATCTTCGTCACCCATGACATAGATGAAGCGGTTTACCTTGCCGAGCGAGTCATCGTGCTTTCCTCGACTCCAACGGTGGTCCAATGCGATATGACGGTGGATCTTCCTCGTCAGCGGGACCAGCTTGAGACAAGGGCCCTTCCTCGTTTCGCGGAATTACGGACACGGCTATATGCCGAAATCCAGAGGGCCAAGACCTTTACCGGAGCCAGCCTCTAGTCGCCGTTTCGAAGCGCTGGAGCAGGTCTCCGGCCCATCCGGTGCCCAGAGATGGCGGGCACCGGATGGCAGTACTGCGCCCGGTGCCTTAGCCTCCAGGCTGGCTGATGACACAGACGAGCTACCCCTTGATCTACGGTGCATAGCGGAGCGGAGCAATCTCCTTAGGTGAAGATTGTGCGGATTATTTTTGCATCGGTGCCTGCGAAAACGACATAGCCGGGCAACTCGGGCTCGCGGGGGGCGAAACTCAGCGCACTTCCCAGTCCTCCACCCCGCCGGGAACCACTGTGAATAGCGGGTGCGGGCGCACCTTCCCGGAGGCATCGGCCAGAACCGCATGCCGGGCCGGGTCGCGGATGGCCAACTTTGCCAGCAGATGGTCGGTTTCGTAGTCGAGCTGACCGGCGTGCACCGGGAGAAGGGTTTCCTCCGGGCAGGCATGCGGCCGCAGGATCAGCGAGCGGTTGAACCGGTATCCGCGCAAGGCGGCCTCCGCCTCCAGCCCGTCCAGATAGGCGCCGATGGCTGCCAGCGGATCATCCAAGGTCCGGAACCTGGGCAGCTGCGGGTGGTTGCGGTAACCGGCGGTCCTCCCGTCGAGCACCTTTTGGGCGAGCAGGGTTTCACGCCAACAGGCGACCAGGCCCTTGGCATCGAGGTAGCCGGGGTGAAGGGACCAGATGCGCATGTAGCCAGACTAGTGCCGGCCGATGCCGCATCGCGGTGGCGGGAGCGGCATGAGCGCGAACCGTGGTGCCCAACCTCACCGCCCACAGACTGGACATGCGTGGGAGAATGGAGGTGATGACTTCCTCCGAAAACACACCAGCGCCCGAGCATGCCCGCAGCCGCACGTCGGAAGCGGTGGCTGCTCGCGCCGACCGCGAAGAGCACCACGAAGACACGGTGCGCCGCCACGAATCTGAGCGCGCCGCTCGTGCCGCGGCCCAAGGTGCCCAGCAGATGCGGATTTCCGAGTCCCGCGCCAAGGCCGAGGGCCGCGCGCAGGTACGTCCGACGGCCGAGGGCTGGAAGCAGGCCATGGGCGATGACGGACGCCCGCAACTGCAGTTCACCGCCAAGGCGCGCGTCTCCCAGCCGCCGACGCACCTGGCCGACCTCACTCTGGCCGAACGCGCGGAAAAACTGAAGGAAATGGGCATCCCCGGTTTCCGGGCCAAGCAGCTCTCGGTGCACTACTTCCAGCACTACACGACCGATCCCGAGCTCATGAGCGACCTTCCCAAGGACCGCCGGGCCGAGATCGCCGATGTCATGTTCCCGAAGCTGCTCACCGAGGTCAAGCGTCTGACCACTGACAACGGTGACACGGTGAAGTTCCTCTGGCGCCTGTTCGACGGTTCGCTGGTCGAATCGGTGCTCATGCGCTACCCGGGCCGCGTGACCCTGTGCGTTTCCAGCCAGTGCGGCTGCGGCATGAATTGCCCGTTCTGCGCCACCGGCCAGGCCGGCCTGACCCGTAATATGTCAGCCGCGGAAATCCTGGACCAGGTCGTCCAGGCGAACCGCGTCATTGCCGAGGGCGGGCTAGGCGGCAAGCGACGCGACGGCGGGCACGATGCCGAGCGCGTCACCAACATCGTCTTCATGGGCATGGGTGAGCCGCTGGCCAACTACAAGCGCGTGATGAACGCCGTGCACCGCATGGCGGCCGACGCCCCCGAGGGCCTGGGCATGAGCGCGCGTGGCATCACCGTCTCCACGGTGGGCCTGGTCCCGGCGATCAACAAGCTGTCCGAGGAGAACATCCCGGTCACCTTCGCCCTCTCGCTGCACGCGCCGGATGACGAGTTGCGCGACGAAATGATCCCGGTGAACTCGCGCTGGAAGGTAGACGAGGCGCTGGATGCCGCGTACAACTACTACGTCAAGACCGGCCGCCGCGTTTCCATCGAGTACGCGCTGATCAAGGACATGAACGACCACGGCTGGCGCGCTGACCTGCTGGCCCGCAAGCTCAACGCCCGCGGCCGCGGCTGGGTCCACGTGAACCCGATCCCGCTGAACCCGACCCCGGGATCGGTCTGGACCGCCTCGGAGAAGGACGTGACGGCCGAGTTCATCGACCGGCTCGAATCCGCAGGCGTTCCCACGACATTGCGCGATACCCGCGGCAAGGAAATCGACGGTGCCTGCGGCCAGCTCGCCGCGGCCGAGTAACCAACGGCATCAGGCACATCGAGCCGACGCCCCCTTGATCCGGGGCGTCGGCTCGGCTGTTTAACCGGACCCCATGGTGGAACAACTCCAGCCGCTGTATCCTGCATCCCACCGGCGTAAGCACTCAGGGGACTCATGGAAACGGCGCGATTCATCATCGAACTCCTGGTGGTTTTGGCAGCCATCGTGATGGGTACTCGCTCCAGAGGTGTCGGGCTGGGCCTGTGAAGCGGTGCGGGCGTCTTCGTGCTGGTGTTCATCCTGGGCCTTCCCGTGGGCCTTCCCGTGGGCAGCCCGCCGGTCGACGCGTTGCTGATCGTGCTGGCCGTTGTCGTCGCCTCAGCCACGATGCAGGTCGCCGGCGGCATCGACTGGATGGTCTCGATAGCGGCGAAACTGATTGAGGCGGATCCGACACGGATCACGTTCATCGCCCCGCTCGTCTCCTTCCTGTTCGCCGCTGGCGCCGGAACCAGCAACATCCTCTACCCGTTGCTTCCGGTGATTTCGGACCTGTCCTACCGCAACGGAATCCGCCCCTCGCGTCCGCTGCCGCTCTCGGTGGTGGCCACCGGCATCGCGCTGGCCTGCAGCCCGGTCTCCGCAGCCATGGCGGAGATGGTCACGCTGACCGCGGTTTCCCCGTACGACTTCGAACTGATCGACATCATCAAGGTCACCTTTCCGGCGGCACTGTTCGGCATCGTCGGCGCCGCATTCGTGGTCAATAGGCTGGGCAAGGACATCGCCAACGATCCCGAGATCCAGGCGAAGATCGCTGCCGGAACCATTCCCTCCCCCGATATGCACTCAGGCGCCATCAAGGTGGAGGTTACCGTCACGAAGGAGGGCCGCAATGCGGCGCTGATCTTCTTCGCCGGCGTGGCGGCGATCGTCATCTACGGTCTGTTCAAGGACCTGCGCCCGCAGGATGCCGCCGGAAACCCGATAGCGATGACACCGATGATCCAGGTGATCATGCTGCTGGTGGGCACGCTGACGGTGCTGGTCTGCCGGCCCAAGCTGACCGAGGTCTCGGCGACGTCCGTGTTCAAAGCCGGCATGGTCTCAGCCATCGCGCTCTTCGGCCTGGCCTGGTTGACCGATACGTTCCTCGGAGCGCATACGGAGATGAGCGCCAACGGCGTCGGCGCTCTTGTCACCAAGGCGCCGTGGATCTTCGCCCTCGGCATGTTCCTGGTTTGCGTGCTCACCACCAGCCAGTCGACGGCGACCCGGACCGTGGTTCCGATCGGCCTGGCGGCCGGGATGGCTCCCGCGCTGCTCTCGGGCATGTGGGTGGGCGCGTTCGCCGGCATCTACCTGCTGCCGACCAACGGCTCCCAGATCGCGGCGGCGAACTTCGATGCCAGCGGTTCAACGAAGCTGGGCACCAAGCTCTACGACCACTCGTTCTTCATCCCCACGCTGATTCTGGCAGTCACCACGATCATCCCCGGCGTGGTCCTGGGCGCCATCCTCTCCTGGCCGGTTCCGCGGCGTGATCCGAATCAGGAATCCTGCCCCGCCTGGTAGGCCCGGAACTCGTCCCAGCTCGTCTGGCAGTGGCGGGCCAGCGTTGCAGTCCACTGTGTGTCTTCCTCCGGCCAGCCGGTTCCGGGACGGGTGAGTTCGGCCGTTGCCCGTTCGCCGAGCAGGTGCTCGCGGAGGAATTCGGCCTGCACCGCGCCCACCCGCACCCGCGACGTGCCGGCGGTGAGGATGAACGTGGCATCCGTGAGCTCGCGGAATTCCTCACCGGCGGCGATGATTTCCTGGCTGCCCAGGTACGGGGTGTTCAGCGCGACGGCAGCCGGATCGGAGACGTTGAAGCCGATCCGGTGGCATTCGGCCAGGGTGCGCAGCTGGTCGGGGTCCATGGTGATGACCTCGGATCCGCGGCGGTTGCCCTGCTTATCCCCGCGGTTGGACAGCGCGACGACATCGGGCAGCCGGTCCTTCGGGGCACGCTCCACGTTTACCGCCCCGTCGCGGGTGGCAGTGTGGTTCATGGTGTCGTGGAAGGACAACGTGGTGATGTTCTGCTGCGTCCCGGTCGCCGCGGCGCGCTTGATTGCGGCGGTGAGCATGGCGGTGCGCAGCGAATCGCGGGTCGCCTCGTAGACGCCCAGCCCGCGTTCGGCGACCTGCTCGAAGGCCTTGACCATGGCCGTCAGCTCGGCGTCGCTGCCCGGGACCTTCAGCAGCGGGTAAAACGAAAAGGTCACCGGTCGGATTGTGTCGATGCCGGTCAAATCGACTCGGTTCCAAGCTCCAGCGGCACGGACGCGCTCGAAGGCCTGGCGCAGTTGGGCCGCGAGATCGGCGGGCTTGGCGCGGTTGGGGTCCCGCAAGAGTCGGGGATGGGGATTCTCCACGTAGATGATGCGCGGATCGATCTCCGCCCAGGCCCGGACCACCGGACCGGTTGTCCTGTCGCTGTAATCGAACTGGAGCCGGTGCGTGAATTCCGGGGCCAGGAAGGGTGCCAGTTCCTCGGGTACCGCATCCCCCGAATGCGGGCAGGAAACCAGCACATCTGCCTCGTCGATGGCCTGCTCCAGCGTTCTGTTGCCCTTGCCTTGGAAGAAGGTGATTTCGGTGGGGCTGAAGGTCTTTCCCGCGGGAATGAGGATGGGTGCACCTGTGGGTATCGGCTGTGCTGGAGCGGTGGTTGCCATGGGGGGTGATCCTTTCGCGACTCTCCGTTGGGGACGAGCCTAACTGCGGAACGGGCGGGAATCCGAGGCCCGGGCAAAGATTTTCCGGGGGGCTGCGGGCGGCCAGGTTCCCGGGGTGGCCCAAGGCTCTGGCCGGAGCAGGAAAACGATGGTCAACTAGGGACCATGGACAACGTTCATGCGGGCGGGGTTCACCCGGGCGGGAGGGGCCGGGGCGCCGGTTCCGGTGTCGGACAGCGCCGTCTGGGCCGGGGTGCGGTGGCCGTGCTTGTCCTGACCGGGGCCTTCCACCTTTACCGCGGTGCCCCCATCGACGGGACCCTCTATCTGGGTCTGGCCGCCGTACTGGCCGTCGGAGAGATGCCAACGGGCGGCGGGGCCGATGGCTTGGCCGCCCATAGTCCGCGGATGATCCGTCGGCGGTGGGCCTGGCTGTTGGTTCCCGGCCTGGCCACGATCCTTGCGTTCCAGCAGCCCGGGGTGGGACTGGGGGTCGCGCTGCTCGTGCTGTTGGGCGCCATGCTTGCTCTGGGCTGGCGGAACCCGAAGCCATCGGCGGTGCGGGCGTCCGGATTGCGACTGCGCCGGTCCGCCTGGGCGTGGGCCGCCGTCGTGCTGTTTCTGTGCCTCTGGGAGCTGGGCATGTATTTCACGGCGCGCTTGGACCCGTGGGAGGAATCCACCCACCCGCCGCTCTCGGACCTGATCGATCCGCTGTTCCTGGTTCCGTCCTCGCGCTGGCTTGGCACGGTGCTGTGGGTGGGAGCATGTGCCGCGCTGGTGTGGCCCCGCACCACCACACCGAGGAAGGCACAGTGACCAGGGAATGGGCTATCGTCGGATACCTCGCCGTGCCGGTTGTGGCACTGCTGCTTTTCGTGCTGCCGGCCGCCTGGCCGCGGAGCTGGGCGAGCCCGGCGGAGCTGGGAGCAATCGTGTGGGAAAACCGGGCGGCCCGAATGACGCTCTTGCTATTCTGCTGGTGGCTCGGCTGGCACTTCCTGATGCCCGGCTGAACCGGCCGGTCGCGGTGCCATGGAAGGATGGAGGCCTGATGCGGGCCGATGAGGCGGGGTGGACGGTGTTTGGACGAGGCAGGCGGGTCGAGGGGATCTCGGACATCGCCCCGGAGGCGGTGCTGCTGGTCGGCGCCGGGCGTTCGGTCCTGTTGCAGCTGGCGCATCCGGCCGTGGGCCATGGGGTGGCCCGGCATTCGGGCTTCGCCACCGACCCGATGCGTCGCCTGCAGGGGACCTTGACCTATATCTACGCCCTCACCAACGGAACCGAAGCACAGCGGGAACTGGTCAGTCGCCGGGTCAACGCGGCGCACGGGCCGGTCCGTTCCGAGCCGGCTGACGATGGCAGCCACCCGGCCTATTCGGCCTTCGACCCGCAATTGCAGCTGTGGGTGGCGGCAACGCTTTACGAGTCCGGCATGGGAATGTATGAGCGGATATTTTCCGGGCTCGAGCCGGAAACTGCCGAACGGGTCTACCGCCAATATGGTGTCCTGGGTAGCGCCCTGCAGATGCCCGAGGGGCTGTGGCCGGCCACGCGCGCCGATTTCCGGGCCTACTGGGAGGATGCTGTGGCAGGGCTCCGGGTCGATGAGACGGCGCGCGGTGTCGCCGAGGTGCTGCTCAGGGCCGAAAAGGCGCCTTGGTGGCTGCGCGCCGGAATGCCGCTGGCCCGGTTCGTGACCATCGGCCTGCTCCCGGAAACGGTGCGCAGCGGGTTCGGCTACACCTGGACGACGGGCCAAGAACGGCGGCTGGGGATGTTCTTCGGTGCCCTGCGCTGCCTCGTACGGGTGACTCCACGTTGGATCCGACGGGCACCGATGGGCATCTACCTGCGCCGGGCCGACGGCCGGGAAGCGTAGCCGGATCTGCCGTTCTCCGGGCCGGAAACATGCCCGGAGGCCTTCGCCGCCGGGCTCCTGACTCCGGAAGGACCTTCCTGCACGGGGCATGCGGCGCCGCTCATGACAGAGGAGCTGTCATCGCGGGCGATGGCAACTCCTCTTTTGCGGACCGGGCTGATTAGCGCGCGCAGGTGCAGCGTTCGGCCGCTGCCACGTCGCCCAGGGCGTCTTCAATGTGCTCGCCGCAACCGGCCCAGGTGGGCTTCGAGCAGGTGTCGCAGGTGACCTTCTTGCACATGGGTGCTCCTTCGTTACGTGGCTGGTTCTCCAATAATCCTACCGGGGCTCGGCGGTGTGGCAATGTTGAATTCGAAGCCCCGGTACCCGACAAAGGAGCAATCCAATGAATCAGCAGTTGAAGGTGGCAGGTCGGGCACAGGTTCCGCCCTTTGGCGTGATGCGCATCTTGGCCCGGGTCACCGAACTGCGCTCAGCCGGTCGTGACGTGATCTCGCTGTGTGCGGGGGAACCCGGCAGTGGTGCCCCGGCAGCGGTCTCGGCCGCTGCCGCACGGATCCACGCTGAAGCCCGCCCGCTGACCTACACCCCGGCACTGGGCATCACTGAACTGCGCGCCGCGATCGCCGGACATTACCAGCGCTGGTACGGCATCGAGGTCCCGGTCCGCAACGTCGCCGTGACAACCGGCAGCTCGGGCGCCTTCATGCTTGGTTTCCTGGCCGCGTTCAACCCCGGTGACAGGGTCGCGCTGGCCCGTCCGGGGTATCCGGCCTACCGGAACATCCTGCGCGCCTTGGGCGTCGATGTCGTGGAGATCGATTGCGGTCCGGAAACGCGCTACCAGCCGACTCCCGGACAGCTGGCTGCCGCATCCCGGGAACACGGGCCGCTCGCCGGGCTGATCCTTGCCTCACCGGCCAACCCCACGGGCACGATGGTGACCCGTGCGGAATTCGAGGCGCTGACCAGGTGGTGCGCCGAAAACGCAGTGCGTCTTGTCAGTGACGAGATCTATCACGGCATCACCTACCCAGCGCCCGGCGCCGAGGACGCCCGCGGTGTCTGTGCCTGGGAGCTGGGCCGCGATTCCATGGTCATCTCCAGTTTTTCCAAGTACTGGGGCATGACCGGTTGGCGGCTGGGTTGGGCGCTGGTACCCAATGACCTGATCGATGCGGTGGATGCCCTGGCCGGCAACGTGGCGCTCTGTCCTCCGGCGCCGGCCCAATATGCGGCACTGGCTGCCTTCGATGAGGAATCATACGCACAGGCTGACCGCGAGGTCGAGGCATTCGCCGCAACCCGTGAAGCGCTGCTGGCCAATCTGGGCCGACTGGGCTGGGGTGCCGCGGCTCCGGCCGATGGTGCCTTCTACTTCTATGCCGAGCTGGGCGGCGCTCTGGGCAGTTTCGCCGACGCCGGCGAATATTGTGCCGCACTCCTGGAAGAGGAGGGCGTCGCACTGGTCCCGGGCGCTGACTTCGATTCGGCCGCCGGCCGCAAGGCGGTCAGGCTCAGCTTCGCCGCGGGCCACGAGGCGGTTCTTGGTGCGATCGAGCGGATCATCCGCTTCCAGTCGAAAGTCCGGTAGGACAAAACCACGGCTTATCCACACCGCAGCCACGCGCGGAGGTGGTGTAGTGCCTGGCGGGTGACCATTTTCCCAGGAGGTCAATGGTCATGGATCAATACATGTCGCCCCAGCTGGAGAACCAGCTGCTCCCACTCCCGGAGCAGCTGCCGCTGGATGGCGAATGCCTGCCCTGCTTCGTCCACCGAATGCTCAACCGCGAATGTGTCGGGTTGAAATGGACGACGGCATACCGCGATGCCCGGGCACCGCGGGCCACCGCGATCGAGCGGAAGTTTGCCGAGCTCGGTGGTCATTGCGATTGCGAGGTCATCGCCAACGTCTACCGGAGGACTCCCGAAAAGTGGATGCTCCCGACGCCCCACGAAGTTCGCGCTACCCCGTCGCCCGCGTGCCTCCGCGTCAGGAAGGGATGCATCCGCCCCTGCGCCCTCTGGGTGAAACGCGAGGGCGTCCAATGGGGCAGGCCGCATGCCAAGCGAGCCGATTAGCCTTCCGGCGCGACAACGGGCCGGATATGCTCGCTGGGAACCCGGTCGCGGTCGTAGGTGATCTCCGTGTAGCCGTGGGCGGCGGGCAGGCCATCGGTGCCCATGTTCACGAAGACGATCTTTTCGATGGTCAGGATCGACTGGCGTGTGAACATGTTTCGGACCTCTGCCCGCATGGTCAGCGAGGTGCGCCCGAAGGCCGTCGCCGTCAGGCCCATCTCAATCAGGTCGCCCTGCTGTGCCGAGGAGACGAAATTGATTTCCGACATGTATTTGGTCACCGCATGACCGTTGCCAAGCTGGACGATCGCGTAGATTGCCGCCTCTTCGTCGATCCAACGCAGCAGGCTGCCACCGAAAAGCGTGCCATTGGCGTTGAGGTCTTCGGGCCTGACCCATTTGCGGGTGTGGAAAGTAATGTCGCCTGTATCCATGCAATTGACAGTACCGGTCGGGGTCTTGTGCAGGGATTTGCGTGACGTTCCCGACCAGGTTGGGTGTCGGAGGTTTGCGGTGGTCCTGCTCTCGTGCTGGTTTTTCTTCCATTGGTTTTGCGGGGAGCCCCGGTCCTGCACAGTTTCAGAAAAACCCAGCTTTCGGCTTTCTGGGGAGGGGAAGCGGTGCCATGGGTTTGGCTGCACGGTGGTTTCAACGGCCTCGAGTGCCGCTGAAATTCATTTGGATAGTATTATTCAAATTGGCATATTTCATGATGGTTCGACGAGTCGCAGCAGAGAATTCGCATCCTGCAAACACGGGGAGCTGTCGGGTTTCGGCTGTGGGTTGAAGCGGTACCCTCACTTATTCGGGTTGATCACCGGATTTCCGCGGAAACCCGGCCGGTCGACACCACCTAACTCAGGGGACAGTTATGTCGACACAGGGCTACGCGAACGCACCGGGAGGCGGGCATCTGCCGCCGCCTCCGCCGCCGGCAACAGGAGGTGCCGGACTACCTCCGGTCCCGCCGCTCCCGCCGGTTTCGACGGTGCAGCGGAAGAAACCGTCCAAGAAGCTGATCGTCATTTCCTCGATCGTGCTGGTGGTTCTGGCGGCGGCGATCGCCGGCTTCTTCATCGTCCAGAACATCCTGCGCGGAGGTGCCGCAAGCCCGGAGGAAGCCGCTCAGAAGATCGCCTCCTCGATCAATGGCAAGGACTTGGTTTCCCTCTACGGCATGATCGCCCCACGGGAACGCGACGCCGTGATGAGGGTGACGGACCAGGTCCAAAAGACGTTCAAGGACCAGGGAATTGCTGAAGCGATTGCCAAAACCACCAGCGAAGCACCGGTGGATTCCGAATTGTCCCTCGATGGCGTGGACATTTCAGTCTCAGGGGCCCCTCCGGTGGTGACAAAGATTTCCGATGACTATGCACTGGTCCGCTACGGCTCGGGCGAGATCACGATGACGGTCCGCCCGCAGGAAACTAAAGGCGTGCTGCGCGCGGGTTTTGAATCCAACGGCAACATGGAGGTCATCCAGGAAACCCAGTTCATCGCCGAATTAGGTCCCAACAAGACCGGGATCACCCTGGTTGCCTCGAAGTCCGGTGGACGCTGGTACGTGAGCCCGATGCTGAGCGCACTTGATGCGGCCGGCGCTTGGAGCCAATACGCGGACTCGAACGAGTCGGGGGACTTCCGGGGATACTTGCCCGATGAATTCTCTCCGGGCGGCAGCAACCCCGAAACTGCGGCAGCCAACGGCGTGAGCGCCCTGGTGGACGCCGTCACGCAGGGTGATCCCCGGTTGCTGGCCCCGGCCCTCGCCAAGGACGAGGCGACAGCACTGTACCTCTATGGAGGGCTGTGGAATAGCTCGGGTGCATCGTATGGCGCACCGCAGCTGACCCTGGGAGACGTCAACTTCACCGCCGGTCCGGTGATGGGCAATCGCGCGCACGCCATCGCCAAGAACGTGAGCCTCGGCAGCGACGGCGGGCGGGCCGTCATCACCGAAAAGTGCATTGAAGACTCGCAAAACACGCAGACCTGCCTGAACGGTTCGGGGTTCTTTGATGTTGACGGGAGCGGAATGGAAAACGCCATGTCGGTGGCGAGCATTGACGGAAAGTTTGGCTTGACCACAGTCAAGGAAGACGGTGTATGGAAGGTCAGCTTGTTGGATACGACAGCCGACATGGCCTCCAGCTGGTTGAAGTCACTGACCCCGGAGCAGACGCTAGTCTTCCTCGGCATGGAACGCACGACGGCATCGGGTGGTGAACTGCAGCTCGGGGCGACGTCCTCCGTGGAATTCAACTCGGCCGGATACGCGGTACGTACGATGAACCTCGATGAGCGGCAGAAGGTCGTGCTCAGATCCGATGAAACATTGACGGTATCCGTCCATGCGGAGGGCGCCGGCGGAAAGCTGACCCAGGATGACTTCAGGTGCAACCTGTCGCGCGACTATGCCGGCTGTGAGTTGGACCCGGGGCGCTATGTGCTGGTTCTTGACGCCAAACCCAGCGGCTCCTGGGCCAACGGTTTCCGGGAGGGCGGCAACGGCTTCACGATGAGCGCCGACGTTGCCATCGAACGTCACGTCGATCCTCCGCTGATCGACGGGTCGACCGAGGGACGGCAAGTCTCGTTTGGATACGGGCTCGAGAACGTGCGGGTCGAGATTCCCGAGAAGACAAACAAGAAGCTGTTCCTTGAGTTCCCGGATGGTGTGACCGTGCCTGGACCGGTGACCTTCACCGTGGGTGATGAAAACTGGAATACCGAAGGTGACCGCGAGTTCACCGTTGATGGACGCAAGGCCAGCCGGCCGGAAATTCCCCTGCCGATGGAGGCCGGTGGATTCACGCTCACCATCGCTCCCGCAGAGGGGGACATGGATGCGTGGTGGGGAGTTGATCCCCGGCTTTTCTTCGCAGACGAGTAACCGGCTGGCGCGCAACAGGAACCGACGTTGGTGGCGGATGCGCGCCCGTTTCAGCGGACACGAATGAAAGCCCCGGCCGCAGAGGGGATTGCTGATTCAATGGAGTAAAGCAATCATCAGACCACCGCGCCCCTCTTGGCCGACCCCACCACGATGCTGGAGGGTTCGGCAGCAGTCGCAGACAGCAGGAAAGTAACGATGACCGTACCCAGTAACTTGCCGGCGCCCCCGCCGGACTCCGCGCGGCCGCAATACAGCGGCACCCCCCAGCAGCAGGTCGCGACACCGGGCCAGCACCCAGCGCCCGCCGTGACCCCGAACCCGTTTGCTGGAATCCCCGTCCGCGACTATGTCGTGGATGCACTTGCGGCAGTGCTGTTGATTATTTCGCTCTTCATGGTCTGGACATATCCGGGCTCGGCCGGGAACCTCGTGCAGGCTTCTTCCAGCATCGCCGTCCTGCTCATCACGATTCTGAGCATCTTGTCCCTGGGCCTGACCTATCTGTGGCGGGCCGGGGCCTTCGGTGCATCGTGGAACTACCGCAAGATGCAGGACCTGAGGATCGCCGCGAACATTCCTTATGTGGTCCTTTTCCTGGTTTATCTCGTCATGATCCTCATCAGGGGCGGTGCCCTTGAACGCTCCGGTGCGCTGGGGCAGGCCGCAGCCTTCGGCCTGGCCGGGGCGCTGCTGGCCGCCCAACCGCGCAAGGCCGAAATGGGCGGGCAGCCCGCGGACGTCGTCCGCGACCAACGCTGGACCTTCGTCCTGCTGGGCGTTGGGGCGCTGGCCGTACTCGTGGGCTTTGTCCAGCTCATCAAGATGCTGGTCGGCCTGAACGGCTCGGGCAGCTGGTTCCTGCTCTCGACCATCAGCTCCGGATTGCTGGTCCTCTACCCGATGGTCGAGCTGGGCCGGCGGATCTACGCCCGGAGTGAACCGGCCCGTCTGGCTGCTGTCGGGCTGGGCCTGGCCGGAGCCTTCCTTGCGCTGGTATCGCTGGGCAGCGGGTTGGAAGCCAACGCCACCCTCTTCGGCGACCAGTTCGTCTTCTCCGCGTTCATGTGGCTGCCCTTCGGTGCCGCCGCCGCCGCGCCATCCATCTCCCGGCGGATGCTGCCGGTGGAGCCCAAGAGCAAGTGGATCCAGGTGGACCACCTGCTGCTGAACATGACCCTGGTGCTGGCCACGGTCTCCATCCTTAGTACGATCGGCACGATGGTCGCCATGCGCGGCTACTCCACCGGGCCGATCACCGCCCAGCTCGTGATGACACTGCTCTTCTCCGTGATCATGGGCGTTGGTGCCATGGTCGCCAAGCAGTCCTTCGCCGCCAGCCCTGCACGGGCATACAACCTTCTGAGCGCCTATGCCGGCATCGTCTTCGTGCTCTTCCTGGTCGTGGTCATCATGGCCGCGAGCAACGGATACGGAACCGGGTGGATGGCAGGACTGCTGCTCTTGATCACCTTCGTCGTTCCCGTTGCGCTGCTCGGCCTGCTGTGGGCCCCGGCTTCCAACCGTGCCGCATACAAGGCACTGAAGGGCACCCCGCAGGTGAGCCGTGGGTTCAGCTTCGATGGGGTTCAGGCACCGGACGCGTCACAGCCGGCGCCCGCCGCTTCCCCCGCCGGAGCCGACCAGGCTGTGGCCGAGGCGGCAAACCCAGCCACATCCGGTGCACGCCTACGTGAGCTGGCGCTGAACTACCCGCACACCCGTGAGGCGATCATCGGCAACCCGGCCACCTACACCGACCTGCGCGACTGGCTCGTTCAGCAGCGTCCAAGCAGCCCGGCACGGGAGCCGGCGGTCGCCGAACCGGTTGCCGTGGAGGCCGTCGATCCGTTGCTGGCCGAGGCCACGAGCCCGACCACCCCCGCTGTACGTCTGCAGGAACTCGCCGGAGCACACCCGCAGCTGCACGAGGCAATCCTGGCTAACCCGGCGGCCTATGACGGGCTGCGCGATTGGATCATCGACCAGCGTCAGGTCCAAGGCGCGCTTGTTCATGCCGTGGTCGAACCGGTCGCTGGCATTGAGTCGGTATCGGTGGAAGCGGAGCTGGTCCCGGAAGCTGCCATTGAGGCAGCCCCGCTTGAGGCAGCCCCGGTAGAAACCGTCGCCGAGGAGCAGCCTGCAGTGGATGAGCAGCCGGAGCCGGTCGTTCCGGTAGGCGACGCCACCGAAGGGATCGAGGCCGAAACAGCTCCGGTTGCCGAGGAAATCGTGCCAGTGGAACCGGTCATCGCTGAGGCTGAGCCCGAAGCTGAAGCTGAAGCTGAAGCTGAAGCTGAAGCTGAAGCAGAAGCAGAAGCAGAAGTCGAAGCCGTGGTCGCCGAGCCGATCATCGGTGCGCAGGATTCGGTGGAGGCCGACACCGCAGTGGAGGAACTAGTCGAGGAAAAGCCGATGACCGAGGGAGTGGACGTCGAATCCGAACTCGTCAAGCCGAAGGCGGACTTCTCCGACAGCATCGGGGGAGCGGGGGACGACACGATTCTGCGCGCCGATCCCGCCCCGGTTGCCGACCCCATGCTGGACGAGGCCACGAACCCGGCCACGTCCGCTACTCGGTTGCAGGAACTGGCCGGCGCCTACCCACAGCTGCATGAGGCCATCCTGGCCAACCCAGCGGCCTACGACGGGCTGCGCGCGTGGATCATCGCCCAGCGGCCGGTCCATGCGGAACCGGCCGAGGCCGGGAATGCCCCGGAGGCCAATGCAGCGCAGGAGGAGACCGCTGTCGTTTCCCCGTCCCAGGAAACCTCGGAGGAAACCCTCGCCGGCTTCGAAGTCGACGATTCGCAGACGGTGCTTCGCGGAGCGACCCCTATAGT
The DNA here is from genome assembly GCF_014190875.1 of Paeniglutamicibacter cryotolerans. NCBI lineage: Bacteria > Bacillati > Actinomycetota > Actinomycetes > Micrococcales > Micrococcaceae > Paeniglutamicibacter > Paeniglutamicibacter cryotolerans. The sequence continues at coordinate 1,008,229 of NZ_JACHVS010000001.1, read as the reverse complement.
TCCCGTCGTCGACCCGATGCTGAAGGAGGCCTCCAACCCGGCAACGCCCGGTGTGCGGCTGCAGGAACTTGCGGGTGCACACCAGTACCTGCATGCAGCGATCCTGGCCAACCCGGCGACCTACGACGGGTTGCGCCAGTGGATCATCTCCCAGCAGCCGATCCAGCAGGTTGCAGCCGTTGATCCGTTGGTAGCCGAGGCTTCCAACCCGGGGACCGCGCCGACGAGGCTGCAGGAACTTGCAGGTGCCTACCCGCACCTGCATGAGGCCATCCTGGCCAACCCCTCCGCCTACGATGGACTGCGCCAGTGGATCCTCTCGCTGGCCCCGGGCAGCGGGCAGGGCCAGCCGTCCGACACGGAAGACCTGCTGTTAGCCGAGGCTTCCAGCCCGGCCACGGCGCCGGCACGGCTGCAAGAACTCGCGGCAACCCACCAGGAGCTGCACGCTGCCATCGCCGCCAACCCGGCTGCCTACCCGCAGCTGCTTCAGTGGCTGTCACAGGTCAACTCGCCGGGAGTCGCCGAAGCGCTGAACCGGCGATGAGCAGGTGGTTGCGTGCGACGGCGCTGATGTTGGCGTGCGCAACCGTCCTGCTGGTGTCCCCGGCGCTGATCGGCTTGGGGACTCGCATCGCGGACCCGGCCACGGAAACGCAGTCTGTTCAGGCCCGCTTGCGTGCCACTCCGGAAGAAGTGCTCGCGGGAATCGACGGGCCCTCCGACACCCGGAGCGTTGTGGCCTGTTCGCGGGCAACAGTTGCCGACTTCAGCGGAACCGCGGAGCACCTGTTACCTGGGCGGCGGGAATTTCCCAACCAGTTGGCGGCCATCCGTGCCCGGCGGCCCGATGTAGTGGTGCTGCTGGTCGGGGCCAACGACATCGGCTTTCCGGAGCTCCTCGATGACTGCCTGGTGCGTGAGGCATTCGACTGCTCCACCGACCCGGCGATCGCGTCGAGGACGGTCGGGTTGATGGCTGACCTGGCCCCGCGGCTGGAGGCGCTATACACACGGCTCCTGGATGACACCGGCGCGCAGGTCATCGTACCGGCCTATCCCGACCTGCTCGACGGTTCCGGCGCCTGCGGGCGCATCAATGGGGCCGAGCGGACGTGCGGACGCGCGGTGATCTCCCCGCTGAACTCGACCATCGCCAAGGCGGTGGACAAGGTCGGGCGCGGGCACCGCGACGGGGACCGGCTGCGCTTCGTGCCCGAAACGGCAGCGGCGCTGGGGGATCACGGTCCCTGCAGCGATGATGCCTGGATCAATCCCTACGGAGTGGTTTCACTGCTCAATGCGGCAGGCTCCAGCGCCCGGGCCCAGGAGGTCCTGCATCCGACGGCCACCGGCTATGCCGCACTGAGCCGGGTCCTGATCCCGCACCTGGGCGGCTGATCCGGACGGTGAAACACCAATAGACTTCCGACAACGACAACTCGCACTGAAACGGATCGACATGCCCTTTAACGCACCGCCACCTCCACCTCCGCCCGCACAGTTTCCGGAATTCGTTCCGGAATTCAGTCAGGAACCGATTCCCCCGAAGAAGGGCAAGGGGCCGGCCCTCCTGATCGGTGCCGTGGCTGTCCTGGTGATCGGCGTCCTCGCCATCGGAGCCATCTGGTTCCTGAACAAGGCGGCAAAGCCGGACAGCATGGCGGCTCCGACGCATGCGGTATCGGCAACCCCGTCGGTGACCCCGTCCCAGAGCCCGGCAGCGACTCCATCGGCCACCCCGGTGGCTACGCCGACTCCGTCCAAAGAGCCGTTCGCGTCCTCAAGCGCCGCCGCCTCATCAGGAGCGGCCCAGTGGTCCAAGGCCCCGACCCCGGTCGAGGCGACGTCGGAAGACCAGGGCGAGGCATACCTGAAACCGGGCGAACGGACCGCCGAAGACCGACGCCTCAGCTACCGGCACTGCGCCGATGGATCACTGGTGGCCCTCGCCGAGACGGCCAAGCACTACCTCTCCATCTGCGATGTCAGCGGCCGCCTGTTCTACCGCGGTGAGGGGAAGAAATCCGGCAACATCATGGACCTGCCAGCGCAACGAATCGGCTATGACGGTTTCGAGGCCACCACCGGTAGCGGGTCGGGCAAGACCACCTACTACTTCGATCATGAACGGCTCCAAGTGGTGATCGGTTCAACGACCCAGGCCGATGATCCGATCACCAACTACAACACTTGGGGGTAGAAAAGCCCTTCCCACGATCCACCCATGGCTTCCGTCATGGCTGGATCATGACATCTGCAACTTCTGCAGCGGCGTAAAACAGTCAATAATCGAATCATGAGAGAAAGTAGTGACCAGATGACGGGGTACGCGGCGCCGGCCCTACGTCTGAGTGGCGTGCGCAAGGTCTTCCGCACCTCCGATGGGCCGTTGGCAGCAGTCGACGGTATCGACCTGGACATTGGCACGGGTGAGATCGTCGCGTTCCTCGGGCCCAACGGCGCTGGGAAGACCACCACCATCGACATGATGCTTGGGCTCACCACACCCACTGCTGGGACGGTCGAGGTCTTCGGGTCCAGTGCGCAGGCCGCTGTGATCCGGGGCGATATATCCGCCGTGCTGCAGACCGGTGGATTGCTGCGGGACCTGAGCGTGCGCGAGACCGTGACCGCCATTGCCGCGCTGCACGGGGCCAAGGACCGCATCGACGAGGTCATGGAACGCACCGACATCCAGTCGCTGGCCAGGCGCCGGGTCTCCAAATGCTCCGGTGGGGAACAGCAGCGGCTGAAGTTCGCCCTCGCGCTGCTGCCCGATCCACGGTTGCTGATCCTCGACGAGCCCACGGCCGGCATGGACGTCGGGGCCCGCCACGCGTTTTGGGACACGATGCGCCAGGATGCATCTGCGGGGCGTACCGTCGTCTTTGCCACGCACTACCTCGAAGAGGCGCAGGATTTCGCCGAGCGCACCATCCTCATCGGCAAGGGACGCGTCCTCGCCGACGGGCCGACGGCGCAGCTGCGGGCCATGACCGGCGGCCGGAAGGTGAGCGCCGATCTCGATGAGCTGCCCGGGCCGCCCGATGCCGACCCCCGCCTGCAACGGCTGCGGGAACTACCCGGCGTCAAGTCAGTCTCCCTGCGCGGCACGCGCCTGGAAGTCACGGGAAGCGACTCCGATGCCATCGCCCGGCTGCTGCTGAATGACCTGGGAGGCAGGGACCTGGAAATCATCGCCCCGACGCTCGAATCCGCCTTCATCGAACTGACCGGAGAAGGCAAATGAACCCGACCTATATCCGGATCGAACTGACCCGGCAATCCCGCGACACCGGCAACCTGATGTTCGCACTGCTGCTTCCGGTGGTCATGTACCTGCTTTTCGGCAACACCTTCGGTGGCGGCGGGGAAACGGCCGGTAACGGAAACGTCCGTTTCTACGTGATGGCATCGATGGCCGCCTACGGTGCCGCCGTCGCCACGACCGGCATCGCCGGAACGGCTGCCACCGAATCAATGCTCGGCTGGGGCCGGCAGATCGCATTGACCCCGATGCGCCCGGCGGGTTTCGTCGGTTCCAAGGTCACCGTCGCGTTGATCGTCGCCGCCGTCGCGGCGGGAATCGTCTTCCTGGTTGGCTTGGCCACCGGCGCGCAGGCAGATGCGCCGTGGATCTGGTGGACCAGCTATGGCATTGCCGTGGTCGGATCGTCGATGTTCGCCTTCTACGGCATGGCAGCGGGGCTGGTCTTCAAGTCGGAGACGGCAATCGGTGTGGCCAGCGGTCTGCTGGTCTTCTTCTCCTTCTTCGGCAACGTCTTCATGCCGCTCAGCGGGACGATGCTGGATATCGCCCGGTTCACGCCGATGTACGGCTACACCGGGCTCGTGCGGTACCCGTTGACGGAGGGCTTTGCCTCCGGCGGCGGCGCCGTGTCGGACACGGTGCCCACGCTCCTGGCCAATGTCGTGGCCTGGACCCTGATCTTCGCCGTCGCCGCGTTGCTTGCGGTGCGCCGTTCGCGCCAACGCCGGTGAGCGGTGCGGAGGATGTCGCCGGGCGCCGTCGGAGCCGGTCCCGGGAACGGAACAGCGCTGCCCGCGCTCCCCTAAAGGGGAGCGCGGGCAGCGCTGTTCGTGGCAGTCGCCGGATCACTCCGGCAGGCATGTTGTTACTTCTTGAGGTGGTCCACCAACTGCGAGGCGATGCCGTTGTACGTGCCCGGGGTCAGCGCCAGCAGGCGTGCCTCGGCCGCGGCGGACAGGCCCAGGGAGGAGACGAACTCCTGCATGCGGGCCGCGTTGACGCGCTGGCCGCGGGTCAGGTCCTTCAGGCGCTCGTACGGGTTTTCCATGCCGGGGACGCCGGCGATGGCCTCGGCGCGCATGACCATCTGGATGGCCTCGCCGAGCACCTCCCAGTTATGGTCCAGGTCGTCCGCCAGCACGTCGGCTGCGACATCGAGGCGGTCAAGGCCCTTGGCAACGTTGGAGATCGCCAGCAGCGAGTGGCCGAAGGCCGTGCCGATGTTGCGCTGGGAGGAGGAATCGGTGAGGTCGCGCTGCCAACGGCTGGTGACCAGGGTGGAACCCAAGGTGTCGAGCAGGCCGTTGGAGATCTCCAGGTTGGCTTCGGCGTTCTCGAAGCGGATCGGGTTGACCTTGTGCGGCATCGTGGAGGAACCGGTGGCGCCCGCGACGGGGATCTGCGCGAAGTAGCCGATCGAGATGTAGCTCCACACGTCGGTGCACAGGTTGTGCAGGATCCGGTTGAAGCGGGCCATGTCCGCGTACAGCTCGGCCTGCCAGTCGTGGGATTCGATCTGGGTGGTCAAGGGGTTCCAGCTCAGGCCCAGGCCCTCGACGAAGGTGCGTGAGACTTCCTGCCAGTCGGCCGCCGGGACCGAGGCGTAGTGCGCGGCGTAGGTGCCGGTGGCGCCGTTGATCTTGCCCAGGTACTCGGTGGCCTCGATGCGGTCCAGCTGGCGGGTCAGGCGCCAGGCAAGTACCGCCATTTCCTTGCCGAGGGTGGTCGGGGTGGCTGGCTGGCCGTGGGTGCGCGAAAGCATCGGCACGTCGCGGGATTCCGTGGCCATCGCGGTGATCTGGGCGACCAGGGTGCGGGCGGCGGGCAGCCAGACATTGTTGACGGCGTCGCGGACGCCCAGGGCGTAGGCGAGGTTGTTGATGTCCTCGGAGGTACACCCGAAGTGCACCAGCGCGGTCAGCTTGGAGATGCCGATGGCTTCAAGGCGACGGCCGATGTAGTACTCGACGGCCTTCACGTCGTGGACGGTCACTGCCTCGATCTCGGCAAGTTCGTTGACCGAGGCGGCGTCGAAGCCGGTCACGATGGCGCGCAGGGCCTCGCGCTGTTCGGCGCTCAGCGGCGAGGTGCCGGGAAGGACGGAGTTGTCCGTCAGGTGGATGAGCCATTCGACTTCCACGTGGACGCGGTCGCGGTTCAGTGCCGCTTCGGAGAGGTGGTCGACCAGCGGGGCGACGGCCGAACGGTAACGACCGTCCAGGGCGCCCAGGGCGAGGGGTTCGGATGCAAGGGAGATGCGCGCGGTTTCAGCCATGATGCCCATTCTTTCATGTTTGCCGGAGCCGGGGAGTCCCGATGCCATCCACGTGAAGTCGACGGCCGCCGCTGTCCACATTCCTGCACTCCCGCCGAGCCGACATGCCGACGCAGTCCTAGCGTGGAATATCGCGGGCCCGGCCGGGCCCGCGGCATCCGGTACCGGGGCACGAAGGGAGATCGTGGGGGCACATGCTCGAATCGATTGCCGAGGACATGATGATCAGGCTGGCGGCCGCGCGCGGATCGGTGATGCGCGGGCGCGAACAACTGGCGGTGGTGCTGGCGCTGCGCTGGGAATCCCCGGCCGGGCAGGCATTCAACCGGCGGTCCGGGGAACTGCATCTGCAGCTGCTTGACCTGGATGCCCGGATGGGGTCGGCTCAGATTCAGCTGGCGGCGGCGCGCGCTGACCTGCTGGAGCTCGAGGCGGCGATCCTCGCGCAGTCGGCGGCCCCCGTCTACCCGTTCATGCGGTAGCCGGCGGTGGCGTCATGGGCTACGACAGCCGCGGAGGCATCAAGAGCATCGACTTCTCTTGCGCCGAGCTGGAGCGGGCGGGTGCCGGCCTCGATGCCAGTGCAGTCTTTCTGGGCGAAGCGTCGCTGCTCCTCGGGGCGCCCGGTTTGTCCATTCCGGCGGCTGCGCTGGGCACCGTGACGCTCAGGTTCAGGTTGCTGGAGGCCCAACGGGAGTTTGCCGCGTTGTTGGTGACCTCCCTGCGTCTGGCGGCCGAATCCGCGGCGCTGGCGCTGAAGGTATCCACGGCGCGTGGGATCTACGAGCTGGCGGAGGCCAGGGCTGCTGCCGCGGCGAACCATGCCGGGACCGCGGCCCTCGGGTGGCAGCTGTTACGGGATCTGGCCGGACCGAACCGACGCCCGGGAACCCTCACCACGGAGGGACTGGTGGCCCAACTGCCGGAGTTGCTGGCCAAGCTGGCCATTCTGCTGCCCGGGCCGGGTGGTGCCGGGGCTGGTTTCCTGCTGCCGATGCTGCGCGATAGGCAGCCTGGCGGGCTCTTCGACGATGCTGCGGCACGGCGGCTCTACCCGCTGCTCGGGCAGGCAACGATCGACGCCGAACTGGTGCGGGTGGGGCCGGTCGACGTGGAATCGGTAAGGGCTTCGGCGCCGGCGAAGCTGGCGCCCGGGATCGCCGGATTGATGGACCTGCAGGAGCGTGCAGAGCAGGCTCCGCCCGGTTCGCTGTTGATCACGACGGTCCCCACCGATGCCGGACCGCTGCATATCGTCACCATTCCCGGAACGCAGGAAGCGGAGCTGTTTGACCCGGCCCTGCTTCCCCGGCTTCCGGGCCGGGAGGCCGGGCTGCCGCTGCGGCAGAACCCGTGGGATGTCGGTGGCATTGTGGAGTCGATGGGGATGGGTAGCCAGCACACGGCAGCCGCTGTCCAGCGGGCGCTGGGTGAGGCAGGAGCCCACCCGGGGGACCGGGTGATCCTTTCCGGATACAGCCAGGGCGGGATCCATGCCGCGAACCTCGCTTCGGATCCGCGCATCGCCGGGCCGTATGCGGTGCGGTACGTTTTCAGCGCCGGCTCCCCGGTGGCGGGGATCGAGTTGCCCGCATCCGTTCGGGGGTTGCATCTGGAGGATCGCGGCGACCCGGTGCCGGGTGCCGACGGTGCCCCGAACCCCGCAGTGCGCAATCGGGTGACGGTCAGCTTCGATGCGGCATCGGGGGGTGCCGAAGGGCCGGTTGCCGGATTCGGACCTGCCCACCGGCTGAGCAACTATGCGGGGCATGCCGCTAAACTATCCGCTACCAACGACCCAGCAGTGGGTGAGGCGGTTGGCGCCCTGGGCGTGCTGTTCACCGGGGCCGGTGCCGCAACCGTTCGCACCGTGCAGCTGCGCCGTGCCGTACCAGTGCCGGTGATGCGGGCGGTTCCGCCGGCGGGGAACCGGCGGAAAGCAGGTCCCCGCAGGGATTGGGCCCCGGGGGCGTAGCATTGGCGGCCCGGGGAGCGCGGCTCGGACGCGATCCCCGGGTCCCGCTGATTTGTCCCGCTCCTAGTCCGAACGGCTGCGGCTGCAAAATTCGCCTTGTGGAGCTGCTTCGGCCCCGGAAGGGGTGCGGATCCAGGCGGCGTAACCGATGTGATTGGCGGCGTGGATTGGCAGTACTGTTACAGAGCTAAAAGATCCGGGTTGGCCGTTCTCCGCCCGGAAACCGAAAGTTTGAGGAGACAAAGGTGTCTGAAAATCCCATTCGAGTTGCCATCGTGGGCGTGGGCAACTGCGCCTCGTCGCTGGTGCAGGGTGTCGTGTACTACAGCGATGCGGATCCGGGTACAACGGTTCCCGGCCTGATGCACGTCAAGTTTGGCAAGTACCATGTCAATGATGTGCACTTCGTTGCAGCTTTCGACGTCGATGAGAAGAAGGTCGGGCTGGATCTGGCCGACGCGATCCTCGCCTCCGAGAACAACACCATCAAGATCTGCGACGTTCCGGAAACCGGCATCACGGTCCAGCGTGGCCACACCCTTGACGGCCTGGGCAAGTACTACCGCGAGACCATTACCGAATCCGCAGTGGAGCCCGTTGACATGGTTGCTGCGTTGAAAGAGGCGCGCGTCGACGTCTTGGTTTGCTACCTTCCCGTCGGTTCGGACGCGGCGGCGAAGTTCTACGCGCAGGCCTGCATCGACGCCGGTGTAGCCTTCGTCAACGCGCTGCCGGTCTTCATTGCCGGCACGAAGGAATGGGCGGACAAGTTCACCGCGGCCGGCGTGCCGATCGTGGGCGACGACATCAAGTCCCAGATCGGTGCCACCATCACCCACCGGGTGATGGCCAAGCTGTTCGAGGACCGCGGCGTGACCCTGGACCGCACCTACCAGCTCAACGTCGGCGGCAACATGGACTTCAAGAACATGCTGGAGCGCGACCGGCTTGAATCCAAGAAGATCTCCAAGACCCAGGCGGTCACCTCCAACACCTCGGCCGAGCTCGGCCCCGATGATGTGCACATCGGCCCGTCGGACTACGTGTCCTGGCTCGATGACCGCAAATGGGCCTTCGTCCGCTTGGAGGGCCGCAACTTCGGCGATGTTCCGGTGTCACTGGAATACAAGCTCGAGGTCTGGGACTCGCCGAACTCGGCCGGGGTGATCATCGACGCCGTGCGGGCGGCCAAGATCGCGCTTGACCGCGGGGTGGGAGGACCGTTGCTCTCGGCATCCTCGTACTTCATGAAGTCGCCGCCGGAACAGTACAACGACGACATCGCCAAGGAGAAGGTCGAGGCCTTCATCCGCGGCGACCTGCAGTCCTAGACGGCATTAACGACGATGCTCCCTCCCCGTGCTTGATTTCGGGGAGGGAGCATCGTCGTTTTCGGAGGGTCGGGGGGGGGGGTGCTTAGGTGCGGGACTTGGGGGTGATCAGGCCGATCAGGGCCGAGACGATGCTGATGATGATCGCTCCGAGGATTGCATCCCAGAAGAACGTCTCCACGTGGAACGGAATCGGGGTGAAGCTGCTGAGCCACGAGGTGAGCATCAGCATTCCGGCATTGATGACCACGGCAAAGAGGCCCAGCGTCAGGCAGGTGATCGGCAGCGCCAGGAGGCTGACGATGGGCCGCACGATGGCGTTGACCAGTCCGAAGATCAGGCCGATGAAGAGGTAGGCCAGGATCGTATTGACCGAACCGTACTCGGTGAGCTGGTCCGTCGCCCCGGTCCCGATGTGGATGCCCGGGATCAGCCAGGCGGCGACACCCAGGGCGAGGGCATTGGCAATGACACGGAGCAGGAAAACCTTCATGCGATTCATGTTCTCACGGCTTTCGGGAAGCTGGCCATGGTCCCGAGCGGTGGCGTGTGCCTCCGCGGAATTCAATGGCGGCAGATAGGCTGGGGGCATGACCTCCGAGAATTCCACGTCGCACGATACCGTCCAACCCCGCCCGGTGATCGGGCGCCTGCCGAAGTACGCCGCCGGAAAACCCCCTGCGGCCATCGACGGGCTGCAGTCCTACAAGCTGTCCTCGAACGAAAACCCGCTGGCCCCGTTGCCCGAGGTCATCGAGGCGATCCACGCCCAGCTGGAGATCAACCGCTATCCGGATCCGCTGGCCACGAAGTTGCGCAACGCCCTGGCGGGATACCTTGACGTGCCGGCCGAAGACATCGTGACCGGTGCAGGATCCCTCGGTGCGCTGAACCAGATCCTCGCCACGTTTGCCGGACAGAACGAGGATGGCGTGCCGGATGAGGTCGTCTACGCCTGGCGCTCCTTCGAGGCCTACCCGATCTGCATCGAGACGGCTGGCGCCTCCTCGGTCCAGGTTCCGCTCACGGCCGATGGACGGCACGACCTGGACGCCATGGCGGCCGCGGTCAACGAGAACACCTCGGTCATCCTACTCTGCACCCCGAACAACCCCACCGGTCCGGTGCTGCTCAGCGATGAGGTCGAGGACTTCATTGCCAAGGTCCCGTCGAACGTGCTGATCGTCATTGACGAGGCCTACCAGGAATTCGTGCGCAACGAGAATGCGGTGGACGGCATCGAGTCCTACCGCAAGCACCCGAACGTCGTGGTCCTGCGGACCTTCTCCAAGGCCCACGGCCTGGCGAACCTGCGCGTCGGCTACTCGGTCTCGCACCCGGAGATCACTGCGTACCTGCGTGTTGCCGCGACCCCGTTCACCGTCTCCTCGCTGGCCGAGGATGCGGCCGTTGCGTCGTTGGCAAACATCGACAAGGTTGTGGAAAGGGTACAAAGCCTGGTGGACGAGCGCGAGCGCGTCGTCGCCGGCTTGAAGGCCCTCGGGTGGGTCTTCCCGGAGACCGAAGGCAACTTCGTTTGGCTGCCACTGGGCGCCAACTCCGCCGAGTTTGCGGCCCTTGCGCAGGGTCAGGCGCTCTCCGTGCGCGGCTTCGCAAACGAGGGTGTGCGTGTGAGCATCGGTGAGGTGGAGGGTAATACCCGCTTCCTCGATCTTTGTAGCAAGTATCCAAAGGGCCCGGGACTTTCCTAGGTCTATTCCTGCGGCGGTCGACTTTGGGCCGCCGCTAGGCTTGTTTAAGAATTGCCGCCAACATGCCCCACGCGGAATGCATTCCGATTGAGGCATATTTCCTAGTGAAGGGCCCCGTTGCATGACCCGCATCGAGCAAGAAACATCTGAACCACAGCTGATCCAGCTTTTGAGTCCAGATGGCGAGCTGTTGTCGAACCCGGAGTTCGACTCGTACGTCACCGACGTCGACGCCTCGATGCTGCGCGGGTTCTACCGCGACATGGCCCTCACCCGGCGTTTCGACCAGGAAGCCACGGCGCTCCAGCGCCAGGGCCAGCTCGCACTCTGGGTACCGCTGCGCGGTCAGGAAGCGGCTCAGATCGGCTCCGGCCGGGCCACCCGACCCAACGACTACATCTTCCCGACCTACCGCGAACACGGCGTCGCACTGACCCGCAACGTGGACTTCCCGCAGATGCTGCGCATTTTCCGGGGGATCTCCAACGGCGGCTGGGATCCTCGGGAAAACAACTTCCACATGTACACGATGGTGCTGGCGGCCCAGATGCCCCACGCCACCGGGTACGCCATGGGCGTGCAGCGCGACCAGGCCGGCTGGGATGCCGAACGCCTGGAAAAGGAGGGCACCGCCGTCGTGGCCTACTTCGGCGACGGCGCCTCCTCCGAGGGTGACGTGCACGAGTCGATGGTCTTCGCCGCGAGCTTCAACTCCCCGGTCGTCTTCTTCTGCCAGAACAACCAGTGGGCCATCTCGGTCCCGTTCGAGGTGCAGTCCAAGGTGCCGCTGGCACAGCGTGCCGCGGGCTACGGCTTCCCCGGCATTCGAGTCGACGGCAACGACGTGCTGGCGGTGTTGGCGGTGACCCGCTGGGCGCTGGAACGCGCCCGCCGCGGCGAGGGACCGGCACTGATCGAGGCCTACACCTACCGGATGAGCGCCCACACCACGGCGGATGACCCCACCAAGTACCGGCTCGATGCCGACGAGCAGGCCTGGGTGGCACGCGATCCGCTCACCCGTCTCGAGGCCTACCTGCGCTCCTCCGGCATGGCCGACGACGCGTTCTTCGAACAGGTGGTGGTCGACGGCAACGAGATGGCGACCCGCGTCCGCGAGGAGGCCATGGCCTTCCCCGAACCGGTGCTGGCCCAGTCCTTCGCCAACGTCTACGCCGAGGCCCACCCGCTGATCAAGGAAGAGCTGGCCTGGCACCTCGAGTACGAAGCCGGCTTCGCCGGGAACACGGACGACACGGCACAGGAGAACGCACGATGAGCACCACCACGATGACCATCGCCAAGGCAATCACCGCCGGGCTGCGCCGCGTGCTTGAGGAAAACCCGAAATCGCTGCTGATCGGGGAGGACATCGGCCGCCTCGGTGGCGTGTACCGGGTCACCGACGGTCTGCTCGGCGAGTTCGGTTCCGACCGCGTCGTCGACTCCCCGCTGGCCGAGTCCGGCATTATCGGCACCTGCATCGGCATGGCCATCCGCGGCTACTCGCCGATCGCCGAGATCCAGTTCGACGGCTTCGTCTTTCCGGGCTTCAACCAGATCACCACGCAGCTGGCTAAGATGCGTGCCCGCTCCGAGGGCCGCTTTGGCGCGCCGGTGGTCATCCGCATTCCCTACGGCGGCGGCATCGGATCGATCGAGCACCACTCCGAATCCCCGGAGGCGCTCTTCGCCCACACGGCCGGCCTGCGCATCATGGCGCCGTCCAACGCGCACGATGCCTACTGGATGATCCAGCAGGCAGCCGCCTCGCAGGACCCGGTGATCTTCTTCGAACCCAAGCGCCGCTACTGGCTCAAGGGCGAGGTCGACACCGAGAACCCGGCGCCGGACGCCTTCCGCGCCCAGGTGGTGCGCCCCGGCAACGACGCCACCATCGTCACCTACGGGCCGCTGGTTCCCGTGGCGCTTGCCGCGGCCGAGGCCGCCGTGGAGGACGGCCGCAGCGTCGAGGTCATCGACCTGCGCTCCGTCTCTCCGATCGACTTCGACACCATCACCGAATCGGTCGAAAAGACCGGGCGGCTGATTATCACCCACGAGGCCCCGACCTTCGGCGGCATCGGCGGCGAGATCGCGGCCCGCGTCTCCGAGCGCGCCTTCCTCTCGCTCGAGGCCCCAGTCATCCGCGTCGGCGGTTTCCACATGCCCTACCCGGTAGCCAAGGTGGAGGAGCAGTACCTGCCCGACATCGACAAGCTGCTCGAGGCGCTCGACCGCTCATTCGCGTACTAGCTCACCCATTGCCGCACCCGATTCCCGCTTCAGCTTCCCAAGGAGAAACCGATGAGCACGTTCAATCTTCCCGACGTGGGTGAAGGCCTGACCGAGGCCGATATCGTCGGCTGGAAAGTCGCCCCGGGCGACACCGTGGTCATCAACCAGGTGTTCGTCGAGATCGAGACGGCCAAGTCGCTGGTGGAGCTGCCCAGCCCATTCGCCGGCATCGTCACCGAGCTGCATGCCGCCGAGGGGCAGACCCTGGCCGTGGGAGCCCCGCTGTTCAGCGTCGAGGAGACGGCTGGAACGCCGGCCCCCGCACCCGTGGCCGAAGCGCCCGGCGCCGGCGGCGAGGCGGTGCCCGTCGCCTCGGAGGAGCCCGGCCCGCTGGTCGGATCCGGTCCGAAGGCCGACGCGGTCAAGCGCCGGGCCCGGACCAGCCGTCCGCCCGCCGCTGCCCCGGCCCGCGAGGTAAAGGCCCCCGTTGCCACCGCCGAGGCCGCTGTGCGTCGCGTCTCCTCGCTGCCCCAGGCCATCGGCCGCCAGGCGGCAGCGGCCCGGCCAGCGGTCGCCTCGCTGGTGAACCGGGTGCTGGCCAAGCCCCCGGTGCGCAAGATCGCCAAGGAACTGGGCATCGACCTGGCCGAGGTCACCGGCACCGGTGGACAGGGTGAAATCACGCGCGCAGACCTGCTCTCCTACCAGGCGCAACGCGAGGCAGAGCGCGAGGCGGCACCGAACTTCTGGACGCTGAAGGACGCCGAGGGCGACAAGCGCATCGAACGCATCCCGGTGAAGGGGGTGCGCAAGGCCACGGCCAAGGCCATGGTCGAATCGGCGTTTACCGCGCCGCACGTGTCGATCTTCGTCGATGTCGACGCCTCACGCACCATGGAATTCGTCCAGCGCCTAAAGAAGAGCCGCGACTTCGAGGGCATCAAGGTCTCCCCGCTGCTGATCCTGGCCCGCGCCGTGATCTGGGCGGCGGCCCGCAACCCCTCGGTGAATGCCAGCTGGGTCGAGGTCGAGAACGGAGCCGAGATCCAGGTCAAGCACTTCATGAACCTGGGCATCGCCGCCGCGACCCCGCGCGGGTTGCTGGTCCCGAACATCAAGGACGCCCAGGACCTGAACCTGCGCGAGCTGGCCATTGCGCTGAACGAGCTGGCCTCCACCGCCCGCGAGGGCAGGACCCGTCCCGAATCCATGGGCAACGGCACGCTGACGATCACCAACATCGGCGCCCTGGGCATCGACATCGGCACCCCGATCATCAACCCCGGCGAGGTGGCCATCGTCGCCTTCGGCACGATCAAGCAGAAGCCGTGGGTAGTTGCCGGCGAGGTGGTTCCGCGTTGGATCACCACCCTGGGCGGCAGCTTCGACCACCGTGTGGTCGACGGGGACCTCTCGGCGCGCTTCATGGCCGATGTCGCGGCCATCATGGAGGAACCGGCGCTGCTGCTCGAGTAGCACGGTCGCGGTTCCCGCATTTTGCCCAATTCGTTATGCCCCGGGGATTCCCTGGGGCATTTCGTTTGGCGCATGGTGTAGGTATATGTGCCGTCGACGCGCGGCGGCACGCACAGGAGGTAGCCGTGCCAGCCGTTCCGCGCCCGACCTGCACCCCCGTCCATGAGCGGCTCGCCGCCGTCCGCTTCGGACCCGGCCTCCGGAGGGGGAGCGTGCTGCTGGCATCGGTGCTGGTGCTCGGCGGTTGTGGTTCGGCCGATCCCCGGGACCTGGAGGGTACGGGGGCCGCGGAGGCCACCTCCGCCGCAACCATCACGGCGCCCGAGGTCTCCTGGGTGGACTTCGAGGCGTTCGGCATCGGGTTCAGCCACCCGGCGCAGTGGCGGGTCATCCCGGGTGAATGCGTGGGTTGCGTCGGCGCCGAAACCTCGAAGGAGAACAAATTCGGGGAGTGGAACATGGTCGATGCCTACGGGACGGTGCTGGCCCGCTTCGCCCCGTACTCGGCCAGTGACATGGACGGGAACACGAGCACCTACCAGCGCACCTACCTCGAGACTCAGTCGCTGGACTCCACGCTCGATGCCCCCGCCTCCTTCGTCTTCGAGCATGCGAGGGTCACCCCGGGAGCGAACGCCCACGGGACGCTACCCGAATCGACGGCCCGGCTGATGGTCGTCGATGATTCGCTGCTCGACGCGAACGACAGCACAGCAGTGGCACCGTACTTTCAGGCGCTGCAGGAATCGGGCACCGTATTCGCCACCGACGAGGGATTTACCGGCGGCGCCGATATCGATCCGGAGACCCCGACGCTCGATCAGGCCAAGGCGTTCATGGCGGATCCGAACTACGCGCTGATGAAGCAGACCATGCTCGGCGTTCACTCCCTCGCCGAGAAGTAGCTTCGGCGGGGGCTGATGGCATCTGGCGAGTGATTCCGTGGTTTTTGTCCCGGGGAATCATTCTCCAGGGTTGGGATGTTTCCCTAGTTTCCGGCTTCTTCCCGCTGAAGGTCGGTGAAGCTGGCGCCGGCGATGACAGCATCGGGCGAAGCGCCGTCCCGGCGGGCCTTGCGGGCCTTCGTGGTGAGCTCGCTGTAGGAGGACATGGCGCTGCGTACTGTCGCGCTCGTATAGGTCAGTGAACGCTCGGGCGAGATGCCCAGACTGGTGCCAACCTCTACTGCATCCTGGTTGGTTCCAAGGTAGGCAATGAGCCATTTGTCGACCTTTTCCTGGGCCTCCAACAAGGCTTTGATGGCGGGCCGGGTGTATTCTTTCGAGGCGTTTTCCAGTCCGTCGGTCATGATGTTCAGGTGGACCGTCCCGGGGCGCTGGCCGGCCGGCATTGCGGCGATGCGTTCCCGGGTGGCGGTGACGGTGCGGCCGATGGCATCAAGGAGTGCAGTGGTTCCACGGGGACGGATGACCAACGGTTTGACCTGCTCTATCGGAAGCCCCACGAAAACATCCTCGTAAGTGTCGTCGAACTGGTGCAGCGAGACCGTCGCGGAGCCGGGGACTGCCTTCTGTTCGTCGATCAGGGCCCGGAAAGCGCCTTCGACGTCGTTCTTGATGTCGTTCATGGAGCCGGATCGGTCGAGAAGAAAGACAAACAGGGAGGAATCGTTGCTGGACATGGCTGGTTTCCTTTCAGGAGGTGGAACGCCGTGGCTTGAACGTCAGCGGCGCCTTGGGTGGCGGGCGGCCGATTTCGGAATCGTAGCGGGCCCGTTCGATGGAAGATCCGGAGACCTTGCCGTCCGGCTCCGAGTAGCTGGACAACTGCGAGGTGCGGGCAAGCCGCGGGGGTACCGAATTGGGTGAAAGCCCGGCCCGGACGGCCACCGAGCGGATCGAAGCGCCCCCGAGTGTTGCCTCGGCCATCGCCTCATTGAGCGCAGCATCGAGTAGTTCACGAACTTCACCAAGCCGCTCGACCACTGCCAGTGCCTCGGACGGAATATCCGCTAGCAGTTGGCGGGCCTGGTCGATCGAAGCGTTTTTCTTGTCGCTCATAAGGCAAGTATGCGCAGTTTGTGCACATGCATCAATAGTCAGAACGTAGATAATTTGCGCGGGATGGTTATCAAGGAAGTTCCGTGTCGGTTGACTCCCGCCACTGCCAACGGGCGCTTGGGAGGCACGGCTGGCGTGATCGGATGAATCCGGAATTCTGCTCCGGTCTGCCATGAGTCCTTGACATCGAGTCCAGGTGGGGTGGGAAATTCAGCAGGTGGATACGCGTATTCAAGGAGATCAATGCGTAATTCTTGGGGTGTTTGTCGTGGACTGGCCATGGCGTGGGCATGACTTATGGGACCTGTTCCGCCCGCTTCCGCGGCGATCTCCGGCCCGGCTGCAGTCACCGGGGTGGCTGCCGAGAAAGTTAAGGTCCAGTTCACAGGAATTGGACATCCCGGACAGGCTAAAGCGGTCAAGGGGTGCCTTGCCGGCCTGAAGATTTCGGCACGCAAGAAACGGGACGGGTTATACGCGACCACCATTTGCAGGGGGTCGCAGTGGAAGGGCCGAAAATACATCGGCACGATCATCTTGGACGCGGTGCGTGAGGAGGATCCATGCTTCGGCGTGGGTAAGACGCGGACAGATGTCGGCAAGCTGAGAAAGCTGGCCCTTTACGGTCCCGAACCAAAAACGACTGACGCCTTCGATGTCCAGGCCGCTGGCGGCAATTCCCCTAAAGACCTGCGGAAGGTCATGGTCATCAAGTCACGCTATGGAGAGAGGGTCGGCGAAGCCGCCAACAAATCCCGGGTGTAGGGGTGCACCGGGGCGGTGAAGACCGCCTCGGTGCACCCCTGCTCGAGGATCCGTCCGCCGCGCATCACGGCTACCGTATCGCTCATGTGGCGCACCACGGCGAGGTCGTGGGAGATGAACAGGCAGCTGAGTCCCAGCCGTTGCTGCAGCTCGTCCAGCAGGTCCAGGATCTGTGCCTGTACCGACACGTCCAGTGCCGAGACCGGCTCGTCGCAGATCAGCAGTTCCGGCTTCGGGGCCAAGGCCCGGGCAATCGCCACGCGCTGGCGTTGGCCGCCCGAGAGCGTACGCGGGTTGCTGGAGGCCAGCGTCGGATCCAGGCCGACGAGCTCCAGCAGGGCCGCGGTTTCAGCGCGCCAGGGTCCCGGGCGGCGGGTCTTCCCGCCGCTGAGCGCGTCGGTCAGCAGCTGGCCGACGCTCAGGCGCGGGTCGAAGGAGGCCTGCGGGTCCTGGTAGACGGCGCCGACGCGCGGCCGTAACGGACGGCGGGTGGCCTCGGGAAGCGAACTCCACTGTGCACCGAAAAGCCGGACCGAGCCGGCGTCCGGTGTTTCCAGGGCCAGCACCAGGCGCGCCGTCGTGGTCTTCCCGGACCCCGATTCCCCGACCAGGCCCAGCGTCTTACCGGCCGCCAGCGACAGGGACACCCCGCGCACCGCCTCGAAGCGCGAACCGTCGGGCCGCCTGAAGGACTTGTGGAGGTCGCTGGCCCGCAGCACCTCGGCGTCTTCCGGGACGGGAGCGGTGGGTGCCGGTATCGGGGTGTTGACCTCGATGCGTTCGGACGCCGCCGACAGCAGGGTCCCGCGCGGCTGCCCGGAGGGGACGGCGCGCAGCAGCGCCCGGGTGTAGGCGTGGCTCGGGGTTCCGAGCACCTGGGCGGTGGGCCCCTGTTCCACGATCCGGCCGGCGGACATGACCGCGATCCGGTCGGCGACCGATGCCACCACCGCCAGGTCGTGGCTGATCAGCAGCAGGCCGGTCCCGGCCGAGCACAGTTGTGCCAGCAGCTCCATGATCTGCGCCTGGATGGTGGCGTCCAGCGCCGTGGTCGGTTCGTCGGCGATGAGAAGCGGCGGGTTCATGGCCACGGCCGCGGCTATCAATGCGCGCTGGCGCATGCCGCCGGAGAGCTCCCCGGAGCGTTGTCCGGCCCGCAGCGCGGGCTCGTCCAGGCCGACGGCTTCGAGCAGTTCGAGCACCCGGGCGGCGCGGGCACGGGCTCCCAGCTTGGTATGCAGGCGCAGCGAATCCTCGATTTCGCGTCCGATGGACCGCAGCGGGTCCAAGGACCCGAGGGCGTCCTGGGACACATAACCGGCGCGGGTCCCGCGCAACGTACGCCAGCCGCTGTTCCCGAGCGTGCGCAGGTCCCGGCCCTCCAACTCAAGCGCATCGGCCAGCACGCGCGATCCGGAGCCGGCCAGCCCAATCAGGGAGCGGGCCGTGACTGACTTCCCCGAGCCCGATTCGCCCACCAGGGCGAGGGTTTCACCGCGTTTCAGCTGCAGGCCGACCCCGTGCACCACCTGGGTGTTGCCGAAGGAAACGTTCAGGTTCTCGACCCGCAGCAGGTCATCTCCGCTGATCATGCGCCCACCGCCCGGCGTTGCAGCGCCCGGCCCAGCACGGTGCTTGCAGCAGCGATGGCGACGATGGCCAAGCCGGGGAAGAACGTCATCCACCAGGCCAGCGACAGGTAGGTGCGCCCGGCGGCGAGCATCGAACCCCATTCTGGTGCCGGGGGAGGGGCGCCGAGTCCGAGGAAGCTGAGCGATGATGCCCACACGACAGCCTGCCCCAGGCCCAGGGTGGCCAGCACCATGACCGGTCCCAGGGCGTTGGGAAGCAGGTGCCCGAACAGGATCCGGGTGCGGGTACGGCCCAGGACCCGGGCGGCCTCCACCATGGCGGAGGAGCGCAGCGCCATGACCTGGGCCCTGATGATCCGTGCATAGCCCGGCGCGGTGGTCAGTGCCACCGCCATCACGGTGGTCGTGGTTCCCGGTCCGGCCAGGGCGATGAACACCAGCGCCAGCAGCAGCCCGGGCAGTGCGAAGAGCACCTCGAGGACGCGCCCGATGACGGTGTCCGCCCAGCGCCCGCCCAGGCCGGCGACTGTACCCAGGAGCAGTGCCAAGAACAGCCCGAGGCCGGTTGCCGCGGCGCCGATCAACAGCGAGGAACGGGCACCGTAAATGATGCGCGAGTAGATGTCCCGGCCCGATTCGTCGGTGCCCAGCAGGTGCGTGCCGGACGGGCCCTCGAAGGACTGTGCGGGATTGATGGCCAGCGGATCGTCGGGGGCAAGGAGTCCCGGCGCGATGGCCGCAAGGGCCAGGAACAGCGCCACTGCCACCGCCATCCAGATCGGGAGCGCCGTGGCGAACCTGCCCGCGGACCCGGAGCCTGGCCGCCGCCCGATGCCGGTGCCGGCCAGAAGCGGGTTCCCTCCGCCGGGTGGTGCCCCGGCGGTGCTCATGCGGTGCTCCTGCTCGGGTCCAGGGCGCGTTCGGCCAAGTCGGAGAGCGCCATGATCAGCACATAGGCCAGCGCCGAGGCCAGCGCTATGCCCATGACCATCGGCACGTCGCGCACGGTGACGGCGGAGAGCAGGCTGCGGCCCAGGCCCGGGCGGGCGAAGATGCTCTCCACGACCACGGCCCCGCTGAGCAGCGAACCAAAGGCCCAGCCGGAGAGGTTGATGCCCGGCAGCGCCGCATGGCGCAGGGCGTGCCGGGCCAGCAGCCCGGCTTCGGATTCGCCGCGAGCCCGGGCGGCCAGGGCAAAGGGGCCGGACATGGCTTGGAGCATCGAGTCGCGCATGACCTGGCCCAGGAAGCCGGCCAGCGGGAGGGCCAGCGTGAGCACCGGCAACACCAGCCCGGCGGGGGTACGTGTGCTGACCGGTGGTAGCCAGCCCAGCGCATTGGAGAAGAGCATGATCAGCACGCTGGCCAACCAGAAGTGCGGGATGGCGGCCGCCGCGATTTCCAGGCCCGAGGCAACCGTCGCGGCGATGCGCCCGTTCAGCATCGAGAACGTTGCCAGGCCCAACGCCAGCAGCCAGGCAACGATCAGGGACAGCACCGCGAGCAGCATGGTTCCCGGAATCAACTCGCCCAGGACCCGGGCGACGGGTGCCTTCAGCGAATAGGAGTCGCCCAGGTCCCCGCGCAGCAACCGGCCCAACAGCATCAGGTACTGGACGACCAGCGGCCGGTCCAGTCCGTAGTCGCGGCGCGCTGTTTCCAGGGCCTCGGCCGAGGCCTGCGAGCCGGGTCCGCCCATGATGGCGGCTGCAGGGTCACCGGGAATGAGCCGGATGCCGAAGAAGATGGCGGTGGCCACGGCCCAGAGCACGAATACGGCGCCGCCGATCCTGCCCAGCACCCAGCGGACGGCCTTGGGGGACCGCCAGCTGGATGCACCTGCCACGGCCATCGGGTACCGCTGCTACTTGGTGAAGCGGGTGTCGAAGAACGTCGGTGAGGACACGGCCGTGGTGGCCCCGACGCCGACGAGCTTCGTGGAGTACAGGAAGTGGTTCTGCTGGTCGTAGAGCGGCAGCAGGTAGTGGCCCTCGAGCACCAGCTTCTGCGCCTTCGTGTAGAGCTCCATCCGCTTCGCCGGATCGTTGGTGGTCCCTGCCTCGTCGAGCAGCGCGTCCAGTTTCTTGTCCTTGACCTGGGACAGGTTGGCGAAGTAGCCGCTGGGCGCCGGGATGGTGGAATCCGAGTGGAACAGGATGCGCAGCACGCCCGGGCCGACCTTGGTGTAGGGCGCGGAGACCAGGTTGTAGTCGTTTGCAGCGAGTGCGCCGTACCAGCTGGAGAGATCAAGCAGGTTCAGGTTGATCTCGATGCCGGCGTCCTTGGCGGTGGCCTGGATCTGTTCGAAGAGCGACTGCTCGGCCGGCACCGACTGGTTGGTGCTCACCGGGAAGGTCAGCGAGAGGCGCTTGCCGTCCTTGGTGCGGTAGCCCTGCGCGTCGCGGTCGACCCAGCCGGCCTCGTCCAGCAGGCGTCCGGCCGTCTGCGCGTCGGTGACGAATTCCTCCGCGTCGGAGTAGCCCAGCGGCTCGATGCTGGACAGGGCGGAGAAGGAGCGCTGGGCCGTGCCGAAGAACAGCGAGTCGATGCCGCCCTTGACGTTGACGGCACGGATGAAGGCCTCGCGGACCCGGGCGTCGTCGAAGGGCGCCTTGGAGGAGTTCAGCTCGATGCGGTTGGAGGCACCGGGGCGTGGCGCATCCAGGTGGTCCAGCATCCCGCTCTTGTCGGCTGCCGCAATGGCGTTGGGCTGCGGGTTGTCGATGATGTGCACATCCCCGGCCTGCAGCGCGGCCTGCCGGGTTGCCGTTTCCGGAATGAACTTCCAGGCGATTCCGTCCAGGTAGGCCGGGCCCGTGTGGCCCGGATCGGCGACGGGGCGCGTGTAGCCGTCGTTGCGCAGCAGCGCGACGGAGTCCTGCCGGGTCCAGGAACCGACCTTGAACGGGCCGGTGCCGATCGGTGCGGAGCAGTTCTCTTCCTTGCCGCGGGAGATCCCCGCCGGGGACTCGATGGCCACCCACGGCATGGAGAAGGATTCAAGCAGCGCGTTGTCCGGTGCCGACATCGCCAGCTCCAGGGTGTCCGGGGCAATGACCTTGGCGGACTTGATCTTCTTCACCGCGAGGTAACCGGTGGAAGAGGTCGTTTCGGGGTCCTGCAGGTGCTCGATGTTTGCCTTGACGGCCGCTGCATCAAGGGCTGTGCCGTCGGTAAAGGTGATGCCATCGCGCAGCTTCAGCGTCCAGGACAGGCCGTCGGCCGAGGGGTCGGCGGATTCGGCGAGCCAGGGCACGAGCTTGCCCTCGGCATCCTTGGTGTACAGGGTTTCCAGGAACTGGCCGGCCAACAGGGCCTGCGGGTAGTTGCCGCCCACGTGTGGATCCAGGCAGCTGGGCTCGGCGTCGCCCGAGGCATAGACCAGGGTGCCACCCGACATGGGCTCGGCGTCCAACCCGGCCACCGGAACGGCGGAGGAACAGCCAGCCAGAAGGATCATGGCCGACAGGGTGCCGGCAAGAAGCGCGGCGCTAGGCAGCGAAGGACGTGAAAGCGGCATGGAGAAGGATTTCCTGACAAGTAAAAGGGGGATCCGGAAGCCGTTTGCGCCCCTGCGGGCTGTGTCGGCTGCCGTGCTTGGGGCTTGCTCCAAGGATAATCGAGCGGGCACCCGAGGCTAAGGATGCGCGTCATCTTGTGATGGGACTCACAGGAGCTGGTAGCCCCGGGCCGAACGTCGCCGGTGGACCGTCCAAAAGGAGATCCATACGAAAAAAGTGTGAATGTAGTGAAAATATGTATTTTACATAAGTAATAATTCCGTCCTAATCTGACAGAGGCGCACAACGGTGCCCCCGACCGGAGGTAGCGACATGGACATGCGTCAACTGCGTTACTTCGTCGCCGTAGCCGAGGAAAAGCACTTCGGGCGGGCGGCTCAGCGCCTGCACATGGCCCAGCCCCCGCTCTCGCAGCAGATCAAGCAGCTCGAGGAGCAGCTGGACACCCTGCTGCTGGTGCGCACCACGCGCAAGGTCGACCTGACCCCGGCCGGTGAACTGCTGCTGGCCCGGGCCAGGCTGTTGCTGGCGGAGGTCGAGAAGGTCGAGCAGGATGTCAGGCTCGTCGGGCAGGGTGCCAGCGGCATCCTGCGGATCGGCGTTTCCGGGACCGCTACCTACCGGCTGATGCCGCGCATCGTGCAGGCGGCCCAGATCGACATGCCCGGGCTGCGGTTGAACGTGCAGGGGGAAATGCTGACTCCGCAGATGGAGATCGCGCTCGAGGAGGAGCGGCTTGACGTCGCCATCCTGCGTCCGCCGGTTCGCTCGGGTCAATTGAGCCTGAAGTTCCTCGAACAGGACGAGCTGGTCGTTGCCCTGCCCGAGGACCACGAGCTGGCATCGCGAGGCCTGCTGGACCTCGCGGACCTGGCCGGTGAGCCTTTCATCAGCTATCCGCTGTCCTCCGCCGTGAACCGGATCGCATTGGAGGCCTGCCGGAAGACGGGATTCTCCCCGCGGGTCGTGCAAGAGGCCCATGAGACCTCTACGCTGCTCTCCTTCGTCTCGGCTGGCATGGGCGTTGCCCTGGTGCCGACCACGCGGCGCATGTTCGCGCTGCAGGGCATCGTCTTCAGGGCGCTGCGCAATGCCCCGGCCGTTGATCTGGCCGTGGCCTGGAAAGCCGGCAACGAGTCGGCCCTGCTCCTGAAGTTCCTAGACCTTTTCGATAGTCCCGCTTCCCTGGAAGGAACACCGGCATGAAGATTCAACGGATCGAGGCGATCCCCTATGCGATTCCCTATGCCCACCCGCTGAAGTTCGCCAGCGGCGAGGTCCTGGTGGCCGAACACATCCTCGTGCGGATCCACACCGACGATGGATTGGTCGGGGAGGCTGATGCCCCGCCGCGCCCCTACACCTACGGTGAAACCCAGGATTCGATCAAATCCATCGTGGAGAAGGTCTTCGCCCCCGCAATGATCGGGCTGGATGCGATGGACCGCGGCAAGGTCCATGCGATCCTGAACCGGACCATCAACAACCAGGTAGCCAAGGGTGCGGTGGACATCGCGCTCTGGGACCTGATGGGCAAGTCGTTGGGAGCCCCGGTGCACAAGCTGCTGGGTGGCTACGCCGACCACATGCGCGTCTCGCACATGCTCGGTTTCCGCCCCGCCCAGGAGTTGCTCGACGAGGCGCTGCGTTTCGGCGAGGAATACGGCATTACCACCTTCAAGCTCAAGGTCGGCCGCCGACCGCTGGCCCTGGATATCGAGGCCTGCCACGTGCTGCGTGCTGGTTTGGGCGAGGACGTCGAGCTCTACCTCGATGCCAATCGCGGCTGGAGTGCCAACGAGGCGCTCGAGGTGCTCCGCCGGACCGAGGGGCTCGGGCTGACCATGCTCGAGGAGCCCTGCGATGCCAAGGAGGCCATGGGCCGGCGCAGGCTCGTGGAGAAGTCGCCGATCCCGATCGTCGGCGACGAATCGGTGCCGACCGCCGGGGACGTCTCGCGCGAACTGCTCTCGGGGGGCAGTAACGCCATCTGCATCAAGACCGCCCGCAGCGGGTTCACCGAAGCCCAGCAGATCCTCGGCCTGTGCACCGGACTCGGCGTCGACGTCACCATGGGCAACCAGATCGACACCCAGGTCGGTTCGATGGCCACGGTGACCTTCGGTGCCGCCCACGAGGCCACGACGCGCAAGGCCGGGGAACTGTCCAACTTCCTGGACATGTCCGATGACCTGATGGCGGAGCCGATCGCCATCCTCAATGGCACCATTTCGGTGCGCGACGTGCCCGGTGTCGGTGCCGCGATCGACGAGGACAAGCTCGCCCACTACCGATCCAACTAAGCGTTTCCCTTGGGTTCGGCACCCGCCGCGCCCACATCCTTTGCCCCAGGAGGCAGCATGTTGTTCCTCGTTCGCATGGACGTCAATATCCCCTCGGACCTGCCGGCCGCGGAGGCCGCCGAAATCAAGGCCGTCGAAAAGGAGTACTCGCAGGGACTGCAGCGCGACGGCCGCTGGCCGCACATCTGGCGCGTCGTCGGGGAGTACTCGAACTACTCCATCTTCGAGGTCGCATCCAATGACGAATTGCACGACGTGTTGAGCGGATTGCCGCTCTTCCCGTACATGGACATCCAGGTGACGCCACTGGCAAAGCATCCATCGGATATCAACTAGGACTTCAAAAGTCTCAATGAACGCAAAAGAAGTATTTCTCTCTTCCTAATAACCAACATACATTGGGGCCATGGGCAGTCAACGTGACAACCATCACCCGATGGCGCGACTTGGCACAGGCCACAAAAAACCACGTAAATGACAAAGGAGTCCTCATGTCGACAGAGACCGAAGCCTCAGCAGCAGCATCGGGTAACGCGGCCACCGACCGCTTCCGTTCCTCCGGCAAGACGTCGGCAATCGCCGCCGACGTGGAGCGTGTAAACCTTCTGGCCAGCAAGCTGATCAAGGCGGCCAATGACATCGTGCTCGAGGAGCGCGTGAGCTACGACGAGTTCAACGCCCTGAAGGCCTGGCTGATCAAGGTCGGAGAGGACGGCGAATGGCCGCTGTTCCTGGATGTCTGGCTTGAGCACTCGGTCGAGGACGTTGCCACCGACCACCGCGAAGGCAACAAGGGCTCCATCGAGGGCCCCTACTACGTGCCCGAGGCCCCGCAGCAGAACTCCCCGGCCAGCATCGAAATGCGCGAGGACGAGCCGGGTACTCCGCTGCTCTTCCAAGGCCAGGTCAAGTCCGTTGCCGGCGCCCCGTTGTCCAATGCCAAGATCGAGCTGTGGCACGCCGATGAGTTGGGCTTCTACTCACAGTTCGCCCCGGGCATCCCGGAATGGAACCTGCGCGGGACCTTCATCGCCGACGCCGAAGGAAACTTCGAGATCCGCACCATGCAGCCGGCCCCGTACCAGATTCCGACCGAAGGCGCCTGCGGGCAGCTGATCGAGGCGGCTGGCTGGCACGCCTGGCGCCCGGCGCACCTGCACCTGAAGGTCTCGGCACCGGGCCATGAACTGCTCACCGCGCAGCTGTACTTCCCGGGCGACGTGCACAACGATGACGACATCGCCACCGCGGTGAAGCCGGAACTGATGCTCGACATCCAGCCGGCGGGCAGCGGCAAGGGCGTGCAGGCCACGTACGATTTCCGGCTTGACCCGCAGGCCTAGGCCCTCGCGATAAGGCGGGGATGATCCGGCGGGGGACCAGTGCCCTGCCGGATCGTCCCCCGAACCTCACCGGCAGTACCCCTTCTCGAAAGAACCCCGCGAGTTTCACCGCGGTCGGCCCACGGGGCGGCCCCGAAACCGGGTGACGGGCAGATCCTCTTCGCGATCCCCGACGGCGCCCCCCCATGATGGCGCACCCTTCCTGCACCATCGCGGCCAACGGGCAATGGCCGCCGTTTCCCGACACTGAAACAGGCCGGCAGCCGGCACCCCCCGATCTCTACGGCAATTCCAGTGAAAGTGAGCCCGTCATGACACACGACGTCGCACTTGCGGCCATCGACCCCCGGGAGCTGCGCAATGCCTTCGGCCAGTTCGGCACCGGCGTCACGGTGGTCACCACCCGCGGCGCCGACGGGACCCCGCACGGGGCCACCGTCAACGCCTTCACCGCAGTGTCCCTGGACCCGCCGCTGGCACAGGTCACCCTGACCCGCAGCTCCAAGGCAGCCAGATACCTCGAGGGTTCGTGCTTCGCCATCAACATCCTCTCCGTCGGCCAAATGGAAACGGCGCTGCACTTTGCCGGCAAGCCGATGAACCGCGAGCCCGACTGGACCCTGGACGGGGACGTGCCCGTGCTGATCGGCAACACCGCAACCCTCGAATGCAGGCCGTGGAACATCTACGACGGCGGAGACCACATCATCGTCGTTGGAGAGGTCGTGGCGCTGGAGGTCCGCCAGGCCGACCCGCTGATCTTTTTCGCCGGCAAGTTCCGCCATGTCGGAGACCACGTCGACGGCATGCCCTGGGCCAAGTCCGGCGACGGCCCGGACGGCGGGTGGTTCTCCGGCGCCAGTTCGTTCAAGTCCTTCGCTCCGGCGCCGGAGTGAAGCCCCGCTGATTTCCACCCAAGCAACACCACCGTCCCACCCGTTCCACCCGAAAGTAGTACCTGATCCCCATCTGAAGTGCCTCGACCGAAAGGTAAGACAATGACTGAAATCCTGGATGAGCAGATACCCTCGAGCGGCCCGGACATGAGCGAGCGGACCACACCCGCGAACCGGCTTCTTCCCCAGACCGGCGATGAATACATCGAGTCGCTGCGCGATGACCGCGAGGTCTGGATCTACGGAGAACGCGTCAAGGACGTCACGACGCACCCGGCCTTCAGGAACTCGGTGCGCATGGCGGCCCGTCTGTACGACGGATTCCACCAGCCCCCGACGGCGGACAAGTTGCTGGTTCCCACCGACACCGGTTCGGGCGGCCAGACCCACCCGTTCTTCAAGGTCGCCCGCACCGTCCAGGACCTGAAGGACGCCCGCGTCGCCATCGAGACATGGGCCCGGATGACCTACGGCTGGATGGGGCGCTCACCGGACTACAAGGGAGCCTTCCTGGGCACGCTCGGTGGCATGCCGGAGTTCTACGAACCCTTCCAGGACAACGCGATCCGCTGGTACAACGAGTCGCAGGAGAAGGTGTTGTACTGGAACCACGCGATCATCAACCCGCCGGTCGACCGCCACCTGCCGCCGGACCAGGTCGGCGACGTGTTCATGAAAGTCGACAAGGAAACCGACTCGGGTCTGATCGTCTCCGGTGCCAAGGTCGTCGCCACCGGTTCGGCCATCACCCAGTACAACTTCATCGCCCACTACGGTCTCCCGATCAAGCGCAAGGAATTTGCGCTGATCTGCACGGTCCCGATGGACGCCCCGGGTGTGAAGCTGATCTCGCGGGCCTCATACAGCCAGCAGGCAGCCGTGATGGGAACGCCCTTCGACTATCCGCTCTCGTCCCGGCTGGATGAGAACGACTCCGTCTTCGTCTTCGACAAGGTGCTCATCCCCTGGGAGAACGTCTTTGCCTACGGGGACGTGGAGAAGGTCAACAACTTCTTCCCGCAGACCGGCTTCCTGAACCGCTTCACCTACCAGGGCGTCATCCGCCTGGCGGTGAAGCTGGACTTCATCGCCGGCCTGCTGCTCAAGGCACTGGAAATCACCGGCACCAAGGACTTCCGCGGCGTCCAGTCACGCGCCGGCGAGGTCCTGGGCTGGCGTAACATGTTCTACGCGCTGGCCGATGCCATGGCGATGAACCCCGATGCCGGACCAGATAACACCGTGCTGCCCAAGCTCGACTACGGCCTGTCCTACCGGATGTTCATGTCCATCGGCTACCCGCGGATCAAGGAGATCATTGAGCAGGATGTCGCCTCCGGCCTGATTTACCTGAACTCTTCGGCCCACGACTTCAAGACACCGGAGATCCGCCCGTACATCGACAAGTACCTGCGCGGCTCCGAGGGCATCGAGGCGGTTGACCGGGTCAAGCTGATGAAGCTGCTCTGGGATGCCATCGGCTCCGAATTCGGCGGCCGCCACGAGCTGTACGAGCGCAACTACTCGGGCAACCACGAAAACGTGAAGTCCGAGATCCTGTTCGCAGCCCAGGCCCAGGGCACCACCGACATGATGAAGGGCTTCGCCGAGCAGTGCATGTCCGAGTACGACTTGGACGGTTGGACGGCGCCCGACCTGATCAACAACGACGATGTGAGCATCTTCCTGAAGAAGTAGCCCGCACGGCCTCAGCAGGCCGGGGTCCAGACGCCAAAACGCGGCGTCGGGTCCCCGGCCTGCCTTAATCGATGGTTGGTTCCTGGGCCGAGCGCCATTGTTCGAGGGTGATTCGGTCGAGGGCAAGCACCTCGCCCAGGGTTCCCCATTCGTTGCTGCCGAGCCGGGAGAGCGGATCGAGCTTCCCGGGCCGCGGGTGCCCGGCCTCGTCGAGTACCGACTCGTTGATGGCCACGTGGGTGACCAGGCCCAGGACCAGGAACGAGTTTCCCACCTCGATGACCCGGTGCAGCTGGCACTCGAGCGCCGCGGGCGATTCGGCAACCCGCGGGACGGAGACGCTCAGGCTCGGCTCCATGGCCAGGGACGCAACATCGAATTCGTTGACTCCGTCGGGGAACGGGGTCGACGTCAGGTTGACGGCATCCAGGAGGCGGCGGGGTGCGAGGTTCACGACGAACTCTCCGGTGGCTTCGATGTTGCGCAGCGTGTCCTTGCGCGTCACCGAGGTGAACTGCACGATTCCGGGGTCTGACGAGGCCACGGTGAAGAAGGAATGCGGGGCCAGATTGGCCGTGCCGGAGGCATCGAGCGTGGAGACCCAGGCGATCGGGCGCGGGATGACCAGCGAGGTCAGTAGCCGGTAGACGTGGCGGGCCGGAAGCGAACCGGCATCGAATTCAAGGCGCATGCCCCAAGCAAAGCACATCGGGTGCCCGGGCGGCGCAACCGTCCGGGCACCCGATGTGCTTTCACCTGTGGCGTGGGCTGGTGCTAGTTCGCGACAGTGAAGCGGCGGTGCAGGTGCTTGGGCGCCTCGATCTCATCCAGTGCGGCAACGGCGAAGTCCTGGGTGCTGACCTTGTCGCCGGCGGGGGAGTCGTTGCCCAGCTTGTAGTCGCCGGTGCGCGTCCCGGGGGCGATCTCCGGTGCCGGGGCCAGCATGGTCCAATCCAGACCCGATGCCGAGGTGTAGAAGTCCAGCACGGTGCCCATCGTGCGGGCCTCCGGGGCGTAGGCCTCGGGAAAGCCCGGGATGTCGACCAGGCGCACGCCGTTGATTTCGGTGGCGCCGGCGCCGCCGACGATGAAGAGCCGGGCCGGGACGAGCGTCTCGGAGATTTCCTCGTGGGCATCCAGGTATTCCTGGTGGTCCCCGCCGGTGCGGGACGGTGGGATGGACAGGATCACGACGTCGTTTTCGGCTGCCAGCGTGCGGTAGGTGGCAATATCGGACAGGTCCGCCCCCACGGCGGTGGTGCCCTCGACAGTGGTGCCCCGGCGGGTGACCGCGGTGACTTCGTGCCCGCGCGAAAGGGCCTCGGCGACCAGCTGGCTCCCCACCATGCCGGTGGCTCCGTAAACGGCGATTTTCATGAGTGCCCTTTCCTTCGGTTTGTGCGCCGCGCGGCAGGGATGCCGCGCCAACAAGTCAATGGTATCCATTGGATACCAAGTACCTCCAAGTAATATAGTCACCATATGGACACCACCGGATTCGACGTGATGACGTTGGGCTGCCCCTCCCGAGTCATCATGCAACGCATCGGCGACAAGTGGTCGCCGCTGGTCATCGCGTCGTTGAAGGACGGGCCGAGGCGGTTCTCCCGGTTGCGCAACGACATTGGGGGCGTGACGCCCAAGGTGCTGACCCAAACACTGCGCACCCTGGAGCGCGACGGACTGATTGGCCGGACGGTGCATGCCGAGGTGCCGGTCCGCGTCGAATACGAACTCAGCGCGCTGGGGTGCACGCTGCTCGGCCCGCTTGAGGCCGTTCGGCTCTGGGCCGAGGCCCACGCCGGGGCCATCATCGAGGCCCGCGACGCCTACGACCTGCGCCCGGGGAACTGAGCGGTTCCCCGGTCCGGTGGGAAGATCCGCGCGGAAGTTCCGTCCGGAGGCGGCAGGTCTCCGCAGGGGGTATGCCAGCAATGCGATCTCGGCAGCCACCGCCTGATCCGCGACGCGAAGGCCATCCGGGGCAGGCCCCGGAGGACCCCGCCCCGGAATGCAGTTAACGCGCCTCGATGGCCTCGCGCAGCACGGGGGCCAGGCGGCGCACTCCCTCGTGGATCTTGTCCGCGGAAATCGCGCTGAAGGCCAGCCGCAGCTTGTTGCTCGGGGTGTCGGCGGGGCTGAATGCGGCGCCCGGTATGAAGACGACACCGGCATCGATGGCCTTTGCCAACAGGGGGTAGGTATCGATGCCCTCCGGCAACGTCACCCAGACGAAGAATCCACCCTCCGGGCGGGTCCAGCTGACCGACTCCGGCATGAACTCCGCCAATGAATCCAGCATTCCGGCGCAACGTCCGGCATACAGGTCGCGGTAGCTGGCTATCTGCCCACGCCAATCATGGTGCTTGAGGTATTCGCTGATCAACATCTGGTTGAACGTCGGCGGGCAGAGGGTGACCGCCTCGGATGCCAGATAGAAGCGGCGCTGCAGGTGCTCGGGCACCAGGGCCCAGCCGATGCGCAGGCCAGGGGCCAGGATCTTGGAGAAGGAGCCCATGTAGATGACATCGTCGGGGTAGTCCGCGCGGAGGGGGAGGATGGGATCCCCGGTATAGCGCAGCATCCCGTACGGGTTGTCTTCGAGCACCAAGATGTTTGCTTCGCGGCAGATCTCCATGATCTGCGGGCGGCGTTCGGCGCAGAGGGTGATGCCCGAAGGGTTGTTGAAGTTCGGGATCGTGTAGAGGAGCTTGATGGTGGCGCCCGCGGCGCGCAATTCGGCGATGCGCTTGGCGAGTTCGGCCGGGATCATCCCGTGCTCGTCGGTGGGGATGGGCTCGACCCTCGCCTGATAGGCCTCGAAGGTGTTCAGTGCCCCGACGTAGGTCGGGTCCTCGCACAGGATGGTATCCCCGGGGTCGCAGAAGACCTTGCACGCGACGTCCTGGGCCGATTGCGAGCCGGTGGTGACCACGATGTTTGCCGGATCAGCGTCCAGGATGCCCTCCTCGGCCATGACCTCGCAGATCTGTGCGCGCAATTCCGGCGTGCCCTGGCCGCCGCCGTACTGCAGTGCCGTCATGCCGTGCTCGATAATCAATTCCGAAGCCATGGCGCCGAGCTTGTCCAGGGGAAGCGATTGCAGGTATGGATTTCCCCCGGCCAGCGACACCAGCGAGGGGTCCAAGGACAGGTCGAAGACGTCGCGCACGGCCGACTGCTTGATGTTCGCCGCACGTTCGGAGAACAGCGACTCGTGGCGCAGCGCCGGGGTGACGCGCCCTAGGGCGATCTCGGGTTCACTGGGCAAGGTCGTTCCTGACTGTGAGTTCACACACCTAGAATAGCAACGTTTGTTGTCTATTAGTCAACAAGGGCTTGGTTTCACCGGATTCCTATTTCCCGTTCAAGAGCATGGATATCGGGATTCCGTTGACGAGGATGCGCGCCGTTTGTACTGAGGCGGCCGTGGCGGCGGTGCGGCTGAGCTGTTCGATGATCCGTTGATCCTCGCAGGCCCCGCCCGAGGATACGTGCCCACGCAGGTTCACCGTCACCGTTTGACCGCTCGTTGACGACGACACGAAGGCCAGCGTTGATGAAGCCACAGCGTTGGTGAGGCCCGAGTCGCCGTGGCCGCTCGAGGTATCCGAAAGCAGCAGCTCCAGGGCGGCCCCGACCTTGTCGGTGAATTTCCGCGGGCCAGCTGGTATGGCCACGATGCTGTCACCGCAACCGAATTCCGGTCCGGACTTCCCGCGGTCTCCCACCGCCACGTAGTAGATCGTCAGATCGGCTGTCGTGGGGGGTCCGGTGGGCGGCACGGTGTTCGAGCCCGGTTCCGAGGCGGACGGTTCGGGGATCTTGTCCGAGGCCGAGGGGCGCATCGTCGGGATCTGGCTGCCCATGCCGGGAGTGGGTGCCGTGGCCGTGACCGGCGCGGATGATGCCCCGGTCGCAGAGGGTGCCGGCATCTGGTCCTGAGCCGGCGCGCAGCCAGCCAGCGCAACGAGCAGTGCGGTCAGGGCGGGGGCGAGCTGACGCTTTCCGGGCATGCGGGCCACTCCTTAGCGCTGGGAGATGCGACCAACCTTCGGTACCCCCATGCTAGGCCCGGCTTCCGGGCCCGGAAAGGGCTGGCGGGATTCCCTGGTCGCCGCCTGCGGCTGACTTGTGGGCCGCACCCGCGCGGGAATCCAGCCAGGCCTGGACATCGGCCGGTCGAATCCGCCGGTGACTGCCGCGGTATTCGACCGGGATCGCCCCCGAATCCGTCAGCTGGCGCAGGTACGAGGCTGAAACGCCGGCCAGCTGGGCTGCTTGGGAGGTGTTGAGCAGGGATTCAGCTGTACTGATCGTCACCGATTCCCCGCGGGCGAAGCGGGTCAGGGCATCGAGCAGGGCATCGCGGGCGCCATCGGGCAGGCGGAGGGCAGTGCCGTTGACGAAGACCGTGACGTCGGCGGATTCGGCAAGGGAGGCTCGCAGGCTCCCGGCCTCCTTCACCCCGAGGGCGGGATGCGTGATGGCTTTGATCAGGGAAGACATGTGAGCTGGCATGGAACCATCATGCAACACGGGGGCGCTTTCGCACGAGGATGCGGCCGTTGTGGTCCCGTTGCCGCACCATGAGAGGGGGGGCCGCGGCGAGCGACATATGAGGGTAAACGGTAGCGCTGCCACGCCCCGATGAACTACCTTGGTAGCTACGGTCTAAAGAAAGTACTGACCAGTGCGCCATCGCAACGAGCCCATACCCCGGGCCGGCGAGTGCACAGCGAGGCATGAATCCGCCTTCGCCCCGATTGCGGCGGCGATCCCGATTCCAGCGAATCAATGCCGGTCCTCGCTTCTCCATTTCAGAACTTTCACAGGAGACATCAATGTCTATCGATACGTCCGTTAATGCAGCCGTCACCATCACCGACGCGGAGATCTTCGACGCCCACATCGGTGGGAAGCTCGTCGTATCCAGCACTATGGCGCTGGATACCAAGCGGGACCTTTCCATCGCCTACACCCCGGGTGTTGCCCAGGTTTCCCGGGCCATCGCCAGCGACCCGTCGATGCACGCCACACACACCTGGGCCTCACGCCTGGTCGTGGTCGTTTCCGACGGCACCGCGGTGCTGGGCCTGGGCAACATCGGCGCAGCCGCGTCGCTGCCGGTGATGGAGGGCAAATCGGCGCTCTTCTCCCAGTTCGGCGGGCTGAACTCCATTCCGCTGGTGCTGGACACCACGAACGTCGACGAAATCGTCGAGACGCTGGTGCGCCTGCGACCGAGTTTCGGGGCGGTGAACCTCGAGGACGTTTCGGCCCCGCGCTGCTTCGAACTCGAGGAGCGCCTCATCGAGGCGCTGGACTGCCCGGTCATGCACGATGACCAGCACGGTACCGCCGTCGTGGTCCTCGCTGCGCTCACCAACGCCGCGAAGGTCGCCGGCAAGGACTTCGCCGACATGCGCGTGGTCATCAGCGGCGCCGGCGCCGCCGGCATCGCCATCGCCGAGATCTTGGGCAACGCGGGGATCGGTGACGTGGTCCTGGTCGATTCCCAGGGCATCATCCACCGCGACCGTGACGACCTGAACTCGATCAAGGCCCGCTATGCCGCCAAGACGAACAAGGGCGGCATCATCGGCGGCATCCGCGAGGCGCTGGACGGAGCGGACGCCGTCGTCGGCGTTTCATCCTCCAAGTTCGTCGAAGCCGACCTCGAGGCAATGAACGAGAACGCCATCATTTTCGCCCTGTCCAACCCGGACCCGGAGGTCATGCCGGAGGTGGCCCGCAAGTACGCCGCTGTCGTGGCAACGGGCCGTTCGGACTTCCCGAACCAGATCAACAACGTGCTCGCCTTCCCCGGCATCTTCCGCGGCGCCTTGGACTCCGGGGCGCGGCGCATCACCCCGGAGATGAAGGTTGCCGCGGCGCTTGCCATAGCGGCCCTTGCCGAAGACAATCTCAGCGCCGACTACATTGTTCCCTCCCCGCTTGATCCGCGCGTGGCGGATGTCGTGGCGGCGGCCGTCGCGAAGGCCGCCGCCACCGCGAAATAGGTACGTCGGCTTCTCTGCAATGGCCTGCCCGCGCATTCTGTCCAAGGGGTGCGAGGGCCGGCCATTGCGTCGTTCGGGCCCGGATAAAGGCGCGGCGAAGGCGTCGAAGTGCGAACGCCCCTTCGTCATGGAACGCAGGGGGTGCGTCATATTCGACAAAAACCGGCACGTCGATTTGGTCGAGCCGCTGCACGGGTTCATCATCCGATCCAGCCTCACTGACCGCGGAATGCCCGGCATCTTTGATTCAACTTTTCACTGTCAACCTGTCCCGGAACATTGATATATCAAGGTTTGTCACGTGGCTCGAGGGGTGCGGCTACGGGCGGCGCTTCACGTTTCCCCCCGATTTGAACGCGACCCGCGCGCCCCGGATTGCAGCACATGCGGCGTGGCATGCAACAGAAACAGTGTGATCAACTTCACGTTTTATCCGATGTGCTCTGTTAGCGTTCGGGCATGAGTGAGGCTAAATTCTCGAAACGGTCTACCGTCTCCACTTCCTACGAGCAGAGCGGGTCTGCCCCGCCAGGGCGGGGCCCAACCCGGATCAACAAAGTCGTCTTCTTCGGCTCCGCCGCCGGAGTACTGGCCATCATCGCCTGGTCGCTGATCGACCAGGCGGGCGCCAATGCAGTGATCGGCGCCGTGGTCAGCTGGGTGGGAAGCACGTTCGGCTGGTGGTATTCGCTGATCGTCGTCGTCGTCCTGCTCTTTGTCATCGGCATTGCCCTGTCCAAGGTCGGGAAGACCCGACTCGGGCCCGACCATTCAAGACCGGGATTCAACCTGTTCACTTGGGCCGCGATGCTCTTTGCCGCGGGCATCGGCATCGATCTGATGTTCTTCTCCGTTGCCGAGCCGGTGACCCAATACCTGGCCCCGCCCACGGGAGACGGAAGCACCGTCGAAGCCGCCCGCATGGCCATGGCCTGGACGCTCTTCCACTACGGCATCCTCGGCTGGGGCCTCTACGCCCTGATCGGCCTGGCGCTGGCGTACTTCGCCTACCGCCACAACCTCCCGCTGTCCATCCGCTCCGCCCTCTACCCGATCCTGGGCAAGCGCATCCATGGCCCGCTGGGCCACGGAGTGGACATCGCGGCGGTGCTCGGCGCGATCTTCGGCATCGCCACCTCGCTGGGCATCGGCGTCGCCCAACTGAACTTCGGACTCTCCTTCATGTTCGGCATCGAGGAATCGAAGGGAGTGCAGATCGCCCTGATCGCGCTCTCCGTCATCATGGCGACAATTTCCGTGCTCACCGGCGTGGAAAAGGGCATCCGCCGACTCTCCGAGCTGAACATCATCCTCTGCATCGTGCTGATGCTCTTCATCCTGTTTGCCGGCAAGACCCGATTCCTGCTCGACGGCATCGTGCAGAACATCGGCGATACGCTCTCGCTCTTCCCGGGCATGGCGCTGAACACCTTCGCGTACGACCGGCCCGACGCGTGGCTCAACGGTTGGACCCTGTTCTTCTGGGCCTGGTGGATCGCCTGGGCACCGTTCGTCGGCCTGTTCCTGGCCCGCATATCGCGTGGGCGCACCATCCGCCAGTTCGTCGCCGGCGTACTTGTCGTCCCCTTTGCCTTCATCCTGCTGTGGATCTCCATCTTCGGTAACAGCGCGCTGAGCCTGGTCATGGGCGGGAACGCCGAATTCGGCGACATCGCCATGAACACCCCCGAACGCGGCTTCTATTCGCTGCTCGAGCAATATCCGGCGGTCCCGCTGGTAGCCGGCATCGCCACCTTCACTGGGCTGCTCTTCTACGTCACCAGCGCCGATTCCGGCGCCCTCGTGATGGCGAACTTCACCTCCCACCTGAAGGACTCCGAGTCCGACGGGCCGAAGTGGGTCCGCGTTTTCTGGGCCGTCGCCACCGGCCTGCTGACCCTGGCCATGCTGCTGATCGACGGCGTGGCGACACTCCAACAGGCGACGGTGATCATGGGCCTGCCGTTCTCGATAGTGCTCGTGTTCATCATGCTCGGGCTCTACAAGGCGCTGCGGATCGAACGCTCGCTGGCCGGCAGCTACAAGAAGACGCTGCACACCGTCCTGTCCTCGCGGACCGGGGCCGGCGGCATCGAACACCATCGGAGCTGGCACCAGCGGCTGGCCCGGGTCATGTCCTATCCGGGCGCCGAACAAGCGCAGAGGTTCGTCAAGGACGTTGTGGAACCGGCGCTGGAAGAGGTCAAGGCCGAATTCACCGATGCCGGGGCCTCCGGCGAGATGACCATCAAGCCGGTCGGCGCGCTGGGCATCGACTCGGTGGACCTGATCATCCGGCACGGTGGGGAACGGACCTTCAAATACCAGGTGTATCCGGTCCAGCTCCTGGTCCCCAGCTATGCCAAGGTCACCTCCGCCGGGGAGAAGTACTACCGGATGGAGGTCTTCTCCCAGGAGGGAAGCCACGGCTACGACCTCATGGGCCGCACCCGCGAGCAGATCATCTCGGATGTGCTCGACCAGTACGAGGTGCACATGTCTTTCCTGCGCGGACAGTCCGAATCCGCCGGGCGAAGCCGGGTCTCCGATGACAGCCCCGACAAGAACGACTGGGATACCGACTTCGATACGGGAATGATCCCCACGATCAAGCCCGCGGCCAAGAACGCCCGACGGGACGGCGATGAAATCATGGAAGAGGAAAACGCATGAGCAACACTAACGGGGCAGCCCCCGCGCCCGGGGTCAGCATCTTCATCGGCGGAACCTGGGCGGCGGCGGCCGACGGGGCGACCCGGCAGATCACCTGCCCGGGCAGCGGCGAGGTGGTTGCCACCGTGTCGGAGGGGAGTGGAGCCGACTCGGAACGGGCGATTGCCGCCGCCCGCGCCTCGTTCGATGCGGGGGTCTGGTCTTCGGTGCCGGCCCCCGAACGCGGGTCGTTCCTGCTCAGGGTGGCGGCGCGGTTGCTCGAACGCAAGGAGGAATTCGCCCGGGCCGAGGCGCTGGACACCGGCAAGCGGATCCTCGAGGCCCGGCTGGACATCGATGACATCGCCGCCTGCTTCACCTACTACGGCAAGGTGTCGGGGCAGGACGCCGGCAGGATCGTCGATGCGGGGGACAACTCGGTGGTCTCGCGGATCGTCTACGAACCGGTCGGCGTGTGTTCGATGATCACCCCGTGGAACTACCCGCTGCTGCAGGCGGCCTGGAAGATCGCGCCGGCACTGGCTGCCGGTTGTTCCTTCATCCTCAAGCCGGCCGAGCTGACCCCCTCGACATCGATCCTGATGATGGAGGTGCTGCACGAGCTGGGGCTGCCCGCCGGCGTGGCGAACCTGGTCACCGGCGCCGGTTCCCGGGTCGGACCTCCGCTCAGTGAGCACCGCGACGTGGACATGGTCTCCTTCACCGGGGGGCTGGTCACCGGGCGGGCCGTTGCCGCTGCGGCTGCTGGCACGGTGAAAAAGGTGGCGCTGGAGCTCGGCGGGAAGAACCCGAACGTCATCTTCGCCGATGCCGACTTCGATGCCGCGGTGGACAACGCGCTCAATGGCGCGTTCGTCCACTCCGGGCAGGTCTGCTCGGCTGGCTCCCGGCTGGTGGTAGAGGAGTCGATCGCAGAGGCCTTCGTCGACGAGCTGGTGCGCCGGGCCGGGCTGATCCGCCTTGGCGGGCCATTCGACGAGGCGGCGGATTCCGGGGCACTGATCTCGGCCGGGCACCGGGACAAGGTTGATGCCTATGTGCGCAGGGGCATCGCCGAGGGCGCCCGGCTGCGCTGCGGCGGCCGGGCTGCCACCAATGCCGACGGGACCAACCTGGAATCCGGCCACTTCTACCTCCCGACGGTGCTCGATCGGGTCACCGGCGACATGTCCGTCGCCCGTGAGGAAGCCTTCGGACCGACGGTCACCGTTGAAACGTTCACCACGGAGGCCGAGGCGGTGGCGATCGGCAACGACACGGATTACGGGTTGGCCGGAGCCGTCTGGACGCAGGATGCGGGCAAGGCGCAGCGCGTTGCCGGGGCCCTGCGCCATGGAACCGTCTGGATCAACGATTTCCACCCTTACCTGCCGCAGGCCGAATGGGGCGGCTTCGGCCAGTCCGGAGTCGGCCGCGAGCTGGGCCCCACCGGCCTGGGTGAATACCAGGAAGCCAAGCACATCTACCAGAACCTCGACCCGCAGGTCACCGGCTGGTTCGCCGGTAACTGACAAGGAGCAGCCAAATGACTGAACAGAACAGCGGGCTTCCCGCCACGGAATTCGACTACATCGTGATCGGCGGTGGTTCGGCAGGTGCCGCTGTGGCGGCCCGGCTCAGCGAGGATCCCGCACTCCAGGTGGCGCTCGTCGAGGCGGGCCCGGACGACGGCGACCTGCCCGAGGTCCTGAGACTGGACCGGTGGATGGAACTGCTGGAATCCGGCTACGACTGGGACTACCCGATCGAGGAACAGGAGAACGGCAATTCCTTCATGCGCCATTCCCGCGCCAAGGTCCTGGGCGGGTGCTCGAGCCACAACTCCTGCATCGCCTTCTGGGCCCCGGCCGAGGA
Organism: Paeniglutamicibacter cryotolerans; assembly: GCF_014190875.1. Lineage (NCBI taxonomy): Bacteria > Bacillati > Actinomycetota > Actinomycetes > Micrococcales > Micrococcaceae > Paeniglutamicibacter > Paeniglutamicibacter cryotolerans. The sequence goes on along the minus strand of NZ_JACHVS010000001.1, from coordinate 969,259 downwards.
CCTCGACGCCTGGGAAAAGGACCATGGAGCCCACGGCTGGAACGCCGAGACCGGCTTCCGGCTCTACAAGCAGCTGGAAACCAACGAGAACGCCGGGCCGGACGCGCCCCACCACGGGGACGCCGGGCCGGTGCACCTGATGAACGTGCCACCCGCCGACCCCTGTGGCGTCGCCGTGCTCGATGCCTGCGAGCAGGCGGGCATCCCGCGCGCGCAATTCAACAACGGCTCCACGACACGGACCGGTGCCAGCTTCTTCCAGATCAACAGGCAGGCCGACGGAACCCGCGCCTCCAGCTCGGTCTCCTACCTCCATCCGATCCGCGACCGGGAGAACCTGACGCTGCTCACCGGGCTGCGGGCCCGACGCCTGCGCTTCGACGCGGACAAGGCCTGTACCGGAGTGGACGTCGTGGATTCGTCGTTCGGCCGCACCCACGAGCTGACGGCGCGCCGCGAAGTCATTGTCAGTGCCGGAGCCATCGATTCGCCCAAGCTGCTGATGCTCTCGGGGATCGGCCCGGCCGAGCACCTGGCCGAGCATGGCGTGGAACTCCTGGTGCATTCACCGGGCGTCGGCTCCAACCTGCAGGACCACCCCGAGGGAGTGATCCAGTGGGAGGCGAAGAAGCCGATGGTGACCGAATCCACCCAGTGGTGGGAGATCGGGATCTTCGCCAACACCGTCGAGGGCCTGGACCGCCCGGATTTGATGATGCACTACGGATCCGTCCCCTTCGACATGCACACGTTGCGCCACGGCTATCCGACCACCGACAACGGCTTCTGCCTGACCCCGAATGTCACTCGGGCCAAGTCCCGGGGCACGGTGCGCCTGCGCAGCCGCGACTACCGCGACAAGCCGCGAGTGGATCCGCGCTACTTCACCGATGAGGGCGGACACGACATGCGGGTCATGATCGCCGGGATCCGCAAGGCCCGCGACATCGTCTCCCGGCCGGCCATGGCCGAATGGGCCGGGGTCGAGCTCTACCCGGGGGTGGAGGTGCAGAGCGACGAGCAGATCGCCGACTACATCAAGCGCACCCACAACACCGTGTACCACCCGGCTGGATCGGTGCGCATGGGCGCCCCGGAGGACGAGATGTCGCCGCTGGATCCGCAGCTGCGGGTCAAGGGCGTGAGCGGGCTGCGGGTTGCCGACGCCTCCGTGATGCCGGCGCTGGTCACGGTGAACCCGAACATCACCACCATGATGATCGGCGAACGCTGTGCCGAGCTGATCAGGGACGGCTTCTAGCCCGAGCGGCCCGGTACGCCAACGGCCGCCGGCGCGCTCCCCGCCACAGGGGAACCGCGACGGCGGCCGTTGGCCGTGCCGGTAGTCCTAGCCGCGCAGGTGGGCGCGGCGTTCGGCGTGCTCGGCAGCGACCTTGGCCGCGTGTTCGGCGCGGAGGATTCCGTGCTGCGTGTTGCGGCGCAGCACCAGGTAGCCGATCGCCAGGACGAGGAACCACCCGGGGGTGAAGGCCAATGCCATGAGCGTGTCCGGCTGGGTGGTCAGCGCCCAAATGATGAAGCCGAAGAAGGCGAGCACCACGTACGGCATGAACGCCCCGCCGGGCATCTTGAACGAGCTGGCCGCGTGCAGCTGCGGGCGGCGTCGGCGGAAGACGATGTAGCTGATCAGGATGATCGACCATACGAACATGAAGCACAGCGCCGAGATCGTGGTGACCAGCGTGAACGCCTCTGCCACCGAACCTTCGGCGTAGAGCAGGGCGACGCCGGCGAGCAGGAACATGCAGGAGAAGACCAGTGCGTTCTTCGGGACCCTGCGGGACGAGAGCCTGCCGAAGCCATTGGGCGCATCGCCCTCCCGGGCCAGCCCGTAGACCATGCGCGAGGTGGAATATATGCCCGAGTTGGCACTCGAGGTGGCCGAGGTCAGGACCACGAAGTTCACCACCCCGGCAGCGCCGACCAGGCCGGCCAGGGCGAACATGCCCACGAAGGGCGATTCATCGGCGCTGTAATCGGACCACGGGCGGACGGCCATGAGGATGATCAGCGCACCCACGTAGAAGAGCAGTACGCGCACCGGAATCGAGTTCACCGCGCGCGGCAGGTTCTTTTCCGGGTCCTTGGTCTCGGCGGCGGCCGTACCGACCAGCTCGATGCCCACGAAGGCGAACACGGCGATCTGGAACCCGGCGACGAAGCCCATGAAGCCGGTCGGGAACATGCCCCCGTTGTCCCATAGGTTGCTGAAGGACGCGCGGGCCCCGTCGGTTTCGAAGCCCACGATGATCATGACCAGGCCGGTGACGATCAGCGCCAGGATGGCGACGATCTTGATCAGCGCGAACCAGAACTCGGTCTCGCCGAAGGCGCGTACGGTGGGCAGGTTCAGGCCCAGCAGGATCAGGATGCAGGCGACGGCCGGGATCCATAGCGGCAGGTTCGGCCACCAGAACGCCACGTAGTGGGCGATGGCCACCACGTCGGCGATGCCGGTGACGATCCAGCAGAACCAGTAGGTCCAGCCGGTGAAGAAGGAGGCCCAGGGGCCCAGCAAATCCCCGGCGAAGTCGCTGAAGTTCTTGTAGGCCAGGTTGCTCAGCAGCAGCTCGCCCATGGCGCGCATGACGAAGAAGAGCATGAAGCCGATGATCATGTACACGAAGATCACCGAGGGCCCGGCCACGGAGATCGTTTTACCCGAACCCATGAACAGGCCGGTTCCGATGGCCCCGCCAATGGCCATGAGCTGGATGTGGCGGTTGGATAGTGCCCGTTCAAGCGGCTGGTCGTCGGCGGAGGACGGGGCCGTTGGGGTCGGACCTGAAGTCTTTTCAGACATGCGTTGGTTCCTTGCGGTGTGGAGCGTGGGCCGTGTCGGAGAGGTCACAGCCGTAGAAACCTTACGCCCGCGGGAAAGGCGACGAGAAAAGCGCATCATAAATTCGGTTAGGTGCATGTATCGCCGCAGAATCAACAGTCAATGTCCGGCACCGTGATCGAAGCGCGCCAAAGGCGGGCGGTGGGGCGGAAGGGAATGGCCCCGTGGCGGGGTGTGGCAGCACCGGTCGCGTTAAACGAACGGCCCGGAACTCGATAGGCTGTTGTGCATGGCTTTCCGTAACCGACGTGCGGCGTCTCTGCCCGCAAAACTGTCCCGATCCTGGCTGCTGGTCAACGCCGCACACCCGGAGAAATTCGGCCCCGCGCTTGCCTCCGAGGCGGACTCGGTCATTTTCGACATGGAAGCCGCAGTCCCCGATGACAAGAAGGACGAGGCCCGCGAATCGGTCGTAGAGGCCCTGTCCACCGGCATGACGGCCTGGGTGCGCGTGAACGGCATCGATACCGACTTCTGGGCCAAGGACCTTGCGGCCCTGTCCAAGGCGCCGGGCTTGCGCGGTGTCATGCTCGCGATGACCGAAAAGCCCGAGCAGGTTACCTACACGGCGATGCGCCTGACCGCCGGCACCCCGGTGCTCGCGCTGATCGAATCGGCGCTCGGCATCGAGGCCGCGACCTCCATCGCCTCGGCCCCGGGCACTTTCCGCCTGGCCTTCGGCGTGAACGACTTCCGCAAGGACACCGGCGTCTCCGATGACCCGCTGGCCCTGGCCTATGCCCGCGGCAAGCTCGTTGTCGCCTCGCGCGTGGGCAAGCTGCCCGGCGCGATCGATGGCCCCTCGACGCCGGGAGCCGACCAGGCCCGGGTCCTGTCCGACGCGGCAGTCACGGCGTCCATGGGCATGACCGGCAAGCTGTGCTTGAGCGTCGACCAGATCGATGGAGCGAACCAGGGCCTGGCCCCGAGCACCGACGAGCTGGACTGGGCACACGACATGCTCGAAGCCCACGCCGCCGGGGCCTCGGTCGGCGACGGATCCTACCTGCCGCGACTGGCCCGTGCGCAGAAGATCGCCGATCTGGCCGATTCCTACGGACTCTGGAACGCCTAGGTCACTTGTTGCTGTTGAGAAGCGTCCCGTCCCCGGCAGCGGGCGGGATGCTTCGTCCTCATGATGCGCTCGGGGATTCCGCCCTACTCCCGGGAGAAGGTGACCACCAGCTCGCGCTTGAGGATCTTCCCGCTGGGGCCCAGCGGGAATTCGGTGACGATGTGGATCAGACGCGGGTACTTGTAGGCCGCTACCTGTTCGGCGGCATAGGCGCGGATCGCCTCGGCATCCAGCGTGCTGCCCGGTGCCAGCGTGATGGCGGCGGCGATTTCCTGCCCGTGGGTCGGATCCTCGACGCCGAAGACGGCTGCATTGGTGATCTCCGGGTGCCGGATAAGCGCCTCCTCGACCTCGCGCGGGTAGACGTTGTAGCCGTTGCGCAGGATCATGTCCTTCTTGCGGTCCACGATGCTCACGTAATCGTCTGCGTCCTTGGTGCCGAGGTCTCCGGTCCGGAACCAGCCATCGACCATGGCCTCGGCCGTTGCCTCGGGGCGGTTCAGGTAGCCGGAAAACAGGTTGTGCCCGCGGATCACCAGCTCGCCGACCTCTCCGCGGGGCAGTAGTTCGATGGCGTCGTACACCTCGGTCCGGGCGATCTCCACCTCGACGCCCCAGATCGGGGTGCCGATGGTGCCGGCGCGGGCCGGGCGCCCCACATGGTTGAACGTCGCCACCGGCGAGGTCTCGGTCAGCCCGTAGCCCTCATGGATGTGGCCGCCGAAGGTCTCGTGGAAACGGTTCAGCACCGAGACCGGCAGCGCGGAGCCGCCGGAAACCGCATAGCGCAATTCCGGCGCCGGGCCCGGCTTCTCCCGGGCGGCCTCCAGCAGCGCCACGTACATGGTTGGAACGCCGCAGAAGACGTTGATGCCGTGGTTCTGCAGCAGATCCAGCGCGGCCGCGCCGGTGAACTTTGGCAGCAGCATCAGTTGTGCGCCGACCCGCAGCCCGGCGTTGAGCACCACCGTCTGGCCGAAGGTGTGGAACAGCGGCAGCCCGCCGAAGATCTTGTCGCCCGAGCGGATGTCCAGGGTGTTGAGCAGGATCACGTTGACCTGTTCAACCAGGGACAGGTGGGTGCCCAGGGCTCCCTTGGGCTTTCCGGTGGTGCCCGAGGTGTAGAGGATGGTGGCGATGTCCAGCGGGGAGCGGTGCATGTATTCGGCGATCGGCTCCGCCGCGGCGGCCAGATCCTCGAGCCGGGCGTGTGCCCCGGCCTCGGGGGAGAGCACCGAGAAGACCGTTGCGCCGGCGGTTTCGGCGCCGGGGGCGCCCTCGCCGAGCAGCGGGGCGGCGCACACGAGTGTCTTCACATCGGCGTCCTGCAGCATGTAGGCGATCTCGTGGCGCTTGAGCAGTGCGTGGATCGGGACCGCCGTCGCCCCGAGCGCGAGCACAGCATAGTAGACGCGGGCAAAGTCGGTGACATTGGGGATCAGGATCGCGACCCGGTCATCGGGCCCGATGCCCTGAGCGCGCAGTGCGCCAGCGTAGGACCGGCTCTGGTCCCAGAGCTGCGCGTAGGTGGTGTCGGAGTCGCCGACGGTGATTGCCACGTGGTCCGGGTAGCGCCGGGCGGACTCGGCAAGGATGGCTGCAACGGACAGGGTGGCGTTCGCGACGGCTTCGGTCATGGTGACTCCTTGGGATGCATGGGCTGGATCACATCTCACCTTGCGTAAAACTCAGGTCCATGTCAAGGAATCGAGTCTCACTTGCCGTGGGTCGCGAGGATCCCGTCCTCGTCGCTCCATACCGTCGCACCCGGGATAAAGCGCACGGAGCCGAATTCGACGGGCACGTCCACCGCTCCGGCGCCGTCCTTGGCGGACTTGCGCGGGTTGGTGCCCAGCGCCTTCACACCCAAAGCCAGGGCAGCGATGTCCACCGAGTCGCGGATGGCGCCATTGACGATGACCCCGGCCCATCCGTTGGCCACGGCGGCGGCGGCAATCAGGTCGCCCATCAGTGCCGAGTCCAGCGACCCGGCACCGTCGATGACCAGCACCGCCCCATTGCCCGGGGAGTTCAGGATTGACTTGACCAGTCCGTTGTCCCGGTAGCAGCGGATGGTCCGCACCGGGCCGGTGAAGCGCACCCGTGCACCGAAATTCCGCAACGGCAGCGCAACGGACTGCAGGGATTCGTCGGCATCAAAAAGGTCGCACGTCGTAAAGGTCATGGGCACAGCCTACGATGCGCCCCGGCCATGTTCCCGCACCTGACCCGGCATGACGCGGCTAGTCGTGCAGTCCACCGATCCAGCGGCTGAGCGGGATGCTCCCGTCGGAGAACCCCAGCGTGGTGCCGATGCTGCTCGGGTCAACCAAACACGCCATGGCAGCCAACGCCACGTTTCTCCGCGAGGTGGCGGTGTCGGCCGTCGGGTCGGGGTCCGGGGTGATCAGGCCGCTCCCCTCGGCATCGGTGAGCCGGCCCGGGGCCAGGATGGTCCACTTCAGCGCCGAGGAGCGCAGGTGCGCATCGGCGGTGATCTTCGCCGCCATGTAGGGGTAGAACGGGTCATCGAGTGGGACCAGGAAGCTCTCGTCGGCGGTCAGGAACGAGACCATGACATAGCGGTCCACCCCCGCCTCCTCTGCGGCATTGATCGAACGGATCGCCGCATCGCGGTCCACCGCATAGGTGCGGTCCGGATCTCCGCCACCGGCCCCCGCCGACCAGATGAGCGCATCGGAGCCGCTGAAGGCCTCGGCCAGTTCGGGCGTATCGGCGCCCTCGATGTCCAACACCAGCGGGTGGGCGCCCGTGGCCGCGACAGCAGGGGCCTGGTCCGGGTTCCGGATGATCGAGGTGACGCTATCGCCGCGCTCCGACAGCAGCCGGGACAGGATCAGCGCGACCTTGCCGTGCCCGCCGATGATGGTGATCTTCATCCGAAACTCCTTCTTCTGGTGGTGCTTGCCACCCTACCCCGGCCGGTGGATGCCGCCCGGTATCCACCGGCCCCTTGCCGCGGCGCCGGGTGGCGGCAGACACTGGACACCGGGAGGGAAAACACGATGGGACTGTACGCGGAGCAGATCCTGCCACGGCTGATCAACGTGGGCTGCGGCCCGCGGGCCACCGGCAGGCTGCGCGCCCGGGTCTGCGCCCCGCTGCGCGGAGCGGTGCTGGAACTGGGATTCGGCTCCGGCGCCAATGTGCCGTTCTACCCGCCCACGTTGGCCTCGGTGAGCGCCGTTGACCCCTCGGGCACCGCGTGGGAACTCGCGGCGCGCCGGCGGGACAAGTCGGCGATCCCGATCCACCGGGCCGGCCTCGATGGACAACTGCTGGACTCGCCCGATGACAGCTTCGATACGGCGCTCTCGACCTGGACCCTGTGCACCATCCCTGACCCGGTCCGGGCACTTGCCGAGGTGCGCAGGGTGCTCAAGCCCGGGGGATTCCTACGCTTCGTCGAACACGGGTTGGCGCCCGAGGAATCGGTACGCCGCTGGCAGCGCCGGATCGAACCGCTGCAGCGGCGCCTGGTCGGCGGTTGCCACCTCACCCGCGACATCGAGGCCCTGCTGCAGGAGTCCGGATTCGAACCGGCCGAACTGGAATGCTTCTACGAGCCCGGTATGCCGCGCAGCCAGGGCTGTTTCTACCTCGGCACGGCCGTGCCGAGGTAGAAGGGCGGTTCAGCTAAAGACGTTGCGCTGGATGCCCAGGCCCTCGATCTCGGTTTCCAGCACGTCGCCGGCCCGCAGCCACGGATGGCGCCCTTCAGCGTCCTTGCGGCCCAGGGCGACGCCCGCGGGCGTGCCGGTGAGGATCAGGTCACCGGGTGCCAAGGTGACCATGGTGGACAGGTACGCGACCAGATCAGCGGGGGAGAAGACCAGGTCCGCCGTGGAATCCTGCTGCATCACCGCCCCGTTGACGCGGGTGGTGATCCTCGCGCCGGGGGTGAAGTCCTCCCCGGTGACCAGGTACGGGCCGACCGGCGAGGCGGCCTCCCAGCACTTGCCCTGCGTCCATTCGGTGGTGCGGCCCTGCCAGCCGCGCATCGAGACGTCGTTGGAGACCGCGTATCCGGCGATGTGTGCGGCAGCGTCCTCGGCGGCAATGCGGCGTCCGGGCTTGCCGATGACGATGGCCAGCTCGCCCTCCCAGTCGATGCGGTGGTCCTCGGACGGGATCTCGATCGGATCGTGGGCGCCGGTCAGCGAGGCGGCGAACTTGGTGAACACCGTCGGGAACTTCGGCACCTCGTTGCCGGTCTCCTCGATGTGGTTGCGGTAGTTCAAGCCGATGCAGAACACCTTCGAGGGGTTGCACACCAGGGTGGCGAAGTCGGCGTCGGCCACCGGGACCGGGTCCGCGGCATCGTGTGCCGCATCGACAGCGTCAAGCTGCTCGGCATCGGACGCGGCCAGGAAGGCGCCGACATCGGCGAAACCGGCCAATTCGTGGGCGGCCTCATCGACGATGAGAGCGGCGAACGTGGACTCTGGGGCGCCGGCGCGGCGCAGGGTGGCAAAACGCATGCTTCCATCGAAACACAACGCACACCCTTGAGGCACGACGCCGCCGGTTTTTGACGCGCAGCAGGATCCGGAGCCGTGCGGTGGGGGAATCCTTCACAGGCCATAGGCTTGATGCGTGACTGACTATGCCGATCGTGAGCCCTTCGAACTTGTCCAACCCATCATCCTGCTGGTGGACCGGGAGGAACCGGCCGGTGCCGACCACGGCATCGCCGCCGTGGCGCTGGCGTCGGTGCAGGCCTTCATGCGCGATCCCGAGAACCCGGCCTGGCCGGTCTGGGCCGCCGGGGCCTTCGCCAAGTCCGTCCGCCGGGCCGATGCGAAGATGTTTGCCAAGGTGCTGGCCGCCCACCCCGAACACGTGCTCTCCCAGGTCGGCGGGGCGAGCGCCGCGGGCCTTCCGCCGATGCCGGCCCAGGAACTGCCCAAGCTGCTGGCCAAGCTCCAGGTCTCCGGAACCCAGCTTCCCGAGGGCGACCCGCTGCCCGACGCACCGCTGCGCATCATGCTCAACGCCTCGTTGAAGATGTCCACCGGAAAGTCGGCGGCCCAGGCCGCGCATGCGCTCTTCGCCTGGCTGATCGAGGCCGGGCAGGGCTCGGTGGATGCCTGGGCCGATGCCGGATTCCCGCTCACCGTGCGCCAGCTGGACCTGACCGCCTTCGTGGCCGGACAGCGCTCGGCGTCCGGCCCGGTGATCCAGGATGCCGGACGCACGGAGATCGAACCGGGTTCCACCACCGCCTATGTGGTGGCGGTGCTCCCCAGGAGCTGACCGGGCCTCGGGTGCGTGCGGCCTGGGCCGGTTTCCGAGGTAAAGGTAACCCCCATGTCATCGTTGCCTTTCAGCCAGTAGCATGCTGGAAAAGCACTTACCTGGAGGTCCAGTTGCCCTACCCCAAGAACCACCACAAGATGTTCCTGACGTGTTACACAGACACCTTCAACTACGGGTGGCACCACGTCGACCTGTTCGTTCACGATGAAAACGACCTTGAGGTGAACTGGGTGCACTGGGGTGTGAGCGCCGATGGCCCCGACGCGGCAGACAAGTCGCTGGTGACGGTCGAGCCGAAGCTGGAGCGTACCGGGGAATGGAAGCACGGCCTGAGCGAATCAGGCTTGGAATACTGGACCGCCGACGCAGCCTGGGTCGACTGAACCCACCGGATCGAAGCAACGGGGGAACGCACTCCCCACCGACGCTGGGAGAACCGTCCCCGAGCCCCGCGCGGCTAACGGAACACAGCGAAAGGTACGCTGGCAACCGGTGCCGCCGGGGCGCGACCGCGTTCGGGCGCGCAGCACCCGAGTAACATCCGTGAAAGTTTCCCCGATCGGGTCCGGTTTCCTGCCCGGTGGGGCAGAATGCGAGCAAAGGCGACGAATCCCATCGCCCCCCAACCACCACCGAACGGAACGTACTTCATGGATAGCATGCAGAGGATACCCCAAAGGGTCGTCATCACCGGTGGTGCCTCGGGCATCGGCCTCGCCACGGCGCAGGCCTTCCTGGCCGAGGGTGCACGCGTCGGCATCATCAGCCGGACCCGGCAGAGCCTGGAGAAGGCCATGGCTGGACCGCTCGCCGGCCATGCGCCGGAGCAATGCCATGGCATCGTTGCCGATGTCGCCGAGGAGGAGGCCATGGCCGCGGCACTCAAGGAATTCGCCGACCTGTTCGGCGGCCTGGATACCGTCGTCGCGTGTGCCGGGGTGGAAGGGGAAATGGGCAACGCGCTCCCGGACGTGACGACGAAGGACTTCCTGCGCGTGCTGGAGGTCAACGTGATCGGTGTCTTCCATGCGGTGAAATTCGCACTGCCGTTCCTCATTGGGGAGCCCCATCCATCGGTGACCATCATCGGCTCCGATTCGGGCTTCGTTGCAGCACCCGGGATGCTGGCCTACAACGCGTCGAAGGGCGCACTGGTCCAGCTCACGCGGGCCATGTCCTATGAACTCTTCGAAGACCACGGAATCCGCGTCAACAGCGTCTGCCCGTCGATCGTCGATACGCCCATGGCCAGGCGCGGCCTGGGCGACGAGGCCTTCGAGGGATCGGATTTTCCCGTGGTCGCAGCCGAAGACGTAGCCCGGACCGTGGTGTTCCTCGCTGACAAGGGCTCGCGGGCGATCAACGGGACGAACATCCTCTCGGACTTCGGCTACTCCTCGCGGTCCTCCTTCCCCGCCTGATTTCCACAGTCCCCGGTGGTCCCCGGGTAGCCGCTTCCGCCGGCGAACGGAAAATGGCGGCCAGCGTTGTTTCGGATCTGCATCGAACAACAGTGGCCGCCATGCCCGGTCCGTCATGGGCCGGATTTCACCCGTGGTGCCGGTCGGGATCCCTACCGGCCGGCACCGATCCCACCGCGGTCATGCCTCGAACCGCGGTGGAAGTTCATGAGTTGGTACTCTTCGCCGCGAGGCGAAGCTGGAGGCGTTCTCCGGTCTTGTCCGGGTTGAAGAAGAGGACCGAGAGGATGCCCGCAGCCAGCAGCAGGCCACCGGCGATGGTCAGCGACTGGTTTACGCCGGAGATCATATTCCCGATCATTTCAGCCGTCTCCGGGGTGCCCTTGGCGGCTGTCCGGTAGCCGGCCTGCTCCATGAATAGGCCCACGGCCGTCGGGGAGATGATGGCGCCGATGGAGGCGACACCGCCGAGCGTCGCCATGACCACCGGGCGCTGTCCGGCGCCGACCGCATAGGCCATGGCCGAGGGGGCCATCGGGTAGATGACGCTGAAGCCGGCGCCGAGGGTCAGAAGCACGACGACCATCGGGCCGGAGGCGAAGGGCAGGGCCAGGAAGCAGGCGCCGGCCAACACCAGGCAGACGCCGAAGGGGGTGGCGATCGCTGCACGTACCGATTTGCCCTGGCGCATCTGGTTGCGGCCCAGGAAGCCGAGGCCCAGCAGCACCACGGCGCCGAAGATCCACGGGAAGGTGGTGATCAGCGCGACCATTTCCGGGGACATGTTGACCACGCCAGCCAGGTACTTCGGCGACCAGGTGGTGAGGAAGCCCTGCGTCCAGAAGTTGGTGAAACCACCGAATGCCGCAACCAGGAACGATGCGCTGAACAGGATCCAAGCGATCTTGACCGGCTTCTGGTCCTCGTACTGCTTCGTCCGCTCATCCGAGGCGATTTCACCTGCCGTCTTTTCCCGGACCGGAGGGGCGGGGAGCACTGCGGCTTCCGGGTCGGCCGTTTCCCGCTTCTTTGAGTTGCCGAATGGACCATCGGCACCAAGGAGGCGCCAAGCGATGACCCAGGCCAGGCCCATCAGGCCGAGGGCGCCAAAGGCCCAGCGCCAACCGAAGTTGCTGATGATGAAGGCGAGGAACGGGGCGGCAAGGACCGGTCCCAGCGTGGAGCCGATGGCGATCAGGTTGCTCGGCAGGGCACGCTCGGCCGGCTTGAACCAGGAATGGGCCGAGGAGAGCGACATGGCCGTTGCCGGGCCCTCCGCACCACCGAGCAGGACGCGGGTGACGAGCAGGATGGCAGCGCCGCCGCCGAAGAGCATCGGGAACTGGAGCACGGCCCAGGCCAGGCCCATGGCGAAGATGACCCATTTGACCGATGTGCGGCCGGCGATCAAGCCCAGGACCACGGAGCCGATGGCGTAGAGGAAGAAGAACGCGCTGCCGATCATGCCGAACTGGACTGTAGTGATTCCCAGTTCCGGGATCGCCTTGTAGGCGACGAGGCCGAGTACGGCTTTGTCGGCGAAGGCAACGATTTGGAAGAGGACCAGCATGATCGTGACCGTCCATGCACGGCGGTTCATCCGCCCGTTGCGGATGGCACCGCCCAGCGTTCGATCGTGTTGGAGCTGTGTTGAAGACAAAGGCACCTCAAGGTCTTGATGGTTGGGATGGCCGGAATTCCTACGGCTTTTTGAGTGACCATTGAAGATTATGTGGCGCACGGCACTGTCGATAGTTGCTGATTCCCGCCCTTGGATGCGGGTAATCCTCGCTGCAGTAGGGGAAAGCCTTAGCTTTTGTCCAACGAAGGTTCAATCCACTCGGCGATGTCCAGCAGGGACCCCGGATGGCCCGGATTGCCAATGACCTGGATGCCCAACGGCATGCCCGCCGCATCGCGCAGACCGGGAATGGTGACAGTGGGCAGGCCGAGCGCCTGCCACGGACGGCTGAGGATCGGATCGCCGGTCTTGGCCAGTCCTTCGGGTGCCGCCCCGGGTGCTGCTGGTGCGATGATGGCGTCGAAGTGCTGCAGCCGGTTCAGCACGTCCTTCCGGGCTGCGGCCAGTCCGGCTTTGGCTTCGTGGAAGTCCGTGTCGGTCAGCCGTTCGCCACCGGAGAGGAGTTCGGCCAGCGGCTCGCTGACCTCGTCCTTGCGCAAGCACAGCCATTCGTGGGTGCGTGCCGCTTCGTAGCCCATGATGTTCTTGTGCAGCGGCACCAGGTCCCGGACGGCGGCTGCGGAGCCGAGCGATTCGAGAAGAGCGCCGCGCATGCGGGCGGTTGCCAGTGCCCGCTGCAGGCCCGCAAGCATGTCATCGGAGATTCCTGCGATGTCGCTGCCGTCCCAGACCAGCAGCCGGGGCGGGCGCTTCGGGCCCGGTGCAGGAACCGGGGTTCCGGAGATGGCCGCATAGGCGATGCGCAGGTCGGCCGCGGTAGCGGCAAGGAAGCCGATCGAGTCCAGGCTGTGGCTCAGCCCGGTGACGCCGTCGGTCGGAATCGCGTGGATCGGGGCGACGAGACCCGCAACGCCGCAGTAGGAGGCGGGCCGGGTGAGCGAGCCCGCCGTCTGCGTGCCAAAGGCAAAGGGAACCATGCCGCTCGCGACAGCCACAGCGGATCCACTGGAGGAACCGCCGGGCGTGTGCGGCTCGGTGCCACCGGCCGGACGGTGCGGGTTGCTGGTGGGCCCGGGCGCGAAGTAGGCGAACTCGGTCGTGACCGTCTTACCCATCACGATGCCGCCGGCGTTCCGCAGTGCGGCGATGCAGGCCGCGTCGTCAGTTGCCGGTGCAGCGTGGTCGAAGATCGCCGAACCGCAGCCCGTGCGCATCCCCGCCACGTCGATGATGTCCTTTACTCCGGCCGGGGTGCCCCACAGTGGTCCACGGGATCCCTCCGGGGCGTCTGCCAACGCATGCGCTGCGGCGAGTGCGCCGTCTGCATCAACGCTCACCCACGCCCTGAGCTCGGGCTCCAACGCCTCGATCCGGGCCAGCGATTCCCCGACCAGGTCCAGCGGCGTTGCCACCCCGGCGGCCAGGCGCTGGATCGATGCTGCCAGCGATACGGGGGCGGCGGCTTCTACTGCTCTCATGCGGGGATCCATAGGCGTCGACGAGTAGCGTACTGGGTGTGTGCGGCGGCGGGCCGTGGGTTAGACGGCGACCGGTAGGCCCACCGGGTGGAAGGCGCGGTTGAAGTACACCAGGGAGTTGTTCTCGTTGTTGACCTCGACCCGGTCGAGGCGGACGAACAACACCGAGTGCGACCCCTGTTCGGTAATGGCCTCGATGGTGCCGATGCACTTCACGTGGGCATCGGCGAGCACCGGAACGGCGGTGTCCTTTTCCCAGATGTCCCACGCGAAACGCTGCTCCATGGGAACCTGGGTGGCGCCGGAGAAGTGGCGGGCCAGGTCCTCCTGCTCGCCGGCCAGCACGTTGATGCCTACCCGGCCGTTGTTCTTGAAGACATCGTGGGCCGCGCTGTTCTTGTTTACGCAGACCAGCACGGTGGGCGGGGAATCGGTGACCGAGCAGATGGCGCTGACCGTAATGCCCATCCGGCCGTGCGGCCCGTCGGTGGTGATGATGCTGACGGCTGCCGGAAGGTGTGCCATCGCAGTCCGAAAGTCCATTTGGATTTGGGTTAGCTGTGTCATTTTGCTCTCCTGCTCGGCTGCTTCAGCCCGTCGGATGGCGAATGGTCGGTTTGGGCCCCGTGGTGTCTTATTCCGGATTCCGGGGGCTTGGTTAGTAATCTATGAACTGAATCACTTCCGGGATATCCCCAGTTGCCCTAGGAATCGGGGCGACTGGCCCAATGCCCGTAGGTAGTTCCCTTACTTCCGGGACGGTCATGGAATGGCCTAGGGTTCCATGTCGAAGCAGTTGGAGATGGAGAGCATGACTAACACAACGAAGTCCGCCGAACCGATCGTGTACATCGTCGATGACGACGATGAGCTATGCACATCACTCGCGTGGCTTCTGGACTCCGTGGACATCGCCTCCAAGAGCTACAACGACGTGGCTTCGTTCCTCGATGGATACGACAAGGAGCGGGCCTCCTGTTTGGTGCTGGATGTGCGGATGCCCCGGACCGGCGGGTTCGCGCTGCAGGAGACCTTGAACCAGATCGGTGCGCCGATCCCGATCATCTTCGTCTCGGCGCACGGCGATGTCCGCATGTCGGTGCGCGCGTTGCAGCAGGGAGCGGTCAACTTCTTCGAGAAGCCCTACGATCCGCAGCAGATGCTCGATGCCGTGCAGGAGACGCTGGAACTGGCCGAGGTGCGTTTCGCCGAATGCGCCGAGCGGAAACAGGTGCTCGAGCGGCTGCGCACGCTGACCCCACGTGAACGCGAGATCCTGCTGCTGGTCATCGACGGGCTGCCGAGTCAGAACATCGCCCGGCAACTGGGTACCAGCGTGAAGACGATCGATGTGCACCGGGCCCGGATCAAGTCCAAGACCAACGCGGAAAGCATCTCGACGCTGGTCAGGGACGTGCTGAGCCGGCGGATCGATCTGGTATCGGACCTATAGGGCGGGACCCATGCACGCCCAGGCCGACTTATCTGGAGCACTGGTATTGGAGAGCCTCCGATACCTCTCGCGACCTCTTCGATGCTCATTTTGCAGCGGGGCCGGCAAAAGGATCAAGCCAATCAAAAAGTGCCGATAACGACGCCGATGCGATCCCCGGCGATGTTGCTGAACGCCCTATCGCTATCGGCGCATTTACCACCAGGGAGGAGACGGTTCAGTCCTTATTGGCTTGCCCGGCCAGGGGCGTAGCCCCACACGAGGACGCCATTGTCACGGTAGTTCGTGCCGGTTCGCCGCGTCCAACCTGCGGCTTTCAACTGCCGCCAACGGTTCTACCGGACCGATAATCCACCGCGATACCCCAAACGCCGGTCCGTAGGCCTCTGAGCTGCAACAGATAGTGGGATGCAGGGCTGAGTCACTCGCTGCGGGAGCTTGCCGCGGGAGCATCGGCCGCCGATGCCGTCACGGGCCACCCCTTGTTCTTCGGGCTCGATGCCATCCGTCCCGACGAGGCCCCGTGGGTCGGGGCGGATGGCATCATCGAACAGAAGAAGGAAAACGGGGTGCTGGGAGCCAGCGGGGTTCCGCTGGCGACACGTTGAAGATAGGCATTCCCATGGTGAGCGCCGCGAAAGAGGCCGACCAACTGTTTGCCGTGTTCGCCGCGACGCTCATGTCCATGGAAACAAGGGCCCATCCGGCCATGTGGGCCAACATTAAACGCCACCGGAGGACATCCTCCATGCGGGACTCGCCAGCGGCGTTTGATGCAAAGCGCCCTTGTGGTGGGCGTTACTTCTTGGCCTTGCGGGCCTTCACGATTTCAAGGACCTGGTGTTCGGCGTCCACTCCGGGCTTGATGCCGGCGGGGACCTTGAAGAAGAACAGCGCACCCAGGCCCCACCAAACGGCGAAAATCAGCCAGGGCTGCCAGCTCAGTGAAGCCGGCATGCCCGGCATGTACAGGCTGAACAGGGCCAAGGTCAGCACCACTGCGGCGATGCCGATCGCGATGCCCCCCTTGCCCTTGCCGCCGACGCGTAGCGGGCGATCCATTGCCGGTTCGCGCTTGCGCAGCACCAGGAAGGTCACGGCCACCAGGAAGTAGGCCATGATGATGCTCGGTGCGCCACCGTCGACCAGCCAGCCGAGCATCTTGACGCCGAAGAACGGGGCCAGCATGGAGAGGCCGCCGATGAACAGCAGGGCGTTGTGCGGGGTGCGGAATTTCGGGTGAAGTGCTCCGAACCATGCCGGGAGCATGCCGCTGCGGGCCAGCGAGTAGACCAGGCGGGATGCGCCCAGCAGCAGCGAGTTCCACGAGGTCAAGATGCCTGCGATGCCGCCGGCGATCAGGATCTTGGCCATCAACGCAGAGCCGAACAGCGCGCCCATGGCATCGGCCGTGGCGATGTCCGTCTTGACCAGTTCGGATGCCGGCATCGAGGAAGCAGTGGTCAGCACGACCATGATGTACCAAATGGTGGCTAGCACGACAGCCAACACCACGAGCTTGCCGACCTGGCGGGCCGGGATGTTGACCTCTTCGGCAGACTGCGGAATCACGTCGAAGCCGATGAAGAGGAACGGAACGACCATCAGTACTGTGAAGTAGCCGCTAACGCCGTTGGTGAACAGCGGCTCCATGTTCTGCACGTCGCCGCCGATGACCGAACCAAAGATGAGCAGTGCGCCGATAACCAGCAGGAACAGCACCGTAAAGGTCTGTACTATTCCGGCCTGCTTGACGCCGCGGATGTTGATGAAGGTGATCAATGCGCCTGCGGCCACGCCAACCAGGGCCCAAGTGAGGTGGACTTGGAACCCGGCAATGGTCCACAGCGGGATCTGGCTCAGCCCGGGCAGGATGTATTCGACGGTCCGGGGGAATGCCACTGCCTCAAAGGCCACAATCGTTACATAGCCACCGGTGATTGCCCACGAGCCGATGAAGGACGGGCGTGGACCAAGGGCGCGCAAAATAAAGTTATGCTCGCCTCCTGCCATCGGCATGGATGCAGTCAATTCTGCATAGGTCAGACCGACGATGGCCATGATGATGCCGCCGGTAACCATCGCGAGAATCGCGCCCATGGTTCCGGCACTGGCCAGCCAATCGCCGGTGAGAACGACCCAGCCGAAGCCGATCATGGCGCCGAAGCCCAATGCGAGTGCATCGCGGTTGCCCAGCGTCTTGGCCAGCGTGTTCGCCGGTCCAGCCTGGGTCTTGAAATCTGTAGTCATGAGGGTTTACTCCTTGTGTTTGCAACGGTGAAGTATGACTGAAAAACGTGACCCGCATCTATGTGCAGATCGCTAAAAGCCATGGCACTGGCTGGACGGGCGCTCAATGCAGCGGCCGGCCATCGTGTGCATCGCGCCTTTTGGCGCTTGCGGGCTACCGTTTGGCCGAAAACGCGAGGCAGGTCACGGTGCGTGGTTTGTCTTGAAATGTGCTGATCGTCACGGTCGAATGGTTGCGTGGACCGTACCGGATACGAACGAAGGAGCTGAATTCAGGAGACCTGAAGAACTGTTCCGAACTGCGCCGCCATATGGCCGACGTCTTTGCGGCGGCCACCGGATAAGCGTCCCCGCTCGGCCTACCGCAGGTTCATCTACCCGGCACCGAACGCTTATTGGGTATCTGAGCCGTCCGATCAGCGTGCGTGAGCCGGTGGCACTTCTCCTTGATGCCTGATTCACCTTCGCTGGTGCGATAGTGGTGTTCAGTGCCGGCCGCGGGAACCACAGTGGACCTACTTCGAGTTGCTGGAACTTGCCTTGACCAAAGGTGAAAAGGTGGAGGGGACAGAAAAGAGGTAATCACCATGAGCGATCTCATCGACCTCCCGCAGGACGGTACGTCGACCGCCGAGAATTGGCGCGAGCGCGTCCTGGACGGCATGGGACGCCGACTCGAGCAGATGGTTGCCTCCCATGAGGTCACCGACTTCTCCGGAGAGGCCGAGCGCGCCACGGTCAACGCCATGGCCGATGCCGTCGGGACGGCCAACCGGATCAACGACCGCCTCGGCGCTTTCTACACCACGGACCGGGTGCGCAAGGTGCTGGGCGACGTGTCGCGCCAGGCCGTGAGCGAGCGGGCCAAAAACCACCGCCTGCTGCGGGTGAAGACCGCGGACGGGGTCGTGCTCTTCCCGGCCTTCCAGTTCATCAACGGCGCGGTGGCGACCGGGCTCCGGAAGCTGCTGAGCATCCTGCTGGGCACTGGGGTGGATGGCTGGGCCGTCACCTATTGGCTCACCGCACGCCTGGCCCAGCTGGGGGAGAGCACGGCACTGGATGTCCTGGCTTCGGGGGACAGCGGCCGGATCGCCAAACTGGGCAAGCTCGCCGCCACCGACGCCGCCGGTTGGCACGCAGCTGCATGAGCCGAGCTTCAAGCACGCTGCGGTCCCAGGACCCGGTCCGGGACTACACCGGTTTCCCCGCTGACCACCATCGTGCGCGCGCGTGCCGCTAACGGGCACATGGTCTGCATGGCCCGTGGTGCTTTTCCAGCAGCGTGGGACAGGTCACTCACTGGCATCAGCCCATGAGGTTGGGGCCGCGCGTTACCGATGCTCCAGCTTTGACAAGTGAAGACGTTGTCGTTCCCTCAACGACGGTAGTACCCGTTGGCCAGGGGCCGGTCACAGGGCCCCAAGGATGACGTTAGTTCATCGGCTTGTAGGAGCGGTCGTCAAGCATCTCGAAAAGCTTGGGCGCGTCTTCCTCTGCTGCGATGGTTTCCATGAAGAGGCGATCCAGGTTTCCGGACAGATTCACCATGTACGGGCGGTTGCGGCCGAGACGCTCGAAGATCTTATGCATCATGTCACTTGCGATGCCATGCTTCCGGTACTCGTTATCAACGAAGAAGCCACTGAGATACGTTAGCTCGGGTTTCTGCTCCCAACGCTTGTATGTCGCCTGGCCGACAATGCTCCCGTCCTTGGTAAAGGCCGCAAGCTGGCCCCATGAATCGGTCGGTGTTTCCCCTATCCAGCAAATGGTGATGTCCTCCATGCCCGCATTATGGCAGGGTGGAATGGAACAAGACAAGATCGATAAAATTCCGAGCTCGGAATTACCTCGACCTCCTGCTGTGTCGCGTGCCCTCGGACCGGTACGTGGTGGTGGAGCTGAAGGCCGGCAAATTCAAGCCAGAGCATCTAGATGATTGATTCCAAGGGCTCATGGTCATAGGCGGTCAACGATCGCAGTGGATGGACGCCGCAGTGCTGGTTGTGCCAGATCGCCGTGGTCAGCGCGAGGATGCGTTGCAGGACCCTCACGGTCACCCGGGCGATACTCCGTCCGACGTGGGCCTCCAGGTCCAACTGGCCCTTGAACGTCTGGTTGATTGACTCGATGACCTGAGTTAACGGCTTGAGCAGCCGCTTGCCGGGGCGGGTTTTCTCGCCCTGGCGGGTGGGCCGGATCAGGGTGATACCGGCCTCGGTGAGATCACGTTCGAAGGCCCGGCCGTAGTAGTTCTTATCCGCGATGATGAACTGTTCCGGCCCGACCGGGGTGGGGAGGTTTTCCAGGATGCCGAGCAGCGCCTGGCGTTCATCGGCCTTCGCGCCGGTCAGCGCGTAGCTGACCGGCAGTCCGGCCGGGGTGCAGAGCAGATGCAGGCGCGGGCCCCAGAACCAGCGAGAATGCGAGGCGCATTACCCGTATTCGGCCCAGCCGACCAGCTCGGAACGGTGGGCGGTTTCGCGGGAGTGCCCGCATTCGACCGGGGTTGAATCGGCGAGCCAGATCTCATCGGACCAGAGCCCGGTGGTGCGCGCCAGGTGTTCGTTGAGAGCCTGCAGGGTCCCGCCGAGCTTGCGCAACCGCTTGTTGTATCCGGGTTGCTGGGGCAGATTCTGGAACCATCGGCGCAGGTCGGCATCGGTTTGTCGGAGCCAGCGGCGTTCGGAGGTGAAACCGAGCAGGGCCTGGAGCACGGCGATGGTGACCAGTTCAGCGTCACTGATCCTGGGTGGAAACCGATGGCCGGACGCCACGGAACCAGGTGCGGATTGGCCTTCAAAAAGTCGTCTGCGCAGGCGTACAGTGCTGTTGCAAGGGTGTCCAGGTCGGGATCCATCGGAACTCTCCAGGTTCGAGTGTTGGGTGTTTACACCTCGAGTCTGGACACCCTTGCCCGCGCCGTCACCCCTTAGAATCAATCATCTAGTACTTTGTCACGTCTAATATTCTGTGTATAGATGACGAAGCTTGATCCGAGTGTCATCAGTAGTGAACTGCCAGTTCACGGTCCGCTCCTCGGCGTTGGTGGCGTCTTGCCAGTGGCCCAGTTGAAGGTTGAGTGCCTCGATGTCGGGGATGCGCCGGGAGAGGCATTGGCGCGAGAGCGCAGAGAGTTCAATCTCGGCAATATTGAGCCACGAACCGTGCTTGGGCGTGTAGTGGATTTCCAGGCGAGCGGCCAACTCCCGGGCCTCGGCCGGGGCAAACGCCTCATAGAGGGAACCGAGTGTATGGGTGTTGAGTTATCCATCACCAGGATGACCTTCCTGGCTTCGGGATAATCAACAGTGAGCAACTTCTGGAGTTCGTGGGCCCATTCCACGCGGGTGCGCCGCGGCCGGGCGATCACCCGGCGCTTGCCGGCCAGCGGTTCACCCCACACGAAGATCGAACATACTCCCTTGCGGGAGTACTCATAGTCTTCCTTGCGGGTGCGCCCGGGCTTCGCCTCGATGCCGGGCCGGGTGTAATCCAAAAGTTGGTATGGTTTTTCATCCATGGCGACCACCGGGACCTCCGGGTCATACGGGAGTGCGTAAACCTCCAAAACGTCCTGCAGGCGGGCCACGAATTCCCCGTTCGCCGTGGGCGGGATCGCCCAATATTCCTTTAGGTGAGGCTGAAGTTTCGTTTTTTTTAAAACCCGACCGATGCTCGAGTGATCCAGCGCAGGGATTCCCTCGGTGAGTAGGACGTGCTTTTCCAGAAGGCGTAGGCTCCACCGCTCATACCCCTCGGGCGGCTTGGTGCAGGCCAGTGCGATCAGCCGGACCTCGACATCTCCGGTGATTTTTGCTTCCACCGGCGGGGTTAGGCGCTTCTTGCGGGTGACCGTATCCAGGGCGTCGCCACCGCGGTCCGCGTAGGCCTTGGAGACCTTCACGACGGTGTCCACGCAGACTCCGGCGCGTTCGGCGATCACGTCTTGAGTCGGGGAGGGACCTTCCCAGTCTGGATGGTTTTCATCGAGTTCGAGCAGGAGGCGTGCTCGGCGTACCTGCTGCGCCGGTGCGGATCCCGTGCGTACGATGCGCGTGAGAGTGTCCCCGGTCCACGGCGCTGAGCTCCACCGGACGCGACTTGGTTCTGCCCATGATCTGACCCGATTCCCTGCGGGTGTTAGGGGGAAACCCGCCCAACCAAGCTTGACACCATATTCTCAGATTATTAGCTACGACACAGTACTAGGGGTTTGAGGGGACCGAGACGCGGCCCAGCAGAGTGCCTACGGATAGTAGGCACCGTACTGCTCTGGGTGCTTATTAGGCCTGTGCTTCCGGTGGAGCCTCATCATCGGTGGGTTCATCGAGGTACGCATCGATTCCAGGATCTTCGTTGGGTTCCAGCTCCCGGTCGTGCACTTCGTCCCACACCACCAACCGCTCACCGTCCGGGCCCGTGGGGAGCTCATCGTCCAGGTCCAGGGGTCGGGCATCATCCGGTGCGATGACGCCTTGCGCGATGGCCGCGGCATCAGCCGGGTCCAGGGGGTCAATAGCTTCGCTCATTGATCTGCCTCCTGTTCACCAGTGATGGAAAGAAAAGCGCTAGCACGGGATACCACGGTAGGACAGGCCGGGAAGTGTTTCAAGGCCGGTCAACCAAGGATGATCTTCACCCAGGGTGCGTGCCGATGCGCCGGAGCGGAATCAGCTTTCCGAGGCCTTCTGCTGCTGGTCAGGCTTCGCGTCCTGCCGGTCGAGCTTGTTTTTCAGCGAGATGTTTTCTGCCTCCAGGGACAGTACCAGCCGGATTCCCGACAGGTTCAGACCTTGGGCGAGGAGATGGGAGATCCGACGCAGGATATCGAGGTCCTTCTCGCTGTAGCGGCGAGTTCCCCCTTCGGTGCGTTGGGGGTCCAGAAGACCTTTGCGTTCATAGAGGCGCAGGTTCTGCTGACCGGTGCCCACCAGTTCGGCGGCGACCGAAATCGCGTACACGGCCAGGTCCTTTGGTCTCTTCTGAGTCATCTTCCCGTCCTTTCCCTTATCCCTGAGTCGATCAGTGCGGGGAGTCCGGCAGGCTTGCACCGCCGATAATGACTGTGTTATAAAAATTATATCCGCTGATACAGGTTATCGGGGATACGACAAAGTGGAAATGGCATATCAGAGACACTGTGAAGGAGTGCAACTGCCATGTTGATGCGTACAGACCCGTTCCGTGATCTTGACCGGATCGCTCAGCAGGTTTTCGGAACCCCGGGCCGCCCGGCAGCGATGAGCATGGATGCTTGGCGCGATGGGGATACTTTCGAAGTCGAGTTCGATTTGCCCGGAATCAGCCCGGGGTCGATCGACTTGGATGTTGAACGCAACGTGGTGACCGTGAAGGCGGAGCGTCCGGCCTTGAATAAAGACTTGGAAATGCTCGCCTCCGAGCGGCCCCGGGGAGTGTTCAGCCGTCAGCTGGTCTTGGGCGAGAACCTGGATACCGAACACATCGAAGCCAGCTACGAAGCCGGGGTGCTGCGCCTGCGCATTCCGGTGGCCGAAAAGGCCAAGCCGCGCAAGATTGCCATTACCTCCCCCAGCGAGGACCGCGAAGCGATCGACGCCTAGGAACCTCGCCAGCGGGGCAGTGCCAGCATCGTGCTTGCCCCGGGGGGGCAAGGGGAACGCAGAGAACCCGACACCACGATGCGGCGCGAGTCCTTTGCGGACCCGCCACCGTGTCGAAAACGCCACACTATCGGTTCCCTGCATCGATTTCCTGGAGCCGGTGGGTTCCGGGCCCTTGAGGTCCTTGGAACCCACCGGCACACCTCACCCTGCAGGTGGGTGCTGAAGCCCAAGATATCGAAAGAGTTACCGAAGGAGGTGGGAACGTGGACGAACCGGCAGATCCTTACCTCGTGTTGGGACTGAACGACGGGGCCACACCACGTGAGATATCCCGGGCCTACCGGTCCGGGGTTCGCCGCTACCACCCCGACACCCTGTGTCCCGGGGCATCCTCCCCGGCTTCTCGGGAGAGCACCGATAAGGCCTTGGCGCGCGTGATGGAAGCGTATCAAGCATTATCGCGTCCATCTGTCGGTGCTGAGCGCGGGCGTGCCGGGGGGAGCCCGTCACCCCAACAATGGCCAGCCGATCAACCATCAGGTGATCGATCGCAGTCCCATCACGTGACGGTGCGCCAGCACACACCACGGCTTGTGGTCCACGACACCCCACCCATCCAAATCTCCCCTCTTCGGTGGGAACCCTCTAACTAGGAGGTGCTTCACGATGAGTCCATGGCGTCGCTACGATTCGCCGTTGCTGCCGGTTTTCCATGAACGTTTCGAGGAACGCTGGGGCCCGGGCACCGCCCCGTTCCTGGATCCCGAGGTCCATGAGCAGCCCATGCCACGTGCCCAATGGATCAACATTGATACCGGAGCGGCTCTGGCGGTTGTCCCGGTGTGGAGTGATGATGAATCGCATCGGTCGTTCGCGATGTTTTACCTTCCCCCGCAGGGGGATATTTGGCTGTTGCGTCCAGGGCTTACTGACTACCTCGAGTCGGGGCAACTGGAGAAGGTGAGGCTGCGCAATGACGCGTTCAAGAAAGCCGTGGAGCATGCCCAGGCCTTCATCGACGGATCGCCCTAGGTCGACCGAAATGGGCTGATTCCTCGACTAGGAATGAAAGACCCTCGCCTCGCACGTGGCAGGTAGGAGACTCCGCTGAGGGCGTCATGCGGTTTGTTCATCACCACCGTGTGGCGTCCTGTGTTGACGCGTTTGAGTTACCCGGAGGAGACTTTGTCCCGGGCGGGGTCCCGGCCGCCGAGTGGTGCGGAATGTCATCGTAGTTAACTGTCAAGATTTTAGTGCCCGGGTGTCGCGGTCGGGGATCGGCTTACAGGACTGTGCCCGGACCCCGTTTGCGTGTCTGACTTCGTGATTCTTCTCGAACCAGGCTCAAGTCATTAGCCAACCATCGCAGTACGCTTGCGATATGAGCCTCTCCGGAGATCCCAAGCACCCGGTAGTTCGCATTTTCCCCGACATGCGGACACCGTGCTGGGGTTTGGCGGGCCCGTTGACTATGACCTCTCCGGCCTGTCGGGACGCGGCCGCCCTCCAGACTTACTTGCGCTGGCGCAACGCCCATGGACGCAGCCCGGAGGTCCTGGACGACCAACGCCGTGATCGCGCACGCGTCCGAAGCGAAAAGGACACCGTTGGGGACGGCACGATGTGGCCCGGGCAGCCTGAGAAAAGCCACCGGACATACCGGTCACAGCACTAGCCGGAGTCACCCCCCCTCGAGGGGAATATGCATTGACGGCACTCGGGACGTCTTTCAGCGAACCCATGCAAGCCATGATCCAGTGGACCCTCGATCATCAAGAGGAGAGTGAGGACAGCCGAGAGTGATTCGACCGATGAACAGTCGATGATTGCGAAGCGCGTTCCGCACTCGCACCTGGACGAGCGCGCACCGGCGAGATGCCGTGTTCGATGACCGGGCTTGTGCAGCAGCCACACGCCATTGAGGCGGCGTCCGTCAGGCGAGCACACGATCCAGCGCATCGACGAAGAAGTCCGCAGCAGCCTCGTCGAAGCTGAGCGGCGGTTTGATCTTCAACACATTCATCAGGTTCCCGGTGGGCTGTACGATGATTCCGCACTGAAGCAGTCGCTCGCAGATCCCCGACGTCTCTGCGGTGGCCGGCTCGAGCGTGATCCGATCGCGGACGAATTCCACACCGAGATAGAGCCCCTCTCCGTGCACTGCGCCGATGAGTTCGTGCCGTTGCGCGAGTTCCTGCAATCGGTTCTTCAAATGCGTACCCACCCGTCGCGCGTTGCCTGCGAGGTCTTCCTCGGCGATGACGTCGAGAACCGTCGAGCCGACGACGCTGGATACGGGGCTACCGCCGGTCGACGAGAAGAAGTAGCCCTCGTCCGCGTAGCTCGCGGCGATGGCTTTGGTGGTGACCACGGCACCCAGAGGGTGTCCGTCACCGAAGGACTTGGCGATCGTAACTAGATCGGGGACGACGTCTTGCTGCTGGAACCCCCAGAACCAGCTGCCCAGTCGCCCGAGTCCGACCTGCACCTCATCCGCGATCGTCACCCCGCCCGCGCGCCGCACTTCGGAGTACACAGCCTCCAGGTACCCCGCCGGGAGCGTCACGCCGCCCGCGCTGCCGTAGACCGGCTCGCAGATGAACGCCGCCGGTGGTCGCCCGGAAGCGACGAGCCCTCGCACCACGGCTGCAGCATCGTCCGCGTACCGGTGTGCCTCCTCGCCCCGGTAACGGCCCCTGAAGGCATTTGGCACATCGAGCGTATGCACCCACTCAGGCCTCGATGCCAGAGCACGCGGGTTGTCTGCGGCGGAGGTCGACACCGCATCAGCGAGGTACGTCCATCCGTGATAGCTCTCGCGCACCGCCAGCAGATCCTCACGTCCGGTGTGCACTCGCGCCAGACGCAGAGCGAGCTCGACCGCCTCCGATCCTGAGTTGACCAGGAACACCGTGTCGAGACTCTCCGGGAGCAGCGCTGTCAGCTTCTCAGCGAGTGCGACGATCGAAGCATAGTGGAACCGGGAATTGGAATTGAAGGTCTTCCACTGATCAGCGATCGCGCGAGCCACCCTGGGGTGGCTGTGCCCGAGCACGGTCACGTTGTTGACCATGTCGAGGAAGACTCGGCCGTCGTCGGCGATGAGGTGATGCTTCCATCCGCGATCGATCCGCGGGGGGAGAGCGTAGTAGTGCTCCTGCACGTCCGCCAGCACGGCCCCGCGTCGGGACAGGAGATCGATCTCGGCGTTGTCGTCGACGAACTCCCCCTGGACGGCATCGACGAGCCCGAAGAGCGTTCCAGGATCACCGAGATGCGGCATCCACCCGGCAGCGAGTTCCGGCAGCACGACGTCGGGAACGTCCGACTCGAAGTCCCGCGCTGTCACCGTGAGTCGGTAGCGCGCGCCGGGGCGGAGTACCCCGATTGGCGTGCCCGTGGTCACCTTCGATGATGCGACGGGGGCTTCGGCCAGCTCTTGGTCTGCGGTGATCCGGAGGGTCGCATCGTCGCCGGTCAGGATGATTCCGGACCTCGTGGCGGTGATCTCCCCCGACCACGGCGCCAAGAGCTCCACATCACTCGACACCCACACGTCCGTGCCTGTCCGCCAGGTGGCCGCTGGTTCTGTAGCGAGGGGACGGCTTCGGGTGGCGTCTATCGCACCGAACGGCGCGATGACCGCCTCGTGTCCTGCTGCGAAGAGTGCATTGATCGCTGCGTCGACGGCGTGCCGGGCGTCATCGTCGGTCGTCCATGCGCCGTCGTCGAGGATGCGACTGCCCACGCTGAGATCGAGCTGAGCAACGCTGCCATTGATGTCCAACACCCCGGATGCAGCGATATCGATCCCTGAACCGGGTGACCGGAGGTCCAGATCCTGAGCGATGATCTCGGTCATCACCGACGAAGGCACCGATGTCGCGCGGTCGAAGATGAGCTGCTCACGAACGAGGCCATCTCGGGCATAGTCGTTGAATTCGTCAGTGCCGACCTGCTGATGTCCGCTCGTTACGAGCACGGCCCCGCGAATGACGACGAGCGGCCACAGTGCCTCCACCTCGTGGATGCTCAGAGGGCGAATTCGGTGGAACGCCCGAACCGCCGGCAGGACAGACAGAGCGGACGCGCCATCGTGATGCAAGATGGACGAGATCGTCGTGGCGAGCTCCGCGACGCACCAGGAGAGCATTAGGTCGCCGAAGTCGATGACGCCGTCCAAGAGCCGGCTGACGTCCGGTGAAGCCGACCGCATCAAATTGTCATCCGTCAGGTCACCGTGGATGACCTGCACCGGAAGAAGCGCCGCCACACGTTCGACGCGGTCAGCCTCAGCACGAACCACACGCACCACCCTCTGGCGCAGTTCGGTATCAGCGATGTGGCCGGCAAGGAACTCGACCACCCGCGGTCCTTGACGCAGATCCCATTGCAGGATGCGTTCTGCCGGCGGGATGGGGAGGTTGGCCAGAGCGGTACTCACCTCGCCGGAGACCCTTCCCATCTCCGCGACAGCCGCAACGGACAGATAATCGCTGCCATGCAGTGTTCCTCCTTCGAGATAGCGGATGAGACGCACGATGTGGGTTCCGGTCGGAGAATTGAGGATTGCAACCTCTCCCATCCGACTCGGGGCACGCAGTCCTCGATCGAAGTCCGCCACCCACTGCGCAGCACGATCCTGATCGTCGACGGTGCCGGCGTCGAACGCACTGTTGGAAATCTTCATCACCGCGACCGGATCTTCCCCCTGCGCATCGCTCGCGCCAGGCATGTTCATAAGCAGGAAGTTCGCATCCTGCTGGCTGCCGAGATCGACGGCACGGACGGAGAGGCCGAAGGCCTCCTCAGCCCACCGCTCCGCCAGGTCGGGAGACACGATCGGTGCTGGTAACTCTCCCGCCGCGAAAAAATCGAATCCCTTGGTGTTCTCGTTCGTGGTCATTTTTCTCGCCTTTCGTTCGTTCGTCACGGGCCTCAATGACCGCGCTCTTCAGTGATGGAGTTCGCTCCATCGACAGTGATTAACTGTCCGGTGATGTAAGAAGCCCCCTCGGCCGCGAGGAACGCGATCACGTATGCGACTTCCTGCGCAGTGCCGGAGCGCCCGACCGGTGTCGCCGCACCCATCGCCCTTTCACGGTCTGTCGCCGAGGCCGTATCGATCCATCCCGGCGCGACCGCGTTCACCGTGATCCCTGCAGGCGCCAACTCGACCGCTGCAGCTCGAGTCAAACCGACGACTCCTGCTTTGGACGCATGGTAGGCGACGTCCCCGACGAAGGCGGCGACAGGCCCGGACACGGATGAGACATTCACGATGCGACCATAGCCGCGGTTCCGCATCCCCTCCACGACGGCGCGGGTCATCAGGAACGCGGTGGTCAGGTTGCGCTCGACAGACGCGTGCCAGCTGGCTGCGGACAGATCGTCGATGGCTCCTGGCATGTCTGGGTCGGACACCGAGGTCATGCCGGCGTTGTTGACCAGCACATCGATGGCGCCGAACGTCTCACCGGCGCACGCCACAACGGCATCGACCCCGCTCTGCCGCGTGAGGTCGGCGACGACCCCCACAGCCTCCACACCCGCAGCTCGCAGCTCGTCGACGCGGACGAAGATGCGCTCCGTCGTGGATGTGAGAACCAGGCGCATACCTTCAGCACCCAGACGACGGGCTGCGGAGAAGCCGATGCCGTGCTCGCTGCCGGCACCGGTGACGATGGCGACGCGCTCAGGTGACGGCGTCATGACGACACCGCTCGCTGATCGTTGGCATCGATGACGACGCGACCGTCCACGAGGGTCAACAGCACCACGGCGTCACCCAGAGTCTCGGGGTTCACCGCCCGAGGATCACGATCAAGCACCGTGATGTCCGCGACAGCACCGACAGCGAGGATGCCGCGGACACGACCGACCGTGCGATACGGATCCACGGTCAGCCCCCCGCAGCGCATCGAGCGCCTGATTTGGATTGATCGGCGTCGCGTCGGGATCATCGTGAGGGCGCCGCAGCTGGGCGTGCGCAAGGATGCCAACAGTGTCACTCGGCGCGACAGGCCAGTCCGATCGGAGTGCGAGCGGCATCCCGGCACTGACCAGATCGCGGGTCCGCAATCCGTGCTCAGTGTGCTCGTGCCCCAGCCGTCGCGACCAGTTGTCGCTTTCATCCGCCTTAGTGAACAGCGTGCAGTGCGTGGGTTGCATGTTTGTGGTCCCTTTCGACGTCACGAAGACGGAGAGCACGGCATCCGTCTTTGTTTCAATGTGCTCGATCCGATGCGTCGCGGCGTATTCCGTGAGCGCGCGGCGGTACTGCTCCGGGTTGAGCAAGAGCGAGGCCGGAGACTCCCCCAGACAGTTCGGCTCATGAAGCCAGGCCGTTCCGTTGTCGATGGTGCCGTCGATCATGAGCTTGACGCCCTCCACGACCCAGTGCCAGCCATGGGTGCCCTTCAACTCGGCCAGCCGGGACACCTTTTCGAGCGGCGCCCGCGGTAGATGCCAGGGCGAGATGCGAAGCCTGATCGGCAGGTCGCGCGTCGCTTCGATCATCTGGAAGAGCCCGATCGCATCGGGTGCGAGACCCTGCACCTGCCCGGACATGAATCCGCCACGCGCCCGGTGCAGGAACACGTCGAAGAGTGCTTCAGCGCGGTGACCGAAGCGCAGTGGCGAGAGGACGGCTTCCATGAGATGGATGGCCTTAAGTTCGAGGAGGTATCTGTTCGGACCCTGGTCGTCGGTCACCACGCGTGAGCCGTCGGTGAACTCTTCGAGACCGGTGACCCCACCCAGCGTGAGCGCGGCATCGGACGCCAGAGCGGCATTGTCGTCGAAGAAGCGGATAAACGCAGGCCGCTCTCCTGCCACGGAGCTCAGGACCGTGGGGGGCACGGGCTCTTCTCCGAAAGCGTTCGGGTCAAGGCCCCAGCCGAGCAGCCAGTCCTCAGCGGCCAGCCTGGTGACCTCGGCGCGAAGCGTCGACTCGACGCCAGCGAGGGTGCGGCATCGACTGAGGTCCGCACCGCGGGTGAGTTTGATACCGAATACCGGATGGATGTGGCTGTCGACGAACCCCGGCAGGATCACCGCATCGGGAAGGTCGATCACTCGCGTCGTCTCGCCGATGCAGGGCTGCAACGCAATCCTGGTCCCGAGCGCCACTGCCTCGCCAGGGACAATGACCACACCCTCGGCGGCGTCTGTCATCGAGTCCGGTGCCATGGTGATGACCGTGCTCGCGATGACCACCAGGTCGGCTATGCCTTCGTGCGCCATCGGGCTTCTCCGATCTCGACGCGGGCCGATTCCGGATCGGCGCCGCCGATCCGTGCGAACACCTCAGGCCGACGTACGCGCAGGTTCAGTGCATAGAAGGCGCCGAGCAGCAGCACCATGGGAACGACGGCGAGGATGACCGCGTTGATCGCGGGGCCAGCTGAGGTCAGGTAGTCGATGGTGATTACCAGGACCACAAGCAACACGGCCATCGCGACCACCGAGATGATTGCAGTCGGCAGGACGTACCACCGACGCGCGAGCTGCCTGTTGCGCATGATGAAGATCAGAACGGAGATCGAGGCGAGAAGCTGCAGCATGATGATGCCATACACGCCTGGCGAATTCACTGCGGGGGTAGGCAAAGAAAAACCGCAGAAATCCGCGGTTCTCATTTACTGCAATTTTGATACGTCAGGAGCCCTGGGCATGGAGCCATGAGCAGTTGGTGGAATTGCAGTGACGCCTCGTAGAATTCTTCGCCGTTTTCAGGGGAGACCTGCAGTGTTTCGGTGGCTAGGATGCGCAGTTGATGTAGCTGCAGGGCGGTGTGCTTTCCAAAAACCGTCCGGAAGACCGGTTCCTCCAACGCCGCGCGTACGGCGTAGACGTCGGTGACGGCATCGCGGGAAACATTGCTGACGAAGCAGCCCTTGCCGGAGATCAGTTGGGCCAGTCCGTCGGCGGTGAGCTGGGTGAGGACGTCGCGAATGGGGGTCCTGGAAACTTCGAAGCGGGCGGCCAGCTGCTTTTGGATCAGGGGCGTCCCGGGTGCGATGCGGCCGGTGACGATGTCCTCGCTGAGGATGCGGTACACCCGGGCGACCAGGGGCTCCGCCATGATTTCGTTCATTGCGTTTCCTTCCCGTCCGGCCGGTGGATGCCGTGTCGTGGTGTGGCGTTATCGACCTAGTCGACGGCGGGTGTGATTGTCATGGGGGGGCCGTTCCCACTAGGCAAAACTAGTGATTGACATCACAACAATCACTTGAATGCAGTGTATACGTGCACTGGGAAGGTGTGAAATGCCAACTCCGGTAGCAGGTAACCGGCCGGACAACGGGGATAAAAAAGCCCAGCCTTCCATCAAGAACCAGGCCAAACCTTGGGCTTGTTACTGAGTCCATGACGCAAGGAAATCCTCTCTTTCCTCTTTTTCAAGTCGGCAAATTTTCGAAAGGCATTTCATGAATTCCATCAAGCGTCCACTGGCGGTCTTTTCCGTTGCCGTGGCTACCGTCTTCGCGCTCACGGCCTGCACCAACGCCTCGGCGGAGGGCAGCGTGGCCGAGGCGAAGTCAACCGATGCCGGTATTCAAGAGAAGGGCGTCAACGAGGCGGCGCGCGCACTGCCCCCCGCTGAGATCCGGGACAAAGGCATCTTGACCATCGCCTCGGATCCCTCGTATGCGCCGTTCGAGTACTTTGCCACCGACGGCAAGACCATGATCGGATTCGAAATCGATCTGACCGATCACCTGGCGGCTTCACTGGGTCTCAAGCCGGAGCACAAGGCTGCAACCTTCGATACGATCCTTCCCGGCCTTGCCTCGGGTAAGTTCGATGTGTGCATGTCATCTTTTGGCATCAGGCCCGAACGCACCAAGATCGTCGACTTCGTCCCCTACCTCCAAGGCGGTACGGCTCTGGGTGTGACCAAGGGCAACCCGTTGGATCTGCACCTGGAGGACAACAGCATGTGCGGGCACGCCATTGGAGCGCAGAACGGTTCAATCCAGGCCCTGATCCAGGGCCCGGAATTCTCCAAGGCCTGCACCGACGCCGGTAAGGAGTCGATCGACCTCAAGACCTTCCCGAGCCAGTCCGATGTCAACTTGGCGCTGACCTCCGGCCGCATCGAAGGCATGATCTCCACGGGAAGCACTCTGGCCTACCAGGGTCAGCAGTCCGGCGGTAAGTTCGAAGTGGCCAGCGGCCCGGCTTACCAGCCGGTCGGTGTAGGCATGGCCGTGAAGAAGGGAAGCGAATTGACCAAGGCGCTGCGCGTTGCCATGCGGGATCTGATCGACGACCCCTACTACGCGAAGCTGTACGCGGATTGGAAGATCCGACCAGCAACATGATCACCATGGCGGACTTCGACCATTACCTCAAGTAGGGTCCCGGGTTCGATCTCGAAGGGCCACGAGCGAATCGGCACTCAAACGGGCTAAAAATGCCCGATGTGGAAAATAAGTAACGGGCGGGTCGAATCCATGAATGCGAAAATCAGGTTGATGACCCGGGTGCGTTCGGGTTCAAGTCCCCTGAAGCCTTGATCAGTCTGGCGATGCTCAGCCTCGGTGGCCACAAACCGGTGCTCCCGGGGCGCGGATGACCCACGGAAGCATCATAAGAGCCACTTTTCCGTACGGAAACGCTGGGGGTGTGGGCGCGACCGGGGGCCGTTTCCCCGGATTAGCTGGGACCTCGTGGAAACGGCACATATAACTTCAGCCCAGGTTTCCACAATCCACGCTGTAACAGGGGCATGGCCTCCGCGACCCGTATGAATTCGCCGGGGCGTCGCCTTTGTCGCTAATAAATTGCGTAGACCTTGCGGACTGTTTCGGTGACGTCCCATCGACCGGTCCATCCCACAGGAAGTACCACGAGGTCTCCAGCTGCGATCTCGCGGACGTCACCGCTGGCTTCGTCGGTGATTCTTGCCGCGCCGGCCAGGATGTAACAAACTTCAGTGTCGGATCGGTCGACAACCGGCCATCCTCCGGGTTGACATTCCCAGATACCCACGTTGCTGCCGGTGATGTGTTCCAGCGCTTGGACATTGAGCATCGGATTCCCGCTGTCGGCTCCTGCTCGAATGCCGGCTTCGGGCAAATGCCCCTCGACATCTGTCTTTTTTATATGGGTCATGGCTGCCATGATTTCTCCTTAGTGTGCGCCAGTGATCTTCTCGAGTAACTTGGAAATATTCGATGGTTTGTTGGTGATCCGCTCTTCAAGATCTCCAGCCGAGGCCGCGACGAGACCCATGTTTACTAGCAGCCACCGCAGCGGCTCGGGTTCCCACTGGGGGGAACGGTGATCAACAATGGGCAGGTTGTTTAGTCGGTCCATCTTACCCAAGATGAGATTGCGCAGTATCCGAGCAGCTAGGTTGCTGGTGGCGACTCCGTCCCCGACATACGGCCCGGCCCAGGCCAGACCCGTGCTGCTTTCCAGCCCCACCGACGGGTGCCAATCTCGAGGTACTCCCAGCGGACCGCCCCAACGGTGAGTGATCGCGGCGTCCTTGAGCATGGGGAAGAAATCAATCATGGTCCGGTGGATCTTGGCATGGATGGCGTTATTAACGTCGTATCCCGCCTGTACCGCTGAGCCGAAGTGATAGGGGGCCCCGCGACCACCGAAGACCATGCGCCCGTCTTTGGTCATTTGCGCATAGATGCGCAAATTGCGCAAGTCGTTGAATCCGAAACGGTGGTTTAGCTGTAATTCGTTCCGGACAGTCTCAGGTAATGGCTCGGTGGCTAACACCAGAGAATATAGAGGAACCAATGTGCGTTCTTGGCCAGGTAGCTCCGAGGTGTAGCCCTCGGTCGCGCGAACCACGAACTTGGCGTTGACTCGCCCTCTCTCCGTGTCCACCTGACCGGGTGCGATGTGTGTGGCTGCGGTGTTCTCGTGGATAGTCGCCCCCATCCGTTCGACGGTCTCAGCAAGCCCGCGCACTAGTTTTCCTGGATGGACCAAGGCGCAGTGTGGGGTGTATGCAGCCCCGAGGGTTCCCTCAGCTCCGATCATGGATCGGGCTTCCTCCTGCGTACGTAAATTCCACTGGCTCGGAAGCCCGAAGTCCCGCGCGCCGGCGATGGTGGTTTTGGCCCGCTGAAGTTGGGCACTCGAGCGCGCCAGCGAGAGGAAGCCTTCCTTGCTATAGTCGCAATCAATCGCCTCCTCGGCTACAACTCTGCCCACTTCGTCGACAGTGTCGTTCATGGCATGCTGCAGGTCCATGGCAGCCTGATGGTTGTGCAGTTTCGCGAGGTGTCCCAAACTGATGGGGAAGATCGCCGAGCACCAACCACCGTTGCGACCCGATGCGCCGAATCCGGCATATTCACGTTCGAGAATCACCACATCCAATGTGGGGTCTTCCTTCAGCAGGTAATACGCCGTCCATAAGCCGGTATACCCGGCCCCGACAATAACAA
The DNA here is from genome assembly GCF_014190875.1 of Paeniglutamicibacter cryotolerans. Taxonomy (NCBI): domain Bacteria; kingdom Bacillati; phylum Actinomycetota; class Actinomycetes; order Micrococcales; family Micrococcaceae; genus Paeniglutamicibacter; species Paeniglutamicibacter cryotolerans. Next base: position 934,783 of record NZ_JACHVS010000001.1, on the reverse strand, counting down.
CATCTGCGGTACGGTCATTGGTCAAAGCTGGACGTTTAGCCTCAGGCTTGGGCTCCGCCCAGACGGGCACCCCGACTTCGGGAGTTTCGATTTCTCGGAGTCGTGGTTTAGTCCGGGACTTACTCGGCATGGTTCATCCTTTCATTCGTTACTCCGAGGGTGGTCGAAATATGTGACGTGCGCCATGCTACTTTTTGCTAAAGTGTCAATCATCGCTTATACCTTCTAACAAAGTCAGGCATCCAGCTTTGGTGATTACCGTCGACAACCTTGTGCTAATGCCCGGACTTGGCATTGAATACCTGGCAGGCCTGAGTGGCGGTAGACGCCCGGTTTCTTGGGCCCACGCAGTAGACCTTCCAGACCCATGGCAGTGGGTGAACCGCGGGGACCTGCTCATGACAACTGGAGCCGGGATGCCTTCCGGCGCGGCGCAGGCCAATTGGCTGAATCGCATCATCGACGCCGGGGTAAGTGGGCTCATCATTGCGCCGCATCCAGGCGCGCCACCGGTCCACGAAGCGATGCTTCAGCTGGCCGACGAATTGCAATTTCCGCTGCTGAGCGCTTCCTTTGAGCTGGAGTTCGTCTCCTTGGCACGTATCGTCATCAAGAATTCTCTGGACCTGGAGCATCTCCGATTGGAGAAGGCCAAGCGCCTGTTTGATGCCTACGGGGAGGCGCTCGCCCGCGGAGCCGACCGAATACAAAGACTGGAGGCCGTTGCACGCGCGCTGGGGTGGCGCATGCAGCTCATCGATGACGTCACCGGGCAGGTCTTGGTGTCGTCTCACCAGGGCATGAAGGGTGACGCTGGCGACAGCGACAGCAGTATCATTCCCGTTCCCGGCCGGATGCGTACTTCTCTGTGCCTGAGGACGGAATCCACGTCGCCGCCTGACGCTCGGCTGGCGCACTACGCAGCAGGCATCACCGCCTTGGACCTGGAACAACATGCAAAGTCGTTGGATCAGAGGCGCACCGAAGGTGAACAAATCCTTTGCAGCCTGCTCAAAGGGGCGGTTGAGCTCTCGGCGGTAACCTCATTCATGGGCAAGCTCCACGATTCTAAGGACTTGGTATTCTTGCGAATCTGCGTGGGGCTGGGTGGTGAATACGATGGCGACACCATTCACTTTGCGTCGGCCATTCAGAACGCCGGCATGTTATTGGCCATGGATGACGAGGCGCTGCTGATCCTCATGTACAATGACATTCCCCGGATCTCGAAACTTGCCGGATTGCTAGGACAAGGTACCCAAGTGGGCATCAGTCTGCCCCTCTCCGGAGTCAACGGGGTACCCGAAGCACGTCGGCAAGCGATGCTGTCGCTACGGGACGCTCAGGACTCCGGAGCGGAACAGTGCACGTATGGCGAGGGGAATGAAGCGGACGACTTTTTTCCACGCAGCGTTTCCGGCTCTCGCGCGTTAGTGGAGAAATTCTTGGGCCCGATCACTGCCCACGACCAAGCTAATAATGGTGACCTCTACCGGTCGTTGGAGTTATTTCTGGGCTGTGACCGGTCCTTCCTTCAGGCTTCAAAGGCATTGAATATCCACCGGCAGACTTTGGTTTACCGGCTAAATTCCATCGAGAAGCTGACGGGCCTACACCCCTCATCAACAGAGGGTACGAGCAAGTTCTGGTTGGCCATGCAGGCGGGACATCGGGCTGGAATACTCTGATCACTGATCAATAAATCTGAAACGTGACCCGTGTGGACACCTTGAATTATGAGCGATTTGGGTCACTTGGCACTTAGCTCGTGCTAAGGCTTGCAAAATGAGATCCCCTCGTCCTTATCCGATCATCCGCCAACTCACATATACAAACTTCCCTAAAATCCCGGCTGTCTTCGTCAAGCTTTTGAGACGGCTTCATTGATATTTCCTCTGACGCCGTAATCGCCTTGAGCTGGTTCCGGTATTCATCCCGAACCTTGGCCGGCGGCAACCCCTGGTTGACGCTGTGCAACTGGCGCCTGTTGTATCAAGACTCGATGTACCCCGTCATTGCCATGCGGGTGCACTGGCCTTCCGGGATGCGGAGAAGGGTGAGCGCACTGCGTCCATCCGCATGACTTCTCTCAACGGCCACCGGCGAGGGTGCCCTCGAGCATGGCCTCTTCCAGAGTCCGTGGTCCCAATGCGTCCCCCACGACACTGACCGGGCCGGCCAGTTCCGCGCAGCCCGCGTATGTGTGTGGGACCCGCCCGTGAGAGGCCACGATCGTTCTGATGGCCGGGTCAATTTCCACCAATCGGCCGGAAAACACGTTGCGTAGGGTCAGCTCCCCGTCACTGGTCGACAGCTCAAGGTGCGGAAGCAGTACTAGCCCGGCATTGTCAAGCCGACCCAGGTAGCCATTGCGCTGGTATTGGTGCACTTGCTCGGTTGGTGATGGTCCGGCGTAGGAATACTGGACTTCCAGGCCCCGGCCCAGAAGGACCTCGGCGCAGTCCAGCCCTGTGGGGTCTCCTCCCCAATCTGCCACGAGCACTGGTCCTTGGACGGCTCCGGGGCTTTCCAGAACTTCCCACGCATCGAGCACTGTGTGTACGGTGTCCGTAGCCCACAGGCTACGATCACGGTAGGGCCGTGCACCGGTGGCCACGACGACCTCGTCGAATCCCGCCAGTATGCCGGGGTCTGGTTCTTGGCCCAGGAGTACCTCGATCTGGTTTTCGGCGATCCCTGTCCGGGCCCAGGTGGACCAGGCTTCCCACACAGCTGCGTGGTCGGGAGCGGTTCCGGCCAGACGCAGCTGGCCCCCGATGGCACCGGTCTTTTCGAAGACGGTCACGTTCTTGCCAGCTTCGGACCCGGCGACGGCGGCCGCAATGCCGGCCGGCCCGGCCCCAAGCACGGCCAGGTTCCCGGCGCTACGGATTGGCTCGATGCGGACCGGCTGCGCAGTGGTGCGTTCGCGTCCGGTGGCCACGTTCATGACGCAGGCGATGGGAAGCCCCGCATGGTAGTGCCCAATGCATCCGACATTACAGCCAATGCAGGGAATCGCGCTCGCTCCATCCTGTGCCTTCCGGATCAGGTGCGGGTCGGCGATATGCGCCCTAGTCATGCCCACAAAGTCCAGGGCGCCTCGGGCCACTGCCGCATCGGCCTCGTCGAGTTCGGTGATGCGGGTGGTGGCCAGCACGGAGACGTTGCCACCGAGTCGGGCCTTGATCCCGTGGAGCCGCTCGATGATGCTCGCGGGCATGGTGGACGCCCGGGGAGCGATGAACGTCGATCCCTGATAGGTCGCCGAGTCACCGACCACAAGGGAAATGAAGTCGATTCCCGCCTCACGGGCTAGGATCTCGGAGACCTCGGCGCATTCGTCATAGCCCATGGCACCGGGGCTGATCTCATCGAGGGCCACCCTCACGCCAAGGGCCATGTCGGGGCTTAAGTTGGCTCGCACCGCCGCGATGACCTCGAGCAGGAAGCGTAGTCGATTGCGCAGTTCCCCGCCGTAGTCGTCAGTGCGCAGGTTAGTGCGCGGAGCGATGAACTGGGCAGGAAGATAGGCGTGGGAGGCAGAGATCTCGACGCCGTCCAGCCCAGCTTCTGCCATGTGGCGGGCGGAGAGCGCATATCCGGCCACGAGCTCGGCAATATCTTCGGCGTCCATGGCGCGGGGCTCGACATGGAAACGGGCAGACGGCACCGCACTAGGCGCTAGTGCCGCGGCCTTAGGTGCGGAAGCGATTTGTTCGCGTCCACCATGAAAGAGCTGGACGAAAATCTTGGCGCCGTTGCGTTGCACGGCCCGGGTGACGGCAGCCAGGGGCTCGACGATTTCGGGCAGGTACCCACCCATGGTTTTGGCCGTGAGCAGGCCACTGGCGTGCACTGCGGTCGCCTCCAGGAAGATGGCTCCTATCCCGCCACGTGCACGCTCCTCATGGTATGCCCGCAGATCATCGGTAGGTACATGGTCCCGGACCAGCGAGGTTTGGTGGGCGGAGCTGAAGACGCGGTTGCGTAACGTGACCGGTCCGAGCTGGCCCGGGGACAGAACGGCTCCCCGATCCCGGGAGGGGAGGTGGTCTGACTGGGTGGCATTCATGGGCGGAGGCCTCTCGGGCTGTGGCGTGGAGCCCGGGTGACTCCGTCCTGATTTTCCAATACGGATATATTGGCAATCTCCTCGTGGGCTGTCAAGGGGCCCTGTTCGGCCTCCAGGCCAAGCAGTAGCCGGGCAGCAGTGAACAAGCGCGCCTCGCGCCTCGCCTCTCCCGGGGGTCCACTCAGTTCGGCAACATCCAGCCCATCGACGAAAATCACTAACATGTAGGCCGACTCCCGAGCCCCGAGCGCAGGCCTGAACTCGCCGGAGGCGACACCCTCCCTGACAAGGCCTTCCAAGACCTCTAGCCAACGGTCGTTAATGGCCTCCACCAGCGACCGCACCTCGGTGTCGCGCTGGGCCTCGGCCAGCAGGTCGATCCAGATCGCTGCTCGCCTCTCCTGATCGGCGCCGGCGGAGGCGCGTAGGCACACGCGGGTGAGTCGGTCCCATGGGGAGTCCGCGCCGGCGGCCATGACCCCGATTTCCTCGATGACCGAATACAGGAACCACTCCTGAGCCCGGAGCATCAGGTTGCGGCGACTTCCGAAATGGTGCTGTAGGCGCCCCACCGACACTCCGGAGGCATCGGCCACATCCCGCATCGAAATAACGCCGACTCCGCGCCGGGCAATGAGCCCCACTACCGCCAGCAGGATGGGTTCTAATAATTCGGGATTGGCCTTGGGTCGTCCACGTCGCTCCATTTAGTCAACCTATGCCAACCTTCCCGCGGAGCCACAACTGATCACGGAAGGGCAACAATCCTTTCAAGTGTTGTGTCCTGCATCACAAAACCTTTATGGTTGCTGAACGTCCCGCTTAGTGGGGCAGGACACGGTGTTTGGTCTTGGTGAAAGGGGCACAGCGTAAATGAGCGCAGATGCAGAGACCGAGGAGACCCTCGGCTCCCGCATACGGTCCGCACGTGAACTCCGGGGCCTGACCCTTCGTCGGTTGGCCTCCACGACGGGGCTCAGCTCGGGATTCATCAGCCAGCTGGAGAATGACCGGTCGAATGCGAGCGTGGCCAGCCTGAAGAATCTAGCCACCGCACTGGGAGTGAGCACCGCTGAGCTCATCGAGGGTGGCATCAAGGAGTCCCGTGGAGTGTTGCGCAGGGCGGATCGGCGTTCGATCACCATGGCGGACGGACTGACCAAGTTCATCCTCACAAAGGCCCCGCTACGCAACCTTGAAATCTGCACTGCCGATATCGAACCCGGCGGCAGCACCGGTGCGCAACATTACTTCCATGGCAACTCCCAAGAGTTCGTACTCTGCCTCAAGGGACGGGTCGAACTCTACCTCGCGGACGAGGTGCACATCCTCGAACCGGGCGACAGTATCGAATACGTCTCCTCCACCGAGCATGGTCTGCGAAACCTGGACAGGGAGACCGCCGAGGTCCTGTGGGTAGTTTCACCGCCCACAAGCTGAATAAGCCTGCAAACGAAGTATCCATACAACGAAGTAGGAGCAGTCATGATTGATTCGAAGTCCAAAAAGTCCCGTGGTTTCACCGTCCTATCGCTCGCAGCCGCCTCGGCGCTGCTGCTGAGCGCCTGCGGCAGCAGCAGCGGGGCTCCGGCCGCGGAAGTAGATCTCGGCAGCGGGCCAGCTAAGGCAGGCACCGTCAAGGCCGACGCGCTCAAGGGCCAGACGCTCACCTTCGTCTCCTATGGCGGGCTCTACCAGGACGGCCAGATGGCGGCAGCGATTACCCCGTTCGGCAAGGAATCGGGAGCCAAGATCCTCTCCGATGGGCCGACCGAATACTCCAAAATCAAGGCCCAGGTCGAATCCAACAACGTCTCCTGGGACATCGTGGACACTGGCTCATATTGGGCGGCCAGCCAGTGCGGAACCGAACTGATGCCGCTGGACTTGGACATCATCGACGTCTCCAAGGTACCCGAGGGGCTGGTCAGCGAGTGCGCCGTCCCGGCTATGCAGTACGCCAACGTGCTGATGTATAACACCGATAAGTACAAGGACGCACCCACCTCGTGGGCTGACTTCTTCGACACCGCGAAGTACCCGGGCAAGCGCTCGATCGACGGCACCGAGAACATCGAAGCCGGCATCATCGAAGGTGCCCTGATCGCCGACGGTGTGGATCCGAAGGACCTCTACCCGCTGGACATGGACCGGGCCTTCAAGAAGCTCGATACCATCAAGGATTCCCTGGTCTACTGGACCACCGGGGCCCAGGCCCAGCAGATGCTCGAATCCGGGGAGGTCGACATGTCGGTCATGTGGTCCGGCCGCGCCTTCGGCGCCGTGGACAACGGCGCCCACTACGCCCCGCTCTGGGACGCATCCGCGGTCGTTATGGACACGCTGACGGTGCCCAAGGGCGCCAAAAACCCCCAGGCATCCATGGCAGCGATCAATTACTACCTGGGTGCCGAACAGCAGGCGAAGCTGACCGAGGAAACCTCCTACTCCCCGATCAACACCGAGGCCAAACCGAACCTGAGCGAGACCGCGAAGAACTTCCTGATCACCGACCCGGCCATTGCCCCCAAGGTGCTCAAGAGTGACTTTGCCTGGTGGGGCAAGAACTACACCCAGGTCGCCGAGCAGTGGGTCGCCTGGGTCGCAAAATGAGCCTTCCAACCCTCGACACCGTGCGGCCGGAGCCCGCCTCCGGCCGCACGGACCGGGCCGCGGACCGCAAACGCAGATTCCGGCCCGGCCCCGCCTGGCTGATCCTGCCCGCACTGGCCCTGGCCGCGGGCATATTCGCCTACCCCCTGGCCGAATCCATGTGGACCAGCGTCTCGGACCCCGTGCTGGGCTTCCAGAACTACCAGTGGTTCGCCTCCGACTCCGCCAACTGGGTCATCCTGGGCCGCACCCTGTGGATCGCACTGCTTTCCGCCGTCATCTGTCTGGCCCTGGCCTACCCCTACGCCTACTTCATGACCATCTCCAGCCAGAAGATGAAGACCGTGTTGATCGTCATCGTACTCATTCCCTTCTGGACTTCCCTGATGATCCGCTCCTTCGCCTGGATCATCCTGCTCCAGGACACCGGGCTGGTCAACGAGGTCCTTTCCTGGGTGGGTCTGGGCCCGTTCAGCATGATCCGCAACACCACCGGCATCCTCATTGGCATGGTTCAGGTCCTGCTGCCGTTCATGGTCCTGCCCCTATACTCCGCCATGGGCAACGTCGACCTGCGCCTGGTCCAGGCCGCCGCCAGCCTCGGCGCCCGCCCCTCGGTCGCATTCTTCAAGATCTTCGTCCCGCTGGCCATGCCCGGGGTGATCTCCGGCTCGCTGCTGGTCTTCATCCAGGCACTGGGCTTCTACATCACCCCCGCCTTGCTCGGCTCACCCTCACAAATGCTCATTTCCCAATACATCTACGTTCAGGTCAACGGCCAGCTCCAATGGGGCCGGGGCAGCGTCCTGGGGGTCCTGCTCCTGGTGGCAACCCTCCTGCTGCTGGGCCTGCTGGCCCTGCTGACCAAACGCAGCAAACGCCACACCGGTGACGATGGAGATCTGATATGAAACACCGTCCCCTGACCCGGAGCCTGCTCGGAATCTACACGGCCCTGGTCGCGTTCCTGCTGGTGGCCCCCACCTTGGTGGTCATCCCGCTGGGCTTCACCGACAAAGCCTCGCTCAGCTTCCCGCCCACGGGGTGGTCCACCCGCTGGTACACGAACTTCTTTGAAGACCCCGCCTGGACCAGCGCCTTCGGCAACTCCATCCTGGTTGCCGTCATCGTGGTCATCGTGGCCACCAGCTTCGGCACCGCGGCCGCCGTGGGCATCCGCTCCTGGAAACGCAGACGCTGGGCCAAAGCCGCCCAAGTCCTGGTCCTAGCACCGCTGGTGGTCCCGGCCATCATCTTGGCCATCGGCATCTACGCCCTGTTCCTGCGCTTCCAACTGCTGGGGACCCTCATCGGCTTCGTCGCCGCCCACTCCATCCTGGCCATCCCGTTCGTGCTGGTCTCCGTCACCGCGGCCTTGGCCGGCTACGACGAACGCCTGAGCACGGCCGCCGCCAGCCTCGGGGCCAGTCGCTGGAACGCGTTCCGTACCGTGATGCTGCCGCTGATCATGCCCGGAGTCGTCTCCGGCGCCCTGTTCGCGTTCGTCACCTCGTTCGACGAGGTCGTGCTCTCGATCTTCATCAAGAGCCCTTACCTAGAAACCCTGCCGGTGAAGATGTATGCATCGGTCACCCGCGACACTGACCCCACTATCGCCGCCGCAGCCACCATGATCATGCTGCTCACCACCGTCATCATCGCCGTTGGCCTGTTGAGCATGCGCAGGAGGAAACATGTCTAACCCCACGACCGGCATCCGCATCGATGTCAACAACGCCACCAAACGCTACGACAAATCCATCGCGGTGCGCGACGTCTCACTGAGCATCAAGCCAGGCGAATTCATCACCCTGCTGGGTCCCTCGGGTTCGGGTAAGACCACCACGCTGAACCTCATTGCCGGTTTCACTGACCTCTCAAGCGGGTCCATCGAAATCGACGGTCGGCGCGTGGACCACGTCCCGGCGCACCAACGCGGACTCGGTGTGGTCTTCCAGCACTACGCCCTCTTTCCGCACATGAGCGTCGCCGAAAATATCGCCTTCCCGCTGCGCCAACGCAAGGTCCCCAAGGACAAACAGTCCCAGATGATCACCCAGGTGCTGAACACCGTGGGCCTCTCCGGCTATGAAGGCCGCTACCCGAAGGAGCTCTCCGGCGGCCAGCAGCAGCGTGTCGCGTTCGCCCGGGCCATGGTTTTTGACCCGATGGCACTGCTCATGGATGAACCGCTCGGCGCCCTGGACAAGAACCTGCGCGAGAAGTTGCAGCTGGAGATCAAGCGCATCCACCAAGAGGTAGGGCGCACCTTCGTGTTCGTCACCCACGATCAGGAAGAAGCACTGATCCTCTCGGACCGCATCGCCATCTTCAATAACGGGCGCATCGAGCAGGTCGGCACCAGCTCGGATCTCTACGAGCGTCCAGAGTCCCTGTTCGTGGCCAAGTTCATGGGTGAATCCACCGTCTTCAAGGCCGCGGTGGACAGCAACGGGCGCGACTGGTCCATGGACTTCCATGGCACCACCCTCAATGGCCCGGTTACTAAAACGGTGCCCACCAAGGGTGCGCTAGTGCTGCGGCCCGAGCAAATGCGCGTGGTAGAGCACGCTGTGCAAGTCCCGCAGGGCTCCACCATGGTCCCGGTCACCGTCATCCAGAACATCTACCTCGGCTCCGGGCACAAATACGAACTCGAACTGCCCGACGGATCCACCGGCATCGTGCGCGCCTCCCGCGAGCACGGCACCACACTGGTCTCCGGGGACCGCGCCTGGGTCTATTGGACCCGCGAACACGGCGTGCTGCTCAGCGACTACGACCTCGTCTCCATCACCTGATCCAAGCACGAAAACGAAAGAGATACCCCCACCATGACTGTTAACGGCAACGTTTCCTTTTGGTTCGCCGCCGATGGCCTCCCGGGTCAGCGCACGCCCCTGACCGGGGACACCATCGCCGACGTGGTGATCGTCGGTGCCGGCTACACCGGGTTGTGGACCGCGTACTACCTGAAGAAGGCCGACCCGTCGCTGGATATTGTGGTGCTCGAATCCAGGTTTGCCGGCTTCGGCGCCTCCGGGCGCAACGGCGGGTGGCTGACCAATTCGATCACCGGTGGCCGGGATCAGTACGTTGCATCCCACGGACGGTCTACGGTGGGCCGTTTCCAGGAGCTGCTGAACGAAACGGTTGACGAGGTCATTAGCGTATCCGGCGCTGAAGGCATCGACGCCGGATACATCAAGGGCGGGGAGCTGAACGTGGCCCGCAACCAGGCCCAGCTGCTGCGCCTGCAGGCCCTGGCCGACGATGAGGCGCAGTGGCCCGAGGCCGGAGCCCGGTTGTTGGATGCCGGGCAGACCAGGGAACGGGTGGACATCGCCGGGGCGCTGGGCTCCATCCACCACCCCCATGCGGCCCGGATCCACCCCGTGAAGCTGGTCCGCGGTCTGGCCGATGCCTGCTTGAGGCTGGGCGTGAGGATCTACGAGGGGACCACCGTCACCGAGGTCTTGCCGCGCAAGGCCATCACCACGTACGGAACCGTTCAAGCCACCTATATCCTGCGCGCCACCGAGGGGTTCACCGCGAACCTGAAGGGCGCTCACCGCGAATGGCTGCCCATGAACTCCTCCATGATCGCCACCGAACCGCTGCCGGATTCGGTATGGGATGCCATTGGCTGGAACGGACGCGATGTCGTGGGCGACATGGCCCACGCCTATATGTATGCCCAACGCACCGCCGATAACCGCATCGCCTTGGGCGGGCGCGGGGTGCCGTACCGCTACGGATCCAAGACGGACACCGACGGGGCAACCCAGCGCGGCACCATCAAGCTACTCACAGATATCCTCCATGTCATGTTTCCAGCCACCCGCGATGCCGCGATCGACCACGCCTGGGCCGGCGTGCTGGGAGTCCCCCGGGATTGGAAGGCCACCGTCGGACTGGATAAGGAAACGGGTATCGGGTGGGCCGGAGGCTACGTGGGTACCGGGGTCACCGCCACCAACCTGGCCGGGCGGACCTTGCGGGACCTGATCCTTGACCCCGGCAGTGAGCTGGCCTCCATGCCGTGGGTGAACCGCAAGGTGCGACGCTGGGAAGTTGAGCCCGCCCGCTGGGTTGCGGTCCAGACGTTATACAAGGCTTACGGCATGGCCGACTGGGCAGAAAAGGGCGGCAAATCGTCAACCTCAAAGATCGCTCATCTTGCGGACCGCGTCTCTGGACGAGTCTAGAAACCGCCAACAACACCATGCGAACAGAAGGAAGATAGCGGACCTGAGACCACAGTTGATCCATCTCGAGATCGTCTGTGCAGAGCTATGGACTTCGAAACCTAACTCACGACAAGCACTAACTGCATGCTGGAGGCCTCACCGAGGGCCATGCCTCCGGAGCGGGGTCCGAAAAGCGTCATGGAACGACCTTCCAACACGGCGGCCAAGGACAACTTGGATGTGCGGCATCAGGACGGAAGCCTGGATCCTAGAGGTCACGGGCAGGGGATTCAAAATTGCCGTCCCGTTCGCCATGCCACATTTTTGTGTGCCGTTACGACATGCAGCGGGCCGAAGCCGTCACCGCGAAAGGTTTGCTTGATTTCTCCCTGAGTATCGTGGCCGACTTAAAGTGAACGAAGCACAGCCGGTGCCACTTCCTGCTGCGTGTCGCGGACAGAGCCAGATGCAGGGTGGAGTGGTCGACACCCAGCTGCAGGGCGACGCGGACCTTGGCATCCTCGAAACCCTCGGCCTTGGCGTTCCTTGCTAATGGAGCGCTCGAGCCGGGCGAATGAAGATACGATGTGCACTGCAATTGAAACTCAATGAATGGGTCCGCGGTGCCGGTGTGGAAGCAGGTCTTCCCGGTGAGGAATTACAAACTGGCTTCCTTGGCGATCACTTCGGCCAGCGCGGTGCGACCGTCCGCGGAGGGCGCCGGGTTGCTTCTCCTTGAACAGGAGGTCCAGATGTCTCAGATTTTCCCGATGGCAGACGAGGTTCTGGTCGTTTTGCTCTAAACCCGGGCATATCCGACGCGCTGCCCTAGGGGCCGTCATGGCCAGAGGCTTGTGCAGTTCTGCCGCAAAAGTATGAATAGATACCCTAACGCAACGCTTTTCTCGGGATTCGAATGTGTTGTTTTGGGGTGTACCAGTATCTCTGCTGCGAAGCTTAGTCGACTGTATAGGCGGGTGGAATATGTTCCCTACGACCATGTGGTTCAGGCTGTTGCCGGGCGCAATGAGCAGGTCGCATGCCCGAATTTCACTGATGACCTAGGCCTGCTCAAGTCCCAGGGGTCGGTATCCCACGTGTATGCGGACATGGCAAGGATCCGCAAGACGGTGAAGCCGAAGACCCGGACGGCCGCGAACGCCGCGGCGTGCGCCGGACGGGTTATGCTGCGCTCAGGTTCCGATGAACTTGCGCCGCTCATCGGCAGAAGCGGACCTCGCCGGCCAGCCGCGTCTCCGAAACGGCGATCTTTGAGATGGTGGTCGGATCGACGTTCCGCGGGTCCTCTTCCAGCAGGACGAAGTCCGCGAATTTGCCGACCTCGATCGACCCGGTGATGTCCTCCGATCGGCATTGCCAGGCTGCATCGATCGTGACCGCGCGCAGAGCCGCCTCGACCGGGATGCATTCGTCGGGGTTCAGCACCTCACCATTTTCGGCCATCACCCGGGTGACGGCGTCCTCCACGTATCGCAGTGGATCCAGCGGAGTGACGTTCCAGTCGCTGTGCAGTGAAATCCGTAACCCCGCGCGCAGTGCTGATGCGCACGGATCATAGAGGTTCGCGCGTTCTGGCCCCAGCAACCGGTCGCGGAACGCGGTACCCCACCAACGAATGTGGCCTATCAGAAACGACGGCGACAGGCCGAGAGATGCCATGTGCTCGATCTGCTCCGGATGCAGGATGCTGCAGTGCTCGACCCGGTGACGATGATCCGCGCGAGGGTGTGCAGCCAAAGCCTGATCGAACGCGTCGATCGTGACGTCGATTGCTGCGTCGCCATTGGCGTGCACACCAACTTGCCAGCCGTCGATGTGGGCCCTGAGCACGATCTCGGCGAGTTCTTCAGCTGAATAATTGAGGGTGCCGCGCGACGTGGTGCCAAGGTACGGTTCCCGTTGATATCCGGATCCGGCCTGGTTGGATCCGTCTGACCACGCTTTGATTCCGTGCACCCGGAACAAGTCGTCACCGAATCCCGGCGTCAGGCCCAGCCGCGACCATTCGTCGTAGGCGCTGGACACCAGCATCCCTCGGTAGCGCACCGGCGAATCTGTTGCAATGGCTTTCCGCAGCACCTCGAGATCGGTGGCCCCGTCGATCGATCCGATACCGCAGTCGTGCAGCAGCGTCGTGCCCTTGCCTGCCGCATGCCACAGCAGGTCACGGATACGGCCCACCAGTGCGTCGCCGCTGGCCATGGGAAACCCGATGGTGAATGCGGCGGTCGCCGACGATTCCTCGAGCCTGCCCGTCAACTCGCCCCGCTCATCGCGCACATACCGGCCTGCGGGCGGATCCGGCGTATCACGATCGACACCGGCTAGCTCGAAGGCGAGAGAGTTCGCGTAGGCGACGTGTCCGTTGCTTTCCAACACCAGAGCCGGTCGATCGGGGATCAGGCGATCGAGCAGTGTGCGATCCAGTCGTGGATGTCCGATCGTGATGCTCGGATCGAACTGTTGGGCCAGCACCCAGCCCGTCGAGGTCGGCGCGGCACTACGTAAAGCGGTAAACACCGCGTCAGCGGTTGGCGTGGACATGGGGCTCACCTCAACCCAGTCAGCGAGTTGAACCAACGCCGAATGCATGTGCGGATCGATGAACCCGGGAAGAAGCGTCCGTCCGGCCAGATCAATCCGTTCCGTGGCGGGCCCGACAAAGTCGTGGACTTCCAGCGCGGATCCGACCGACACGATGCGCCCACCACGAACTGCAACCGATTCCGCCAAGGGACGGTCCCCATCCATCGTCAACACCGGTCCACCGGTGAATACAAAATCAGCGTTGCGGGGTGCTGACTCGACCTTTGTGAGGCGTGAGGTGGGCATGTCCCAAGCCTATGACGAGACGAGCGGGAAAGCGCCTTCGATCCACAACCCAAGCCGGCTAGGTGTTCCACGGGTGGCCGAACGGAGCCGAATTGGGCTGCGGGCGGCATTGCGCACTAGCCTCGACCCATGACCGACAACAAAGCCAACGCCACCGGCAGGAAGCCGGGTACCGAAGCAGCAACTGCCGGCGAGGGCCGGCGTTTCTCTTCCGGAGATATTGTCCCTGCTGCCTCGGTGGGATTCGTTTTCTTGATTCTGCGTATCTTTGCCGTCTCCGGATATGACTGGAACACCGCGTTCGCGGTGAGTACCACGCTGAGCCTGAGCGACGGACTGGCCCTCGTCTTCGGATCCCTCATGGCCGGTCACTTCCTGGTGCAGATCCTGCTGGTGGGGGTTTTCCCGCTGCTCCTGGCCACGTACCTCTGGTCCGAGGGCGGGCATCGGTCGTCGATATTCTTGGCCACCACCCTGGCTGCAGTCACGCTGCTGGCGTTGACGATCAGCTTCAAAATCTGGTGGCTACCGCCGGCAGCAGCGGCCGTTTTCGTGGTTTTCGTGCTGATTCGCAGGCTTTCCTTGAAGCACTGGCTCCGCCGCATGTTCTCTCTGTCCATGGCCAGCGTGGGGTGGGTGGCCGGGCTGGCCCTGCTGCTCGTCGCCGCGTTCGTCCAGACGCCGTGGGTTCCCCAGGAGCAGATTAGGACAACGACCGGCAACGTCATCGGTTACGTCCTCAGCGTCGATCCTGGATACCTGAACGTGCTGACCGATGGGCATGAATTCGTGATCCTCAACAGCGCCGAGGTGCTCTCCCGCAAATAGTCCAGCATTGCGGAAGGGCCGTCGAACCAGATAAGCATGTCCAGGGTGTGCTCCGTGGCGCAGGTAGGGGTTGTGGGCAAGGCAACCAGCATCGGAATATCCGCCCAAACGTCAAACTGAAAACGCACACGGTATATCTGAGTGCCGGAGGCATGAGGGACTACAACCCTCAAGCCGGGGGCTTGTCGTGCAATCGCGGTCCACTACTACTCAGATCCCGATACGGACGCCAATCCGGTCAAATGGTGGACAGGGAATTCCTACGCTTCTGCCGGGTCGACAGGCCTCGCGGTGTTTGCGTCGCAGGAGGCCTGTCGGCGGTTCGAGAAACCCGGTCACGTGGCGGAAATGTTCTCAATCCTTCGGGAAACCGGCTTCCTGTACACGTCGGTTCCTCCTGCAGATCGGATCCGGCAGCCAAAGCGCCGGTCCAGGCTCTGACGGATTACCTTCATGGGTTTTTGATCGGGGACTTTCGGCCCACAGCTGCATGGCTAGAAGAGCTCCAACAGCAGGCGCTTGCCGCACGTCCGGGACACGCAGGTGGCCATCTGGTCATTTGCCGCCTTCTCCGAGGTGGAGAGGCAGTTATCGCGGTGCTCGGGAACTCCCTCGAGCACGCCCATGACGCAGGTGCCGCAGATTCCCTCCTTGCAGGAAGTATCGACCTCGATGCCGTTTTCCTGGAGCACGTCCACGATCGAGCGGTCGGCCGGGATCTCGAAGACTTCACCGGTATCCAGTTCCACCTCGAACGCCGTGTCGTGGGAGGCATCGATCGCCTCGGCCTCGAAATGCTCGATGTGGAACTGGGCCTCGCCGATCACCGGGGCAAATGCGTCATGGACCTTCTCCATGAAGCCGACCGGGCCACAGGTGTAGACATGGACGCCGGCTCCGGCGTCCTGTGCGAGGGCGGTCATGATGGCGCCCTGCTCGCCGCGCGGAATCCCGAAGTGGAAGCGCACCGATTCGGTGAAGCCGCAGCGCTGCTCGAGTAACTCGGTGAATGCGGCCTCCGCGTGGGAGCGGGCAAAGTAGTGCAGCTCGAAGTCGGTGTTCGAACGGTGCAGATCGTAGGCGATGCTGATCATCGGGGTGATGCCGATGCCGGCCGCCACCAGCACGTGGCGGTCGGCATCGGTTGCCACGTTGAGCAGGTTGCGCGGCTCGCTGACCTCGAGTTCGGTGCCCACGGCCACCTCGCCGTGAAGTGCGGCGGAACCGCCGCGGGACTCGGGTTCGAGCTTCACCGCGACCAGGTAGGAGCCCTCGTCCGGTGCGTTGCACAGCGAGTACTGGCGGGTGACCTCGGTGGGACCGACAATATCGATATGCGCGCCGGCCGGGGCCGGGGCAAAGACCGACCCGTCGGCGCGTTCCAAACGAAACGTCTTGATGCTGCTGGTTTCATCCGAAACCGCTGCCACTTTAACCCGGACCTTTTTCATGTCCGTACTCCTCTAGCTTGGTGGTGCTACGCATGTGTCGGGGCGCCGTGCGCTGATCGCGGTGGCGATCAGCGCATGAACAGCCCCCCGTTGATGTCCCAGCTGGCGCCGTTGACCGAAGCGGCCTCGGGGGATGCCAGCAGGGCGACGGTCGAGGCGATGAATTCCGCGGAGCCGAGACGGCCCACGGGAATGCTCGCCTTGACGGCCTCCAGCTTGTCCGGGGCGACCGTCTCGTGGACCACCGGCAGATCGAGCGGGCCCGGGGACACCGAGTTCACCGTGACACCGCCGGAGGCCAGGTCGCGGGCGAAGACCTTGGTCAAGGTGACCACTCCGCCCTTGGCTGCCGCGTAGTGCGCGCCGGTGGCTGTGCCGCCGTTCTGGCCGGCCAGTGAGCCGATGTTCACGATGCGGCCGTAGCCGTTGGAAGCGAAGTAGCTGCCGAAAACCTGGCAGCCCAGGAAGACGCCGTCGAGGTTGGTGGAAACGATCGCCGAGAAGTCCTCCGGGCTGATGTCCATCAGCGCCTGGACCTGGGAGCGGCCGGCGTTGTTGACCAGCACGTGGGCCGTTCCCCAACGCTCCACCGCGGCTTGGAGCGCCGCTGAGAAGTCGTCCTTGCTGCGGACGTCGAGCACCGTGGCTGCGGCCGTCTTGCCGCTGGGATCCAGCTCGTCGGCCAGGTCCTGGACCGGTCCGATCCGGCTGCCGGTGGCGAGCACCGAATAGCCGGCAGCATGCAGGGTGCGCGCGATGACCGCGCCCAGTCCGCGGGTTGCGCCGGTGACGACGGCGACTTGGCCGTTGTCGATGCGGGGTGCTGCCGTGGTTTCAACTGTTGTCGTCATGGGGTGCCCCTTAGAGGAGGAATCCCGAGGCCGTGACGGCCCCTTCGGAATTGACCAGGCGGACGACCTTCAGATCCAGGCGCGGTTCGCCGTCGACGAAGCTGATCCGGTGTTCCAGGTCTGCGGCCAGCAGCAGGTGCTTTTCGCGCTTGAATCCCACGATGATCTGCGCCGAGCGCAGCGTCACGCACTCGCCGTCGTTCGCCGTGACGGTGAAGCGGGAGATGGTGCGTGCCGTGCGCGCCGAGGCGACGGCAGACATCGAGTAGCCCTCGGTCAGCCGGGTCACGCGCATGCGGCGCATCCGGGCATCGTCGTAGATCATGTTCAGGCCGGACTCGAAGTCATCGGTGTCCGGATCGATCGGGATCACGTACTTCCCGCCCGGGGTCCACAGGGCCTCCCAGGCGACGTAGTTTTTGGCATCGAGCAGCGTGGCCTCGTGCCAGATCAGCGCGATGGCCTTGGAGACCATCGGATCGAGCAGCGCGTCGGACGCGAAGCCGTTTTCCAGGGGTGCCGTCAGGGTGCTTTCGCTAGTCATTGCCCATCATCTTCTTCCACTGCGAGTAGGATTCGCGCATGCCTGATTCGTCGGTCACGTGCGATGTCTTCCAGCCTTCTGTACCCGTCGTTTCGCGGTTCAGGCCGCGGTTGACCATGATCGGCATCTGCGGGTTGCCGTTGGCGCCGCGCTGCACGCGGTCCCATGCCTCGGCATCATCGGGTGTACCGAAACCGAACGGGCCCTGGAAGTGTTCGTGGATGCGCAGGCGTTCGCGGTTGACGCTTTCCGGTCCGCCATCCAGGCCCAGGGCCATGTGCTGGACCTCGGTCTCGTTGACCGAGATCGGGCGCAGCACGCGGAAGAAGGACATCGACATGGCGACGTTCGGGAACAGGTTCAGGTTGAACCCGGCACCGTGCATCGAACGCACGATGCGGCGGACCTGGTCGGCCGGCATCGTCTCGGAGAGTTCATCGATGATGTGGCGGAATCGTTCCTGCAGCTCCTCGGTGCCGTCGTCGGCATCCAGCTCCACGTGCTCGGGGACCATGATGGCGACGCTGTGGCCGTTGCCCAGCGCGTGGGTCACCGCGTTCTCATCGGTCATGAAGGAGAGCATGTCAGCGGTTTCGGCGTCGACCGAGGCCATCCACGAACGGTGAACTATGGGGAAGTGGTAGCCGTCGGTGGTGTTCTCCAGCTGAATCTTCCAGTTGCCGTCGAAGCGGAACTTGTGCTCGCCCTGGACCTTGATGCCGAAGCCTGCGCCCTGCATCATGAAGCGGTCCATCCACAGCTTCGCATCGCCCAGGAAGTCCTCGAGCGGTTCGATGTCCTGGTTGAAGGAGGCGAAGACCATCCCGGCGTAGGACTCGACGCGCAGCTTCTGCAGCGGCATGTCCTTCTTCTCGATCACGCCCTCATAGCCCTCGGGGTACGGGATGCCGCGCAGCTGCCCGTCGAGCGAGTAGGACCAGGAGTGGTACGGGCAGGTGAAGCCGTTGGCCTTGCCCTTGTCCGGCTCGCAGATCGAGGCGCCACGGTGGCGGCAGCGGTTCAGCAGCACGTTCAGCGCGCCCTTGCGGTCGCGGGTGACGATGACCGGCTGGCGGCCGATCATCGCCTTCTTGAAGTTGCCCTTGTCCGGGATCTCCGACTCGTGGGCCACCCAGACCCAGGTCTTGTAGAAGATCTTCTCCAGCTCGGCCTCGAAGATCTCCGGATCGGTGTAAAGCTGCCCGGCGACCCGATCGGTGGCGGCAAGTGCGGAGAAGCCGTCGTGGTTCTCCATGAGGGGGGTACTCATCAGTGACTCCTTAAGGTGGTGGCTAGTGTGGGGGTGGCGAGGTCCGCCGGGGAAAGCGCCACGAGGCGCTGGGTGCGGAAGGCCTTGATCAGGGCCATGGCCCCGCCGAGTTCGAAGTCCACGGTGATCCGGGCAGCCACCACTTCCTGGCGGCCGTCCGCGTACTGCGAGAGCTGCTGCATGATCCAGCTGCCACTCGCCGTGGGGAACGAGATGTTGATGCGTCCCTCGCCCAGCACATGGGCATTGGCGGTGAACGGGCCGCCGGGCAGCAGGTGGTGACCGAGCATTTCGACGATGGCTTCGCGGCCGCTGTAGCGGCCGAACTTCGCATCATATTCGGGTCCGATTCCCTGCCAGGTGGCATCGTGCGTGAACAGCGAGCCGAGCTCGGCGAGGTCGAATTCCGGTTGCGGAACGTCGCACAACTCCAGGTAGCGGGAAATGATCCAGCGGATCGATTCGCCCGCCTCCAGCAGCTGCAGGCGCGTCTCCAACCCGGTGAGGCTCGTGGTGGCCCGGACTCCGACCATGGTTACTTGGCGATTTCGACGTCGTTGCGGATGGTCAGCGCACGGCCCATGCGGGCCTCGATGTGGGCGTAGGTCCATAGCGCGTGGGTCTCATCGACCATGGTGGTGCGGAACAGGTTGCAGACCGCCTTGACGGTTTCCTGCGTGTCGACGTCGGCCATCACGTAGCAGGTCCAAGGCCATCCGGCCGACGGGCCGACCACGTGGGAGTCGTCGTCCATGTTGCCGATGACATCGACGCCGGGCATCGACGCCATGGCCGAGAGCATGCCGGAGAAGGCGACCCAGACCGGGCCGATGTCCTTCTTGGGCAGGTTGAAGAAGTTCTGGTTGATGCCGATGCAGAACAGGGTGCGCAACGGCTCGGGGCGGGCATCGCTCGCTGTCATGGTTATTCCTTCGCTGGGATCTTGCGGTGGATGAGGTGGGGGGCGCGGGTTAGATGAAGCCGGGGATGAGAGGCGGCTGGCCCATCAGGACCGACCCGGTGCCGTCGTACATGCCATCGCCCAGGAACGCATGCTGGGTGACGACGGCCGAGTCGCGCAGGTGGCGCTGCAGCGGATTGCCGTCGTAGATCGCGGCTGTGCCGGAGAGCGAGTAGGCGGTGTTGACTGCCTGCGCGCCGACCTTGGCCACGTGCGTGGAGGCCAGGCGCAGCAACGCCTTCTGCGCATCCGTGGCCCGGCCGGTGGCGACGACAGTCGCATATGTTTCCTCGGTGATCTCGTAGAAGAAGGCACGGGCCGAACGCAGCAGGGCCTCGGCCTTGGCCAGTTCGATGCGGTAGTAGGCGCGGTCAGCAAGCTTCGGCGCGCCGGTGATGCCGGTCCGTCCGGCGCCGATCTGCGTCGCGTAGTCCAGGGCCGCACGGCCTACGCCGAGGTTCACCACGGCCAGGACCTGCGCCGCATAGGCAATGGTGGGGTAGTGGTAGAGCGGCTCGTCGATCATCGGCTCGCCACCGCGAATGAACGTCCAGTCCTGGTCCACGTCGACGCCGTCCACGATCAAGTCGTGGCTGCCGGTGCCATGCAGGCCGATGACATCCCAGTTGTCCTGGATGGTGACCTGGTCCGGGCGCAGCAGCGCCGTGCGCGGCTTGCCCGCTGCCGACTCGCCACCGGCGATGCCCACGCCGAGCAGGTCGGCGCCCTTGCAGCCGCTGGCGAACTTCCAGGTGCCCTTGACATGGAACGCCCCGTTTCTCAGCTCGGCCTTCTGGACCGGGAAGAGCCCTCCGGCGAAAGCCAGGTCGGGGCCGTCCTTGTACAGTTCGGCCTGCGTGTCCACCGGCAGCGCCGCCAGGTACACCAGGGCCGAGCCGAAGCTGGCAACCCAGCCGCTGGAGGCATCGACGGTGGAGATCAGTTCGATTTTGCGCAGGAACTCTGCCGGTGGCAGCGCGTCGCCGCCGAACTGGCGCGGGGTGGCAGCGCGGTAGATGCCGGCTGCCTTGAAGGCAGCGATGACGTCCTTGGGCACGAAGCGGTTCGTGTTGAACTCCTCGCGCCGCCGATCGACGAGTTCCAGGACCGCGGTCAGCGTGTCCTGCGCTGGGGCTTCGGCAACGGACGTCATGTGGGGCTCCTCGTTGGTCTGTTCCTTGGCCCGGGCGGGAACTGCGGGGGTCAGGCTGGTGTTGTCTGCATCACGGTATTGACCCAATTACTGCCCTTCAATGGGTGTTTATGCGCCGCCGGGCAAAGAAAGGACGATGCCGCCTGAAGTAACTACCTATTGCGGTGGCGCCCGACTGGGATAGAACTAGTAGCCGTGGATACCCAAAAATACGAACCGTCAGAGGCCGACGCGCGGATCCTGCTCACCGGGTTGGAGCAGTGCCTGCTGATGCACGATGCTGCGACGAAGGACATCCTGTGGGCGAACCCGGCGGCGTGCCGGATGTTCGGATTCACGCTCGATGAACTGCGCCCGCTGAAGGCAAACGACATGAGCGGCCTGGCCGAGCCCTACAGCCGGACCATCGGACGGCGCTGGCTCCAGGATGCCGTGGAGCACGGGGCCAGCCGGACGCAGTGGATGTACCGGAACAAGGACGGACAGGACTTCCTCACCGAGGCACTGGCCCGGCACGTGGTGCTCGAGGAGCGCGAGGTGGTGCTCGTCGAATTCCGCGACGTGGAACGCGAGGAACGGCTCAAGAGCGGACTGGAGCGGACCAAGGGCCGGCTGAACGCATTCATCGGGAACATGGGCGAGGCGATCCTGGTCATCGGCGTGGACGGGAGGATCTCCTATGCGAGCAATTCGTTGTTTCCGCAGCTGGGACTCCACCCGCACGAGGTGATCGGGCTGGACTTCGCCGGGTTCTGCCGGGGCGAAGCGGCACAGGCCTTTGCCCGGGCGTCGGCCGAATGCGCGCAGGACGACGGCATGGTCACCTGCCGGCTGGAACTGCATGGTCCCGCGGGGGAGTCGCGTTGGTTCGGGGCCGCCTGCCAGCGCATCGACCTGAAGCACGACCTGGCCGGCACGCTGGTTTTCCTGCACGACATCACCGAGCGGGTGCGCGAGGACCGGGAACGCGAGCGCGACCAGGAGCACCTGAACTATCTGGCCCGGTACAACGTCATGGGCGACATGGCGATGGCGCTTTCGCACGAGCTGGGCCAGCCGCTGGGCGCAGCCACCAACTTCCTGGACGGAGTCCAACGCCGCCACCAGGCGGGCACGATGAGCGTCGCCGAGCTGGAGTTCGGGCTTCAGAACGCGCAACGGCAGGTCGAGCGGGCCAACCAGATCCTGCGCAGCCTGCGTGGCTTCGTGGGCACGCTGGAGACCTCTGAACAACATGTCGACCTGAACGCCGTGGCGCAAGACTGCCGGTACTTCATCGAACTGGTTGCCTCGCGGCACTCCACGACGCTGGAGGTCGCCCTGGATCCGGGGGAGCTGCCGGTGCTCTGCGAGAAGGTGCTGATCGGCCAGGTGGTGCTGAACCTGTGCCGCAACGCGATCGAGGAGATGTCCGGCTTCCCGCAGGAGCAGCGCATGGTGCGGCTCGAAACGGCGCGGGAGGGCGGCTTCGCCGTCTTCCGGGTCATCGACCACGGATCAGGGCTCTCCGGCTTCCCCGACGGGCGGATCTTCGACGGCGCGTTCACCACGAAGGCCGATGGCAGCGGGCTCGGGCTGGCGTTGAGCCACCGGATCGTCACCCGGCACCACGGCACCATCACCGCGGAGGAAAACCCCGGCGGCGGCTCGACGTTCTCCTTCGCGCTGCCGCTGACCTGATCCGGGAAACGGCGGCGGGCTTCCCCTGAAGGTCGCTAACCCGGGCCCGCTTCACCGGCCCGCACACCGTGGTGCTCTCCGCGCCCGCCGATGCCCGGGCGAAGGCCAGCCCCTCCGCCCGGGTCAGCTATGCGGCCAACGGGTTGAACATGCCATCGAGACCGGCATGATGCTTCTGGCGCTGGCGGCGGAGCCCGGCCACACCGGGCCTGGACCTGTAAAACGCGGAGATCGCCACCACGGAGCGCGGGGCCGCTGGGTACCTGCGTGGCGGCACCGCCTCCCTGTCGCCGCGGAGGATCGGCGGGGACCCGCACGATGCGCTCGCCATCCACCGGTCACCGACGGCGGCGTGAACGAGGTGCTCGGAACGCTCAGATGACGGGCGGGGCCCGGCGGAGGTCCGTACGGACATAGGATTCAACCATGAACGACATCCTCACTGCCCTCGGCCCCGGGCTTGGCGTCATCGGGTGGGTTGGGCTGTTGGCAGCCGCTTTCTTCTTCGTGATGGTGTCCTACGAACGCCGCCAGCATGCGTTGTGGCGCTCGGCCTCCTATGAGCCGGTGGTGCTCGAGGGGCAGCCTTGCCTCCTCTGGACCGGGCACGACGGGGTGCTCAACTGCCAGCCGAGCGAGGATCCCCACGGTGTCCCGGACTCCGGCGTCGTGTACTACAAGCCGGGCAACCGCGGGCAGTGGCAACTGGATGAACCAGAGTCCCACGTGCTGTTGTTCACGGTCTTGGCTTGGTCGTCGGCCGCCTTCGGGGTCCTTTGCAATGTGCTGCGGCAGCTCGCCGTCGCCCTGTAACGTCCTGCCCGTGGCCAGCGCGGTTAACGGCCATGGCCGGCCCCTCCCATGCGGGAGGAGCCGGCCATGGTTCGGAATCTAGCGGTTAGGCGCCCGGCTTGTGGGGATCCTGGCCGGGGGTTCCGTAGGGGTTCGGCGGCGGCGGGGTCTGGCCCGGGGTTCCATACGGGTTGGCGGCCGGCGGGTTCGAGGCGCCCGGGTAGTGGCCCGGGGTGCCATACGGGGTCGGCGCACCCGGGTACTGCGAGCCCGGGTATTGGCCCGGCTGCATCGGGTAGACGCCGGGCTGGCCCGGGAACTGGCCGTTGAAGTCAGCGTCGAAGCGCGCACCTTCGGGCTTGGGCTCGAGCAGCGTGAACACCAGTACGATGATGCCGCCGACGGAGGTGAGGGTCAGCAGGTAGAACCAGCCGCTGAAGTTGGCGTCGTGGAGCCGGCGTACCGTCACGGCGATGCCTGGAACGATGATCGCCAGGGCGAAGATGATGAGCAGAATCAGGCCCGGAATGATGCCCGTCCCGGGTTCGCTGACGTCCGGGCCCGAGGTGGCCACGGCTCCTGCGATGATGACGATAGTCAGGACGATGGCCACCAGCGTGGTGAAGAGCTGCACCCACCAGAATTCGCTGCGGCTGGCCCGGCCGGAGAAGGTGCCGTACTTCTTGAAGAAGCGGGAAACAGCTTGGCCGAAGCTGGCTCCGTAGAGTGGCTTGTCCAGGGGGACGGCGGCGGACGGCTGCGCCGCGTAGGGGTCAATGCTCATGATACGGGGTTCCTCCATTGGATTGTCTGAGGTAAACGCTAACCGATGAATGTCTCCCGTCCTAAGCGGAACCGCAGGCGACCAGCCTATTTGTCGGTGATGATGATGACATCGAGCCGGCGCGGACCGTGGACCCCCTCCACCCGCTCCAGTTCGATGTCGCTGGTGGCGCTCGGCCCCGAAATCCAGGTCATCGCCCGGGTTCCATCCAACCGGGCCACAGCCTCGGGCAGGATGTGCACGATGCTCGAGGCGGGGACCAGGCACACGTGGTGGTCCGGGACCAGACTGATCACCCGGCGCCCCTGGGCCGGGGATCCGTCGAGCATGATCGTGCCCGACTCGGCCACCGACACGGCGCTGGCGGTGATGACCGCCGAGGCCCGGTCCAGCTCGGCAACCGACAGTGGGCACGACACGTCATCGCGCAGCCGGCGCGGTGCACCGTCTGCCTCCAGTGCTGGGTGCGCGAACCAGTCATCGGGCAGCCCGGAGGGCACCACGTAGCTCTCGGCCCCGGCCAGCAGCCCGGCCAGGATACCCGGGACCCCTGCCGAGGCAACGACATCGACGTGGGCCTTGTAGTCAGCCAACCGGTCGGT
The DNA here is from genome assembly GCF_014190875.1 of Paeniglutamicibacter cryotolerans. Lineage (NCBI taxonomy): Bacteria > Bacillati > Actinomycetota > Actinomycetes > Micrococcales > Micrococcaceae > Paeniglutamicibacter > Paeniglutamicibacter cryotolerans. The sequence continues at coordinate 910,136 of NZ_JACHVS010000001.1, read as the reverse complement.
GAGCAGCTCGATCAGCCGTGCTGTTGAGGTATCTGAGGCCCGGAGGTAGCCCCGGGGGACAGGTCGCGCCACGGGGGAATCGGCCAGCGCCCCGGTGATCCGGGCCAGGATTTCCTCCCGGGCGCTCATGCTTCCCCTCCCTGCTGGGTGATCGGTGCCTCGGGCACGTGTTCCTTCGCCCACCAGTCACGGAAGGAGGCAGGCGGCGGTGCGGGAATGTCCCGGCTGTCCGTCCACCGGGCAGCGAGCCCGGGCAGGTGCTTGATCTTCTTGCTGCGCCCCGCCGCCAACCGGCCCAGCGGCAGGCCCTTTTCCAGCAGCCCCAGGTGCGTTCCGGAGGAGAAGGCCCACTGCGCTCCCTTCATCAGCAGGTCCATCTGCGAGGGCGGCTTCATCCTTCCCCTGCGCGAGTCGACGTCCTTTCCGCGCAGGTGGACCAGGATCTCCGGGATGTTGATCTTCACGGGGCAGGCGTCGAAGCAGGCCCCGCACAGCGATGAGGCATAGGGCAGCGAGTTGTTCTCTTCCGCTTCGATCCCGGTCATCAGCGGAGAGAGGATCGCCCCGATCGGCCCCGGGTAGGTGGAGCCGTAGGCGTGTCCACCGGTGCGCTCATACACCGGGCAAACGTTCATGCAGGCCGAACAGCGGATGCAATGCAGCGCCGAGCGACCCATCTCATCGGCCAGTGCCGCGCTGCGTCCGTTATCGAGGAGCACCAGGTGCACGTCTTGCGGTCCGTCGCCGGCGGTGACGCCGGTCCACAGCGAGGTGTACGGGTTCATGCGCTCGCCGGTGGAGGAGCGCGGCAGCAACGCCATGAACACCTCGAGGTCGGCGAAGGTCGGCAGCAGTTTTTCGATGCCCATCACGGTGATCAGTGTTTCGGGCAGGGTCAGGCACATGCGTCCGTTGCCCTCGGATTCGACGACCGCCAGCGTGCCGGAGTCGGCGATGCCGAAGTTGGCACCCGAAATGGCGACCCTGGCCGTGAGGAACTTGCTGCGCAGATAGGACCGGGCGGCGCCGGCCAGCATGGCCGGGTCGTTGGTCAGATCCGGGTCCACTCCGGGCATCTCGGCCAGGAAGATGTCCCGGACCTGCGTGCGGTTCTTGTGGATTGCCGGGACCAGGATGTGGCTGGGCTTGTCGTGGCCGAGCTGGACGATGAGCTCGGCCAGGTCGGTCTCAAAGGCGGCGATGCCCTCGGTTTCGAGGTGCTCGTTGAGCCCGATCTCCTGGGTGGCCATGGACTTGACCTTCACCACCTCCTGCGCGCCGGTGGCGCGGACCAGCTCGGTGATGATCGCATTCGCCTCGGCTGCGTCGCGGGCCCAATGGACTTTCCCGCCGCGTGCGGTGAAATTCGCCTCGAACCGCTCCAGCAGTGCCGGGAGGTCGGCCATGACCGATTCCTTGATGGCCGAGCCCGCGTCGCGCAGTTCCTCCCAGTCGGGCAGCTCGGCGACGACCTTCAGCCGCTTGTCCCGGATCGTGTGGGTGGCATGGCGCAGGTTCGAGCGCAGCTGCTGGTTGCCCAGTTCGCGCGCCGCGGCCCGGGGGAAGGGCTCGGTGAGGTTGAGGTTGCCGCTTCCGAAGGCAGGCAGGGGAGGCATGCCGATGAAGACCTTGCTCATGCCCGGGCTCCGCTCCGCAGGGATTCGGGCGCCGGCGCCGGATCCTGCATCGTGCTGGCCAGGATCCTGGCCAGGTGCAGCGTGGTTGCCGGGCTGCCGGAACGCGATAGCCCGCCGCCGATGTGCAGCAGGCATGATGCATCGCCACCGGCGCAGAGCCCGGCGCCGGTGGATTCGATGTTGCGCACCTTGTCGGCGAGCATGGCCGAAGAGACCTCGGCGTTCTTCAGCGCGAATGTGCCGCCGAATCCGCAGCACTGGTCTGCCTCGGGCAGTTCGGTGACCTCGATGCCGCCGACGCTGCGCAGCAGGTCAAGTTGCCGGTCCTCCAGCTTGAGCAGCCGCATGCCGTGGCAGGAGGAGTGGTAGGTGACCTGGTGCGGATAGTGCGATCCGAGCTGGGCCGCGGCGTCGGTGATGCCCAGGACGTCGGTGAGCAGCTGGGAGAGTTCGTAGGTCCTGGCGCCGATGGCCGTTGTTCGTTCCTCGAGCCCGGCATCCCCGTACCGCCGGGCGATCATGGGGTGCTGGTGTTTGACCGAGGCGACACAGGATCCCGAGGGTGCCACTGCCACGTCGTAGTCATCGGCGCCGAAGGCGCGTGCGTGGTTTTCCACCACCGGCTTCGCCTCGTCGAGGTAGCCGGAGTTGATGTGCATCTGCCCGCAGCAGGCCTGGCCGGCGGGGAAGATGATCTCGTGGCCGAGCCGCTCGAGGATCCTGACGGTGGCCTGGGCCGTCTGCGGGTACATCGCGTCGACGATGCACGTGGCGAAAAGTGCGATTCTCATGCGTTGGCTACCTTCCGGACAACCTGGTCCACCTGTGGTCTGACCATACTAGGTCGGAGGTGCCATGCCCGTCCAGATCGGGCGTTCCACATGGGATGATGGGGCGGTGACCAGTGAACCCAGAACCCCTGAACCCGGGGCGCGCGCCTATGAGACGGTGCTTGAGAGCATCGAGGAGCAGCTGCGTTCCGGCATGCTCCAGCTGGGGGACCGGCTTCCCGGGGAGCGGGCACTGGCCGAAACCCACGGTATTTCCCGCGCCTCGGTGCGTGATGCGATCCGCATCCTGGATGTGCTGGGCGTGGTGAAGACGGCCACCGGCTCCGGCCCCGGCTCGGGTGCCGTGGTGGTGTCCAACCCCGCCGCCGGCCTGGCTGCGGCTCTGCGTATGCATGTGGCAACACGGCGCCTGCCGGTGGACGACATCGTCGAATCCCGGGTGCTGCTCGAGACCTGGGCCGCCAGATCGGCCCGATTGGACCAGCACGATGCCGCAGTGCGCGAAAAACTGACCCGGGCAGGCGAGCTGTTGGATGCCATGGAGGACCCGGACCTGGAGCGCGAGGGCTTCCACGCGCTCGATGCCCGGTTCCACGTGCTGCTCAGTTCGCTGGCAGGCAATGCCGTCATCGAGGCAATGATGGAATCCCTGCGCCTGTCGATCAGCGGCTACGTCGGCGAATCGGTGCAGGGGCCCGCGGAATGGACCGCGATGGTCGGGGTGCTGCGCACCCAGCACCGCGGCATTCACGCTGCCCTGTTGGCCGGAGACGGAAACGGAGCCGCCGAACTGTTGCGTGAACACATCCACTGGTTCCACGACGATTCATCCGGTCGCTGACTGGCATCCGGGGACTCTCCGTCCACTGTGGGAGCATGAATCGCACGGAGGGTACCTCGGCCAGCTGCCCACCCGTTGAGCGGTAGGACCCCGGTCCGGGCGCCGGGGGTTTGCCGGGGTGGATCAGTCTGCCTGCAGCAGCGCCGTCACGGCCTCCACCACCAAATCCAGGTCCTGTCCGATGTCCACGGTGATGGCCTCCTCGTCCGGGCCAGGCGGTTCGAGGGTTTCCAGCTGGGTTTGCAGCAGCGAAGCCGGCATGAATTCGTGGTGGCGTTGTGCCATGCGCTCGCCGATCAGTGGGCCGTCCCCTTTCAGGTACACGAAGCGTGTCGTGGGCTCCGCCGCGCGTAGCGCGTCCCGGTAGCTGCGCCGCAGGGCGGAGCAGGCGATCACGACCGGCCGGCCGTTGGCCGTTGCTTCGGCCAGCTCGGCGCCGATGCGTGCGAGCCACGGATACCGGTCAGCGTCGTCCAGCGCACGACCGGCGGCCATCTTCTCCTTGTTGGCCACCGGGTGGAGGGCATCACCGTCAATGAACGCAACTCCCAGTTCCTGTGCCACCCGGGTGCCCACTGTTGTCTTTCCCGAGCCGGAGACGCCCATGACGATGACGGGCCGGCCCCCGCTCACCAATCGTGCACCGTTCCGTCCCGCAGGCGGTTGTAGGGCAGGTACGCCTGTTGGTAGGGGTAGGCCAGGGCCGCTCCCTCATTGAAGATCACGCCGAGACCCGGTTCATCCCCGGGGTACAGGTACCCGTCGGTAAAGGTCATCGACTGGTGGAAGACCTCGTTCGCGGGTAAATGCCCGGTCGGGAGACCAGCCGAGCGCTTCGCGCCTCGTCGAGGGGATGCTAGTAAGGGAGACCAGTGCGGGGCCCCCCGGGAGTCACGCAATGAAGGCAACCAGTCCACTGATGATGGCCAACACCGGGGCGGCGAGCTGGATCAGCGCCGCCCTCATCATCCGGGGATTGGATATCCACAGGACCAGCCCTGCGGCCAGCATCGAACCGGCCGAGGCGAAGATCAGCGTCGCGCCCACGGTGGTGGAACCGGCTGCAACGAAGGTGATGCCCGTACCGGCCATGAGGGCCAGGAAGAGGTTGTAGAACCCTTGGTTGAAGGCGAGCGGTCGTGTTGCCGCTGCCTCCTGATCGGTTTTGACCCCGAACGCCGAGCGCGTGGATGGCCGATCCCAGCGCAACGACTCGAGCACGAAGATGTAGACGTGGACGAGTGCGGCAATGCCAGCGAAAACCAGCGTGAGAACCTGCATGGCAGTGCTCCTAATCCGGGTGGGACGCCTGTCCGGGGCCCATTTCCCCATGTTAGGGGCGATGCGCCGGATCGCAATGCCCTTGACCGGTCTCAACGGGCGAATGCGTTCCGGTTCCTACCGACAAGTGATCCGACGGCAATCTGCGCTGAAGCGGCCAGGGCCAGGAAGGCCAGCGGAAGCGGCCATCCTCCCGCGACGGCAAAAAGGGCCCCGAATAGCGGGGGGCCGGCAGCGGCAAGGAGATAGCCGATGGACTGGGCCATGCCGGACAACGCACCGGCCTGGCGGTGGTTTCCGGTCCGCAGTCCAAATAAAGCCAACGCCACCACCAGCGAGCTGCCGCTGCTCAGACCGGACAGCAAAACCCATAGCAGCATCAGGGGCGGGAAGAACATGACGCCCAGCACCGCCACGACAAGCAATGCCGGAGGGAAGGCCGCCCCGATGCGCTGCTCCTCACCGCGCAGCATGAGCGGAGTCAGCAGACTGGCCACGACTCCAATGAGCTGGAAGAGCATCAGGTCCCAACCCGATGCGACATCGCTGCGCCCGTAGGAGCGTTCCAGGGTTGGCAGCCACGTGACCAGGCTGAAGAAGGTGAGCGACTGCAGCCCCATGTAGATGGTCACCTGCCAGGCCACGGCCGACTTCCAGACGGCCCCGCGCGCCGGTGCTGGGACGGCTGCCAGCTGGCGGGCAACGTCGGAATCCGGGGATTTGCGACGCAACTGGGGCAGCCAGAGCAGCACCGCCGGTATGGCGAGGAGCACATATGCGCCGAGCGCGAGGCGCCAGCCGGCCTGTGAACCGTCGGGCAGCCGAATCATCGACAGCGGCACCGAGAGCCCGGCACCCAGCGATGCCACGCCGCCGATCACCGCCGAGTAGGCTCCGGTCAGCTTGGCGACCTTCTCGGGGAAGTCACGTTTGAGCAGCGCCGGGAGCAGCACATTGCAGACGGCAATGGAGGCGCCGATGATGAAGGTCCCGACCCAGAGATAGGCGACGCTTCCGGGCAATGGCCGCAATAGCGTGCCACAGATCAGCACCAACAGCGCCGCGAACACCGTGCGTTCGACTCCGAAACGCTCGCTCAGCGACTGCGCGAGCGGCGAAACCAGGGCGAAAGCCAGAAGCGGCACGGCAGCCAAAAGGCCTAGTGCGGGTGCGCCGAGCCCCGTTTCGGCGCCGATCTGGTCGAGCAGCGGACCGACGCTTGTCAGCACGGGGCGCAGGTTCGCTGCGACCAGCAGGATCCCGGCGATCATCAGTGCGCCGGAAGACCGCCGTGTCGCAGCTGCCATTTTCAAGCCCATGTTCGCGTTTCCCCTCGTCAAGCATCGAAGGTCACGTTACGCGATCGGTGCTCACATGACGGGTTTTGGTATTTGACTGTGTAAGAGAGCGTGGGTTGCTCCGGAGACTGTGTCCTCAATGAGCCACAAGCAACCGTCAGTGAGGTCGGTGCAGAGAGATCCATGAACGGCAGGCGAACAGTCCCCTGTTCATGGATCACTATTGATAAGGCCAATCATGGCTAGCAAGACTTTTTCCGTTTATATCGGAGAGGTACTCGGCATCGCCTTTGGCGCGGGCCCCCACCTGCTGGGGCATCTGAAGAAACCTGCAGATCGGAGAGCAGCGTTCACTACAGTCAGCGAGATGTTTCCAGCTGGAGTATCCTTTCAAGCGGCCCTGGGATCGGTGAGCTGTCGAGGACTGCCCCCGCAACATGGGGTCCGGAAGTAGCACTACAGGCTTGGCATGGTTCGCGGCCAGGCCGCTGGTGCTTCGGAGTATTGCCGCATTGACTGGTTCGGTCACGAAGTAGCCGGCCGGTAGGCCGCGAAACACCGAAACGGGAGGGGCGGTGTCGTCCGGGGTCGTCACGATCGAACGGATGGCACCGACCCTCCCGCCGTCATTCGGGGTGGACTGGTGCGCCTAAGGACCCTGCAGGACGAGGGCATGGGAGTCGAGCAGCGCGAGCATCTGTTCGCGGGTATGGACTCCATTGAAGATCTCTGTGCCCGATTCGAAGGCCGACCCGGAAGCCAGGTCGCCGGCATCCACTGCGTCATAGCCCATGGCCTCGACCAGTTCCATGACCAGTTCCAGGGTCTGGGCATGGTCGGAGGCGACGGCCAGTGCACGGCGTCCGGGTGTGCCGTCGGGCAACCCGTCCTGTTCCAGTTCGTGGTAGCCGATGTGGTTCAGGGATTTGGCCACCAGCGCGCCGGAAAGGTGCTGGGCGACCATCTCCGAACTCGATGCGGAAGCGTCGAGCTCGGGCATGTCCCCGTCGTTCTCGGCCCAGTAGTTCATGGTGTCCACGACATGTTTCCCGGCCAGGGCTGAGGCGTCCAGGGAAGTGAATTTCCGCAGCGGAACGGACAGGATGACCAGATCGGCCGCATCGATGACTTCGGCCGCCGACAGGGCGGTGGCGCCCGGGGCCATGATCTCGATGATCAGCGCGATCTTCTGCGGGTCGCCTGAAGCGGCGATGTTGACCCTGTAGCCGGCGCGCATCGCCTGGCGGGCGACGGCGGTACCGACCTTGCCCGCACCGAGGATCCCGATGGTCTTCATACTCACGTCCCGATTCCTTCCGGCCGGCCGTTCCCGAGGCGGTTCTCGATTTCTTGAGGCTCTACAGATAATCTTACTCGCAGATCATCTGCTGTAAAGACGATGGATGGTTTAGACTGGGGATTGTGAGCAGCGAATCAACGCGAGACGGTGTTAGCGCCGGTGAGAACTTCGGGTGGACCCTAGGCGTCCTGATCCGCAACTACCAGAACGCCACGGCCGAGGTGACCGGGGAATTCCCCCACGGCCCCCGGGGTTACCAAGTGATGGTTGCGGTGATCGACGGGTCGTTGCCGAACCAGTTGGCGCTAGCAACCCACCTAGGCATCGACCGGACGGTAATGACCTACCTCATCGATGACTTCGTGAAGGCCGGGCTGGTGGAACGGCAATTGAGCCCCGCCGACCGCCGAGCCCGCATCATTGTCGCCACCCGGAAGGGGCGGATCGAGCTCGCCGACCTCGAGCGGCGGGTTCGCGATGTCGAAGCACGAGTGCTGGGCGCGCTGGATCCGGTGGAGCAGGAGGTGTTCCGCGGGCTGTTGCGCCGCGTAGCCTGCGATAGCCCGGAGGTCGACCCTTCGGACCTGGGTGCCTGCGAAGCCGTCGAGCAAATGCCGGGGACGGCTGCGGGCTCCTAGCTGACCCATCTGGGGATGCGCCAGCGGCAGCCACCGCGTCATGGATTCGACGCGGCAAACATTGGACGTCTAATGTTTACGCAATGTCGCAAACAAGTCCGGTCGAGCAGCCGCAAGCCCTTTCCCCCACGAAGCCCGAAAAATCGGAAGCATCCCACCAGGACCAGTCAGCGGCCGAACGCAGGCGCCTGCGCCGGATGAGCATCCTCGGCGTGGTGGCGGTGGTCCTGATCGGGCTGAACCTGCGCGCGGGCATCAGCAGCGCCGCTGCACTCTTCCACGATATGCAGCTCTTTTTGGGGTACGGCCCTTTCGTGGCTGCCTTGCTGCCCTCGATTCCCACGCTTGTCTTTGCCGTGGCCGGTGCCACAACGTCCGGGGTGGTGCGCCGGATGGGGATCGAACGCACGATCCTGCTCGCGCTGGCGCTGCTGACCGCGGGGCTCGCGGTCCGGGGGATTCCCTCGGTGGGCGTGCTCATGCTCGGCACGGTCCTGGCGATGTGCGGCCTGGCGCTGTGCAACGTCACCATGCCGTCCTTCATCCGCCAAAACTATTCGCACAAGACCTCCACCATGACCGGTGTCTATACGATCACCATGTCCATCGGGGCGACGGCGGCATCCTCGCTCAGCGTTCCGTTGGCCCGGCAGCTTGACTCCCCGCTGCTCGGCCTGGCCGCCTGGTCGATTCTCGGGGTCGTGGGCATCCTGGTGTTCCTGCCCATCGTCCTGAGCGCCAAGCGGCAGACCACATCGACGGACCAGGAGCGGGTATCGCCGTGGGCCCTGCTGAAGACCAGTAAAGGGCTGATGATTACCGGGTTCTTCCTGGCCCAGGCGCTGTTCGTCTACGCCATCATCAGCTGGCTCTCGATCATCCTGATTTCCCGGGGAATGACCCCCGAGGCAGCGGGCGTCATGCTCGGGCTCATGCAAATCGTTTCGGTCCCCGCCAGCATCCTGCTGCTGACCCTGGCCAATCGGCCGGGAAGGCTCCGCACGGCCATGAACATCTGTGCCCTGGCTGCCATGGCCGGGGTGCTCTGCCTGTTGTACCTGCCGCTGTCATTGGCGTTCATCGGACCGGTCCTGATAGGAATCCAATTTGCCGTCTTCCCACTGATCCTCGTGGTGATCAGCCGCAGCGGAAAGAACGCGGCCGAGACCACCGCCATGTCGACCATTTCCCAGTCGCTGGGCTACCTCTTCTCCACGATCGGACCGTTCGGCATGGGCCTGCTCTACGCGGCAACCAACGGCTGGACGCTGTCGCTCTGGCTGCTGGCGGGCGTTGCCTTCCTGCAGCTGCTGCTCGGAATCGGGCTGACGCCCAAGTTCCCGGGAAGGAAAACGGCATGAGCCTCGAAAACACTGCCCGCCTTCCCCTGTCCGACGCCGTCACCGGACAATTGCGCAACGCCATAGTGACCGGTGTCTGGGCCCTGCATGAACGCATTCCGGCCGAACCGGTGCTCATGGAACAGCTCGGGGTGTCCCGGGGGACCCTGCGCGAAGCCATCAAGGCGCTGGCCCACTCGGGCCTACTCGAGGTCCGGCGCGGAGACGGAACCTACGTCCGGGCCACCAGTGAGATCCACGGTGCAGTGCAGCGGGCCTACCGCAACCACAGCGACGAGGAGGTCCTCCAGGTCCGCTTCGGCCTGGATACCCAGGCCGCCCGGCTGGCCTGCACAGCTGCAACCGAAAAGCAGGTCGCCTCAATGCGCGGGCTGCTGGCGCAACGTCAGCTGGCCTGGGACGCCGAGGACGCAGAAGCCTGGATCGGTGCCGATTGGGCGTTCCACCTCACCGTCGCCGAGGCCTCGGGAAACTCGCTGCTGCTCGAGCTCTACGGCTCCTTCGGCGACGTCTTCCACGGGCGGGAAATGGCCCAGCGGTTACGTGAGGGTTTCGCCGGGTGTCGCTCAGCGGGGCACGAGGACCTGGTTGACGCCATTGAGGCCGGCGACGCGGAGGCTGCCTGTGACAGCGTTCATTCGAACCTCAGCTACTGCATGGAGTGGATGCCCTGATCATCCACCGCGAAGGAATTCGCCTCGGCAAACAGACTCCCGATGCCCAAGCGGCGCACGAGGCCGCACGGGAAGCCCGAATCGCCATCTTCGACCATGCAGGTAGCTGCGCCCCGAGGCAAGGCCGATGCGCTCTTCGGGCGGGGCTTGGCCGAACGCCTGACATTCTTCGGGCGTGCATGGAACCGCAAACGAACTGCGGTGTCTGGCCCGGCGGATCCGGGATCCGGTCCGCCACGAGGAAGCCGCTGGGGGGCCTCTTCGCAAGGATCCATCGCGCACTGCACGGGACAAGGGCGTCGAACCGTGGACGTCAACAAGGCCTTGGCCACCTTCGGTCGTTCACACCTCACAAAGCTGGCCGTGGTACTGGGGGCGACGATGCATTCCAGGAACCATCAGGGGGCTCTCCCCGGTGGGGTTGCACAGAAGAAACGCTGCGTAGTCCGCATAATGCATATTTTTTTGGGGTGTGACTGATTGCTTGCGGCAAAGCCTCGACATCACCTGAATTCCGCGGATTCTAGAGATAGTTCGAGGAGCCGGCCGGCCTGGATGCATGGACTTCAGGTGGATACTGGGTGCTGAATCCATTACCTTGAGGTAGCGGGCCTGCCTTTGCGGCAAGGCCCTGTTTGATACGAAACTAACGTGAAGAAGGTCTTAATGTGTGGGAATTCGTCGGCGATAGATATCGCCAAATCCTGTTTGCCTCATGGCAACATTTCAGTTTGGTTGTTCAGTGTCTAATCCTGGCAACAGTCATCGCCGTTGTCCTGGCGGCGCTGGTCTACCGCAGTAAATCCCTGGCCTCGGTGGCCAACAGCGTCTCGGCCATCGGCCTGACCATCCCCTCCTTTGCCCTCATCGGGCTGCTGATTGCTCCGGTCGGATTCGGCGTGGCCCCGGCCGTCATCGTCGTGTCGTTCTTCGCGACCCTGCCCATTTTGCGCAATGCCATCGTGGGCTTGAACGGCATCGATCCGGGCGTGGTTGAGTCCGCCCGGGGAATCGGCATGAGCCGCTTCCGCGCGTGGGCCACCGTCGAGCTTCCCCTGGCTTGGCCCGTCATCCTGGCCGGAGTACGCGTTTCGGCGCAGATGGTCATGGGTATTGCCGCAGTGGCAGCCTATGCGCTGGGCCCCGGCCTGGGTGGATTCATCTTTTCAGGACTATCCCGGCTCGGCGGTGCCAATGCGTTGGAGTCCGTCGCCGTGGGAGTCATTGGCGTGATCATCCTGGCCCTCATTCTCGACCTGATCCTTGTGGGGATCGGCCGACTAACCACACCGCGAGGTATCCGTGTCTGATTCACACAACAAGTCACTTTCTGCAGAAAATCCGGGGGCAGTCACCGGCGCCTCGATCCTTCTGGACGAAGTCACCAAGCGCTACCCCGGTCAGGGCAAGCCGGCCGTCGGCGGTCTGACGCTGGAGATCCCCGCCGGCTCGGTGGTCATGTTCGTGGGCCCCTCGGGCTGCGGCAAGACCACCACGCTGAAAATGATCAACCGGTTGATCGAGCCCAGCGGCGGAAAGATCGTCATTAACGGGGAAGACGTCACCACGATGGACGGCGATAAGCTGCGCCGCCAAATCGGGTACGTGATCCAAGCTGGCGGGCTCTTCCCGCACATGAGCGTCGCAACGAACATCGGCCTGGTGCCCAAGATGCTCGGCTGGGACAAAGCCCGCATCGCGGCGCGCGTTGACGAGCTGCTGGAACTGGTCTCGCTGGATCCCGCCGTCTACCGGGACCGCTACCCCAAGGAGCTCTCCGGCGGACAGCAGCAGCGCGTGGGTGTGGCCCGTGCGCTGGCTGCCGACCCGCCGGTCCTGCTCATGGATGAGCCCTTCGGTGCTGTGGATCCGATCACCCGCCAGCGGCTGCAGGACGAACTGCTGAACATCCAGTCGGAACTGCAGAAGACCATCGTCTGCGTGACCCACGACTTCGACGAGGCGGTGAAGCTCGGAGACTGGATCGCCGTCTTCGATGAGGGCGCCCAGTTGGTCCAGTACGATTCGCCCGAGCGGATCCTGGCCAATCCGGCCAACGAATTCGTGGAGAACTTCATTGGCTCCGGTGCAGGGCTCAAACAGCTCACGCTCTCCCGGGTGAACGAGGTCAAGCTCGCTGAGGCCGTCACCGCGCTTCCCGGCGACTTGGCCAGCGACGTGCTCTCGCGCCTGCAGGGGGCCGGCGGTAAGCATGCCGTGGTCCTTGACCGACGCCGCCGCCCGATTCAGTGGCTCTCGCGCCGCCAGCTTTCCCGGCTGCAGATCATCGACGACACGGTGGATCCCCGGATACCGGTCATCGGCGACAAGTCAACGTTGAACGATGCGCTGGACACCATGCTCGTGGCCAGTTCGGAGGCCGCACTGGTCACCGGAAACAGGGACATCTTCAAGGGGCTGATCACCGTCCAGACGGTGATGGAGGCCATCAGTGCCGCCCACGATTCCGCCCTGAACGACGGCGATGCCCCCGTGGGCCTCAATAGCGGGGCAATTCCGACCACCGCAATCGCTGCTGCACTGGCGGCCGACGCCGCCGATGCGCGTTCAGCGGTGGAGGCCGAACACGGGAGGGCCCGGGCATGAGCGCCGTTCAGGCTGCCCATCCGAACCTGGGTACCGCCACCGGACCCGATGCTCCGGTGTCATCGGACGCGGGCAGCTGGAAGGCGCTCGGGTGGCAACTCTTCGGCATTGCCGTGGCCTTGTCCCTCGTGGTCCTCTTTCTCGCCACGGCAGATCTCAGTGCCACGGAACGGACTACCCTGGCCCCCGCCGCGCTGTGGGGATACACCGTGGAACACCTGGCCCTGACCGCCGTCGCGGCTGTCATCGTGCTGGCGATCGCCATTCCGCTGGGTGTCCTGCTCACCCGCGCCCCGCTGCGCAGATTCAGCGGGCCAGTGATGGCCGTAGCCAATTTCGGCCAAGCAGCGCCTGCCATCGGGCTGATCGTGCTGCTGGCCATGTGGGTGGGATTCGGCTTTTGGGCCGCGATCATCGCACTGGTCCTCTATGCGGTGCTCCCGGTGCTTCGCAACACCATGGTGGGCCTGCGCCAGGTCGATGATCGGCTCGTCGAGGCAGGCCGCGGGATGGGCATGAGCTCCTCTGCCGTGCTCTGGAAGATAGAACTGCCATTGGCAGTGCCGATCATGCTGGCCGGAATCCGGACCGCGTTGGTGCTGCTGGTGGGTACGGCCACCCTGGCCACCTTCATCAACGGAGGCGGCCTGGGAATCCTGATCATCACCGGAGTGAACCTGGGCCTCACCGTGGTTTTGGTCTGCGGATCTGTCCTCGTGGCACTGCTGGCATTGGTCGTTGACTGGGTGGGACGCCTCGTTGAACACGTGGCCCGCCCGAAGGGAATTTGATATGAAGAACCGACACCACCTCCGTGCACAGGCTGGCCGGCGGGGCCGGATCCGGAGGGTCGGAAGCCTGCTCGCCATCATGGGATGCCTGGGCTTGGCAGCCACTGGCTGCGGACTTGAGCCGGCCTCCTCCTATGTGCCCCCGGCGGGACAGGGAAGCATCAAACCCATCGAGGGGCTACCGCAAAACGCCTCGCTGGTCATAACAAGCAAGAACTTCACCGAGCAACTGATTCTGGGAAAGATCGCAGTCCTCGCGGCCCAAGCCGCGGGATTCAAGGTCAGTGACATGAGTAACGTGCCGGGCAGCCAGCCCGCACGCAAGCTGATGACAACGGGCCAGGCGGACATGATGTGGGAATATCTGGGCAGCGCCTGGATCTCATACATGGGACACGCCGAGGGGATCCCCGACAAGCAAAAGCAATGGCAGGCGGTCCACGACGAGGACCTGGGCAATGGGATCACCTGGGGTGAACCGGCACCGTTGAACAACACCTATGCCTTGGCGGTGCGCAGCGAGGCGGTGGAGCAACTGGGGAACATTTCCAAGATGTCGCAGATCGCGGATCTGCCCGTGTCCGAGCGGACGTTCTGCTTGGAATCGGAATTCAATTCCCGGCCCGACGGCTTCAACCCGATGCTCAAGGCCTATGGTTTGACCCGGGGCGCCGCCGACGGTGTACCGGATGAAAACATCGGCATCTTTGACACCGGTGCCGTCTATTCGGCCACCGACCAGGGTGTGTGCAACTTCGGCGAGGTGTTCACCACCGACGGACGGATCGATGCACTGGACCTGACGGTGCTCGAAGATGACCGGCACTTCTTCCCGGCCTACAACGTGGCTCCGGTTTTCCTCACTGCGACACTGGAGAAATATCCGCAGTTGCAGGATGTCTTTGCCCAGATCTCGCCCCTGCTGACCGACGAGTCGATGCGCGCGCTGAACTATAAGGTCGATGTGGCGGGGGAGGAGCCGGCGGATGTCGCCTTCAACTGGATGGTCTCAGAAGGGCTAATTACCCCAGCGCCATAGAGCATGCCGCCGACCCAACGAGGGTCGGCGGCATATTCCTGCGCTTGCTGATGGCACTTGTGCCGAACATGAACGACCTGATCTGAGCAATCTGCTGTGCGCTGTCGGGTTTGAGGCCGCGCTGGAGCATGGAACTGGCGGGCTTCGGGTTGGCCGATGTGTCTGCCAGCTTGACGTTGCCGCCAATACGGCAACTTTGTACTGGACATCACGGCGTTCTTGCCGCTGCGGACTCCAATGCCGCAGTCGTATCCGGCGTCAGGGTCGAGCCCGGACATCACGGAGACTTTCCGGACCTGGGTGGAGATCATTCAGGAATTCTGTTCCGTAGCCAGTTATGACCGTGTAGCTGCGGGTATGGGCCTTCCCAGACATGGCCTACTTCGTGGCGATCTCCGCCCACGGGAGCACCAGGACTCTCGACATACCGCTTTAATTGATGCAACGTTCGGGAGTGGACTTTGCCTATTCTGGACCATCAAAACCGCGGAATATCAGGAGTGTTGCATGATCAGCACTGCAGCTGACTTTGCATTAATTATGTTGGATCCGGGCCGACCTGACAGATATCGGGCTCAGAGAAACCACGGGTTTCCGCGGTTTCTCTGAGCTGGAACTTGGGTACCTCAGGAGTCCTGAGCACGGTAATTGTCTCGCCGCAGGCAGATCCGCCCAACTTGCTGGCGCTTTACCAAACGCGTCGACCCTTGCTGGAGAGAAACCAAGCCGAAAGCCGGGGAATCAATTTCCACCGTAAGCCCTGTAGGCGGGTGCGCCGGTGTCAAGTACACAGATTTTGGCCTCCTTGATGCTCTTGTGCGTGGTGATCTTCGTCGCCTGCGGCGCGGGGTCTGCTGGCCCCCGGTCCCGGTGGTGGCCGGCGTCCATGGGTACCCGGGAGGCGGCTGGAGATTCAACGCCCCGAAGTCATCCATGCAGAAAACCACGCCCGGGTCCCCAGCACCGGGTTCCGGCGTACCCTCTGCACTCTTGTCGAGTTCCAGGACGCGGTTCTGCTTCGCCTCATAGTCGGGATCGTTGCTGGTCTTTCAGGTGGTGCTGCACTGGAAAGGAAACGTTTTCCTTGCGCAGCACCAACCGCAGGCCCTCAGGGGAAATCGCGTCCACCACCCCTGTGAGATGAGGTAGCCGGCCAGTGTGGACAGGTTCCAGGGGGAAACGGCAGGTGGTCATCGGCGGGACGCCCCAGGGCGACCTGTTTGATCAGGTCTCGCTGTTCGGGGCTGAATTTCGGTGGCCGGCCTCCGGCGTACTTCGGATGCCGGGAATCAAAGCCGTCATCGGTGAAGTCATGCAGCACGTCGTGGACGGGGTCCACGCTGGTGAAGGCGACCTCCGCGATCACCGCCACGTCCAGGTCCCGGGTCGAGAGCAGGACCAGGTGCGCCCGTCTCCAGGTGACCACCGATCCCGTACTTCGCCGCACGATCTGCAGCAACTGGGCTTCTTCTTCCGGTTCGAGTGTCCGTACTTTCACTCGCTGTGTCAGGGGAGTCGCTCCTGGGTCAACACGGAATCCCGTATCTCCAGAGTGCGACCACATCGGCGTCCACGCAACGGCAGGTCATCCCCACCCGTCACCGGGCAGGAGCAAACCTTGCATGCCGCAGTACTGGGTGGACTGGGAAACCTTGTTCATGGCTCCGTGGCGCAGCAGGGCCATGTCGTCAACGGAATCGGCGCCGGCAATCATTCCGGCGACCAGAGAGGAGAGTTTCAGGCCCGCGTTTGCTCCCTTCTCGGTGGGGTTTTTCACCCATTGGCCTACGAGGTCTTGCAGCCCTGTATCCCGGGCCAGGGGTGGGCATGATGGGTAGCAGTCCGGCGGAGGCGACCAGGTTTGTCTCGTCGAAGGAGGCTGGCATCGAGGAAGGGCTGTGAGAAACTTGCTTCTGCGAAGAGCCCTTTCGCTCTGGCAAAATTGCTCTAGGGTAAGTTCAATTTACCCCGAGAACTGGGGCATTTCGTGGTTAGAACGCCGGTCGTTCACGGACGTTCATCGGTGGATCAATGCTTAATATTGTATAAAAATATGCCCATTCTCTGTCGCGTTACGGTTTGGACAGACATAAGGTCGCCTGGCCTTCCGGCATAGTATGGGAAGCCGGGAGAGGATCACCCCTACTGAGACGGGAAGTGCTGGGTTTCATGACTTTGGGAGAACCGCAGGCCGACGAGAGCGGCGATGACGAAGCGGTACCGGGTGGCGTTCAATCGGTTGACCGGGCGCTGGCCATGTTGGAAATCCTTGCCCGGGAGGGCAGCGCCGGAGTTGGAGAGGTCGCCGACGAGATGGGGATCCACAAATCCACGGCATCGCGACTCCTTGGCTCACTGTTGGCCCGAGGCATGGTTCAGCAGAATAACAATCGCGGTAAGTATGAGCTCGGGTTCGGGATCTTGAAGCTGGCCGCCTCGATCCCCGGACGCCTCTCACTGGTCGGGCAGGCCCGACCGGTGCTCGAGGCGCTCGCCCTCGAATACAAGGAGACAGTCAATTTGGCGGTCCTCCGGGAGGAATACGCGGTCAACGTCGACCAAGCCATGGGGCCCTCGACGCTAGCGACCTACGATTGGCTGGGTAGCCTGACCCCCTTGCATGCCACCTCCAGTGGAAAGATTCTCCTAGCGGGTCTCGGTGCCGACGAGCGGGAGAAGATTTTGAAGACCACCGGGCTTCCGAAACGCACGGCAAACACGATCGATAACCGCTTAGCACTGGAACGTGACCTGCTGCGTGCCGTGAAGAATGGCTACGCACAGGCTCGTGAGGAATTTGAATTGGGAATTAACTCGGTTGCCGCACCGGTGCGCAACCATCTTGGCAACGTGGTGGCCTCAATTACTATTTCTGGTCCGGCATTTCGATTTGATCCGCAGGAAATCCCTGGCCTGCTCGATGGACTCAAACGGGCGGGGAAGCAGATCAGCGTCGCGATGGGCTACTCCGGGACGTGATGTTTAGGCAGCGTCACGGGAGCGGGCAACGTCCTGTTGGCATCAGCTCGGTACGCTGCAGGCCAGCCTTGTTCAACCACTAGTGCGTGAGAATGGCCCGGGCGGTCTCATGAACGAGGCCGATGAATGGTTCATGAGTGCAGCATCGACTCCGCCTTGCCGAGGGAGCCAGTGGTCCCAGAACTCGCAGGTGCCTTTCAACGTGTTCTGCCATGCCGAGGAATCGCGCGAAGAGACCCAGGCACCCAGGCGCGGCACCTACTTAGCGGCCATGGAAGTAGCGATCCCTGGTCAACCCGCCTGGGATCGCTACTTCCTGTAACCGGAGAAAAGCAGCCACCTAGTACACCTGAACCGGCCACTGCGCATTTTCGTTCAGCCGCCCAGAGAGCCAGTCAGCTAGCTCAGCTGTGGTCCCCCATCGAGGGTTCAGGTTAGTTGTTGAGGTAGCCGTTGGGGTTCAGCACGTACTTCGTCGCGGCACCGGCATCGAATTCGGCGTAGCCGCGCGGGGCGTCCTCGAGCAGGATCGCCTGCGCGTTGACGGCCTTGGCGATGTGGATCCGCTCGTGCAGGATCGCCATCATCAACGCCCGGTTGTATTTCATGGCCGGGCATTGTCCGGTGGTGAAGGACAGGGATTTGGCCCAGCCGGTGCCCAGGGACAGGGACAGGGAGCCCTTCTGGGCCGCTTCGTCCGCTGCTCCGGGATCCCCGGTGACGTAGAGGCCCGGGATGCCCAGGGATCCTCCGGCGGCGGTGAGGTCCATGAGCGAGTTCAGCACGGTGGCCGGGGCCTCGGCGGCCCCGGCGCCGTGGCCGTGGCCGCGGGCTTCGAAGCCGACGGCGTCGATGCCCGCATCGACCTCGCGCACGCCGAGCAGCTGTTCGATCTGGTCCGCGGGGTCCCCGTGGGCGACGTTGATTCCTTCGCAGCCGAAGGAGCGGGCCTGGGCCAGGCGGTCCTCGTTCAGGTCCCCGACGATGACCACCGCGGCGCCGAGGAGCTGGGCGGAGGCTGCGGCGGCCAGGCCGACCGGTCCGGCGCCGGCGACGTAGACGGTGGAGCCGACGGTGACCCCGGCGGTGACTGCGCCGTGGAAGCCGGTGGGCAGGATGTCCGAGAGCATGGTCAGGTCCATGATCTTTTCCAGGGCCTGGTCGCGGTCCGGGAACCGGAGCAGGTTCCAGTCGGCGTAGGGGACCAGGACGTATTCGGCTTGGCCGCCGACCCAGCCGCCCATGTCGACGTAGCCGTAGGCGGATCCGGGGCGGTCGGGGTTCACGTTCAGGCAGATCCCGGTCTTTTGTTCCTTGCAGTTGCGGCAGCGGCCGCAGGAGATGTTGAAGGGGACCGAGACGATGTCTCCGACCTTGATGAATTCGAC
Organism: Paeniglutamicibacter cryotolerans; assembly: GCF_014190875.1. NCBI lineage: Bacteria > Bacillati > Actinomycetota > Actinomycetes > Micrococcales > Micrococcaceae > Paeniglutamicibacter > Paeniglutamicibacter cryotolerans. The sequence goes on along the minus strand of NZ_JACHVS010000001.1, from coordinate 891,511 downwards.
GTCCCGGCCCACCTCGATGACTTCGCCGGTGATTTCGTGGCCCAGGACCAGGCCGGTGGGGGCGGTGGTGCGTCCGCGGACCATGTGTTGGTCCGAGCCGCAGATGTTGGTGGCCACGGTGCGCAGGATGACCCCGTGCGGGACCTTGCGGCCCACGTTGGCGGGGTTGACTCCGGGTCCGTCGGTGAGTTCGAAGGTGGGGAAGGGGGTGTCGATGACCTCGACGATGCCCGGGCCCTGGTAGGCGACTGCCCTGTTACCTGACATTAAATGGCTCCTATGAGTTGGCGATGAGAACTGAGTGGTGACACCAGTCGTAGTGGACTGAATGTCTGGTCCGTAGTGGACAGTATCTGTGAAGCGGGGCTTGGCACGACTAGTCGTCGCAATGCTTGCTCTCCACACCGAAGCGAGGGCTATGGAGCTGGCCGCGGCAGAAGCAGAAGCTTAAATGTCGTGATCAGTTTGAAGCGGTTAGGCATCGATGACGAGGTCGTTCTGTGCGGTCGAACAGCATGGCAGGAACTTTCCGACAGCGATTTCTCGGGCACGGATGCCGCCCTGGTGGTTCATCTCAACGTCCCCGGAGAGTTTGACCACCTTGCACGAGCCACACATTCCTTCTTGACAGTTTGCTCCGATCCTCACGCCGGCGTGTTGGGCAACCCCAAGGATTTTCTCCTCGGGATTGATGCGGACGTTGAGGCGGGTGCGGATGAAGGACAAGGTGAGGCTTCCCGTTCCAACGGTATCGAATGCTGAGATATCGGGCGGGCTGGAATCAAGTGCCTCTTCCGCTCCATCAGCGAGGGCCTCGGATCCTGAGAAGTCGGGATCGGCGGCTTCCAGCGGAAGACCCGAGGCCTCTATGGCCCCCTCTGCATCGTAGGCAGGTTCGTACATTCCCAGGGTCGAGGGCTGGTTTTCGTAGTACACCTCCGCGGAATCCGCGATTTCCTCGGCGATTTCCTCCGCAAGCGCGACCTCTGCCCGGTATTCCATCGTGGTCTGACGGTCTCCCGAGAAGAACTCCATATGGATAGACGTATCGTCGACGCCAACTGCGGCCAGCAGCTCGGACACACTATTGAGGTATCCTTCCGGGCCACAGGCATAGACTTTTCGTCCGTTGGCATCCGGAGCCACTTGGTCAATCATTGCGGCAGTTAAGCGACCGCTCAGGCCAGCCCATCCAGCGGGCTGATTGCGGTCACCCAAGGAGTAGAAGACCTTGATGCGGGAATCCACCGAGGCAATGTAGGCCAGCTCCTTGCAGAAGGCGAAGCCTCCGGGTTCGGAGCCATGGTAGAGAACCACGACATCCGCCTGCCCGGGGAGCGAATGGATGGTCCGCAGCATGGACATGATGGGTGTGATGCCGGCTCCCGCGGCCAGCAGGAGGTAGCGCGCCCGTCGGTCGACATCGGGCAGGTGGAAGGCCCCAACGGGTCCGAGCATCTCGAGGATGGTGCCGGGTTGGACGTTCTCGTGTGCCCATGGCGAGACCAGGCCCGTGGGATCACGTTTGACCGTGACATTGAACGTCCAGGGTTCGGTCGGCGAACTGGACAACGAGTAGCTACGATCCACCGGGTCCTGATTCTCACCGTGCACGGGAAAGGCGATATTCAGGTACTGGCCCGGTCGGAAGGCCAGGGGGGCGCCGTCGATGCGTCGGAATATGAAAGTCATCATGCCGCCGGCCTCGGGCACTGTCTCGACGCACTCGGCGAGGAACTCCTGTGGATGCCACGGGCCGAGTGCTCGGGCTGCGCCGGCGGGCCCATCGGTGCTTCCCAGTACCCTGTTCCACGGCATTTCAAGGCCGCGGATGCGCTGCGGCTCAGGAATTGCGGTGGCGGTCATGCTCTCGATCATGCTAAGTGCTCCTGCACTCGCTGCACGTACCAGTTGATGAATGCCTCGACCTGATACTCGCTCTTCATGTAGGGGCCGGGCTCATAGGCCGGGCTGTTGGCGCCGTTTTGACACAGCTCCACGAATTCCTTGTCCTGCAGATTGGTCTGCTTCCAGGTGTAAGTGAGTTTGTCGAGGTCGTAGTCGTCGCCTTCGACGGCGTCATCTGCGACAAGCCACGTAGTACGAACCAGAGTCTGATGCTCGTTGATGGGGAAGACGGCGAACGTGATGACATGGTCGCCGAGGAAATGGAACCAGCTGTTGGGTTGAAGGTGCATCGAGCATCGCCCGAGTCGAAAATCAGGCAAGTCTCCCAGCAGCTTCTTGGAGAGCCGGTGCCCGTCGGCTGAGAACGATTCGCCGTCGCCGTCGAGGGATTCGCGGGAGATGCGGATTCCCGCCACACGGGTATCGAGTTCCTCGAAGACTTCATAAGGGATGCCGTAGCGCCGGCAACGCTCTTCGAGGGCGGCTTGGGCTTCCTTGCTGCGATCCCAAACTGCTTCGAGATGCTGTGGGATGAGCCCCTCGGTGAGGCCCCACGTCGGGAAGAGCGAACAGGCAAGCTCCGGATGGCCGTCGCAGTGGTAGCACTCACGGTTGTTCTCCATGACGAGCTTCCAGTTGGCTTCTTCGATGATGTTCTGCTGGTAGGCCACCTTCGTCTTTGGCAGGTCGTGTGGCACGAGGTAGGGCTCGAAGACCTTTGCCGTTTCATCAAAGTCCGTTGGTGCTTCGTCGGCGATGCAGACGAAGATGAGGCCGGCATACTCGCGGCCGTGGGCCCGCTTGAGGCCGAAACAGCTCTTGTCGAACTTGGTTTCCCCCGGAGCTGAGGCGTGGATCAGATCACCGTTGGGCGAGTAGGTCCAAGCGTGGTAACCGCACACCATGTTTCCGGTGCTCCCGGCGGGCTGGGTCAAGACGCGTGCGCCACGGTGGCGGCATACGTTGTGCATGACGTTCACGCCGCCATCGTCATTGCGCAAGATGATCAAGGAATAAGGACCGTAGTCCACGGTTACATAGTCGCCCGGCTCGGGAAGTTCCGCAACGCTCGCCGCGAAGAGCCAGTGCTGGCCGAATATCGCCTGCATATCTATTTTGAAGATTGCGGGCTCCGTGTAGAAGGGAGCATCGAGTGAAAAGCCCTCGCGTCGGTATTCGAAAAGCTCGGCGATCTCCGCCAGCTGCTCAGCTGGTAATGACGAGGCGAGCTTGCCGCGTGAATTGATCGGCACGTTCACTGAAGCAGGCATAAGGATTCCTCCGAGGGCGAGGTAGGCATAAGCTACTGGGGCTGCGAGTTGATTGCTTCAACTGAAGCTATTGAAATCATGATGTCATGAGATTCGTCACAATCTACTGCGGCAAAATCGCAATATTTTGGCGATAATAGTGCAAGATAGGTGCATGATTGATCCGCGTCTCGCAACGCTCAGAGTATTTTCCCGGTGCGGCTCAGTGGCAGCTACTGCGGAGCTCACGGGATACTCCCCTTCTGCGATCTCCGCGCAGTTGCGCGAACTTCAGCGTGTGCTTGGAATGCAGTTGCTGACAAAGGATGGCCGAGGCCTGCGGCTCACCGCCACGGGTCGACAGCTAGTGTCGGGCTCGGATGCGCTGATCGCGCAATGGGAGCTACTGCGTGCCTCGGCGTTGGAGGCCGGCGGCCAGGTGCAGTCCCATTTGGGCATCGGGGGATTCTCCAGTGCCGCCGCCCAATTGCTGGCACCGCTTGCGGCCGCGCTTCGATCGGCGCGCCCCCTGCTGGAGGTTCAGGTTCTCGAGGCGAATCCGGCACGATGTTTTGACCTGCTGATCGCCGAGCGAATCGACCTGGCCGTCATCGTTGCCATGCAGGCGGAGGTGCACCCGGACGAAGACCGCCGCTTTGAGCAGACAACGCTGCTCCATGACCCCCTCGACGTCATCCTCCCTGCGGACCATCGGCTGGCGTCGCGGGAAACGGTGACACTTGAAGAGATGGCAACCGATCCCTGGATTACCGACGCCCCCGGGTCCGCCTATCATTCCCTTTTTGTGGCGGCGTTCACTGCCGTCGGGGTGACTCCGCGAATCGCTCATGAGGCCGTCGAATGGGAAACCCTGATCGCTTTCGTTGGTGCCGGATTGGGAGTGGGCCTGTTGCCGCGCTTGGCGCCCCTGGGAAGTGCGGAGAACGTGATTCGACTACCCATATCGGGCCGCGGAAAGCCGGCACGTAGAATTGTGGCCGCTGTACGCATGGGCAGCATGGGTTCGCCGCTGATCAAGGAATCCCTGAATATCCTGCAGACCCGGGCGAGGCGAATTCTCACGGAGCGACTGGAAAGTGATTGTTGATTCCGCGCGGCTAGCGTCCGGCATGTGGGTGGTGATCTGGCGTCGCTCATGCCGCTGCCCTTTTGGGGCGGCGGGTGCTTTTGCTTGCAACGCTCGGTCGCATCCAGCATGTTCAAATTATTAGCATCCGATCCTTGACTTTGACCTGTGACGTGCGCCACGCTTGTTGCTCAGGACGCTTGCTGTTGTGTATTGCAAAACAACATCAGCCCTTTGAAGACCGAATAGAAGCACGGAAGGGCCGCGGAAAGGAAAGAGGCGATTGATGCGTGACGTCTGCTTGAACTGAGAAGCCACGTACGCCGCCGGCAAATAACAATGCGAGCCAAGTCCTAACGTTCACCCCGCGTCAGGGAGCCAGGCCCGTCACCGGATTGGTCTTCGACCCATGATCTTGCTTTTGCGTTGTTTCGGGTGGCATCGGAATGACCGATTTTTCACCCCCGGTGCGTGAACCGACGGGCATCGGGTCCTGTGCCAACGGGGCACGGCAACACGTCAATTCTTCAGACGCATCTCGCACCCCCAAGCAAAGGAATATTCCATGGTTGTTGATACCCAAGAATTTCTCTCCGATGAACCCGCCGATGCGCAATGTTACCTGTCAGATAACGCGGGGACGGAGTCTCGGTCACCGGACGACACCGCGATCCTGCGGGAGTTGAAGGACAGTGAGTCGGAGAGAAACGCCATCCGCAGCCTGGTACGCCTACCTGAGGGAATGGATAAGGTCATCTTCGGCATCGCCGGAGCCTTCGCGCTGGCTTTCGTCATTTGGGGCCTGAGCAACCCGAAGTCACTCTCGGCCGTCTCCAACGTGGCGTTGTCCTGGGTCACCGAAAATACCGGTTGGCTCTTTGTCTCGCTGGCCTCCTTCTTCGTGGTGTTCGTGCTCTGGCTGGCCCTGGGCCGCTTCGGTAACATCCCGTTGGGCCGTGACGGAGAGAAACCGGAATTCAAGACCATCTCGTGGATCTCCATGATGTTCAGTGCCGGCATGGGCATCGGGTTGGTCTTCTATGGAGTGGCCGAACCGCTCTTCCACTATGTTTCACCACCGCCGGGAACAGTTGACGGACGCACCCCCGAGGCCATCCAGACCGCGATGGCGACCTCTATCTTCCACTGGAGCATCCACCCGTGGGCGATGTTCGCGGTGGTTGGCATCGCGATGGCCTACAGCACCTTCCGGCTGGGCCGCCGTCAGCTCATTTCATCCGCCTTCACCTCGTTGTTCGGGAAGCGAGTGAATGGCCCGGCCGGAAAGGCCATCAATATCCTCGCCATCTTCGCAACCCTCTTCGGCACCGCCGCATCGCTCGGCCTGGGTGCCATGCAGATCGCCAGCGGCATTGAATTCAACGGCTGGATCGGCAAAGTCGGCTCCCCGGTGCTGGTTGTGGTCATCACCGTGCTGACCATCTGCTTCGTACTTTCGGCCGTCTCCGGAATCTCCTGGGGCATCCAGTGGCTCTCAAACATCAACATGCTGTTGGCCCTGCTGCTGGCCGTGCTGGTCTTCGTGCTCGGCCCGACTCTGATGATCCTGAACCTGGTGCCCTCCGCCATCGGCGACTTCATCCGCGACCTGCCCTCGATGGCCTCACGTACCGAGCTCGCCGGCGATGAATCGGTCCGGGCCTGGTTGTCCGGCTGGACCATCTTCTACTGGGCCTGGTGGGTTTCATGGGCACCGTTCGTGGGAATGTTCATCGCCCGGATCAGCCGTGGACGCACCATCAGGCAGTTCGTCACCGGGGTGCTGCTGGTCCCCTCGCTGGTTTCCGTCATCTGGTTCTCCATCTTCGGTGGTGCCGCGTTCAACATCCAGCTCAAGGCCGACGCCTCCAACGGCGCCTCCGAGGGACTCGTGCCGATGGTTGATGGGGAACCCGCGATCAACTTCCAAGGAGCCCTGTTCGATCTGATCCAGAACCTGGGGGTTAGCCAAGGGGTGACGATCGCAATTGCGGTCCTGGCCATGGTCCTGGTGGGCATCTTCTTCGTCACGGGTGCCGATTCCGCCTCGATCGTCATGGGCTCGCTGAGCACCAACGGCGCGATGGAACCCTCAAAGCGGGTCATTGTGTTCTGGGGCGTGCTCACCGGTGCCGTGGCAGCGATCATGCTGCTGGCCGGAGGGGACAACCCCGGGGAAGCCCTGAACGGTCTGAAGAACATCACCATTGTCTCCGCGCTGCCTTTCGCCATCGTCATGTTCGTCTTGTGCTTCGCGCTGGTCAGGGATCTGCGCCATGACCCGCTTGCCCTGCGCAAGCGGCTGGCCGATTCTGTGGTCGAGCGGGCCATTCGCACCGCGGTGGACGAACACGGGGGCGTGCCATTTGAACTGGTGACCAAACACGACTGCACCAAAGAGTGCACCGACAACGACAAATGCCCGACGAACGGAGCGAAGAAATGACCACCCAGCACATCCACCCGCGCGAGACCCAGGGGAGCACGGTGACGGCAGCCATCCAGGACCACGTCGGCATCCGCCAGTCCGGTGCGGCGCGGCCACGCACCACCCGATTCGTGCTGACCCTGGCCTGTCCGGACCGCCCTGGGATCGTGCGCGCCGTGACCGGCTTCCTCGATGACCGCGGCTTCGACATCGCCGAACACCAGCAGTTCGACGACCACGTCAGCGGACAGCTCTTCCTGCGCACCGAGTTCGCCGGAGGCGGCCCGGAGGCCACCGCGGCGGCGCTGAGCACCGAATTCGGCGCCGTGGCGCAGGACTTCGGCATGGACTTCACCATCCACGACGGGCGCCCCCAGCGGGTGCTGGTCATGGTCTCGAAGTTCGGGCACTGCCTCAACGACCTGATCTACCGCTGGAACACCGGCACCCTGGGCGCCGAGCTGGTCGCGGTCGTCTCCAACCACGAGGACCTGCGCCCGATGGCCGAGGCCGCCGGGCTGCCGTTCATCCACGTTCCGGTGACCGCAGCAACCAAGGCCGGGGCCGAGGCGGCGCTGGAGGACCTGATCGTGCAGTATCAGGCGGACCTGGTGGTGCTCGCCCGCTACATGCAGGTGCTCTCCGACGGACTCACCTCCCGTCTGCACGGCCGCGCGATCAATATCCACCACTCGTTCCTGCCCGGGTTCAAGGGTGCCAAGCCCTACCACCAGGCCTACGAGCGCGGGGTGAAGATGGTCGGCGCGACCGCCCACTACGTCACCGAGTCGCTCGACGAGGGGCCGATCATCGAGCAGGAGGTCTTCCGGGTGGACCACGTCCCGGATGCCGACGCGCTGGTGAGGATCGGCCGCGACGCCGAAATGCAGGCGCTCTCCCGCGCCATCACCTGGCATTGCCAGCACCGCATCCTGATCAACAAGACCCGCACCGTCGTCTTCCGCTAAGCAAACACAGGAGTCTGAAACACATGAGCACTGCACCCCGCGTCGTCATCATCGGTGCCGGCATCGTCGGCGCCAACCTGGCCGACGAACTGGCCATCCGCGGTTGGACCAACACCACGGTCATCGAACAGGGCCCGCTGCACCTGGCCGGCGGATCGACATCCCATGCCCCGGGCCTGGTCTTCCAGACCAACCCGTCAAAGGCCATGACCGAGTTCGCCGGCTATACGGTGGCGAAGCTGCTCTCTCTGGTGAAGGACGGGACCTCCTGCTTCAACCAGGTCGGCGGGCTCGAAGTCGCCACGACTCCCGAGCGGCTCGCCGAACTGCACCGCCGCCACGGCTTCGCCACCGCATGGGGGCTGGAGGGCAGGCTGCTTGACCCGGCGCAATGCAAGGAGATGTACCCGCTGCTGGCACAGGAGGAGGTCCTGGGGGGCTTCTTCGTCCCGAGCGACGGACTGGCACTTGCCGCCCGTGCCGTGCAGCTGCTCATCGAGCGTTCAACCGCTGCCGGTGTCACCTACCTCGGCGACACGACGGTCACCGGCATCGAGCAGGAAGGCGGCAAGGTCACCGGCGTGCGCATCGGCGAGCGGATCGTCGAGGCGGACATCGTCGTCTCCTGCGCCGGGTTCTGGGGGCCGGCCATTGGCGACATGATCGGGCTGAAGGTGCCGCTGCTGCCGCTGGGCCACCAGTACGTCACCACCGACGCGCTGCCGGAGCAGGCCGGGCGCAATGAGCTGCCCAACGGCGCCTCGCTGCCGATCCTGCGCCACCAGGACAAGGACCTCTACTACCGCGAGCACGGGGACCGGATCGGGATCGGATCATACGCCCACCGTCCGATGCCCGTCGCGCTCGACTCGCTGGAACGCGTGCCCTCCGACCAGATGTCGGAGCACAACATGCCCTCGCGGCTGGATTTCACCGAGGAGGACTTCCTTCCCGTCTGGGAGGATTCGAAGAAGCTGCTCCCGGGGCTTGAAGGACGCACCTTCGAGGACGGGTTCAACGGGATCTTCTCCTTCACCCCCGATGGCGGCTCGCTGGTCGGACAGGCCCCGCAGCTGGACGGCTTCTTTGTCGCCGAGGCCATTTGGGTGACCCACTCGGCCGGCATCGCGAAGGCGGTGGCCGAGCTGCTGGTTGACGGGCAGTCGACCACGCCGTTGCATGACTGCGACCTCTCCCGCTTCGAGGCAGTGCAGACCACCAGGGAGTACGTCGAGGAGACCTCGGCACAGAACTTCGTCGAGATCTACGACATCCGCCACCCGCTGGAGCCGCGCACTTCGCCGCGGGACCTGCGCTCGGCCCCGTTCCGCCGCCGGCAGGACGAGCTCGGTGCCTTCTACTTGGAGTCGGCCGCCTGGGAGCGCCCGCACTGGTTCGAGGCGAACCGGCACCTGCTCGACGACATGCCCTCAGAGTGGGCCGGCCCGGAACGCGATGAATGGTCGAACAAGTTCCACTCGCCGATCTCCGCGGCGGAGGCGTGGAAGACCCGCACTGCGGTGGCGATGTACGACATGACACCGCTCAAGCGCCTGGAGGTCAGCGGCCCCGGTGCGCTGGCTTTGCTGCAGAAGCTGAGCACCGGCAATATCGCCAAGAAGCCCGGCGCCGTCACCTACTGCCTGCTGCTGAACGCGGACGGCGGCATCCGTTCGGATGTGACCATCGCGCGGCTGGGCGAGGACCGCTTCCAGCTCGGCGTGAACGGAAACATCGACCTCGACTACTTCACTGTGGAGGCCCGCCGACAGGGGGCCGCCGACCCGGCGGCGTGGGCGCACGTCGCGGACATCACCGGGGCCACCTGCTGCATCGGGCTGTGGGGCCCGCTGGCCCGCGAGGTCATGGCCAAGGTCAGCCGCGATGACTTCAGCAACGAGACGCTGAAGTACTTCCGCTCCAACGAGGTGGTCATCGGCGGCGTGCCGGTCACCGCGATGCGACTGTCCTATGTGGGTGAGCTCGGTTGGGAGCTGTACACCAGCGCCGAGCACGGGCAGAAGCTCTGGGACGTGCTCTTCGAAGCGGGCCGGGAGGAAGGCATCATCGCCGCCGGCCGCGGCGCATTCAACTCGCTGCGGCTGGAAAAGGGCTACCGGCTCTGGGGCACCGACGTCACCCCGGAGCACCACCCGTTCGAATCCGGCCTGGGCTTCTCCATCGCCAAGGACAAGACCGGGTTCGTCGGCGCCGAAGCGGTGGACGTGCTGCGCAACAAGCCCTCGGAGCGGGCGTTGCGTTGCCTGACCATCAACGACGGAACTTCGATGGTGTTGGGCAAGGAGCCGGTCTACATCGACGGGACGGCTTGCGGCTACGTCACCAGCGCAGCCTACGGCTACACGGTGCGCACCCCGCTGGCCTACGCCTGGCTGCCGGCCGGGACGGTGGAGGGCGACGTGGTGGAGATCGAGTACTTCGGTCAGCGGATCCCCGCCACGGTCGCCGCCGACCCGCTGTTCGACCCGAAGATGGAACGCCTGCGCGGATAGGCAAAGGACCCCCCCGGCCACCGTCCCCTCAGGGATGGCGGCCGGAGGCCCTGGGCGGCACGGGGGTAGTTCCCTACTTCGCTGAATCCTTGTTGATGAAGAGGCACTCGGCCGGCTGGTGGCTGCTCGAGCTGGACGAGGCGACCTCCTTGCCGTCGATGCTCACCGTGCAGGAGATTTTGCCGGTGGCACCCGAGGAGTATTTACCCAGCACCAGGACCTTGGTGAAGTCGGTCGTGGCGGGAAGCGTGACTTCCCGGGTGAAGGGCAGCTTCTGGCTACGCATCTGGGCATCGCTTTCCTTGCTGTCCGACGTCACCACGAGGGCCTTGACCAATGCGGTGTCCTTGGCGCCGGTCACGGTCATCACGACACGTCGTTCGACAGCTGCCTCGGTGCTCGGGGAGGGCGCGGCCGTGGTAGCGGTGGCTTCCGGGGCGGTGGTCGCGCTCGGCGTGGCCGCGGCAGGGGCCTGGGTGGGCACGGAGGCGGTAACCGTCACGGTGGGCGCCGGTGCCGCAGCGGAGGAGCATCCGGCCAGGCCCAGGCCCAGAAGTGCCAGCGAGGTGCCGCCCCTGAGGATTCGAAGAGTGTTTCCTGAAAGGTTCTTGCTAGTCATACCCTCATGTCTACTCCGCCGGCCGGCCACGTCAAAACTGCTTTGGCGTGGCCCTGACCGGAAATGGCCCGGTGAAGCGGTAGGGCTGAACGGCGTCCTCCACTGTCCGGGCTGCGCCGGGATACTTTCGCTACGGGAGCGTGGATCCCTTGCCTCGTACGGAAAGGGAACAAGGCGGAGCCCGGGGTGCCGGCCATCGGTGGCGCCCCGGCTTCAGCTGTCCGAAAGCGCCTCCTTGCCGATTTGCCGATCCGGATGGTGACGAATCACTCATCCATGGCCCGGACCAACGCTACCCGGAGGATCTGCGGGTGCTCCTCGACGATTTCGGCGGAGGCCGCAGGGACGAGCCGGCCCGAACGCGGTGGCCAGGAGAGAGGGGCCATCCACCCAGTGGCAGCCGGTGGTACTTGGCTCGGCGGTGTCCGCAATCCGGTTCGGTGGGGCAAAGGGGAATCAATCCTCTCCCGTACCCGAGGGGCCACCGCGCTTAGGCCTTGCGGCCGAGCCGTTCCAACACCAGTGCCAGGGCGGGCCAGCCGCTGTGTCCGCTGCGGGTCCGGGCATAGGCGCGCAGCCGGAGGTCGGGGTGATGCAGCGGCAGGATGGTGATGACGCTGCACGCCGGGCGGTCCATGGGGAGCAGCCCGACGCCGAGCCTGGCCAGGATCAGCTCCTCAACCAGGTCCAGGCTGTCGGATTGGTGACGCATGTCCGGTTCGAACCCGGCTATCGAGGCGATGATGCGCAGCACCGTCTCGTCGGCGATATTGCGCGAGTTCCCGATCCAGTGGTGTTTCCCGAAGGCAGTGAAGATGGTCGCGGCATCGGCGGCTCCGTCCTTTCCGCCCAACGCTTTCGCCTCCTCGCTGCGTACGCCAAGGCCCCAGGGCGTGCTCCACAGCGGCCGGGTCTCCACCGCCGTGCCGACGGCGTGTGGTGCGAGGTTGTAGTCGTAGGTCAGGGCCAGGGCGACCTCGTCGGCGGCGAGCAGGCGCAGGGCCTCCTCCGGTTCGTGTTCGAGCACCTCGATGGACACTCCGGGATGGTGTTCGGCCAGTTCCCCGATCACCGGCATCAGGGTCCGGCGGATGGCTGTGGCAAAACCGGCGATGCGCAGGGTTACCGACGGCTCGGCTGCGGCATCGAGGTCCAGCCGTGCCGCGTCAACCGCAGCCAGGATCCCCTGGGCATGGCCGGCGAGCCTGCGTCCCTCCGGTGCCAGGCGTACGCCCCTGCCCTCCGGCTCGGTCAGCCGGACTCCGGTGTCCGGCCCAGTTGCGCGATCTGCTGGGAGACCGACGACGTCGTGGTGCCCAGCACATCGGCAACCGCGCGCATCGATCCCATGGGGGAGAGCCCGTAGAGGTATTGGAGGCGCCGGGTATCCATGGAGATCATTGTCCACGGATCATGAACGGTATGTTGATGATTCTCGCGTGGACGCGGACTGCTTGCCTCGTGTCTACTTGACCCATGACTTTGACCCGGTTCCCGAAGACGAGCACCGCCGGCACCGGCACGCTGATGGCATGCGCCGCGATGTGCTGCGTCCAGCTGGGATTGGCGGCCTCCGTCGGTTTGGCCGGCCGGCTCGGTCCCGATGGGGTGGCTTGGCTTCGCCTGGCCTGGGCTGCGGTCATCATCGTGGCAGTCGCCCGCCCGTGGAAGGTTTCCTTCGACAGGGCCACGATCGGAATACTGGTCTTGCTGGGCGTGGCAACCGCGGGAATGACACTGGGCTTCATGTTTGCCGTCCAGACGATCCCGTTGGGTACGGCCAGTGCGCTGGAGTTCCTCGGACCGCTCTCGGTTGCCGTGGCCCAGGGCCGTGGGCGGGCCCGCTGGTGGGCGCTGGTGGCGGCGGTCGGGGTGCTCCTGCTGACCGAGCCCTGGCAGGGTGCCACCGATCCTCTCGGGGTGCTGTGCGCCCTCGGTGCAGCGGTGTGCTGGGCCGCCTACGTGCTGCTCACGCAGAAGGCCGGGGACGCGGTGTCCGGGATTTCCGCGCTGGGCATGTCCATGCCGGTGGCCGCGGTGGTCGCCTCGCTGGCGGTCGGTCCCGCGGTGCTCGGCAACATGGATTGGCAGCTGCTGGCCATCGGGTTCGCGCTGGCGCTGTTGCTGCCGGTGATCCCGTTCAGCCTCGAACTGTCGGCGCTGCGGCGGCTGACCACGGCTGCCTTCGGCACGCTGATGTGCCTGGAGCCGGCTATCGCGGTGGTCGTCGGGCTGATGCTGCTGCACCAGGTACCGCGTCCGGCGGCGGTGATCGGCATCGGACTGGTGATTGCCGCGGGCATCGGAGCGACCCGCTCGGGGGAACGCGTGGTGCCTGTGGACGAACCGGTGGCCGCTGCACCGCTGAGCCCGGTGGCAGCTGACCGGGCATCGTAGCCATAGGGGAAACCGCTGCACGGCGCGGTTGCCATCTGGGGCCTTGACGGAATACCGGCTCCCATGGCGCTGTTGAATACTGCATGACAACGATCGGAATCATCGGAGCAGGACACATTGGATCCCAAATCGCACGCAAGGCCGTGCAGTTGGGTTACGACGTGGTCATCGGCAATTCCCGGGGGCCCGAAACCCTGACGGAGCTGGTGGCAGAACTCGGCCCGCGAGCGCGGGCCGCCACGGCAGCCGGCGCGGCGCAGGCGGCGGACTTCGCCGTCGTTACCATCCCGCTGAAGAACTACAGTCAGCTTCCGGCTGAGGAATTGGCCGGGAAGATCGTCATCGACACGATCAACTACTACTGGGAACGCGACGGCCACATCGAGGTGCTGGATAAGGGCGAGGCCACCACCTCGGGCCTGGTGCAGGAGCACCTGTCCGCTTCGAAGGTCGCCAAGGGCTTCAACCACATTCCGGCTGGGGACATCACCACCGCCGGGTTGCCGGCCGGCAGTGAAAACCGCCGGGCGCTGGCCACCGCCTCCAACCACCAGGAGGCCATCGCGCTGGTCATCGGGCTCTACGACGACTTCGGTTTCGACACCGTGGACATCGGCCCGCTCGCCGAGAGCTGGCGGGTAGAGCGCGACCGCCCGGCCTACGTGGTGCGACAGAATGCCGCGGAGCTGGAGAGCAACCTGGCCCGGGCCCCGCGGCTGATCTGACCCGGCGGATCCAGGAACGGATCCGCAGAGGCAGCTGGCTGCTTCCCGTCGTCGTAGTAACGGCTGGATGTGCCGTATCGGCGAATTCTAGGGGTCGATGCAACACCCGTGGTTATGTCGTGACCAGTAAATCACGTAGACGCTCGGCCGGGGTGTCCCAATCCAACGTTTTACGTGGCCGGCTGTTGAGCTCCTGGGCGACATGCTCCAGATCCTCCAGCCCATAAACACCTAAATCGGTGCTCTTGGGGAAGTACTGACGCAGCAGCCCGTTGGTGTTCTCATTGGACCCGCGCTGCCAGGGACTATGTGGATCGCAGAAGTAGACATCCATGTCGGTCGCGACGCTGAAAGCCAGGTGTTTGGCCATCTCCGACCCCTGATCCCACGTCAGCGAACCACGCAAGTGTTCGGGCAGGGTGAGCATTGCTTCGATGAGCCCGTCACGCACCGATGCGGCCGTGTGATCCACCGGTAGATGTATCAGCATCACGTAGCGGGTGGTGCGTTCCACCAGGGTCCCGATCGCCGAGCCACTGTGCGCCCCGATGATCAGGTCCCCTTCCCAATGCCCGGGCACGGCACGGTCCTCAACCTCTGCCGGGCGCTCAGAAATATTGACCATTGGATCCCGGAAACGCTCCGTACGCTTCCGGGGATTCTTGTGCTTTTTGCGTCGGGTGCGCCCGGTACGCAGGGCCGATTTCACCTCCAGGCTTAGCCCACCACGGGCCTGAAGATAGAGGGCCTGATAGATCGTTTCGTGGCTCACGCGCATAGAGGGGTCATCGGGGAACTCCTTGATCAACAAGTTCGAAATCTGCTCCGGGGACCAGTGCTTACGTAGCTTGGCAAGCACGTAATCACGCAGTTCTCCCGGCGCTGCCAGCTTACTGGGCTTGGGCCGCTGGCGCTGGGCGGTGGAGGTTCGCTGGGCGGTGTAGGGGCGGTATCCCAACACAGGGTGGGAGTTGCGCTTGATCTCCCGGCCAATCGAGCTGGGGCTACGCCCCAGCTCCCGGGCGATGGCCCGCTGCGAGGCACCGGCTTGGAGCATGTCCCGAATCGTTTCGCGCTCGGGCAGCGACAGGTAGCGGGTGCTGTTCGTGGCTTCGAGGACCTCCAATGGAATCTCGGGGATCAGCGCAGGTTCCAGGTTCCCGGGGTCGAGGCTGGCCGGTGAATCGGGCACCCGAACCCCTAAAACGGGCAAGCAGGTTTCGAGCGCAGGTGTTTCGCAGACGAGTGTGGTCACCTCCTGTTTATACGCGTCTGATGAAAGGTTTGGGGTATCAAGACGATCTATGACCGGCATCAGTGCCTGTTCCCAGCGGGCTGCATTCTTCCGCTCTGCGCCCGTGGCGGCTACGGCTGTCTTCTGGGGCATGCCCTCACGGCGTAGTGCCAAGTATTGATCGCGTTGACCCGAGAGCCGGGGGATGTTGCGGATCCCGGCGGCCCTGGCCCAACTGGCGCCTTGGCTGGGTTCCACGCCCACCTCCCGGGCGGCGACGGTGACGCTTCCCACGCGCGCCAGTGCGGTGAGGAACCCCTCGCGCAAGGGTTTGAGTTCCTGTTCTCTGGCGCTCAGGGCGCGCTGGGGCCTGCGGGTGACCGCCTTGATGGAATAGGCCCAGTTGAATGCAGTTTGGACGTTGATCCCCAGCTGCCGTGCAGCATCGGCGACGTTGTTCAGGCGGTCGTGCAGGACGAAGAACTCCTCGCGCTGCGCGGGGGTGTATTCCTGTCCCGGGGGCTGGGCAGTGGTGCGGGACCACATGGTGCAAGTGGCACGGTTGAAGCCCAGTTCCCGGGCTGCGGCCGCGATGGTGCCCAGACGGTCCAGCGCCTCGAAGAACGCGGTCTTATCTTGGGGTGTGTGGCGCCGGTTGGAGCGCTTAGCCGGGGCCGGGGGTGTGGCGGCTGTTTTTCCCCTTAAGGAAGCATTATTTGATGGTGAGGGTGCGGTGTTCATGGTTGTTGCATCTCCCGAGGGATTCGGGGGTGTTGCAACGATCACTAGAACTCAAGATCCCGGGTCCAGACCAGGGCATTGCATCCGGTGTTCCACCGGGTGCCCGGTGCAGGGGGAAGTGAGGTTCAGGTCCAGTGCTTCACCGGCGGGCATGCGGTGAAGGCAGCGGCGACAGTGATCGCCGGCCGCAGTGGTGTCCCGAGCAGCAAGTTGAAGGGACCGCCCATCGGCCGCCACATCGATGAGAATCGCGTGGACCGGACCGCTGTGGATCGTGCATGTCTTCTCATCCCCTGGCGAAAAAGCACGGAACGACCAGCGCCCTGGCCGTTGGCCCAATGTCTCGCAGACCCTCCGGCGGTGATGCCCTGGAGCCGGGGATCCGTTCGACGGCGACCCGTGGTGGCGGGCATTTGACGAAGGCCGGTCGATCCGGACGGTCATCGCGGTAGGGTTCAATCAACCGCAGGTCATCGCTGTTTGCAGGGTGGTCCGGGCGGTCGTTGGCCGGTCTGTCACGGCCCCTCGATCCGAGCGAACTAGGAGCAACCATGCGCCACCCCTTGAAGAACCAGCGCGTCCTGATCACCGGCGGCGGCAGCGGCATCGGCCGCCTGCTCGCCCTCGGGGCCGCCCGCCGCGGCGCGCGCATCGTGATCTGGGACCTGGACCCGGAGGCCGGGGAGGCTGTCCGCGATGCGGTCCGCGCCGCCGGTGGCTCAGCGGAATCCTTTGCCCTGGACGTGTCGAACAAGGATGAGGTCACGGCGATGGCCGACGCCGCCGGTCCGGTCGACATCGTGGTGAACAACGCCGGGGTGGTCACCGGCAAGAAGCTGCTCGATGCCAGCGAGGAGGCCATCGAACGCACCATCCGGGTGAACACGCTGGCGCTGTTCTGGGTCACCCGCGCGTTCCTCGGCGGCATGATCGAGCGCCGCCGAGGGACTATCGTGACCGTTTCCAGTGCTGCGGGCCTGGTCGGCGTCGCGAAGCAGACCGACTATTCGGCCTCCAAGTTCGCCGCGTTCGGGTTCGCTGAATCACTGCGCGTCGAGCTGGCGAAGGACGGCACCGGCGTCAACTCCCTAGTGGTCTGCCCGTACTACACGGATACGGGTATGTTCGACGGCGTGCAGACGAAGTACCCGCTGATCCTGCCCATCCTGAAGCAGGACTACGTGGCGGAAAAGATCCTCAACGCGATCGAGGCCGGTAAGGGGCAGCTGGTGATGCCGCGCGCCGTGCACGCGCTGGCCCTGGCCCGCATGCTGCCGGTGTTCCTCTTCGACAAGCTGGCCAACGCACTGGGAGTCAACAACACCATGGACCACTTCGTGGGGCGCCCCGCGAAGGCCGCCAAGCGCTGAACCGACCCGTCCGGGGCGCGGAACCTCGGCCCCCGAGACGGTGATCAAACCCGAAATACCCCCGGGATACCCTGTGCCCGGGGGCCATTTCGTCGTGTGCTTCCCACCGTTCCCCGAGGAGCCGTACGATGCTCTTTCCGGTGCCCCGGTTGCGCTGGACTGTTCGACGCAATGGCCTGCAGGACAGTCCATTACTGGTCCGGTGCAGGTGAGAAGGTAATGAACGGAGTTTTGATGAGCGAAGCGTCGAAAACTGCAGCGCAATCGACCGGTGTGGAGGTGTCCGGACAGGTGAAATTCCTGATCTCGGCGATGCTCTTCCACAGTTACGTGCTCATTGCCGTCGCCTGGAACTGAGGCGACCTGTATGTGCGCAGCCTCGGATTCAATGCCTCGCGCACCGCACTGATGACCAACGCGATTACGCTCGCGCAGGTGATTGGCAGCCTCCTCGCAGCCAACGTGCTGCTACGCATGGGACCCCGGCATGCCTTCACGCTCGCTTCGGGACTGATCGTCCTGGGCGGGCTGGTCTCGCTGACCGACGCATTCCCGCTGATCTTCTTCATTCGCTTCGTGCTCGTGCTCGGGCTCAGTGGTGCGCTGATGGTGGTGCTGCTCTCGGGCATCGTCGCGCGACTGCTCACCGGAGGTGCGCTGCAGGTCGCCAACGGGTTGAACTCGGTCGCCTTTAATGCCGGCCTCGCCGTTGCCCTCACCTTCGGCTCGCAGATGGCCGGAAACCCCGCGTTCGCCGCTGTCCTGGCAGCCTCCCTGTCCCTGGTCTTGTTACTGCTCTGGCTCATCGTCGCGCGGCGGGGGTTGAAGGGTCCGGTCAGCCAGGGTGTCGCGGTCGATTCCTCCTTCACCATGCGTGACGGATTCCGGCAGTGGTTCAACTGGGTCTTCGCCCTCTCCTCCACGGGCTTCCTCTCCTACTACATCGTCGCCTTCACGTTCATGGACCCTGAGACGATCCGATGGGTCGTCTCTGCGGGAGTCGTCGGCGCGCTTTCCGCGACGCTGGTTTCGACCCGCGTGCCCGATGTGCACAAACCCACGGTCGTCGTGGTCTGTGGTGCGGCGTAGGTCATCGCCGCCGCGGCCGTGCTCGCCATGACCGACCACCGCCTTGCGCCGTTAATCGGGGTCATCCTCGGGCTCGTGATCTTCTTCCCCATGCCGTTCTTCGTGCAGCTCGCATTCATCCGCCCCGGCGTCAGTCCGCGCCAGATCGCCGTGACCTTCTCGATCTTCCGGGCCGTCGCCTACGCTGGATCGGCGCTGTTCATCCAGATTTTCGCGTGGATCGCGGATGCGACGGGTGGGCTGGAAAACGGCATTCCCGTCTCGAACGTCCCGCTCGCCTTCATCGTGGTCGTTGAGTCGACGTTCGTGATCGGCGCCTACCTGCTGTGGAGCTGGTTCAAGAAGAACCCGCCGCCCGAGGCGGAGGCCAAGGCATGAGCATGCATTCGGCGTTCCGCGAATACCTTGATGGGTTGAACCCGCTGGTCGAGCAGGCGGCACGCGACGGTTTCGTCCCGACGCCTGAATCCGCCCGCGCCGCCTTGGTCGGCCTCAGTGCCTTCGTCTTGCCGAGCGTTGCCGACGCTCGGGTGTTCGATGCCGTGGTTGGCGGGGCCGACGCGGTGCCCGTGCGCGTGTACGTGCCGCGGCCGGAATCCCCCAGCGACGTCATCCTGTTCGTCCACGGCGGCGGGCACAGGCCGGAGACCTCGAGGTCTATGATTCCTCCGCACGGCGCACGGCGTACGGCGGCGGCAACCGGCATGGTCGTCGTATCGGTGGACTACCGCCGATCGCCCGAGGCCTTGTTCCCCGAGGGGCTCGGCGACGTCTACCGGGCCCTGCGCGATCTCGATGTGGTGCTCGGGAATGTGGAAACGACGGGCAAGATCCAGGCGGTGGCCGACTCCGGTGGGGCCGCGAAGGTAGAATCCATTGCGATGCCCGTTGCCGCTGGGCAGTGGAGCTCGCCGATCGACCGGCAGCTACTGCTCTACCCGAGTGTCGACTACACCATGGGCGGTGAGAGCCTGCGCGAGTTCGCCACGGGGTATTTCCTCTCCGCCGAGCGGGTGAAGTGGTATTTCGACAACTACTTCCCCGCCGGTGCGGACCGAGCCGCCGCATCGCCGTTGTCGGGGCCCTTTGCGCCGGAGATGCCAGAGACTTTGGTGATCGCCGTCGAGTACGATCCGCTCCTCACGAAGGCCGTCGAATATGTCGAGCGGATGAGGGCGGCGGGTGCCCGCGCGCACCTGGTGATCGCGCCGGGCATGCTGCACGCTTTTGCGTTCTCCGAGGACAAGGTGCCCGAAGCGATCTCCCGCCTCTATGCGCTCATCGCCGAGTTCCTCACCGACGGGGGAGCGCCTGCCGGCTGGTAGGGGATGAGCCAAGCCCGGCCCCTGATCTGCGCGGGAGGGGGAGGTCCTCGGCTTCCCTTCCAGGCACGTGCGGGGTGGTTCTTGAGCCGAGGGCAGGCCCGCAGCCGCCGGTGGGGGCGCGTCCGGCGGTAACACAGCATGGTTTATGCCAGTATTGATTGAAGCATCAAGTAATTCGGCATATGCTTGAACCATGACACAGACAGCAGCCCTTCCTCCCGTCCTGTTCCTGAGCCACGGAGCCCCTCCGCTGGCCGACGACGCCCACTGGACCGGAGAGCTCGCCGCCTGGTCGGACACCATTCAAACGCCCAAGGACATCCTGATGGTCTCCGCGCACTGGGAAAACGCCCCGGTGACGCTCAGTGCGACCGAGCAGAAGAACGAGCTCGTCTACGACTTCCGGGGCTTCGCGCAGAAGTACTACGACGTCCGCTATGACGCACCGCTGGCCCCGGATCTTGCCGCCGAGGTCGAACACCTGACGGTCAGCCACGGCCACCACATCGAACGCGATGAAACCCGCGGGCTCGACCACGGCGCCTATGTGCCGCTGAAGGAGATGTTCCCCGATGCCGATGTGCCGGTGGTGCAGATGTCGATGCCGACGCTGGACCCCGCGGGACTGTTCGACCTGGGCCAGTCGCTGGCCCCGTTGCGTGAACGCGGCACGCTGATCGTCGGATCGGGCTTCACCACGCACAACCTGCGCTGGTTCAATCCGGCGGCAGGTCCGGACACCGAGCCCCCGGCCGCTTCCGCGGAATTCGACCACTGGGCCGAGGAAGCCATGACCCGCGGCGACGTGGACTCCATCCTCGATTACCTGCACAAGGCTCCGGCCGCCCGCGAGGCGCACCCGCGCTCCGAACACTGGGCGCCGCTCTACGTAGCACTCGGCGCGGCCTACGCATCGGGCGGCATCGAGGCGAAGACGGCGATCGACGGCTTCTGGTTCGGACTGTCCAAGCGTTCCTGGACGTTGAGCTAAGCATCCGGTGTGCCCGTCGCGTTCACATCGAACTATTATTGCTGCTGCCGAATGGACGAAGGTCCTCGCCATGAAGGGCGGCCGTGACAAGGCCAGCCAGGTATTCGAACTGACGGGGGCCGAGGCCCGGTTGGGCTGTGAATCCAGTGGTGCTAGGGAGCTCGGCGTCGGAGCCATCTACCTTGGGAAGGAGGGGGCCGGCCTGAGCGCCGATGGTGTTGCCGGCTGGACGGTAGCCATCGGGGAGAAGCATTAAGCGCCGCCAATCGATAACGCGGGTTCCCCTGACACTTTGTCGGGGGCCGGAACTTTTCAAGTCAAACGGTGCCAGCGTGAGTTAGACAGCCTCTTTTGCGATGGCCTCAGCTGGTTGGTTGATCCACGCGGGCCCAGGTAGGGCCAGGATCTTGGCGTCGGTACTGCTGGTGAATCGTTCGGGATGTTTCGCCCTGGCCGCGGCCAGCGTGTTGGAGCGCTTCTGCGCGACCCCGTCGGCGTGGCCGTAGTGCACGTTGGCCGGCGTGTGAAAACCGATGCCAGAGTGCTGATGATGGTGATTGTACCAATCCACGAAGTCACTGATAAAGGCCCGCGCATCACCCAGGGAACCAAAGCGTTCTGGGAACGTTGGACCATACTTCAAAGACTTAAATAACGACTCTGAGTAGGGATTATCATTACTGACTCTCGGTCGGGAATGAGATCTGGTGACACCCAAGTCCGAAAGCAGCGCGGCCACGGTCTTCGACGTCATGCTCGTGCCACGATCGGCGTGCACTGTTTCGGGGATGCCATGGACCCCGAATATCTCCTTCATCATCTCCACCGCCAGCACCGCTGACTCGGTGGCATGTACGTGGGCCCCAACGATGAACCGCGAGTGGATATCCATCATCAAATAGCAATCAAAGTACTTGCCTTTGACCGGGCCAGCTAACTTGGTTATATCCCAACTCATGACCTGACCAGGGGCGTTAGCGACCAACTCCGGAATAGCCCGGGGTGGGTGCGTGGCCAGGCGCCGGCGCTCCATCACCTGCCGATTCTCGTTCAGCAACCGGTAGAACGTGGAAACCGACCCCAGATAGATACCCTTATCGAGCAGCTTCGCATAGACCTGCTGCGGTGGTAGATCCACGAACTGGAGCGAGTTCAACGCGGCCAAGATCTCCGCACGTTCCTCGCTGCTCAGCTTGTTCGGCGGCACCACCTGAATGTGATCTTGCGGTGCGGCGGGTTTGCGGTAGACCGTGGTGCGCGAAACCCCTGTCAGTGCCGCGGCTTCGCGGGTGGAGAGCTGTTGGTCACGAAGCTGCTGGTAGGCACCCATCATTTCTTCTTGGACTTCGGCGCTGCTGGTGATTCTGAGATGGCGTTCTCGAAGAACGCCGAGAGTTTTTCCATGATTCCCAAGGCTGCCTCGGTCTGCTTCAACCGGCCCTCGCTCACCTCCAGCTGGCGGCGCAAACGCGCGATCTCTGACTGCTCAGCAGTCAGCTTCCCGATAGCTTCACCGGCCTTCTTGCCCTGCAGGACGCCGGCGTCACGCTGCTTGCGCCATTCGGTCATTTGCGAGGAATACAGGCCTTGCTCCCGCAGGAAAGCGTTCCCTTCCTGACGGGTGCAGGCTTCCTCGTATCGGGTCAAAAATTCAAGCTTCTGCGCGGGGGTGAAGGACCTACGTGGGGTCGGTCCACCGGAGCGCGGTCCGGAACTACTCATAGATCCATCTTGGCCTACATCGGCCAAAACTAGGTTAGACATATTGATCGGTTTCCTACTTCTCGCCCTGCGCCATCGGGGTGACTTGCTATGTCACGTTGGCACCGTTCAACCCTGGCACATAGGGGCACCCGAGTTCATGTCTCGTGTGGAGGTTGCTTGACGCGATGTCGCCACATAGCGTAGGTGCCAAACGAGTTATCAGAGCATCACCATTGGAGACGAATGTCCAAGAAAAGTAAGGCCCCAAAGTCCAAGAAGCCGACTGGCAGGAAAAGTGCGGGGTCTCCTGCTCCGGGACATTTGCAGGGGATCCCGGTGGATCTGAGCAGCTACGTTGCCATGAAGGCCATGTCACCGATGATCAAGCCCTTCGTGGAATGGTTCGCTGCAGGCTTTGGCCCCGCCCATGAGGCAAAGGCCGTCCTAGAAGAGGCCGCGATAGTGATCGGCCGGTATAGGGACGTTTCCGGCTCCGCCGACGTTTCGACTTTCACCGCGGACGCCACGGACGTGGCACTGGACATGGTTGATGCCCTCTTAGGGGATGACACGGAACCGGTCTTCTCGGCATTCCATCTGTACATTGATTTCCTCCTGGAAACCGGGCGTTGGAGCGGAAGCAACGCAGACTACCATCAGGTCCATGCCATGCTCTGCGAGGACGGCATCGAGGATGTGCCGACTCCCGCGTTACTGGTGCCGCGGATTCCGCTGGACGAGGAGATCCAGGCATTTGAAGCGACGCCCTTGGTTCGGCATGCGCTGTCCCTGCTGGCATGGGTTGGGAGGGGAAAGGCAGTGACGGCAACCGGTGCATTACGCCTTGCGGATATCGAACCTGCAGCTGCCTCAGTCGGTATCTCGGCGATCGGAACCAGGAAGCGATTCGATGAAATGGAATCGCTCATGCCAGGTGTCGGGGAACCCGATGAGCTCACCGGTAGCTCGCCGACGTATCAGGTGCGGACCATGCGTGAGGTGCCACTGCTGAATCCATTGTGGGAGGCCATGCAGACGTCCGGCATGCTAGAGACCGGGGTGACCAAAGTGGCTCCAGCCCGTCCCCTGGGTGCCCCCGGAATATCGGATCAGGAGAAATTGGAGGCCTACCGGGCCTTGCTGACTTGTTTCCTGAGGATCTGGGCAGGTGAGTTCGAAACCCGTCAAATTCTCGGACACGAGTTGGGCATGCTGGTCTTGTCGGTGCTTGCAGCCGGGGCTTCCGCTGCGCCGGCGCCGGTGCAGATGCTCCAGGCCATGGAAACCCCGCCAGGGGCCACTGCCGAGGAGAATATTCTCGGGAGGGCGATGGCCAAGGCCTTCAACCGGGAACTGCTGTTTCTCATGGAACAGGGTCTGTTGACAAGCGACACCCACTTCCGGACGCCCCGACACCTGAACAGGTGCCTGGTCGAGGGATTTCCGGGCTTCATTGAGGGTGAGTACGAGGATGCGCAATTCCCCGACAGAGATCGCGGGCAAGGGGGCAACTCCGAAGCAGTAAGGCCAGCGTGGAAAGAAAAACCTGCTTCCATCTATCAGCTCAAGATCATGCTTCATCGGTCCTCCCCACCCATCTGGCGTCGGGTGCTTGTACCCTCCGGGATCCAGCTCTCTGAACTGCATGAAATCATCCAGTCGGCGTTTGGATGGTGGGATTCCCATATGCATGAGTTCCGTGTTGGTGGCTGGAACGGACCGTCGTATGCCCCAGCCGAATACGATATGAGTGACTTTGGTGAAAGATCCAGAGACGAGTCACGCACCCGGCTGTCCGAAGTCATGCTCGCCGTGGGGGAGAAGATCACGTACACGTATGATTTCGGGGATGACTGGGAACATCGGATTGTGCTCGAAAAAATACTGGAAGCATCAGCTGCTGCAACGCTTCCCCTGTGTACCGGCGGGCGCGGGCTCGCACCGACGGATGACAGTGGCGGGATATGGGGCTGGGCGGAAAAAGTTGAAGCGTCGACCGACCCCGAGCATCCCGAGCATGAGGAAACCCGTGAATGGTTAGGGCTGTCACCAGACGAAATTCTTGATCCGAAATATTTCGACAAGAATGATGTCAACGAAATATTTCGGGCAAGAGCAGGCCTGCTCTTGGGCCATGATTGGCTTGCAGGCCCGATATCCCCTCCTGCAAAGTGACAGGGGCGCAAGAAGGCCAGCCAGCTTGAATGGTCGCCATGGCGGACTTTTTCTTCTCTACAAGATTTAGTTGTCATCGAGCGCGTGCGTTGCACCCAAGTACAATTAAATTCAATTTAAATTTTACTTGGGTGTCGTGCGGACTTCGAGGCTACAACTAAGCAGTTTGATTTCACCTGATGACCAGGTTAGATGGCATTTCTATTCGCTGTCCGTAGATGTAGACCGGGTGCTTCTGGTGCTCGAAGGGGACTGATCTAAGCGACGTGATGCGCTGAATGTGAATATTCCGCCGCCCGGGACGTCTGGAAACGGCTGCGTTGGTGGGATGCGGCGCCCGCCGTGAAATGGCGCGCTGAAATGTTGACAACGCCATGCCGCCCCATTGTTGCTGTGCGGTAGCGTGGAGTGGAAGTGGCCCGATTCCCACGGGCCCCGGTAAGGAGCATCATGTCCATCGTCGTCATCAACGCCCTCAAGATCCCCGCCGGCGCAGGCCCGGAACTGGAATCACGCTTCGCTGCCCGCAAGGCATCGGTGGATGGGTCCCCGGGGTTCGAAGGCTTCCAGCTGCTGCGTCCCGTCGCCGGGGAGGACCGCTACTTTGTCTACACCCAGTGGGCCACCCGCGAGGACTTCGAAAACTGGCGTGACAACCGCCCAGGGCATGACTCCTCGGCCCAGAAGCCGGTTGCCGAAGGCATGGGACTGCTCGAGTTCGAGGTAGTCGACCTGGGATAGTGTCTAACCGTTCGCCGGCGTTCGTTTTATCCGCGAGAGTCAGGCTATCGACGATGGAGGCCCGGCCCGATCGGTCGGAACATCGACACCGCCGGTGATCCGCGAACTGTTGACCGGACCCGGGGGTTCGACGAGATCAGCAAAGCGCTTGGAGCCTCCGAGCAGGTGCTGGCGAACCGGCCGTTTCGAGCACGTCCCTACGCAGTCCGCCACCGATGCCCTGCCGGACGCACGGTGATGAAAGCTCCTGCGATGAATCAGATAGCGCCTGCGGAGCCATGAGGGTGTGCTGGGAACGTCGCCTGGATCAAGCTTTTGGTGCCGGTTCGCAGCCGCTGACAGGCCTGCTGGGCAGGCTGCACCCAACCCGGCGGACCCCGGTGAGCCTTGCAGGCAGTAGCTACGTCGCCAGCCCCGCGCCAGGCTCACTTGGATGCGAGCGGCTTGAAGAAGACCTCCGGGTCAGAAGCCGAAGGACGCCGCCGCGACGCGGGTAAGGGCCGTTATCGCTGCCACAAGCCAGATGCGGTGGATTCCACAGTGCCTTACCTGCGCCGTAGCCACTGCGGTGTTGGGGTATGAACCCGGTGCAGCACCCGCCGTGGGCTCACGAAAGCGGCATCGGTCGGGTGCGGACCATGGCAACGATCCGACTCGCGGTGTCGTGTCCTTAGTGCTTTTCCAATTTGATTTGGTGCTTGGCTCGCATCAGGCTCACCGTCCCGCCGATTGCAGCACCGCTGCCCATGATCATTAATGCAATGCCGAGATAGTTTGGAAAAGTCCAGCCCCGTGTGGCCATGGCCGGTAGCTCGCTCGTCATTTCGACGGCGGGGCTTTCGCCTAGTAGATAGGCGACGGGCTGGCCGATGATCTCGTCCCGAGCGGGAAAGTCATCTACCCAGCCACGCTTGGAAATATCGAATACGTTGGAGGACTGGGAGAAATGGTTGGTCTCGATCGTGTGTTCTTCCCCGCCGGTGCCCGCGAACGTCAGTTCCAAGCGCAGCACCCTCGGCATATTGTTGTTACTGCCCCGCCCTACGTGGGCCCGGACATCGGTGACGATGCCGGGCATGCCCGAGGCCTGCAGCGCCTGGGCGGTTTTTGAGTCATGGCTCCCGGCTTGGAACATGTTTTGGCCAAACAACAGGAATGCGGCCGCGAAGAGAAGGATGATTATTGACGCGGTTCGCTGCGTTCTTGCTGGGATCGGCGGTGGCTTCGGTGTCATGGTCATAGCTTAATCTCCAATTGGTCCCATTCGTTCAGCGGGTCCCGGTCGTGGGGCGCAAAGTGCTTCCACCCGGGGAGGGGAGAAGCGTGGTGATGCTGCGTCGTGGAACGGGCGTTCAGGTTCCTGAAGC
Organism: Paeniglutamicibacter cryotolerans; assembly: GCF_014190875.1. Classification (NCBI taxonomy): domain Bacteria; kingdom Bacillati; phylum Actinomycetota; class Actinomycetes; order Micrococcales; family Micrococcaceae; genus Paeniglutamicibacter; species Paeniglutamicibacter cryotolerans. Next base: position 864,879 of record NZ_JACHVS010000001.1, on the reverse strand, counting down.
TGCCCCGGTCGGAACTCCCGGTAGGGGATCTTCCCTGTGCGAAGCCGACTTCGCAATCCGGCAGAATGAAAGGGCTTTGATGCCGGCTGAATCATCGGACTGGGTTCGTAAGCTCGGAGAATGACGGGGTGGTTCCCCTCGACCTACGCTGTGAGCCGCAGGCAACGACAACGACAGCGACGACTGCGAAGGAGTGTCATGCCGGAGACGACGATGGCGGACGTCATGGCCGAGTTGGCCGCACTTGAGGACCCCAAGTCACGTGCCATCAACGAAAGGCACGGCGATGACCACGGGGTGAACCTGGCCAAGCTGCGCGCCGTGGCAAAACGGCTGAAAACCCAGCAGGACCTGGCCCGCGACTTGTGGGCAACCGGCGACACCGCCGCCCGGCTGTTGGCGCTGTTGATCTGCCGCCCGAAGGAATTCACGCCCGACGAGCTGGATGCCATGCTGCGCGAGTCACGGGTACCCAAGGTGCACGGCTGGCTGGTGAGCTACGTGGTCAAGAAGGGCCCCCATGCGGAGGAGCTGCGCCTGGCCTGGATGGCCGACCCGGATCCCGTGGTGGCCAGCGCCGCGTGGGAGCTGACGGCCGATCGGGTGGTGAAGAAGCCGGAGGGCCTTGACCTTCCGGGGCTGCTCGGCACCATTGAGGCCGACATGAAGCAGGCGCCGGAGCGCCTGCAGTGGGGGATGAACAACGTGTTGGGCCAGATCGGCATCAACCACCCCGCACTCCGCGGCCGGGCCATCGACATCGGCGAACGCCTCGAGGTGCTCAAGGACTATCCGACGCCACCGAACTGCACCTCTCCGTTCGCTCCGATCTGGATCAACGAGATGGTGCGGCGCCAAAGCCCGGACTGAGAAGTTTCCGCCGACCGCGTTGAACTTAAGCAAATGAGGGGATCCGTTCACATGAACGGATCCCCTCACCTCTTTACGCGGTCCGCGGCCCGATTGGGTGGTGCTACTTGGCCTGCAAGCCGCTCAGCAGTGGTGCGAAGAATGCAGCCAGCTCGTCGGTTGCGGTCAGCGGCAGCACGTTCGCCACGTACTGGTCCGGGCGGACCACGACGATGACGCCGTCGCGGGACAGGCCGCGGGCGTCGAAGATGTCCGACTTCGGATCCACGCCGTAGACCTTCTCCAGGTAGTCGAGCTTGAACGGGCCGACCTGCGGCTTGAAGACGGCGGGGACCTCCATGAGGCTGATGTCCTCGTGCTTCTGCTGGTAGATCACCTTCGTGTCGAACCAGGCGTCGGAGTCCAGGCCCGCGGGCGTTGCAGCCAGCGGCGAGTCCGATGCGGTGGCGAGCCACTGCGCGAAGTCGGCTGTCTTCGATGCCTCACCGGCAGCGGCCTGGTCGGCGAAGACGTAGATGCGCCAGCGGCCGTCTGCCGTTGCCTGGTGGCCCAGGTGCAGCGGATTGGCATCGCACACGCGCACGGCGCGCTCGGACTTGAAACGCTTGCCGACCGGGAACCCGGTGGCCAGGTCCTGGTGCGTGGCGGTGTTGGTGAGCATCGAGGGAGTGTACTCGGTCATGAAGCCTGCCGGGAACTCGGCGGTGCGCACGTAGAAGTCCTCGAGGTCCGAGGGGTTTTCGAAGTCCTCGGGCTTCTTGGCCATCAGCGTCGACCATTCCTTGTCGAAGTCGATCAGGTTCTTCGCGATGACCTGTCGTTCGGCCGAGTAGGTGGCGAGCAGCGACTCGGGGCTGCGGCCCTCGAGCACGTGGCCCAGCTTCCAGGCGATGTTGAATCCGTCCTGCATGGAGACGTTCATGCCCTGTCCGGCCTTCGCGCTGTGCGTGTGGCAGGCATCGCCGGTGATGAAGACGCGCGGGTTGCGGGTGCCGATCTCCTCGAGAGGTACGTCGTCGAACCGGTCGGTGAGGCGGTGGCCGACCTCGTAGACGCTGTGCCAGGCGACGTTGCGCACGTCGACCGTGTACGGGTTCATGATGGCGTTGCCCTTGGCGATGATCTCGTCGATGCTGGTCTTGCGGACAGCACCGTTGTCATCCTCGGCCACCTCGCCGAGGTCGACGTACATGCGGAACAGGTGTCCGCCCTCGCGCGGGATGTGCAGGATGGATCCGCCGTCGTGGGACTGGATAGCGCACTTCAGGCGGATGTCCGGGAAGTCCGAGTTGGCCAGCACGTCCATGACGCCCCAGGCGTGGTTTGCGGTGACGCCGGCCAGAGTGGCGCCGATCGAGGTGCGGACCTTGCTGCGGGCACCGTCGCAACCGATGACGTACTTGGCGTGCACGATGCGCTCGGTTCCCTCGTCCGGGCCGGCGCTGCGCTTGAGCGTGACCTTGACCGGGAAGTCGCCCTCGTCGGTGACCTCCAGTGTCTGGAAGTCCCAGCCGTAGTCGGGCGTCAGGCGGGAGGCTGAATTCTCAGCCACCTCGGCGAAGTAGTCGAGCACGCGGGCCTGGTTGACGATCAGGTGCGGGAATTCGCTGATCCCGGACTCGTCATCCAGGGCGCGGCCGCCGCGGACGATGTGCGTGGGGTTTTCCGTGTCCGGGCGCCAGAAGGCCATCTCGGTAATGCGGTAGGCCTCGGAAATGATGCGGTCGGCAAAGCCGAAGGCCTGGAAGGTCTCGACGCTGCGGGCTTGGATGCCGTCGGCCTGGCCGATGGCCAGACGGCCTTCGCGGCGTTCGATGATGCGCGTGGTGATGCCCGGGAACTGGGCAAGCTGGGCAGCCGCGAGCATGCCGGCCGGACCGGAGCCCACGATGAGCACGTCCACCTCATCCGGAAGCTCGGCGGGGCGGTCGATGCCGGTCCCGGCGGCCGGCTGGACGCGCGGGTCGGTTGATACGTAGCCGTGGTGGTGGAAATGCACGGGGGTCCTCACTTCGTTGAGCTGTCGCTGGCTGCCATTCGTGTTCCATATTAGAACTTCGATTTCAATAGTCGAACACGGACTTCCTATGGGAAACCATACGAGAAACATGACCTGGATAACAACTGCGCAGATCGGCGTCTCGTCATGAAACGGTGATTAGCTGGCCGGTGATGCATCCCGTTCCCCGGGTCGGATGCACTCTCGGGGAGGCTCAAACGCGTTTAAGGCGGCGGAAGAGAAGCAGGGCGAGCATGCCCACCAGGGAACCGATGGTGGTTTCGGCGGCGCGGTCCAGTACCAGTTCTCCCACCGGGCCCGGATGGGCCAGATACGTCATGCTCAGGATCAACGGGGTGAAAAACACCAGCGAAAGGGCGTAATGGCGCCTGATGAACAGTTCGGTGGGGAACTGGCAGGCGATGACCAGCAGGACCAGGAACACCGGATGGCTGAAGACCATGAGGACGACTGCCGCTATGACCAACCCCGCATAGGTTCCGATTACACGATGGAAGCCCCGGGAAACCCCGTGGGACAGGCCCGCGACGGAGAGCGGAACGGCGGCAGAGGCCATGGCCCAATATGGGTGGCCCCAGCCCAGGAGCGTGGCCAGGCCACCCGCGACACCGACGGCCAGCAGATACATGAGTGCGGTCGCCAGCGCGCGTTTAAGCCGTCCCGGATCGGGAACGTGGTCCGCGCGGCGAATGCCCAGGTGCCATGTCCGGGCACGGAACCACCCGGCAAAGCCGACGACGATGGCACAGCCGGCAGCCAACACGGCGATGGTCGCAGGGATCCCGGGCGGCCCCTGCAGCGGCGTCGCGGCACACGCGCCGAAGGCGAATAGCCCGAAGAAGGGGCCAGCCGGCACTAGCCGCAACCGATCGGCGATGATCGAGCCGATGCCGGCCAGAAGAGTCTCGGCTACGACGAAGGCCCACAGCCCGAGCGCGGACGCGGAAAAGAGGACCCCTGCCAATACACAGGCACAGAGGAACACGGCGGCCCAGAACTGGTGGAACAGGCGCAGCTGGTGCGGTTCGCCGCGACCGTACATCCCGGTGAAGCAGCCGAAGACGGCGTACATCACCAGCTCGGGGTGCCCGGTCAGCAGCAGGGTCAGCGACGGGATGGCCAGGCCGATGAACATCCTGGCCGCGGCGATCCTGTCGCCATCGGGCGACGGAACGGAGAAGAAGCCGCGGTTCAGCCACATCTCGGCTCGGTTTGGCTGCTTGTCCATCGGATTCAACCTACAACGACCGATGCCCGGATGCCGGATCGTGACCAAACGGTGTCCCGGATCCCGGACATTCATGTGTGCGAGGCTCCGAGCGCCGACGTTCTTTGCTGACTGCCTCGAATCGGGGTGTTTCACTAGTGGATTGCCCGGGTCCTGCCGCGCTGAATCGTCCGGCTGCTTTGCCTGCGCCGCCGTTACCAAGAAGGCCCGGCTTCTGGTGGCGGTGGATCCGAAGTGCCTCTCGGCGAAGGCCCGGAAGGTGAGAAACTAGGGGATTCCCCTGATGAGCGAGGATTGCCGGCGGGCGAAGGCTCATCGTCCGGGCCGGACTGCAACGCCTTGCGTTCCGGAGACGGCCGTGCTCCGAGGTTCCCACGCCCCGGGCTACATGGCTGAGAGCACCGGCCCGGGCGCCGGCACCGGGCGGAACGTCCGCTTGGCCCGACCTGCCGTCCAGTAGGAGGAGACCTGGATGCGGCGCTGGTCGATGCCCCAGCCCGAGACGAGTCGGCGCAGCTCATGCATGGCGGTGCGTTCACCGTGGGCCAGAACCTCCACCCGGCCTGAGGGAACGGGAAGCGTGCGCAGCGCGTCGAGAAGCAGCGAACGGGTTCCCGCCGGAGCTCCTCCGCGATACAGCCATGTCACCTCCATTCCCGGCGGGCAGTTGAGTTCCTGCCGGTCGGAGGCCGAATCGACCTCGATGAAGACCTGACCGGCAGCCTGCCGCGGCAGCATCTCCAGCGCCGCGGCGATCGCCGGCAGCGCCGATTCGTCTCCCGCGTAGACGTGTCGATCAGCCGCGGGGTCCGGGCGGAACTTGCCGCTGGACGAGGACAGCACCACGGGATCTCCGGGTTCGGCCCGGGCGGCCCAGTTCCCGGCAACGCCGTCGTCGCCATGAAGCACGAAATCGATGGCCAGTTCCCGTGCCACCGGATCGTGCCAGCGCACCGTATAGGTGCGGGACACCGGCTGGTCCTCGCGGGCCAGGGACTTACGCAGCCGGCGCATGTCATAGGGCGGCACCAGCCCGAGCGCCGGGTTGGCGAAGTGCAGCTTCACGTGCTGGTCGGCCGCGCCGTTGCTGGAGAACCGGGAGAACGCGGGGCCTCCGGCAACGATCCGCACCATGTGGGGGCTCAACGGTTCAACCCGCAGCACCTCGAGCACCACCTGCGAGCCGTGCGCTGGTGCAGGACGGGACCCGGGATGCGGGACCTCGGTTGTCGCCATGGGCGCCACGTGGGACTGCGCCGCCGGGACAGGTTCGTGCGGACCGGAGGCCATCGAATGCTTCGAGTGCTTCCTCAGCGCCTTGGACGCCGCGGCGTAGGCAGCCCGTTCGGCCGCCCGTTCGGCCTCCTCGAGCACCTCCTGGCGCAGGCGCTGGGGGAGTTCCCGGCCGCCGCGCTTGGCCGCCCGCTTCAGCTGGTGCTTTGCCGCCTTCCGCCCGGCCTTGCGCCCGGCGTGGACCGCCGCCTCGAAGACCCGCGCATGGACCGGGGCCAGTGACGGTGCGAGATGGTCGGAATGGGGCGATGCGTCGGGGGGCGTCGACATGGTAGGGGCTCCTTATGCTGTGGTCGGAGTATGGTTCTGCTCCTACCACCGAGTCTGGCCCGGTCCGGCCGCGGATACAAGGAGCCCGCCGCCGGCTCATGCTGAAGCACTTGGAGCGTTGGTACGCCGCCATGGAACGATCTGAGGCGCAGTGCATGCCGCCTGGCCCCGGAGTGCAGCCCCCGGGGGGCAGGGAAAGGGTCGTTTGCGGGCTCTGTTAATGCGCAGCGCCCGATCGGCCTTCCGCTGCCGGTAGCCGGCACGTTGTTCATGGAGAACTTCGACGCGACCGCCATCGTCACGGCCATGCCGCAGATGGCACGGGAATTCTCGGCCGATGTGGCTTTGGCGCTCACCGCCTATCTGGTGGCCGCCGCGACGGCCATCCCGCTGGGGGCCGGGCTCAGCTCACGGTTCGATGCTCGCCTGATCTTCTGCGCGGCCATCGTCGTCTTCGTGCTGGGTTCGCTGCTGCGCGCGCTCAGATCCACCCCGACCGCGCTCACGCTCAGCCGGGTACTGCAAGGACTGGGTGCCTCCATGCTGGTCCTGGTGGGCCGGCTGGTGGGCCGGCTGGTGGGCCGGCTGGTGGGGCTGCGGACCGCGGACAAATCCGACCTGCTGCGGGTGATCGCGCTGCTCACCTGGCCCTCGCTGGTGGCACCGCTGGTTGCCCCGGCGCTGGGCGGATTCATCTCCACGCACTTCGGCTGGCAAAGGATCTTCCTGATCAACATCCCACTCGGCGCCAGGGCGCTGGTGTCTGCACTGCGCCTGGCCACCGACGCTGCGGTTGAAACCCGCTCGCTGCAGTGGGTCGGATTGCTGCTGCTCTCCGGGGTCCTTGCCGTACGTTCGCTGCTGCGCGCCCCGGAACCGTTGTTGAACATCAGGATCTTCGCGGTGCGCTCCTTCAGGTTTTCCAATACCGCGGGTTTCCTGTTCCGGGTGATCGTCACCTCGGCCCCGTACCTGTTGCCGCTGCTATACCTCAATGGGTTCGGGTGGACTCCGGTGCAGGCCGGACCCATGGTGACCGGCATCTTCATCGGCAATATCGGCATCAAGCCGTTCACCACCCCGATGCTGCTGCGCTTCGGCTTCAAGCAGGTACTCGGCAGCGCACTGATTGGCACCATGGCCAGCTTCATTGGTTTCGCGTTCTTCACCGTGTGGACTCCGCTGTGGCTGGTCTTTGCCGTGCTGGTGCTTAGCGGTGTCTTCCGCTCCACCGGTTTCACCGCGTTCAACGCGCTGCCGTTCGCCGATGTCGAGCGCGCGGCCGTCGGTTCCGCGAACGCGCTCTCGGCAACGCTGGGCGAACTGGCCGGTGCGGCGGGAACTATCCTTGGCGCTGCGGCTGGTTGGAGGGTACCCGCAGGCGCTTCTGGCCCCCTTCCAGTGTGCCTTCCTGCTCATGGCGCTGTTGGCGCTTCTTGCTCTCGTCGGGGTGCTGCGGTTGCCGGCGAACACCGGCGCCCACATCCGCGGGTGAGCCGGTCCGGACCAACGCGCACCATCCGCCCCGGGCAACGCCCCCGAATCCCGAGGTGGTGGGACCGCGTCGGGATCCGGGCGTCGCCCGGCGGTGATCAGGGGCCGCTGAGTTTCGTCTGCCCAGCCGGACCGGCCGATATTTCCAGCACGGCCATTGCGGCGCTGTAGCCGCCCAGCGCGCTGACTGCGCCGCCGCGGCGGGAGCCCGATCCGCACAGCAGGATCTGCGGATCTGCTGTGTCGACACCCCAGCGACGGGCCGGGGTATCGAGCGGGGCATCGTCCTCGAGGAAGGGCCAGTCCAGTCCACCATGGAAGATGTTTCCACCGGGCATGCCCAGGGTGCGCTGGATGTCGAGCGTGGTCTTGGTTTCCACGCAGGGGGCACCGTTTCGATCGCGCATGAGCAGGTCTTCGATGGGTTCGGCGAGGACCGAGTTCAGCGAGGCAAACACCGCCGCCTGGAGCTCGGAGCGTAGCGCATCGTTGTTCTCTTCGGAGGCCAGGGCGTGCGGGACATGCAGTCCGAAGACGGTCAGCGTGTGGGCTCCGGCCGCCTGCAGCTCGGCGGAAAGTATGCTGGGGTCGGTCAACGTGTGGCAGTAGATTTCACACGGCAGAGGGCTGGGGACCCGGCCGCCGGACGCCTGCTCGTAGGCGTGTTGCAACTGCGTGTAGGTCTCGTTGACGTGGAAGGTGCCGCCGAACGCCGCTTCCGGGCTGACCGATTCGTCCTTGAGCCGGGGCAGCCGCTTCAGCAACAGATTGACCTTGACTTGGGCGCCGCCGCGTTCGTTGTTCGGGTTCGGGGGAACCAGCTGTCCTGCTCCGAGGCGGTTCAGGACAACCGGGGCGACGTTGGCCAGCAGGTGGGAACCGGTCGCTGTCAGCATCTTCCCGTCACGCATGTAGCTGACCTGGTGGTCCGCCGCGATGGATCGGACCTCGGCCCCGGTGAGAAGCGTGGCGCCGGCTTCGCGGGCGACGCGCTCCAGCTCTGCCGAGATGGTGCCCATGCCGCCGATGGGCAGGTCCCAGTCACCAGTGCCGCCGCCAACCAGATGGTAGAGGAAGCAGATGTTCTGCTGCAGGTCGGCGTCGTCGGGCCGGGAAAAGGTGCCGATGAGTCCATCCGTCAGCACGACGCCACGGGCCAGGTCGTTGTGCAGCGCCTCCGTGATGGCCTCACCCAGCGGGCGCTCGATCAGTCTTTCCCACATCTCCCCGGCGCCGGCCGCGACGGCAAGCTCCTTGGCCTGCGACCGGGTGGTCAGGGGTTCGGTGATGCTCGGCCACAGCACCTCGGTGAGCCGGCGGCAATCGGAGTAGAACGCGGCGAAGGCCGCCGCTTCGCTCTCGGGGGCGCCGATGGCTGCGAACGACTCGGCGGTTGCCGCGGCGTCCTCGTTGTCGACCAGCAGGCCACGGGTCGGTGCGGCCGGGTTCGGGGTGTAGGAGGAGTACCGGCGGCGGGCCAGTGAAATATTGAGTCCCAGGTCCGTGATGACCTTGGCGGGCAGCAGGCTCACCAGGTAGGAATAGCGTGACAGGTTCGCCTCCAGGCCCTCGAAGGAGCGGGTTGATACGGCGGCACCGCCGAGCACGTCCAGCTTCTCCAACAGGAGCACCGATTGCCCGGCCCGGGACAGGTAGGCAGCGGCCGCGAGGCCGTTGTGGCCACCGCCGACGATGACGGTGTCATACCGGTTCGGGGTCTTACCGGGCGACCCGTTACCGGATTCGACCTGGTGGTGTGCGTTCATCTCGTCTGTGTCCTTTGCTGGGGTGCCCGGGGACTGCCAGATGGCGTGGCCAACGGTAGCCAGTGACCCGTCAGGCCATTTTCGAACCCCGCGAAGAGATGGCGAAAACTGATGCATGAGGGCTGATTGACCGCTCCCGCAAGAGTCTTTGCCCGGGCCGGGTGGATATCTGCCCGCATTTCCCTGAGAGGTGCATCGGCTGGTTGACCCTACGCCCGCGGGGATTCCGCGGGTCAGGGGAGCAGCGGGACCGGGTCGGTGCTAGCTTTTTCCGGCCTCGTATTCCGCGCGCCCGGCCGCGTCCAGGGCGGCAAACGCAGCCTCATCCAACAGCAGCTTGGACGCGCCCAAGTTCTCCTCGAGGTGATTCACGGAGGACGTGCCGGGGATCGGGAGCATGGCTGGGGACCGGTGCAGCAGCCAGGCAAGGGCCACTTGCGAGGCCGTCGCTCCGAGCCGTTGGGCCACCTCGTGCACCACTCCACCGGGTGCAGACAGTGCCCCGGCCGAGATGGGAGCCCAGGGGATGAACGCGATCCCGTGGGCCTCCGCGTAATGCAGGACGTCCTCGGATGAGCGGTCGGTGAGGTTGTAGCGGTTCTGCACGCTGGCGACGGTGAAGTACTCGGCTGCTGTTTCCAGTTCGGCGACGGTGACCTGCGAGAGGCCCAGCGCGCGGACCTTGCCCTCCTCCTGGAGCTCGCGCAGGACGCCGAACTGCTCTTGGACGGGTACCTTCGGGTCGATGCGGTGCAGCTGGAACAGGTCAAGGGCGTCGACCTTGAGCTTGCGCAGGCTCAGTTCGACCTGCTGGCGCAGGTATTCGGCGCGGCCGAGCGGAACCCACTGGTTCGGTCCGGTACGAGTCTGACCGGCCTTGGTGCCGATGCGCAGCCCGGCGGCATAGGGATGCAGCGCTTCGGCGATGATCTGCTCGGAGACGTCCGGTCCGTAGGAGTCGGCCGTGTCGATGAAGTCCACGCCGAGTTCCACCGCGCGGCGGACGGTGGCCAGTGCGGCCGGGCGGTCCTCGGGTTCACCCCAGATCCCTGGGCCGGTGATGCGCATGGCGCCGTAGCCCAAGCGGTTGACCGTGCCGAGGTCCTTGATGGCGAGTGAGGTGGACGGGGAGCTGAGTGTGCCGTGGGTCATGCTTTGGCCAACCGGTGTGACGCCGGGTTTATTCCATCGGAAAACCCGGCGTCACGCCGATGGGTGGCATCGGCTGGGTCGGGCGCTAGTTTTCGGTCACCAGTTCCACGGAAACCGGGGTGGGGTTGGTGAAGAGGTCCAACACCGGGCAGTGCGCATCGACTGCGACCTGGAGCTGGACGTAGCGTTCGCGGGTTTCCGGCCCAGTGACGTTGACCAGCAGGCGGACACCGGAGAAGCCGGCGCGGACCGAACTGTTGATACCGAAGAGCCCGCGCACATCCAGATCGCCCTCGGCCTTGATCTCCAGCGAGTCGATCTTGATGCCCAGCTGGTGGGCATAGAGCCGATAGACGACGACTTGGCAGGAAATCAGCGCGCCGAGCGCGTATTCGACCGGGCTGGGCGCCGAATCGCCGCCAGCCAAGCCGGCCGGTTCATCGACCCGGAAGCCGTGCTTTCCGGCGGTGATATCCGTGGCAACCGAACCCTCGGCTCTGCCGTTGGTGGTGAAAGTCAGCGCCGCGAAGGCCGCGTTGGTGGTTATGCGTTCGCTCCAAGCCGACCCTGCGGCGTCTAGCCTGGCGCTTCGCAGGTTCTCGAGCCCGGTGGGTTCAAGCAGCGTTTCGGACATGGTCTCATTCCTTGGCCTCGTGGCGCATGCCAAGGCATATCGCCATACTTACGCCGGTCCTGATGGTGGCGTCGAATCCTCACCTGGAGCACCCCGCTATGACGAAGGGGGTTGCTGCCCAACCGGCCAGGGCCTTGCGGTGGGGGCTCTTGATTCTGATTTCGATTGTTCCAAGGCGCCGGCACAGGAGGCAATGCCTCTGTCATCTGGGGTCACACTCCGGCTACGCTGCGGCAGCAACCCGGGCGCATGCACGCAGGGTGGACTGAGCACAGGCGAAGCTGCTGCCTCCTGCCCGGATGGCGGATGCCCGGAACCAAAGCGGTCCCGTCCCGGCGCATCTTGCGTCGGGACGGGACCGTGATTTGCCGTTAGCCACTGGACTCGTTGAGTCTGGCCAGTAGGTCCGCGAGCCGTTGGACCTCTGCGAGGTCCCAGGTGGAGAACCGATCATGGAGTAGCTTGCGGGCATGAGCCAGAGTCGCATCGTAGCGTTTGCGGGCCTCGGCGGTCATGTCAACCAGTAGCGCGCGGCCGTCGCTGGGATCGGTGCAACGGGACACCAGGCCAAACTCCTCGAGCTGTTTGATCGTGCGGCTCATCATGGCCTTGTCGATCCGTACCGCCTCGGCCAGGCCCACCTGCTGCATGGGTCCTGACTGGGACAGGATGGTCAGGACCTTGAAGCCCATCGGGTGCAGCTCGGGATGGATGGCCGCAGCCCGGTCCCTGATGCTGGTCCGGGCCTTGATGACCATGGTGCCGAACTGTTTCTCAACTTCCCCGATCGCCTCGGTCAGAGCGGAATCGGAGCCGGCTCCTGCAGCCTGCAGCGAGAAAGGATCGGTCAGGCAGTTCATGCTAGCGGCGTCCCGCTTCCGGACCGACTCCGGGGGTCGAAGCCCCTACGGCTGCTTCGGCGTCGGCCATCAGGATTTCGGTAGCTTCCGACCCCTCGGCGGTTAGTGCCGCTGCGGCGTCGGTCTCTTCGCGCTGGTGCCGGGTCTGGTTGCTCAGTTCCAGGTTCGGCAGGAAGACGATGGCCAGGATGGTGAGGATGCTCAGGGGGGCGGCAATCATGAAGACGTGTGCCACGGCGTCGCCGTAGGCAGACTCGATGATGGTGCGTACCGAGTCCGGCAGGCTGTGGACCGACGGGATGTTGCCGCTAGCCAGCGCCGCGCCCACTTCCTTTCCCTTTTCGCCCAAAGCCGCGATGGCTGCCTGCATGTCTGCGGCCCGGGCGCCCAACAGGTCCACGACCTTGGTGGCCATGAGCGCACCCAGGACCGAAACGCCGACCGTTCCGCCCAGGGAGCGGAAGAAGGCGATGCCGGAACTGGCCACGCCGATTTCGGCGGGGGTGACTGCGTTCTGGACAATCAGTACGAGGTTCTGCATGACCATGCCCAGGCCGGCGCCCAACAGGAACATGTAGACGGAGACGAGGACGAAGTTGGTGTCGAAGTGGATGGTCCCCAGCAGGTAGAGCCCGGCGAGCTGGAGCAGCGAACCGGTGACCATGATCGCCTTCCACTTACCATGCTTGGAGATCAGGGCGCCGGCCACGGTGGAGACGATCAACAGGCCTGCCATCATGGGAATGGTCATCAGGCCGGACTGGGTGGCATTGGCACCGCGGGCCAACTGCATGTACTGGGCCAGGAAGACCGAGGTGCCGAACATCGACACGCCCACTGAGATCGAAGCGAAGACGGCAAGGGTGAAGGTGCGGTTCTTGAACATCGAGAGTGGGATGATCGGCTCGGAGACCTTCAGTTCCACGATGATGAAGGCGATCAGCGCCACGGCTGAACCGAGAACCATCATGATGCTGGTGCTTGAAGCCCAGTCGAACTGCTTGCCACCGAGGGAAACCCAGATCAGGAGAAGCGAGACGCCTGCGGTGAGTAGGACGATGCCTGCATAGTCGATGCTGACCTTGCGCTTGGCCTTGGTGGGCAGGTGCAGGGTCTTCTGGATGAGAATGATGGCGATGGCGGCGAACGGCAGTGCTATGAAGAAGTTCCAGCGCCAGTTGATCGAGTCGGTGATGAAGCCGCCGATCAGCGGGCCGCCCACGGTGCCCAGGGCCATGACGGCACCAAACAAGCCCATGTACTTGCCGCGCTCACGCGGAGAAATGATATCGGCCATGACGATCTGGCTCAGCGCGGTCAGGCCACCGGCGCCCAGGCCCTGGAAGACGCGCATGGTGATCAGCATGGAAGTGTCCTGCGAGAACCCGGCGATGGCCGAGGCAACCACGAAGATGACCAGTGAGAGCTGCAGCAGCACCTTGCGGTTGGACAGGTCGGCGAGCTTGCCCCAGATGGGGGTAGAGATCGTGGTGGCCAGCAGGGTGGCGGTGATGACCCAGGTGTAGGCGGTCTGGTCGCCCTTGAGGTCGGAGAGGATGACTGGCAGCGACGTGGAGACCACGGTGCCGGCCAGGATCGATACGAACATGCCCATGAGCAGGCCGGTCAGTGACTGGAGTACCTGGCGATGGGTCATGCCTGATTCGGACAGGGCGGGTGCCGCTTTAACGGTGGTTTTTTCTCGGGGCAAAACGTGACTCCAAAAAACGTGGAAGATGGTTGATTAATGTCAACTATATAGAATTGGTTGCCTAGGTGCAACTAGTTTGACGTGATGTGCATCTATCCATGTGAGCCGGGGGGATGGAGAATGAGGATGCGGAACCTGCCGCACCCCTGAAAGGAGACCTCCGGATGCGACCCGTCCTGAACCCCTCTGCCAGCTTCCGTGATGGCGCCGGGGAGGCACTTGAATGCTCCCGGTCGATGTTCGTCGGCAGGGTGGACACCAGGGGGTTCTCGGAGATCGACAGGGGACAGTGGCCCGGTTCGCTGCCGGGGAGGCTGTCACCGCATCCGGGGCCGCATCACCCCGATGTGATGTCTTTGGAACGTGCACCGATCGCAACGGGGTCGCCTAGTTGGCCGATGGCTCGGCCCAAGACGGGCGGGGCCCTCACTGTGAACGATGATTCACGCACTCGGTGGGGTGCCGCAGGGGAAATTCAGCCGATCGTGCAACGGGACGGAGGACCCCGATGAGTTCGGATGCGCGCAGACGGCAGTTGGGGAGCAATGATGCCCCGGTCGAGTCGGAGATCGAGGAGTCCTTCGACCGCATCGTCGAGGAAGGTGCCCAACGCCTGGCGCGGACCTGGCCAACCATCCTCGTGACCGGAACCTTCGGCGGGCTGGAAGTGGGCATCGGGGTGATGGCTTACCTGGCGGTCATGCACCAGACGCAGGACCATCTGCTGGCAGGGCTGGCCTTCGGCATCGGGTTCGTTGCCCTGCTGCTGGCCAAAAGCGAGCTGTTCACCGAGGGGTTCCTGGTCCCGATCGCCGCAGTGGCCGCCAAGGAGGCCGGAATCGGTCAGCTTTTCAAGCTGTGGGGCGGGACCCTGGTCATGAACCTCGTCGGCGGGTGGTGTTTCATGTGGATTGTCGTGCAGGCCTTTCCGCAGTGGATACCTGAATTGAGGTCCAGCGCCGAGCATTTCACGGGAGCCGGATTCGGCTGGCAATCGGTGTGTCTGGCGGTCCTGGGCGGCAGCACCATCACGCTGATGACACGCATGCAGCACGGCACCGACTCGGAGGTGGCCAAGATCATCGCGGCCGTCTCCGGCGGGTTCCTGCTTGCCGGCCTGCAACTCTTCCACTCCATTCTCGATTCACTACTGATCTTCGGGGCCATCCATGCCGGGGTGCAGGTGAGCTACCTCGATTGGCTGGGGTGGTTCGGCTATACGCTGTTGTTCAATATGATCGGGGGGCTGCTTCTGGTCACCGCGCTGCGTTTGGTGCGCAACAAGGACCTGCTCAAGGAACGGCGGCAGGATGCGCCGGCCGATCCGACCGCACCCAGATGAACGATGCCACCGGGGCGGTGGCCTAGTCCAGTGCCAGAAGTGCCTTGCTGCGCTCCCAGAGCGCCGTGGACAGCGCGGTGTCGGATGCCTGGCCGGGGACCTTGGAAAGTTTGCGCCGGACGAAATAGGACCCGGGCTTCCACCCCGTTCCCGCGGGTGTCGTCGCAAGGAACACCAGGGTGTCCGCACCCTTTTCCGGACGGGTGAGGAACGGCTTGATCCACCGGTTTTGGTACACGCCGCGCATGGCGTCCCCGGGCCCGGCGGAGAATCCGCTGGAAACGATGCCCGGATGGAAGGCTGCGGCGTTGAGCCCGGCCGGACCGTACTGCCGTTGCAACTCGCCGGTGAAAAGGATCTGTGCCAGCTTTGCGGTGCCGTAGGCACGGGCGGCGGTGTAGGAACCCCGGCTTTCCAAGTTCTCCAGGTCCAGATGTCCATACAGGCGGCTGGCCACCGATGAGGTGTTGACCACTGTCCCGTGGCTGGCCACCAGCCGGTCGAGGAGCAAGCTGGTCAGCAGGAATGGTGAAAGGTAGTTCACCTGGAAGGTCAGCTCGTGTCCGTCATGGCTTTCCTGCCGGACATCGGTGAAGATGCCCCCGGCGTTGTTCGCCAGGATATCGATGCGCGGGTGTGCCGCCCGTAGGTTTGCGGCCAGTTCCCGGACCTCTGCGAGGTCGGAGAAATCGGCCAGGAAATATCCGGACTTCAACTCGGACGCCAGCGCGGCGGTCCGCTCGCGGTTCCTTCCGACCAGCACCACCTGATGACCCAGGGCGGAGAGCTTTCGGGCGGCGGCGGCGCCGATCCCATTGCTGGCACCGGTGATGACGATGGTCTTGGAATCGATGATGATGTGCTCCAGAGGTTCCGGACGGTTGCTGGACCTCCCCACGATAACCCGGGCATCCCCTCGACGGTACCGACGCCCCGGCCAAGCTGGCACTCTTGCCGTGACTCGCGGGCGTTGCGGGCCGTGCCGGGACTCGAACGCCTGGGCCCCGGCAAACACCCGATCCGATCCCGCAGGGCGCAATGCGCGCATCGCTGCGGCGGGTACAGGGCACCTTGCAATTTGCTGCGGCTCCTTGCATGCGCACCTGCATCTTGACGCACCGTCAGGCTGCGCCGTAGCAAAGTGGACGCAGCGCCCCCGGGCTGGCAGATTATGTGCAGACCCCGCTCCGGGGTGCGGAAATTCTAGGGAAAGGCCACAGGCATCGTGGCAGCATTCGCCGTTACCTATAGCTACATCGAGTCGACACTCCCCGAACGCGATCATCACCGGCCCGGTCACGTGGAGTTCCTGCGTGCCCTGTTCGAAGACGGAACGCTGTTGACCAGCGGTCCCTTTAACGACGACGGCATCCCGGGCGCGTTATTGATCATCCAGGGCGAAGATGCCGACGCAGTGGCCCTGCTCATGAACGGGGATCCCTTCCATGCCCACGGCCTCATCGCCGAACGCACCGTGCGGCGATGGAACATCATCTACGGCGGCTGACCGCCGATAGCGGCGCTGGACGGGGCGGTACCCAGCGGGGTGACGTGCCGCAAACCGTTGCCGTGGCGTCGGCTGGGTCATCCCCTGCCTGGAACCAACCGCAGGATCCGCGAGGAGGAGCCCTCGTTCGTGGCGATCCACAGGCTGGAATCCGGTGCCCGGACCACATCGCGCAACCGACCGTATTCTCCCTGGAAGTACTCGGTGGATCCAGACAGGGTTCCCCCGCCGGCATTCTCCCGGCCACGTGTGGGCAGCGGCAGGGTCCAGAGCCTTTCCCCGCGCAACGCAGCAACATAGGCGACGCCGTCGTCGATGGCCAAGGCGCTGGGGGAGGCATCGGCGGTGGATGGCCAGACATGGGCTGCCGGTTCAAAGCGCACATCCGCCTGGGCGCCGGTCACCAGCGGCCAACCGTAGTTCGTCCCGGGGGTGATCAGGTTCAGTTCGTCGTCGCGGTCCGGGCCGAGCTCGCTGGCCCACATCCGCCCCGAGGCGTCCCAGGCCAGTCCCTGGACGTTGCGGTGGCCGAAGGAAAAGATCAGCGAACCGAAAGGGTTTCCGGGCGCCGCCGCACCGTCGGGATCCACGCGCAGGATCTTGCCGCCCAGCGACCCGATATCCTGCGCCGCATCCTGTTGACCGGCGTCGCCGGTGCCTATGTAGAGGTATCCGTCTGGACCGAACTTGATCCGACCGCCATTGTGGATCGACGCCGACGGAATCCCAGAAACCAGGACCTGTTCGGGTCCCAGCCCCGCCCGGGAATGGGCGAAGCGTGAGACCCGGTTTCCGTCGACCGCTGTGTAGTAGATAAAGAGCTGCCCCGTTGAGGTGAAATCGGGGGAGGGTGCCAGCCCCAGCAAGCCGCCCTCGCCGCCGTGCACCACGCCCGGAACCGTTGCCACGACCGGGGTCCCGGCCGGTCCGATGCTCCGGATGGCACCGGTGTCGCGTTCCGAGACCAGGGCCTCGGCGCCCGGAAGGAAAGCGATGGACCAGGGTGTGTCCAATCCCGTGGCCAGTGTGGCGGTGATGACCGGACCCGGTACGGTGGCGGGATCGGAGGATGGTGCCGTCGGATCAGGGGTGGGGCCGGCGGACGGGGTACAAGCCGAAAGCAACCCGAGTCCCACAACCAGCGAGCCGAAACCCAGAACGGTGCGTCTGGCGGGGCCCGCACCTTGCGATTCCATGAAGGGCATGTCCATGGGTTCAGGGTATGGAAACCGGCACAGACCCGCTAGTGTGCCACCATGGAATTCCGAATGACCCCTGCAGGGCGCCTCCTCCGCGAGCTCGCGATGGTGGAACGCACCCAAGCTGCATCGCTTTTCACCGAATTGGGGTCCACCGGGGACGCTGCCGTCATCCGATTTCCGGGTGGCGAGGTCACGCTTCAGCTGGATGGCACCCGCGGTCAGATCGTGCAGTCGCTCAGGAAACGAGGTGCCACTGTCCGGGCTCCCTTCGAGGGGGAACCCGATACGATACCCGGTGACCCCGGCCGCCACGAGGTGTGGTGCGAGCTCCTTGACGACTTGGGCTCCTCTTCCAGGCACCTCTGCCACCTTGATCCCCGGTTGACGGGCCTTGAGGTGAGCCGCGGCGAAACCACTGCCTGGATCCTGGTGGGAAACGGGCTGCGGACCATGGTCTACGAGGTGAAGCTCGATGGCGGAGAGATGACCGCTGCGGCCGCGGTGGATATCGCCGGTGCTTTCGGGGAGGGCGGCTGACAGGTCGGGGAGGAAACCCCTGCCGTTCGCCGTGCGGGGAAACGGCAGGAGGACGGGCAGCCCAATTGCCCTTTGGGCACACGGCGGGGAACACTTGAGGGGAGGGCGGCCGAATGTGCCGCACCAGCACCAACCAAGGGGTAGTACCGTGAGCGATCCAATCAATGTGGGTTCCGTCGACGCAATCGACGAGGGCGAGGCCATGGTCGTCCCTGGCGACGAAAACGGTACGGGCGAGGACATCGCCATTTTCCACGCCGAGGATGGCAACTTCTACGCCATCAACGACGAATGCACCCATGAAACGGCCTCGCTGGCGGAGGGTTGGGTTGAAGGTACCGAGGTGGAATGCCCGGTGCACTCCGCCCGCTTCTGCCTGAAGACCGGCGCCGCACTGTGCCTGCCGGCAACGGTCGCCGCCCGATCGCACAAGGTCGAGGTGAAGGACGGGGAGATCCTGCTCTTCCCCCACGCCGGCGCCTAAATGGAAGACCACCCCGTGAATCCCGCATCAGTTCTGGTCATCGGCGGTGGTCTGGCCGGATACAACACCGCCCGGGAGCTGCGCGCCCGGGGCTACGCCGGCGCGCTGTCCATCGTGGACCCGGCCCCGCTGCCCTATGACAGGCCCCCGCTGAGCAAAGAATACCTGCTCGGGCGCCGAGGGGTGGCCGACATCGAACTCTCACCCGCCGCCTGGTTCAGTGAACAGGGGATCACGCTCGTGACCGGGAGTGTGGTTGCGCTGGATGCAGCTACCGGCACCGTAGTGCTGGAGAACGGGCAGACGCTTAATGCCGACGCCGTGGTGCTTGCCACCGGGGGCAGTGCACGCAGGTTGCCGATCCCCGGGGCCCGGGACCCGGCGCTCTTCGAGCTGCGCACCATGGCCGACGCCGACAGGCTGCGTGTTGCGCTGGCCCCCGGCATCCGGCTGGCGATCATCGGTGCCGGACTCATCGGCGCCGAGGTTGCCTCCGCCGCCCTGGAACTCGGCGCCACCGTGGTGCTGATCGACCCCATCGACCCGCCGCTGGTTCCGGCGCTGGGTCCCGAACTGGCCACCCGGCTGCACCTGATGCATGCGGATCGCGGCATCGAGGTCCTCACCGGCCTTCCCGTCGAGATCACCGCCGAGGGACCGGTCCGCACCGTCCACCTGGAATCCGGGCGGAGCATCGAGGCCGACGCGGTGCTCGTGGGAGTGGGCATCGTCCCGAACACGGCGCTCGCCGAGACCGCCGGGTTGGAGACCGACAACGGCATCATCATCGATCCGCATGGGCGCACCTCGGCGCCCCGGGTCTTCGCCGTGGGCGACGTGGCCCGGATCCGTGCCGCCGACGGGCATCTGGAACGCCGGGCCGAACACTGGGAAAACGCCCGCAATGCCGGGGCCGTAACGGCTGCGGCGCTGCTGGGCCAGAACCCGGCATCTCCCGGAGCGCCCTGGTTCTGGTCCGACCGGCATGGGGTGCATGTGGAGGGCGTCGGTGACATGGCGGCCCCGGGAACCAGCGTGGTGCGTTCGAATCCCGACGGTTCGCAGGTGGTCTTCCGGCTGGCGGCAGACGGCACCATGGCCGGAGCCGCATCCATTGACGGGGGGCTTGCGATCCGCGCGGCCCGCCGGATCATCGACCGCCGGATCGTCGTCGCCGCCGACCTGCTCGCCGATCCCGCCGTGGACCTGCGCAAGCTGGCCCGTTAAGCCAACACCGTTAAGCCAACATGGCTATGCGTTCCAGCGATGCGGCGGTCCCCAGCTCGGCGCGTTCGGGCCCATGCCCGGCATAGAAATCCAGTGCGGCAAGCAGCCGGTCAGGGTCCACGGCAAGGTCTTGCACGTTGATCTGCATCCGGTCGTACCTCTGGTCGGAGATGGGGCTGCCCGGCGCCGGGGGGCCCGGCTGCTTACGCAGCATCAGCAGCGCCGGTCCGCGCAGTCCGAGCGGGTGGCGGCCCGGGGGGTCCTCGGCGTCGATCCTGCCGACCTCAGCCCAGTACATCTCGCGGCTGCCCTGGGCGCCGAAGACCAGGACCCGGCTGCGAGTCAAATAGACTCCTGCCGGCTGGGCGGCCGCGGCCAGCCTGGCCATGCCCAGACCCTTGGCCAGGATCAGCAGCCCTGCGGCCAGTAGGGCGATCGTCGCCGCGACGGCAAGGAACAACGGCCTGGAATTATGCAGGAACAGTAGCTTCGCCCCGAGTGCTAGCGCGGAGATCGTGGCTATGACGCCGAAGCCGACGATGACCGCTGCCAGCACCTTGGACACCGGGAACATCGGGAAGTAGGTTCCGGCGCGCACCCCGGTGCTGGTTTGCACGTCGGCAAGCCCGGTCTCCGCATCATCGGCGGGGCGCATGAAGACGGAAATCACGGCGGCCGCAGCGGCGACGGCGATGGTGATGATTGCGCTGGCCAGGGTCAGTCGTCCGTAGTAAATCGAGAGGATGCCGATGCCTGCGAGGAAGGTGATCAGGACGAAGGCCGGCACCAAGTGGTGCGCCAGCTTCCAGCCGCGGTGCCGCGGCTTCCAGGTTCGTTCCGGCGGGAGCGCTTCGGTCATGCTTCCAGACTAGCTGGCGCCCGGCTAGTTGGCGGCGGCGGACGCGCTGAGGGCCGCTAGGGTGTGGTTAAATGCGCTCCCATTAGATGCAATGTGCGGCCATCGGGCCCGGACTGAGGGCTGCTGGCGGGTCACGATAGCGTTTCGATTCCTGCCAACCCCGCCGGGCAAAGGTCTCCCGGGAGGACTCGGGACCAGCTACTCGCCTACGATGAACTGACCATGAACAAGTTGCGCAAATACCACAAGCCCATCGCCTGGCTATTGATCATCGGGCTGGTTGGATCCATCGGGACTGGTCTGATCTCCGGGATGCTGTGATGGGTGATTTCCGCATCACCGGACCGGGAGGGAGCCCCGAGACTGCCCCGGAGGCGCTAGCCGAACCCACCCGGAGGGTCACCAGGGGCTGGGTCACCGGGGTAGCGCTGGTCAATGTCGGCATCAACATCGCCTTTTTTGCGCCGATCAACATCCTGCTCGGGCTGCAGGCCACTGCCATCTCCCCGGAAAGCAAGGAAGCCATCCTGACGCTGGTGACGGCGTGCGGCGCCTCGGTGGCACTGGTAGCCAATCCGCTCTTCGGTGCGCTGTCGGATAGAACCACATCACGGCTGGGACGCCGTTCACCGTGGATCCTTGTCGGTGCCATCCTCGGTGTGGCGTCGTTGCTCTTCCTGGCCGGCGCCTCGAGCGTCGCGTTGATGCTGTTGGCCTGGTGCGGCGTGCAGGCCGGCGCCAACGCGATGTACTCGGCTGTCACTGCGGCCATCCCGGACCGGGTGCCGGTGCTCCAGCGCGGGCGTGTGGGCGGGATGGCCGCCATGGGACAGACGGCCGGCATCATGCTCGGCTCGGTGGTGGGCTTCGTGATCACCGGAAACATCGCCGTGGGCTATTTCATCTGCGCCGTCGCGCTGGCGGTTTCGGTGATTCCCTACATGATCAAACCGGATGATCCGGAACTCCCGGAAAGCGCGCGTCCGCCGTTCGCCTGGCGTTCCTTCCTGTCCGGTTTCTGGATCAATCCGGCACACAACCCTGATTTCGGCTGGGCATGGCTCACACGCTTCATGATGAACGTGGGCAACCAGATGACCATCGTCTACCTGCTCTTCTTCCTCACCGACGTGATCAAGTACCCGAACCCCGCCGAGGGCGTGCTGATCCTCACCGGGATCTATGCCGTCATGGTGATCATCACCGCGGTGCTGGCCGGCCCGTGGAGCGATCGGACGGGGCGGCGCAAGGTCTTTGTCATGGGGGCCTCCATCGTGATCGCCTGTGCCGCGCTGATCATGGCGATCTTCCCGGTGTGGGCCGGCGCGCTGGTCGGTGCCGCCGTGCTGGGGGCCGGCTTCGGCGCCTACCTCGCCGTGGACTTTGCGCTGCTCACCCAGGTGCTCCCCTCTGCTGCGGGGCGGGGCAAGGATCTGGGCATCATCAATATCGCCAACTCATTGCCGCAGGTCATCGCTCCGGCGCTGGCACTTTTCTCGGTCAAGGTGCTCGGCGGGTATACGGCACTGTTCGTCGTGGCGGCCCTGATCGGCCTCACCGGCGCCTACCTGGTCCGCCGGATCAAATCGGTAGCCTGAGGCGCCGGGCCGGTCGCCGGGTGCGCGCCGCGTCACCCTGAAAACGGTCAGCTGGATATCGACCGGCCGATAGACTTGCGAGCATGGATTGGTACAAGGACGCACCCTTTGGATGGGCATTTTCGTTTCTTTTCCTGCTCGCCATGGCGCGTGCCAACACCACCTATTGGCTGGGCCGCGGCATCGCCGCCGGAGTGCAGCACACCCGCTTCGAGCATCTTCTGACCGGGCCGATCTACCAGCGGGCACAGAAGTTCATCACCCGCTGGGGCATCTTCGCCGTCCCGCTCGCGTTCCTGACCGTCGGCATCCAGACCGCCGTGAACGCCAGCGCCGGCGTGGGCCGGATGGCACTGGGACGGTATATTCCCTCGGTCATCGTTGGTTGCCTGCTCTGGGCCTTGCTGTATTCCACCGTTGGCATGGCGGTGTTCCTGGCCTGGTTCGCATTGGGTTGGCAGTGGATCGCCGGCGCTGCGGTCTTGGTGGTCCTCGTGACGGTTGCCTGGATCAGGTACCGGCGCCGGGAAGGCTGAGCTCTTCGTGCCGATGCCGCACCGGATCCGCTCCTAGAGCAGTGAACCCGTTTCCACATGCCTGAGCCCCAGCGCCTCGGCAACCGGTGCGTAGGTGACTTGGCCGGCGTGGATGTTGAGGCCCTCGGCAAGTCCTGCATCTTCGCGCATGGCCTGTTCCCAGCCCTTGTCGGCAATGCGCAGCGCATAGGGAAGCGTGGCGTTGGTCAGGGCGGCCGTCGAGGTCTGCGGAACGGCGCCGGGCATGTTACCCACACAGTAGTAGATGGCATCGTGGACTTTGAAGGTCGGGTCCTCGTGGGTGGTGGCGTGCGAGCCCTCGAAACAGCCTCCCTGGTCGATGGCGATGTCCACCAGCACCGAACCGGGACGCATCCGCTCGACCATGTCCAAGGTGACCAGCTTCGGTGCCGCGGCACCCGGGATCAGCACCGAGCCGATGACCAGGTCGGCTTCCGCAACCTCGACGCCGATGGCATACTTCGAGGAGGCAAGCGTCTTGATCCGGCCCTGGTGAACTGTGTCGATCTCCTTCAGCCGGGACAACGAAATGTCGATGATGGTCACGTCGGCGCCCATCCCAACGGCTGCCACCGCCGCATTCTCGCCCGCCACGCCGCCGCCGATCACCACGACCTTCGCCGGGCGGGTACCCGGGACCCCGCCCATCAGGATGCCCGAGCCGCCGTTGGGCTGTTGCAGGTGGACCGCCCCGATCTGCGCGGCAAGCCGGCCGGCGACCTCGGACATCGGTGCCAGCAGTGGCAGTGCGCGGCCCGAAGCCACCGTCTCATAGGCGATGGCGGTGGTGCCGGATTCGAGCAGTGCGTTGGTACAGGCGGCCGAGGCGGCCAGATGCAGGTAGGTGAAGAGGATCTGGCCCTCGTGCATCCGGTGGTATTCGGCCTGCTGCGGCTCCTTGACCTTGAGTACCATCCCGGCGGTGGACCAGACGGCATCGGCATCCTCGAGGATCCTCGCGCCGGCCGCGGCGAAGTATCCGTCAGTGATCCCTGAACCGAGCCCTGCCCCGGCCTCGATGACCACTTCATGGCCGTGGGTCATGAACTCGGCAACTCCGGCCGGGGTGATAGCCACCCGGAACTCGTTGTTCTTGACTTCCTTCGGGACGCCGATGATCATGCGCTGCTCCTGGCCGACCCGGGCGTGGCCCGGGGCTTCATGGTAGATAAATCCGAACTGAACTTCCTGGCCCGATCCTGGGCTTTCTACGGCTGATTGTACCCATCGGCTGATATTCGTAGGGGTTTATGATGAAATAGTTGAATTCCTACGGAAGTTGGTACGAAAATGCCCGCAGCGTCGAAGAAAATCAGGGGCCGGGCTCCCGTCGAGCTGGATGACATCGATCGTGGTCTGCTGCGCATGCTGACCGAGAACTCCCGCCGGACCAACAACTCCCTGGCCGAGGAGCTCGGCATCGCCCCCTCCACCTGCCTGGCCCGGCTCAACGCGCTGCGTTCGGCCGGGGTGATTCGCAAATTCACCGTCGAGGTGGCCCCCGAGGTTCTGGGCCATGCGCTCGAGGCGCTGATCTTCGTGCGGATCCGGCCCGGGGCAAGGCACCTGATGGGCGCCTTCTCAGAGGAGATGCGGGCCAAGCCCGGCGTCACCCAGCTGTTCTTCCTGGGTGGCACCGATGATTTCCTGATCCATGTGGCCGTGCGCGATTCGGATGACGTGCGCCAGTTCGTGCTCGATAACCTGTCGGCGAACCCCGCGGTGGCCAGTACCCAGACCTCGTTGGTATTCGAGCATTCGCAGGGCACCGCACCCTGGCTGTAGCCAGCGAGCAATGGCGACCCCGGCTTAAGCGGTACGCCGGCGCAGGGTCACCGAACCGAGGACTAGCGATCCAATGATCCATGCGCCGATGAACAGGAGCCGGACGCCGATGTAGCCGGCGTCCTGCGAGTTATCGGCCGTCGCCGTCAACGCGTCGATGGCGTGGGAGAGCGGAAGCCAGTCGCCGATTGTCTCCAAGACCGCGGGCATCTGGTCCCGGGGCAGGAAGATCCCGCCAAGCAGGATCTGCGGGAAAATAAAGGCCGGCATGAACTGCACGACCTGGAATTCGGTACGGGCAAAGGCGCTGGCCAAAAGGCCCAATGCCGTTCCCAGCAGAGCATCTGCCACTGCCACGGCAAAGAGCAGCCAGATTTGGCCCTTGATCTCCAGCCCGCAGAAACCCACTGAAAACCAGACGGCAATGCCTGTCTGTACCACTGCCAGCAGGCCGAACGCCAACGCATAACCCAGAATGAACGAGCCCTTGCCCAGCGGCATGCTCAGCAACCGTTCCAAGGTGCCGCTGCGCCGTTCACGCAGGGTGGCGATGCTGGTGACCAGGAACATGATGATGAAGGGGAAAAGTGCAATCATCGCCGGCCCGATGGTCGAGAAGACCTGGGTGTCGGTGAAGATCCAGGCAACCAGGCCAATGAGCAGGCTGGGCACCAGCAGCAGCAGCCCGATAGTGCGCGGATCGTGCCGGATCTGGTTCAACACCCGACCAGCGGTGGCTAGCGTCCCGGAGGCGTTCATGGCGTGTCGCCTTCGCTGAGGCGGTGCCGGGGCGCCGGAGGCGGAGGTGCGGCGACCTGCTCCTTCGGTGGCGGTTTGCGGCTCCCGTCCTGAGCGATGATGGCGAGAAATGCTGCCTCGGCGGTGCTTGTTCCGGTGGATTCAAGCAGTCCGTCGGGCGAATCGTCGGCGATGATCGTGCCCTCGCGCATGAGCAGCAGCCTGTCACAACGGGTCGCCTCGTCCATGACGTGGCTCGATACCAGCAGCGTGGTTCCGGCGTCTGCGAGCAGACGAAAAAGGGCCCAGAGGTCGGCCCGCAACACCGGGTCAAGCCCAACGGTCGGCTCGTCGAGCACCAGCAGCTCGGGACGCCCCAGCAACGCCGCCGCCAGGGACAGCCGGCTGCGTTCGCCTCCGGAGAGGGAAGCTGCAAGCTGGTCGGTCTTGGCGCTCAGATCGGTCAGCTCGAGCACCCGGGCTACGTCCTCGGCTCCGGTCGAGAGGACTCGGGCAAAGTACTTCAGATTCTGCCTCACGGAGAGGTCTTCGTAGATGCTTGCCTGTTGGGTCATGTAACCGACCCGGCGGCGCAGGCCGGGGGAGCCTGCCGGTTCACCCAGCACCAGCACGTCCCCGCCGGCTGTTTTCTGGGTGCCCACGATGGAGCGCATCAGTGTGGTCTTGCCGCATCCGCTGGGACCCAGCAGGCCCACGACGGCGCCGGCGGGAACGCTCAGCACCAGCCCGGAGAGGACCTCGGTCTTCCCCCGCCGCACCCGCAGCGCGTTTATTTCGATTGCCGTGCCAGCTGTTGCCATGGGATCAGTTCAACCCCATGTCAGCCCTAGGTCAAGGCTCGCGGGGTTTTCCGCCGGGGCTGCCGTCAGCTCGGTGCGGAGCAGGTGGGCATCCCGTGTCCGGGGAGGACTGGCCTGGTGGTCAGCAGGGCCTCCAGCTCTTTCCGCCCGGCGCGTAGCAGCGCGGACCGTTGTAGCCGGAGTATGATCCGCCACCGGTGCTTCGCTTTCGGGGTTGTGCCGGTGCCCGGTAGCTCTTTTTCGGGGCCACGTAACGCTTCGTGGCTGCTGCCTTGCGCCGGGCCGCTGCTTGCTGCTCGGCCACGATTGCCTTTTGCCTGGCCTCTGCCTTCTTCTTTGCCTCGGCCTTTGCCAGGCGTTCGGCCTTTTCCTTCTTGGCCAGAACCGAAAGGTCCTTGGTCAGCTGGGTTTCCAATGTCCGCGCGCCTTCGAGAGCGGAATCGACCCCTGGCAGGTACCTGCCCTTGCTGGTAGCCCAGACGGCACCGCGGACCCCGTCATCGGCGGTATTCAAGGCCTTCAGGCCCGCTCTCTTCGCCTTTCCGGCAACCACGGCGGCCGAGACGACGGCCAAGGCCTTGCCCGCCGACGCCGAAGACCCGGGGTCGGCCGGTTCGAGGTTTTCCAGATCGTCGATGACCGCCGTCGCCATGGCGGGAACGGTGCAGGCGACGTCCGGACTGAAGAGCCCTTCTGCGGCCTTCTGTGCCATGGCTTCTGCGGCCTTCACCTCGGCGTAGAAGCGTTCGTTCGGTGGGTAGGTCACCGCCACGCCGAGACCCGCCGCTGCGATGTCCGCATTGACCAGGGAGCCGTCCTTGTAGACGCCCGCCAGTGTGCGGCCGTACGCATCAAGGCGCTGCACGTCGTATTCCAGGTCGATCTCGTCGCCCGGATTCAGCAGGGATTCCATGAATTCCGTGGCTTCCGGGCCAAGGCATTCGACTGGCACGCTCGGATCCTTGGTTTCCGGGGTGTCGAGGTTCAGCAATCGAATGGTTTCCTCGGTTCCCGAAACGTCGGCGACGATGGTGTCTCCGTCGATCACGCGAACCACGGTGGCGTGTGGCTCGGCCTTGTCGGCCGTCGGTACCGGTGCTGTCGTACAGCCCGTGGCGACGAGTCCGACGCTGAACATGGTGGCGACGACCGTGGCAAGCCGGAGCCTGGCGACCCCTGCCGTGTTGTTTCCCCCGAACAATGAAACTCCTTTGAAAAATGAGATTGGTAAAGGCTCGACTGTACCGGCAGGGGGCCCGGTGCGGGGTCCATGCCACGGGGTGCGGGCACACCGTTGTCAGGGTGGCGTCGAGGTGGCTTCCTTTGAAGCAGGGGATGCGAGAATCCAACCGACAGTGAGCTGTCACCTTGACGCGTGCCACGGGCCGGGCCGATGGTGCTTCTAGTGGTGCGGATACGGCCCGGATGCCGAGTGTCCAAGCCGGGCGAAGGACGCGGACGCCATGGCCGGAAAGGCAGGCAGCGGCGGCGGGTGAGCGGTGGAAACCGGGAAGGGGGTACGTCACCAGGAGGTGTCGCGCGGCCTTCCTTCTTCGTAGCCGGCGCTTGACTGCACCCCGACGATGGCCCGGCGCCGGAACTCCCCGATCGAGTCGGCCCCGGCGTAGGTGAAGGCCGAGCGCACCCCGGAAACGATCGAGTCGATCAGGTCCTCGACGCCCGGTCGGGCCGGATCCAGGTACATCCGGGACTGTGAGATGCCCTCTTCGAAGAGCCCGGCGCGGGCCCGGTCGAAGGCCGACTGGTGGCGGGTGCGCTGCTGCACCGCGCGCGCCGAGGCCATGCCGAAGCTTTCCTTGTAGAGGCGGCCGTTCGCGTCGTGGGAAAGGTCCCCGGCGGATTCGTAGGTTCCGGCGAACCAGGATCCGATCATCACCGAACCGGCTCCCGCGGCCAGGGCCAGTGCGACGTCGCGCGGGTACTTTACGCCGCCGTCGGCCCACACTTCGGCGCCCAACTCGATGGCCGCGCTCGAGCATTCGAGCACGGCGGAGAACTGGGGGCGGCCCACTCCTGTCATCATCCGGGTGGTGCACATCGCCCCCGGGCCCACCCCGACCTTCAGGATGTCGGCCCCGGAGGCGACCAGATCGGCGACGCCCGCGGCCGAGACGACGTTTCCGGCGGCGATCTGGATCCGGCGCCCGGTGCGCTGGGCAAAGTCGTCCCGTGCGGCGGTGATGGCCGGCAGTGCCTCGATCATCTTTTCCTGGTGACCGTGCGCCGTATCGACCACCAACACGTCGACCCCGGATTCGAGCAGCGAGGTGGCCTTGGCCCGCACGTCGCCGTTGATCCCGACGGCTCCACCGACCAGCAACCGGCCCTCGGGGTCCACCGCGGGGGAGTACATGGTGGAGCGCAGCACGCCCTTGCGGGTGAGTACTCCGGACAGGCGTTCGCCGTCGATCACCGGGACCATGCCCAGATGGCGGCCGGTCAACGTGTCGAAGACGGAGCGCAGATCGGCATCCGGTGCCACGGTGACGATATCCGTGGTCATGACCTGCGAAATACGGGTGAATCGGTCCACCTCGAGGCAGTCCTTTTCGGCGACGATACCCACCGGGAGATGTCCGTCCAGAACCACTGCGGCGCCGTGGGCGCGCTTGCCGAGTAGCGAGAGCGCCGTGGCAACGGCATCGTCGACCTGGACGGTGATCGGGGTTTCGAAGACCGGATGGGCCCGCTTCACCTGCGCGATCATGTCGGCTGCCGCCTCCTGGCCGATGTCCTGGGGCAGGATGGCGATGCCGCCGCGTCGGGCCACCGTTTCGGCCATGCGGCGGCCGGCAACGGCCGTCATGTTGGAGACTACCAACGGGATCGAGGTGCCGGTCCCGTCCGGTGTACTCAGATCGACGCCGGTGCGCGAGGCGACGGCCGAGCGGGACGGCACCATGAACACGTCGTTATAGGTGAGGTCGTAGGCCGGTTTCACGTCATTGAGGAAGATCACTGCTTCAGACTAGCGGCAAACGAGCCTTTGCTGGTGACTCGCATCACGTGTGGTGATCTCCGGGTGGAGGGGTGATGGTCGAGGTGTGGGCTACCTGCCGCCGAGGAGCCGGGAAAGCCATCCGCCGGATTTTTCCCGGGGCGCGTTGGGGTCGCAGCTGCAGCGCTCGTTCTTGGGGATGTGCCGCATGACATCCTGGACGTGGTTACCGCAGCCGGCCCAGGTGGTCTTCGAGCATTTCTTGCATTTGACTGGCCTGCACATGAGGGGGGCTCCTTGCGTGGTGGTGGATGGAGTGCTGCCGCGTTCCAGGGGAATGGGCGGTGGTGCGTCCAGCCTCTCATATACCCCGCTGGGTATCCAAATTACCCCCAGGGGTATGATTGATGGAGGTTTAGACGACTAGGAAAAGGAATGTCCCCATGAAGCTCGATCCCACGGAACTCAAGCCGGTCATCAACCGCCTCAAGCGGGCCCAGGGTCAGTTGGCCGCTGTCACCCGCATGCTTGAGGAGGGTGCCGAATGCAAGGATGTGGTCACCCAGATCGCAGCCGTTTCCAAGGCCATCGACCGTGCCGGTTTCGCGATTATCGCCACGGGGCTTGAGCAGTGCCTGACCAGCGAGGATCCGAGTATGGACCGCAAGGAAATGGAAAAGCTGTTCATGTCACTGGCCTGACCGCCGCGGATGGATCTCCGCCGCTGTCACCTGGCGAGTCGGCCAATGATGCGCAGCAGAAGTTCTCCATCCGCACGATTGGCCAGTTCTTGAATTCCAGGGTTCGTGTGCCTCGGTATCGGAGAGTGCCCGTAGGCCCTGGGCCAAGGAAGTCGACGTGGAGATGATGCTCAATCAGACACCCGGCAACCAGCTGAGATGTCGTGTCCAACTGCCGGCGTCCATCAGTGGGTATTCAGCGAGCCACCAGTCTCGGCTGATATTCTCGCCAGGTCCCCCACCGCCTGACTGAAGGTCCGATCGTGCTGAAAAAGTTGCTGCTGCCCCTGGCCCTAGCCTGCTCCCTGGCGGTGCTCGCCGGTTGCTCATCGGCCCCGGAGCCGGCGCCCACCCCCGCCGCGTCCAGTCCCGCCACCGATCAGGCGACCACGCCCGATGTCGCGGGGATCCCTGATCCGGTGGCCGAGGTCGACGGCGTGCCGATCACCAAGGCCGAGTTCACCAAGACCTACGAGGGGCAGTTCAGCCAGGCTTCGGCGCAGGCCGCAACCACCGGGCAGCCGGTGGACCAGGCACTGCTCAAGGAACAGACCCTGACCGGCATGGTCAGCACCGAACTGTTGAGCCAGGCAGCGGACAAGCACAAGCTCACCGCATCGAAGAAGGAAACCGACGCGGCGCTCGCCGAGATCGCCAAGGCGAGTTCGTTGACCTCGGCCAAGTTCCTCGAAGCGATGAAGAAGCAGGGCATCGACGCGAAGCAGGTCAATGAGCAGCTGGTCCGCCAGGTCAAGATCCAGAAGCTCATCAAGGAGATGTTCGATCCCTTCACCGTCACCGACGAGGAAGTGCGCAAGGCCTACGATGCTGCAGTCCAGGCCCAGGAGCAGTCGGACGCGGCGACCGGGGCCAAGACCAAGATCCCGGCGTTCAAGGACGTGAAGGCGACGTTCAAGAAGCAGGCGTTGGACGAGAAGGAAAACACCGCAGTGCAGTCGCTGATCGATGACCTGCGCACCAAGGCCGATGTCGTCAGCCACCTGGAGGTAGCAGTACCCAAGAAGTAAGCGGAACCACGAGGTATCCGCGGCACGCCCCGGTCGTTATTCGACCGGGGCGTCTTCGTCTGCCAGGGAAAACCGGATCCGGGTCCCGGGCCGCAACTGGGCGGCCGTCCACACATCGCGTTCGGCCACGACGCCGATCACCGGGTAGCCACCGGTCACCGGATGATCGGCCAGGAACAACACGGGCAGTCCCGACGGCGGCACCTGCAACGCGCCGGTGACCATGCCCTCGCTGTCCGGTTCCCCGGCCCTGATCCGTTCCAGCGGCAGCGAGCCCACGGGCAGCGCCAGGCGGAGGCCGACCCGGTTTGAAGCAGCATCCACCAGCCATTCCTGCCCGCACAGCCGCTCCAGGCCCGCAGAGCCGAACCAGTCATCGCGCGGACCCGGGATCACGCGCAGGAAGACGGGCTCCGCGAAACCCGCTTCGGGCACGGTACCGGGCTCCGGATGGCCCACGATGCGCGACCCGGCTGCTGCGCCGAGCGGGAGTAGCCGTCCGGGAACCAATGGTTGCGGACCGAGGCCCGAGAGCGTGTCGGTCGAGCGGCTGCCCAGCACCGCCGGTTCGTTGAATCCGCAGCGGACAGCCACATAGCAGCGCAGCCCTTCCCGTGCCGGGCCCAGCGTGAGCAGGTGCCCGTCGGGGAGCAGGAACGGTGCGTCCTGGGCGGGTGTGGATACCAGGCCGGTCTCGCCGGGTGATGTGACCAGCAGCCCGGTCCGGGCGCCGGTGACGGCAAGGACCTGGTCACCGTGGGCGCGCAGCGACAAACCGCCGAACAGGTTCTCGATGACGGCATCCCCGGAATCGTTTCCGACCAGTCGGTTTGCCTGTGCCGCAGAAGCCGCATCGGCCGAGCCCGAGGTTCCGACCCCGATACCGGCCATGTCGCGACGGCCCTTATCCTGCAGCAGTGACTGCAACCCGGAGGCGAAGACCTCCAGCGCATCGGCACCGGGCTCGGTGGGCCCTTCCGGGTGGCTTTCCGGGGTTTGGAGCGGAGGCAGATGCTCGCGTGCGGGCAGGAACCGGACCCGGTTCCCGGCTTGGATCAGTGCTGGTTCGGCGCGCTCCAGTGACCAGAGTCGCGCATTGGTGTGCCCGACCAGCTGCCAGCCCCCGGGCGATGGACTCGGATAGATCGCCGAATAGCCGCCAGCCAGGGCGACCGAACCGGCGGGGACCCTGGTGCGCGGGGTGTCGCGTCGTGGTACGAACAACTCGCCGCCCGTTGCTGCCAGGTAGGCGAACCCCGGGGCGAAGCCGCCGAACACGGCGAGCCACGGGTGGGCGCAATGGATGGAGATGACCGCCTCGCGGCTGAGTCCGGTCAGCGCCGCGACCTCGTCCAAGTCCGCCCCGTTGTAGTGGACGGGGATCTCGACCAGCTTCCCGGTACCCGGGGGCAGCTCGCCCGGGTCCAGGGTGCGCAGCACCGGAACCGCCCGGCGGGCGGATGCAGCCGTATCGAAGGAGAGCAGGACCGAGCCGGCGCCGGGCAGCACTTCCTGTTGTCCGGACAGGGGCTCGGCCTCCAGCATCGAGGACAGGGCCAGCGCCGTGCCGGGCCCCGACAGGTCCAGGAGCAGCGAACGGTGACCGGCACGGTGGATCGCCGTGATGCTCACGCGAAGCCGTTGATCCGGACCCCGGCGTCTTCCAGGGCGGCACGCAGGTGCGAGGCCAGGGCGACTGCGCCCGGGGCGTCCGAATGCACGCATATGCTCTCCGCCTTCATCGGGATCAGCGACCCGTCGACGGCCTTCACCCGTCCCTCGGTGACCATCCGGAGCATGTTGACGGTGGCTGCCTCCGGGTCGTGTTGCAGCGCGTCGGGGTCCCGGCGGGGGACCAATGTGCCTTCGGGGGTGTAGTTCCGATCGGCGAAGGCCTCGGTGACACCGCGCAATCCGGCCTTGTCCGCTAGTTCCAGGGCGATCGAGCCGGGCAGCAGCAGCACCGGCAGCTCCCCGCCAAACGCCCTGATCCCGTCGATGACGGCCCTGGCCTGGGCCTCGTGGTGCACTATCGCGTTGTAGAGGGCGCCGTGGGGCTTGACGTACTTGACGCTTCCACCGGCCGCCCGGGCCATGGCGGAGAGCGCTCCGAGCTGGTAGAGCACGTCGTCGGCCAGCTCGGTGGGGGAGGCATCGATGAAACGCCGGCCGAAACCGACCAGGTCGCGGTAGCCCACGTGCGCGCCGATGGTGATCGACGCGGTGACGGCGGCGCGTGCTGTCGTGGCGATGGTGCTCGGGTCCCCGGCATGGAATCCACAGGCGATGTTCGCACTGGAAACGGAACCGAAGATGGCCGCGTCATCGCCCATGCTCCAGCTGCCGAAGGACTCCCCGACGTCGGCGTTCAGATCGATGGACGGCATGGTGGATCCCTATCGCTTCGGCGTTTTCTCCAAGCTTCCACCATCGCCAGTGATTCCTCAACACGGTGACAAGGCGGCCGATCGGGAGCGGGGGTGCTGGTTGGGCCAACCGCTGGATGGCTAACGCAGCCTGCTCTTCCCGTCTGCCAGCAACATGGCCAGCTGGCGGTACACATTGCGGGCGGGAACGCGTTCCAGCACTGCTGCCCCGGCGTTGGCCTGCACGGTGAAGTGCCCGGCCGGGCCGGCGTTGAGGAACGTACTGGAAAGCCCGCGCTGGTCCTCGATCTGCCAGGCCAGCCACTGATGCTCCCAAAGCTCCGGAGGCCCGGGAGGGGTTCCCGGGTGCCCCTGGTCGCCGGCGAGCCGCGCGTCGTAGAGTCGGCGGTCGATGGAGAAGGCCGGCTCCCTGCAGAACCATGACGGGCCGATGCCGAGCCAGCTGGTGACCACGCCTGCCGCCTCACCGGCAACAAGGTAGTCGATCTGCGAATGTCCGCTGAATGGCCCCTGGGTCCGGTCGGCCAGGATCTGTTGGTGCCAGGAGGGTCCGGCCAGGACCAGCGCGTCGCCAGCGGTGCCGATCCACAGCTGCAGCAACGACTCCCGGCCGCCGAGCCGGGTCATGACGCGCCAGGCAGATGCCGTATCGCGAAGCGGCCCGGTGCACAGGAGTCCTGCGCCGCTCAGCTTGCCGTCCCGGGAGGCCAGATCGGCTGCGACCAGTTCCTCCAGCGCCGGGGCCGTGCCGCGCTTTTCGAAGACTCCCAGGCCTCCTCGCCTGCTCACCAGGGACGTGCCGTCCGCCGACACCCCGACGCTCGCCCGTGGGCCCAACAGTCCCAGCATGGCCAGCGCGTCGGGGGAGAGCCAAGGCCCGGCACTGCGATAAGGCTGGCGGATTCCGAGCCCGGAGAGCTCCTCCCGCGGCACGGCGGCGCGTTCACTGGCCCGCGTATCGAGGCGCGGTTCGCGCTCGGGGATGGACGGGCTCATGCGGATGCCCCGATCGTCTCGGCGCACTCGAGGAGTGCGGCGTCCCAGCGGGCCAACTGGTCTTCGGCGCAGCTGAATGTCACATGGGTGGCCAGCCCGTTCAGGCTGGCTGTGTATTGGATGCAATGCAGCAGGAGGCCGCCCTGCCGGTGCATGAATTCGAAGCGCCGGCCTTCGGATGCGAGACCGTCCCACGCTTCGACATCGATCAGGTGGTAGTCGGACATCGTCACCTGGTGGGTGGCCAGCACCACGGTGGAGAGCTTGGCCGTGGATCCGCTGAATGGTTCGGAGTTCACCACCAGGTTCGGCCGGAACCCTCCGGCGGAATCGGCGGGGGCCAGCGCGATGGCATCGGTGCCAGCGATGCCTGGGCCTGGTTCCCAACCGGAGGGAAGCTCCAGCGACAGCGGGCCGGCGGTCATTCGGTTTTCCATGTTTTTGCCTGTTCCGTTTATCTACCGTGCGTGGGTGGTCAGTGGGCGTCCGGATGGCGGTGACTCCGCGCCATGGGGTCATGGCGGGTGCCGCGGTCCTGTTCCCTCAGCCATCCGGGGCGCCAGGCCCGCGGCAGCCACCAGGAGAAAAGGTAGGCAGCGGCCACCAACACGATGACCGGGACCGTGACGAGCCAGAAGGAATGCTGCCCGGTCCAGGATCCGGTGCGTGGCAGGATGCTCAGCATGGTCGTCCCACAGGCCCAAATAACCAACAATGCCAGCACGGCGCTGGTCAGCAGGCCCCAGTAGCGCCCGACGGGGATCAGTGGAGGCTGCATCACCAGGAAGCGGCGCCAGCTCCCGCGGTAGCCGCGGTAGCTCATCACACCCAGCGGGATCGCACAGGCCAGCATGATCGCGGCCAGGATGAGCACGGTCAGGATGTATTCAGGCATGTGATGCTCCTTGGGTGGCGTGCATTAGCCCCACAAATCATTCCATGCGTTGCCGATGGCATCGCCCAGGCCTTCGCCGTCCGAGATGTTGTCGAGGAAACCGCCGATGCCTTCGCCGACGGTGCTGCCGACGAATCCACCGACTACGCCGCCCAGGAAGCCACCGACGGCAATGCCCGCGGCGGTGCCGGCCACGGGAACCACCGACCCGAGGGTTCCGAAGATCGCGGCACCGGCAGCGGCGCCCACTGCCGTTCCGGCGGCGCCTCCGGCGGCGGCTCCGGCAGTGCGCAGCCCGGCCGACTTAATGGCGCTATCCCATTGTTTCCTCTCCGAGTATTCGGGATGGTCGATCAGGTCGTCGTTCCATTCGTCGGACCCCGCACCCCATGCAGTGAGTCCGACGTCCAGGACGCCGAGGACATTGCCACCGATCTTCGCCCATCGGGGTGGTTCCCCGATGGTGGCGCGTGGTGAGCTGGAAAAAACCGGTGCGGTGCCACGGACGGCCACATCCGTGCGGATGCTGCTCTGTGTCAGGACCAGCCGTTCGTGGGTGAGCAGGGAACCATCCGCATAGGGGATCTCCAGCTTCGAGTAGTCCAGCGTGCGGATGGAGATGGTGATGGAGACGGTGAACTGGAAATCCGCGGTCCGCAGGCGTTTGAGCGCCTCCTGGGCGCCAACCGCCAGCGCCATGTCCTGCCGTGAATAGTCGGGAGCGGGTGTGCTGCTGCCCGGATCAGCGGCCTTGATGGAATCGGCGCAACGTTGTTCCATCCCCAGCATGAGGGCCGCCACGGCGTTGACCTCGTCCTGTGCCTTTTGCGTGGGATCCTGGGCGCCGTCGACCGTGGCGTCCGGTGCGTAACAGACCATGGACGCGGAAACCGCTGCGTTGTAGCGGTTCCGCAGCCCGTCGATCTCGTCGCAATAGGTGGCCAGCGCGGAAGCCACGACAGTTGCCGAGAGGTCCAGTGCCTCCCCGTAGTCGTCCATGCGGTCCAGCGCCGTGTAGATGGCTTCCTGGTCGTTGCTGCAGGAGATGGTGCCCTGGATCGGGCGCCAGCCGGTCTGGCAGTCGCCGCATAACGCCTTCAAAGCGGCGGCTGCTTCCTTGAGCGTCAGGGCGTCTTCGCGCAGTGCCCCGGTGTCCGGCAGTTCCGGGAGCCCGCTGAGATCGACGCTCACTGTGCATTCGCCAGGGAGGAGGGGACTTCGTCGATTGCTTGCCGGGCGATAGACGCCATGGTCTTGTCGGCGTCCACGAACGCGTTCACGATCTTGTCGGCCTGATTAACGACTTTCAGGGCGCTCAGCCCGGCCACGGCCGCAACCTTGGCCAGGTAGCCCTCATAGGTGGACTGCAGAGCACCGGCGATCGAGGTGCTTTTGGAGGAGGCAGCAGCGTCCTCCACCGACGCCTTCAACGCCTTTTCCAAGGGTTCGAAGGATTCGGCGTGCCCACGTACCCCGGCAATCACCGCCCGTGCCGCTGAGGGATTCACATCCCAGTTCGCCAATGCCATGAATCGTTCCCTTTCGTTTCCCCACCAACACGATAGTGGCTACGCGAAGACCGCGCGATGGGGAGAACTACCCGCCGGCAATGGGTGTTGTCCCGGTCACGGGACGGTGGCTGCGTGTCCCCGGGCGGATGCAAGGACTTCCCCGCACGGCTGGGCAAAGTCCGCAGTGCCGCTGTTTAAGGCTCCGAGCAGTGATGCGTGGGGGTGCTCGTTCCGGCGGCCACGTACGATGCCTGCCCCCGCCCGCCAAGGACCGGGTTGCGCTGTTCCGGCGGTGATGTTCCGTTCGATCCGGCGGTCGGGAATCAGCCAGAGCACCGAGACGCCTGCGAAGACCGCGAAACCGGAGAAGTCCAGGGCATTGGCCTGGACCCCGCCCGCCAGTGCCAGCGCAATGCCGATGAGATAACGCACCGGGTTCGTCTTGCCCTTCAGATCCCGTCCGATAGCCCGGGCCAGCACCGAACCGCTGCCCTGGGAGCGGATGATCACGCCTTGCAGGAGGAAATACGCAATGGCCAGCAGCCGGGATCCGGACCCGGGTGCGCGGGCTGGAACGCCGTGGCACGAACAGTCTGCCCCGCGTTGCCGCAAGATGGGTGAGCCCCGGGGCGAACCCGCCGAACACGGCGAGCTTCGGGTAGGCGCATTGGACGGAGCTGACTGCCACGCTGGTGGTGGCGCCGATGGTGCTCGGATCACCAGCACTGCGGATGCCTGTCGCTTCGGCGTTTTGTCCGACCTTTCACCATTACCAGTGCTCTTCCCTCACGATGACCCCGCACCGGGAAGGGGGATCGGGCTGGCAGACTGGTCCCGTGGATCCACAAATCATTGCAACTCTCATTGCCGGGCTGCTCCTGCTGGTGGCGGTTATCGGCACCGTCTATCCGGTGTTGCCCGGAAGCTTCCTGGCCATCGGCACGCTGCTGGCCTGGGCCTGGTTCATCGGCAGCCCGGCGGCATGGGTTTTCGCCGGCATCGGGATGGCGGTGGCCATCACCGGAGCCACGGCATCGACCGTGCTGACCGGGCGCAAGCTCAAGAAGCAGTCGATCCCCAAGGGCTCCATCCTGGTGGCCGTCGTCTGCGCGGTGGCCGGGATGTTCGTGGTCCCCGTCATCGGCCTGTTTCTCGGATTCGGGCTGGGACTCTTCGGCAGCGAACTTCTCAGGAGGCGCGACGTTCCCGAGGCGACGCGGTCCTCGGTGGCTGTGCTGAAATCCACCGGGCTGGGCATCCTCACCGAGTTCGGCTGCGCCGCGTTCGCCTCATCGCTCTGGATGATCGGCGTCATCGTACATTTTTCCACCCGTTGACCAGCGCACGTGGCACGCTTAACACCCAGCGGCGGCGCGCCTCACAACGGCGTGTGAGTTTGCCGACGAATGGCTGAAAGTGCTGTCCCGCTGCTCGTGCGCGACCGTAGCCTGAAGGGGTACGAGCGGGATCCGGGGCATCGCCCACACGGCAGATCAAGGGAATGACATGCAGCTGGCACAGCAGCCAATGAGCCTGGGCGCGGACATCCTTCTGGCCCGCCATGGTGACTTCATTGTCGAGCTGCGCCATGACCGCAAGGCCGATGTGATGGTCGCCCGGCTGCGCGACGGCAGTGCCGACTGGGCCCCGAACAGCCTGGGAGGCGCGAATGCCATGCCCGCGACGGTGCCGGTTGCGCGGATGCACCAGCTGGCCGACGACTTTGCCGCGGACAAGCTGCCGTTCACCCGCTCCGAGCTCAGGTTCCTGGTGAAGGTGTCGCTGGCCTGGGCCGCCGTCGCCGCCGTGCTGGCCGGTGGAATGACACTGCTGGCCATGAACATGGGCAACACCTGGTTGGTCGAGTCGATGCACGGCGCCGGCTTCTAACGGCCCCCGGCTGCCTTGCCCGGTCCCGTTCTCCCCGGCAATGCGCCGGGAATCCGGCGCTTCGGAACAGGGTGCGAGCCTATGCTGGGCAGACCACCTGCCAGGCAATACCCCCCCGAACCCCGTAGGAACGCCATGGTCCCCCCGAAAAGTACCCGCGGAACGAGGCCCGGCAGCTTCGGGGGGCGGAGCGGGAGCCCGCATCAGTTGCGGCATGCGATGACGCGCATGGGCGGCCGGGATCCCCACGAGGAAAACCGGGTCTCCACTCCGCTGGAATTATTCTTCGATCTGACGTTCGCCATTGCCTTCGGCGTGGCAGCAGGACTGTTTGCCCGGAGCATGGCCGAAGGAAAGGTGGGGACGGGACTGATCGGTTTCGGATTCGCCATGTTCGCCGTCATCTGGGCGTGGATCAACTTCAGCTGGTTTGCCAGTGCCTATGACACGGACGACTGGGTCTTCAGGGTCGTCACCATGGTCCAGATGCTCGGCGTGCTGATCCTGGCCATGGGGATCGAGCCGATGTTCACCTCCATCGAGGCCGGGGTCCACGTGGATAACCGGGTCATGGTGCTCGGCTACGTGGTGATGCGCGTGGCGCTGCTGTTTCAATGGCTGCGGGCCGCCCGACAGGACCCGGCCCACCGTGCCACCTGCCGCGCCTATGCGAAGTACCTGGCTGTGGCGCAGGCTGGTTGGGTTGCGGTGATATTCATCGATACGGGGGTTGCCGTGATGTTCCTGATGGCGGCCCCGCTGTTCCTGCTCGAGATGGCGACACCGGTCATCGCCGAAAGGAAATCAAGGACGCCGTGGCACGCGCACCACATCGCCGAACGCTATAGCCTGCTGGTGATCATCGCACTGGGCGAATGCCTGCTGGGCACGATCGATGCGCTGCGCGCCGTGGTCGCGGACAGCGGCTGGAACCTGGATACGGCAGTGGTCGGGCTGGCCGGAACCGGACTGGCCTTTGCCATGTGGTGGCTGTATTTCCTCATGCCCTCGGGGACCGCGCTGCATCGGCGCCGTGAGCGTTCGTTCGTGTTCGGTTATGCCCACATGCTGGTCTTTGCCTCGATTGCCGCCACCGGAGCGGGCCTGCACCTCTATGCCTACTACCTGCAGGGGCGGACCCGGATCGCCGAGGCGGCGGTGGTTGCCGCCGTGGCGATTCCCGTTGCCGTCTTCATGCTGGCACTGACGTTCCTGTATTCCCACATGATGGGGGTTGACCTGTTGCACCTCTCCTACGGTGTGGCGATGCTGCTCATGGGTGGCGGGTCGGTCCTGCTGGCCGTGCGCGGCTTCCCGCACACACTGTGCCTGGTGCTGATCCTCATCGCCCCGGCCGGCTCGATCGTGGTGGACGAGCTCGTGGGGCACCGCCGCCGGGCAGTGGCGCTGGCCCGCTTGGCCCGATCCCGTGGCATGGGTGTCACCTGACCGGGCGAGGATGGAGCTGTTACTTCCGCTTGCGGAACGAGAAGCGTCCCGCTAGCCAACCCACCAGCAGTACGATGCCCAGGCTGACCCAGAGCGGGGCCTGGAACTGCATGAAGAACACGGTGATCGATACCGTGGCGCGGTTCTGCACGATGAAGATGACGGCCAGGATGATGACGGCGACGGCAATCCAGTTCTTCGGGCTGACGGAGGCAAGGAAGGTCATGACCTTGCCGCCCGGCGTTTTTCCAGCATGCTTTTCAGTTATGCGTAGATCCTAGGCCGCCGACGGGTGAAAGGCGGGAAATGAGCCCGTTGACCAGTGCCTCGAGACCAATGAAAAACGCGTCGTCGGCGCTGGACTTGCCTGATTCCCGTTGCAGGCGCAGCGCATCCTCGAAGACCGGCAGGCTGCCCGAATGCGGGCCGGGGTCGAAGATGTCCAACGGTGCCGTGGCATCGAGTGCCGAGCCGAAGATGAAGGACTCCAGCGCGACGATCGAGGAAACGATGTCGGCCCGTGGCCATCCGGCGCGGTCCATCCCGGCGGCGACCTCCTCATACATCAGCAAGGTGTTTGGCGATCCGGCCACCGGCAGGATCGCGATGACCGGGATCAGCGGAGAATGGGCTGCAAAGACATTGCGGTAGGAGGTTGCCCAGGCCCGCAGCGCAGCCCCGATGTCCAGGGTGTGGAAGGCGTCGGATTCGACCCGTGCCATGACCAGTTCCTGGATCCACTGTAGTAGCTGCTGCTTGGACTCGACGTGGTTGTAGAGGGCAGAAGGGGAGACGCTGAGCTCGCGGGCCACCGCGGACATGGTCAGTGCCTCGTAGCCGTGGGCCCCGACGAGTTCCAGCGCCGCGGCGGCGATCTTCTCGCGCTGCAGCACCGTTCCCTTCGGCCGCCCGGCGCGGCGCCGTTCGGCGGGTACCTGGGTTGTCCCGGCCATGCGGTTTTCGTCGCCCGACGTGCTCTGCTTCACAGATACACACTATGTGGTCTACCATCTAAGTGTAAATGAACGTCATTCATTTAGGGTGGCACACACAGGAAAGTAGTGGTAACCATGGCACCGTTGGATCGCGATGTCGTCATCATCGGAGCCGGCCCATCGGGCCTGTCGGCAGCCTACGAGCTGCGCAAGGCAGGAAAGACCGTTGCCGTGCTCGAAGCCCGAGACCGCGTTGGCGGCCGTACCTGGACCGACACCATGGATGGCGCAACCATCGAAATCGGTGGCCAATGGATCTCCCCGGACCAGACGGCGCTTTACTCGCTGATCGAGGAGCTGGGCATCGAAACCTTCGAGCGCTACAAGCAGGGCAAGTCCGTCTACATCGCCGAGGACGGCACCCGCACCGCCTACGACGGCGAGGACTTCCCCGTGGGGGAAGCCACCATTGCCGAAATGAACAAGCTCATCGCCGAGCTGGACCGCATCACCGCCGAGATCGACCCGGACGTCCCGTGGGAGCACCCGCGCGCCGCCGAGCTGGACATGATCTCCTTCCACCACTGGCTGCGCACCATCTCCAGTGACGAATCGGCCTGCAATAACATCGGCCTGTTCATCGCCGGTGGCATGCTCACCAAGCCCGCCCACACCTTCTCCGCGCTGCAGGCGCTGCTGATGTCCGCGTCCGCCGGATCCTTCTCCAACCTGGTCGACGAGGACTTCATCCTGGACCGCCGCATGGTCGGTACCATGCAGGGCGTTTCCATCGCCGTGGCGGCGCGCTTGGGCGATGACGTCTACCTGAACAACCCCGTGCTGAAGCTCGACTGGTCCCAGGAGGGCGTGACGGCCTACGGCGCCGACGTCACGGTCAACGCCAAGAAGGTCGTCATCGCCGTTCCGCCGAACCTGTACTCGCGCATTTCGTACAACCCGCCACTGCCGCGCCGCCAGCACATCACGCACCAGCACCAGTCCATGGGCCTGGTAATTAAGGTGCACGCCGTCTACTCCACCCCGTTCTGGCGCGAAGAGGGCCTCTCGGCCACCTGCTTCGGCCCGAACCAGCTGGTCCAGGAGGTCTACGACAACACCTACCACGGTGAATCCACCGGCACCCTGGTCGGCTTCATCTCCGATCTCAAGGCAGATGCGATGTTCGAGCTGAGCGAAGCCGCGCGCAAGGAGGCCATCCTCCAGGGACTGGCCGAATACCTGGGCGAGAGGGCGCTGACCCCGGAGGTCTTCTACCTCTCCGACTTCGGCTCCGAGGAGTGGACCCGCGGCGCGTACGCCACCAGCTACGACCTGGGCGGCCTGTACCGCTTCGGGCCGGCCCAGAACGAGAATGTCGGCCCGATCTACTTCTCGTCTTCGGACCTGGCCGGCGAGGGCTACCAGCACGTCGACGGCGCCGTCCGCATGGGACGCCGCACCGCCGCACGCATCATCGCAGCGGTTGACGGAACCGAATACGATTCCAGCTACAACGGTGTCGATCCGCTGAACGCCCTGGCGACGGTGACCGCCTAACCCATGCGCATCATCGTTGGATACACAGCCGACCGTCGCGGAGCAGAGGCAATTGCCCTGGCCGCCTCGGTCGGCGGTTCCGGTGCCGGCAACGGCGCCTCACCACACCTGGACATCGTCATGGTCCTGCCCCAGGACACTCCCTTCTCCGCCGTCTACCCGGGCAGCGACCATGGCTA
Organism: Paeniglutamicibacter cryotolerans; assembly: GCF_014190875.1. NCBI lineage: Bacteria > Bacillati > Actinomycetota > Actinomycetes > Micrococcales > Micrococcaceae > Paeniglutamicibacter > Paeniglutamicibacter cryotolerans. The sequence goes on along the minus strand of NZ_JACHVS010000001.1, from coordinate 822,398 downwards.
CAAATCGATCATCGCCGAACGGATCGACGCCTGGGCAGCCGAGGCGCTGACCCTGGTGCCGGAGGGCAGCAGCGCCCGCGTGCTGGTGCGTAGCGCCGACTCCGAGGCAGCGGGCATGATTGCCGTGGCCAAGGAAACCGGCGCCGACCTGATCGTGGTCGGCGGCCAGCACGGTCGCATGGCCGGCATGCTGGGCCTCGGATCGGTGGCCAGCGCGCTGCTGCATTCCTCGCCGTTCCCGGTGGCCCTGGCACCGGATGGTTTCGGGGAGGGCGGGATCCCGGTGCTCAGCCGCGTCACGGCGTTCATCGGAGCCCGCCCGGGCACCAAGGGCGTCGTCGAGACGGCCGCACAGGCAGCCACGGCACAACGCGTCCCGTTGCGGGTCGTCTCGCTGATGGCCATGGACTTTGCCGACGAAGGCGAAATCATCGACGAATCGCTGGTCGAGGCCATCGAGGCCAAAATCTCCAGCATCGTTTCCGCAGTGGGGGCTTCCGCCGAGGTCGAGGTTGCCTCCGGGAAGAATATCGAGGACGCAGTCCAGGTCCTCGAATGGATTCCCGGCGAAATCGCCGTGGTCGGCTCCAGCCGGCTCGCGCGTAAGCGCAGGCTCTTCCTGGGCAGTACAGCCCAACGCATGCTGCGTACGCTGCCGGTTCCGATGCTCGTCGTGCCCCGGAGCTACCGCCGCAGCCAGCAGGACCGCTAACCGGCGGATACCGCTTCACCACGTTTCACTTACGGCGCGATGCTGCGCCCGGGCCCGACCCGAGCTAGGAATAAAGAATGACTGACATGGTCACCGGCACAGCGCCGGCTGAACAGAAGGCCGGTGGCCTGGGCGACAAGGGCCTGGGCAAGGGGGCCGTCGGATTGCTCGGCGCCGTCGTGATCGGCGTTTCCTGCATTGCCCCGGCCTATACGCTGACCGCGGCGCTGGGGCCGACCGTGGCGGAGGTCGGAACCCATCTGCCGGCCATCTTCCTGGCCGGCTTCCTGCCGATGCTGCTGGTGGCCCTGGGCTACCGCGAACTGAACTCGGCCATGCCGGATTCGGGGACCTCGTTCACCTGGGCCACGCGCGCCTTCGGCCCGTGGATCGGCTGGATGGGCGGGTGGGGACTGATCGCGGCCACGGTCATCGTGCTCTCCAACCTGGCGGCCGTCGCAGTGGACTTCTTCTACCTGATGCTCGCCCAGGTGACGGGCAACGAAGCGTTGGCGGGGCTGACCCACAACCTGTGGATCAACATCCCCACCACGCTGTTGTTCATCGCCGTGGCCTGCTGGATCTCCTATCGCGGCCTGCAGACCACCAAGGCGTTCCAGTACACGCTGGTGGCCTTCCAGCTGGTGGTGCTGGGCTGGTTCGCGATTGCGGCCTTCGCCCACGTCGGTGCGGGTACGGCCTTCGATGCCACGCCGATCACCTGGGACTGGTTCAACCCGTTCTCCGTCGATTCGTTCGCGGGGTTCGCGGCCGGTGTCTCGCTCTCGATCTTCATCTTCTGGGGTTGGGACGTCACCTTGACCATGAACGAGGAGACGAAGGACCCGGACAAGATCCCGGGCCGCGCCGCCACGCTCACGGTGCTGATCATCATGGCCATCTACATGGTCGTCTCGCTCTCGGTGATCTCCTACGCGGGGATCGGGACGACCGGCCTGGGTGTCGGCAACCTGGAGAACAAGGACTCGATCTTCGCCGCGCTTGCAGGACCCGTGATGGGACCGTTCGCCATCCTGATGTCGCTGTCCATCCTGTCCTCCTCGGCGGCCTCGCTGCAGTCGACGTTCGTCTCCCCGGCCCGGACCATTCTGGCCATGGGCTACTACAAGGCGCTGCCGAAGCGTTTCGGTGCCGTGTCCCCGCGCTACATGTCCCCGTCGACGGCAACGATCACCGCCGGCATCGCCGCCGCGGTGTTCTACGTGGCCACGCGACTGTTGAGCGAAAACGCCCTGTGGGACACGATCACCGCGCTGGGCCTGATGATCTGCTTCTACTACGGCGTCACGGCATTGGCGTGCGTCTGGTACTTCCGCCGCGAGTCGTTCTCCTCGGCGCGGTCCGTGGTGTTCAAGTTCCTGGCCCCCCTGCTGGGCGGTGTGATCCTCCTGGTGATGTTCGTGAAGACGGCCATCGACTCGCTGGATCCCGGCTACGGTTCGGGCAGCTCGCTGTTCGGCGTGGGCATGGTCTTCGTGCTTGGCTTCTCGGTGCTGCTGCTGGGAGTCGTGCTCATGTTCATCATGCGGGCGAAGAATCCGGACTTCTTCCGGGGGAAGACACTGCAACGGATGAAGTAGCGGCCTTCATCCCCGCGTAGGAGTCCAGGGCAAGGGCGCGCGACTCCTTCAGGTCGACCAGCGGTTCCGGGTAGTGCGGGTTGCCCGCTTCGGGGACCCAGGCGCCGGTGTACCGGCCCTCGGGGTCGAACTTCTTGGCCTGGGTTTCGGGATTGAAGATCCTGAAGAAGGGGGAGGCATCGGCTCCCGAACCGGCCACCCACTGCCAATTCGCCGGATTCGAGGCGGCATCGGCATCCACCAGAGTGTCCCAGAACCACTGCTCGCCGAGCCGCCAGTGGATGCCCAGGTTCTTGACCAGGAAGCTCGCGGAAACCATGCGGACCCGGTTGTGCATCCAGCCGGTATGCCAGAGCTCGCGTTGGCCGGCGTCAACCAGCGGCAGCCCGGTCATCCCCTGCTGCCAGGCGGCGAGGTGGGCGCGGGTATCGGGGCCTTCCGCTGCGGGTTCGGAGGCATCCGGCCATTTCCAGGGATAGGCGTTGAACACCGGGCGCAGGTTGGCGACTGCCAAGTCCGGGTTGTGGAACAGTTGGTGCCAACAGAATTCCCGCCACCCCAGTTGGGAGGCGAAGACCGACGCGTCATGCGGGTGCCCGGCGCGGCTGCCGGCCAAGGCATGCCAGACCTGGAACGGACTGAGCTGGCCCCAGCGCAGGTAGGGCGACAAGCGGCTGCTGCCGTGCAGATCGGGGCGCTCGCGCGCGGTGGCATAGTCGGGGAGGACGTCCTGGATGAAGGCGCCCAGCAGCGATAGTCCGGCGCCCTCGCTCGGGCTCCAGTGCTCCCGCAGCCCGGCGGCCCAGTCGACGCCGAGTGGCAGCAGACACAGGTCGTCCAATGCGTCGCCGGCGGGAATCCTCCCGGGAGCCCCGCATCCGGGTGCCGGCGTGGGAAGCGGATAGCGAATTTCCAGGCTGCTGGCAGCCTTCCAAAACGGTGTGAACACCCGGTAGGGGGTGCCGGCACCGGTGGCCAGCCTCCACGGTTCATGCAGCAATGATGCCTGGAAGCTCTCCACCTGAACGTCTGCCCGCTGGAGACGTTGTTTGGCTACGGTGTCCACAACGCGTTCGACCGCCCCATAGCGGCGGTTCCAGAACACCGCCGAAGCGCCGACCTGGTCGCAGATCTCCGGAACCAGGAGAGCCGCGGGTCCACGGGCCAGGATGAGTGGAATCCCGAGCCCGGCAAGCCCGGCCCGCAGGTCTTCCAGTGCATGGTGCAGCCACCACCGGGCGGCACCACCCAGTGGCCTGATGCCTGCAGACTCCTGATCCAGCACATAGAGACCCACCGCGTTCCCGTGGGCTGCAGCAGCGAGCAAGGCCGGGTTATCGGCCACCCTCAGGTCATCGCGGAACCACACGATGGCGGTGTCCGCCGGATTGCCGTCGGTATGTGAGCTCGCCATTAGCGCAACACCGCATACCAGATCAACAGCATTGTCACTAGGAAACCGGTGACGTAGTTCAGCCATAAGAACCTGCGCCACCCGGCATTTGCCGCATCGGAGGACCCGTCGTCCAACCGGGCAAAGCGCAGCGCATTATGGGCGTAGGGCAGGGTGAGCAGCGCCGCTAGCGGGCCGGGCCAAGCGGTGGCGAGCATCAGCACACCGGCACCCAGATACGTCACCGCCGATCCCACCACTGTCGTTCGGGTGCCCAATACGGTGCCCACCGAGCCGATGCCTGCTTCACGGTCCGGGAGGATGTCCTGCACCGAACCGAAGGCCTGGCTGGCGGCACCCCAGAGGAAGTAGCCGGCTAGCAGTGCCCACAGCCCGGGGGTGAATACCGCATCACCCAGGACCAGTGCGTACAAGGCCGGGGAGACAAAATGAATCGAGGAGGTTGCCGAGTCGATGAACGGACGTTCCTTGAAACGCAGTTTCGGGGCGCTGTAGGCCAGCACCGCGGCCAGCGAGAGGACCAGGACAAGGTTGGCGGTCAGCGAACCGGCCGCCAACAGCACGAGGACGAACGGAATGCAGGTCACGGCCGAGGCAATCAGGATTCCGCGGTGTCGGCTGCGGGAGACGACAGCCCCCTCGGCACCACCCTTGCGGGGGTTTAACAGGTCCGATTCGTAGTCAAACACATCGTTGATCCCGTACATCGCCAGATTATAGGGGAAGAGGAAGAACAGCGTGCCCACGATGAGCAGCCAGTCGATCCGGCCCGTGGTCAGGAAATACGCTGCGGCAAAGGGGTATGCGGTATTAACCCAGGAAACGGGGCGCGAGGTAGCGATCAGCTCCTTCATCGTCGGGCACCTCCCTTTTTGGTGAGTAGCAACCAGAGGCCGGGCAGCAGCAGTGCAGCGCCAATGGGGTAGGCGAAGTCCTCGATCGGCGCCAGCCCCAGCCTGATTCCCGCCAGCGGAGCGCTGGCGTACTCGAAGAGGCCCACGCCGATCATGACATTGTCGAACACCGCGGTCAGCACGCACAGGATCAGCATGCTCGCCACAATGGCCCACAGGGCGGTCCTATCGACCCGGCGCCGAATGCAGGCTACGGCCAGGACCAGTGCGGCAATGAGCAGGAAGATGACATCGAGTTGAATGAAGCTCATGCCCGGGCCTCCGATTCCTTGCGTTGGCGACTGGCCAGCAGGCGGCGAGCCCCAACGAACAGGATCATGGTCTGATAACACAGGAAAGCCAGGAAGAAGACCTCTTCCAGCGGTAGCTGGTGCCCGACCATGATCCCGGTCATCAGCGGTGAGGGCAGATGCAGGAAGATGCCTTCGGCAATGGCCCAGATGTCCCAGAACAGAAAATAGGCCAGCCCGGCGACGAGCGTGAGGGCCGCCGCCAGCGGCCGGTCAAAGAAGAAGAGGCGGTATCGGGCATCTATAGCGCACATGCATCCGAGCAGGGCCACGAGGACCAACAGGTAGATCATTTTCCTGCCTTCGCGGCGAGGCTGCTGCCGACTTCCACGGGTCCGGATCGGGTATCGCCCCGCACGGCCTTGAGCACCAGCTCGGCGCTGATCATGCACATGGGAACACCGATGCCCGGGCGGACCGAACTTCCGGCATAGAAGAGCCCCTCGAGCTTATGGTTCCGGATCCCTGGACGGAAAAACGCACTTTGGCGCAGCGTGTGGGCCGGACCCAGAGCGCTGCCGCGGAAGGCGTTGACGTCGTCGACGAAGTCGGCCGGTCCGACGGTGCGCCTGAGCGTGATGCGGTCGCGCAGATCGGTGATGCCGGCCCAAGCCGCCAGCTGATCGATGGCAGCATCGGCGACCCGTTCCACCATCTCGCTTCCCTGTCCGTCGAGGCCTCCGTGGCCCCACTGCGGGGCCGCGGGGGAGGGGACCAGGATGAAAAGGTTCGAATCCCCTGCAGGTGAAACCGACGTATCGGTGGTGGAGGGAGCGCAGACATAGATGGAAGTTTCGGCGGCCAGCTCGCTGCCGGTGTCAATGCGGGTGAAGTTATCCCTCCAGTCGGAGGTGAAGAACAGGTTGTGATGGGTGAGCATGTCCAGTGCCCCGCGCACACCCAGGCACACGAGCACGGCACTGGGCCCGGGGTCGGTCTTCGCCCAAGCCGACGCCGGGTGCTCGCGCAGGGGTTCAGGCAGGAGCCTGGTTTCGATATGGTGCAGATCGGCGGCGCCAACAACGATCCGGGCTGCGCTACGGTGGGATTCGCCCTGGGCATCGGTCCAGGCCACTGCCTCGGCCCGGGCCCCGCCGGGGACGGGGCCGGAGATGATCTGCGTCGCCGTGGCACCGAGCTTGATGTCCACCCCTTCGGCGCGGACGAGTCGTTCCATGGAGTCGATCAGCGCGGCGAATCCGCCCTGGGGGTAGGCCACGCCCTCGGTCAAGTCCAAGTGGCTCATGAGGTGGTACATGGCTGGGGCCTTGAACGGGGTGGTGCCCAGGAAAACCGCCGGATAGCCCAGAATCTGGCGTTGGCGCAGGTTGCCGAAGGAGCGGGCGACGAAGGTGTCAAGCGATGTCAGCAGCAGCCGTGCCAGCTTGGGCAGCCGGGCCAGCACCGGGCCGTTGAGCAGGCCCTTGAAATTGGCGAACTCGTCATACAGGAAGTGCTGCTTAGCCATCTCATAGGTGTCGGAGGCCGAATCCAGATAGCGTTCCAACCGTTTGCCTGAACCCGGGTCCAATGATTCGAAGAGTCCGGAGGCTTCTACCCGACCGGTGCGGACATCGAGTGGTGCATCGCCCTCGCCGCTGAAGAGGCGGTAGGCGGGGTCCAGTGCCACCAAGTCCAGTTCCGCTGCCGCACTGGAGCCCATCAGGGCAAACCAGTGATCGATCACTTGGGGCATCAGGTACCAGGAGGGGCCGGTGTCGAAGGTGAAACCTCCGGCGCTCCAGCGCCCGGCGCGACCACCGAGCTCCGTGCCCTTGTCCAGCAGCGTGACCTGGTGTCCATCGCGGGCCAGCAGCCCGGCGGTGGCCAGCCCGGCGATACCGCCGCCGATGACCACGCATTGCATCGGCTGAGTGTTCAGGCGTGAAAGCTTCCTAGCGGACCGGCGTGATCCGATCCGGTGTCCGAATGATCCCAAGCTCATGCCGCCACCCGCTTGACCGGAACGGCATCGAAACGCCTGGTCAGCGCACGGGCGGCGATCAGCGCCTTGCGCGGGCCGCCGACCCGCACCCGGGTACGGAGCAGGTCGCTCGCGGGAACGCGTTCGATACGCAGAACCAGCGCCCGGAACAAATCGTGCGTCATGCCCACCGCACGCCTCACCGATGGCGGGAGCCGGACGATGCCGGTGGCCGCATAATCCAAATCGGCGCGGATCTCGGCGACCAGCTCGGCTTTGCGTTCCTCGGTGAGCATGGCGGGAACGGTATCGGGGAAGTAGCTGCGGCCCAGATCCTCGGAGTCTGCGGCCAAATCGCGCAGGAAGTTCACCTTCTGGAAAGCGGCTCCCAGCCGGCGGGCCGCGATGCGCAGCTCCTGCTCGTGCGCATGGTCTGCATCGGGCAAAATCTGGAAGGCCCGCAGGCACATCAGCCCGACGACTTCGGCCGAACCATAGATGTACCCGTCCAGAGAGGCCGGGGAGTGTTCGCTGATGGACAGGTCGCTGCGCATCGAGGCGAAAAACGGTGCGGTGAGTTCACTGGTGATTCCGCACGTCCGTGCACTGCGGGCAAAGGCATGCACCACCAGGTTCGTGCTGTAGCCACAGGCCATTGCACGCAGGGTTTCTGCCTCCAGCAGGTCAAGCTGCTCGGCGACGGCGGTGGTGCTCAACCCTGCCGCCGTGGCGGCCCCATCCACGGCTTCGTCGGCAACGCGGACCAAGGCATAGATGTTTTCAATGTGTGACCGGGTTCCGGGTTCCAGCAGCCGGCAGGCCAAGGAGAAGGAAGTTGAATACTTCGAAATCACGGCGCTGGCACTACAGGAGGCCACGTCGCTGTAGCGCAGTAATGGGTCGGTGATCATGTTTATTTTCCCCTGTTAATGGCGTAATGGGCGATGCTTTCAAAGTCAGCTCGGACGGCATCGGTCAGCGTAATTGAGCCGAGGTCCACGAGTGCCTTCTGCACTAGCTCTGCGGCCAGATTACGGGCGTACTCCTCGGCCCCGCAGTCGCGCAGCAGCTGCCGGAGACCTGCTATGTCCAGGTCCCCACGGCGGAAGCCTCGCACGTGTGCATCGAAGTCGCAGACGGTGGCCGCATAGGCGGAAAGGATGGTGTGCTTACCCTCGCGCAGGTCCGAATCTACTGGTTTGCCGGTGACCAGTGTGTTGCCGAAGGTGCCTAAGACATCGTCGATGATCTGGTAGGCAATGCCTATCCGGCGCCCAACGGCACCCAGCTGGGCAGCCGCCTGGGTGCCGCTCCCGGCGAGCAGGGCTCCGGCGGCCAGCGGTGCTTCGAAGGAGTAGGCTGCGGTCTTCATGCGCTCCATGTCCAGCACGTTGGCGACGCTGGTGGTATTCGACTGGAGCGAGTACAAGAGGTCGTCGAGCTCACCGCTGGCGGACCTGACAACCGCCGTTGCCATGGCCTCGATCACGCCTACCGGGTCCGGGCCGGTGACGGCGGCCAACGAGGAGAGCCGGATGGAGCCGGCAAGCAGAAGATCCCCGGCAATGATGGCCGCGGATTGGCCGGCGTGTTCGGCATCCTCGAGTTCTTGCCCCAGTTTCAGTGCGTGGTCGCGGTATACGGCCGAGAGGGTAGGTACGCCACGGCGCACGAAGTCACGGTCGATCACGTCGTCGTGGATCAGCAGGGCGGCATGGAGCAGTTCAAAAGATGCAGCAAGCTGGGCGCAGGCCCGGTCATCGCTGCCGCCATGGGCCAGATAAGCCATCCTGACCAAGCGTGGGCGGGTCATTTTCCCGCCGGATAGTGCGCTCTGGAGTCCGGCCCAGAACGGGGAACCATGCTCCGGTGGCCGGTCGATGGCCGCGCGCGAGCCGGAGAGGAAGTCCGCAAGCTGGGACTGAACGTGCCTGCGGAACGATTCCCAGTCGATGTCCGTCATGGCGTCCCTTCGCGCAGTGGCTTCGGGGTGCAGCTGGAGGTGCTCTCTCTGCCCGGTTTCTGTTTCCATGGTGCCTGTCCTTAGCCTAACTCGTCCGGGGTCGGGGCCGATGATGGGTCTGTTTCGCGCATCTTCCGGATACGCCGTTCTATGGCTTCAGTCGTGGCCCTAAGATACCCGACAACTGCCTGTTGAGCCTCGGGTTCCATGTTCTTTACCGAGGCATCGGACTCCATGATCATGGGCATGAGGTGTTCCATGGCCTCCTGCATGGCTTGAGGGGTGATGCAGACCAGTCGGCGGCGGCGGTCCGTGGGGTGGGCAGTCCGTTGCACGTGCCCGGCCCGTTCGAGCCGATCAATGATGGTGGTGACTGCAGCCGAGGTCAGGTGCATGCGTGTGGCTAGCTCTCCTGGAGACATGGACCGGCTGGCGATGATGTGCTGGAGAGCCTGAAAGTCGGTTTCGTTGATCCGCATGGCTCGACGCATCTCGAATTCCAAGGACGCGTTCAGGACCAGTATCTGGCGCAGCAGCGCCGAGGCCGGGTGCATAGTCGGCCTCGGCGCTGCTGGCTGGGAATCTTCGATGTGAAACTCACGTTTCTCTTGATTGTTAGATCTTCTAAATACATACTGGTGGAACTACTTCTATTTGTCGAGAAGACACGTCGCACGGCGTGCCGAATCCGGATCTCAAAGGAAACGCACCATGACAAATGATCTTTCGCGACGGCGCACCAGGACCACGGCCCTGGTGGTGCTGGTCCTGGTAGCGCTGTCTATCGTCACGGCGTTCGTCGGTTCAGGCGCGCTGGGGGGTACCCCGATCCAGGATGCTGTCGATGGCTGGTTGTCAGCCGACGGAACACCGCTTGCGCCGGGAACCGGAGCCTTTTCGATTTGGAGCGTGATTTATCTCGGCCTCAGCGTCCTGGCGGTACTTCAGTTGCTGCCCAGCCGGTTGGACTCGGAACGCTATGCCCGGACGAGAACGTGGATCGCGGCCTCGGCACTGTTGAATGCGGCTTGGATCTGGACCGTGCAGGGCGGTTTCCTGGCGCTGAGCCTCGTGGTCATCGTCATCTTGTTGGCCGTCCTGGGACGCACCATCGCGCTTCTCAACCGGGACCGTCCTGCTGGTCTTGTGGATGCGGTATTCCTCGACGGAACCATGGGGCTGTACCTGGGCTGGGTTGCCGTCGCCACCGTCGCCAACGTCTCGGCATTGCTGGCTTCCCATGGATTCAAGGCCTTCGGCCTTCCGACGGACCTGGCGGCCGGGCTCGTGCTCGGGGTTGCAGCGTTGATCGGAGTTGCCACCGCTGTAGGAACCGGGGGCCGCTGGACGCCGTCCCTTGCCTTGAGCTGGGGCTTAGCCTGGATCGGTGTGGGACGCCTTGATGGCGGCCTTGTTTCCACACCCATCGCCATCACGGCCTTCTGCGCCGCCGGAGTGGTCCTATTAGCTACTGCCGCGGTGAGGATGCTTGGCCGCCACCCCGGCGCATCCACGTCGCGCACCGAAGCTGCATCGGGAGTCCTGCGATGAGCCTCATGGCAGTGACCGGAGCCACCGGTTATATCGGCGGCCGATTGGTCCCGATCCTTCTGGAACAGGGGCATTCGGTGCGGGTCCTGACGCGTAATGCAGGAAAGCTGCGCGATGTTCCGTGGGCAGGGGATGTCGAGATCGTCGAGGGCTCGCTGGAGGATGCGGCAGTGGCCGACGATTTTTGTCGCGGGGCCGACGTGCTCTATTACCTGGTTCATTCCATGGGAGGAGCAGCTAATTTTGAACGGACGGAGCGAACCTGTGCGCGGATGACCGCGGCAGCTGCTCGCAAACACAAGGTCGGCCAGTTGGTGTATCTCTCCGGGTTGCATCCGGAAGGGGAGCTGAGCCGCCACTTGGAATCACGCCAAGAGGTCGGCGAGGTCCTGAGACTCTCCGGCGTCCCGACTCTTGTCTTCCAGGCCGGACTGGTCATCGGATCCGGATCTGCAAGTTTCGAGATGGTCAGGCACCTGACGGACGTCTTGCCGGTGATGCCGGCCCCGCGGTGGGTGCTGAACCACATCCAGCCCATAGCCATCAGGGATGCCCTGCATTATCTGGGGCAGGCCGGGCAGCTGGAAAAGCCAATTGATGGGACCTATGACGTGGGTGGTCCCGACGTGCTGACCTATTCCGAGATGATGCGAACCTATGCCCAAGCTGCCGGCATGCGCCGACCGCTAGTGATTGCCCTTCCGGTGCTTACCCCGTGGCTGGCCGGACAGTGGGTAAACCTGGTGACCCCGATTCCGCGAGCCCTGGCGCTTCCGCTGGTCGAATCGCTCCAGCACGACTGTGTGATGCGCAACCACGACATCGACGCGGTAATTGCCCCTCCCGCTGGCGGGCTTACTGGTTACCGCAGATCCGTGGAATTGGCGCTGAAGAAGATCGAGCGCGGCATCGTGGAAACTTCTTGGGCTACTGCACACCCGGTCCTGGCCCCGGCCGATTCACTGCCCAGCGACCCGGAGTGGGCCGGGCAGAAGGTTTTCACCGATACCCGGGAAAAGACTACTGTGGCCTCAACCCAGAGCGTCTGGGCCGTCATTGAGGCCATCGGCGGTGACAATGGCTGGTATTCGATGCCGCTGGCCTGGTCGGTACGCGGCTGGATGGATAAGCTGGCCGGGGGGGTGGGCTTGGTCAGGGGACGGCGCAGCCAGACTAAGCTGCAGCTCAACGACGTAGTGGACTGGTGGCGAGTCGAAGACATCATTCCGGGCAGTTTCCTGCTTCTACGTGCGGAGATGAAGGTTCCGGGCGGGGCATGGCTCGAATTCATGGTGGAAGAGGCCAAGGATGGCACGACCCTGTATCGGCAGCGGGCCGTCTTCTTTCCCAGGGGTCTGGCCGGGCGGCTATATTGGTTTGCAGTCCTGCCATTCCATGGCGTGATTTTTTCCAGCATGGCCAACCGCATCGCGGTCGCGGCAGAAACGGCGAAACCAGCACCATGACGATCACCGATCCACACCACGGACCCGAACTCGTGGTCTTGCTCAATAACGAAGGCACCGAAATCGGCACGGCGCAGAAGTATGCGATCCACACTGCGGAGACACCACTGCACCTCGCATTTTCCTGTCACGTCTATGACAGCGCAGGAAGGATCCTGCTCACCCGCCGAGCCCTGAGTAAGAAGACCTGGGGCGGTGTCTGGACGAATTCGTTCTGTGGCCACCCGGGACCCGGCGAGTCCTTCGAGGATGCGATCAACCGACGGGCTGCACAAGAACTGGGCATGATGGTTTCCGGTATCACCCCGGTGCTTCCCGGTTTCCGCTACCGGGCCGTGGATGCCAGTGGAGTGGTGGAAAACGAGATCTGTCCGGTCTACCGGGCCACCATCGACGGCGGCTTGCAGCCGGTTCCCGAAGAGGTCGCCGAATGCGCATGGTGCACCCCGGAAGAGCTGCGCTCGGCAATCGAGGCAGCACCCTTTGCCTTCTCACCTTGGCTCGTGGAACAGGTAGCTCAGGGCGCACTGGGTTCCTAGCCCCGCGGCAGGGCGCCTCGCAGTGCCCGGACGCTCCAAGGGGTGCAACGGGGCGGACCCGGTGCGCCCCTTGGAGCAAAAGCCGAAAGAGCCCTACTAGTACCGCGGCTTGCAATGTTTGCTTTCCTAGTCTGATGGCCGGGGCCGGTTCCCGTTGCGGGCACGGTGTTTTCGGCGCACGCTGGTGGTACGGGTTTCCGCCCTTCCCAGGAGGCTGCGATGACACAGCGTGTGACGGTTCGAGACATCGAGGCCGACGAAGAGGCCCGGCTGCTGCAGATCGTGCGGCGCGGCGGGTCCGGACCGGTGGTAACCTGGCGCCGGGCCCAGATGGTGCTGCTCTCGGCCCGGGGCATGGACGTGGCCCCGATCGCCGAAGTCGCCTTCACCAGCCCCGACCGGGTCCGAGACGTCCTGCACCACTTCAACACCGACGGGCTCGACTCGTTGGAACCCCACTATGCCGGCGGGCGCCCGGCGAAATTCACCGACGCCCAACGCGAACAGATCCGCAGGATCGCCCTGGATCGCCCAGGGGACCACGACCTGCCGTTCTCCACCTGGAGCCTGTCCAAGCTGGTCGACTACCTGGTTCAGAAGGAGGTGGTAGAGGACATTTCCCCTGAGGGACTGCGCATGCTGTTGCGCCAACAAAATGTCTCCTTTCCAATCCATCAAAACCTGGAAGGGCAGCACGGACCCGGACTACGAAGCGAAGAAGGATCGCGTCCTTCACCTCTATGACATCGCCGACGGAAAGGCCAACCCCGGTGACGGGGATCCGGAGGTCGTCATCTGCTTCGACGAATTCGGGCCCTTGAACCTGCAGCCGCATCCCGGGCACCAATGGGCACCGAAGGCCGCCGGCCCAGGGGATCAGGCTGCCCCGCGCCGCCGCCGACGGCGGGCGACCTACCAGCGACCGAACGGGGTACGGCACCTGCTGGCCGGCTACGACCTGTCCACCAACCGGCTCTACGGACACGTCAAGGCCCGCAAGCGCCGGACGGAGTTCCTGGCTTTCGCCCGCTACCTGAGGTCGCTGCATCCCGCAGCCCAGCGGATCGCGATCATCATGGATAACTACTCCCCGCACCTGTCCACGAAGGTCGATACCCGGGTCGGGGACTGGGCCGCGGCGAACAACGTCGAGATCGCCTACGTGCCGTATTACAGCTCGTGGCTGAACCGGATTGAGCCCCAGTTCACCGCGCTGCGCTACTTTGCCCTGGATGGCACGGACCATCCCAGCCACCGGGCCCAGGCCGGGATGATCCGCCGCTTCATTATTTGGCGTAACCACCACAGCACCGACCCGAAGCTGCGCAAGGTCATTCGTCGGGCCTCACTCATCAAACGGGCAAAGGTTGCCTGACGCGGTACTAGCTGACCCTGACGGCTCCCGAGTACTTAGTGTTGGCAGTGAAACCGGAGAATGTTTTGGCCGTGGCGGTCACGGTGCAGGCGGTTCGCAGGCGCAGGGTCTTGCCGACATCGGCGCTGGTGGCCTTGTAGTTGAGCTTGGTCGCCCCCTTGATGTTCTTTGTGTTGCGCTGCCACTGGTAACTGCACTTGGAAATGACGGTGTTCCAGCCCTTGGAGTTCTTCTCCGTGGCGTTGACTGCCGTCGCCATCTGTCCCTTGTGGATGGACTTCGCCGCGACTTTGGGCCTGACGAAATCGATTTTCCCTGGGGTATGCAGATGAATGAATATTCTGCTCATCACGGGGATCTTTCCCAGTTTGCTTTCCTTTGCTCCGACAAGGATCGCCTCGCCGACATCGGTAGATTTCACGGAGCTGAACCTCTTTCGGGGTGTACTTCCAGCCGATGGTGCTGCGCAGGGTGGCTACGCCGAACTTCTGCGTGGTCGCTGCCGTGAACTTATAGGTCTGTCCCTTCTTAAGCTTCACTTTCCGGTCGGCACTGAGAAAGATCAGCTGCAGTGATTTGGACTTCTTCAACTGTGACAGCGACTGCTTGTTCTCGCCATCCAGGACGAACCACCCTAACTTTGGAAGCGCTGCAACGGAGGCAAGATTAATCGTTGAAGTCCCGGTGTTGACCTCGAGTGACAACAGCTGATTGCGACTGGCCAGCTGTGCGTAGTTGAACGACTTGGTGGTTGAAATCATGAGGTTGGCGAGGTGCTTGAGCCGGGCGATGTTACCCAGTGAGGTGACCTTGGTTGGCCCCGTCGACAGGCTCTGGAGCTTGGAGGTGCCGGTGATCTTCAGCTTCTTGCTGCCATTCAAGCTGAGGCTTTCCAGTTTCTTTGCCCCCTTCAAGGCCGAGAGGTCAGCCAGATCGGTGCAAACGATGTATCGCCCTGTCGACAGCGTCTTCTTGGTCAGCTTCTGCGGTAAACCGTCGGCAGTGCATTGCGTGTAGATGGTCTTGGCTGCGGCCTGGGCCGGCATTGATGTTCCCACGAGTGCCCCGGCGGCTGAAGCGGCCGTTGCAGTCAGTGCGGTGATTTTCCAGAGCATGATCCTCCAATGAATGGCAGGTCGTGATTGCGTCGAAGCATAGCCCCTGGCTGCGGGAATACCGATGGGTGCGTCAACAGCATGATCATCCGTACTGGTGGGCCATGAACTGCGTCGAGTTGCCCCGTAGTTTCGTCGTCATTCCCGGGTTCCGTCAAGTGATGGTGCAGGAACCCGCCTCAGGCGATTCGGTCGGTTCGGTTCCGACCCCGCAGCTTCTGCCACTCAAGTGTTTCCGGCACGGATATTACTAGGAAGACCTAGTAATTCGAGGGGTGCCCTAGTAGTCTCACGATCAGGCAAACGGCCCGGCAGCTTAAGGAGCGAAAGCATGAAAATCGCGGTCTTGATCAAGCAGGTTCCTGACACGTGGGAAGAGCGAAGAATCGATGCCGCGACCGGCTTGCTAGACCGGGCAGCCAACGACCCCGTCGTCGACGAAATCACCGAACGGGCCCTCGAACTAGCCCTCACCGTGAAGGACCGGGACAAGTCCACGGAGATCGTCGTGGTCACCATGGGACCGGGCGAGGCAACGAAGGCGGTGCGCAAGGCCCTGTCGATGGGGGCTGATTCGGGCATCCACATCCTTGACGACTCACTGGCCGGTGCCGATCTGCTGCTCACCGCGTCGAACCTCGCCGCTGCCCTGCGCGATATCGGGGCGGACTTGTTCATCGCGGGTAACGAGTCCACCGACGGACGCGCCGGAATGGTGCCGGCCATGGTGGCCGAGCACCTGGGCCTGCCGATGCTCGGGTCATTGGTCTCGGCCGAGATCGGTAGCGGGAAGGCGAGCGGGGAACGCCAGACAGAGGCCGGATCACAGATGGTCGAGGCAGCCTTGCCTGCGATGCTGACCATCACCGAACGCTTTCCCGAGGCGAGGTTCCCGAACTTCAAGGGAATCATGGGCGCCAAGCGCAAGCCAGTCGCGACGGTTCCAGCAAGGGGCGCTACGCCCGCCAGCCGGAGCAGGGTCCTGGACGTCACCGAACGGCCACCACGCAGTGCGGGGCGGAAGCTTATCGACGACGGAAGCGCCGCAGCGGGACTCGTCGACTTCCTGGCCGCCCAGCGACTGATCTAGCAAGGGGAACAAACATGAGCGACATCCTGGTCCACATCGAATTGACCCGCAGCGGACACGTTGGAGCGGCGGCCCGCGGCCTGCTGGCCGCTGCGGCCCGGCTCGGAACGCCGATTGCCCTCACCGTCTCCGACGTGCCGCTGGCCACCGAGGCGGTAGCCCGGCTCGGTGAGCTCGGAGCGGTGAGGGTCCATGCCGTGACATCGGACGCGACACAGGCCATCCTTGCCACGCCCCTCGTCGATGCCCTGGGCGCGGCGGTGGCGGCGTACGCGCCCGCGGCCGTACTGCTTTCCGGATCCGCCGACGGGCGCGAGGCGGCAGGCCGGCTGGCTGTGCGCGCCGGGGGGGTGCTTCTCGCAGACGTCGTCGACGTCGCCGCGCATGACGGACAGATCATCGCCGAACACTCGGTCTTCGGCGGAAGCTTCACCGTGCACGCCGTCGCCGATGGCGGGCTGCCGATCATCACCGTGCGCCAGGGGGCCATCGACGAACAGGCCCCCGCCGCCATCCCCGAACTCCTCAAGGCCGACATGCCGGCCCCGCCCGGAAACCAAGCCGCGGTGCTGAGCTTCTCCCCGGCGCCCGAAACCAGTGCCCGCCCGGAGCTGCGCGGTGCAGCAACTGTGGTCTCCGGTGGACGCGGCATCGGATCGGAGGCCAATTTCGCGCTGGTCGAACAGCTGGCCGACGCCCTCGGCGGAGCGGTCGGGGCATCGCGCGCTGCCGTCGACGCCGGATACATCGCCCAGACGGCACAGGTCGGTCAGACCGGTGTCACCGTCGCCCCGCAGCTGTATATCGCCTTGGGAATCTCCGGGGCAATCCAGCACCGGGCCGGTATGCAGAGCTCCAAGACCATCGTGGCCATCAACCAGGACGAGGACGCCCCGATCTTCGAGGTGGCCGACCTGGGTATCGTCGGTGACGTGTTCACGGTGGTCCCGCAGGTCATCGAGCTGCTCAAGAACCGCACTTAACCGAGCCCGACGAAGAAACCAGCGAGGACACATCGATGAGCACCCGGACCAGCAGCAGGCAACCAGAGTCCAACACGTGGACCCGGGCCGGAATCATCGCCGGTTCATTGATCATCCTGCTGGTCATCATGGTGCTGCTCGCCCGCTGGCTGGTGGGGTTGGACCCGGTGAAGACCTGGATGGAAACCCGCACCGGCCATTCGGCCCTTCCGACGGGCGCCCCCGTCGGGTTCCCCGCCTGGCTGGGCTGGCAGCACTTC
This sequence comes from Paeniglutamicibacter cryotolerans, assembly GCF_014190875.1. Lineage (NCBI taxonomy): Bacteria > Bacillati > Actinomycetota > Actinomycetes > Micrococcales > Micrococcaceae > Paeniglutamicibacter > Paeniglutamicibacter cryotolerans. The sequence continues at coordinate 805,201 of NZ_JACHVS010000001.1, read as the reverse complement.
ATGAATATGTTCTTCCTGGTGCTGATAGTGCGCACCGGCTGGCAGGTGCGCACCACCGCTCGGCCCAAGGCGCACTGGCTGAGGAACAACAAGGGCCTGATCCGCACCAAGGGCGCCCCCACCAAGATCAGCCTCGAGCTCTGGTTCCACTTGACGCTCGATGCGCTGTGGGTGCTCAACGGCATCATCTTCGTGGTCATCCTCTTTGCCACTGGGCAATGGATGCGGATCGTCCCTACCAGTTGGGACGTGTTCCCCAACGCGGTTTCCGCGGCTCTGCAGTACCTTTCGCTGAACTGGCCCACCGAAAGCGGCTGGACGAACTACAACGCGCTGCAGCTGCTGGCCTACTTCACCACGGTGTTCATCGCTGCCCCACTGGCCATCATCACCGGACTGCGCATGTCCGGGGCCTGGCCGAAGAAGGCCGTGCGGCTGAACAAGGCCTACCCGATGGAGCTGGCCCGGGCCCTGCACTTCCCGGTGATGATCTATTTCGTCGCATTCGTCGTCGTCCACGTCGCACTGGTGCTGGCCACCGGGGCGCTGAACAACCTGAACCACATGTATGCGTCGAACAACTCGACGAGCTGGACCGGGCTCATCCTCTTTGCCGTCTCGATAGTGGTCGTCGTCGGGTTCTGGTTCCTTGCCCGCCCCCTCTTCCTGCGGCCGATCGCCGCGCTGACCGGAAAGGTCGGCAAATAGCAGGTACGGCACACCGCACCTCATCGTCCAGCGACCAAGGAGCAGAGATGTTTGAACTGACCGAGGACCAACAGGCCATCGTCGAAATGGTGCGCGATTTCGCCGCCGAGCACATCGCACCGCATGCGGCGGCCTGGGACCAGGAACATCATTTCCCGGTGGACGTGCTGGCCGATGCCGGCGGGCTGGGCATGGGCGGGATCTATGTGGGGGAGCAGCATGGCGGATCGGGGATGACCCGTCTGGATGCAGCCCTGATCTTCGAGGAGCTGGCCAAGGCGGATCCGACGATTGCCGCCTACATTTCCATCCACAACATGGTCGCCTGGATGATCGACCGCTTCGGCAACGACGGACAGCGTGCGACATGGCTTCCGGACCTCTGCACGATGGCCTCGCTGGGCAGCTACTGCCTGACCGAACCCGGAGTCGGCTCGGATGCCGGGGCTCTGAGCACCCGCGCGGTCCGCGACGGGGAGCACTACGTGCTGAACGGGACCAAGCAGTTCATCTCGGGCGCCGGATCCGCCGGGGTGTACCTGGTGATGGCACGCACCGCCGACACCGGCAGCGCCGGTATCACGGCGTTCATTGTTCCGGACGGGACGCCGGGGCTGTCCTTCGGTGCGCTGGAGAAGAAGATGGGGTGGAATGCCCAGCCCACCCGCCAGGTGGTGCTCGAGAACGTGCGCATTCCCGCTGCCAACCGGCTCGGCGAGGAGGGGACCGGATTCGGGATCGCGATGAAGGGGCTCAACGGCGGCCGGATCAACATCGGTGCCTGCTCGCTCGGCGGCGGGCAGGCGGCGCTGGACAAATCCATCGCGTACCTGAAGGAACGCTCGGCCTTCGGAGCCCCGCTGATCGGTCAGCAGGCGCTGCTGTTCCAGATCGCCGACATGGAAACCGAGCTGGAAACGGCGCGCACCATGGTCTGGCGCGCGGCCGATGCGCTTGAGCGCGGCAGCAAGGACACCGTCAGGCTGTGTGCGATGGCGAAGAAGGTCGCCACCGACGCCGGGTTCAACGCGGCGAACACGGCGCTGCAACTGCATGGCGGCTACGGGTACCTCACCGAATACGGGATCGAGAAGATCGTGAGGGACCTGCGCGTGCACCAGATCCTCGAGGGAAGCAACGAGATCATGAAGCTGATCATCGGTCGCCTGGCCGTGGACCGGTAGGTAACGACCAGCGCCGGTCGAGGAGGTCTTCCGCGGCGGCCAGCTGTCGCATCGATCAGCACAGGAGGTCGCCCGTCCAGGGCGTAGGCGGCCGAAAGCCCGGGTAGTAGTCGTCCCACTGGATCGAGCCGGCATCGCGTCCCTCGCGGGCCGCGGTGAGGGTGAGCCGGGCGAGGTAGTATTCGCAGCCCGGGCAGATATCCGTCGGATCATCGGAGGGGTTCAGCTTCTGCCCGAAGGTCGGCGTCGTGATGCCTTCGGCCTCCTCGAGGTCGAAGTACAGGTGCCACACGGCATCGCCGATGCCTCTGCGTCTTCGGCTGTCATGAAGTAGTCAACCGACCCGCTGGAGGGGTGGCCCTCTCCGCGCCCGATCCTAGCGTCCCATCAATGCCGATTCGGTCAGGTCCGCCCGGAGACCAGAGACCAGTGGCCGGTGAGGGGAATCGGCGGACCAAGACCAGGTGGAAGCCCCCATTGATGGTCTTGATGCGGCCTGTGGGTTGCGGCGTTGACATGGTTTCCTCTTGCACCTTCGGCTCCCCAGCACCCCTGAAGGGTGGTTTTTTGGATTCAATCTAGCGTGCAGGCAGCGTACACAGCCATGGGGTGGTGGCTGGAGATGAGGGGCTTTCGGCAGCCCGGAGGCTCAGGAAACCTGCCCGACCGGTTCCATTTCGGTGTCCGACTCCAGCTTCCGCGTCCCCGGTCTCCCGAGCGCTGGAGGCGTTGGCGCGATCCGTTGCCATCGCCGCCCTGCCGGCGGGTGGACCGGCATGGCGAGGAGCGTTACCGGCAAGTTGGCCATGCCCGCACAAGCCAGCAACGGCTGGACGCTGATGACATCGGTGAGCGGGCGAACGCAGTCATGGCGAACGGCGTGGAAAGTGCCATGAGGATGCCCACGTAGCTGAAGAGCCGTCCCGGCATCCCCGGTTCCACCGTCTCCCGAATCAGCGTCATTAACCGCTCGTCGAACAACGGGTGCAGGAGGCCGAACGCGAACAGGAAGAAGCAGAACACCAACAAGGTGGTTCGGCTATGGTTGGCCAGCTGGGCTGACATCAGCACTCCGCCCAGGATCATGCCGGTGCTGAAAACGATCTCGAGGACCGCCACCATCCAGAAATCGGGGACGAGGGTCATCTCAACCAGCAGGGGCGAGACGAACGACGTCGGCCAGCGACCGGACCCCCGACCACGAGCAGGATAATCCAGGGTTCGATGCCCCGTTGTGCATCGGAAGGGCCTGCCAGAAGGCGTTGGCGGTGATGGTCAACAGGTCCTTGCTGTTCATCCGGTCGGCAAGCACCCTTCCGAAAAGGAAGACCACGCCTGGGGTAGGAATGCCGCCGCTGTGTAGAGGGCCACGGCTATGCCGGATCGCGCCTCGAACGCCTCCCGCCACCCGACGGCGTACTGCACGATCATGGGCCCTATCCACCTGGCTGGAAGGTCCAGAGCATGTGCCGTGATTGCAGGGATCAGGTTTCGCGGACAGTTATCGGTCGGAGTCGTGACGTATTCGGGGGCCGGGACCTGCACAAAGCGGCGTGGGCGGGACCCGTGATTTTCAACCTGGGAACTGACGCTGTATGGATGCCCGACCATTAGCTCGTTGGAGGTGGTCCTCCGGCCGTAAGCAGGTCGACCGGAACCCGGTCCGGTGGGTTTCACGGGCCGTCGGGCGACAAGGCCCGTCGAGAACGGGGGAGTTGTCCTGTGGGTGCCTGGAGAATGCGTTATACGCTCTTCAAGAGCTCTGTGGTGCGGTAGGGGATGACATCGCGCAGGATCATCGATGTCGAAGTCCGGGTGATGCCCGGGCACAGGCGAATCTCCTCGCTGACCCGGTACAGATCGTCGGGATCGCGGGCCACTACCCGGATCAGCAGGTCAGTATCACCGGCCGGGGCCACGCATTCGAGGACCTCGGGGATCCTACGCAGCGCGTCAATCGCCTCGTTGAGGTGTGCCTGATCCAGCTCGGCGCTGACCACTGCCGAAACCCCGCGTCCCAGGGAGGCCGGTTTGATGCGGCTGCTATTCGGTCGAAGGGCTCCCGATGAGGCAAGGCGTTCTAGCCGCGTCTGCACAGTGCCACGGGCAAGTCCGAGGCGTTGGGCGAGCATCATCGTCGGAATCCGGGGGTCCTCGTCCATTGCCAAGAGGATGCGCTTATCCGTCTCGTCCAAGTGGTAGGTCTCCGGTGTCATGAGGCTCCTGTTCGATTCGTTGATGGGCCCGGTGGCGTGCAAGATCCGGGGCCGATCTGGTGCAGTCCGTCAGACTGACCAAGTTGTTTGGTTCTCTCTGATCTAGGTTAGTCAATATGCTCACTGATTCCCAAGCTTGTTGCACGGTATGACCGATGCTTGCTTCAATTGAGTCAGTTGCTCGCCCTAGGCCACAAGCTAAGAGGGGGAGCGGTTGGCGAAATAAGGCGATATCCCAGCTGGTTTTCGAAACGGCCCACGAAGCCCGCAGCCATGGTTTAAAGGCAAGACGGCCCGCGTTCCCTCTCGTACATTGGAGGAGTCCGCCGGGCCGTCTGCCGTTTAGTCGGATACTTGTTTTCCACAAAATCCTGTTCCTGGTCATTGTGCGGAAGTTATCCACAGTTCGGCTCGGCTGGGTGGAGAGTTGCTGGTGGGGGAACTAGATTTTGGGTATGAGATTCATGCGTCTGGAAGACGTTGCCGATGAGCTGAACGTCAATCTACCCCAGGTGCGGTCGTTGGTGCGTAGCGGCGATCTTCCGGCCATTAAGATCGGTGGTCGCGGTGTCTGGCGTGTTGAACGAAGCGAACTTGAAGCCTACATCCAGCGTCAATATGCAACGGCTAGGGAAGCCATAGAGTCGGAAAATAATCTCTAGCACATGTGACGTGGTTCATTTTGCATCACGGGACCTGTGGGGGATATTCTTACAGGGTTCACGGCCGCCAGGTTTGGAACACGGGGCTTTAGCTCAGTTGGTAGAGCGTTTCGTTCGCAATGAAAAGGTCAGGGGTTCGATTCCCCTAAGCTCCACAAAATCACCCCCCCGGACTTCCGGGGGTTTTCCGTTTAATGCTCCGTACGATTCCTCAACGGTGTCGCAATCACTGTAGTCAATTGCATAATCGTGCATGAAGGGGATTAACTGCGGGCGAAGAGGCATCGCTCGATCTTTCACTGATGGAGTTTCAAGGAAGATGACATCGTCCGCAGCGCCGAAGATCATTCAGTATGCCCCAGTGCGCGCAACGTGTCGCGAAGAATAGATCTCCGACTTAGTCGGGGAGCCGGATTCGCCGCAGTATGGTGGTTGTTAATATCGGTTTCTTCACCAGGCCCCCTCGGAGGGTAGTTTTCCATCTAACCGGACTGATGCAAAGGCAGCGACACCATGGTGATTCTCAGTCGTCCCCAGCCAGGAACCTTGCCGACAACACTCAAGCTCCTCGTGGCTATCCTGATTCCTTCGGCAATCGTGAGCGTGTTGGGCGGGGTCTCGGCAAGTATGGGCTTCGGTCTGGCCATGGGCCTGGGGATGGCGGTCACTCCAGTCAGTCGGCCACGACAGGCTGCCCTGCTGGTAGTCCTTGGCGCGGCACTGGGAGGTCTGGCTTCTTGGGCCGGTTCGACACCGTGGGCCATCGCCGTGCTCATCTTCGTTTCCGCTGTCCTGTTTGCCCTCACCAACCAGCGCTCCGCCGGCCTGCTCTCACTGACACCGATCATCGTGATCCTCTTTGGCCCCGGTCCCATCGACCTCAGCTGGTGGGCCGCGGTCTTGTGGATTCTTGGAGGGGGAGTCGTGGGCGCCCTGATCACCCGCCTGCTGAAGTTTCAGGCCCCGGCCCTGCCCGTTGAAAAACGGACTGCCTGGGAGCACGGCATAGCGGTGGGCATATTGTGCGCCGGAATCATGTTCTGGAGCCTCGCCTTTGACATCCCCCACGGTTACTGGATCGCTGTCACCGTTCTGATGGCCCTGCGGCCGCTGCCCAATCAGCGCCGGGAGACCCTCAACGGGCGCCTCATCGGCACTTTCCTGGGCGCCATCATCGCGCTTCTGGCTGTGCTATTCCTTCCTGTATGGGGCGCAATCATTGTCGCCGTGCTGTGCCTGTTCTTCCTCGTCTGGTACTCCATGGGAGGGGCCTACCTGATGCAGGCGCTGGCCCTGACGCCCATGCTGTTGATCTTCGCATCGCTTGGCGATATTGAACGGGGGTTCGAGCTGACCATTGAGCGGGTTGTTTTCACGGTGATTGGCATCGTCGCGGCGGTGCTGATCGCCCTGGTGCTCCGCCACTGGGAATCCCGACGCGAAGCCGCCTCCGACTAAAGCCCTCGACTCGGCACGAATGCTCTGTACAGCAGCCGACCCCGGCAGGGAACTTGACGCTGATGCCGGACTGTTGGTCCGACTAGGGCAGAGGCCCTGCCGATCAAAGGGTGATCACGTGTACGGTGAGGGTCATATGGGACGCCACCGAGGCGTCCCGATTGGACGTGCGACATGCCTGTGAAGAATTCTTTGACACTGGGAGTGCTGGGTACATCCCGCAAGTCTGACGAACACCGGGTGCCCATCCACCCCGCCCACTTCGAGCGCATCGACGGCGAACACAGGGATCGCATCATGGTGGAATCCGGATACGGCTTGCCGTTCGGGATGGACGATGACCAGATGGCGCCCTTAGTGGGGAAAATCGGGACTCGTGCCGAGATCATCGCCGCATCGGACATCCTGCTGCTGCCGAAGCCGCAGGCGGCCGATTTGGAGGAGATGCGTGACGGACAGGTCCTATGGGGCTGGCCGCACTGCGTCCAGGACAAGCGGGTTACGCAGTTGGCCATCGATAAGAAGCTGACGCTGATCGCGTTCGAGGCGATGAACCATTGGGGCAGCGACGGTAGTTTCGGCTTGCATGTGTTCCATAAGAACAACGAGCTAGCCGGTTACGCATCGGTCATCCATGCTCTGGCCCTATGCGGTTCCACCGGAGACTATGGGCGACGGCTCTCCGCCGTGGTGATCGGATTCGGGGCAACCGCCCGCGGGGCGGTCACCGCGCTACGCGCCCACGGTATCCATGATGTCCGGGTGTTGACCAGCCGGGCCGTCGCAGCGGTGGCATCGCCGATCCATGCTGTGGATATGGTGCAGTTCGACCATGACGGTGGGGGGGACCTCAGCGAGGTCATCACGGAGGATGGACGAGTACCATTGGCGCCGTTCTTGGCGGAGAACGACATTGTCGTGAACTGTACGCTGCAGGACCCCAATGCCCCACTGATGTATCTGCGCACCGCAGACCTGACTGCGTTCACCCCGGGGAGCATCATCGTGGATGTGTCCTGCGACGAGGGCATGGGGTTCGATTGGGCGCTTCCGACGTCCTTCGCCGAGCCGATGTTCACCGTGGGGGAGAACATCAACTACTACGCCGTTGACCACAGCCCTTCGTACCTCTGGAATTCGGCGAGCTGGGAAATCAGCGAGGCGCTGCTGCCGTTCATCGACACGGTTGTGGCCGGGCCCGATGCGTGGGCAGGGAATGAAACGATCCAACGGGCGATCGAAATCCAGGACGGGGTCATCCGCAACACGGCCATTCTGGATTTTCAACACCGCGATGCTCGTTATCCGCATCTGGTGGCCGGGGCGCGTCAGGACGCGTAGCTCATGAAGCGGTAGCCGCCCTCGTCGTGAGTGTGCCGGAACCCGGCCGAGATGTATAACGCCTCGGCCGGGTTTCCCTTGAGCACACCGAGGGCCTTGCGGGCGTGTCCGGCGGCATCAGCCTCCGAGACGAACCGGTCCATCAGCAGCCCTCCCAGTCCGCGCCGACGCCACGCGGGCAGCACTTGCACCGTGATGAGCACCGCTTCGTCGTCTTCGCCCATCCAGATCGAATAGCCGGCCACCTCCCCATCTGACTCGATGACCGTGGCGCGGTCCAGCTGCTGGATCCATAGATGCAGATTCCTGTCCGTCGCGGTCAGCCAGCCTCCGGACTGCGAGGGCTCGAATTCGAGCATGTAGGCGTATTCGCGGCGCCATATCAGGGGGAGGTCGGCTGCGGTGGCAGAGCGCATTTTCGGGCTGCGAATCGGTGCGAAAACAGGCATGGGCCCAGCCTAGACCCCGCCGAGCGGTGGGCGCATACCGTTGCCATTGCCGGTCCCCGGTGCCACTCTGGCAGGAACGGATCCCCGACCGCAACGGCCGGGGACATCGAAACGGGGAGCGTAAACCATGGACTCGCTGGCTGGAGAGGAAAGCGGCAAGGCTGGTGCCGGCTGCGTCATCATCGGGGCGGGACTGGCGGCGGCCCATGCCGTCCAGTCGCTGCGGGAACGGAACTACCGAGGGGCCATCATATTGATCGGTGAGGAACCGGAACGGCCCTATGAGCGTCCCCCGCTGTCTAAGGAATACCTGCAGGGAAGCAAGCCACGTGAGGAGGTCTTCGTTCACGCCGCCGACTGGTATGAACAGCATCGTGTCACCACCCGCTTCGGGACCCGGGTCGAGTCGATCGACACCGAAGCCAAGAAGGTCCGGCTGTCCGGTGGCGAGGAGCTGGACTACGAGGCTCTGATCCTGGCGACCGGTTCCCGGCCGAGGATCCCCGGAAAAATGCCCGGCGCCAAGCTACCAGGCGTGCACTACCTGCGTACTCTGGCTGACAGCGAGGCGCTGCGGGAGCAGTTCAAGCCCGGGGCGCGGCTGGCGATCGTGGGTTCGGGCTGGATCGGTCTGGAGATCGCCGCCTCCGCCCGGCAGGCTGGGGTCGAAGTCACCGTGGTGGCACCCGAGCACCTGCCGCTGGAGCGGATCCTGGGCGAAACCATCGGCGGGTATCTGGCGGAGCTGCATCGCCGCAACGGCGTCGACCTGCACCTGGGCACCAGTGTCGAGGGGATCATCGAACGCAATGGCCGTGCCGCAGGGCTCCACACCAGTGCGGGGGACGTGGAAGCGGACTTGGTCCTGGTGGCCATCGGGGCGATGCCCAATACGGAACTGGCTGAGGCGGCGGGACTGGAAATCGACAACGGTGTGGTCGTCGACTCCAGGCTTCGGACACTGGACAGTTCGGTCTTCGCCATCGGCGACGTGGCCAATGCCTGGAACACCCTGCGGGGCGAACGCCTGCGCGTGGAGCACTGGGACAACGCGATCCGCCAGGGCAAGCTGGTAGCGGGCAGCATCCTGGAGGGTATCGAGGACTACGCTTGGCAGCCGTACTTCTTCACCGACCAGTTCGACTTGGGCATGGAATACGTGGGTCGCTCCGCGCCCAGTGACGAGGTGCTCATCCGGGGCAATCTGGCCGACGGCGCATTCATCGCGTTCTGGCTGGCGGACGGTGTGATCAGTGCCGCGATGAACGTGAACACCTGGGACGTTAACGATGCCCTGCGTGCTCTGGTGGGCAAGGCGATCCCCGCCGGGCGGCTCACCGATCTTGCCATCGGGCTGGAGGAACTGAACGACGGGATATGATCAGCGGCGCTACTGACCGGTGGGCGGCCGCTGAAGTCCAGGATGCCATCGGCGTAAGCTGGTGGGGCCAGCCCCGTGATGCGACGAAGCAACAGGGACCCCGCACACCCCACTCTCGAAGGCCGCCTTGATCAACGACGCCGTTTCACCGACTTCCCCGCCGACCTCGAAGCGGACCGCCAGCCAGTTACTCACTGGGCGTCCGCTGCTACTGGCCGTGCTGGCCCTGGCCCTGGGAGGATTCGGCATCGGGACCACCGAGTTCAGCATCATGGGCCTGCTGCAGGAGGGCGCCATCGACTTGGGTGTCGATAATCCGAGCATGGGTTACCTGATTTCCTCATACGCCCTGGGCGTGGTCGTCGGCGCCCCGGTGCTGACGGCCCTAGGCGCCAAAGTGGCCCGCAAGACGATGGTGCTGTGGCTGATGGTCTTCTTCACCGCCGCCAACCTGAGTTCGGTGCTGGCCCCCACCTACGAGTGGATGCTTGCTTCGCGGTTCTTGGCCGGGTTGCCGCACGGGGCCTATTTCGGTATCGCTGCCATCCTCGCTGGGACGCTGGTGCCCGCGTCAATGCGCGGCCGGGCCATCGCCTGGGTGATGCTGGGGCTCTCCGTCTCCAACGTCGTGGGTGTGCCGCTGGTGGTGTTCCTGGGCCAGGTCTACGGGTGGCGCTGGATGTTCGGTGCGGTGGGCATCGTCGGCGCGCTGACCTGGCTGGCCATCCGCACTTTTGTCCCCCATGCGCCGGCCCACAAGGAAGCAAGCATCCGCCGGGAGCTCACCGCGTTGCGCAACGGGCAGGTCTGGCTGGCCATGCTGACCGGCATCGTCGGGTTCGGTGGCTTCTTCGCCGTCTATTCCTTCATCAGCCCGACGCTGACGCTGGTGACTGGCATGTCCATCTCCTCCATCCCGCTTGTGCTGGGACTCTACGGCGTGGGCATGGTAGTGGGCAATGTGATTGGCGGCCGGTTGGCCGACTGGTCAGTGATGGGCTCGATCTACGTCGCATCGTGTGCGATGGTCCTCTTCCAGTTGCTGTTCGGCCTGCTGTCCCCGTTCCAGGCCCCGGCGCTGATCCTGCTCTTCCTGCTGGGCATTACTGGTTCGACGATGGTCCCGGGTCTTCAGGCGCTGCTGATGGACTCGGCCCCACATGCGCAGTCGCTGGCCGCGTCGCTGAACCACTCGGCACTGAACGTCGCCAACGCCATGGGCGCGGCACTGGGGGCCTGGGTCATCCTGGCCGGGTTTGGATACCAAGCGCCTGCGTTCCTGGGTTCGGGTCTGGCAGTGCTCGGGCTGTGCCTTGCGCTGATCACCGGGGCACGTGCAAAGCGACAGGCGAAGGCTCGGATCTGAGGAACTCCAGGCTTCCGCGCCGGGCAGTTGCTTCTGCCTGTTTGTCGAGGGCTGATGGCATGGGGTGGTCCCCGCCCTTGACTCCCACGAAGCAGCCCGAGGCCATACCGCACGCCGCGGGATCGTGACCAGCGGTTCCCCCCAAGGTGGGAAGGGCACTGAAATCCGGGTTTCCCGCTGGGTGCGGGCACCGATTGGCGTTTTGGCCCCAAGGTGTTGTAGATTATTATCCGGTTCGGCAGTCCAAACGGTTTGTTGTAATCACCTCCTCGGGGGTATGGCGCAGTTGGTAGCGCGTCTGCATGGCATGCAGAAGGTCAGGGGTTCGAATCCCCTTACCTCCACGAGATAAACCAGCGAGATATCTTCATTGATATCTCGCTGGTTTGCTTAACAGGACAGGCCCCCTCTTCGGTCGGGGGCCTTTCTCATCTGCGTCGTGCCTTCGAGCGAAATCGGGCGCAGAGCGCGTCGTTGCACCCTCACTGCGGGCATCCGTAATCCCGGCAACGCCGTCGTGCTCGGACCATGCCGGATAATGCCTGTCGTCAGCGCCAATGAACGATGCAGGGGAGTCGGCGGTGAGCCAGGGGTGCCGTCCCGTCGGGTTTCCATGCCACCCATCTGCTCATGGTCCTGCGGCTATCGGCACCCTCGTGGTGTGGCTTGCGCGTTCGCGTGGGCGATTCGTCGGCATGGCGCGCTGCGCCGGCTATGGGGAGTGGGGGCAGGCGGCCGGGGGAGGCTTTTGTGGATCAATCAACGGGGTGCCCGGAGTGGCAGTGTTGACAGGGATGCAGTGACCGAGTTCACTGGTTATTGCAATGTGATAAAAAGTTTTCACATCGCGAGAGTCTAATGGTCCTGTGGGACATCTCGACTTTCTCTACCTCGAGAGGACAGCATGACCATTATTGATGAGCCGCGGATCCAAGTTGTAGAGGAACATATTTCCCACATCCGCAGCGGCTTGACCAGCCAGCTACCGGATCGCGATCCCGAAGAAACCGCCGAATGGATCGAATCCTTCGATGACCTGGTGGAAACCCAAGGCACCGAACGCGCCCAATACATCGTGCGCTCACTACTCCAGCGCGCCGGCGCCAAAAGCGTCGGAGTGCCCATGGTGACCACCACCGACTACGTCAACACCATCCCCGTGGACCAGGAACCGGACTTCCCCGGCGATGAACAAGTCGAACGCCGCTACCGCGCCTGGATGCGCTGGAACGCCGCCGTGATGGTCCACCGCGGCCAACGCCCCGGGGTGGGCGTCGGCGGACACATCTCCACCTACGCCGGTGCCGCCACCCTCTACGAGGTCGGCTTCAACCACTTCTTCAAGGGCAAGGACCACCCTTCCGGCGGAGACCAGGTCTTCTTCCAGGGCCATGCCTCCCCCGGCATGTACGCCCGCGCGTTCATGGAAGGGCGCCTGAGCGAGGAAGACCTCGACGGCTTCCGCCAGGAAAAGTCCCGCAAGGGCCACGCCCTGCCCTCCTATCCGCACCCGCGCTCCATGCCGGACTTCTGGGAATTCCCGACCGTGTCCATGGGCATCGGCCCGATGAACGCGATCTATCAGGCCCAATCCAACCGCTACCTGCAAAACCGCGGCATCAAGGACACCTCCGGCCAGCACGTCTGGGCGTTTTTGGGCGACGGTGAAATGGACGAGCCCGAATCACGCGGCCTGCTCCAGCTCGCCGCCAACGAACACCTCGACAACCTGACCTTCGTGGTGAACTGCAACCTGCAGCGCCTCGATGGCCCGGTGCGCGGCAACGGCAAGATCATGCAGGAACTCGAAGCGTTCTTCCGCGGCGCCGGCTGGAACGTCATCAAGGTCGTCTGGGGCCGGGAGTGGGATGCCCTGCTGGACGCCGACACCGATAACTCCCTGGTCGAGATCATGAACCAGACACCGGACGGGGACTACCAGACCTACAAGGCTGAATCCGGCGGCTTCGTGCGCGAGCACTTCTTCGGCAAGTCCCCGCAGACCAAGGAAATGGTCGCGGACATGTCCGACACGCAGATCTGGAACCTCAAGCGCGGCGGCCACGACTACCACAAGATGTATGCCGCCTACCAGGCCGCCACCGAGTTCAAGGGCAAGCCGACGGTCATCTTGACCAAGACGGTCAAGGGCTACGGGCTGGGCCCGCACTTCGAGGGCCGCAACGCGACCCACCAGATGAAGAAGCTGACCCTGGAGGACCTCAAGGCCTTCCGCGACCACCTGCGCATCCCGATCACCGATGCCCAGCTCGAAGCGGACCCGTACCTGCCCCCGTACTACCACCCGGGCATGGACGCACCGGAAATCAAGTACATGATGGAGCACCGTGCCGCCCTGGGCGGAGCCGTGCCCGCACGCCGGGCCCAGGCCAAGGCCATCCACCTGCCCGAGGACAAGGCCTACGAGGTCGCGGCCCGCGGTTCGGGCAAGCAGGAGGCCGCCACCACGATGGCCTTCGTGCGCCTGCTCAAGGATTTGATGCGCGACAAGGACTTCGGCAAGCGCGTGGTGCCGGTGGTTCCCGATGAGTCCCGCACCTTCGGCATGGACTCGTTCTTCCCCACGGCGAAGATCTACAACCCGGGCGGACAGAACTACCTCTCGGTGGACCGCGAACTGGTCCTGGCCTACAAGGAGTCGGTCTCCGGGCAGCTGATCCACCCGGGCATCAACGAGGCCGGTGCGGTGGCCGCGTTCACCGCCGCCGGTACCTCCTATGCCACGCATGATGAGCCGCTGGTGCCGATCTACGTGTTCTACTCGATGTTCGGCTTCCAGCGCACCGGCGATGCCTTCTGGGCCGCCGGGGACCAGATGGCCCGCGGGTTCATCATGGGTGCCACCGCCGGGCGCACCACGCTGACCGGCGAGGGGCTGCAGCACGCCGACGGGCACTCCCCGATCCTGGCCTCGACCAACCCGGCGGTGATCACCTACGATCCGGCCTACGGTTATGAGATCGGGCATATCATGAAGGCCGGCCTTCAGCGCATGTATGGCGGGAAGCATGAGGATCCGAACGTGATGTATTACATCACGTTGTATAACGAGCCGTACCAGCAGCCCAAGGAGCCCGAGGACCTGGACGTCGCCGGTGTGCTCGGCGGCATCTACCTGGCTTCCCCGGCCACGGTCGATGGCCCGCGTGCGCAGCTGCTGGCCTCGGGCGTGGCGGTGCCCTGGACCATCGAGGCCCAGCGCCTGCTGGCCCAGGAGTGGGGGGTGTCGGCCGATGTCTGGTCGGTGACCAGCTGGAACGAGTTGCGCCGTGACGGGTTGGCGGCCGAGGAGGAATCGTTCCTGGATCCGGGTGCGGTGCCGCGGGTGCCGTTCGTGACCCGGCAGCTGGCCGGGGCGGCCGGTCCGGTGATCGCGGTGACCGATTACATGAAGGCCGTGCCGGATCAGATCCGCCAGTTCGTCCCGAACGAGTTCGCGACCCTGGGTGCCGACGGCTTCGGCTTCTCGGATACCCGGGCTGCGGCGCGGCGCTTCTTCAAGATCGACGCGCACTCGGTGGTGGTGCGTACGCTGCAGATGCTGGCCAAGCGCGGGGAGGTGGACGCGTCGGTGCCGGCCGCGGCGTTCGCGAGGTATCAGCTCGATGAAATCCCGGCAGACCACGGCGCGTGCGCCTAATCCTGAATCCGCAGACCCGCCTCTGGCTGTCGTGTGGCCTTGATAGTCAGGGCGGTTCCGCGGTGAGCGGGGGAACCTTGACGGACTTGCTGCCGGGGGTGTCCCGCAATGGTTTCGAAATGCGCCTTGAACGATCCTGAGTATGTCCGTGACCACTGTGTGGCCTCGAACATCGGAGGCTTATATGTCGCTGTCCCGCAATGGTTTCGAAATGCGCCTTGAACGATCCTGAGTATGTCCGTGACCACTGTGTGGCCTCGAACATCGGAGGCTTATATGTCGCTGTCCCGCATGAGGTACCGACGCAGGCGGACGGCAGCCGAACCCAAATGGCTGTCCGCAGTGGCGCCCTTCGAACCATGGACATCCTTTGGATTTGGTTGCGTCCCTCGACTGCGGCCCAATGCGATCCTGTTGGCTGCTGCAGGGAATTCGCTACGAAGCTGTGATCGGAGCCTGACCGAGGTTCCCATCATCTTCTCGGTCTACACGATCATTGCAGCCTCGAGCGTCACGGCGCCCGTCATCGGAGTTTTGGTTGCGCCAGCCAGGACTCAGGAATTGCTGGTGTCCGCCCGAACCTGGATCGCTCGCAACAACCAGATTGTCAGCATCCTGATCCTGAAGATGATCGGTCTTGTGATCATCGGAAACAATCGCACACGTTTGTGATGGTTCTTCTTGGTTGAGGATCTTCGAAAATTCCCGCGTTGATTATGATGTCGGAACCACCGGATGCGCTTATCATTCGATCATGATTAGCTGTCCGGAACGAACGGCCGCGGGGCGTGCCGTGGGCACACGGACCCGACATTCTGTCCATGGCATCCGACAGGTGCCGGTAGGTACTAGGGACCCAGCGAATCTCTTCGAGGAAGGAGCGCGGTCACATGTCCCCGAGCTCGCCCAAATCCGTCACAGAGGCATGACGAGCTCTCCGTTCGCCTTCTTTCGAGGTGCGGCCCTGATCAAGACTGCAGATCTCGCCTCTACACCAGATTCGGGGTTGCAAGCCCAAATCTGTGATGACGCACGCCTGTCAGATTCCGACCTCTTCGGAGCCCCTGAGCACCCCTCCATCTTTGACTTATACGACTTCGAGGATACCCTCGCCGGACAATGTGCATGGGATCTGTGGAGGCTTGCCGCGAGCTTCGAGATCGTGGGACGGGAAGGTGACTTCTTCCGCACAAAGCGGCGAGAGATAACTTGTGCTGTAGGTAGGGCGTACCGTCTGACCCGAATCCGCGAGTAAGCACCTAAACCAAGGGTGTGTTTAAGCCGAACAAGTGCCCTTTGACTTGGGATAATTAAGGTGACGAAACCGAAAATTAGCCAAGCAGAAAAGGACACTTGTTCAGTGGCAAGCTTACGCGGCAAAAAGAAGACCCCCAAAACCGGGAAAAAGCGCCAACGCGCACGACGGGTCCGCATCGGAACCCCGGACCCCCGACTGACCCCCTCCGCTGGCATAGAAGCCCTACGAGAGGCCGACCGAGTCCTCGGGCTCAAGGACTCACTGGAAGCCGGGATCGGTGCGGTGAAACAACGAAACCGGGGACTCTCAGGCGGGGAACTACTCCTCTCCATGGCCTCGGCACAGTTGGCCGGGGAAGACTTCTTCGTGGGCTTGGACCGCAGAAGGCGGGACGTCGCGGGCCAGGAACTGGAACCGGTGCCCACCCCTCCCTCCACCACCGCCTACGGAATCGCCAAACGCTTCGGACCCCACCAGCTGGCTGGTATCGAAGCGGGTGTTGCCTCCATCAACACCACGATGCTGGGCCTGCTGTCGCTGCCCAGGCGCAGCAGCCTGCTCAAGGTCGCGACCATCGACGGGGACGCCACCGACATCGAGGTCTACGGGCGTTCCAAGGAAAAAGCCGCCCACGCCTACACCGGCGCCCTGACCCTGCGCTCCCACATCGGATTCCGGGCCGAGGCCGGGATCCCTTTGGCCGCCGAACTCATGGGCGGAACCGAAGACCCACGCGCCAACCACGGCTAATGCAAAGTCGGTAGCGGTGGAATCCAACCCCGGCGCAACACGCGCCCAACGGTGCTTCTGATGACGAAAGACCCCTGTTAGAACTGGTGATTGTCGAGATCATCAGTGCAACAGGAGTCCTTCCATGCCATCTTCCCCCATCACCCGCATCCGCCGCCAGCTGGAGGACCTGCCCCGGGACCTCGCCCAGCACATCGAGGCGCAATCCATCGCCGAGGTCTTGGCCTTGTTTCCCGATCCCCGCAAGCCCCGCGGCGTCCGCCATGCCCTGGCCTGGATCCTGGCCACCACCCTGTGCGCCGTGCTCGCCGGCTCGAAATCCTTTGCCGCCATCGCTGACTGGGCGCTTCACGCCGCCGACACCTCCCTGCACGGCACCGGCTTCCGAGCCCCGCACGTGACCACCTACCAACGCGTCCTGGGTTCCCTTGACGCCGACGCGTTCGACCAGGCCGTGGGAACCTGGGTACGCACCCGCATCGATGCCCAGGTCATTGCCATCGATGGCAAGGAGGTCCGTGGCGCCAAGCACGCAGGCGGAACCCGGGTGCACCTGATGGCCGCGGTCGACCACAACACCGGCGCCGTCCTGGGACAAGTCGAGGTTGGTGGGAAAACCAATGAGATCACGCAATTCGAGACGCTCCTGGAAACCCTGGGTGACCTGCAGGGCAGGATCTTTACCGCCGACGCCCTGCATACCCAGCGGGCTCACGCCGAGTTCCTCCACCAGCAGGGGGCGCATTTCGTGCTCACCGTGAAAGCCAACCAGCCCAAGCTGCTCAAGCACTTGACTGCCCTGCCGTGGGAGCTTGCACCGGTGGGCAATGACCAGCGCGATACGGGCCATGGACGCCGGGCCATCCGGAGGATCAAGGTCTCCAGCGTCCCGAAAGGCCTGGGCTTCCCCCACGTCGCCCAAGTGGCCCAACTGATCCGCAAAACCAAGAAACGAGGCACGAACACCTGGTCCATCGAAACGGTCTACATCATCACCTCCGTGCCCGTGCATCGGGGCAGCCCAAAGCAACTGAACACCTGGGTCCGGGGGCACTGGGGCATAGAAAACGGTCTCCATTGGCGGAGGGACTCAATTTATTTGGAGGACAAATCACAGGTCCGGACCGGATCAGCACCCCGGGTGATGGCCTCCATGCGGAGCCTGGCGATCAGCGTCCTACTGCTGGCCGGCACCAAGAATGTCGCCCAGGGCAACCGCAAGATGTCCTTCAACCCGGCCCGTCCAATGAAAACCATTGGGATTACGGGCCTATCAACGACTTTGCATTAGCCGTGACGCGCCAACGCCGTGGACATCCTGGACCGATCCATCGCCGGGCTGCCGGAGGGCGTGCAGCAGATCCGCTGCCGTTGGGACGCCGGATACTTCGCCGGGAACCTGGCGAAGGCCTGCCTGGAACGCAACGTGGAATTTGCCATCGGCGCCAAGCGCACCGGCAAGGTCATGGCCGCTGCCGCGGGACTGGGCCGCTACACCTGGATCCCGACCATCGGCATGGAAAACACCGAAATCGCTGTCATCGACTACCTGCCCGGCAACTGGCCCAAAGACGAAAACATTACCTGTATCGCCCGGCGCACCCGCGTGGCCGCAGGCAAGATCCCCACTGCCAGGGCCCGCAAGCGACGCACCATATCCAAGCACCAGCTCGCCCTCGCCTTGGAAGGACCCTATCAGCCAGACTCGTTAGAGACCGCTTCTTGAACGAGAATAGAGGCTGAAGGCAGGAGGGAAACTTCACCATGACCACATCCACACCAGACGAGACCGGGCAACCCGCACCGGAAGAACCCACCGGCCAGGACCAAGAGTCACCGGAGCAGGGACCACGTTCGGACCGGCCAGCACGCAGGACCTTTACCGCCGAGTTCAAACGGGCAATCGTCAAGGAATACGACTCGGCACCGAACGGATCCAAGGGCGCGATACTTCGCCGCGAACGGCTTTACGACTCCCATATCCAAGAATGGCGGGCTGCATTTGAGGCGGGCAAGCTCGAGAAACCGACGGCACGCCGGGGCCGGCCGAAGAACTCAACCGAGCAGACTCAGATCGCTCAGCTGACCAAAGAGCTGGCTGCCGAACGGGCCTCACACGAGCGGACCCGCGACCAGCTGGCCTCATCTGATGCCGCTTTGGACACCTTGGGAAAAGGGGTCGCGTTCTTGGAAGCTCTCTGCTCGAAGAACGCGTCATCACCGGCACCGAATACACATCGTGGCAAGCAGAGACCGTAGTAGAACTCATCCCCCATCTGGGTGTGGTGAATGCCTGCAAGCTGGTGGGCCGCTCCCGGGCCACCCATCACCGTCAGTCCAGCCCCAAGCCGCGGATGCACGGTCCCTGGCCCAAGGCGCAGCACCCAGCGGAGCTCTCACCAGGCGAACGGGCAGAGGTTTTGGCCGTGCTCAACCGCGAGGACTACGCGAGCCTTTCACCAACCCAGGTCTATGTCCGCGAACTAGATGAGGGTCGATATTGGTGCTCTCAGCGCAGCATGTATCGCATCCTGGCGGATGCAAAGATGAGTGGTGAGCGCAGGCGGCAGGCGACCCACCCGCCTCGAAAAATACCCGAGCTAATGGCCACCGAACCCAATTCCGTCTGGTCGTGGGATATCACGAAAATGCGTGGTCCGGCCAAGGGAATCTGGTATCACGCCTACGTGGTGCTCGATATTTTCTCCCGCTATGTCGTTGGTTGGCGGGTCGAAATCATCGAGGATGGGCAGCTGGCCGCGGACCTCGTCCAGGAGATCGTCGCCGATACCGGCGGTCACCCGCCGGGCTACCTGCATGCCGACGGAGGGGCGGCGATGACGTCAAAGGCATTGGCATCGATGTTGGTGGATATGGATATCACCAGGTCCCACTCCAGGCCCCACACGAGCAATGACAACCCTTACAGCGAGGCCCAGTTCAAATCAATGAAATACACCTCTGACTACCCCGAACGCTTCGCCTCGGTGAACGAGGCACGGGCCTGGATAGAAGGGTTCACCGTCTACTACAACCATGAGCACCGGCACTCGGGGATCGGTTATCACACCCCGGCGAGCGTGCATTACGGCACCGCTGGCGCGGTGCGTGAGCGACGCCAGATCACCTTGGACCGGGCCTATCACGCGCACCCAGAGCGATTTGCTCGCCGGCCAGCCGCGCCGCCGTTACCGGTCAAGGCGGCCATTAACGACCCGGCGAAAAGAGCCGAGCCTTCGACGCATTAACGACCACCACTATGTCTCATTTGATTTGACAAGTTCCGGGACGCATCGACGAAGTCGACTCCTATTCCTTCATCCTCACCAACATGGACCTCAGCACCGAGGAGAAGCTGGCGGAGGTTGAATTCTGGTACCGGCACCGCACCGATATCGAGGAACTGAACAAGAACGCCAAGCACGGCACCGCTATGCGCCATTTGCCATCATCTTCTTTTTCAGCCAACAGTGTGTGGATGTGGGCGGGGCTGTTGGGGTGCGCGATCAGCGCTTGGATCCAGGAAATCACCGGGAGCGACCACGGCAACGGACGCGGGCGGCGCACCGTCAAGACGATACGTCGGGAGCTGTTCGCGATCCCCGGGAGGATCACCCGCGGGGCCGGGATTACATACCTGCGCTTGCCGCCCGGTGAAAACCTGCTCACGCGCGTCCTGCCGAAACTACAAGAATTACCGTCCCCCACTGATGCCGGGGACCACTGCCCGAACCACACGAGAAAGAACGCCCCAAGGAATATGGGCCTTTCGTCAACCTGGCACGAGAGCCGGGTCGCCTCCATGCCCAAAAACCGAAAATTGCCCGATTCCCGCGCATCGCCAGTAGATCAGCCCCGAAAATCCACTACACGCGGATTCGGGTCTGAGGACGAGGCACCTGAGAAATGCACGTGTGCTCGATGCCCGGTATAACCGGTTCGATGTGGAACGCAACGCTCATCGGGCGGGAAAGGACCAAGCTAAACGCAGCGAACAGGCAATCACCAAGGCTCGAGTCTCGGACGCCATGGAAGCGTTCTCCAAGCGGGTCAAATTAACCAATCATCATCTGTGCGTCATCATCTATCTTCCTGTGATCGAACCGCGAGTGGCCCCCATATTTGACCAGGAGGAGAGGGTGGAAACCGAGATTTACCTGCACAGCCTGCTGGCCAGCTACGCCGGTACCCTGCCGTTTGAACCACATCCGCTCTCCGAGTCCAGCTATGCAGACATGGTCATAAAGCCGGTCGGGCTCGGAAACGTTGGAACGTGGGCGTGGATGGTGCCGTGGAAGGCGGCCAGCAACATCTTCCCTGGCTGGCAACGCGCCAACCAAGATGAACGGGGAGGTGCGCGACTTCTCTGTGAGTCGACGGAAGGATTGGAAGGGTTCCGCCAATGTAGTCACGATGCGCCCGACCGCTGCGGTGCCGTATGCGGAACTCTGCGGAGAAACACTGGCTCTGGCTCATTCTTGCACCGGGGATCGTGTCGCCTGCGCCGCCTACCGCGGATCCGCAAACCTTATCGACCGGGCACTTGCCGACGTTGCGGGGCAGCGCGCGGACCAAAGTGGACAGAACTTTGCGGCGTTCCTGCACACGATCGATTCCGGACGCCTTCAAGCCGTCGGCGGACTGTAGACATGCGCCCCATTTTCGAGTTCGACACCCGCAATTTGGAGGTGATTTAACCATGGCGAGGTGGTCTGCAGTCGGAATCCTCGGCAGTGCACAATTCGTGATGGTCCTAGATAGTACCGTGATGAACGTCTCTATCTCAGCCATTGTCGTAGACCTACGCACCACGGTGGGTGCCATGCAGAGCACGATCACCTTCTACACGCTGACAATGGCTGCGGTAATGCTTCTCGGTGCCAAGCTCGGCGATGTCTGGGGTCGCCGGCGAGCATTCGTCATCGGAGCAGTGGTCTATGGACTGGGGTCACTGATCACCGGCCTCAGCCCCAACATCACCGTGTTGTTTATCGGTTGGGCGGTGATCGAGGGGCTGGGTGCTGTCCTGGTCATTCCTGCCATTGCTGCGTTGGTGGCCGAAAACTACACCGGCCGTGACCGGGTCACGGCGTTCGCCGTCCTCGGAGCCGTATCGGGCGCGGCCGTTGCGGCTGGACCGCTCATCGGGGGACTGGTCACGACTTACTCCAGTTGGCGTTTCGTTTTTTTCGGAGAAAGCGTCGTGATAGTCCTTGTGCTGCTGGTGACCCGATTTGTAGCGGACCGCAGCAGGCCTGTTCGCATCCGGATCGATGTGCTCAGCGCCCTCCTGTCGGCCGCCGGCCTCGTGTTAATCGTGGTGGGCATGCTTCAGTCGAAAACGTGGGGTTGGATCCTTCCGATCCTTCCGCCGACGATTGGTGGGGTTCCGATCACGCCGCTCGGCCTGTCACCTGTGCCCTACGTCATGGCTGCAGGCGTCGTGTTGCTGTGGTGGTTCCTTCACCGACAGAAGGAGCTCGTCCTCGCCGGGCGCACCCCGCTACTGCAGGTGTCGATGCTCTCGATCCCCAGGCTCCAGAGTGGCTTGAGCGTATTGTCTGCCCAGTATGCCATCACCGCCGGCCTATTCTTCATGGTGCCGATTTACCTGCAAATGACGCTCGGTCTCAATGCTCTTCAAACGGGCATCAAGATTTTTCCACTCTCGATCGCTCTCATCCTCTTCTCGGTATTCGGCACTTGGCTCAGTCGGCGCTGGTCTGCGAAGAGGATCGTGCGCATCGGCCAGCTGATCCTGGTAGCAAGCAGCCTCTTCCTGCTTGCATCGGTCTCAGTTGATTTGAAGGGCGTCGCCTTCGGGGTCGGGATGTTCTTCGCGGGGGCGGCCTTGGGCCTTCTAGCTTCGCAACTCGGTAACGTGAATATGACCAGTGTCCCCGAACAGCAATCAAGCGAAGTCGGCGGACTTCAGGGAGTGATGCAGAACCTTGGCTCCTCGTTAGGGACCGCGCTGATCGGATCGATCCTGATCGCCTCGCTGGGAAGTGTTTTTCTGGGTAGCGTGAATTCGAGTATGCTCCCTGAATCCGTGCAGGCGACCGTGGTCCAAGAGACGAACTCCGGCATCGCGATCATCCCGGCAACCAGTGTCGAGGCAATTGCTGAGCGAGTAGGCCTCAGCCCGTCAGATGCCACCGAACTGACCAACCTGTACCAGCGGGCCCAAGTCAGCGCTCTCAGGGTCTCTTTCGCTTCCCTCGCGATGATCAGCGGGATCGCACTGCTGCTGTCTCGCAATATTCCTGGCACGGCACCGACGCAGGAGCGAAAACGAATGAAACGGCCGACGCGGTGAACCGTGATGTGCCACGAGCCATCCGGCCGACCAGAAGCCGCCCGCTGGCCTCTCGTTCGATGGATCTTGCTGCCAATCGGCTCGGCCCCGAGGTGGCGCGAATACCCGCATGGGGTGCTGGTGGCCGGGGATGAGTCTTGGCAGGCTTTATGGCGGTCCCGGCTGCTGATGTGAGCCCGGTTGCCAGCGTTGAAGTCCCTGCGGGGTTTCGATTATGTGTTCGCCAGCTTCCCTGCGGCATAAGGGCGTGAGGCGTTGGAATTGGTGGAGTTCATCGAGCTTGCCCAAGGTCTTGCCCAAGGTCTAGTCCTCAGTGGGGAGGCAGGGACCGGCATGACGCGTCTGGCCACGGCCTTGGTGGCCGAGGCGTGCCGCAAGGGCGTCGAGGAGCAGTTCTTCACCAAGTCCTCGCTGGCGATGATGCTGCACCGGAGCATGGAGGAGGGGCGCCTGGAAAGGAACATGGATTACTTACAGATCGGTGGGCACGGTGTTCGGTGATGAAGGTATGACTGCCGTGGTGATCGACCTGATCGTGCACCACGGGGGTTTGTTGCAGTTCAGTGGCGAGTCCTGCCAGGTCAAGAGTGCCCTGGTGGAATGGGCGGGCTGCACAGAGGCCTGTTTCTTGGCGCTGAAATTGCCGACTTCAACTTGACGAAGCAGGTGAATCGCCGACAGGACCAGAAATATTTTGGCGCACTTCCCGCTCCATGGTGAGGCCCGGCCTTGGAAGCGGCTTTAACGGGGTTGGATCCGCGGCTGGCCCCGGCAGTGAGCCCAGCAGTCGCCGGGGCGGGGGACTCCTGTCCCGTGCCAGAAATAAAAGCCCCCGAAGGCCGGAATCATATGGGGGTGGGGGCGGATCAATGGACTCACGATGAAAATGCAGCAGGCTCCGCATGCGCCTCCCAACGCGGGACCCGCTGCAGCATGTGGCGGAATGCTTTCCTGGCGTTTGGGTCTTCCAGAAGCTGGCTTCCTTCCGTCAGATAACCGGTTTGCTTCCCGGGCGCAGGCGTGAAATCAGCTTATTCAGCCTTCCGGCGGTACGTGCTCGGGGGACGGGCAGTATGAAGTCCGGGTCGCTGCCGCCGACCTTGTAGATGGCAAACATCGTGCTGTTCATATCCGGCTCCGCGGGCTTGTGGGCCGGCGACGACCGCGGACGGACAGCGACCTTGCCCGTGGTCCCTTTGTCGATGGTCTTCATCGGAGCCTCCTTCGATCTCAAATTATCACTTTATGGAATAAATGTTTTGTTCTACGGAAATAGTATGCGGCAGGCCGGGCGGTGTGGCAATGGCTGGCCGGCGCCACGCCTCTGCCCGCGCCGAGTTGCAGGCTCGCCCCTTCCTGGGTGCGCCGCTCGGGCTGCAGCTCCCCTCCAGCGTGATTGCGGGGCTGGGAAAAATATTTAGCACCCCCATTGCGCTTTAGTGTGACGCCGCTTACATTTGAAATGAAATAAAAATTCCACCATGTAAAAACATCGAGTCAAACTTGGCGGCAACGCCAACGGTAAGGGTGTTCAGCGACGTGGTGGATTCGAACGCACGAGTGCGAAAAGAGCTGACACCCGATGAATTTGACCGATTTCAATAGCGCCCCCGTAAATTCAGTGCGCCAGTTGGTACGTCCCTGCGCCGACATTGATCGCTGGATTGAGGCAATTGTCAGTTCCCGTCCATATGCGGACCTGAATGCCTTGCTTCGGACGGCCAGCAATTCCGCATTTCCCTTCACCTCGGCCGAACTCGCCACGGCATTGGCCCACCATCCCCGGATCGGGGACCGTGCGGCCGGCAGCTCGAGCGAAGCAAGAATGAG
Source organism: Paeniglutamicibacter cryotolerans (assembly GCF_014190875.1). Taxonomy (NCBI): domain Bacteria; kingdom Bacillati; phylum Actinomycetota; class Actinomycetes; order Micrococcales; family Micrococcaceae; genus Paeniglutamicibacter; species Paeniglutamicibacter cryotolerans. The sequence goes on along the minus strand of NZ_JACHVS010000001.1, from coordinate 780,618 downwards.
CCGTACCGAGCAGTCGGGCGTCAGTGCTGACCAGGACATGGCCCGCCGCCTGAGCGAGGGCAACGCCGCATACGAAGAGCGCTTCGACCGAGTTTTTCTGATCCGTGCCGCCGGTCGCAGCGCCGGGGAAATTCTCGAATCGCTTGAAGGCCGGCTGCGGAACAATGACGCGCAAGAGTTCGCCGAAACGGCAACGCAGCTCCGCGAGATCGCCGTCCTTCGTCTGCGCAACCTGATCGACGCACCCTGACCGTTCCGCGGATCCGGTTGGCCGGGCCCGCCGTACAGCCACGACCCACAGACAGGAGCCATTCATGAGCTCATTACCGGCTGAAGTCAGCCATATCACCACCCATGTACTCGACACCGGGACCGGGAGGCCCGCCTCCGGTGTCAAGGCCACGCTGGAAGCTAAGACGGCATCCGGCTGGCAAGAAATCGGATCCGGGTTCACTGACGGCGATGGCCGCATCAGAAACCTGGGACCGGTTCAGGTTGAAGTCGGCACCTACCGCGTCGGATTCGACACTGGCGCCTACTTCGGGAAGCAGGGAACGGAAACTTTCTTCCCCACGGTAACAATCGATTTCCAGGTGTCTAGCACCACCGATCACTACCATGTACCCCTTCTTATCAGCCCGTTTGCATATTCCACGTACCGAGGGAGCTAATCTCATGACCACCACAGCAGAAGCGAAGACCGGCACCAGCATCATCCTGGGCAAGAACCAGTTCGGCAAGGCCGAAGTTCGGGTAGTCAAGGTGACCCGTGACTCCGCGCGGCACACCATCGAGGACCTGAATGTCAGCTCTCAGCTGCATGGAGACTTCGAAAACGCGCACCTGGACGGCGATAATGCCCACGTGGTTCCGACCGACACGCAGAAGAATACCGTGTATTCCTTCGCTCGCGACGGAGTGGGTTCCCCGGAAGCATTCTTGGGGCGTCTTGGTAAGCACTTCACCTCGGAATTCGCATGGGTCAACGGCGGCCGCTGGTCGGCCGAGCAGTACTTCTGGGACCGCATCGAGGACCACGACCACTCGTTCTCGCGGAACAAGTCCGAGGTACGCACCGCCGCGCTCGAGGTGGAGAACGGCCGCTTCCACTTCCTGGCGGGCATCCGGGACCTGACGGTCCTGAAGTCGACTGGCAGCGAGTTCACCGGGTTCCCTGTGGACAAGTACACCACGCTGCAGGAAGCCACCGATCGGATCCTGGCCACGGATGTCACTGCCCGCTGGCGCTACGACGATGTGGCGGCAGACGCCGGCACCATCGACTTCAACGCCATATACGCCTCGGTGCGCGGGCTGCTGCTGAAGGGCTTCTCCGCCACGCACTCGCTAGCCCTGCAGCAATCGATGTTTGAGATGGGCAAGCTGGTCCTGGAAGCCCACCCGGAAATCCAGGAAATCCGCATGTCTTTGCCGAACAAGCACCACTTCCTCGTTGACCTCTCGCCCTTCGGGCAGGAGAATCCCAACGAGGTGTTCTTTGCGGCTGATCGCCCGTACGGGCTGATCGAGGCCACGATCACGCGTGAAGGGGTCCCCGCCACGCATTCAGTTTGGGAAAATACGCCCGGTTTCTGCTAGGCGATGAACGGTTGTGGTGCCCCTCCTGCGGGGCGGGGCACCACAACCCCATCGCGGCATCCACTAAGGAGGTCAGCCATGAAGGCTGTCAGTAGTCATACTGCTATACCGAAACGCCCCGAAGATGAGGTCCTGCCCCTGGGACGGACCATCGCCTACGGTTTCCAACACGTCTTGACCATGTACGGGGGCATCATTGCCCCTCCGCTGATTATCGGCAGGGCCGCTGGCCTGGACGATGTCCAGGTCGGTGTGCTGGTTGCCAGCTGTCTGTTCATCGGCGGCCTGGCAACTATCCTGCAGACCGTCGGCATTCCGTTCTTCGGTTGCCAGCTGCCTCTGGTGCAGGGAACGTCCTTCGCCTCGGTGGCCACGCTCGTTGCCATCGTCAACGGAGGCGGTGGCCTTCCCGCGGTCTTTGGCGCGGTGCTCGCGGCTTCAGCGATAGGCTTCCTGATAGCCCCGTTCTTCGCCCGCATCGTACGGTTCTTCCCACCGGTGGTGACTGGCGTGGTGATTACGATGATCGGGCTCTCGCTGACCCCGGTTGCCGCGAACTGGGCCATGGGTGGAAACGCCAGCTCCGAGGACTACGGCAGCCTGCCGAACATCGGCCTGGCGGCCGTCACCTTCGCCATCGTCCTGTTGTTGAGCAAGGTCGGCGTCGCCGCCATCTCGCGGCTCTCCATCCTGCTGGCCATGGTTATCGGCACATTGATCGCCGCGGCCGTGGGCATGACCGACTTCTCCCGCGTGGGCAATGGACCGATCTTCGCCATTCCGGCTCCGTTGGCCTTCGGCTGGCCCGTCTTCGAGATCGGCGGCATTATTTCGATGACCATCGTGGTGCTGGTCATCCTCACCGAAACCACGGCGGACATCCTGGCCGTGGGCGAAATTGCGAAGACCCGGGTCGACTCCAAGCGTATCGCCAACGGGCTTCGCGCCGACATGGCCTCGAGCATCGTCGCCCCCTTCTTCAACACCTTCACCCAGAGCGCCTTTGCCCAGAACGTCGGCCTCGTGGCCATTACCGGGGTCAAATCCCGCTTCGTGGTTACCGCAGGCGGCGGCATCCTGGTGGTCCTGGGTGTTCTGCCGGTCCTCGGACGCGTCGTTGCGGCCATCCCCACTCCGGTTCTCGGTGGGGCCGGGATCGTGCTCTTCGGCACCGTTGCAGCCAGCGGCGTGCGCACCTTGTCGAAGGTGAACTATGACAAGGGCCTGAATATGATCATCGTTTCGGCCTCGCTGGCCTTCGGCATGATCCCGATCGTCAAGCCCGACTTCTACGATGCGTTCCCGACCTGGTTCGCCACCATCTTCCACTCCGGAATCAGCTCCGCCGCGGTGATGGCGGTGCTGTTGAACCTGCTCTTCAACGAGATGAAGTTCGGCAACCCGAAGAAGGGCGGCTCGGTCCTGGTGGCCACGCCACCGCGCATGGTCCGCCGCGAGGAGGTCCGCGGGTTGCTCGACGGAGACTACTTCCAGGCCGGCAAGCTGATCGATGCCGACGGCGATGAAATCATTCTCGTGACAGATGAGGAGTTCAGGGCTGAGGTGGTACGGCACCAGCATGAATGCAAGAATGCCGGCATTCCGGTACCGGAAGTCAGCGAATTCGAGCGGAAGTAGGTTTCCGAACGACCGAAGCTGCGGCATGCGCCCCCGCAGGGGCGCATGCCGCAGCTTCGGTCGTGGGGGTATTCCCACTGGTCTTTCCCTGCGGGGCAGGGGTGCCGAGAGGCTCAGTTCTCTACAGCCACCAGTGCGCTGGCGATCTTTGAGGTTGCCAGGATCAGGGCCGGAATGGCCCGGTCGGCGAAGGCGGCATCCACCCGGGTCGTGGGGCCGGAGATGGACAACGCCATCGGTGTCGGCGCCCCGGGCACCGCCATCGCAAAGCACCGGACGCCGGGTTCCTGCTCCTCCTCGTCAACCGCGTAGCCGACGTCGCGGATGCGCTCGAGCTCGGTGAACAGGTCGGGGAGGGTGGCTATAGTATTCGGCGTGGGGGTGGGCATGCCGGCCTCGCCGACCAGGCGCCGGACGCGTTCGTCGGCGAGCACCGAGAGGATCGCCTTGCCCACGCCGGTGTCGTGGAGGTTGGCCCGGCGGCCCACCTCGGTGAACATGCGCATCGAGTGGGGGGAGGGGACTTGGGAGATGTAGGTGACCATGTCCCCGTCCAGTACCGCCATGTTGGCCGACTCGCCCAACTGTTCCACCATTTCGCGCAGGACGGGTTCCGCCAGTGCGCCCAGCTGGCGGTTGGCCACCTCTCCGAGGCGGATCAGCCGGGGCCCGAGCGAATATCTGCGGCTGGGCAGCTGCCTGACATATCCGATGCCCACCAGAGTCCGCAACAGGCGGTGGATGGTCGGTAGCGGCAGCGGGGTTTCAGTGGCGAGCTGGGTGAGCGTAACCTCTCCGCCGGCGCGGGCCATCAGCTCAAGGAGCTCGAAGGCGCGTTCAACAGACTGCACGCCACTGGCTTGCTTGATGGACATCTTGTGCCTCTTCCGGGTCTATTCCGTGCGGGTGATGGGCCGGTGCGACGGCTGCCCATAAGTCATCTCGAAGTGGGCCGCACTGGATCCCAGAATACCGGATGGGGGTTGTTTGATTCCACGATTCGGAAAACTGTTTGTCGCGCTCGGGGGGACTTCTCAACAAAACCCCTTGCGTTTCCATCTGTTAGATAATAATGTCCACTATACGGAAATAATAAAATCGAGAGTGACGACGCTTACTTTCGCAACCAGGAGGCATGCATGGCGAATCCCAGCCCCGGATACTCACTGACGCTTCGGGTGGAAACCCCCGCGACGATCACCGCGACCAGCGAACTTGCCATCGCGGTGGGTTCCGTAGGAGGTGCCATCACGGCACTTGACGTGACCGAATCGGGGCACGACACCATGGTCGTGGACGTCAGCTGCAACACGACGGGCGAAGAGCACGCCGAGCGCGTCCGTGATGCCCTGAACGCGCTTGACGATGTCACGGTCCAGCACGTGAGTGACCGCACCTTCCTGATGCATCTGGGCGGCAAGCTCTCGGTGAATCCGAAGGTTCCGCTGCGCAACCGAGATGACCTTTCCCGTGCCTACACCCCGGGTGTGGCCCGGGTCTGCCTGGCGATTGCCAAGAACCCCGCCGACGCCCGCAACCTGACCATCAAGCGCAACACCATTGCCGTGGTCACCGACGGTTCGGCCGTGCTGGGCCTGGGAAATATCGGCCCGGCCGCCGCGCTGCCGGTGATGGAGGGCAAGGCCGCGCTCTTCAAGCAGTTTGCCGATGTCGACGCGTGGCCGGTGTGTCTTGACACGCAGGACACCGAGGAAATCATCATGATCGTGAAGGCGTTGGCGCCCGTCTACGGAGGCATCAACCTCGAAGACATCGCCGCACCGCGTTGCTTCGAGATCGAGGCCCGCCTGCGCGAGGAACTGGATATCCCGGTCTTCCACGACGATCAGCACGGCACGGCGATCGTGACCCTCGCCGCGCTGCAGAACGCCCTGCTCGTCGTGAACAAGCGCATCGAGTCGGTTAAGATCGTGGTCTCGGGTGTCGGAGCCGCCGGCAACGCCATTATCCAGCTGCTGCAGGCGCGCGGTGCAACGAACATCATTGCCTGCGGACGGAACGGCGCCATCGACCGCAATAGCGAGCATGCCGATCCCCACCGCGCTTGGTTGGCAGCAAACACGAACCCGGACAACTTCAGTGGAACGCTGCACGATGCAGTCGCCGGGGCCGATGTCTTCATCGGCGTTTCGGCACCAGACGTGCTCGAAGAAAAACACGTGGCCTCCATGGCCAAGGACTCGATCGTCTTCGCCATGGCCAACCCGGACCCGGAAATCGACCCGAACATCGCCGGCCGCCATGCGGCAGTGGTCGCCACCGGGCGTAGCGACTTCCCGAACCAGATCAACAACGTGCTGGCCTTCCCCGGATTCTTCCGCGGTCTCCTGGACGCGGGAGTCTCGGAAATCGAACCGGCCATGCTCGTGGCCGCGGCCAACGCCATCGCAGCCCGCGTCTCGGACGCCGAACTGAACCCGGGATTCATCGTCCCCAACGTCTTTGATCCACACGTCGCCTCAGATGTCGCCGCCGCAGTCGTGGCCGCCGTCTCCAAGAAGAAGTAAGGACCCCTGCCATGACCTATATCCTCAACGGAACCCCGGACATCACCGGCGCCGCGGAAATCCTCAGCGCGGAAGCACTGGACTTCGTCGAAAAACTGCACCACCGCTTCGCCGCCACCCGCACCTCGCTGATCAATGCCAGGGCCGGGGCCCGCGCCACGGCATCCGCCAGCGGAACGATGGATTTCCTGCCCGAAACGGCGCACATCCGCAACGGCGACTGGAGGGTTGCCGAAGCTCCCGAGGCGCTGCGTGACCGACGAGTGGAAATCACCGGACCGGCCACCCCGGCCAAGATGGCCATCAACGCCCTGAACTCCGGGGCCAAGGTCTGGCTTGCGGACCTCGAGGACGCGGCCACGCCGACCTGGTCAAACGTCATCGACGCCCTGGTGAACCTCGGTGCCGCGGCTCGCGGGACCCTGTCCTACACCTCGCCGGAAGGCAAGGCCTACGCCCTGCGTGCCGATGCGTCCCTCGCCACCGTGGTGGTGCGCCCGCGCGGGTGGCACCTGCCCGAATCCAACCTGTCCGTTGACGGGGCTCCCGCCGTCGGTGCACTGGTCGACTTCGGACTGCACTTCTTCCACAACGCCGTGCATCTGGCAGCCACAGGCCAGGGACCGTTCTACTACCTGCCGAAGATGGAATCGCATCTTGAAGCCAGGCTGTGGAACGAGGTCTTCACCTTCGCCGAGTCGGAACTGGGCCTGGTGCACGGGACCATTCGCGCCACCGTGCTGATCGAGACCATTCCTGCCGCCTTCGAGATGGACGAGATCCTCTACGAGCTGCGCGATCATGCGTCCGGACTGAATGCCGGGCGATGGGACTACCTCTTCAGCATCATCAAGACCTTCCGCGAGGCCGGTGACAAGTTCATCATGCCCGACCGTGCCGCTGTGGCTATGACGGCTCCGATGATGCGCGCCTATACCGATTTGCTGGTGGCCACGTGCCACAAACGCGGTGCATTTGCCATGGGCGGCATGGCCGCAGTGATCCCCAACCGCCGCGAACCCGAGGTGACCGAGGTGGCCTTCGCGAAGGTCCGGGCCGACAAGACCCGCGAGGCCAACGACGGATTCGATGGCTCCTGGGTGGCGCACCCTGACCTGGTCGGGATCTGTGCCGAGGTCTTTGGGTCGGTGCTCGGAAACGAGCCGAACCAGCTGTCCCGCCAGCGCCCGGAGGTCAGCGTGAGCGCCGACCAGCTGCTGGACGTCGCTTCCGCCCCCGGACAGGTGACCGAGGCCGGTGTGCACGCCAACCTCTACGTAGCCGTCGCCTACACCGCTGCCTGGCTCAGCGGCAACGGCGCCGTGGCGATCCACAATCTCATGGAGGATGCGGCCACCGCCGAAATCTCCCGCTCGCAGGTCTGGCAGCAGATCCGCAACCGCGTCGTCGCCGATGACACCGGCAACGTGATCACTGCCGGGCTGGTCGAGGGGATCCTGGCCGAGGAAATCGAGCGCCTGCGCGCGGAAATTGCCGACGAGGACCGCTTTGCCCGCTACTACGAGCCTGCCGCCGAACTGATTGGCCGACTGGTCTCGGGACGGGACGAAGACTTCGAGGACTTCCTGACGCTACCGGCCTACCGGCTGCTTTCCTCCGAGCTGGTGGCCCCATGAAAGCCGCTCCGGTGCTGAACGCCGGAGCCCTGCAGTCCGTGGAGCTGCGCCTGGCCGCTACGGACCGGATGCTCGAGCACTCCTATCCGGGCGATGACGGCACCCGCCAGCCGATCCACACCGCCTACGTGCCGGCCGACAAATTCAACGAAACGCTGGCGGCCGATTGGGGAGGTGCCGCGCTGGAGGCCGCCGCATCGGCTGGCGGACTCGAAGCCATTGCCCGCTCCCTGGGGCTGGAGCAGACCCAACGCCTCGCGGAACTCGTCGGGCTCAAGCTGGGCAGTGAGCCGATCGAGGACCTTCGCCTGGACTTCGAGGACGGCTACGGCAACCGTGGCGATGCCGAGGAGGATGCCTCGGCCAGCGAAGCGGCCCGGCTGGTGGCCCGAGCGGTGGCCGGAGGCACCGCGCCCCCGTTCATTGGGATCAGGTTCAAGTGTTTCGAGGCGCCTACCCGGTCAAGGGCGCTGCGCACCCTTGACCTCTTTCTTTCCGAGCTTTCCGCGCATGGCCCGCTACCCTCGGGGTTGGTGCTGACCCTGCCTAAGGTCACCACGGTGGCCCAGGTTGAAGCCATGGTCTTCATCTGCGAAGAGCTCGAACTGGCCCACGGACTGGCTCCCGGCCGGCTGCGGTTCGAAGTCCAGATGGAAACCCCGCAGCTGATCCTCTCCCAAGACGGCACGGTACCCTCGGCGCGGCTCATCCATGCGGGCAAGGGCCGGGTCTCTTCGCTGCACTACGGCACTTATGACTATTCGGCGTCGCTGGGTATAGCCGCCGCCTACCAGTCGATGGAACACCCGGCTGCCGACTATGCCAAGTCGGTGATGCAGGTGGCCGTTGCAGGTACCGGCGTGCACCTCTCGGATGGCTCGACGAATATCTTGCCGCTTGGTTCCCCGAAGGACGTTGCCGGGGCTTGGGCCCTGCACGCCCGGTTGGTGCGCCGGCATCTGGAACGCGGGATCTACCAGGGCTGGGACCTGCATCCGGCCCAGCTGGTGACCCGATACCTGGCCACCTACTCGTTCTACCGCGACGGCTTCGGTGCCGCGGCACGGCGATTGAACAACTACGTCCACCAGATCGAATCGTCCATCATGGACGAGCCGGCCACCGCCCGTGCGTTGGCCCGGTTCATCCACCGTGGGCACTCCTGCGGGGCACTGACCCTGGAAGAAATCAGCGCAGAGGCCGGCATCGGCTTCGGCCAGCTCGAGGAGATCGCCCTCTCCCGCCACACGACCAAGGAAGAATGCCATGTCTAACACCCCGTCGGCCACGAAACCGCTCCAGCGCAGCCCCTACTACAGTGATTTGGGCGGGCATCCGCCACAGAATGACCTGCTCACCGACCGGGCGATCGTTACCGAGGCCTACACGGTGATTCCGCGCGGAGTGATGCGCGATATTGTCACCTCGGTCTTTCCCGAATGGACCGGCACCCGGGCCTGGGTGTTGAACCGGCCCGTGGCCGGGGGTGCGACGACTTTCGCCCAGTCCATCGTCGAGGTGTCGCCCGGCGGCGGCTCCGAAAACCCGGAACCGCAGTCTGGTGTCGAGGGATTCCTGTTTGTGGTCGAAGGGCGCCTGGCGCTGGAAATTGAGGGACAGGGGCACGAGCTGGAAGCGGGAGGATTCGCCTTCCTTCCGGCCGGAACGGCCTGGAAAGCCGCGAACAACGGTGTCGACGTGGTCCGCTTCCACTGGATCCGCAAGCGCTACGAGGCGCTGGCCGGACACGTTCCTGCCCCGGTCGTGGGCAATGAAGCGGACCTGGTGCCCGGCGCCATGCCGGGTACCGACAACAAGTGGCGCACGACCAGGATGCTGGATCCGGAAAACCTGGCCTACGACATGCACGTGAACATCGTGACCTTCGAACCCGGGGCCTCGATTCCGTTTGCAGAGACCCATGTGATGGAGCATGGCCTCTACGTCCTCGAAGGCAAGGCCGTCTACCGGCTCAACGGCGACTGGGTGGAGGTGCAGGAGGGCGACTACATGGCTCTACGCGCCTTCTGCCCACAGGCTTGCTATGCCGGTGGCCCCGCCAATTTCCGGTACTTGCTCTACAAGGACGTGAATCGACAGATCGCCCTGTAAGGGCAGGTTGTTCCGCGGGACACCCGAATGGGCCTCGTTAGGCCGGCAGCTGGCTGCCAGCCTAACGAGGCCCATGGTCGTTGCGGACGGACTCGAAGCGCCTCATCGGGCATTAAATATCGCATGGCGAAATCATGTGTCCATTTAGCGATAAATCTCTTGACAGTGACCCTGGCCACTTCTAGGGTTTCATGTAACAAGAACTTATTTCCACGATATGAAATAGAAGGGTGACGATCGTGTCCTACACCGTCAACTGCTCCATCCTGCTGACCGAGCTGCCGCTGCTCCAGCGACCCGCGGCCGCCAAGGCCGCCGGTTTCGAAAACGTGGAATTCTGGTGGCCCTTCGCCGCATCCGTTCCGAAGGACGCCGAGGTTGACCAGTTCATCGCCGCATTGAAGGACGCCGGCGTTCAGCTCACTGGCCTGAACTTCAATGCCGGAGACATGCCAGCGGGAGACCGCGGACTGGTCTCTTGGAAGGGCCGCTGCTCCGAGTTCAAGGAAAACATCGAAATCGTTGTGGCTATCGGCTCCGCCACCGGATGCACCGCCTTCAACGCGCTCTACGGAAACCGCCAGGAGGAGCACACTCCCGAGGCCCAGGACGAGCTGGCAGTTGAGAACCTGGTTGCGGCCGCCATCGGCGTGGCGGCCATCGGCGGTACGGTATTGCTCGAACCGGTCTCGGGCGCGGCCCGCTATCCGTTAAAGTTCGCCGACGACGCGCTGTCGGTGATCGCCAAGACCCGTGCAGCCGGTGTCCAGAACGTGAAGCTGCTCGCCGACTTCTATCATCTGGCAGTCAACGGTGACGATGTCGAGGCCGTTATCAACGCCCACGCCCACGAATTCGGGCACATCCAGATAGCCGACGATCCGGGACGCGGGGCACCGGGCAGCGGAACCCTCCCGCTGGGCGACTGGATCACCCGCAGCCGTGAACTGGGCTATGCCGGGCACATCGGCCTGGAGTACAAGGCCGCCGTCGAGGACGCCTTCGGTTGGCTGATCCGCCAGAACGCCTGATCCGAACCGCCCCATCCACCAGATTTCAGAAGGAGACATACCGTGTCGAACAAGGAACACGTCGCATTCATTGGACTGGGCATCATGGGCCTGCCCATGGCCATCAACCTGGTCAAGGCCGGATACACGGTCAGCGGCTATAACCGTAGCCCACAAGGTGCCGCTGACCTGGCCGCGGCCGGGGGGACCTCCGCCGCGGGCATCCCCGAAGCGGTGGCCGGGGCCGACGTCATCATCACCATGGTTCCGGACTCCCCGGACGTAGCTGCCGTCGTACGCGGCGAGCAGGGCGTCTTCGCCCACGCCAAGGCCGGGGCACTGTGGATCGACAACTCCTCGATCCGCCCCGATGTGGCAGTGGAACTGGCCGCCGAAGCCCGTGCGGCGGGACTGCGCCCGCTGGACGGGCCGGTATCCGGTGGAGAACAGGGCGCCATCGATGCCGTGCTCTCGATCATGGTCGGCGGGGAGAAGGAGGACTTCGAAACCGCTCTACCGGTCCTTGAATCCATTGGCAAGACCATCGTGCACGTGGGCCCGGTTGGCTCTGGACAGACGGTGAAGGCAGCCAACCAGCTGATCGTTGCTGCCAATATCCAGGCGCTCTCCGAGGCCGTCGTCTTCCTTGAGGCCTACGGCGTGGACACCACCGCGGCCTTGCGGGTGCTCGGTGGCGGGCTGGCCGGTTCCAAGGTACTGGAACAGAAAGGCCAGAAGATCCTGGACCGTTCCTTCGGCCCGGGCTTCCGCCTGGCCCTGCACAACAAGGACATGGGTATCGTCACCTCGGCTGCCCGCGAGGCCGGCATCGTATTGCCGCTGGGTGCCGTCGTGGCCCAGCTGGTGGCATCCACCGTCGCCAACGGCGACGGTGGGCTAGACCACTCGGGCCTCTTCCGCGGTGTCCAGCGACTTTCCGGAACTACCGAAGCGGCCTGATCCCCGACCGGAGCCTAGGCTCTGCGACCCCCTCATCCCGGCCGCCGGTGCCTGTGCTAGACGCGCACCGGCGGCCGCCACATACCCCCCCCCGCCCGGCAGTGCCGGTGCACCCGTATTAGGAGAACCTCATGACCCAGATGCGTACCGTTGATGCAGCCGTGCTGATCCTCGAAAAGGAGGGGGCCACCGAGGCCTTCGGGCTGCCCGGAGCCGCCATCAACCCGTTCTACTCGGCCATGCGGGCCCACGGCGGGATCCGCCACACCCTGGCCCGACACGTCGAGGGCGCCTCGCATATGGCCGACGGCTACTCGCGTTCCGCTGCCGGGAACATCGGGCTCTGCCTGGGCACCTCGGGTCCGGCCGGCACCGACATGATCACCGGGCTCTACGCGGCGTTCGCCGACTCCATCCCGATCCTGTGCATCACCGGTCAGGCCCCGGTGGCGAAGCTGCACAAGGAAGATTTCCAGGCCGTGGACATCGAATCGATTGCCAAACCGCTGACCAAGATGGCCGTGACTGTCATGGAACCGGGTCAGGTTCCGGGCACCTTCCAGAAGGCGTTCCAGCTCATGCGCTCGGGCCGCCCGGGCCCCGTGCTGATCGACCTGCCCATCGACGTGCAACAGGCAGTCATCGAGTTCGACATCGAAGCCTACGAGCCGCTGGCCGTCGAGAAGCCGAGGGCCACCCGCCGCCAGGCCGAGAAGATCCTGGACCTGCTGAGCGCCAGCGAACACCCGGTCATTGTCGCCGGTGGTGGCATCATCAATGCCGATGCCTCCGCACAGCTGGTCGAGCTGGCCGAACTGCTCAACGTGCCGGTGATCCCGACGCTGATGGGCTGGGGGACGATCCCGGACGACCACCGGCTGATGGCCGGCATGGTCGGGCTGCAGACCCACCACCGCTACGGCAACGCGAACTTCCTGGACTCGGACTTCGTCCTGGGCCTGGGCAACCGCTGGGCAAACCGCCACACCGGTGGGCTTGACACCTACACCGCCGGACGCACGTTCGTGCACGTGGACATCGAACCGACCCAGATCGGTCGGGTTTTCTCCCCGCACTTCGGCGTCGTCTCCGATGCGAAGGCCGCGCTGGAGATCCTGATCGAGGTCGCGGCCGAACGCCAGGCGGCCGGTTCCCTGAAGGACTACTCCGGTTGGGCCGACGTCACCACCGCCCGCAAGGGGGAGGGCCACCGCAAGACCAACTTCGATAACATTCCGATCAAGCCGCAGCGCGTGTACCAGGAAATGAATGCGGCCTTCGGCCCGGATACCACCTATGTCTCCACCATTGGGCTGTCCCAGATCGCCGGCGCGCAGATGCTGCACGTCTACGGTCCGCGCCGTTGGATCAATGCCGGACAGGCCGGCCCGCTGGGCTGGACTGGTCCCGCAGCTCTGGGCGTGGTGCGCGGCAAGCCCGGGGAAACAGTCGTTGCGCTCTCCGGCGACTACGATTTCCAGTTCATGCTCGAGGAACTGGCCGTTGGTGCGCAGTTCAAACTGCCCTACATCCATGTCGTCGTCAACAACTCCTACCTGGGCCTGATTCGCCAGGCCCAGCGCGGCTTCGAGATGGACTACCATGTCCAGCTCGGCTTCGAAAACATCAACTCCCCGGAAACCAACGGCTACGGAGTGGACCACGTCAAGGTCGCCGAGGGCCTGGGCTGCAAGGCCGTGCGGGTCGAGGACCCGGCCGATCTGGCCGCCGGCTTCGCCCGCGCCGGAGCACTGGCGGCGGAGCACCAGGTGCCGGTCGTGGTCGAGGTCATCCTGGAACGAGTGACCAATATTTCCATGGGCACCGAGCTGGATAACATCAATGAGTTCGAGGACCTTGCCCTGGTGGCCGCGGACGCCCCGACCGCCATCACGCCGCTGACCGTGGCCACCGTGAACGCCTAGGCTTGCGGCCATGTTGATCGTAATCGCCCCGGACAAGTTCAAGGGTTCACTCACCGGGGCCGAAGTGGCCCGGGCCTTGCGCGAGGGCATCGAGCGTGTGCTTCCAGATGCCCGTACCGTGCTCATCCCGGTTGCAGATGGCGGCGAAGGCACCTTGGCGGCGGCGCTCGAGGCCGGCCACAGGGAATCCAGGCATACGGTGACAGGGCCCACCGGCCGTGACCTTGAAGCGGCGATCGCGATCGACGGCGCCAGCGCCGTCATCGAACTGGCGGCCGCCTCCGGGCTGGATCTCTTGCCCGGTGGCGCGCTCGATGCGCTGGGCTCCACCAGCCTGGGCGCCGGGCAGCTGATTGCCGCTGCCCTAGACACCGGGGCCCGGCGCATCGTGCTCGGCGTGGGGGGAAGTGCCTGCACCGATGGCGGGGCCGGCCTCCTGCGGGGGTTGGGGGCGCGCCTGCTGGACCTCGCCGGGAACCCGGTACCCCAGGGCGGCGGCGGGTTGGGGCTGATCCACGAGGTTGATCTCGCCGGGATGGACCCCCGCCTGGAACTGACCGAATTCGTGCTGGCCGCCGACGTGGACAATCCGTTGCTGGGTACGAACGGGGCAGCTGCGGTATTCGGGCCGCAAAAGGGTGCCGGGCCCGCCGAAGTGACCACCCTGGAATCAGGACTTGAGCATTGGGTGTCCGTCCTGGATGTTGCTTTGGGGGAGGGCCGGGCGCGGGCGGCCGCGGTTCTGCCCGGTGCCGGTGCAGCCGGTGGGGCCGGGTTCGCCGCGCTGGCTGTGCTCGGGGCAGAACGCCGCCGCGGCATCGACGTGGTCCTTGAGTTGACCGGGCTGCATGCAGCATTGGCCGGGGCCGCCGCCGTCATTACCGGCGAGGGAAGCCTCGACCTGCAAAGCCTCGCCGGCAAGGCGCCGGTCGGGGTCGCCAGCGTGGCTACCGCCGCGGGAATCCCCGCACATGCGGTATGCGGGCGCAGCCTGCTCGACGAGGACCAGACCCGCGGGGCTGGCTTCGGCCAGGTGGTATCCCTGACTTCGCTGGAACCGGATCCCGTGGTGTGCATGGCGGATGCTGCACGGCTCGTGGCCGAGGCCGGAGCCGTGATTGCCCGCGGGCTGCTGGAAGGAGAGATGATGGTCACAACGAATCAAGGAGGAATCAGCGCATGAGCAATACAACGGAAACCAGCGCGGGGCAGCAGTCGGCGCAGGGCCAGGACGCCGAAACGCGGATCGTCTACGACCTGGTTATCAGCGGTGCGCGAGTGCTCACCGGCGCCGGGATCGTCGGGCGCGAGGTAGGCATCAGCAATGGCCGGGTCATCGCCATCGAACCCCTAGGAAACGGACTGCAGGGACGCGAATACGTCGAACTTGCCCCGGATGAGGTCATGATTCCGGGCCTGGTGGACACTCACGTACACGTCAACGAGCCCGGACGGACCGAATGGGAGGGTTTCGCCTCGGCGACCCGGGCCGCCGCCGCTGGAGGGGTGACCACCATCGTGGACATGCCGCTGAATTCGATCCCGCCGACGGTCGACGTCGCGGCGCTTGCGTTGAAGCGCGCCGCCGCCGAAACCCAGGCCTTTGTCGATGTCGGTTTCTGGGGCGGAGCGATCCCGGGGAACCAGAAGGACCTCCGCGAGCTGCACGACGAGGGGGTGTTCGGTTTCAAGTGCTTCCTGTTGCACTCGGGTGTCGATGAATTCCCCTACCTGGAGCCGGACGAGATGGAAGCGGACATGGCCGAACTACGCCAATTCGATTCAGTGATGCTGGTCCATGCCGAGGATTCGCGGGCCATCGACCGGGCACCGAACGCGGAGGGCGACCAGTACGGAAGATTCCTGGCCTCCCGTCCCCGTGGGGCCGAAAACGTGGCCATTGCCGAGGTCATCGAACGTGCCCGCTGGACCGGTGCTCGGGCGCACATCCTGCATCTGTCCTCCTCCGACGCGTTGGCGATGATCGCCAGTGCCAAGCGAGACGGGGTGAAGTTGAGCGTGGAAACCTGCCCGCACTACCTCACCCTGCTGGCGGAGGAGATCCCGAACGGGGCCACCGCATACAAATGCTGCCCGCCGATCCGCGAGGCCTCCAACCGCGAACTGCTGTGGAAGGGTCTCGCCGATGGAGTCATCGACTGCATCGTCTCGGACCATTCGCCCTCCACACTGGATCTGAAGGACCTGGAAAACGGCGATTTCGGCGTGGCCTGGGGCGGGGTAGCCTCGCTTCAGCTGGGCCTCTCGCTGATCTGGACGGAGGCCAAGCGCCGCGGCATCGCCTTGGAGCAAGTGCTCTCCTGGATGGCGCACAAGCCGGCCGAACTGGCGCGGCTCTCCCACAAGGGGCACATTGCGCTGGGCTACGACGCAGACTTCTCGGTCTTCGCGCCGGAAGAAAGCTACGTGGTCGATGTCGATGCGCTACACCACCGCAACCCGATTTCGCCCTACCAGGGCAAGGCGCTGGCAGGGAAGGTGCGCCGGACGTTCGTGCGTGGAGCGGAAGTGGATTTCCAGACCCCGCATGGACAGTTGCTGCGCCGGGGCCAGGCCTAGGCGCCCGGGAGACGGGCCGGCCCGACCCGTAACGTCGTCCTAGCCGTATCGCGGCATGGGCGATGTTCCGGGGGCGGTGAAACGGCGCTCTCCGGAAGTTTCCCCATGGAGCAGTGCCTCGACACGGCCCCGTCGCCGACAGTGCCTTCTCCGCTGCAACGGTGCATCGGTTGGCAGCATGCCAAAACCGGTCCGGGTGATCCGGAACGGCTTGGGTGCCGGGGGCCGATGTCCCCTGTCTGGGTTTGCGCTCAGCCGAGCCGTACCAGCGGTGAAATTCCGGCCATGTTCCCCTACACTCGACCCATCAATGGCAATTCCGCAAGTTCATCAGATGGAGAGAGAGCCGCAGTGCTTCCGTACCTGAACGATTCAGAAATTCAACGTGTTCTATGCGTGGTGGCCCATCCTGACGATATGGAATATGGGGCGTCGGCTGCCGTAGCCGAATGGCGCTCACGCGGGATCGAGGTGGGATACCTTCTCCTGACGTCGGGAGAGGCAGGCATCCGCGGAATGGATCCGCGCACGGTGGGCCCCCTGCGCGCTGAAGAACAACGCCGGGCCTGTGAAATCGTCGGGGTTTCGGATCTCACCATCTTGGATTTGCCCGATGGCCTGTTGGAAGCAGACCTTGAAGTAAGGGCTCATATAACCCACCAGATCCGCAGGTTCAAACCGGATGCCGTATTGACCATGACGTGGGAGTTGGAGGTGCCGTGGGGGCTCAACCATGCTGATCACAGGGCAGCGGGACTTGGCGTGATTGATGCGATCCGAGATGCCGATAATCCGTGGCTGTTCCGCCCTGACGAGGCGGAAAGCGATCCGGGGGCCTGGGCGGTTTCATGGCTGTTGGTCACCGGGACGGAAAACACCCACGCCATTCCCGTGAGCGAGAAGTCCTTGGAAATGGGCATCGCCTCACTCAATGCGCACGAGGTCTATCTTTCGGCTTTGCCCGATCATGTATCGGCACGGGAACTGCTCACCGGTCTGCTGACAAATACAGGTCGAGAGGCCGGAGTCGAGTACGCGCTGGGTGTGCGCGTCCTGCCGATGGGGTGATGCGCGGTGATTCTGCGGGGGTATTCCCCGCTCCCGCGTCGATATGGATTTGAGGTATTGGGGTCTGGGGAAGAATTGCCCGGAAATTCACGCTAAGGAGTCAGCGGACTGTTGAATGGGTTCCATGGCGGTCGATTTTCATAGTGATGAGCAGGCCGCCGGGAAGCACCCGTAAGGGGTCCGTCCGGATAGGCATTTCAGAGTGCCCCGCAAGCCGGTCAGAGACCGGCCCGTGGACTCATGCGCGCGCTGGGGCCGAAAAGTCGCACAATGGCAGTTCCAGAGGGGAACCCTCTGCGGGATGGTTCGCCGAGCCCTGCGGGGGATCTGCAACGGGTCCGGGTGCGGTCGGCTGAGCCCGTCGTCGAGTCCGAGACGCCAGTTAAGCCGTGGTCGGGATAGCTGGTGTCGCCAGCGGTGCTGGGCGATCTTAGTGGTCGCGGTGCTGGGCGATGTTTAGCACCGTCCCGTCGGGTGCGCGGACGAAGAACCGGCGAATGCCCCACGGCTCTGTGGTCAGGGGATGAACAACCTCGTAGCCGCGTCGACGGGCCTCAGCGTAGGCGTCGTCGACATCATCGACTTTGAAGGTGAGCAGTGGATTCTCGGACGCCGTCGCATCTCGGGATACGAGCTGGATGTGCTCCCCGGAGCCGGGCACGATAAAGCGGGTGACCCAGTCGAGGCCCAAGTCCTCCCCGTCGAGCCCGAGGTAGTCCGCGTAGAAGGCCCTCGCCTCCTTTATGTCGGGTACCGTGAGGTCAATCGTCACGCGGATGACGTGCATGGGCTTCTCCAGTCGTCGATGTCCCTTAATCGTGCCGTTCGAACCGATGGCTGTCCACCGCATACGGCCCAACGCCAGCCGGACCAATCTGTGACAGGCGCTCGTGTACGACGAACCCGACATCGCAGGTCGTGCGCGATCATCGTAAGAGGACCGTCCTGCGGGCGGGAAACAGGAGATTGAGAGCGCTTCTTGATCCGGTGTCGCTGATTTAGACGGGGGTGTGGATGACAACAGACGTGCCGGAAATTCGATCGTAGGGTGTCCGTCCTGAGCCGATGAACAGAGAGACCACGTATGCGATTGGTAGAACGTAGGCAATTGCAGTCACAACCCAGATAGCGGGCGGAACAGAGCCTGTCATGCTCGTGCGGACGATCCCATACACGGCTGCATGGCCAATCGTCCATGGCAAGGCTATCTTCAAGGCGTTGCGAAGGAGTGCGCGTTTCATGGATATGCGCTGGCCCGTTGTGACGTTGACGACAATCAGCTGACGAGCGCGCTTGCCAATAGTTGCTTCCCGAACGCCTGATTCGAGCACAGCCAGGCCAACGGTCACCGGGGCCACCAACACAAGTGTTGCGACGAGATTCAGTGCTACGACCGACAATCCTCTTGTCACGCCGCTGAGAAACAAGGGAATCCCCACTGCGGCAGTAGTAGCCACCCATCCCAGGACCAGCAGCCAGTCAACAAGACAAGCCACCAAACGTCTCCAGGGGTATCGACTCACGTTTGTGAGCCTAGCAGCCTCTCGGCATGGGACCGTTGGAAAGCCAACCCGGCTACTGAGACAGAATTACCTCATCAAGAGGTTTTCGAATTTGCGGATCCGCCTCCGCGGCCGCCGGGTACGACGCCATGCCACCGGTGTGCCATCTACCCGCCCGGTGTGTTGAGCTGGACCGCGGCATCCAGAAGCGCAGCAAAGGAAACCCGGTCCAACGGCCGGGCCTGGGTAATCTTGACCGTCCTGATCCGGAGGTCGTCGGTTTGCTCGAACAAGCCTTCCGAGTCCTCGAGCAGATAGCCCTTGTAGAAGTAGACGTTGAGCCACGCCTTAGCTACGTACCACTTCACGACTGCGCCGTTGTAGTCGAAGTAGGGGTTGCGCCATTTGATGCTCTCTTCCAGCGGAGTCGGTAGCGCACGAATTTCCTCCAGCAGCACTAAGCCTTGATCCACCGATGAGATTTGGGAGCTGCTCGGCGTTTTAACCACGAAATGCCCGTCGTATCAGGGAAAATTGAACTTGCGACAGTAGCAACATTCCTGAAATGAAGGACATCTCGTAGATGCAAGTTTCCCACAATCCCTCCGCCGTGTCAGTTTCCTTCGACGAACCGAACCTCGTGTCCACCGCCGGGTTGCTGCCGGCCATGGTCCTGGCCCGGGACTCAGGCCTGCATGAACTGACTGACCAATGGCTCAGCGTGCCCACCGACAAAGGTGCCCACCCCGGGTTAAAGATTGCTTCCCTCGTGGCCGGGATGGTGGCCGGCGCCGACTCCATTGACGATATGGCCCTGTTGCGGCACGGAGCCATGAAAAAGGTCTTCACCGCCTGCTATGCCCCCTCCACCCTGGGGTCCTTCCTGCGCTCCTTCACCTTCGGGCACGTACGCCAGCTCGATGCCGTGGCCTCCAGGTTCCTGGTGAGCCTGAACCGCAAGGCCCCACTGCTGGGTGATGTTGCCGCTGATGACTACGTTTACCTCGACGTCGATGACACCATCATCGAGGTCCACGGCTACCAGAAGCAGGGCTCGGGCTACGGATATTCCGGGGTGCGCGGGCTCAACGCCTTGCTGGCCACAGCATCCACGAAGGACGCGGTGCCGTTCATTGCCGCCCAACGCCTGCGCAAGGGCGCAGCCAACTCCGCCCGCGGAGCCAAGAAGTTCGTCACCGAGGCACTGGGCACGCTCACACGTTGCCAACCCGGATCGAAGGTGTTGTGCCGTTTCGACTCCGCCTACTACGGCCACGGGCCGGTATCGGCGGCCTTGAAGGCGGGCGCGCAGGTCTCGGTGACGGTGCGCATGGACCCGGCCGTGAAGCGGGCGATCGCCACGATCCCGGAGGATGCCTGGGAGACCATCCACTACACCGATGCGATCCTTGACGAATCCACCGGGGTTTTGGTCTCCAGCGCCGAGGTCGCCGAAACCGGCTTCACCGCGTTCACCTCCCGCAAGAAAGCCGAACGGGTTCCCGGGCGCCTGGTGGTGCGCCGGATCCCGGAACTGAACCCGAAGAAGGCCGCCGGGCAAGGCACCCTCTTTGACAGCCACCGTTTCCACGCGTTCTTCACCACCGTGGACCACGGTGTCCTGGACACCGTCGCGGCGGACAAGGCCCACCGCCAACACGCGGTCATCGAGCAGGTCAACGCAGATTTGAAGGACAGCGCACTGGCCCATATGCCCTCCGGGCACTTCGGCGCCAATAGTGCCTGGCTGGTGGCCGCGGCCATCGCCTACAACCTCACCCGCGCCACCGGAATCCTGGCCGGCGGCACCTTCGCCAAGGCCAGCCAAGGCCAGGAGCGCAACGGTCCGGCGCACGCTCATCCAGGTTCCGGCGCGCATCGCGCGCAGTGCCAGGAAAACCAAGCTCCGGCTTCCGCTGGATTGGCCCTGGGAAACCGAAGGGGAACGGCTCTTCACTTCCGTGCACGCCCCACCCCAAATCGCCTAGAACCGTTCACCGAGCCCTCTGCGGCGCAACCAGGAAACCATCGTGGAACACCCGCCGGCAGAGAGGCTGGCGCCCTTCCCGTGCCCAAAAACGAAACCGCCCCCGTCCGTCGTCAGCAGACGACGACCGGGGGCGGATCGGTGGATCAAGGCTTAGCTTCGGGGTTGCTTCGTTAAACGACAGCCTGCGAAAGTGTGGGTGATCGGATGGTCGGCTAGATGCTGACGATCCCAGATGCCCAAGGCGATACGGATCGTCCGCTAGCGGACGACACCGATGGCGCTGGTGGAGAATGGGTGCATGTCAGAAAGTTTCAAGTGGGTGCCTGACCTCGCACGGGGCGAGTGGCTTCGTCCCATGGAAGCCGAACCGTTTGGCAGCATCCTGTCGATTGTGCCCCGCGGTTTCGAGATGTACGCGCGGGTGTTCCATCCCGTCGAGCGCGACCGCCCGCGAGACACGAAGACGTGGCGGGGTGTTGACGAG
This sequence comes from Paeniglutamicibacter cryotolerans, assembly GCF_014190875.1. Classification (NCBI taxonomy): domain Bacteria; kingdom Bacillati; phylum Actinomycetota; class Actinomycetes; order Micrococcales; family Micrococcaceae; genus Paeniglutamicibacter; species Paeniglutamicibacter cryotolerans. The sequence goes on along the minus strand of NZ_JACHVS010000001.1, from coordinate 759,585 downwards.
TCGACATGCTTCAACAGTGTCCAGGACATCGAGGCATCGCTCGAGACGGAGCGCGTCGCGTGGGCGAAGGCTGCGGCATCATTCAACACGACCATGCACCCCGAGGCGCAGTATGCACGGCTGGTGCGGCGCGACTATGGAAATGCCGACGGGGCGATCTCCGCAGACGGTTGGCGCTACGGCAGCACGTCCGAGGGCAATCTTGATGCCGCCTCGCTTGCGGTGGCATCCGAAGTTCTGGCCCGCCACACCGCGACTCCGGATGCCGGCATCGCCGCCGTTTGGGATGGCTGGGGTGGTCTGGTGAGCTCGGCAGGAGTAGCGCACTTCGGGTTCGAGCCAAGCGGCGGAATGCCAGCACGCTACACCGATGAAGATGCTGCGCACCCCGCCGGTCCGTCGCTGCCCGAACGGCTTACTTCGGCCGCACGACAAGGGATCGCCGGTGCGCGGTCGATGTTCGAGGCACTTCCGGGGCTCGCTCCCCGCGAGCCCGAACCTGGCTCCGGGCTGCTGGCGCGTGAGGTCTCAGCAGGGCCGCGGTTCGACCTGCATGGTGGCACCGGGCGGAACTATATTCTGTTCGAGGCCGGGGCGAACGGCTTCGCCGATGTCAGGTGGCCCGACCAGGTGCCCTGGGTCGATGATTCAATGTGGGCGCAGTCGCCCAGCATCCTGTGGCCCGAGGACCACGCGTGGGTGCTCGCCACCGAGATCGACTTCGACTCGACGCTCGTTGCGGGAACCGCGGCACTCATCCACGAGCTCATGCGAACGCCGGGTCTCGAAGTGCTCCCGATTCGAACCGGCGCCGATCTGACTTGTGATGGCGACGTGCTCAATCGCCCCCAGTGACGTTGGGCGCGCGGGGCCGTATGCCTATGGGCTTCCTGTACCGGGAACGAGTGTCATTTTCCAAAGTCGACAGTACTGATGTCCGAAGGCGCCTGCACTGCGATTTCATGCCCGCAGCAGGAACCTTTACCGGGCGTTGATCTGGCGAACGTGCGCGCTTTTAGAACGCCGCCAGATGTCCGGGTAGGGCTGGCTCAGCCTGAATGGTTGTTGCCAATGCCTAGGCGATCCTGGAGTCGCTTGCTGAGCACCACGTCATGCTGCATTTCCCGTAACTCAGAAACCCTGACCTCGATTCCCTGCTGGGTCAGGATATCTTGTATGTAGGCCCAGTGTCCGGTTATTGCTTCTTCTACGTTCTCCTCGCCATAGGGCTCATCGGGTCCCACAACAACGCGGACCGTTTCCTCGATCTCCTGCTGCCGGACTTCGGACCAATGACCGCTGGAACACCACCCGCGGTCATTCAAAAGCAAAACCAGCTTTCCGTTGTCGAGTTCGGCCTCATGCCGCACCGACACTTCTACTGTTTCACCGGTGGTTGCGTTGTCACTGTCGGCAAAACTCACCAGACGAATTATTGGGCTCATGATTAGGCCTTTCACTGTCGGTAAAGCCGAATCTAACACGCATTGGAAGTCGTTGGTCGGAGGCTGAAGCCATAGTCGGTTCAAGGCTTCGTAGCGATTGAAGTTTGTGTCCTGCATAGGACCGGCAGGTGGCGCACTGAAAACAGAATGGTGCAGATGAGGGGTCCGTGTTTGTCGTTTTCACTTGGGAACTGTCACCGGCGACGAGACGAACGACCGCGGCGGCGACCGGCGGATGATGCCTCCCATCCCGCCAGGGCTGTTCCGTACGAGACGCCCCTGCATCAGTGCGGCGAGTACGTCGACACAGGCCCGTAAGTGCATGCGCCTGCCGTATTCTTGGAGCATGCCCCCACAGCCCGATAGGCCCGTCATGCCGCGAGCGAATCTCGTGGAACGAGCGCTGCCCTTCCTGCCCGTGGGGAGCGAGATCCGCCAAGCCTTCATCGCCCAGGCGGCACCGAGCTTCTTCTATTTCATCGTCACGTATCTAACCGGCCTCATGTTCGGGAACGAGTACCGATGCGTCGTTGTGACGCCTGAAGCAATCTACGTGCTCGACAGCTCCAAGTGGTCAGGCGGCGCGAAACCTCAAGCCTTAGCCGGCCAGATGACGAGGAACACCCGGCTTGGCCCGGTCTCTGGCCGCTGGGCGGAAGTCCGTTTGCTCGGCAAGCGGCACTGGGTGCACAAGCGCTTCCATGAACAAATTGCAGCTGCTGATCGTGAAGCGGGTTTGGAGTACGACACAGGCTCCAGACCACGAGCACGATTCTTCAGGGATCCAGATCGGTGTCCGGCTGGGACAAGGCGCACCAGACGAAGTGTCCGATAGTGGAACGCCTTGCGAGCACTTGATCGTTGGGGAGGGACGTTTATGGTGATCGATCCGTTTCGAGGGCGTTTCCGTCTTGGGCTGGGGGGCATAAGGTCTGTGTGTGGCCGTCCGCCCAAGACCAATGCTGTCAGCTCGGGGCGACGCCATCACCGGGACCGTGCTCGATGAGCGGACTTGATCGACTCGTCACGCGTGTGCCCTGCTCTGTCGTCACTGCCATGGCCAGCACGCCGAATTCGAAACCACAGTAGCGGGTCTTCTTGAATAGGCGACCTGTTTTAGGCTCTGCGCGTGCCCCCGGACCAACTGCGGAGATGTACACGTCATGACCCTCGTCGCCGGTAGCGAAGAAAGTGACCTGCCGCTCGTAAACCTGACCATCGAACTGCCCGTGTAGGTCGATGATGATCTCAGCGCCGACCTCGACGGCAGGATGCAGGACGTCAAGACTCCCAAGGATGAGCTCACCGACCCGCTTGAGTGAACCGTCGGCTATGCGGACGCTGATCTTTGCTGTTCCTGCTCTGACCAGTCCATCCTTCACCCAGGAGTTGAAGACATCATCCCGTGGGTAGGATCCGATCGTTACCTCGTCCGCCTTCACGCTCATCGCCTCCTGCCCAGGTGCTTGCCAAGAAGTCCCACCCTTTGCTGAACCCTAACATCCGCGACCCTGATCCTGCTCGGCCCGGCATACTTGGAACCGCTGTAGGACGTGCACCATCCGTTCGGCATCACCACAATCGTCAGCGCCGAACCCGCTGATGAAGACTGTGAACCTTCGTCGGTCCCGTTTGTCGAACCCTCACCGGGCAGTTTTGCGGCGGGCAGGGGGGCAAGATCGGCATGGACCTGGGCTCTGCGTTCAAGTCGTGGACTACGACAGATTTGCGTCGTTCAGCGTGGCCTTGCGTTTCGGAATCAGCAAGTAGAGCGGTACTCCTGGCTCTGCCAACAAGGCGTCTTACTCGGCCCATTGCTGTCACGCAGGAAAAGGTGACGGGCGCTTATTACCCCTTCACCTCTCCCGGTAATTTTTCTCGCTAGAACAGCTCCGGCTGAACACTTCCCGGGTTGGGCACCTGCGATCCTGGGGCCATGATGGTCGAGCGGACGACCACGGTCTCCGCTTCTCGTGGTTGCTCTGGTAGCAAATTCGCCCCATTGCAGTTCACGGACGTTATCGCCCCGCTAACCGTCCCTTTTGCCGTCGCTGGCGTGTAGCCAGGCGGGAAACGTAGTGAATAGTAGGTTTCGCCACGGAAGCTTCCAGGCGCTCGATTGCAACTGGTGCTGGCAAACGTAGAGAACGTCGTAGCGTTGAAATAGTCCTTTGGCGTTCCCTGCCAGCTCTTGTTGTTGCTGGTCTTCCTCAGGGTCGTGCGCAAATAGATCTCTGGCATGACATCGGTGCAATTGATGTTGCCTTCGACATTAATCGTGCCGCTAACGTGCGTAGACCCATGCGCGTAGTTCGTTTTGACTGTGCACACAGACACAATCACTGCGGCTGAAGCCGGTGCCGCCGCCCCCACAGATCCTGCGACCAAGCCGATCCCGGCTAAGCTGCAGATCAGTGTGGCAGACAGTAGTTTCTTACCCATTTCCCCCCTGAGATGTTCGCTGGTAGGCCGAACGTAGCCTTCCAGCGGTTTTTGCGCAAAAGGTGGATTGAAGATTCCTCGCGGTTTTCGAATTACTCCCGCCGACGGCTAGTTTGAACTGAGAAGATCCTCCACAATCAGATGGGTCGCGAAAACCTCTACTACCAAGGAGCTGGGGCAGCATGAAGGTGACTCCATCGGACCTGCTTGCGCTGGAAGTTCGAATTTCCGCAAAGACGTTTTTCGTTCGTTTTTGGGATGCGCCATCCGGGAAGTACGCCGGTTTCCGGTCAGAATCAGCGTGCATAACTGAGGCGAAGGGAATTGATGAAGTTCTTGAATGGGCGAAGGCAAAATGCAATGGCAGGGAATTTGAGGTATTCGCAGAAGGGCCGGCCCTAGTCACTCAAAGCCCCGATGGGATGCACATGCAAAAGAGCGCTGTTCGCATATACGGAGAGAACCCCACCGAAAGTGAGGGGATTGAAATACATTCAGTCAGGGTCAGCAAGTCCGAGCAATGAAAACTTCGGGCCTGATGCCAGCTACCCTTTGCGGCCTCCCCGGACTGGCCGGCTCCTGACATTGGGCTCAGGTGCCGTTGTCCGCAATCGAACGCCCGTAAGCCGGTTGGCCCATGGTTAACCGAAATCAATGCGGGGCATTGAGTGACAATCGGGCGTGTGCCACTCGGGAACCTCGTACGGGTCAGCTGACACGCGAAATTGAACCGTGCATTTAGTGACGTGCTTTCTCAGATTCAGCCGATGTGGCTGGAAGACTTGAGTACACGCCTGTTCATCTTGTACACAGGGGTACACTGGGTACACAGCTATTCACAGGAGAATTCGTGGCCAGTCAGCAAGCAACTCAGAATCCTTTCCGTCCCACGGCAGGAGCCGAGCCGCCACAACTCATCGGCCGAGCTGGGCTGCTAGACGAGTTCTCTTACGGACTACAAATTAGATCCGGTGCCCCCGGCTTGCTCACTATTTTTACCGGAGCCCGTGGTATCGGCAAGACCGTCATGCTCGGGGAAGCCGAAGACATCGCGCGTGCCCAAGGATGGTTAGTGGTTTCAGAGACTGCAACGATTGGTTTCTTGGGCCGAATAGGTGAAGCCATGCGTTCAGCTGCCGAAGAACTGGGAAAGGGGCCGAAGGGCCGGAAAATTACAGGCATTGGAGCCGCAGGCTTCTCGATTACTTCACAGTTGGCCCCAGCTCAGCAATTAGGATGGCGGCAACTAGGCGAACAGCTGTTGCAGTTGCTGGAGGAGAAGCGCACCGGGCTGATTATCACCTTGGATGAGATTCATGGGGCCAACCGCGATGAGCTTGCGCAGCTGGCTGCCTTCGTGCAGCACTTCATCCGTCAAGGACTGCCTATTGCGTTGTTGTTTGCAGGCTTACCAGCAGCCGTCTCTGATCTACTCAATGAAGGCGTCGCAACGTTCCTCCGCCGGGCCGACCGAATCGACTTGCATGCCGCGGCAATCCGTGAGGTTGAAGACTCCTACCTAGCGACGTTCGCAAGCCTAGAACACCCAATTTCTCCGAAGCTCATTCGGAAAGCAGCCAAATCAACCGGAGGCTATCCATTCCTCATACAACTGGTGGGATACCACTTGTGGCAAGTAGCAGAATCAAAAGAAACCCCACTGACAGAAGCTGGTGTTGATCTGGCTTTGGCTGCCGCGCACCGGAAAAACACGCGCGTAGTGCTGGCTGCGGCATTAGCCACGGCATCGCCCAAAGATATCGACTTCTTACAGGCAATGTCCGAAGATGATGGGCCGTCGAGCACTGCTGAGATTGGTATGCGTCTCGGAGACGCAAAAAATACGATCGGCAACTACCGAGCTAGGCTCATCGACGCTGGGCTCATCCAGCCCGCGGGTCGAGGACTGATTGATTTCGCGATACCCGGCCTACGCGAGTATGTCGTCGGAATCTGATGCTGGACGTTGCAGTTAACCAATCACAATTGTCTTTTGTCATCTAGGGAGAAGTGCGAAAACCCTTGAGTTCAGGCATCTGTTCAGAGCTGCCATGACGCGTATGCCGGAGAAAGCGAGCTTTTCTAGTTGAAGAAGTATCGCTGTGTCGGTTGAGGAACCTCCTGCTGACGCTCACCGGTATGCCCACAAGCTGGTCCATATTGAACAGAGTTAGTGGTGCCTGGGCGTCCACCCTGATGGCAACATGCCAGTGATCTTTCCACGTTCAGAATCGGCCTCCGCTGACCAGCCTTGAACTGTTACCGCATCTTGGAAGGCACCCCGCGCCAGACGTAGGCCGAGATCTGGGTGACTCATCCCAGACGCACCGCCGCGACGCGTCGAGGCCCGCACGCTCCACTGTTTGTCAGCAAAACCTCCCCCACGAAAAACTTGGTAATCGCCGTACCGGGCGGGATCGAGCAGATCCCAGCACCATTCCCAGACGTTTCCGAGGGTGTCGTGGAGTCCAAAGGCATTGGGCTGTTTTAGGCCCACGTCTTCCGGATTTTCCAGTTTGTCATTCGCTGTCCAGCCAATGGCATCGAGGGGTCCTTAGTGTGGCCCAACGGTGCCAGCGCGGCACGCATATTCCCACTCAGCTTCAGTGGGTAAGCGGTAACCGGAGGCTCTAGTTCGCCAAATCACGTCACCTGTGTCAAAGGCGTAGGCAGGGTCAAGGCCCTCGCCCACTGACGCTGCAATACAAAACTTGACGGCGTCCAGCCAATTAATATCCACTAGTGGCGATTGGGATGCTGGTCCGATATTACCCATCAGCTGCGCGTGCTGGGCTGTGGTGACAGGGACGGCCCCGATTTCGAATGGTTCCAGCTCGACAACCCAACGGCGCTGCCGTCGCGCGTCGTGCAGTTCCACTTGTCCGGCCGGTAGAGGGCGAAGATCAAACGTAGACATTTCACAATGCTCCCATGTAGTCCCGTAACCAGTTCGGAGACCGACCCGTGGATTCACGCACCCGTCGGAGCTGAAAAGTCGCACTTTGGCAGTTCCTTTGAGGAACGCTCTGCGGGACGCTTCGATGATCAGTGCATTTTCGTTCCGGCTTTTCGTCAATGCCATTGGCGGGTACGTGACTGTCGGGTACGGTTCGGATATCTGACGCAAAGCTAGAACTCAATTGGGGACCATCAGGAGTGCGGCGTGTTTAAGTTGAGATTAGCAATACTTGGGCCTGCGATAATCCTGATGATTGCGATGGGAGTACTGGCTGTTGCGGTTCCAAACCTGCTGCATCCTCTGATGATCGGCAACGTGGTAATAATGGTAGCCGCATTAATGATCGTCATCTTGGTGGAACGGGCGAGGCGAAATCGAGGCAGTTAGATGTGTTGGGGATCGTGGATTGACATTGAAACGTCCGGCTAACGTTTCCCAAAGAGATTCCATGTGGGCGTTAGCAGTCCCGCAAGCCGGTCGTTCACCGGAGTGAGTGAGGAGGACTTCGGAAATTCTCGAATCCTCGTGGTACCGCAGGTGCCGGATTCCCGTATATCATGCCCGAGAAAAAGCCCGGTGATGGGGGGCTAAACGGCACACTCAAAATCATGACCAGGCTCCTCCTCGGATACGCTCGCGTATCCATCAACGACCAAGACCTCACCGCCCAAAAGAACGCGCTACTGGCGATGGGTGTGTCACCTGAAAAGACTTTCACTGACCAGGGCCTCACTGGCACAAGCCGGGCACGTCCTGGACTGGGGCAAGCCCTGGCGGCCTGCCGGGCGGGGATACCCTCCTCGTGACCAAGCTCGACCGCCTGGCCAGGTCACTGCGCGATGCAAAGGACATCGTTGATGAACTCACCCGTCGCGAAGTCAAGCTCTGCATCGGCGGCTCCGTCCATGACCCCACCGACCCCGTAGGGAAACTCCTGTTCCATGTCCTGGCCATGGTTGCCGAGTTCGAGGCAGACCTGATCCGGGCACGAACCCGTGAAGGGACGGCTGTCGCCAAAGCCAAGGGAAAGTTGCGCGGAAAGCAGCCCAAGCTCTCCAAGAAGCAGGAAGAACATCTCCTCGCCGTGCATCTGGCGGGGAAACACACGACCGTTGAAATTGCCGAACTCTTCGGAGTGGTCCGATCCACCGTCTACCGAGCCATCAAGCGCGCCAGCGACGCCACCACGTAGATCCACAAAATTCCACCCTCCACGCCGGAATCGACATCGGAACTTTCTCAGCGTGAATTTCCGGGCGTTACCAGTAAGACCGGACCCCGTATTGGCCCCTGTGCCTGATGCCCGGGAAATGCCGGCGAAGGAAGCCCACTTGGTCTGGCCCTGCCACCAGGATTCTTCCGCTACGCGCGCGGTGTCCCGGCGAGGACATGAAATCCCGCGACGGTCCCCGCGGAGAGTTCGCCGGGACCGTCGTCGTGGTGGGCGTGAGGCTCGCTGAATTCCTGCTAGATGCCCAGTGAGGCGCGTAGTTCACGCACATGACCCTGGGGCTGGATGTTGTACTCGGACTGGGTGACCGTGCCATCCGGGCCCACGACGATGGTGCTGCGCAGTACCCCGGTGAGCTTCTTGCCGTTGATTTCCTTCTCGCCATAGGAGCCGTAGGCCCGGGCGACCGCGGCATCGGGGTCCGAGAGCAGTGGGAAGGTCAGGTTCTCGGCCGCGGCGAAGGCACGCAGATCCTCGCCACCGTCGGGGGAGATGCCCAGCACGTCATATCCGGCACCCTGAAGGGCGCTGAGATTATCGCGAAAATCGCAGGCTTCCGTGGTGCAACCGGGGGTGGCTGCCTTGGGGTAGAAATAGACGACCACTGATCGGCCCTTGCGGTCCGCCAGGGAGGCGGTATGCCCCTCGGAGTCTTGGAGGGAGAAGTCTGGAGCAGTATTGCCCGGCTGGAGTCGCGCCTGGGTGTTGTTCATGGAAAACCTCCATATAATTTCGCACAGTGAAATGTCACTATCATTCTACGAATATTTTCTTACGAAGGGAATGGATAACCGGGAACTTCGGGCGCCATTCCGGGAGATGCTCGAGCTACCGTATCTCCTCAAAGTGGCAGGGGTGTCCCCTCGGCCTCGACCGGCAAGGCGGAGGCCAATGGGCGGGGCCAGGCCGACTGGGATTCGCCTGCGAGTCGATAATTCTTTATCGGGCTGTCTCGCACCATTCCTCGGTAACGGCGAACGTGCTGGGGTGCCGGGCCGGATTGTCGCCCGGTTTTCCGGTGCCCGGATCCGTCCCGGGCCCGGATTCAACGCAATGAAGTGCAGTTATGGCAGTGTCCCGGTTCGCCCCGGCGGCGAGTTCCGACAGGAAGGTGATACCCGGACGCCCCAACCCGGCAGGGTGACCGGACAGCCCCAAAGCGCGCTGCCAGTATCGAGGCGAACAAGGTTCTGCTAGCGGACGTGGACGGCCCAAGGCGGACGCAGGGATTGAGATGGGGGTAGGTCCGTGGGGCGGTCACAGGGGCTCTTCACGCCTTCGATGGTCACCCGAGGGGGTATGGAGCAACGGGCGGTGGGCAGACTCGGTTGTTTAATCCCGAGGCTTCGGTTTTCAGGACACCACGAAGACGAGCTGCCGGGGCCCGCGATCTCGACCCCTCGTTGGTTCAATAGATCGCGGAGCCCGAAAGTGAACGCTCAGCCGGAGAGGGTCCGAGGAGGTCCGCGTCGGGGCGGGGTCGCGGCCAGGACCCACTCCGCCGCGGCATTGACGGAGGCGGCTTCCTCGGCCTTGGCCGGGAGGTTGAAAACAGCCACCTCGTCCCGGACCGCGGCCGGAAGCAGCCGCAGCACCCGGTGTGCCGGGGCCGGTCCCGTGACCAGGATGGCCGTGGGGCGCATCGGGGCCACCGCCTTGGCTACGGCCATGCCATGCATCCGACCCCAGCGCATGGGGCCGATGAGCACCACGACATCGAAGAATACGACTTCGTGGGCCGAGGCATTGGCCACCGTCAGGAGCTGGGCGCGCCTGCTCAGGAATGCCAATCGGTCGGAAAGCCACCGGGCATATTGCACACTGGCGGCACGACGAGCGAAATAAACGATGGCAGTTTGTGTCATGGAGGGCACCTCGATACCGCAGGCCTAATCCGGAAGCGCGGCAAACCGTCGCATGCTTCCCCACCTATGCCAGCCTAGCCGCAGGAGCTGGAGACTCAAGGTGAAACCTAGAAAAGCGTAGGTTCGGCTTCCCGGGCACTTCCTTCGAGGCGTAGCAGGAGCAACTTGGCTGGCAAGCCACCGGCGTAACCGGTCAACGACCCGTCGCTGCCGATGACCCGGTGGCAGGGAACGACGATGGACAGCGGGTTGCGCCCATTTGCAGTGCCCACGGCGCGGGTCAGTCTGGCATCGCCGAGCTCCAGCGCGAGATCCAGGTAGGTGCGGGTTTCGCCGAACGGGATCCGGGACAGGGCCGACCAGACGCGCCGCTGAAAGGCGGTGCCTTCCGGCTCAAGGGGCAGGTCGAAGTTCCGGCGCTTTCCGGTGAAGTACTCGGCCAGCTGCCGGGCCGCCCTCTCGAGGAGGGGATCGTAGCCGCTGGCTGGTTCTCCCAGCTGCTCGGGCGCGGGGTGCTGCGAGGATGCGGGCAGGTAGACGGCGGCCAGGGCGTCGCCAGCGGCCACCAGGGTGAGCTCCCCAACCGGGGAACCGGCCCTCAGATGCCGCAGCGACTCAGCCAAGGAGCTCATCCAAGGCCGGGCTCAGCGCCGGCTGGGCGAACTCGAAGCCGATCTCGGCCAGCACGTGTGACGTCACATGGCGGCCGGTCAGCCCGAGTGCCGGGTCGGTGCGTAGGGCTGCGGCACCGATGCGCACTAGCGGCGTCGGCGTCGCCAGTGAATGTTTCTTCAGCGGGCCCGGGGCGAGCCGGGTGCGCAACTCATGCATCAGCTCCTGATTGGTGACAGGATGCGGGGCGGAGGCAACCACAGGGCCGTCGGGGACGTCCAAGCCCGGCTCTAGGCCCAGGCAGGCGCGGACCACGCGCAGCCAGTCGGCCAGGTGGATCCAGCTCACCCATTGTTTGCCGTTGCCTACCTTTCCGCCCAGACCAGCCCTGGCCAGCAGGGCGAGCCGGTCGAAGGCGGGGGATTCCTGGGCCAGTACGATCGAGGTCCGCAACAGGTGAAGCGAACCGGAGTTGGCGCCCTGGGCAGCCTGCTCCCACGGCAGCGCCACACCGGTCATCTGCTCCAGCGCATCGGCACCGAGGGGAAGCGGCGAGTCCTCGGAGAGCTGGGCATCGTGCGCGTCGCCGTAGATGGCCGTGGTGCTGGCCTGCACCCAGTGGGTCAGCGGCGTGCTCAGTTCCCGCGAGGCCCGAACGAGGAGCCTGGTGGGGGAGACCCTGGAATCCCGCAGCGCCTCGATGTTATCCGCCGTGGGTCGGCAGTCGACCAGCTTGCCGGCCAGATTCACCAATGAGATGGGGCCGCCACCAGATTCCAGTTCCGCGGCCCAAGATCCGGTGGACGAGCCGTCCCAGGCAACCTGGCGGAATGGTGAATCCGGCAGTGGGTTGCGGGTCAGGATGGCTATCTCGTGCCCGCGGCATAACAGGTCCGCGGCCAACGCCCGACCTAGACAGCCGTTGCCTCCGGCGATGACGACCTTGTGGCCGGTGCTTGGAACGCCTCCGGCCAGGGTGTAAAGCCTGGCGCAGTTCTCGGCGAAGCGGGAGGCCAGCGGACGGGCCGCTGCTTTGACGAAGACGGGGGAGCCGGGACCGGCAACGCAGACGATTTGGGTCAGCCGGGTACCCCCGGCCTCGGAATCGATCTCCCAGCTGACAATCAGTCCGCCGCCGGGTTGCGGCTGGCGCCAGGCCAGGGCCCGCCCCTCCTCGTAGCGGGTGATGGTCGCCGGCGGTGCGGTGCGCGAATGGATCGCGCCGAATAGCGGGGGATTCGGGACCTGATCCAGTTCAGTGCCCGGTCCGGTCTCCTCGCCGCGAGGGACCAGCGCGGCAACCGCCCGGTTCCACCGCGGAAGCGTCGACGGGTCCTTTAATACGTCCCATAGTTGGTGGGGTTCAAGGGCGAAAAAATGCGACTGCGTGCGGTTCCAGAGCATAGGCCCAGCATAGTTCCCGGGCATCGCCCCTGCGGACACTCAGCAGGGCAGCGAGGCGGGGAGCAGCCGCGGGGTGCGATAGACCGGACCCGTCCCGTTGGCCCCGTGGTAGGCGCGGCAGAGCTCCACTCCGCGCCGGTCAAGGCCCTTTTTGATCTGGCGGATCGAGTCGGGAGCGAAGCCCTGCCACCCCATGTGCATCAGCACTGTGTCGCCCGGCTTCGCCGCTGAGGCCCGGGCAATGGTGGTGGACTTCGACTTGGTGCTCCAGTCAAGGGTGTCTCGGGTCCAGGTCCAAATATTCATTCCGACTCTGGCATATGCGCAGCGCACTCCTTCGTCTATGGCGCCATAGGGAGGACGTCCGTAGTTGGTGCGAACCCCGGTGCCGCGCAACTGGGCGGCGGCCTGCGCGCAGGAAAGCGTGCGCAGGTCAGGGTGCGAGACCGAGTGGTTGATCACCCAGTGGCCCTTGGCCCGGGCGCGTGCGGCCAGGTCCACTCCGTAGCGGTGCTTGAACGAGGTGAGGCAATCTCCCGTGGGAGCCAGGACCAGCGCGATGTCGTGCCTCGACGCGTAGTTGATCGCCGCCGTGAAGGCGGTGAGGGTGCGTGGGCAGTCGTCGAAGGTCAGCACGACCCTGGATGACCTGTTCGGGCCGCTGTTCTGGTGGGCGCGCGGTAGGTGCGGAGTCGATGATCCGCCCGGCTTCCCCTTACCCAGGTATTTGCCGCTGGCCCAACCGGTTTTTCCCGCATAGCGGACCCGGTACCAGCCGTTGGCAGCCTTGGCCAGGACACTGACCGCCTTGCCCTTCGGGATGGTGAGTAGGATCCTGAACGAGGTGCCGCTGCCGGTTCGTAGATGCAGGGCTGCCGTGGTGGTGAGCGAGGACGGGAGCTTTGCCGCGGCGAAGCCCCCCGCCAAAGCCACGGCGGGGGCTGAAGCCGGGGCTGCTGCCACGGAAGGCGGCGGTGTGACCGAAGCAATGCCCGCCGGGCCTGCCGCCAGCACCGCAATGAGCAGGAACGTTCCCGCGATGCGGATGATCGCGTGGTCTTTCGTTACCGGATCCCACATTGACTCCCCCTGGTGACGGTGGTCTGGGCCGCAGGCCTGAGCCCCAGTGTGGGCGCACCGCAGGAATCGGACAACAGCAGGCGGGTGGCCGTGACCGAATCGTTGGAATCGGTCCGTGCCGCCGTGCCCCTTTTTTGGTGGCGGCACGGGTGGGAATGGCCTACCCGGCCGGCGCTACGAAAGCGGCCAGCGCGCTGAGCTGGTCGCTGCGGCAGGCGGGGTTCAGATACATCATGTGCCCGGCGGCGTGATAGTGATGGCTGAGGCGGGTTCGCGCCTCCGGGCCCAGGTTCATGTGCGCCCACACGTATTCGGCGGCGAAGTGCGGGGTGGCGCCGTCGTGGTATCCGTAGTCGACATGCACGCGCAGGTGCGGCAGATCGACCATCAGCCGTTCCAAGTCCCGGGTCACGTCGACCGGAACGCCCTCGAACGTCTTGTAGCTCCAGGGCTGGACGCGGCCGGTGAGCACCTCGTAGGGCAGGTCCGAGCTATAGCCCAGTTCGGCCCGCACGTAGTGGTTGATGGCCGCCGAGTACGGTCCGGCGATGGCGCGCAGCGAGGGGTCGTCCCAGGTGTGTGATTCCTGCAGCCGCGGCGGGCGCCCGGTGAAGCGGCCGTCGATGCGCCCGACCATCAGCCCCTTTTCGCGCAGCAGCTCGGTGGCGAATTCCATGTAGTCCCAACGCAGGTCGGTGCGCCTGATGAAGGCCTCCGACAGTGTGGTCAGCTCCGCCAAGTGCTTGACCGCCGCGTCGTATTTGCGCTTGGAGATCCGGTTGCCCAGATGCAGCGCCAGCACGTAGTCGCCCGAGGCATAATCCTCGGCGTCGCGAACCACTTCCTGAAGCGGCCGGTTCCCGTGGCGACCGTGGTGGTGGGCGATGGCGGCGTAAGTGGGCAGGTGCAGCGCGTAGGGGGTGTCATTGCCCGGGGCGAAGTCCAGGGTGGACATGTTCAGCACCGTGCTGATCAACCCCAGCCCGTTGACCGCCATGCCGTAGGCCTCGTACAGGCGTCGGGCCACGGCCACGGCGCGCAGCGTGCCGTAGCTTTCGCCGATGAGGTACTTGGGGGAGAGCCAGCGCTCGTTGCGGGTGACCCAGAGCCGGATGACCTCGGCGATCAGATCGCGGTCCTCGATGAAGGAATGGAACTCGTCGTCCTTGCCGCCGTCGACGACGCGGGAGAATCCGGTGTTCACCGGGTCGATCATGACCAGATCGGCGTGCTCGAGGATGGTTTCCGGGTTATCGATGATGCCGTAGGGCGCGGGTGTCATGTTCCCGGCGTCGCCCGAATCGACGATGCGCGGGCCCAGCAGGCCCATGTGCAGCCAGACGCTGGCCGAGCCCGGTCCGCCGTTGAAAGCGAAGATGACGGGGCGCGGGTTGGGTAACGGCGCTGGAACCGGGTCCGTGTGCTTCTTGGCCCGCGGCTTGGCGTTCACCGCCGCGGGGGATTCGGTTGGCGCCTGGTCTGCTGTGTAGGAGACCAGGAAGATTTCGGCCTTGGGCCGGTGCCCCTCGGCCTTGCCCCCGGTGGACTCCTCACGGCGCAGCACCATGCGCCCGGTGGTCGAGGTGTAGCGCAGCCCGGAGGCCGTGGCATGGCGTCGTGTGGTGAAGTCGTCCGTGGCCTCTGGCTTGGCTGGTTCGACGGGTGCTGGCGCGGCGGTGTGTTCGGGCATGGGAATCAGCGTACCCGCCGTATCCGGTAGTGCGCTGGATGCGCAACGGCGCCGTACCCGCATCCCTTCGGAAGGGATGCGGGTACGGCGCCGTGGGGAGCGGGTCGGGCTAGACGCCGGCGACCTGCTTCTCCATGATGGAGAACTCGTCCTCGATGACCTCGTTTGCCTTGAACGTTGCCCGCGAGACCAGGACCGTGACGAGCAGGTTCAGCAGGAAGCCGGGGACGATCTCGTACATATTCTGGGTCAACGGATCGATGTTGCCCCAGATGAATACGGTGGCTGCACCGGTGAGCATGCCGGCCAGCGCGCCGGTGGCGGTGAGCTTGCGCCAGTACAGGCTCAGCAGCACGATCGGGCCGAAGGCGGCGCCGAAGCCGGCCCAGGCGAAGCCGACCAGATCCAAGATGCTGGAGTTCCGGTTCAGGGCCATCAGCGCGGCGACCACGGCGACGATCAGCACGCCGAGACGTCCCAGGTTGACCTGCTTCTTCGGGGATGCAGTGCGTCCGACGATGTTGTAGAGGTCCTCGACCAGGGCCGAGGAGCAGACGATCAGTTGCGAGGACATGGTGGACATGATCGCTGCCAGGACCGCCGCCAGCACCAGTCCGGCGACGAACGGGTGGAAGAAGACTTGGCTCAGCAGCAGGAAGACCGTTTCCGAGCTGGACTTGTCCAACGGGGACTCGGCGAAGTAGACGATGCCGATCAGTGCCGTGGCGATGGCGCCGACGGCGGTGAGGATCATCCAACCGATGCCGATCCGGCGGGCTGTCTTTGCCTCTCCCGGGGAACGCAGAGCCATGAAGCGCACGAGGATGTGCGGCTGGCCGAAGTAGCCCAGGCCCCAGGCGGCGGTGGAGAAGATCGCTATCGCGGCCATGAACCAGTTCGCGTCCCCGCCGAAGCTGGAGAAGAGGTTTAGTGCGTCGGGGTTGACCTCGGTCAGTTTGGTGCTGAAGTCGCCGAGGTTTCCCATCTGGATCACTGCGACAATCGGCACGGCAATCAATGCTGCAAACATCAGCAGGCCCTGGGCCACATCTGTGAGCGTTGCGCCGAGGAAGCCGCCGAAGATCGTGTAGACCAGCGTGATGCCGGCGACCATGAACATGCCGGTGAAGTAGTCCCAGCCGAAGGAGGCCTCGAAGAACTTGCCCGCGGCGACCATGCCGGAGGACACGTAGAACGTGAAGAAGGCCAGGATGATGACAGCGGCGCTGATGCGCAGTGCGTGGCTATTGTCCTTGAGCCGCTTTTCGAAGAAGCTTGGGATGGTGATCGCGTTCTGCGCCACCTCCGTGTAGGAACGCAGTCGCGGAGCGACGAACTTCCAGTTGAGCCAGGCGCCGATGGTGAGGCCGATGGCGATCCAGGCGGAGATCAGTCCGTTGAGGTAGATCGCGCCGGGCAGGCCCATGAGCAGCCAGCCGGACATGTCGGAGGCGCCGGCGGACAGGGCCGCTACGCCGGGCTTGAGCCCGCGGTCGGCAAGCATGTAATCGTCGATGTTGGTGGTGCGCTTGAATGCGAAGTAGCCGATGGCGAGCATCGCGCACAGGTACACAGCGATCGCGATCAGCTGGAAGGCTTGGTCGGACATAGGAATCCTTGTTCTTATTCGGGTTCAGCGGGGGTTGAGCTATGACACTGAACCGGAGGAATGTTGTGCCCACGCTAGGGAGCGCTTGGCGGACGGTTATCGAGTATTGCATCAAAGGCGGCACCATTGTGATCGCAATCACGGCTCCGTTATCCCTCTGTTACCTTTTCCGGGGAACCTTCCGGCACTCCCCTGCTGCACTTTCCCTAGCTCCCCTGACCGATGTCGCGGGGTAGTGCGCCGGCCTCGTCCTGCAGTGCCCTCCGCACCGCCCTGATGGCGGGGTTTTGCGCACTGGAGCGGCGCATTGCGGTGAAGATGGTGCGCTGCGGCAATCCGGGCAACGCTACCGTGCGCAAGTCCCTGGGCTGGGCGGCCCAGACGAGGTCCGGCAGTAATGCTACCGCATTACCGGATTCCACCAGCCGCACATGCGCCTGCAGGTCTGCCGTCTGATAGCGCACGTCCGGTTCGAAGCCGGCCAGCCTGCATACCTGCTCCGCCCAGTGCCGTGAGGCCGCACCGCGCGGCTCCATGACCCAGGGCAGGCCTGCTGCCTGGGCAATGGATTCCACCCGGTGGAATTCGGCCGGGGCCTGTTCGGTGCGCAGCGGCAGGGCCAGCCGCAGTGGGTCATGGGTCAGCTCCTCGTGATCGAGCTCCGCATAGTGGGGCGCCGCATGTCCGGGGTATTGTTCCGCTACTACCAGGTCGAAATCCCGTGCCCAGGTCTCGTGTAGTGCCGTTTCGGGCTCATGCTGGACCAGCTCGACGCGCAGTTTCGGGTGCTCCTCACGCAGCTGGCGCAGCACGTGCGGCATCAGGGCGAGGACGGCTGTCTGGAATACCGCCAGGCGCACCGTCCCGGAGACGGTCGGCATGGTCGAGGAGAGTGCGGCCTCGGCCCGCTCAAGTGAGTCAAGCAGCTCTTCGGTGTGGGCGACGAGCACGTTTGCCTGCGGGGTGAGGGCCAGCCTCCGGCCCACCTTGCGCATCAACGGCACTCCAACCTCCTTTTCAAGCAGGGCGAGCTGTTGTGACACCGATGACGGTGAGTAGCTCAGGGTGGCGGCGACCTCGGCGATGGTTCCGCGGATGCTCAGTTCGCGCAGGAGGCGTAAACGGCGGATTTCAAGCATTGTGGGGTGCCTTTTCCTCGGGGTGCGGCAGTGGCCTGGAACACCTTCAGAATACATCGGAAAACCCGAAGTAAAAGCATCGGAAAAGTACGCTTTTGCTTAAGGCATCGCAACCTCCATACTGATTCCTGAACCCGACTGCGCCCTGCCGTTCAGCAGCCCGGCGGGTACGCCCCTACCCCTCATCGCTTTGTAGGAGAAGAAGAGCAGTGTCACAATCACCGGTGCAGGCCCGCACCCTCGCCCCCGCCCTGCACGCAGATGGCACCCCCATGACCACCCCGCAGGAGCTCGCCGACGAGGCGGTCACGCTTGTTCGGCACTGGCTCACCGAAGGTGCAAAGGTCCCGGTTGACGCGTCCGCCGCCCAGCTGGCAGGCGTCCTGAAGGACCCCAATGGCCTGGACTTCACGGTCGGCTTCGTTGACGGCGTGATTCGCCCCGAGGACTTGAAGGTTGCTGCGCGCAATCTCAAGGCCCTGGCCCCGAAGGTCCCCTCCTTCCTGCCCTGGTATATGAAGTCTGCGGTCGCCCTCGGCGGCACCATGGCCCCGATCCTTCCCGGCATCGTCGTGCCGATCGCCCGCCGCGTGCTGCGCGAAATGGTCGGCCACCTGATTATCGACGCCACTGATGCCAAGCTCGGCGCCTCGATCAAGAAGATCAAGAAGGACGGGATCGACCTCAACATCAACCTGCTCGGCGAGGCCATCCTCGGCGAGGGGGAGGCCGCGCGCCGCCTGGAGGGCACCCACAAGCTGCTCGCCCGCGACGATGTCGACTACGTCTCGATCAAGGTTTCCTCGACCGTTGCACCGCACAACCACTGGGCCTTCGACGAGGCCGTTGGCCACATCGTGGACAAGCTGATTCCGCTGTACGCCGTCGCCGCCCAGGCCACGCCGAAGCAGAAGTTCATCAACCTGGACATGGAGGAATACAAGGACCTGGACCTGACCATTGCGGTCTTCACCCGGATCCTGGACCTTCCCGAGTTCCTGGACCTCGAGGCCGGCATCGTGCTGCAGGCCTACCTGCCCGATGCCCTGAGCGCCATGATCCACCTGCAGGAATGGTCCGCCAAGCGCGTGGCCCGCGGTGGCGCGTCGATCAAGGTCCGCGTCGTCAAGGGCGCCAACCTGCCCATGGAACAGGTCGAGGCGAACCTGCACGGCTGGCCCGTGGCGACCTGCAACTCCAAGCAGGATTCGGACACTTCCTACAAGTCGGTGCTCGAGTACTCGCTGCGCCCGGGCCATGTGGAAAACGTGCGCATCGGCATAGCCGGCCACAACCTCTTCGACGTCGCACTGGCCTGGCTGCTGGCCAAGTCCCGCGGCGTCACCGCCGGCATTGAATTCGAGATGCTGCTGGGCATGGCCACCGGCCAGGCCGAGGCTGTGCGCCGTGACGTCGGCGAGCTGCTGCTCTACACCCCGGTCGTCCACCCGGGCGAGTTCGACGTGGCCATCGCCTACCTGATCCGCCGCCTTGAAGAGGGCGCGAGCCAGGAGAACTTCATGTCCGCAGTCTTCGAGCTCGAGGCCAACGAGGCACTGTTCGAGCGCGAACGCGCCCGCTTCATGGACTCGCTGAACGCCTTGAGCAACGTCATCCCGGCACCGCACCGCATCCAGGACCGTACGAAGCCCGATGCTGCCGCCATCGAGGCCAAGCTGAGCGCGCTGGCCGACGGCACCGCCGACTTCGAGAACACCCCGGACACCGACCCCGACCTGCCGGGCAACCGCGCCTGGGGCCGCGCCATCGTGCAAAAGATGGTCGGCTCGACGCTGGGCAACGACACCATCGCAGCCCACACCCTGGCCACGGAGGACGAGCTGAACGCCGTCATGGATACCGCCGTCGCGGCTTCCGCCGGTTGGCAGGAAATGGGCGCGGCGGCACGTGCTGCGATCCTGCACCGCGCCGGTGTCACCTTGGAGGCACGCCGTGCCGAACTGCTCGAGGTCATGGGCTCCGAGTGCGGCAAGACCCTGGACCAGGGCGACCCCGAGGTCTCCGAAGCCATCGACTTCGCCCACTACTACGCCCAGCGCGGTTTGGAACTGGAAAACGTCGACGGCGCCGTGTTCGTGCCCTCGAAGGTCACCGTCGTGACCCCGCCGTGGAATTTCCCGGTGGCCATCCCGGCCGGCTCGGCCTTGTCCGCGCTTGCCGCAGGCTCGGCCGTCGTGATCAAGCCAGCGGGCCAGGCGGCCCGCTCCGGTGCCGTCATGATCGAGGCGCTCTGGGAAGCCGGCGTGCCGCGCGATGTGCTGCAGTTTATCCAGCTCTCCGAAAAGGGACTGGGCACCGAACTCGTTTCGCACCCGGCGGTTGACCGGCTGATTCTCACTGGAGGCTACGAGACGGCTCAGCTGTTCCGCTCGTTCCGCAAGGACCTGCCGATGCTGGCCGAGACCAGCGGCAAGAACGCCGTCATCGTCACCCCGAACGCGGACCTGGACCTGGCAGCCAAGGACGTCGCGCTGTCGGCCTTCGGCCACGCGGGACAGAAGTGCTCCGCCGCCTCGCTGGTCATCATGGTCGGCTCGGTGGCGAAGTCCAAACGCTTCCACAACCAGCTGGTCGACGCCGTCAACTCGCTGAAGATCGGCTACCCGCAGGACCCGCAGACCCAGATGGGCCCGGTGATCGAACCCGCACAGGGCAAGCTGCTGCGCGGCCTGACCACGCTGGGCAGCGGTGAGAAGTGGGTGCTCGAGCCGTCCAAGCTCGACGATTCGGGCAAGCTGTGGAGCCCGGGCATCCGCTCGGGCGTCAAGCGCGGCTCCGAGTTCCACCTGACCGAGTACTTCGGCCCGATCCTCGGCGTCATGACAGCGGAGACCCTCGAAGAGGCCATAGCCATGGTCAACGACATCGACTACGGCCTGACCTCGGGCCTGCACTCGCTGGATTCCGATGAGATGGCCCATTGGCTGGAGAACATCCAGGCCGGCAACCTCTACATCAACCGCGGCATCACCGGTGCCATCGTGCAGCGCCAGCCGTTCGGCGGCTGGAAGAAGTCGGCGGTCGGTGCTGGCACCAAGGCCGGCGGACCGAACTACCTCGTCGGCATGGGCTCCTGGAAGGATGCCCCGATCACCGCGGCAACCACCGCCCTGGGCCGCTCCGACACCTCGATGCTTGAGGCGGCACGCTCCGCCGGCATCGGCGAGCCGGATGTCGCATGGCTCGAGCGTGCGCTGGCCTCCGACGCCGTCGTGTGGAACAACGAGTTCAACACGGCCAAGGACGTCTCCGACCTGCACGCCGAGCGCAATGTGTTCCGTTACCGCGCCCTGGACGTCACCGTGCGCTTCGAGGCGCAGACCTCGGGTCACGGTCTGGCCGAAATGGCCCGTATCGTCTCTGCCGGCCTCACCGCCGGTTCCCGCATCGCGCTGAGCTCCGCCGTTGAAATCCCGGCCGCTCTGCGTGCCGCCATCACCGGCGCCGGAGTCTCCGTGTCCATCGAGGATGCGGCGGCATGGACCCATCGCGCCGAGGCACTGGCGGCGAAGACCGGACCGGACTCCGCGGCCCGCATCCGACTGATCGGCGGCTCGCTCGCCGGGACCGCCGAGGCCACCAACGGCAAGCCGGACGTCGCCATCTACGCCGGCGACGTCGTGGCAGCCGGCCGCGTGGAAATGCTGACATTCTTGCACGAACAGGCTATCTCCATCACCGCGCACCGCTTCGGCACTCCGAACCACCTCAGCGACTCGGTCATCTAGTAGACACTGCCGCTAACCGCGGGGCTCGTATCTTCCCCAGTAAGGTGCGGGCCCCGAGCTTTGCTGCGCGGAGTCATCGTCGTATTTTTCGGGGTTCTACACCTCGGCCCTTGTGCCCGGATTCTCATGCCGCGAGCCGAACCAGGATAACGCGGAGCGGGAGGCGGTCCGTTAACGTGTCTTCCTTGAAGGCTCGTGGAAAAAGTGCAGGCAACGGAGTAGCTTGGGGGCATGACGGAGCAGCAGCCCTACCGCGTGGAGCAAAGTCGTGCGGAGTTTGAGATTCGCCGATATCCCGAACATCTACTAGCCGAAGTTTTGGTTGATGCCAGTTTCGAGGATGCAGGAAACCGTGCTTTCCGTGATCTGTTTGGATACATTGGCGGCGGGAACCGCTTATCCCGTGATATTGCCATGACGGCGCCGGTGGTCCAGACCGCAGCATCGGAAAAGATCGCGATGACGGCCCCCGTCATCCAGCAGGGCATCGGTGATTCGTCAGCTGGTGGCCGGACCGGGCGATACCGCGTCGCGTTCGTCTTGCCGAAGCAGCTGCGGCTCGAAAGCGCTCCTGTGCCCACCAACCCACGCGTGCACTTGCGCAGGGTTGAGGAGGGACTGGTGGCAGTGAAGGGCTATAGCGGGCGCTGGAGTCAGCCGAATTATCAGAGCCACCTCCAAGATCTACGGATTGCGCTTCGTGCTGCGGGTTTCACCACTAGGGGGGAACCGCGTTTCGCCAGGTTCGATCCCCCCTTTAAGCCGTGGTTCTTACGCCGCAACGAAATCATGTTTGACCTGGAGGATCCGAGCTGACTTCCACCTTGCGGTGGGCCATGCTCCGACCCGTCATCGATGTGGGGCTGTTCGGGTAAAGCGGGGACCTGGGATATGTCTCGTCAGGTACTTCAGGGGACGTCACCGAGCGATCAGCTGGGCAGCAAATTTCTCGCGAAAACTACTTCCATCATGGAACTATCTAGGAGTAGTCTTTCCATCGTGGAAGCAATCAAAGAACGATATGTGAAGTTGCGCTGGTTCGGTCTCGGCGCCATCAGCTTGTCCGTTGCGTTGATCATCATGGACAGTACAATCGTGGCCGTGGCGGTTCCCTCAGTGATTGATGATCTGGGGCTTAACACCACGGAAGTCCAATGGATCCAGGAAATCTACACCTTGATTTTCGCCGCGCTGCTCCTCGTCTGGGGCCGAGTGGCTGACAGGGTGGGCCGCCGTCGGATCCTGATTCTGGGATTACTGGTATTTTTGCTCAGCTCCGCACTGTGCGCCATGGCAACCTCGGGACTCTGGCTGATTTCGGCGCGCGCCGTCCAAGGGATCGGCGGTTCGATGATCCTGCCCACCACGCTGTCCTTGCTCAATGCCAACTTCCGCGGTAAGGAACGCACCATCGCCTTCGCGGTGTGGGGCTCGACTATCGGGGGGATGGCCGCACTGGGTCCCATCATTGGTGGATGGCTGACCACGACCTACAGCTGGAACTGGGCCTTCTTGATCAATGTCCCGCTCGGATTGCTGGCCGCTGCAGGAATCCTCTGGTTCGTGGCCGAATCCCGCGAACAGGACAGCGGAAAACTTGATGACTACCTAGGTGCTTTGCTCTCGGTGGTAGGTTTTGGAGCATTGGCCTTCGGCCTGATTGAAGGGCGTCATTACGGTTGGTGGCGCGCATCCAGCGATGCCCCTTTCGCCATCTTCGGGCTCTCCCCGATCCCTTGGACCTTTGTGCTCGCCTTGGCGGCGCTGATTGGTTTCATATTCCTGGAAAAATCCCGCGCAACAGCGCGGCGAAGCGTGTTGCTTGATATTTCCCTGTTCGACATTCCGTCGTTCGCTCGCGGAAACATCACGGCACTGACAGTCAGCTTAGGTGAGTTCGGGCTGATACTCTCACTTCCGATCTGGTTTCAAAACGTGCTCGGGCTCAGTGCATTCCAATCTGGACTGGCGCTGGTCCCGCTGGCCATCGGATCATTCGTGGCCTCTGGTGCCGTATCGGCCCTGGCCAAATCCCTCCCGGCAGTTCGCATGGTTCAATTGGGCGTCGGGCTGGAAATCCTATCGGTAGCGACCTTGGCGATGGTCATACGCACTGACACTCCGACCTGGCTTACCTCGGCCATCCTCTTCGTATACGGCATCGGAGTGGGATTCGCGACTGCCCAGCTCACCCAGGTTGTTCTGGCCGATGTCCCGGTGCAGCGCTCCGGTCAGGCAGCATCCACCCAATCAACTGCGAGGCAAGTGGGATCGGCCCTGGGAATCGCCATTTTGGGTACGGCCTTATTCACCACGCTGAAGAATTCCACCCAAGCCCAAGTCGAATCCTTGGTTGCCCACTATCCGCAGCTTCAGGGGGCCGTGGACTCGGTCACGACGAGTGCCGGCGGTACGATTGCGGCGCTTGCTGCCCATGCTGAAACCGCCCCCATTGCAGATGCCGCACGGACAGCATTGACTCAGGGGGTCTCGGTGGCATCTTGGATTGCCGCTGGAGCCTTGATCTTAGGCCTCTTGACGAGTTTCCGCTTACAACCACGGTTGAATCACGAGTTATCCGATTCGGAACTTCCGGCCTCGGCTCCTCGTTCGACGAGCCACGAGGAGCCTCTAGACGGATGAGTCGGAAGCCATGGAGGTCAAGACCGTGCGGATTTTGCGCCGGCCCTCATCACGGCGCAGGGACTGCCCCAGCTCCCGGAGAGCTTCGCGGGTATGGTCAGGTAAGTCCAGCATGGAGCCGATGGCGTGTTTGATCTCTTCGACCGTCGCGGTATTCGGTGCCAGCGCCATCCCGAAGCCAACTCGTTCGAGTGCTTCGGCGCCGGCGAACTGATCGGTGGAAAACGGCAGGACGACGAGGGGAACACCGAATGTCAGTGACTCGGTAACGCTATTGTTTCCTCCGTGCGTCACTCCGACGGCCGCCGCACCCAGCAAGGTGACCTGTGGAAGGAAGTCGCCCAGTAGCCAGTGCTCCGGAATCTCTCCCAGCGTTGCGGGGTCAGCCGATCCGTAGGCAATGGCCGCGCGGATCCCCGACTCCCGTAAGGCGGTGACGATATTGCGCATCACGTCGTCACGCACCGAGAGGAAGCTGCCGAAGCTGACATACGCAAAGGGTTCATTACTTGCGCAGAGCCACCGGTCGATGTGTTCCTCCCTGGCCTCGGCGCGTACGGATGAACCGATCACGATATGGGGAGGTAGGAGTTCTGCACGGGCGAGCGGCATCAGCTCCGCAGGGTAATTGAAGACTAGGAGATCGCCATGTTCGGCGAAGGCATCGGTGGACGGTGACGCTCCCGGAGCCAACTCCGCCAAGGCCGCGTTCCATTCGGCGGTGAATGATTCGCTGACACGCGTGCAGAGTTCCCGCAAATCCTGTGCCTCCTGGGCACTCGGGGAGAAGGCCGCCGGCCATGCCGGTGGAAGACCATAGACCTCTGCGGCAGCCGGCAGGGGCAGGGCCGTGGGGTGGCCCAAGACGACGTCGACGTGGCTGATCCCTGCAGCCACCATGGCAAGGCGTGCGCTGAATGCCAGATGGTCCACGATGATCGCATCCGGTTCGAGCCCTGCGATGATTTGCTGAACGGCCCGGGCCGTCTTGACCGGCTCCCACATCAGATCGTTCATCCGGGCCTCCGCCTGGAAAGCGAGGGTTTCGATCATGCCGAGCCGTGTTGCCGAAAAGAAACCGCGCAGGGCGTCGTCCTCGCCTGCCGGCTGCTCCTCGGCGCGAATGACTCCGGGATTCGAACCACGACTGAGCTGAAGGTTCACGTGCTCAAAACCAAAGGAGCGGACAATCGACGCGGTGGCCGGACCGGTGGCGACCACCACCTTTTCGCCGGCCTCCAGCCATGCCGTACCCAGTGCCGCGAGCGGGTACAGATGTGATGCGTAGTCTGGGCTGATGATCAGGAGGCTCATAGGACTGAAATCAATTCTCTTCGAAGATCGAGGTCGTCACGGTACACCTCTGAATAGACGCCGGTCAGCGCCTGGGCCATGGCGTCGATCGTGAAATCGCTCTGGACGATGCTTCGCGAATGAGCGGCACGCTCGTCCGAGGTTTCGGTTTCCGATAACGTCAAAGCATCGATGATGGCCATGCGCAGCATCTCGATGTCCCAGGTCCGTGTAAGGAACCCGGTGCGCCCCTGCTCCACATAGGTCGCAGGGCCCCCGCCATTCGGGGCTACCACGAGTAGTCCGGTGGCCATTGCCTCGAGCAAAGCGATGCCGAATTCCTCTTTGATGCTGCCGCACACATAGATGCCGCGGGGTGCTGCGAATCCGGGAATCCCGGTCCGGACCGCAGCAACCCAACGTGCCACGGTGCCGTTGGGACGGTGGCCCGCAAGGAGGAGGCCGGCCCTGGCGCGGCCATCCACGGGAACGACCTGCTCGATCCGGTCGAGTTGTTCGAGCTCAGCTTCCGAGGGGTCTTTCAGGTTCCCTCCGATCAGCAGCAGGTTGGCCCGGTCCCGTAACTCTCCCTGTGCCCAGGCTTCGACAATGGAGGCCATGCCCTTGACCCGGTGGAATCGCCCGACGCTGATCAGCAGTGGCAAGCCACGGCGTTCGGCCGGGAGGTTCTCCAGCAGGCTCTGGAGATCGAGGAGCGGGGTCGTGGCCGGTCCGCCGGAGGCGAGCGACTGGGCTTCAATAACCGCCGCGTCGATTGCCGCCACGTCGATTCCTTCGGGGACAATGGTGTGTCTTTCCGGGGCACGTTCCAGATCGATGCCGACTAACTGTTTCATATCCGCAGTGAGGTTCGGACGTGGAAAGAACACCGTGTGTGCTGCGTTCGAGGCCAGCCTTTGCACGAGCCGGGCACGAAACCAAAAATGTTCGTCCTGATCCACCTCTCCGAAATTCGTGCGGTTCAGGTGGCCAGAGAGATCCATGGAGTTGATGACGGCGTGAGGGTCCGGTGCCACGGTGAATACGACTGGAATGTCCAGGGCCTTGGCAACGTCGAATGCTGCCATGCTGCCCACATCCGCCATGCGCAAATGCAGGGCGTCCACCCGTCCTGCGGATTTCAGGATCCGGCTGATGCCCCGGCGCACGGCCACCAGCACTGGCCAAGCGTGAGCGGCTGGCAATGGGTCCTGAAGCAACGGTATGCGACCGTACAGGTGACCCTCATTGCTATTCGCCAATAACGACAGGCACTGCCCCGCCTCCTCCAGGCTCCCTCGGGAGAGGGTCAGCACACGGCTGACGCCCGCGCTACGCGGTGCCTCCAGCCGTGCGGCAGCCGCATCAGTGCCCCCGGATACCAGTGCGTCGCCCAACCTCACCAACAACGTGGCGATTCCACCATTGTCGCCGCTTCCGGAGAGGCTCAGGTCCGCATCGATATCGGCATGTAGGAAGAGCTGGGCAATGGTTAGCCCGGGTTCCGGGATCTCTGGCAGGCTGTCGTCGCCCGGGGTGTCCCGAACGAGTAGATCAAGCAGCGAAAGGTGGGCAACCTCCGAAAGGATCCCCCCAGCATCCGTCAAGGTGGCTAGCAGCCCGGATACGGCGGAGTTGCCCGGACGCTGCCCCAGAGCAGCAACCGCAGCAACGCGCACCGAGACGTCCTCACCGGAGTCCTTGGCAAGACGCATCAAGGCGGTGGTTGCCGCCGCATGATCCACCAAGCCCAGGGTCTCGACCAGTCGATAGCGACTCTCCGGGTCCATGACGCCAATCAGGGAGCCCTCCAGCCCGGCGGTGACGAGCTCCGAAGCCGAGCTTGCCCATACCTCGAGGGTCCGTTGGGCAAGCATCCCTGCGAATCCTCCCGTGGCAACGAACCCGATGATCCGACCGATCGACTCGGGGCGGGGGCTGCGTGAAGCATGTGCCCACACGGCATGCTCGCGTAGGAAAACACGGTCGCTGGAGAGTAGTTCGGAGAGCACTGCATCGGCTTCCTCGTCCAAAACCTGAGCCAGGGCATGCGTTGCTGCGATCGCTACCAGTTGGTCCTCGGAACCGATGGCACTGCGTAGCAGGCGGATGTTCCTGGTGCCCGCATCGCGGCTTGCTTCAAATGCCAATTCCTCTGCCAGTCGCAGGGCATCGATTAGGCGGTCGGCATTCTTCACCGCGTCGAGGCAATGCTGGATTTTCATGGATATCCCCCGTCAAGAGTGTGGGCGGGCCAATGCGGAATGTGAAATCTAAGTCTGATCCTATGCGGACAAGCAATTGGGTAACCAAGAGGAACACCAGTTTCTCGCATAGGTGAACCATATGACAGGAAAAGAGCCGAACCATGCCAGACCGAACGAGGAGTTCCCACTGCTGCATGCGGGGGCGCCCCTTGCCATGCCATGCGATCGACAGGTGACGGTCTTTGCTCGAGGACCGAAGCTGATGAGCCTGCTCTATCGATCGCAGGGAGCCATGGTTGACACCCCACGGTCCCACGCTTGCGGCGTGCCAACTTCTGGCTGGACAGACCGCCGAGCATTCCAGCGCGGCCGATGTTTCAGCTGCATTCCGAATGGCAGGTGTGCTCACCACCTCGAAGCGTGAGGGGCGGGTGCCTGCTAGTACTGCGTCAGGTAACCTTTGCCCGCTTGATCAGTGAGGCGCGGCGGATGACCTTGCGCAGTTTCGGGTCGGTGGTGTGGTGGTTACGCCAAATAATGAAGCGGCGGATCATCCCGGACTGGGCCCGGTGGCGGGGATGGTCCGTGCCATCCAGGGCGATCCTTTTGATCTGTTCGCGTTGGGCGTCAGTGAATTTCGCCGGGCGTCCTCCGGCGTCGTGGGGATGCAGGGACTCGAAGCCGTCGTCGTTGAAGTGGTGCAGGACGTCGCGGACCGGCGTCGGGGCTGGTGAAGGCGACCTCGGCGAGGCTGGCCACGTCCATGCCCCGGGCCGAGAGCAGCACCATCTGGGCCCGGCGCCAGGTCACCACCGGGCCGGACCCGCCGCGCCGTACGATCTGCAGCAGCAGGGCCTCTTCGTGGTACTCGATGTCTCGAACCGTCACACGCTGTGTCATCGCAGCCTCCTGGGAAGGGCGGAATCCCGCACCATCAGCGTGCGCCGAAAACACCGGGTCCGCAACGGGGACCGGCCCCGGCCATCAGCCTGGGAAAGCAAACCTTGTAGGCCGCGGTACTAGATATGCCCCACGCTGAGGTGCTTTTCAAGGTACATTCCTTGCCGAGCGTTGCCTCCCGGAAATAGCGCGAACAAGGCTATTTACCTTAGTTGCGGGGGACGCTACTGTGAGTTCCAGATCGTCTTAAGGGCTGACCGAAGCGTTTTGCCAAGGTTATTTTCCGTTGCTAATACAAAGGAGTGGTTGTGGTGGAGAATTTGGATTCCGGTACGCCGTCTGCACACGAAGAGCTTCAAATCGGGGACTGGTCCGATTTAGGTCAACAGCTTTGGTCCTATCTCACAGGGCGTGGGGCCGCAGTTAACTACACTCTGGTTGACATGGTCGTCGAGGTACCACGGGATATTGGACCGGATGCTCCACGGGCGGTCTGGAAATTCGATGGCACGTTGCGCGTGACGACCAGTGATGACGCATCCGTGGGTTCCGACCCGTATCGCAAGTAGCCGGTGCCCTCCATGCGTTTCGACATTGATATGGCGTTCTCTGTGGAAGTTCCTAGTGATGAGGGAGTCGATCCCGAGCGCATCGGCGGATCGGTCAAGGCCGACGGCAAAGTCATTACCATCAGCGCCGATTCGCTCTCCGTCTTCCCCTCGGTGAAGATGATTGATCGCAAGGCTTTGAATGAGTTTGCTCTACGACTGAAAAAGGCCGGGGTGACGGTCGAAGTCGAAGGGCCTCACGGGGTTCTGATCAGCATGGGGGATGTTAAGCCGAATTTCATTGCGCGCATAGGAATGAATTCACCGGCCATGCGGATCGGCAAGCTTGAAGCGACCCGGGGTCTTTTTGGCCGCAAGCGCAGTTCTGTTGCGGTAGTGCCGATGACCGTTCCTGAGACGTTGTTCCCGCTAGCGCCGACCTTTCTCAAGATGTATCGACGCCGTGTGACTACAACGCACTATGCACGTGGAGGGGGACGCCCACGCATCATCTTCGTCAGGGATAGTGAATCGTGGGACGGCAAGGCGCCCAAGGTGATGAACGTCGAGGCAGAGGTGATCGAGATCGGAAGTTCCCCTGATGCGGGGCTTGTGCTTCCTGGCCTCGAGCCCGTGCACGCCCGCATCGTGCATAACGACCTGGACGAGTATGTGCTCATCGCCAACGGCCCAGTGGGGGGAAGTGCGGGATTCAGACCCGGACGTGATTACACGCTTCGCAGTGGTGCCAGGATTGAGCTTGGCGATTGGAGGCTGGTGTTCTTCCGGGAAGAATACGCTGATCATGGCCGGCCGTTTGGTGGGCGCAACGGCGGGGAGTTGTCTTTCCAGCGGCCGCAGCTGAATCCGCGCACCGGCCTTGTCGAACGGGACTCAAACGAATAAATAAATACCAGCGTTTTCGTCGTGGGCATTCCCCCATAACAGGGCGGGGGATGCCCCTTTTGTGTCCGCACCCGCATTACGAAGAGTGGTTTGAAGGAGTCCAGCGGATGCGTCGTCAGATGATCAGCTGGCCGTCGTTAAGTCGGAAAGTACTTCCGATGCGCCCGGTGCAACGCTGCACGAGGTGTTTTAGCGACGTGCCTGTTCGCCAGCGCACGCTTGACCGAAGGCTTACCGAACAAGGCCACCCGAGGCTACGACAAGGGCAGACCGGGGTCCGTGTGGGGGTCACTGTCCGGTTTCGCCCTCGTGGATGCCGTGCGTAGGCCGGAGGACCATGTTCTTCACAGGGCATCCCAGTGTTGCTTGAGAACTTCCCTTCGAGTCGGGGGGGGAAGGCTACTTTGATCGGCGAGGGTTAACCGCCCGGCGCGACTTCGATATGTTATCGATACTCGTTATTAACGACAATCGATAAGGGATCATCATGAGAGACGCACCGGTATTGACGATCGATCGCCTGGGTCGATTTGGCGGCTGGACTTTTTTGGCACTCATGGCGTGGCAGCGACGGTGTGCGGTCTGCTAGGGCTGATGTATTTGCTGATCACCACCGATTGGGCGTTCTCCAAGCCCTTCGTCATCCACCCTACGGTGGCCACTCTTCTGGATATGATTCCCAGGGTCAAGGGGAGTATCGGCAAATCGCATGTCACCTATTCGAACATACAGATCGAAAGCGCGGAGGCACTGGTGGGTTCGAGGGTTGCCACGATCGTGTCTGAGGGACTCTACTTCCTGCTTTTCATCGCAGGCTGCCTGGCGGTGATTCTGATCTGCCGTCGGCTTTGGAAGGACCGGCCCTTTAGTTCCTTGGTGCACTGGGCCCTGCTGGGGCTTGGAACCGTTGCCCTCTTTACCTCCACTACTTCGCCCTGGCTGACGAATGTCGCTGATGCCATGGCCGCGCACCAACTTGGGTTTCCCACCTCCGGAGCCGAGGTGGCCGACACCGAAATTCAGGAGTGGATCTCGGCAAACGGGTTCTTTGACATCCAGAATGTAAACTATTTCCTCTTCGGGCTGGGTGCCGTCCTGGCCTTGACCTCGTTGGCCTTTGGGCGCGGGACCCGGCTCCAGCGTGGCACCGAGGGTTTGGTCTAATGCACGATAACCACCCTGAGCCTCAGCGTCTGGTTCACTGTCGGCTCGACGAGCTCCTGGTAGAGCGGGGGGATGCCCCTGACGAGGCTTGCGGAGTTGGCCGGGGTTAGCATCGTGAACCTCTCGGTGCTCAAGAATGACAGGGCGAAGGCGATTAGATTCAGTACGCTCGTGGCCGTCTGCGAGGCACTTGAATGCCAGATCGGAGAATTGCTTGCCCTGGAGGAAGAGCGCGAATCGCACCGCTAATAGCTGCCTTGGTCGAAGGGCTGGCCGGGCACCATCGACAGCTGGATCCCATAGCGTAGGCCGGGCGACTCGGCCGGCAGGAGCGCCATTCTGTGAAGTGCACCGAGGCAGGGTTCGGTTGTATGCAGGCCCCGTGCGCAGGCAGAGTGAATCGGCCAAGGGGCTGCCACTGGCTGGACCTGAGATAGGACTCAATTC
The DNA here is from genome assembly GCF_014190875.1 of Paeniglutamicibacter cryotolerans. Classification (NCBI taxonomy): domain Bacteria; kingdom Bacillati; phylum Actinomycetota; class Actinomycetes; order Micrococcales; family Micrococcaceae; genus Paeniglutamicibacter; species Paeniglutamicibacter cryotolerans. Next base: position 728,252 of record NZ_JACHVS010000001.1, on the reverse strand, counting down.
GAGCCGCATCCGGTAACCCTGCCGGGCTCAATCGTTCCAATGGGGGAGTCGGCGTTGACCGGAGTGGAGGTGCGCCGGGCGCTCTGGCAACGGCAACAAACGGGTCCCCCGGAAAATCCGGGGGACCCGTTTGTTATGGCGTGGCGCGATGGCCGCGCTCCATGGAGCCTGGACTGCCGTATGAGGGCAGTGGTGGTTAGGCGGAGGTGCGGCCGTAGAACAGTTCCGAGGTGATGTCGTTCAGCTTCATGTCCGGGTGTTCGCCGTAAGTCAGGACAGTGTTGATGCGCGAGGTGGCGCCCACGACCGGGGTGACGTGGTGCAGGGCGTTGTGGCCGTGGAAGAAGGCCAGGGTGCCGGGGGCTCCGGGAAGGAGCATCTGGCCGGTCTCGTCTCCCTGCAGCACGGCGGTGATGCCGTCGTAGTTCGGATCGTCATCGGAGCGCAGGGCGGGGTGGTAATAGAATTCGCCGCCTTCTTCCGAGGGCTGGTACATCACGGTGATGGAGAACTCGCTGCGGTCGAAGTGCCAGCCCAGTTCGTCTCCCTCGCCCATGTGGGTGACCTGGAGTGCGTCGAGTGGGTCGGCGCTGCGGAAGAGGACCGGCTTCTCAAGGACAGCGGCAATGAAGCGGGTCAGGTCATCGGAGGAGTAGAGACGGCTGAGGGGAGCCTCGGCAGGAATGAAGTCGTTGGCGATGCCGTGCTTGACGGAGCGGACTTCGTGGGCCAGCGGGTGCTCGGCCGGAACGGTCTTATCGAGCTCGGTGAAGTAGACGTTGTGGGGGCGCGAAGACGTCCAGGCCTTGTCCTTGAGCTCGTTAGCCAGGCGAACCATCTCGGCAACTGCATCCGGGGTGATGAATCCCGGGAGGTTGCAGGCTCCCTTTTCGGCAAGTTCCTTGCGGCATTCCGCGACGAAGGCCTCGCCGCGTTCGCTGTCCAGATCGTGAATCGGGTAGCGGTCCAGATCGACGACATCCGCGTAGGATGCTGCTGCGGGGGGAAGGGTGTGCTGTGTCATGACTGCCTCCTGTTGAGTCTGTGTTCCTGCTGCTGAAATAAGGCTATGACGCATTGTGCATTAGGGCAATTAGCAAATTATTGGCTTATCATTAGAGCTGCTTATAAAAGGAAGGAGGGGTGACCGTGACTGTTGAAATCGATCCGCACTCGCTGGAGCTACGCCTTTTGTTATGCCTGACGCGCGTGGGTTCGCTGGAGTCCTTTAGCAAGGCCGCGGAGTCACTGGGCTTCACCCAGTCGGCCATCAGCCAGCAAATCACCAGGCTGGAGCGGATCGTGGGTCAGGAGCTGGTGAAGCGTTCAGCTGGGCCCAAGAAAGTCGTGCTGACGGTTGCCGGTGAAATCCTTTGTGGTCACGCCGAGGCGATCATGGCGCGGCTGGCAAGTGCTGCCGCAGACCTTGAAGCCGTGGCGGCGGGCACGGCCGGGGTCGTTCGGGTTGGTTGCTACCAAAGCGTGGGCGTGCGGATCCTGCCACGGATCCTCCGTGATTTCTCCCGGCTCTGGCCGGGCGTGCGCGTTGAGTTATTCGAAAGTGAGGACGATGGTGAGCTGCTGCGGGAGGTCGAAAATGGGCATCTGGACGTGGCTTTCATCGTCTTCCCCCTGATTCCCGGGCCGTTTGCCGCGATTGAACTGCTGGAAGACCCGTACGTGGTGGCCGTGAGCGAGGGCTCGTCGCTGATCACGGGGCCCGGGCCCGTCCCGCTAGCAGATCTGGATCACCTGCCGCTGATCACCTATGGGCGGATTCGGCCCGAACATGCCATCGAGAACCGATTTGGCAGACCCGAACTCGCCAAACAGATCGTCCTGCGCTCAAACGATAACGGGACGGTGCTAGGCATGGCAGCCGAGGGCGTGGGTGCCGCGGTCGTTTCCTGGCTATCGGTGGATCCCGGCCGCCGGGGGATCCGAGTGAAGGCCTTGGCTGGGGTAAAGCCCAGAATCGTGGGGATCGCCTGGCATCGGGACCGTCTTCGTAACCCCTCGGTTGAGGCCTTCATCAGGGTGGCGCAAAAAGAGGCTTTCCAGCAAATGGAGCTTATGAACCACCACCTGTCCGAGGCGGATGTCACCGCAGGGGAAAAGGAGCTTCCTTAAGCGTCTGACCAGTGACTATGCACCTTTTTTCATCAAAGTAACCCACGCCATCTACCCAGCCCCTTGCATAGGAACCCCCCGGTGCGCTTGGCTTGAGGGATGGCATCTCCAATTGAGGATTACGCGTTACTCTCCGACCAGCGGACCGGAGCCTTGGTTTCCCGAACCGGTTCCATCGACTGGCTCTGCTACCCTCGCTTCGACTCGCCCTCGGTCTTCGCCTCGCTGCTGGGGACCACGGAAAATGGTCGATGGCTACTCGCCCCGGCAGGTGCCCAAGACCACTGCCTGGACAAGGATGGCGTCCGGCCAGACCGGAAGCCGGAGGACGGGGGCCATCCGCGGGTGGTGGGAAGAACCTACGTCGATTCGACGTTCGTGCTGCGCACGCTGTGGCGCACAGACGAGGGCGAGGTGCTCGTCACCGATTTCATGCCGGTGGGAGACCGACGGGCCTCACTGGTGCGCCGGGTGGAATGCCTCGCAGGCAAGGTGCTGATGCATCAGGAAATCAGCATCCGTTTCGGCTACGGCAAGGTCGTGCCGTGGGTGCGGCGGCATGACGATGACGCGACAGGTGCCGAATCCATCGTGGCGGTTGCCGGACCAGATGCGGTGGTGCTCCACGGTTCACGGCTGCCGCACGCCTCCGAGCACCAGCATGAGGGCGATTTCCTGATCGAGGCCGGCGATGTGGTGGATTTCGAGTTGTGCTGGTATCCGTCGCACAGGTCCGTACCCCCGATGCGCAATGTGGGTGCGGAATTGCATGCTTCAACCACCTATTGGCAGGAATGGGCCAAGGACATCCCCGAGCAGAATGCCTACCAGGCACATGTTCGCCGCTCGCTGCTGGTGTTGCGTGCCCTGACACATGAGGCAACCGGTGGCATCGTCGCGGCCCCGACCACCTCGCTGCCCGAGGCCTTCGGGGGGCAGCGAAATTGGGACTACCGGTTCTGCTGGCTGCGGGATGCTGCGTTGACCCTTGAAGCCATGATGACCCACGGATATGAGAAGGAAGCCCTGCATTGGCGCAACTGGCTATTGCGCGCAGTGGCCGGGGATCCCGAAGACTTGCAGATCATGTACGGGTTGAGCGGGGAACGTGAGCTGCCTGAGGATGAACTGCGCCACCTGCGGGGCTATGAGGATTCGACCCCGGTGCGGGTCGGTAACGGTGCGGTGAATCAATATCAGGGCGACGTCGTCGGCGAAGTGCTGGTCGCGCTCGAAAAGCTACGCAATATCGGCGGCGTGGAGGATCACTTTTCCTGGCCGCTGCAAAAGGCCTTGCTCGGCTACGTGGAGAAGCACTTTAACCGCAAGGACCATGGAATCTGGGAAATGCGGGGGGACCAGCAACATTTCACCCATTCTCGGGTGATGATGTGGGCTTCCTTCGACCGTGGGGTGCGCGCCGTGCGCGACCACGGGTTGGATGGTGATGCGGAGACCTGGGAGCGGCTGCGCGATCGGCTGCGGATCGAAATCATGGAACAGGGATTCAACAAGGAACTAAACTCCTTCACCCAGACATACGGTGGAACCGAGCTGGACGCCTCGCTGCTGGTGATCGCGCAAGTGGGCTTCGTACGTCACGATTCACCGGAAATGCTTGGCACGGTGGAGCTCATGCAGAAGCAGCTCCTGGATGACGCCGGCTTGCTGCTGCGGTATCGCACCCACGACGGGCTGGATGGGCTACCGCCCGGAGAGCATCCGTTTTTGGCCTGTTCGTTTTGGCTGGTAGAGCAATATGCCCGTTCCGGACAGCTGGCCGCGGCCCGGTCCCTGATGGACCAGCTGTTGTCCTACTCCAACGAATTGGGGCTGATGGCCGAGGAATACGACACCGTGCAGCAGCGCATGGCCGGGAACTTCCCGCAGGCGTTCTCGCACCTTGCCTTGATTCGTGCCGCAGATGCGATCAATGGCCATGCCCAGGCGGCTCTCTAAGAAAGGGGCGGTTGGGTTTCGGCCCGGCCGATGCAGTCATGCTCGTTTCGACTTCGACGTGCGGGTTCGAAATAGTAGATACCGACCGGATGGTCCAGGTCGTCCGGGTGCGTCCGTCAAGCAAGCCATGCCACCACGCCGATCATAGTTGGGAAGATGCCCGGGTCCACCGGGGCGTTCCACGAGCGGTGGGACCGGGCGCTGAAGCGGCGTCCCCCGGATTATCTGAACCGGACCGCCCGTTGCTTCGCCCACGGACAGTCTGCCCGCCCATGCCTCTGGCCCGGCGAGCATCGCGATACAGGCGAGCCGCGGGGAGGCCGGATGACAGTGGGCCGCTTGGACGTGCTGTCTCCGGCGAGCCCTTGGCTGATCCGAGTCCGAAGGCGCCCACGATGAAGCAGGAGCCCGGTGCCCCGTCGCGGGGCCGCCGTTCGGCGGCGTGTTCATTAAGCATCGAAACATGCGACGGATAAGTTACTGACAAGTAGACTGTCGTCCATGCACGTTCTCCTCCGCTTCCTGCTCCTGTTGGCCACCTCCCGCAGACGTCCCACGCTCGGCCTGTTCGATGTCGGCAGCATGGACATGCGGGCCATGCTCACCGACATTGACATCGCCGGGCATATCAACAACGGTATGTATTTCTCACTGTTCGACCTAGGCCGCTTCGATTTGATGCTGCGCTCGGGTGCCTTCGCCACGATGCGGCGCAACAAATGGACTCCCGTCGTGCAGGCCGAGACCATCACCTTCCGAAAATCGGTGGTCTTCAACCAGAAGTTCACCCAGGAGACCCGGATGCTTGGCATGGACGAACGCTGCATCTACTTCGAACAACGCATGATCGCCAACGGGGAGATCTACGTCGGTGCAGTCATCGCCACGCGCATGCTCTCGAAGAAGGGCCCGGTGTCTAACGCCGATATCATCTCCGCCGTCGGACACGAGGTGCCGGCGGACCTCGTCCTGCCCGCCTGGGTAGCCGACTGGCGTAAAAACACTGCGCTTCCCGGGACGCGCAAGCCGGCTCCGCACTTCTGGGCATAGTGTCCGACCTGAGGCTTTGGGGCGTAACGATTTTCCGCAGTGCGGGTCCAAGAGTACCTAGGGTTGTAAGCTCGGGCCCATGGTGCGCTTCCTACTGATTGCTTTGTTCTCGCTCCTTGGCTTCGCCGCCATGGTCGCCTTCTCCTTCGGTACCCCGGGCCGGTGGGTGTTTCTCGCCCTCGCGCTGGCACTGCTGGGACTGGGCGTTCATGACATGGTCCAGACCAAGCACGCGATCCTGCGCAACTACCCGGTGCTCGGACGCATGCGCTTCCTGCTCGAGTCCATCCGCCCCGAAATCCAGCAGTACTTCATCGAGCGCAACACCGACGGGCGGCCTTTCGACCGGGACACCCGCTCGCTGGTCTATGCGCGGGCCAAGGGCGCCGACAGCCACAAGGCATTCGGTACCGAACGCGACGTGAACGAGGCCGGATACGAATTCCTACTCCATTCCACCGCACCGGCCGAGGTCCCCGCCCGCCCGCACCGGGTGCGCATCGGCGGCCCGGACTGTCTGCAGCCCTATGACATGGCGCTGATGAACGTGTCGTCGATGAGCTTCGGCGCACTGTCCAAGAACGCCGTGCTGGCAATGAACAAGGGTGCCGCCATGGGCGGATTCGTCCAGGAGACCGGAGAGGGCGGGCTGACCAAGTACCATCTCGAACACGGGGCAGACCTATTCTGGGAGATCGGCTCCGGCTACTTCGGCGCCCGCACCGCCGAGGGGAAATTCGACCCGGCGGCCTTTTCCGCCAAGGCCGCCAACGAACACGTCAAAGGCATCACGATCAAGCTGAGCCAGGGTGCGAAGCCCGGACTCGGAGGGGTACTGCCGGCGGCCAAGATCACCGCCGAAATCTCTGAGGCGCGCGAGGTGCCCATGGGAACGGACTGCATTTCGCCGGCGTCGCATTCCGCATTCCACACGCCGCGGGAACTCATGGGCTTCGTGGCGCAGCTGCGCGAGCTCTCCGGCGGCAAGCCGATCGGATACAAGTTCTGCGTGGGATCGCGCACCGACGTCCTGGCGATGTGCAAGGCCATGTTGGAAACCGGAATCACGCCGGACTACATCATCGTGGACGGTTCCGAGGGCGGGACCGGTGCGGCGCCCCTGGAATACGAGGACCATGTCGGCACGCCCCTGACCGAGGGGCTGATGCTCGTGCACAACGCACTTGTCGGCTGCGGGCTGCGAGACAAGATCCGCATCGGTGCCGCCGGGAAGGTGGCTACCGGCTCGGACATCGTCAAGCGACTGATCCAGGGTGCCGACTTCACCATGAGCGCCCGGGCCATGATGATGGCCACAGGGTGCATCCAGGCACAGAAATGCCATACAAACAGGTGCCCTGTTGGTGTGACCACCCAAGACCCGCGCCTGATGCGCGCACTCGATGTCACAGACAAGGGCAACCGGGTGCACAACTACCAGAAGCTCACGGTGCAAGAGGCTGCGCAGATCATGGCCTCAATGGGTGTCACCCATCCCTCCCAGCTCAACGCCCGGATGCTTCGCCGGCGCACCGACCACCTGACCACCCGCAGCTATGCTGCAATCCACAACTGGCTGGCTCCGGGGGAACTTCTTTCATCACCGCCGCGCGGCTGGAAGGCCGATTGGCTGGAATCTGACGCCGATACCTTTGGCGAACATGCACCGATGCCGTGGCCCAGCCCCCGGGAACCCGCGCAGTCGGCTCCACCGAGCCGGGTCGAGCCCAAGGACTCAGCCCGCCGCGCTGTGCTGCCGGTGGGCGAGAACCCGGGCCGGCCCGAGGGCCGCCCGGCCAGGTAGCGATGGGCCACGGGTGCGCGTCGTCATGAACCGGGCGCAGCGGCGGCGGGTCGCATAGATTGGGCAGATGCTGCGATCGACCGAACCCCGTGTCCGTGGGATCGGATTCCCGGCGGTCCTGGCCCATGCGGCTTTCCTGCAGGTGGCCGTCTACCTGATCCGCCCCACGACCTCCTATCGGGCGCTCGAGCTGGGCGTCGATCCCGGCATGTTGGGCCTGGTGGTAGCCAGCTTCTCTATCCTTCCCGCATTCCTGGCCATCTGGATCGGCCGACGCACGGATGCCGGACGCGAGGCCCAAGTGCTGGTGATTGGTGCCCTGCTGATGCTCGGTTCCGGGTTCGGGCTGCTGATGGCCGCGTCCTCGCTCGAGGCTCTGCTGGGCTGGAACCTGATCCTGGGGATCGGGCACCTGATGTGCCTGCTGGGGGAGCAGAGTCGGCTGGCCTCCGCGCCATCAGCGAACATGGACCGGGTCTTCGGGTATTACACCACTGCCACGGCTCTGGCCCAGACCGCGGCCCCGTTGACCCTGGCCGTCATTGGCGGCGCCGCTGTGCGTCCGGACACCGGCCGGTTGTTCATCGCCTACTTGGTATCCGTTGTCGGGCTGCTGATCGCGACCTCATTCATGGTGGCCGGTCGGTTCGGCATGGCGCAGGGAGCGGGTCCGGCAACACCACAGACCCTGCGTGGGGCACTGGCCACGGATCCGGAGACCCGGCGCACGCTGATCGCCTCGATTATGTTGAGCATGATGGTGCTGTGCACGATCGACCTGCTGCAGGTCTACCTGCCGGCGTTGGCCATTGAGCGCGGAATCCCGACGTCCGTTGTGGGAGTGCTGCTGGCGCTGCGGGGCGGGGCCACTGTGGTGTCCCGTTTCGGGCTGGAGCGGCTGGTGCGGCGGGTTGGCCGCGAAAGGCTGCTGCTGGTGTCGACCGGCATCTCGGCGGCGCTCGTTGCACTGATCGCTGCGCCGTTGCCGGTGCCATGGCTCGGGGTGCTGCTGGTCGTGGCCGGGTTGTTCCTGGGCGTAGGGCAGCCGTTGAGCATGAGCGTGGTGAGCATGGCGGCGAGCGAGGGGACACGCGGAACCTGGATGTCGTTGCGGCTCATGGGCACCCGCCTGGGCCAGGCCGTGATCCCCGTGGGAATCGGATTGTTTGCCGGAGGCGCCGGCGCGGGAGCCGTTTTCCTCGCGCTCGGTGGGGCGATGGCGGCCGCCACCGCATCCTCGCTCCGGGCCCTGCGCGGGCAACAGACGCGCGGAAGGGAGCCCGCGCCCTAACTGGCCGTGGCCGTTGCCCCGGGCTAGTGCTAGGGCTTCCGGTGCCCGAGCGCCGATTCGATGGAGATCCGGGCCTGGCCAAGCACGGTGCGCAGGGTTTCCAGGGTGAGGCCATCCAGGGAGTTGTCCGACGCCCGGCGGAGTTCGATGCGGATGTCATTCCTGAACTCGGCCAGTATCACCTCGGCTTCCATGAGCATCCGGCGCCCTGATGCAGCACTGGCGATGATCGCGGCGGGTGTGGCGCAGGCCCCTGCGCGGGCCTGTTCCGCGGTGGCGGCAAGGTCTGCCCGCAAGCCGCGCATGTTGGTGCGGATGTCCTTGCGCAGCTCATCGGCCAAGCGCCGGACCGAGGCGGAGATCTCGGCTTTGATCCCGGCCAGGTCCCCGGCCCGGGCTGCCAGTTCGGCCAGGCCCGCATCGGTGATGCGGTAGATGGTGCACCTGCCGTCGAGGTCCGTGACGACCAGGCCATCCTCCTCGAGCTTGGCCAGGCGCGGATAGATGGTCCCGGCACTGGGAGTGTAGGTGCCGCCGAAGCGGTCGCTCAGCGCCCGCATCAACTCGTAGCCGTGCTTCGGCCCGTCGTTCAGCAGCGAAAGCAAGTAGAGCCTCAGTGCCTCGTGGGCGAAGACTGGTGCCATTAGTAGCCGCCCTCGCGGGTGGAGGGGGTGCGGTGCACAATTGACACGTTTCCGGAGACCGAGGAACTGCGGACGTTCAATGCCGGGGTCCCGTCTCCACGGCGGATTTCCAGTTTTGCGAAATCCCCGAATGGCGTTCGCCGTCGAGGCAGATCGAACCGGAGGTCGACGTGGCAACCAGATCGATGCCCAGGCCCTCTGGGATGCGGACCGTCAGGTCGCCGGAGACCGACTTGGAGACCAGGTCCACCGGTGTGCCGCCGATGTCGAAGGAGAAATTGCCCGAAACGGTCGATGCCCGCACCGATTCCAGTTCACCGGATGCCGTGACCTCTCCCGATACCGACTTGGCGGCGAAGTGGCCTCGGTGGTTGCGGGTGATGATCTCACCGGAGACGGTGTCCACGCTCAGTGTCCCGGCGGTGGCGTCTGCCAGCAGCGAGCCGGAGACGGTCTTGAGCCTTGTGTGGCCACTGGTGCCGCTGACCATGCCCTATGCGCTGACGGTTGAGACCGCCACGAGTAGGGAGGCGGGGATGGCGATGGAGATCACGACCCGGTCCCGGTTGTCGAAGTTCATGATCTTGCTCAGCCAGTTTCCGGAATCGAGGTGTTCGACCCGCAGGATCCCTGCGTTGAGACTGACGTTGAGGGGGCGCCCGGAGATCTCGCTGACCTGGACGGTGGTGGTGGGTTCGGCGTGGGTGATGACATCCACGCGGCCGCGCACTAGGGCGACGCGCAGTTCGGCAACATCGTCGAGGTCCAGCGTTTGCGGGGTGCTGATGGACCACTGGTTCGTGTTCATGCCTGCTCCTTAAAGTCGCGATATATCGCGTTTTGTTCCTTGGCACGGCCCCCGCAGAGTATCGCTTTGCCCAGCCGCCTTGCCTGCGTGGCGGGGCGGCAGCATGATGGTTGCAGGGCCCCATACTGAAAGGAGCCGACGATGATGCCGACCGGTTTCGCCGTCTTGCTGCCGCCTTGGCTGCTGCTCGAGTCCACGCACATCCCGTCCCGCCTCACCGAGCGGGACGACCGGTTGCGCCTGGTGAATTCCCTGGCCATCCGCAACGTCGAGGAGAGGACAGGGGGTCCGTTTGCTGCCATCGTTACCGACGCGGAAACCGGGGCCCTGCAGTCGCTGGGCGTGAACCTGGTGCTTGATTCGAAGCTCTCGGGCATGCATTCCGAAATGGTGGCACTGCAACTGGCCAACCGGGCCCTGGGGAGATGGGACCTGGGTGCGCGGGGCGGACCGGGGCGCAGTGTACTGACCACCAACGCCCAGCCCTGCCTCATGTGCCTGGGCGCTGTCATCTGGTCTGGCATCGGCGCCATCGAATACGGACTGAGCGCCCGGATGATCGAGGAACTCACCGGATACGACGAAGGACCGATGCTTCCCGATTGGGAAACCGAATGTGCCCGGCGCGGCATCGAGGTCAATGGCGGGCAGCTTACCGCCGAGCTGGCAACGGTTTTTGGTGAGTATGCCCGCCGCGTTGCATCCGGGGAGATTGCCCAGGAATCGGGGCTCCGCAGGATGTGACACCGATGTCGGTCCGTCCATCGCCGTGTCGGATCCAGACACCGGTACCGGACCATGCCGCACGGCGGAAATACCAGCGCCTACCGACCCCAAATGGTGTCGGTAGGCGCTGGTGCATTCCGGGTACTACTGGGCCGACTCGTATTCGGCCAGGACCTTCTTGCCGATCTTGAAGGCGGTGTTGGCTGCCGGGACGGAGCAGTAGATGGCCGACTGCAGGAAGACTTCCTTGATTTCATCGGGTGTCATCCCGTTGCGCAGCGCCGCATGGACGTGCATTTCCAGCTCCTCCCAGAATCCACCGGCGATCAGCGCGGTGAGCGTGATGGCCGAACGCGTGGTGCGTTCGAGTCCGTCACGGGTCCAGATGGTGCCCCACGCGTACCGGGTGATCATTTCCTGAAACTCGTCGGTGAAGTCGTTGGAGCTGCTGGTCGCGCGGTCCACGTGTGCATCGCCCAGGACTTGGCGGCGCACCTCGAACCCGGCGTCATAGGTATCGCCGGGCAGGCGGGTGGAATCAGCCATGGGTGGCCTCCTTGATCGGAATGCTGGTGAAGAAATCGATGAGCAGCGCGCTGGTCGCTGCGGGATCCTCGGCCGGGGCCAGGTGCGCGACTGAATCGATGATGACGGCGCGGCCGTCCGCGACGCCCTCGGCGATCGCGTGGGCGTGTTCCGGAGGCGAAACGACATCGTGCGCGCCGGCAATGGCCAGCACCGGTGCGGTGACGGCACCGAGCTTGTTGCTCAGGTCGTAGCCGCCCAGGGCGCGGCAGGCGTGGGCATAGGAGAAGCGGTCTGCATCCTGCAGGTTGTGCAGCAGATCGGTGGCCGGAACCGGGTTCTTCTCGATGAAGCCCGGGGCAAACCAGCGTTCGGCCGAGCCGGTGACCATGGTGGGGGTACCCGCCGTGGCGACCAGATCGGCGCGGTCGTTCCAGAATTCGGGGGTGGCGAACTTCGCCGAGGAGCAGACGATCGAGATCCCGGCGAAGAGCGAAGGGTAGTCGTGGCCGAGCTGCAGGCCGGTCGCGCCGCCGATGGACACGCCGGCATAGAACAGCGGGCGCCCGGCGACAATCACGCCGTCGGTCTCCAGGGCTTCGAGCATTGCCACCACGGCACCTGCCAGTTCGGCAACGGTGAAGCCACCGGTGGAGGGCGCACTTGCCCCGTGCCCGGGCAGGTCCCAGGCCAATAGCTGGAAGTGCCCGCTCAGTGCGGGAACGGACGGCCCCCACAGGGCCAGCGAACCGGTGCCCAGTGAGGGGCCCAGGATCAGCGTGGGCTTTTCGGTGTCCTGGTGCAGGAGCGTGGGAGTAAGGAGCGGAGCGGTCATGAGGCAATCCAATTCTGGAAGTCGGTGAGAATGCTGTCGATGAATTCGTTGTTTTGGCCCAGGTATCCGGAGGGGTCAAGCAGCGTTGTCAGGTCCCGGTTGGAGAGTGTGGCCAGGGGGATGTCGGAGCGCAGCAGCTCGCGCAATGGGACGCCGGAGGCCAGTGATTCACCGATGATGCGCTGCAGGGTGGGCTTGCCGCCGGCGAGCAGCGGGGTCAGGCGGCTCATCAGCCGCTCACTGACCAGCAAGTCGCCGGAGATGCCGGCGTTTACTGCCATGGCAGCAGGGTGCACGCCGAGCCCGGTGGCCAGTGTGGCGAGCTTGGCCGTTGAACCACCGGCCAGGCGCAGCAGCTCACGTAGCGGAGCCCATTCGGTGTGCCAGGCGCCATCGGGTCGCTCGTCCACCGCCGTGCCAGCGGCCAGGAAGAGCGAGGAGACGTGTGCGGGTGCGGCAAGTGCCGCGTTGCGCAGCATCACGCAGAGCACCGGGTTCTGCTTCTGCGGCATGGCCGAAGAACCTCCCTTGCCGGCCTCGCGGGGTTCGGAAACCTCGGCGATCTCCGGGCGGGAGAGGATTAGCACGTCGGCGGCTACCTTGCCTCCGACGGCGATGACATCGGCTAATGCGGCGCCGATCCCGGTGATTGGCAGGCGGTTGGTGTGCCAGGGCGTGACGGGATTGGCCAGGCCCAACCGGGATGCCAGATCCGAGACCAGGGCCCCGACACGGACGCCGGACTCGGGGTCGGTGCCGAGCGCATCGCGCAGCGAGGCGAGGGTTCCCACGGCTCCTCCCCATTGCAGCGGCAGCGCTGCTTCTGCCGCATCAAGGCGCGACCCCGCCAGCAGCACGCCGGAGAGCCAGTTGGCCGCACGCAGCCCGAACGTGGTGGGCAGCGCATGTTGGGTCAGTGAACGCGCCACGCACAGCGTTCCACGGTGGGCATCGGCCAATGCGGCCAGCCCGGCGGCCGCAGTGCGCAGCTCGGCGCCGATCACCGACATGGCCCGCGACGCCATCAGCATCAGGGCCGAATCGATGATGTCCTGGCTGGTGGCGCCTCGGTGCAGCGCCTTGGAAGCCGATGCCTCGGCGCCGTCGGCGGCCAGCAGCGCCCGCATGTCGCCCAGCAGCGGGATCAGCGCGTTGCCGCCATCCTGTCCGCGGGCCGCCAACGAGGCGAGGTCGTAGAGGTCGGCCTGCGCGATCGACGTAACGGCCGCTGCGTCATCGTCGGTGGCCAGACCTGCGGCGGCAAGCGTGGCGACCCAGGCCGATTCTACGTCGAGCATCCCCTGGACGAAGGCGGCATCGGAGGTGTGGGCGGCAACCGGGCTCCCGGCCCAGGCTGGATTCAGCAGGCCGTAGTCGGCATCGCTCAAGGTGGTGCTCCTGACAAAAAGGGGTGTTGTTCTTTGATCGTACGGGTGCCGGCGCTTAACGCGGCGCGCACCCCGCCGGTGCCGGCCGTCGAAGGGCGGGGACCGGCGGGGTGCGCCCGGTGCTAGGACTCGCGCGGGTATGACAGGAACGCGGTCTCGTTCCCGCCCTGCAGGCTGATGTCGAAACGCAGGTCCCCGTTGGCCTCGCGAGTGGCGATCAGCGAGGAGCGTGCGGACTCGTCCATCGAGGTCAGCAATGGGTCGGTTGCCAGTGCCTCGGTGTCCTCGGGCAGGTAGATGCGCGTGAACAGCCGGTTGAGCAGGCCCCGGGCGAAGACGGTGAGCATGATGAACGGGGCCTTGCCGGCCTCGGTCGCTCCCGGATTCACCGTGGTGAAGGTGTAGTGCCCGACGTTGTCCACCGCCACCCGGCCGAAGCCGGTGAAGGTGTGGCCGTCGCGGACCAGCGAGCCCGTCTCGGAGACGACGTTGCCCTCCTCGTCGGGCTGCCAGATTTCCAGCAGCGCGTCGGGGATGGTTTCCCCGGCGCCGTCGGTGATCACGCCGTGCAGGCGGATCGAGCCCGGGTGGGCGCGGTCAACGAGCTTCCCGCCGTCCTTGAACGGGAGCGCGTAACCGTAGAACGGGCCGATGGTCTGGCCCGGGGTCGGTGTCAGTTTCAATGCTGGAGCCTTGGACATCTAGTGCTCGCCCTCTTCCTCTTCCATCCAGGTGCGGTTGCTGCCGGTGAGCACGATGTCCCAGCTGTAGCCGGTAGACCATTCGTGCGTCGTGACATTGTGGTCGTACGTTGCCACGAGGCGCTCACGGGCCTTGACGTCGGTGATCGCCTGGTAGATCGGGTCCAGCGAGAACAACGGATCGCCCGGGAAGTACATCTGGGTGATCATGCGCTGGGTGAAGTCGGTTCCGAAGAGCGAGAAATGGATGTGCGCCGGGCGCCAAGCGTTGTGGTGGTTCTTCCACGGGTACGGGGCCGGCTTGATGGTGGTGAACGAGTATTCGCCGTTCTCCCCGGTGATGGTGCGGCCGACGCCGGTGAAGTTCGGGTCGATCGGCGCCGGGTGCTGGTCGCGCTTGTGGATATAGCGGCCGGCGGCGTTTGCCTGCCAGATTTCCACGAGCTGGTTGACGACCGGGCGGCCGTCGCCGTCGAGCACGCGACCGGTGACGACGATGCGCTCGCCGATGGGTTCGCCGTTGTGCTGGATGGTCAGATCCGACTCCAGGGCGTGCACGTCTCGCTGGCCGAAGGCCGGGGCGTACAGTTCGATGGTTTCCGGGTCCGCGTGGTGCAGCGACTTGGTGGGGTGGCGCAGCAGTGAGGAACGGTACGGCGTGAAGTCGATGCGTGGCTGGGTTTCCAACTTGCCCGAGGCCTCGTAGGCCTCGTGGATCGCGCCGATTTCCGCAGTGATCTGGTCCTGGGTGGCAGCGGCTGCATCCGGGTTGGTGTCGATGACATGGCCGTCTTCGAATTCTTCGATGTTCATGGAGCTACTCCTTTCAAGGGTGTTCGATGTGGTTTTTCCGGGCAGCCGATCCGGTCAGGAATGTGGCCACCCGGTGTAGGACTCGGCCAGGTATTGCTGGCCGTAACGGGAGTTGACGACCGTCTCGAGCTCGCCGATCGCGCGCTTGAGCTGGAATGGATCGGCGTTCGGGGGAGTGTGCAGCATGGTGGTCATCCAGTAGGAGAAGTTCTGCGCCTTCCACACGCGCTTGAGCGCCGTGTCGGAGTAGCCCTCGAGCAGGGCGATCCCCCTCGTGGAATAGTAAGAGTCGATGGCTTCGAAGAGCACCTTCACGTCGGCAAAGGCCAAGTTCAGACCCTTGGCGCCGGTTGGCGGGACGGTGTGCCCGGCATCGCCGACCAGGTAGAGGCGGCCGTGGGAGAGGGGTTCGCGCACGAACGAGCGGAACGGCAGCACCGACTTGTCGAAGATCCGTCCACGCTTGAGCTCGAAGCCGTCCGGACCGTCGACGCGGCGCTGCAATTCGGCCCAAATGCGGTCGTCGTCCCAGCTGCTGGTGTCTTCGTTCGGGTCGCACTGGAAGTACATGCGCTGGACGCTCTCGCTGCGCTGGGAGATCAGTGCGAAGCCGTGCGGGGAGTTGGCGTAGATCAGCTCGGCGGAGGACTTGGGGGCTTCGGCGAGGATGCCGAACCAGGCGAACGGGTACTTGACCGTATAGTTTTCGCGCTTGTCCTCGGGGATGGCGCGGCGGCAGAAGCTGCGCGAACCGTCGGCACCGACGAGGATGTCGCAGTGCACCTCGAAGGCCTGGCCCTGAGCGTCGGTGAAATGGAACTTCGGGGTGTCGGTCTCCATGTCGAAGACGGCGGTGACCTCGGCGCCATAGCGCACGTCCCCGCCGTCGCGCTCACGGGCTGCCGCCAGGTCCACGAAGACCTCGTTCTGCGCGTAGAGCGTGACTGTCGCGTCGACCAGGTCGGTGAAGTCCAGCGGATGCGATTCTCCGTTGAAGCGCAGGTCGATTCCCGAATGTTCGTCGCCGTGGGTCAGTACCCGGCCGTTGATGCCGGAGTCGGTCAGCATCTTCACCGCCTGGGCTTCGAGGATGCCGGCGCGGTGGGTGTTGCGGATGGTCTCGTGGTCGCGCATTTCGACAACGAGGTTCTCGATGCCGGAATGGGAAAGCAGATGGCTCAGCATCAAGCCGGCGGGGCCGCCGCCGACGATGCCCACGCGGGTCTTGATCAGGGTGCGTTCGTTGGCCATGAAAGGAGGCTCCTTGGCTGGTTCGAGGGAGTCGATCAGCCGGGGGACTCTGCGCCGGGGCGCACCGTTGGAGGCTGTATCTTGCTGCTTCCAGTGTCGGGCAGGCGTGAGCAAGCGCACCACGCCTGTCTCATTGAATGAGAATTTTTGAACTCTTTCGCCTCTACTCCGCGGCGGAATCTTCAGTCAATGGGTATAGCCAGCTTCGCCGATGGCCCCGGCGTCGATGAACCGGGAGCATTATTGCGCAGACTGGTCCCGGAGATGATTGTCCGTGGCGTGGGGAACCTCAGCGGAGTCTATGCGGCCACTGCCGCCTCAGCATGATTGCCGCAAGCAGGAGCCCTCCGGGCCAGGGGCAGCCAGGATCGCCACCTATGTCGTGGATAGAACGGGGAGCCTGGCCGACCGGGTGGCTCAGGCCTCGCGATGGTAGCGCTCCACACCGCCGACCACTGTGGACTGCACCCGCACGTGCTTGACCTCGTGGGTCGGAAGGGCAAAGGGGTCCTGGTCCAGCACGATGAAGTCCGAGAGCATTCCGGGGCGCAGTAAGCCCTTGAGCTTTTCCTCGCCGGAGGCGAAGGCTGGAGCCACGCAATATCCGTGAAGCGCCTCGGCCAGGCTGAGCCGTTCGGCCGGGTCCCATCCGCCGGGCGGTTCCCCGGCAGGCGTGGTCCGTTTCAGCGCCGCATGAATCCCCTTCAGCGGAATGGCCGGTTCGATGGGAGAATCGGAACCGAAGACCACTTCGGCCCCGCTGCGCAGCAGCGACTTCCATGCGTAGGAGGCCAGATCCGGTCCGGCGATCATGCCCAGCAGCGGAACGTCTGAAGGGCAGTGCTGGGGCTGCATTGATGCGATGACGCCCAGCGAGGCGAAACGGTCCACATCGGACGGGAGAAGGAACTGGGCGTGCTCGACGCGGTGGCGCAGGGCATGGCGGCCCGTTGCCTCCGATGCTCCGGCCAGTGCGTTCAGGGCCAGGTGGTTGGCTCGGTCTCCAATGGCGTGGATGGCTACTGCAATGCCGGCTTCGGCCGCGGTCCCGACCAGACGGACCAGTTCGGAGTAGGCTGTCACCTCCATGCCTACATTTGATTCGTCGTCGGCGAAGGGCTCTGACATATGGCAGGTATGTGAACCGGCAGCCCCGTCTGAGAAGATCTTCACCGCACCACGGCTGATCCATCCGTCCCCCTCATAGGACCGAAGTCCGGCGGTGATCGCGGACTCCAGCTCGCCCACGGCAAGCAGTTTATGCACGCGCAGGTCGAGCAGTCCCTGCTGGCGCAAGGATACAAAAGCAGCGTGTGCATCGGGCCCGTCGATGTCATGTACGGAGGTGATGCCGTGGGAAAGCAGGTGCCGTTGGGCGCTCAGCAACTGGGTTTCCAGGTTGCCCGAGAGGGGACTTGCGGCCAGCTCGCGAACGGCGAAGACAGCGGATTCACGTAGGATGCCTGTGAGGCGTCCCTGTTCATCTCGAACGAGTTCCCCGCCGGGAGGATTCTCACTGTCTTCGTGGATTCCCAACAATGACAGGGCCAGCGAGTTGGCCCACACGGTATGCCCGTCGGCGCTGGTAAGCGCCACTGGGTTCTCGGGGCATAAGCGGTCAAGTGGAAGCCGGTCGGGCTGTGCGGGGATTTCCCAGGCGTTGTGGTTCCACCAGCCGCCAAAGATCCACTACTGCGGGACGTAGCGTCCACTGGCTGCGGCGAGGCGCTCGAGGGCCTCGGAAAGCGAAGCGATTTCGCGCATGTTCACTTCGGTCAAGGCCCGGGCCAGGCTCGCGGTGTGGATATGTGAATCGGTGAAGCCGGGCAGGACCGTTGCCCCGCCCAAATCCACGCAGCGGGTTCCGGAGGGGACGCGGCGCACATCTCGTCCCGGCTGCCGACCGCGATAATGCGCCCCTGGTCCGTCAATATGGCCTGGGCCAAGGGTTGCCGGGGATTGAGCGTGTGGATGCGGCCATTGGTAAAAAGCGTGGGAGGCACTGCGTAGCGACCTTTCGGATGGCGGACCCGCCTCAGTGGGGGACTTGTCCCGCCAAGCGCCGGGCGCGATGGAAGCCAAGCATATGCCGTGGTGTTCCCGACCTGCCACGACCAAGAAGGTGGACTGATGATGCCCGTCGGGCATGGACTGGCTGGCCTTCACCGCAATGGAAGCGGAGGGGCAACCTGCCTGCCAGTGGTGGTACTGTCCGGGCGCAGGAGCCAGCCCATGCGCTTGGACGGGCTGATCAAGAGGGCGCTTTCGAGCAGTTCGATCCCCGTTGCGGCCGTTTCAATGCTCCGCTGGGCATCGAGTATGTCGTTGACGGAGGCAAGCCACATGGTGATGAGCAGGTTGGCCTGGCCAGTCGTGGTGCAGACCATGCGCATGTTGGGCAGGGTGGACAAGGCCCGGGCCGCTTCGGCGTGCTGTGAGGCCGGAAGCCGGGCATACCATTGGGCGGTGATGGGGAAACCCGAGAGGGCTTGGGCCATGTCGCAACGCAGGGTGATGATGTCACTATGCAGCACCCGTGAAAGCTGGCGTCGTGCCGAGGTCGGCGACAGGCCCGTGACGCGTGCAACATCAGCAGCGGTGCACCGGCCATTTTGCTGCAGGAGCGAAAGGATCGGCCGGTGCTCTTCGCGGATGGCGATGCCCGGGTCCGTATGTGTTTGCTGTCCATCGAGTTCGCGTAGCGCGGCGATCTGGGAGCGGCCGAGAGCGCTCAGGTGCCAGTCCCTGGCGGTGAAGTGCATTTGCACCGAAAAGTTCGAGTGCAGGGCAGTTACCCCGGGCAGCTGAGTGATCTCATTGAAGGTCCCGTTCACGACATTCGACATGGATTTGCCGGTGAGCATGATGCCCAGCCGGTGGTTTTGCGAGAGCATGTCCACGGAATAGACCTCGGAGACCTCCATCAGGGAGCGGATGATGGAATCGCGGTGTTCAGGAGCACAACTGACCTGGGTGAAACTGATGACCTGTTGCCGTGGATGACCGGTAGGCTGGGCGGCAATCCAGACAGCTCCCATGGAACGCAGGTTGTCCCAGCGCTGTGCCAGCACCGCCGGGTGGGCGTCGAGGATCTCGGAGGCCGCTGCCCAGGAGACCCTCGGGGCGATCTGCAGGGCGTGGATCAGTTCCAAATCACGTTCGCTGAGCATCTGCATGCTTTCATTCTCGCGTCTTCTGGCCAGAACGGATTCCCGGAACGGGTCCAACGACTGGCTCCCTTGGAGGGACAATGCCCTTCAGCATCAAGGTGCTTGGCGGTTTCTTCGATTTGAACCAATGATTCTGGTGATTTCATCATTCTTTTTTACTGGATGTGATCTATGTCCCAAGATTAAATCAGCCGATAAGCACGTCCGGCCCCACCCCGCCCATGCCGAACGTCGGTAGGGGCCCAGGGAGGGCCGTCTAGGAAAGGGTCACCATGACCACGACAACCATCCTTCAAGATGCCCACGAGCTGCATGGGGACCTGACCCGGCTGCGCCACACGCTGCACCAGGCCCCCGAGCTTGGGCTGGACCTTCCCCGGACCCAGGAAACCGTGCTTACCGAGCTAGCGGACCTGCCCCTGGAAGTCACTCTGGGCAAGGGATGCACTTCGATCGGTGCGGTGCTGCGCGGAACCGCCACCGAGCCCTCCGTCAACCGCCCGGTCGTGCTCCTGCGTGCCGACATGGATGCCTTGCCGGTGCAGGAAGCCACCGGTGTTGAGTTCAGCTCCCGGATCGATGGCCGCATGCATGCCTGCGGCCATGACCTGCATACCTCGATGCTTGCCGGGGCAGCTCGGCTTTTGGCCGATCGCCGCCACCTGCTGGACGGGGACGTGGTCTTCATGTTCCAGCCTGCCGAAGAACTGCTGGCGGGGGCGCCGATGATGATCGAGGAAGGGATCCTGGACCTGGCCGGACGCCGTGTCGATTCGGCATACGGCCTGCATGTGTTCAGTTCAGGTGGTGCCACCGGGCAGTTCATGACCCGGCAGGGAATCATGATGTCGGCCGCAGACGGGCTCTATGTAACGGTTCTGGGCCGTGGTGGGCACGGCTCGGCACCGCACCGGGCCAAGGACCCGGTCCCGGTGATGGCAGAAATGATCACCGCACTGCAGTCCATGGTGACCCGCCAGTTCGATGCCCACGACCCGGTCGTCGTGGCCGTGGGAATGGTCAAGGCAGGCGAAGCCATCAACGTGATTCCCGATACCGCTGAATTCGGCGCCAGTATCCGGATGTATTCAGATGCGTCCCGTGAAAAAATGATGGTGGCGGTGCCGCGACTGCTCAAGGGAATCGCCTCGGCACACGGGCTCGAAGTGGATGTGGACTACCGTGTGGGGGGCCGAGTCCTGGTCAACGACCAGGAAAACACGACTTTCGTCCAGGAGCAGATCATAGAGCTCTTCGGCGAGGACCGGCACTTGGCCATAGCCAACCCGTTGGGCGGTTCCGAGGACTTCGCCGACGTGCTGGCGCAGGTCCCGGGCAGCTTCATTAATCTGGATGCGACCCCGCTGGCCGGGGACCAGGGTGAGTACAACCACTCGCCGCGGGCCGTGTTCGACGATTCGGTGCTCACCTCCGGGACTGCTCTATACACGCATCTGGCCTTCTCACGCATCGGTGAACTCGCCGCACGTTAATCGTCCCCGGCGCCTCGTCGAAATCAACACCCGGTCTTTCAAACCCAAGGATGCATCATGACGTTGCAACACCATCATCCACAATTAGGGGCAGACCTCCCTGTCACCGCCGATCTCGACCGCAAGGCCACGCCCCGGGAGCGTCGTACCCTCGTTGCCACCGGCATGGGCAATGCCCTGGAATGGTTCGACTGGGGGATCTACTCGGCCTTCGCCATCTACTTCGCCACCGAGATATTCAACCCGGAGGATCCGCTTTCCGCGCTACTTGGCGTCATGGGTGTCTTTGCCGTGGGCTTCCTAGCCCGCCCGGTGGGCGGATGGCTCTTTGGTTGGCTCTCGGACAATGTGGGCCGCCGGGCCTCGATGCTTTCCACCGTGGGGCTGGCCTCGGTGGGATCGCTGCTGATCGCGGCCGTCCCCACCTACGCCAATGCCGGGGTCTGGGCAGCAATCATCCTGTTGACAGCACGGCTGCTGCAGGGACTTGCGCACGGTGGGGAGATGCCATCGGCTCAGACCTATATTGCCGAGACCGCCCCGGCCAAGCGCCGTGGACTCTGGTCATCGATGATCTACGTCTCGGGAACCATCGGCATCGTGGCAGGCATGCTCATGGGCGTGATCCTCAATGCGATCCTGCCCGGTGACATCATGCATGCCTGGGGCTGGCGCATCCCGTTCGTCATCGGCGGCCTGCTGGGCCTGGCTGTCATGTTCTCCCGCAGTCGGATGCATGAAACAGAGGCCTTCGCGGCCTCAAAGACCGGCGAACGCGCACCGATGTTCCCGGAAGTCCGCAAGCACTGGCGTTCTGCCCTTCGAGTTATTGGTCTGGGCGTTGGCGGCACCGTCTGCTACTACGTCTGGGCAGTCTCCGCGGTCCAACAGGCAGTGGTCCTGAACGGCATGGACCAGGGCGCGGCCCTGCTGGCCAACCTGCTGAGCAACGTGGTGCTGATCATTGCACTGCCGTTCTGGGGCCGGTTCTCCGACAAATTCGGGCGGAGGGCCGGGCTGGTCATCGGCACCGGCGTTCCGATGCTGCTTTTCGCCCCCATGCAGGCCATGGTCTCATCCTCGTTCCTTTCGCTGTTCATTCCGGCTGCGGTGATCCTGTTCTTCATGGGCGCCACGTTGTCCATCTTGCCTGCCGTCTTCGCCGAGATGTTCCCCACCCGTATCCGGACCATTGGCGTGGCCATCCCGTATGCCGTGGCCGTTGCCCTCTTCGGTGGCACAGCACCGTATCTGCAGACGTTCTTGGGCGCCCGGTTCGGTCCGGCCACGTTCAACATCTACGTGATCACGCTGCTGTTGATCTCCACGGTCGTCGCACTCACCCTGCCCGAGTCCAAGGGCAAGGACCTGACCAAGGAGTAGGCCTTCCCGCCCGGGTTCCGGCTTCCAACTTTGGGAAGGCCTGGGGGTGCGTATGCCGATGGCATATGCACCCCCAGGCCTTTGCCGTTCCGGGACCGCGGGACGCCTGGTCACCTTGCCTCAGACTGCCGCGGTTCGGCCCAGGGGCGCAGCTGGCGGGCCGTTTCCCGGATCTTGGCCTTGGCGTAGTGCCCCCGATGCCAAGTCGCATGCA
This sequence comes from Paeniglutamicibacter cryotolerans, assembly GCF_014190875.1. Classification (NCBI taxonomy): domain Bacteria; kingdom Bacillati; phylum Actinomycetota; class Actinomycetes; order Micrococcales; family Micrococcaceae; genus Paeniglutamicibacter; species Paeniglutamicibacter cryotolerans. The sequence goes on along the minus strand of NZ_JACHVS010000001.1, from coordinate 706,067 downwards.
TATTCATTTTGAGCGCGCTTACGATGGGGTCTTCTGCGGATTCAACGATGTCGATGCCCCGGGGCGCGTAGACCGATACTTCGATGCTGATGCTGATGCTGATCCCGCGACCTTCCGCAACCACTGCCATGGCGGAGAGCACGTCGTCCCAGATGATCGTTTGGCTCAGATCCAGATCCATACGATTGAGGGATTCATCCGAGATCTGCCGGCTGACGCTATGCCTGGAGGGGATGATCAATTGTTCGTCGCAGAGTTAGGGCAAACCAACCAAGTCCCGCCCCGAGCGCAGCTAGGGATGCCCTTCTGGAGAGAACGCGCGCAGGGCGATGCTTCCCAGGGGGCCCGGATCCAGCGTGCTGCTGGGCAGTATCGGGGAGATGATGAATCAAGGTCATGTAGCAGGGCCTCCTCCAAGCTGAAGTGTGAGGCCTCCCTGACCACGATCGTTGGCTCCTGCGAGGGGGGGGCAATGAAGGGTGCCAGGAAGCCGCAGATAGAAGCGGCGGTGGCGGCGCAGGAAAGGGTGGACACCTGCCAGGTGCGCAGCACCTGTGCGGCATCTTGCGGATCACGTGTCTGGACCAGGAGTTTTCGTGCCGGGCCACCGAATGCACGACCACTGGGAGTCAGCGTCAGGCGATTACTGCGGGTTTCGAACAATTGACAATTAAGTTCGCGTTCGAACGTTTTCAATTGCCGGCTCAGGGCCGGCTGGGCAATGTGGAGGGCCTCTGTCGCAGCAGTGACCGTGCCGTGGCGACCACGCTCAGGAAGTACAGCAGATGTCGGTAATTCATCTCCCGAGCACAACATGCGGGTTCAGGGTGCTGCCGACACAGGAGGGTATCGACGAGGTTGCAGATCACGTTCCACGGGCGGTTTCCGACGATCCCCGATAGGGAGGTGCTGGACCTGTCGGGTCTGCGGCTGCTCCGGTGATCCTGGTCCCGCAGGAATCGATTAGCATGGTATCCGAAATTCAGCCCCGCACGCGGCGGGCGCTTTCGCCGCAGGAAACACCAGAAAGAGGCGAATGAAAACCAAGATCACCTCGAGGCTCATCGGCGCCGTCGTGGTTGTGCTTCTGCTCGCATTCATGGCGCTTGGCCTGGCCTTTGTCGGGCAAGGTCTGCAGGACAGGGCAAATGCCGCAGCCTTCCAGGCTACCGACAGTACGATCCTGCAGACCCTTGGAACCGTGAAATGGGTTGCGGGGCGGACGGCATCGACGTCGCTACAGGTCGGGTTCGAATCCGCCGGGGGGCAGTCGGTGGAAACTAAGATCTGGACCAGCGGATCCAACCGCGTGTTCTCCGACGGGCAGCAGGTCGAACTGGAGTATGTTTTGCAGCACCCCACATCAGCGCGCCTGCGGGACGGGAACGCGGGCAAGGCCAGGACCCTGGGAATGTTGGCAGGAGGCGGTGTGATGACGTCGGTGGCAGCCTTCTTGATCGTGGTTTGCGTGCGCTCGGTGGTTCACACCCGGAGGAAGTAGCAGGGGCCTGTGCGGGGAAGAAGAACCGGATGGAACCGTTGTTATCGGGACCTGTGAGATGACCATGCTCCGACGGTAGGGGCCGCACGCCGGACTCCCCGTGTGAACACAGCTGGTCCCCGGTCCGGGGAGAGGGCCGGGGCCCGCTGGATCATCTCTTGCACCCCCATGAGGGGAATTCCACGAAAGGTGCCCGGGCTGAGCCCAAGCTGTGTGCCGTTCCGGTGGAGGATAGCAGTGGAGGAACCGTACCGCCGTTGCAGGCTGCGGTGCGGTGAAGGATCCGGTACCGAACCGGTCCCCGGAAGTTGATGATCCCGGTTGGATTCGCCGAGGTGTTTGGTCCGGCGGCAGCGGATCACCGTGGATAACGGCAAACGGCGCCCCGGAACCCGCCGGATGGTCCCTTGGGCCTACGAGTCGAAGGCGATCCGTGAGAGCAGTTCGCGCAGTGTCGTGCGCTCGGCCTCGCTGAGGTTGGACATGGTGACGGACTCGCCCGCGGCGGTGGCGCGTCGTGCTTTCAGGTAGAGCTTGTGCCCCTCCTCGGTGCCGGCGACGACTTTGGAGCGGCGGTCGTGCAAGTCCGGATGGCGCTCGACCAGTCCGCGGGCCTCGAGTGCATCAACCAGCGGGACGATCTGGCTCGGGTCAAGCGAGAGGAATTCGGCGAGATCGCGCTGTGTGGGTGCGAGGTTGCTGCAGGCCAGTGACAGCACCGAATAGGAGCGGACCTTCAGGTCCATCGGAGCCAGCAGCCGGTTGGCGCGGGCCGAGCCGAGCGACCTGGTCCGGGCTGCGAGGAACTCGATGTCCCCGGCCAGCTCGCTCCCGAGGAACCGCTCGATGCCGGCGGTGGCGATGCCAGTCTTGGTGGCCATGGGTGGTGCTCCTCGGTTATTGGTGAGAAACTTAATCGTTGACTTTTTCAAGAATATAAGTTGTCATGTATCTAAGTAACATTCCCACGATATGCACGGTGGGGCAACAGCGCCACACGAAGGAGTCCAGATGTCACTCGCAGGAAAAGTAGCCATTGTCACCGGTAGCGGCCGCGGGCTCGGCCTGAGCTACGCACAGGAACTCTCACGCCAGGGCGCAGCGGTCGTCATCAACGACGTCGACGCCGACGTGGCAGCGGATGCCGTCGCATCGATTGCAGCAGCCGGCGGCAAGGCCGTCGCTGTCGTCGCGCCGGTCGGTTCCACCGAAACCGCCAAGGCGCTGGTTGCCGCCGCGGTGGAGAACTTCGGCCGCCTGGACATCCTGGTCACCAACGCCGGCGTGTTGCGCGACAAATCGATTCTGAAGATGACCGACGAGGACTTCGACCTGGTCATCAACGTGCACCTGCGCGGCACCTTCACCTGCGTCCGCGAGGCCTACGGCTACTTCAAGGAGAACGGCATCGCCGGCCGCATCATCACCATCGGCTCGCCCACCGGCCAACGCGGCAACTTCGGCCAGACCAACTACGCGGCCGCCAAGGCCGGCATCGTGGGCATGGTCCGCACCTGGGCGCTGGAAATGAAGCGTGCCGGCGTTACGGTCAACGCCGTGATCCCCGTGGCAGCCACCGCCATGACCAAGACCGTCCCCTACTTCGCCAAGGCCGTCGAGGCCGATGAGGCCGGCGAGGTCATGCACGACTTCTTCCGCAAGGAACTGGGCTTCGGCACGGCCGACGACGTCGCCGGGCTCATCGCCTTCCTCGCCTCCGAGGAGGCCGGCAACATCAACGGCCAGGCGATCGGTGCCGGCGGCGACCGGCTGCAGCTGTGGAGCCACCCCGAGGCCATCGCCTCGGAATTCCACGATGGCGGCTGGGACTACACCACCTTGCAGGAGCAGTTCGGCGCGGTCTTCGGCTCCAAGCTGCAGTCCGTCGGCGAGCGGTTCCCCGAACTCCCGGCCGAACTGCAGCCCGAACCGGCAGCCAAGTAGAAAAGCGCCGGCGTCCCATGAGCATCCGCTACGAATCAGCGATCGACCTGGCGAAGATCACCGCGATCGACATGCACGTGCACCTCGAGGTGGACGACTGCGGCCACAAGGCCATGCCGGATGACCTCTTCGAGGCCTCAGCCGCTTACTTCAAGTCCACCGAGCGCACCCCGTCGGTCGACCGCATTGCGGAGGTCTACCGCGAGGCCGGAATGGCCGCCGTGCTGTTCACCGTCGATGCGCGCACCGCGCTGGGCCACGAGCCGAACTCGATTGAGGAACTGGTGGCCGGCGCGGCACGCAACAACGACGTGCTGATCCCCTTCGGGTCGGTCGATCCGCGTACCGGTGCCGACGCGCTGGCCGGTGCCCGCCACCAGGCGGACGTGCTCGGGGTGCGGGGCTTCAAGTTCCACCCCTCACTGCAGGGTTTCGACCCCTCAAGCCAGGAGTTCTACCCGCTCTGGGCCGTGCTGGAGGAACTGGGCCTGCCCTGCATCTTCCACACGGGCCAGAACGGCATGGGTGCCGGGCTGCCCGGCGGGCGCGGCATCAAGCTGCGCTACTCCAACCCGTTGCTGCTCGACGACGTGGCTGCTGACTTCCCGGGGCTGAGAATCATCATGGCGCACCCCTCGGTGCCATGGCAAGACGAGGCGAACTCGATCGCCACGCATAAGGCGAACGTGTTCATTGACCTCTCGGGCTGGAGCCCGAAGTACTTCCCGGCCTCGCTGGTGAAGATGAGCAACAACGTGCTCTCGCGCAAGGTCCTCTTCGGCACCGACTACCCGCTGATCACCCCCGGGAAGTGGCTCGGAGCCTTCGCCGAGCTGCCGCTCAAGGACGAGGTGCGCCCCTTGATCCTCAAGGACAACGCGGCACGCCTGCTGGGATTGGCGTAGGCATGAACGCCTTCTACCCGAGTGACCAGTACGGTTTTGCCGAACTGCTCTCCGACGCCGAACGCGCCGCGCTGCTGCGGCTGCGTGCTGTGCTCGACGGGCATGTGCGCCCGGTGGTCGACGAATACTGGGAAAAGGGGGAGTTCCCCACCCAGGTCATCGCCCCGCTCATCGAGTTGGACATGATGCGCCCGGCCGAGGTCATCGCCGCCGGCGAGGAGGTGCGCGGGCTCTTCGCCGGGTTCCGCAACTTCGAGATCGGCCGCGTCGATGCATCGGTGGTGACGTTCTACAACGCACAGTCCGGGCTCTTTCGGACCACGGTGAACCTAGGCGGCAGCGCCGAACAGGTGGCCGAGCTCGACCCCTTGATCGCCGACTACTCATATAAGGGGGTCTTCGCCCTGACCGAGCCGGACCACGGATCTGACATCGCCGGTGGCCTGTCCACCAGCGCGCGGTTCGATGCCGGGGCCGGTGAATGGGTCATTAACGGGACCAAGCGCTGGATCGGGGGAGCCGCGCAGTCCGACGTGCTCGCCGTTTTCGCCCGCGACGAGGCAGACGCCAAGGTCAAGTGCTTCCTGGTGCCCACCGCTTCGGCCGGAGTGACGCTGAGAAAGATCGAGCGCAAGGCCAGCCTGCGCATCATGCAGAACGCCGACATTGACCTGTCCGACGTGCGGGTTCCCGCATCGGCGCGCCTGGCGAACATCAACTCGTTCGCCGATGTCGCTGCCTGCCTGCGCAACATGCGCTCCGATGTCGCCTGGATCGCCACCGGTGCCGCGGCGGGCGCCTACGAGGCGGCGCTGAAGTACGTGCTGGAGCGCGAGCAGTTCGGCCGGCCGCTTGCCTCGTTCCAGCTGATCCAGGAGAAGCTCGCGCACATGCTCTCCAATGTCACGGCTGCCCTGGCAATGGTGGTCAGGCTGACCCAGCAGCAGGACGGGGGCGTCTACAAGGACGAATCCTCGTCTATGGCGAAGATGTTCACCGCCAGGATGCTGCGCGAAACCGCCGCGCTGGCCCGCGAGGTCTGCGGCGGCAACGGCATCGTGCTGGATTACGGCGTGGCCCGTTTCCATGCCGATGCCGAGGCCATCTATTCCTACGAGGGCACGCACGAGATCAATTCGCTGATCGTCGGGCGGGCCATCACCGGCATCGGGGCCTTCCGCTAAGCCCCACCCCGCTTTTTCCACACCCATCACCACTGCACAGGAGGACCCTCCCATGGGCCAGACCATTCTTTCCTACGAACAGCTCGCATCGGCCGCAGGTACCGATCTGGGCTACAGCGACTTCCGCACCGTCACCCAGGACCAGATCAACACGTTCGCCGACGCGACGGATGACCACCAGTGGATCCACACCGATCCGGAAAAGGCCAAGGAGGGCCCGTTCGGTGGACCTATCGCCCACGGCTACCTCTCGCTGAGCCTGCAGATCGCCTTCTGGTCCGAGCTCTTCGACGTCACCGGCGTCTCCACCCGTGTGAACTACGGCCTGGACAAGGTCCGCTTCCCCTCGCCGGTTCCCGTGGGCTCGCAGATCCGCATGAAGGCCATCATCGCCGAGGTCGACGAGGTCAAGGGCGGCTACCAGATCGCCGTCGACCAGGTTGTCGAGGTTGAGGGTGCGCCGAAGCCGGCAGTGGTTTCCCGCGGAATCTACCGCTTCTACGCCTAGGGTCCTCCCACGGCCAGCCGGGCCTCCCCCTTCCTGGGGGAGCCTCGCTGGCCGTCGTTGCGGCACGATTGAACACCACTTCTTATCAACTATTGATTTTTTCAACTATTAGACCTAGGTTGTATGGAGTGGTGCGGATCACATGAACCCAATGGGTTTGATCCGGAACCAAAAGCCGTAGCGAATCACCAAGGAGAGACCATGAAGAAGCGACTTGCCACGATGCTCGCAGGAGCGTCAATTGCCGCATTGGCCCTGACCGGCTGCGGCGGCGGATCCCCCTCCGGTGCGGCAAGCACCGAAGCACCGAAGTCCGGAGAGGCCGGGGGACTGACCAAGGTCGTCGTCGGCATCCTGCCGATCGCGCCCTCCGTGGCCATGCAGTACGGCGTGGACAAGAAGATCTTCGAGAAGCACGGCCTCGACATCGAACTCACCACCGCCTCCGCCGGTGCGGCAATGCTTCCCGCCGTATCCACCGGTGACCTGAACTTCGCCGTCGGAAACCCGCTGTCGGTCATCACCGCGGTGGACAAGGGCCTGGACATGAAGATCGTCACCGGGTACTCCAACTCCAAGGCCACCGGCGACGACATCAACGGCGTCGTCGTCCGCGCCGATTCGGGCATCAACACCTTCGCCGACCTGGCTGGCAAGACCACCTCGGTGAACGCGCTGAAGACCCAGGGCGACCTGACCATCATGGAATCGGCCGCCATTGATGGCGGGGACCCCAAGGCGCTGAAGTTCAGCGAAATGCCTTTCCCCGATATGGAGGCGCAGCTCGACCGCAAGAACATGGACGCGATCTGGGTTCCGGAGCCCTTCCTGTCCAAGGCACTGGCCGTCCCGGAGAACAAGTTGCTCGGCTACCCGAACCAGAAGGCCATCCCGGGCCTTCCGACCATGGTCAGCTTCACCAGCGGCAAGTTCGCCCAAGAGAGCCCGGACGTCGTCGCCAAGTTCCAGGCCGCCATGGCCGAAACTCTTGACGCGGCCGAGAGCGACCAGGCCGGAGCCAAGGCCCTGCTTCCCACGTTCATGAAGATGGATGCCAAGGTTGCCGAAAACCTGAAGATGGAAACCTGGGACGCCGTTGTCCCCTCCGAGCAGCTGGACAAGCTCGGCGCACTGGCGGCCAAATTCGAATTCATCTCCAAGACGCCCGACATCGCGGCGTTGACCATCAAGAAGTAGCGCCGGGCTCCTTCCGCCCGTCGGTTAGATGAGATAGCAGCTGCGGGCCGCGTGGGCGGCCCGCAGCATATGAGAGGTACCAATGCAGAACCAGGGCCTGGGTAGCTGGATCCACAAGCGCCGCGTCAAGTCCAAGGGCCACGCGGCCATCATCAAGGACGGGGTATCCCTGTCCTACGACGAGCTGGCGCTGCGCGTCGACCAGCTGGCCGATGTCCTGCGCGGGCTCGGTGCCGGCCATGGCTCGCGGGTTGCCTACCTGGGCAACAACCACCCGGCATTCCTGGAAACGCTTTTTGCCTGCGGCAGCATCGGTGCGGTGTTCGTTCCGCTCAATACCCGTCTTGCCGCGCGCGAACTGACCTATGCCCTGAACGATTCGGGCAGCACCGTGCTGATCAGCCCGGAGTCGCTCGAGGGGCTGGCCGACCCTGCAGTGCGCGATACCGCTGTCGGGCACCGGCTCGTGGTGGCCGATGAGCCGGGACTTGATTCCCCCTACGAGCGGTCCCTGGCAGCGGCCTCGTCCGGGCATCGGGATGTGCCGGTGGGCCTGGAGGATCCGGCGATCATCCTCTACACTTCGGGAACCACCGGGGCCCCGAAGGGTGCAGTGCTCACGCACGGAAACATGACATGGAACTCCTTCAACGTGCTAGTCGACTACGACGTCACTTCCGACGCGGTGGCCCTGATGATCGCCCCGATGTTCCACGCCGCATCGCTGGGCATGGGGGCCCTGCCCACGCTGCTCAAGGGCGGGACCCTGGTCCTGCAGGACCGCTTCGAACCGTCGTTGGTGCTCGACGCCATCGAACGGCACCAGGTCACATCGCTCTCGGGCGTTCCCACCACCTACCAGATGCTGGCCGAACACCCCGCGTGGGGCGCTACCGACATTTCCTCCCTGCGCATGCTCACCTGCGGTGGGTCAGCCGTTCCGCTGCGTGTGCTCGAGGCCTATGAGGAACGCGGCCTGGGCTTCTCGGGCGGCTACGGCATGACCGAAACTGCTCCCGGGGCGACCTCGCTGCAGGCGGAACGCTCGCGTGAAAAGATCGGCTCGGCAGGGCTTCCCCACTTCTTCTCCGCCGTGCGGGTCATCGATGATCGCGGCGCCCAGGTCCCGGCCGGCGTGGTCGGGGAGATCCTGCTTTCCGGACCGAACGTCATCCTTCAGTACTGGAACCGTCCCGAGGCGAGCGCCGAATCCTATGCTGACGACGTGTGGTTCCGCTCCGGCGACATGGGGTACCTCGATGACGAGGGTTTCCTGTACATCTCCGACCGGCTGAAGGACATGATCATCTCGGGTGGCGAGAATGTCTACCCCGCCGAGATCGAGCAGGCCATCATGGAGCTCACCGAGGTATCTTCCGTCGCCGTCATCGGTGTGCCCGATCCTAAATGGGGCGAGGTCCCGCGGGCCATTGTCGTTCCGGCCGAGGGTTGCGAAGTGACGGGCGCGCGGATCATGGAGCACCTAGACGGGCGCATCGCCCGGTACAAGATCCCGCGTTCCTTCGTGATCGCCGACGAGCTACCGCGCACCGCCAGCGGAAAGATCCGCAAGGCGGACCTTCGAAAAACCTTCGGCAACTCGTCCGCGCCTGTCTGACTTGTCCGTCAAGTGTGTGCTTTCTGCATCCGTAACGAATTGCAAAATAACTATACCCATAGGTATTGTTGTCGACACGTGAGTGACTTTCATCACCGGTGCATGTGAGGTCTATCAACGGCCGATGTGCCCCAGTGCAGCCCGCTGCCACTCCCATCTTGGGCCGGGCCCGCAAAACAGCACCAACTAATGAAGGACGAAGTTCGTCATGAAGAACAAGCTCAAAATTGCACTGGCCGCCATGGGGATCCTGGCATTGAGCGCCTGCGGTTCCGGTTCGCCCAGCGGTGCCGCGGAGGTAAAGACCGGAGCCGCGGGTGCAGACCTTGAGAAAATCACCGTCGGAGTCATTCCGATCGTGGATACCGCCCCGATCTGGCTTGGCAAGGCCAAGGGCTTCTTCGAGGAAGAAGGCCTTGACCTTGATATCCAGACCGCAACCGGTGGATCGGCCATCGTGCCCGGTGTCCAGTCCGGCAGCTACGACTTCGCTTTCTCCAACCTGATCTCCCCGATGGTGGCGAACGACAAGGGTCTTGACATGAAGCTCGTCGCTAACGGTGCCACCACCAGCGGCGATACCACCATCGATTTCGGCGCAGTGGTTGTGAACGACGATTCCCCGATCAAGTCCCCGAAGGACCTGGCCGGCAAAAAGGTCTCGGTGAACAACCTTTCAAATATCGGTGACACCACCATCTCCCAGGTGGTCACCGACGCCGGCGGAGACCCCGGCACCATCGATTTCGTCGAGGTTCCCTTCCCTGATGCGCCCGCCGCTCTGGAAAACGGAATCGTCGATGCGGCCTGGATCCTGGATCCGTTCCTCACCCAGTCCCTGGCTGAGGGATCGCGCATCGTGACGACGAACTTCTCGGATTTCCACCCCGAGCTCGACATTGCCGGCTACTTCACCACCAAGGCCAATGTTGAATCCAAGCCTGAGCTGACCGCGAAGTTCACGCGTGCCATGAACAAGTCGCTTGAGTTCGCACAGGCCAACCCGAAGGAAGTCCGCGACATCGTGGGCACCTACACCAAGATCGACGCCGACACCCGTGAAAAGATCGTGCTCCCGCGCTACCGCGTGGACTTCGACATGGACGCTGCAGCCAAGCTGGCCGATGCGGCCCAGAAGTTCGGTACCGTTTCCAAGCCGGTCAACCTCGATGAATTGATGCCCTAATGACTCAAACCATACAAAAACCGGCCCCGGGCCGGGTGAAAAAGACGGTGCCGTCCAAGGGCCTGCCCACGTGGCTGCTGGGCCTGTTCGGCATCATCGGCTTCCTGGGCATTTGGGAACTGATGCCCGCCCTGGGCCTGGTCAAGGCCAAGTACCTGCCGCCGGCCTCCGAGGTCCTGGTCGCCCTGGTCGGCGACTTCGGCCTGACCGCCTTCTGGGTGGCAGTGGGCCACACCATGCTGGCCTGGGCCATCGGCCTGGCCGTCGCCGTGCTGACGGCACTGGTGCTGGGCCTGGTCATCGGGATGTCCCCGTTCCTGCGCCGGGCCACCAACTCCACCATCGAGTTCCTGCGCCCGATCCCGTCGGTCGCGCTGATCCCGTTGGCTGTGCTGCTCTTCGGCGTGAAGATCGAATCCTCACTGCTGCTGATCATCTACGCCTGCTTCTGGCAGGTATTGATCCAGGTGCTTTACGGGGTGGCCGACGTGGACAACGTGGCGATGCAAACGGCGAAGTCCTATGGCTTCTCCTACCTGCAGCAGATCCGCGACGTCATCTTCCCGACCATGCTGCCGTATCTGATGACCGGCATCCGCCTGGCCGCCTCGGTCGCGCTGATCCTGGCGATCACCGCGGAACTGATCATCGGTTCCGACGGCTTGGGCAAGGAAATCGCCCTCGCCCAGTCCGGTGGCGCCATCGCCGGCATGTATGCGCTGATCGTGGCCACCGGCCTGCTCGGCCTGGCCATCAATGTCATCACGCGAATCGTGGAGAAGCGGATCCTGGCCTGGCACCCCTCGGTCCGCGGGGAGGTTGTCTCGTGAAATTCCTCAAGACCCTGGGCTACCTGCTGGGTTTGCCCATCATCCTGATTGCCTGGTGGTGGATTGCCACCTCCGGTGAACCGAACTTCTTCGTTCCGACCCCGGTCCAGCTCTTCGAAACGTTCATCGAGACGTGGATCGGGGACCGGATCCTCACCGACGTGCTTCCCTCGGTCATGCGCCTGGTCATCGGCCTGGGCATAGCGATCGTCCTGGGCATCGTCCTGGGACTGGCAGTGGGCCTGAACCGTACGGTGCGTGCGGTGACCGAGCCGGTGTTCGAGTTCTTCCGCGCGCTTCCACCGCCGGTGCTTGTGCCGGTGTTGATGCTGCTGGTGGGCATCAACGACGGCATGAAGATCGCCGTGATCATCTTCGGCTGTGTCTGGCCGGTGCTGCTGAACACCATCGAGGGAGTGCGCTCCATCGACTCGGTCCAGACCGAGACCTCGAAGTCCTACGGCCTGTCCGGGTTCAACCGGATTCGTTATCAGGTGCTGCCCTCCTCGACGCCCACGATCATGGCCGGCATCCGCCAGTCCCTGTCGATCGGCCTGATCCTGATGGTCATCTCCGAGATGTTTGCTTCATCCTCCGGCCTGGGCTTCACGATCGTGCAGTTCCAGCGCTCCTTCGCGGTGCCGGAAATGTGGTCGGGCATCGTGGTGCTGGGCCTGATCGGCGTGGCCCTGTCCTTTATCTTCCAATGGTGTGAACGCCGGGTACTGCGCTGGTACCACGGTCTGAAAGAGGTTGAAAATGCAGTCTGATTCGATTCGTCCCACCCCCGCCGGACGCACCCTTCCCGATGGCGAGGCACTGCTCGCGGTCCGTGGCCTGAAGAAGGTCTACCACACCGACGCCGGCGACATCGAGGCGGTGCGCAACCTGACCTTCGACCTGGGCCGCGGCGAGCTGGTCTGCCTGGTCGGGCCCTCGGGCTCGGGTAAGACGACGCTGCTCAAGTGCATCGCCGGTCTGCTGGGATCCACCAGTGGTTCGGTGACGCTGGACGGGCAGAAGGTCACCGGCCCGCCGAAGAAAATGGCAGTGGTCTTCCAGGAGTACGGGCGCTCGCTCTTCCCGTGGCTGCGCGTGGCAGAGAACGTCGAGCTGCCGCTGAAGAACGCCGGTGTGCCCAAGGCCGAGCGCGCCCGCCTGGTCGCCGAGGCGCTGGAGGCAGTGGGCCTTGCCCACGTGCCCAAGTCCTACCCATGGCAACTTTCCGGTGGCATGCAGCAGCGCGTGGCGATCGCCCGTGCCGTGGCGTACCAGCCGGAGGTGCTGCTGATGGATGAGCCGTTCGCCGCAGTCGATGCGCAGACCCGTGCGGATCTGGAGGATTTGATCCGCAGCGTCTGGAAGAAGCTGGGCGTGACGGTGCTGTTCGTGACCCACGATATCGACGAGTCGATCTACCTGGGCGAGCGCGTCATCATCCTGTCCTCCTCCCCGACGATCGTGCAGGAAGACCTGGTCATCGACCTGCCGGACGAGCGCGACCAGCTCGAGACCCGGTCGCTGCCGCGGTTCACCGAGCTGCGTCACCACGTGTATGCGGAGATCCAGAAGGCGAAGGCGGGCCACCGCCCCGAGGAGGCCATCACCGCCGTCGGTGCCACCTCCTGATCCAGAACACCATAGTCGGCCCCTGGGCCTGACGAGCAGGGCCAGGGGCCACTTATCCCAGTCGGGTGATGGTGGCTCCTGGCCTTTTGCATGTACGGAGGCGAAGCCTTCCGGGGCTGGCGGTTCCGTCAAAAGAGTTTTGAAAACCTACTGACAATATCTATGTTCATAGGTAGTCTGACAGGAGGCCGTGAGCAGCGTCACGGGAATATCTTGATCGTTAATGAAGGAGTCGCAGCATGTCAGGTAACAGGGCAGTCGCCTACCAGGGCCCGGGCATCGTCGAGGTCATCGACACCCCCTTCCCCACCTTCGAACTCACCGACGGACCCGGAGTCAACCCCGCCAACGTGGGCCGCAAGGTCCCGCACGGGGTCATCCTGCGCACCGTGGCCACCAACATCTGCGGCTCGGACCAACACATGGTCCGCGGACGCACCACCGCCCCCACCGGCCTGGTCCTGGGCCACGAAATCACCGGCGAAGTCATCGAGGTGGGCCGGGACGTCGAATTCATCAAGGTCGGAGACATCGTCTCGGTCCCCTTCAACATCTCCTGCGGCCGCTGCCGCAACTGCAAGGAACAAAAGACCGGGATCTGCCTGAACGTGAACCCCGACCGCCCCGGATCCGCCTACGGCTACGTCGACATGGGCGGCTGGGTCGGCGGCCAAGCCGAATACGTCCTGGTCCCCTACGCCGACTGGAACCTGCTCCGGTTCCCGGACCGCGACCAGGCCCTGGAAAAGATCATGGACCTGACCATGCTCTCGGACATCCTGCCCACCGGCTTCCACGGCGCAGTCACCGCCGGGGTCACCGTCGGCTCCACCGTCTACGTCGCCGGCGCCGGACCGGTCGGCCTGGCCGCCGCAGCCTCCGCCCAGCTCCTCGGCGCCGCGGTGGTCATCGTCGGGGACCTGAACGAGGACCGCCTGGCCCAGGCCCGCTCCTTCGGCTGCGAAGGGATCAACGTCGCCCACGGGGACCCGGCGGACCAGATCGAACAGCTGCTCGGCGTGCGCGAGGTCGATGCGGGCATCGACGCCGTCGGCTTCGAAGCCCGCGGCCACGGCCACGGTGCCGGGGCCGCCGAGGCCCCGGCCACCGTGCTGAACTCGCTGATGGACCTCACCGCCGCCGGAGGATCCCTGGGCATCCCGGGCCTCTACGTCACCGGGGATCCCGGAGCAGCGGACGAAGCGGCCCAGAAGGGCTCCCTGTCCCTGTCCCTGGGCACCGGCTGGGCCAAATCCCTGTCCTTCACCACCGGACAATGCCCGGCCATGAAATACAACCGGGCGTTGATGATGGCGATCCTGCACGAGCGGATCCACATCGCCAAGGCCGTCAACGCGCAGGCGATCCTGCTCGAGGACGCCCCGCGCGGCTACGCCGAATTCGATGCCGGGGCCGCGACGAAGTACGTGCTGAACCCCAACGGCTACCTCAACAACTAACGCTAAAGGTGGGGGCGGTCCCTGCCGCGATGGACCAAGCATCCTCCGCGGCAGGGGCCGCCCCCTTTGGCTTATGTCCCGTAGGAGGTCCGCCATCCGCCGTGGTATTCGGCCCGGGCCACCGCCGAGTAGGGGGTGGGACTTACGACAACGCGGGCCTCGAACTGCCGGTGGGGTTCGACGGTCGTCTTCCTGGTGCCGCCGTCGGGCTCTCCCCAGACGACGCGTAGCTCGGTCCCTTCCGGGACGTCTGCATCGACCACCGCCAGGGAGAGTCCCCGGCGCTCGTTGGAGCTGTATCCGGTGAACATGGACAAGCCCACCGTTTTGCCGTCGGCATCAATGACCCTGTCGTAGTTCGATGAGCCGTAGTTGGCCAACGGCAGGTCGAAGAACTTGTAGGGCAGCGAATCGGGGCCGAGTATCGAGGTCAGGATCGTGCCCAGGTCTTCGTCGTTCCAGGCGAGTGTGACCTTCTTGCGCTGGGTGGCTGGATCGATTTTCTCCAGCGCCTCGCGCCCGATGAAATCGTGGTCGAATTTCACGAACGAGCCGTATCCGAGTTCCCAAGGTGTGTGATAGTAGTCCTCGACATTCGTCGAATCGAAGCTTCCAGCCACTGCGTTAGTTGCCTCGTAGCTGTCTGCGCCCAGCCACTTGCGGTAATCGATCAGTTCATCGCCCGTGTAGATTCCCGGAAGCGGCGAGGGGATCCATCCGGATTCCAAGGTGTTGGAGGGATAGGCTCGCGCACCCACGGGGACCATGCCGAATTCCGCACCGGCTTCCAGGACGGACTGGCGGATCAGGTCATATGAATCGTACGGCCCCCAGATCTCCAGGCCGGGCGCACCTGCCATTCCATGGCGCAGGGTGCGAACCCGCTGCCCGGCAATGTTCATGTGGCTCATGCTGAAGAACCGCTGCTTTTCCAGGGGTTCGCCATTGAGCTTTTCGATGATGTTCCAGGCCTGGGGGCCTTGGATCTGAAAGCGCCAGTATCTGCGCTGGACGGGTTTGCCCATGGGTCGGGAGGGCGAGCGGCGATCTACCTCGATTCGCACGTCGTAGCCACCGGTCTCCGCTTGGAAAAGGAGCCAGTTGGCCGCCGGCGCCCGGCCCACATACACGTACTCGTCGGGGGCCTCGTGGAACAGGATGCCATCCCCGATGACGTGGCCGGCGGGCGTGACCGGGACATATTGCTTGGCCCGGTCTAGTGGGAACTCGGCGACACTATTGATGGCCGTGGCTGAAATGAGCTTGAGAGCATCGGGCCCAGAGATGAACAGGTTGTCCATGTGGTGGGTCTGGTCATATAGCACTGCGGTTTCGCGCCAAGCGCGCTGCTCACTGCGCCAATTGGAGAATTCCGGGGCAACTACGGGGTAGACATAGGCTCCCAGCTGCGAATTTCGCAGCAGTTCGACAGTGTCTCCGGCCTCGTCAAGGACCTCTTGGAGGTTTTTGGGTGACATGTTCAATGGCTTCCTTTTCGTGGGGGAGCGATGTCCGTGGAAAGAGGGAATCGCTCTGGAATACGAAGGTGCGGCCCATTGGTCGCTACCCAGACCATAAGCCAGCTGGGACACTAAGTCGATAGTTATTGAGGACGGGTTTCGATGCTGGTGGGAGGCAAGTTGGTGCCACCGAACCGCCGTTCACTGATGATTTGGTAAGAGTTTCGGAGGATCGGAAAATTGCGTAGTCACATGACTCCCATATACCTATGTATATAGGTACTATGAGACGAGCATCACTCGGCTTTGGGGTAGATCCCCGAGAATCTTGGAGAACAGAATGAAAAAAATCGTTGGAGCCCTCGCGCTCGTTGCCGCATTGAGTCTGACGGCGTGTGGCGGCGGATCGCCCTCGGCTGGCGTGACGGACGATGCCGCACCGAGCGCTAGCGGTGGTGCAGCAGGCCTGGAACAGATTGAAGTTGGAGTCATCCCGATCGTCGATGTCGCCCCGATCTACCTCGGTGTGAAGGAGGGCATCTTTGAAAAGGAGGGCCTGGACGTCAAGCTGACCCTCGCGCAGGGCGGCGCGGCCATCGTTCCGGCTATTACGAGCAAGCAAATGGACTTCGGCTTCTCCAACGTCACCTCGATGATCGTTGCCCGCTCCAAGGGCTTGCCGCTGAAGATGGTTGCCCCCGGCGGCAGCTCCACCGGTAACACGAAGGAAGACTTCGCCGCCGTCATGACGAAGCCGGACAGCGACATCAAAGAGATCAAGGACCTCGTCGGCAAGAAGGTCGCCGTGAACACCTTGAACAACATCTCCGACTCGACGATCAGCGAAGCTGTTAAGAAGGCTGGCGGCGACTACACAAAGATCCAGTTCGTTGAAATGCCTTTCCCGGATATGGCCGCACAGCTGGATGCCGGAAACGTCGACGCCATTGCCGCGGTCGAACCGTTCGTGACCATTGCTGGTGCCGACGGAAACGTCCCGGTCTTCTCGAACTACGCTGAGCCCGTCAAGGACCTGACGGTCGCCGTCTACTTCACCTCCGATGACTACATCAAGGAGAACCCGGAAACCGCGGCGAAGTTCACCCGCGCCATGACGGCGTCGCAGAAGTTCGCGGACGAGAACCCGGAAAAGGCAAAGGCCGTGCTTCCCGACTACACGACGCTGAAGCCTGAGGTCATCGAGAAGCTGACCATGCCGCGATTCCTCACTGAGGTGAACGAAGCCTCCATCCAGGAGGTCGCCGCGATCTCGCTTGATCGCGGACTGATCGACAAGGTTCCGGACATGGCCGCTTTGCTGCCAACGAAGTAGCAGTCAGTAAGGATGGCAGGGGCGGCCTGCCCGGGGAAATTCCCGGGCAGGCCGCCCCCTTCATGGTTCGATTCGCACCGGGTGGCGATGCCCTCAGCGTTGCCCGGCCACCCAGTCAGCTGTGGCTTCGAGCCCGCCGAAGGTGTAGAAGTGAAGCTGGACTTCCCCGTGGAGGGACGGGTCATAATCACGGGCGAGATCCTGGATGAAGCGCTCTGGGCCGGCGTTTCCCAAGAGGTTGGAAAGGGAAAAGCCGTAGCGCTTGGCGATTCCTGCCGATGATGAGACTCCGAACCGCCGGGCGTATCCCAGTAGGCGTTTGATGCCCGCAGGGCCAGGGACCCCGACCCGGACCGGTAGGTCGACGCCACGGCCTCGCAGCTCGGCGAGCCAGTCCAGGACAGGCGTCGTGTCGAACCCGAACTGGGTAATGATCTCGCCACCCAGTCCACGTTCTGCCAGCGCCGCATGCTTGGCCTCGAGCGCGGCCCAGAGCATGCGGTCATCGATTTCGGCATGCCCGTCGGGGTATCCGGCGATGGAAACCGTTCCGACTCCGAAATCTTCGAACACTCCTGAGGCGATCAGCGAAAGCGCATCCGGATAGGGGCCCATGGGGGTTGCCGGATCCCCTCCCACGGCGAAGACATGTCCCGAGGCTCCGTGTTTTGCCAGGGCGTCGAGGAATTCCCCTAGCTCCGTGGCCGAGCTGAGTCTTCGTGCCGAAATGTGTGGAACGGGATGGAACCCGGCCGCCTTGACCGCCGAAGCGGCGGCAACCCTCATGCCCAGATCCTCGTTGCCCAGGAACGTGACATTGATGGGTGTGCCGGGTGGAATGTTTGGTGTGGCTGCCTCGAGTTCCGGGATGTCCTTGCCCGTCATCTCCATGGAGAATCCGGACAGCAGGCGTCGTGGACCTGATGTCGGGTCGGGATGCTCTGGGGTCATGCTGTGGCCTCCGTGCCCCGCAGCGGGGATATTAACAGTAGTAGCTATGCCCATAGGTATATCTCGAATGCAGTCTCCTGTCCATGGCCGCAGCCGCGGGTTTCCCTTGTCCTTGGGATCAGGTGAGGACGCGAATCTCTAGCTCGTCCTTCCATTCGCTTGGGCGTTCATTGCTGCCGTATCTCGAAGCCCGCCCAGCCCTTGGCTGCATCCGCGACGGCAGGGATTGGGCCGAGTCCAGCCGGTGGGCTCCTCGTTCTCGCCGCGGAGACCGAGCCCTCTTCCGGATCTGCCGGTGCGGCGTGGTTATGGGTTTAGGCGGTCGATGAGCTTGAGGCCTCGTTTGGCCCAGGAAACTTCCGCCTCGGCCTGCGAAATGAGCCCTTCGTACGCGAATGCTTTGAACGCGGTGGTCTTTTCCTGCTCGGACGAGGGGGTGTTGGCCAGTCGGCGGTTGAGCATCGGACTCGAGCCCTCTTCAATTTCCCTGACCTTTTCGCGCCATTGTTCAAGCAGCCCCTTGTGGTGCTTGATATGTGCCCTCATTTGTTCGCGTGCCGCTTCGGGTTCCGCCCACTCCATGTAGGCGGCTCGCAGGTGTGCCGGCTCGCGGACGCGGGCATACTCCATGGTGGTGTTCATCCAGGCGCTAAAGGCTTCTGTCCCGGCCTTCGTGACGTGGTACTGCCGTTTTTTGCCGCGTTGACCCCAGGGGATGTCTTCACCCAGGAGCAGCCCCTCGGACTCCATGCGCTTGAGTTCCGGGTAGATCTGCGAATCCGGAGCATGCCAGACGTGCCCCACCGAGCTCTCGAATACCTTGTACAGGTCATAGCCGGTCATGGGCTCGACGTTGAGAAGTGCGAGCAACGCGTAACGCAGGCTCATTGGGCGGCCTTCTTTCGGTGGTGTGTTGCCAATCACTATATCGGAAGCTATTGTGTAGTCCAGTAGAACTAACTATGAACATAGTTAGTTGGTCGTTGTTCGACCATATCAATCGCAGGAAAATCCGCGACCATCCACCGGACCCGCTTAGCCTGGGACCGGCGTCTGCACTGGAAGGTAGACCCCATGACCGCCGTCACGTCCGTCAGCTCCACGACCAACAAGATCCTCGGCCACCCGCTTAACGCCTGGTACGTTGCGGCCTGGGACCATGAGGTCACCCGCAAGCCGATGTCGCGCCGCATTGCGAACCGCCCGGTTGCGATGTACCGCACCGAGGACGGCAAGGCGGTTGCCCTGGCCGATGCCTGCTGGCACCGCCTGGCTCCGCTGTCGATGGGCAAGACTATGGACAAGGACAAGATCCAGTGCCCGTACCACGGCATCATCTACAACTCGGCCGGACGCTGCGTGTCCATGCCGGCCCAGGAAACCATCAATCCCAGCGCCACGGTTCCCTCCTTTCCGATCGTTGAGCGCTACCGCTATGTGTGGATCTGGATGGGTGATCCGACACTGGCCGACCCGGACCTGGTTCCGGATATGCACCAGATGGACAGCCCCGAATGGGCCGGCGACGGCCTGACCATCCATGCGGCCTGCAACTACCAGCTGGTGCTCGATAACCTGATGGACCTGACCCACGAGGAATTCGTGCACGCGTCCACCATTGGCCAGGACGAGCTCTCCGAGTCCGACTTCGTCACCACCCACGAGGGCAATACGGTCACCGTCACCCGCTGGATGCACAACATCGATGCCCCGCCGTTCTGGCTGAAGAACATGCGCGACAAGTTCCCGGGCTTCGAAGGCAAGGTCGATCGCTGGCAGATCATCCACTTCGAGGCCCCCGGCACCATCAGGATCGACGTCGGGGTGGCCAAGGCCGGCACCGGCGCCCCGGAGGGTGACCGCAGCCAAGGCGTGAACGGGTTCGTGATGAACACGCTGACCCCGGAAACCGACCGGTCCAGCCACTACTTCTGGGCCTTCATGCGCAACTACTGCCTGGACAATCAGTTGATCACCACCCAGCTGCGCGATGGTGTCCACGGTGTCTTCGGGGAGGACGAGGTCATGCTCAAGGCTCAGCAGGAGGCCATCGATGCCAACCCGGACTACGAGTTCTACAACCTGAACATCGATGCCGGTGGAATGTGGGTGCGCCGCATCCTGGAGCGCATGCTCGCCGCCGAGGGTCGACTGGTTCCCTCCGCCTAGGGCGGGGGAGAAGAGCCCGCCGGAAAGCGACAGAGAAAACTCATGGCAGCAACAAACATTGAAATCTGGCAGTCGGCGACGATCATCCGGGTGGTGCCCGTGGCCGAGGGGATCATGCGCATCGTCCTGGAGCCTTCGCTCCCGATCAAGGCCGAACCCGGATCGCACATCGACCTGAAGGTCACCATCGACGGGCAGGATGCCAAGCGCTCATACTCCGTGGTGGACTCCAGCGATGACGGCGGGGCCCTGGCGATCAGCGTCATGCTCGCCCCGCTGTCCCGCGGAGGATCGGTCTTCATGCATGGTCTGGAGGTCGGCGACCGGTTGGAAGTCACCCAGCCGCTGCAGAACTTCCCGCTGCGTGTCGGTGCGCAGCGCTACCTGCTGCTGGCCGGCGGGATCGGCATTACAGCGATCGCCAACATGGCGGCCGTGCTGAAGCGGATCAAGGCGGACTACACGCTGGTCTACGTTGGACGGAACCGGAACGCCATGGCCTACCTGGAGCAATTGCAGGCGGAACACGGGGGAAATCTGGAAGTTCACGTCGATGACGAGGGAACCTCGCTGAACGTCCCGGACTTGGTCGCCCGTGCTGAAGAGGGCACGGAGCTGTACATGTGTGGGCCGATCCGACTCATGGACGCGGTGCGCCGCACGTGGACCGAACGCGAGTTGGACCTGCCCTCGCTACGGTACGAAACCTTCGGCAACAGCGGATGGTATGACCCGGAGGAGTTCATAGTCCGGGTGCCGCGGCTGGATCTTGAGGTCACCGTTCCGCAGGGTCGGTCCATGCTCGAAGCCCTGGAAGATGCCGGAGCCGAGATGATGTTCGACTGCCGCAAGGGCGAATGCGGTCTCTGCGAGGTACAGATTCTCTCGTTGGAGGGACGGATCGATCACCGCGACGTGTTCTTCAGCGAGCGTCAGCAGCGTCAGAACACGAAGCTGAACTGCTGCGTCTCGCGCGCGGTCACCTCGGAGACCGGAGCGAAGGCGGACGCGGCTCCTTCGGGCCCCGCGGTGGTCACCATCGGCATCTCCTAAGCGAGGCCGCGGAGCGAGCCATGTGTTGGGGCCTCCGTCCGGGATGTTCGCTTCCGGACGGAGAGGTCATTCCTTGCTTGGGGACTTTTCCTCATGAGCGGCTCAATCCCGGGCGGGCACTATGGGTCTATGTGGTACCGAAAAGCAGGCACTGTTGTCCCGGAGGTGGGCCTTGCGCTATTCACCATGAGGTAGCGACGCAGCTTAGGCGGCAATCAGGCTCTCAGGGCGCGCGAGATGCCGCGTGATGCGGTGCGCAGCGCCATCACCGCGGCAGGCAGGCTCTCGGAGCCGCGCGGAACCACGACAGCGAGGACGGCTAATGCATGCCCGTGGGCGTCAAGGACGGGCACCGAGGCACCCGTGGACTCGGAGTCGATGAAGCCGTCGAAGGTGGCGTAGCCGTTGAGTCGGATATGAGCCAGCTCGCGGCGCAAATCCACATGCAGCGCACTAATCACCGTCCCATGGCGTTCAAGATAGCCCTCCCGCACCGGGAAGGGGGAGAAAGCGAGCAGGGCCATGCCCATGGAGGTCCGGTGGACCGGCATCCGGCCGGCGACGGAAGCCTGGTTCACCACGGATCCGGGCCGGGACAGCCGTTCGATGACCAGTACCTCGTCGTCGTGCAGGATCGCCAGCTGGATGCTCTGGCGCACCAGCTGGTTCACGTCTTCCATGAAGGGCATGGCGACTTCGCGAAGGTCGCGGGCGGCGGAGGAGCGGTTGGCCAGTTCCCAGAGGCGCAGTCCCAGCCGCAGGGTGCCCTCCCGTTCGCGGGCGAGCAGGCCGTGCCCGACCAGCTCGTCGACAAGCCGGTAAGTGGTTGCCCGCGGTACCCGGGCGCGACGGGCCAGCGCCCCGACGCTCAGCGTCGGGTTCTCGGCATCGAAGGCATCAAGGATCCGCACCAAACGGTCCAGCATCGAATCCCCTGAATCGGAGTTGGCCATCCCTGGTGCCCCGTTACGCCGGGTCCGCTATGACGGCGGCAATGCGTTCGAGGTCAAGTTCGGTGGCGCTGGCCGGGTTCCAAGCCGGGTTGCGGTCCTTGTCGATGACCTGGGCTCGGATGCCTTCGGCCAAATCCGGTTCATGCATCAGGAAGGCGGCGATGCGCAGTTCCCTTTCCAGTGCCGAGCGCAAGTGGTTTTCCGAGCGGGCGGCCCGGACGGCCTGTAGTGCTGTTTCAACACCCAGCGGGGAATTGGCTCTGATCATTTCGGCTGCTTCGCGTGCCCCGGCATGTCCTGCCGCATCAAGCCGCTCGAGGATCGTCGCCGACGTCGGGGCCGAGAACATATCGTCGATCCATGGCTGGCGGGCAGCAAGGTCCGAGCGGGCCGGCTTTCCGAGCAGGATTTCCAGTGCCATCGATGTCTCGAGCGCGGGCAGCCCGGCCAGATCCGGCAGCGTGGCCAGTACGTCGTCGAAGTCCTCGGCGGCGACCATGAAGTCCGCGAAGCCGGCATGGATGGCGTCCGCCGCGTCCATCGTGGTTCCGGTCATGGCCAGGTATTCGCCCAGACGCCCCGGGGCGTTGCCCAACAGGTGCGTGCCACCGACATCGGGACTGTATCCGATCTTCACCTCGGGCATGGCCAGCTTCGAGTTCGGTGCGACGATTCTGATTCCTGCATGGGACCCCAGTCCAACACCGCCTCCCATCGTCAGCCCGTGCATCATGCTTGCCACCGGTTTCGGGTAAGTGGCGATGATCAGGTTCATGGCAAATTCCCCGGCCAGAATTCCGGTGAAGTCCGAGTGGTTGCCGCTGACGATGGCGGTGTGGAAATCCTTGATGTCACCCCCGGCGCAGAAACCACGCTCGCCGTTTCCCAGCAGGAGCACCGTCTTTACGGCCGGGTTATCGGCCCATGTGGTGAGGGTGCGGGCAAGTTCCCGGAGCATGCCGCCCGTGAGCGCGTTGATCTTCGAGGGGCGGTCCAGCGTGATGATGCCCAGGCCGTCGGCGACGGTGGAGCTGACGTGGTGGCTCAATGCGTTTCCTTTCGCTCCCATCGCGCCACAGTGGGCGGCAGGAGGGTGGTTCCGTAGTGAAACGCTACCCGAAATCCGTGGGGTCACCCTTGAAAACCAAGGCCGACACCTGCTAAAGTTCAAAATACGCACAAATGTTCAATATGTGAACTTTAGTATGGTTTTGGGAGACTCAATGCAGCAGGCCTACGTCTACGACGCGGTACGCACACCCTTCGGCAAGATCGGCGGATCGCTTTCCGGGCACCGGCCCGACGATTTGGCGGCACATGTGGTGCGCACGCTCGTCGCCCGCGCCCCCGAGCTGGACACCGCCGACATCGACGAGTCGATCTTCGGCAACGCCAACGGAGCCGGCGAGGAAAACCGCAACGTGGCCCGCATGGCCACGCTGCTGGCTGGCCTGCCGACCTCTTTGCCGGGCACCACCATGAACCGGCTTTGTGGTTCATCCCTCGATGCGGCCATTGCGGCATCGCGCCAGATCAATGTCGGGGACGCCGACCTGCTCCTCGTCGGCGGCACCGAATCCATGAGCCGTGCGCCCTGGGTGCTGCCCAAGACCGACCGGCCGTTCCCGATGGCGAACCTCGAACTGTCCAACTCGACCCTCGGCTGGCGCCTGGTCAACCCGGCCATGCCCGGCGAATGGACCGTCTCCCTGGGCGAAGCCACCGAGCAGCTGCGCGAAAAGTACTCCATCTCCCGCAAAGACCAGGATGCGTTCTCCGCCGCAAGCCACCAGCGGGCGGCAGCGGCCTGGGACGCCGGACACTACGACAACCTGGTCGTTTCAGTGCCGGCTGCCTCCCAGCGCGGAACCGAAACCATCCGCGACGAGACCATCCGCGCCGACTCCACCGCCGAGACGCTCGCGGCGCTGCGCACCGTCTTCCGCCCGGCAGAGAACGGCACCGTCACCGCCGGCAACGCCTCCCCGATGTCCGATGGCGCCTCGGCCGCCTGGATCGGCAGCGAAAAGGCACAGGCGATGCTCGGCACCGCACCGCTGGCCCGCATCGCCTCCCGGGCCTCGCATGCGAACGACCCGCGGTTCTTCGGCTTTGCCCCGGTGGAGGCGGCCAACAAGGCGCTGGCCAAGGCCGGCATCTCCTGGAACGACGTGGCAGCCGTTGAACTGAACGAGGCATTCGCCGCACAGTCGCTGGCCTGCATCCGGGCCTGGGACATCGACCCGGAGCTCGTCAACGCGTGGGGCGGGGCCATCGCCATCGGCCACCCGCTGGGAGCCTCCGGCCTGCGCATCCTGGGCACTCTGGCGGCCCGGCTGCGTGCCACCGGCGACCGCTGGGGCGTCGCTGCGATCTGCATCGGCGTCGGGCAGGGCCTGGCCGTCGTGCTGGAAAACACCGAGGCCACCCGCTAGGCACCCGCCGCGGGCCGCAGTACCTACCTAACGAGACAAGGGAAACGAAAAGCATGGCACCGAGGATCGCAGCCACAGCCGCCGAGGCAGTGGCGGGAATTACCGACGGCTCGACCGTCCTGATTGGCGGGTTCGGCAATGCCGGGCAGCCGATGGAACTCATCGACGCGCTGCTGGAATGCGGCGCCACCAACCTGACGGTGGTGAACAACAACGCCGGGCAGGCGGACGCCGGATTGGCGCTGCTGATCAAGGAACGCAAGGTCTCCAAGATCATCTGTTCCTTCCCGCGCCAGTCCGACTCATGGCACTTCGATGCCGCCTACCGCGCCGGTGAAATAGAACTCGAGCTGGTGCCGCAGGGCAACCTGGCCGAGCGCATCCGCGCCGCCGGTGCCGGCATCGGAGCGTTCTTCACGCCGACCGGATACGGCACCATGCTCGCCGAGGGCAAGGAAACCCGGATGATCGACGGCAAGGGCTACGTGCTGGAGTACCCGATCCATGCAGACGTTGCACTGATCAAGGCCCTGCGCGCCGATACCTTCGGCAACCTGGTCTACCGCAAGACGGCCCGGAACTTCGGTCCGATCATGGCCGCAGCGGCGACGTCCACCATCGTGCAGGTTCATGAGGTGGTGCCGGCCGGCTCGATCGACCCGGAGAACGTGATCACCCCCGGCATCTACGTCAACACCATCGTCGCCCTTGGCACCAGTGCAGGAGAACAGGCATGAGCACCGAAATGACCTTCACCCACACCGATGCGGCACTGGACCGCAATGAGCTCGCTGCCATCGTGGCGGCGGACATCGCCCCGGGTTCCTTCGTGAACCTGGGCATCGGCCAGCCGACGCTTGTCTCGAACTACCTCACGGCGGAGCAGGGCGTGACGCTGCATACCGAAAACGGCATGCTGGGCATGGGCCCGGCGGCAGAGGGCGACGACATCGATCCGGACCTGATCAATGCCGGCAAGATCCCGGTGACCGAGCTGCCCGGGGCCTCCTATTTCCACCACGCCGATTCGTTCGCGATGATGCGCGGCGGGCATCTGGACGTCTGCGTGCTCGGGGCCTTCCAGGTCTCGGCGTCCGGCGACCTGGCCAACTGGCATACCGGCGCACCGGGCGCCATCCCGGCCGTGGGCGGCGCCATGGATCTGGCCATCGGCGCCAAGGAAACCTGGGTCATGATGGGACTGTTCGCCAAGGACGGTTCCTCGAAGCTGGTCAGCGAGCTGACCTACCCGGTGACCGGGCTGGGCTGCGTCTCGCGTATCTACACGGAGTCCGCCGTGTTCGTCATCGACGCATCCGGAGTCAGCGTGCGTTCCACGCACGGGATAGGCTTTGAGGAGCTGGCCGAGCGTCTGCCCGTGGCACTGCGCCGCGTCTAATCAAGCAAGTTCAAAGGGAAAAGCGATGAGCGAACCAGAAGAGGGACGAGGCTGGCTGGCCCGCAAGGTGCTGCCCGGGGGAGCAGAACCCGACGCACGCTTTACGCTGGCCAACGAGCGCACATTCCTGGCCTGGATCCGCACCGCGCTCGCCTTCCTGGCCGGTGGAATCGCGTTGGAAGCCTTCGCCTCCGACGTGTTCCCCGAGCAGTTGCGCCAGGGCCTCGCGGTGTTCATCATCTGCATCGGGATGTTGATTTCCGGTGGCGCCGCGGTGCGTTGGGCCTCGGTGGAACGCAGCATGCGCCACGGACGGCCGTTGCCGCTACCCTTGATCATCCCGCTGCTGGGCTTCGGCGGCGCCATTGCGGCGGCCATCGTCGCGGTTTTGATAGCGACCCACTAGTGGCTTCCGCCCCTCCGGAACGCGCACATCGCGATCCTGGCCTGCAGCCCGAACGCACAGTCATGTCCTGGGGGCGCACCACGCTCTCGCTCTGTGTCGCGGCGTCGGTCTTCCTGCGCTGGATGCCGCACTACGGGGTTGGAACGTTGGCGATGGTGCTGCTCGCCGTGGGGCTGGCCGCCGGGATCTACCTCACCCAGCGCCGCCGCTATGCGGTGCGCGCCCGGGGAATTTCCGACGAACGTATCCACGCCGACGTGGCCGCCGTGCTCTGGATGAGCCTCAGCGTGCTGGCGATCGGTACGCTGGGACTGGTGGTTGTGCTTTCGGTGTAGTTCGGCGCATGAGCACCCACCGCCCCAGCGACCACATCGGAAGGACCACATGGAGCACACGAGCGCAGTCCCGCAGGCTGTCGAAAACAGCAATGCGGGCAGCCAATTCGTGCAATCCCTGGCCCGCGGACTGGACGTCATCCGTGCCTTCGACGCCGAACACCCCTCGATGACGCTCACCGACGTGGCGAAGCTGACCGGGCTCTCCCGTGCCACTGCCCGGCGCTTCCTGCTCACGCTGGCCGACCTGGGTTATGTTCAAACCGACGGCAAGCACTTCGAGTTGACCTCGCGCGTGCTGCAGCTGGGCTACTCCTACCTGTCCAGCCATACGCTGCCCCAGCTCATCGACCCGGTGCTGCAAGGACTCTCGGCCCGGATGCGTGAATCCTCCTCCGCCTCGGTCCTCGACGGAGCCGACGTCGTCTACATTTCCCGGGTGCATGCCCGATCGATCATGCGGGTGGGGATCTCCGTGGGCAGCCGCTTCCCGGCCTACGCCACGTCGATGGGCCGGGTGCTGCTCGCACATCTTCCCGCAGCCGACCTGGAAGCGCGTCTGGCCGGCCGGGAGCTTTCGGCGCTGACACCGAACACCATCACCGACCCGGCCGAACTGCGTGCCGAGCTGACCCGGGTCAGGGCGCAAGGCTACTGTTTGGTGGATCAGGAATTGGAGATCGGGCTGCGTTCCATCGCGGCACCGGTCTTCGCTCCCGACGGATCGGTGGCAGCGGCGCTGAACATCTCCATGAGCACGTTGCCCAACGGCACCGGGCACGATGTCGACGAGGCTGCCGCGCTCGTACTGCCCGAACTCCTCGCTGCCGCCGAACAGGTCCGGGCCGCCCTGGCAGCCCGGCGCTGAACACTCACTTGTTCCACTTCCCTGACCCTGGTTCGAAAGGCATTGACCCATGAAGCTGATCTCCGCACTGCTCGGTACGGCATTGCTTGCCTCCCTGCTGGGGCCAGTGGCGCCGGCAACCGCCGCCCCGATCCAGGTGGTGGCCGCAGCCCCGAGCATCGCCTCGGCGAACAAGGCCTATCTGGCCAAGGCTGCGGCCAAGCTCGGCGGGGCTGATGCGGGGACCGGCAAGCTGCGCGATGCCAGCTCCTGGCGCGCGTACCGCGACGGGGTGGTGGTCTACTCGACCAAGCGCAAGGCCGTGACCGTGTACAAGGCGATGGCCAACGTGTGGGCGGATACCGGCTGGGAGACCGGAAAATACGGATACCCCAAGGCCGAGCAGTACGCCTACGGCAAGGACAAACGCCAGGTCTTCGACAAGGCGATCCTCGGGGTGCGCCCGGACGGAACCGGATATGCCATCGCCAACGGTGGACCCGCGTCCTTCACCATCAACGGTGCCGGTTGGGGCCACGGAGTGGGCATGAGCCAGTACGGTGCGCGGGCCATGGCGGTGGAGGGTTGGAGCGCCCAGCGGATTCTCGAGTACTACTACTCTGGTTCCAAGGCGGACTGGAGCACCAGGTACGCCAATTCCGACATCCGCGTGCAGTTGCTCAAGGCCGATACCGCCCGGCTGAGGGTCGCCGGATCGGCGATGCAGCTGCGGGATCTGGGCGGCGACTACAAGAAGACCACGGTGGCAGGACGTGGCAGCATCCTGGACCTGAAGCTCTCCGGTGGCAAACTCAGCTACACGTTGAAGGACCCGAACAAGAAGCCCGTCAAGGCGGTCACCGTGACGCTGAAGGGCAAGCTCGAGATCCTCTGGGAAGGCACGCGCGCCTGGCCATCGGAAAACATCTCGGTCCTCACCGTGGAGAAGGCCAACGCCGAGAACCGCGGGGCAGTCACCTACAAGCACGGCAAGATCCAGGTCGGCGTCCTCGACAAGCAGGTCAACGCCGTGGGCGTCATGCGGCTGAACGACGAATACCTTTATGGGCTGGCCGAGATGCCCTCGTTCTGGGAACCGGCGGCACTGCAGGCGCAGGCGATTGCCGGGCGCACCTATGCCATGCGCAATATGGGCTCAGTGAAAGCGGCCTGCGACTGCAACGTGTATGACGAGGTGAAATCTCAGAAGTACACCGGATGGAACCATGAAAACGATGCCGTGGGTTTAACCTCTGCTGGTGCGTGGAAAGCGGCCGTTGACGCAACTGTGCAGCGGAATGCAGCGAAGGGCCCGGTCAAATCCCGGGTGGTGACCTATGGCACTGCTCTGGCCGAGACTCTGTACTCCTCGTCGACCGGTGGGCATACCCGTGATTCCTCCGCAGTCTGGGGAGGCCCCACTCCGGCGTACCTGAGGGGTGTCAAGGATGAGTGGTCCACGATGGTGTCAAGCAAAAACCCCTACCGGTCCTGGACCGATTCGCTGACTCAGAAAGACGCCCGCAAGCTCTTCAAGCTGCCCAGCGTCGCGAAGATCTCCATTGCCAGTTCCACCGACAAGACGATCAAGACAGCCACAGCCACCTCGATGGACGGGAAGAAAGCCACGGTTTCCGGACGGGACTTCCGCACCTCGTTCAACGGGCTCTCGCCCTGGATCTTCACTGCCAAGCCGGCGTCCGGAACCACCACCGCCAATTCGACGATCAACCCGGCGAAGTACTGCAGCACGACGGTGAAATCCGGGGCAAGCATTCAAAAGGCGATCAACGCAAAGCCCGAGGGAGCAGTCATTTGCTTGGGCACCGGAACCTTCAAACCCACCGGTGTGAAGCTGAAATCGCGCCAGACCCTGCTGGGTGTCGGCAGCACCAAATCGGTCCTGGACGGGCGCATCGAGGTGAAGGCCAAGAAGGCGGCCAAGATCTACAAGATCTCCTCCAAATACATCCCGGCCAAGGCGAAGAAGTCCGCAGCCTGCAAACCCGGTGCCCAGTGCAACACGGCTCAGTTGCTCTTCGCCAATGGCTCCCCGCTGAAGCGGGTCACCGCCAAGTCCAAGGTCAAGGCCGGTACGTACTGGGTGGATCACAAGAACCGCGCGCTCTACACGGGTAAGGCTCCGAGCAAGAAGAACAAGTATTCGCTGGCTGTGCGTTCCAAGGCGCTGAGCACCTCGACGTTCTCCCGGGTGGGCCGGATCGGCGTCGTTGGCTATGCCAATGCCACGAACACCGGTGCCGTGGTGCTCAAAGGTGCCCACTCTCAGGCCTTCTCCCTGCGCAGCGCTGACAATCACGGAATCGGCATCCAGGTCACCGGCCGCGGGACCGAACTGAAGACGGTGAACGCGTACCGCAACGGCCAGGCCGGCATCACCGTCTCAACGGCAAAGAACGTGAAGATCACCAAGTCCTCCATCACTGCCAACGGGTGGGGTGGGTTCAAACCGGGTACCTACAGCGGGGGCCTGGCTGCTGCGAAGAAGGCCGCAGTGAAGGTCAGCGGCACTAAGATCTCCAAGAACGGTACCGGAAACATTCGCCGGTCCAGCGGGGCAAGCATGAAGCGGTACAAGTAGCAGCGGAAACCTCGCCACCCGAAATACACAGCTGGACACAGCCCCACTCAGGACGGCCTATGCCACGGCATAGATTTCATCCATAGCGTGGTTCACGACGCGGCAACGAGCCACGTCGTGAAAGGGATCGCATATTTGCACGGTAGTTACGGCGGGAACTCGTGGGCCGGAGAAAGCAAACGGCAATCAGCGACACTGCGATGGCTCTGGGCATCGCCCTGGTGATGATCGTCAACTCACTGTCGACCGGAGTCCGAACCGCGCAATCCGAGGCCCTGTCTTCGGTGTACGGATTTGGCACGGACATCACCATTACAGCGGCGCCCCAAGCCCCGGCCAACGGGGAACGCCCCTCGGGCTCCAGATTCGAGTTCGGCTCCCGTGAGGGAAGCGCTACCGGACATAGGACCACAGAGGTTGCCAAATCCCGGTTGACAACCGGTCGGGGATCGACGAGCTTCAAGTCCACGGCATTGAAGACGGTGCAAGGCAGCACTGGCGTGGCAGCCGCCTCCGGCGTGCTTTCACTGAACAACGTCACTTTCAACGACGAGATCCCTTCCCGATCCGAGGGCTCCACCATGGGTTCCCCGAGTGGAAACGCGCAGCGGCAGGGCCCGGGCGGGGGAGGGGCATTCAACGTGGATTCCTTCACCGTCATGGGTGTAGACGCCGAGGGAGCAACAGTGGGTCCCTTGGCATCGGCGACTCTCAGCTCCGGTCGGTTGCTGGGCGCCGATGATGCCGGAAAGTACAACGTGGTCTTGGATGCAGCCTACGCAACCAGCTCCGATCTGGCCCTCAAGGACAAGCTTTCCATTGGCGGAACCAATTTCACCGGCACCGGAGCCGAGGCCGAGACGGCTTCAAATAGCTACACCCCGCTGGATGTGGCACAAAAGCTCTCTGACAAAGCCGGAATGGCCAGCACCCTCTACGTGCTGGCCGACAACGCGGACAAGGTCTCCGCGCTGAAGGCGGACCTGGCCAACGTGCTGCCGGATAACACCATCAATACCCAGGCCGATCTGGGCTCCACCGTGACCGGTTCCTTGTCCACCGCCTCCGGCCTCGTGGCTTCCCTGGGCACATGGCTCTCGGTGGCAGTACTGGGCGTGGCTTTCCTCCTGGCCATCCTGCTGACCCTCTCCGGGGTTTCTCGACGGACCCGGGAATTTGGAACGTTGAAGGCGATCGGCTGGCGCAACACGAGCATCGTCAAACAAGTCGCCGGGGAATCGCTGATCCAGTCGCTGATCGGTGGCGTGATCGGGATCGTGGCGGGTGTGGCCGGGATATTGATTGTCAACCTGTTCTCCCCCACGCTCACCGCCGCCGCGGCCAGCTCGACACAGGGATCCGGTTTCATGGGCGGTGGAGCGGGGTCCGGTGGCGAACGTGGTGGCGGGGCCGCAGCCCAAGCGGTCGCCACGGCGGCAGACGTCGTGCTGCACCTGCCCTTCTCCGTGAACCTGATGGCCCTGGCCGTGGCCGTCGCTGGCGGACTACTCGCCAGAATCCTGGGTGGATGGCGTGCCGCCCGACTGCGTCCGGCAGAAGCATTGCGATCGGTGGCCTGAAAACATGAGCGAGGCAATAATGAACAAGACAGGTGAGCACCTGCAAGCCACTGCTGACCAGGGGTCCTCGAAACGAGAACCCCTGTACCGGCTGAGTCAGGTCGAGAAGACCTACCAACAAAAGGGCCGCACGGTGAAGGCGCTGCGTGGCGTGGACCTGGAGATCATGCCCGGCGAGCTGGTCGTGATCCAAGGTACGACCGGGGGTGGCAAATCAACGCTGCTGCAGATGCTCGGTGCACTCGATAGGCCCACAGCCGGCAGCGTGCATCTGGCCGGACGGGATATCACGATACTGGGTGACAGGGCGCTGGCGGACCTTCGGGCCCACGACATCGGATTCGTCTTCCAGCACTACAATTTGATTCCCACGCTCAGTGCCCTCGAGAACGTGGAAATGGGGCTGGCTCCGCTGCGATTGGCCCCGAGCGAACGCCTAGCCCGGGCCAGCGCTGCGCTGGCATCCGTGGGTCTGGCCGAGCGTAGAACCCACCTGCCCGGCGAACTCTCCGGCGGTCAGCAGCAACGCGTGGCCATCGCCCGTGCGCTGGCCAAGAAGCCGCGGGTGCTGCTTGCCGACGAGCCGACCGGGAACCTTGATGAGGCCACCCGCGATGAAATCAGGGGACTCTTCGAGGAGCTGTGGCGAGCTGGGCTGAGCATCGTGATGGTCAGCCCAGATTCGGCCGTGGCCCGGCGGGCCGGACGCCTGCTGCGGATCAGCAAGGGGACGGTCACCGAGGTCGGCTGAGCCGGGGCTCTGCGAGCAACACGGCGAGCCGGTCCATGAAGACCCGCGCCTGTGGGTTGGACCGGTCCCCGGGTTCGAGGGAGAAGATGCTGCGGGCCAGCCGGATCTCGGGGACATCGACCACCACTACTGCCTCGGGTGCCTGCTCCATGGCCAGATCCGGCACCAAGGCAGCCCCGAGCCCGGCGGCTGCCAGGTGGAGCGATGCATTGAAATCGTCGCAATAGGCCACCACGCGGGGGTGCAGGTTCAGTGCCGAGAAGAGCCGGGAGATCAGCGTCGCATCGGCAAATCCGGGGTGGTGCATGATCCAGGGCATATCCGCCAGTTGTTCGGCGGTGACTTCGGCGCCGTCGGTGATGCCCCAAGACCGGGGTAGGACCACGCGGAAGTGGTCATCTCCAATCCATTGTCGATTCAGCGAGCTGGGCCAAGACAAGCCGGCGGGTCCGACTTGGAAGACCAGGGCCAGGTCCAGTTCCCCGTCCGAACGCAGTCCCTGGATGGTCTGGGCCGGTTCGCCCACGATCAGCTGGAGCCTGACTCCCAGTGAATCCCAGTCTTTGGAGCCGAGCATGCGCGGCAGCACATAGGTGGCAAGCGAGGGGAAGATGCCCAGCCGCAGTTCCTGGACGGGCTTACCGTCGACACCGAGTTCGGCGGCGGCGCTTGCTGCCAACAGCGCGTCGATGTCGGTCAACACGCGGCGGGCGTAGCGCACCATGGTCAGCGCGGCTGGCGTCGGTTCGATGCTCCGCGCGCTGCGGGTGAAGAGCACGGTGCCGGTGTCGCGTTCGAGGGAGGCCATCTGCTGGGACACGGCCGATGCCGTGTAGCCCAGACGTGCCGCCGCAGTGGTGAAGGACTTGTGGGTCACGGCTTCGATCAGGGTCCGCAGATGAACCGGATTGACCACTATCGCTCCTGTTTCTCGGATGGGAAAGTGCTTAGCGTTGCTTTCCCATCATACTGAGCGGGGGCCGCTTAGTCCTCGACCTTGTCCTCATCAGCTACCTGGTCGTCTTCCTCGATCCACTCCACCGAATCATCGTCTTCGGGGTCCGCACCCTCATCCACCTCGTCCTCGATCCGCAGATCGTCATCGATCAGGTAGCGGTGCTTCTTCAACGGGTCCAGTTCATCCATGGTTTCCGGAACGTCGGAGGAACCGTCATAGGGCTGCCCGTCCCTGCCGTCCTCCGGAATATCCAGATCGTCGTCTACTTGCTCGTCGAAAACCGTTTCGTCAAATACGTCGCTCATGGCCGT
Source organism: Paeniglutamicibacter cryotolerans (assembly GCF_014190875.1). Lineage (NCBI taxonomy): Bacteria > Bacillati > Actinomycetota > Actinomycetes > Micrococcales > Micrococcaceae > Paeniglutamicibacter > Paeniglutamicibacter cryotolerans. The sequence goes on along the minus strand of NZ_JACHVS010000001.1, from coordinate 672,562 downwards.
TGCTCTCCCTTCCGGGTTCGGTGGGCGCCGGATGCGCCTCCGCTATTGCCAGCCTAGGTGCAGCCGGGCTACTTGGGAATGGGAAGTTTTCTGCTGCTGGGCGTAGTGTCGAAGCATGAGTCAGACACAGCAGGCGAACCACTTCCCGGCACTGGTCCCCACCGGTGGGGCGATGTTGGCCGCCGCCGCCAGACTGCTGCTTCCGGCACTTTGGTTGGGCCTGATCATCGGGATCTCACTGATTGAGGCCCCATTGAAGTTCACCGCGCCGGGGATCACGATCCCGCTCGGACTGGGCATCGGACGGTTGGTCTTCGGGGCCATGAACATTCTCGAGGTGGTGTTGTTCATCGGCCTGCTTGCGGCCTGCATCCGGCGCGGAGTCGGTGTCCGGTTCATCCAAGTAGTGGTGGCGCTCGGTGTGGTGCTACTGGCCAAGGTCGCGGTGATTCGACCATTGCTGAATAAGCGTACGGATGCCGTGCTGGCCGGAACCGACGACGGCGGCTCGCTGGCCCACTACTTTTACATTGCGGCCGACGGGCTGCTGATCCTGCTGCTGGTCACCGCCCTCGTGCTGGCGGTGCGCCGCTGGGTCGTGCCGATGGCGCCGGAGCACCGCTGACCCGCCGGTCGACGCCGACGGGCCGCATGCAGGCTTAGGCCATGGAGCGTGCCGTGATGCGCACGGAGGACAGTCGATCCCGGGCGCTCGATGAATTGTGCACGGTGATCAGCTCGTCGGCACCGGCCAGCTGCGCGAACTCGCCCAGGTAGCGGGCGACGCTTTCCCCGCTGCCAACAGCCGTGTATTGGAGCATCTTCAGCACCGATTCGCCGGCGGGGGAATCCAAGACCATTTCCAGTTCGTCATCGGTGAACTCGGTGGCGCGGCCTCGGCCCAGGAACATGCGCACCCGATCGCGCTTGACCTGTTCCATGGTGGCCAACGCCGCTTCGTCTGTCTCCGCTGCAACGACGCCGACCCCGGCGATCACATACGGTTCGGCCTGGTACTCCGATGGCTGGAACTCGGCCCGGTACAGGGCCACCGCCTGGAGCAGCGCATCGGGTGCGAAGTGCGAGGCGAAGGAGTAGGGCAGGCCCAACTGGGCGGCAAGCCGGGCACCATAGAGGCTGGAGCCCAGGATATAGAGTGGAACATTCGTCCCGTGGCCCGGGTAGGCATTAACACCGGGGATCCTCGATTCTCCGGCGAGGTAGCCCTGGAGCTCGAGCACGTCGTGCGGGAACGCATCAGCGGCAGCATGTTCGCGGCGCAGGGCCCTGAACGTGAGCTGGTCGCTGCCCGGGGCCCGTCCCAGGCCCAGGTCGATGCGTCCGGGGAAGAGGGTTTCGAGGGTGCCGAACTGTTCGGCGATCACCAGCGGGGAATGGTTGGGCAGCATGATGCCGCCGGCGCCGAGGCGAATGGTGCTGGTGTGGTGCGCAATGTGGCCGATCAGCACGCTGGTGGCGCTGGAGGCGATCGATGGCATGTTGTGGTGCTCGGCATACCAGATGCGCTGGTATCCCTCTGCTTCTGCCGTCTGCGCCAGTTCGACGCTTTCTTGGAAGGTCTGTGCGGCTGTGCCACCGCGGCGGATGGGGGCCAGGTCAAGTATCGATAAGGGAATGCTCACATAGGCGACAACCCGTTTCGGTGCCGTTCCATTCCCCCGGTAGCCTGAGTCGATGGACACACGCGCATTGCTTTCCCTCTCCGGTGTGCTGGGACTGGCACTTCTGAGCGGGTGCACCGGGCCGGATCCTGCCCCGGAAAACACCGCCGTACCAAGCGCCACATCCCCGGCCGCAGCTTGCCCTGACGTTGCGGTGGTTGACGTACCGCGGATCGGCCAGGGGTCCGATGCGCAGCACGCCGCCGATCTGCTGGCCGCGTATTCGGACTGGGCCAATGCCGGAACGCAGGCGGTGGCCGATGACCCGGCCTGGCGGGCGGCGGACCTTGCGGCCCATTGCCTTCCGGATTTGGCCCGGGCCAACAGGAAGGCCTTCGTCGGGAAGCTGTTCGTGACCCGCGACGATGCCGCCTGGGATGAGTACTACGCCCAGCGCGAGGCCATCAACCTGGCCAACCTGCGCAGTGCCCGGCTCACTGGGGCAGGGACGAGGGCGAGCTTCGAACTTCAGCAGATGCTGGAATACAGCCATACGGATTCCGGATCATTCGTGAAGTTCAGCGCAGCGTACCGTTCCGGTGGCATCGGCGATGACCGGTTGGACCGCTGGTATGCGGCGCTCGTCCCCTGGGACGGGGCCATGATCATCGACTACATCGAGGCGACGAAACAGGCGCCGGGTTAACGACGGAAGGCGACACCTTCAGGTGTCGCCTTCCGTGCAAAGGATGCGGTGTTCCTAGTAGACGGAGTAATCCATCAGCTCAGGGCCGCGAACCAGGATTCGTCTTAGAGGGGACGAATATCGGTGGCCTGCAGGCCCTTCTGGCCCTGGGTAACTTCGAACTCGACGCGCTGGCCCTCTTCGAGCGAACGGAAGCCGTTCGACTGGATGGCGGAGTAGTGTGCGAACACGTCGTCCGAGTTGTCGTCCGGAGCGATGAAGCCGAAGCCCTTTTCAGCGTTGAACCACTTGACGGTACCAGTTGCCATGATGATGTCCTTTCGAGACTGTCCTGTAAATGGACGTAGGGGGAGCAAAATCCACTGTGGACTCTGCCTGCAGCTACGTGATTCACCGCGGTTCAGAAAGGTACTCGCCCCGGCAACGGGGTGTTTGCACTGAAATTACTGCGAGAAAAACTAGAACTACGCTATCTACGCTACGCGACTTGAGCCTTACAAACTAGCCGCGGTCGCAAAGTTCGTTGTTGTTTGTCAAAAAGTGGTGATTAATTTGGCCACTTCGACCTTTTGACCGTCGATTCTGATGTGCTCCCCGAGGCGCGGGGGCTTCCGCTTCACGGGAAATACCGCGGATTCCCGGGCCCTGCGGGCGGCGAGGCGCCTCGAATCGGGTGTGGATTCGCAGCCCCTCGACCAGCTCCGGACGCTGCTTCTAGTGGGTGCTGTCAGCCTTTTTCGTGACGTCCCCGCTGTATCCGCGCATGGCACAGAAGACGATGAATGCGGCTAGGACGGTGAGGACCACGGCAATGATGGAGGTGATCATGACGCCCGTATCAAAGGCATGTGCGGCGGAATCCAGCAGAGCCGCCGCGGTATCGGCCTTGGTGCCCGGAAGTTGTGAGGCGACCAGATGCGCTCCGCCCAGTGTCTGGGCGGCATCGGTGGCCTGCTGGCCGGTCAGGCCGGCGGGAATCAAGAGGTTCTTCGCGAACACGGCGTTCAGTATGCTGCCCAGAACGGCGATGCCCATGACCGAGCCGATCTCGTAGGCGGTTTCGGAGATGGCCGAGGCGGCGCCCGCCTTGGAAGCCGGGACGGCCCCCAGTGCAAGGTCGTTGGACAGGGTTTCGGACATGCCGACGCCTGCCCCCAGGACGCAGAAGGCGACCATGAGTGCCGGGACGGAACCGCTCTGCCCGAAGAATGCGACGATCCCGTAAGCCGCGGCGTTCATGGCCAGGCCGGCCACGACAACGGTGACCGTCTTGAAGCGGCGCACCAGGGGTACGGCGAGGAACCCGAACGTCACCGTCATGGCCAGCCCGGGCAGCATCAGCAGGCCCGCATCGATGGGAGAGTAGCCCGCAACCAGCTGCAGGTGCTGGGACAGGAAGTAGATGAATCCGACGAACGCGAAGATGCTCAGCAGGTTGACTGCCAAGGCTCCGCTGAAGATGGGATTCTTGAACAGCCGGACATCGAGCATCGGATTTTTCCGACGCAGCTGGCGGAAGGTGAAGGCCATTCCACTGACCAAGCCAACCAGAATGGCCGCTATCGGTATCAGCAGGCTGTCAGCCGTGGTGGCTTCCTTGATGCCGTACACGATCGGCAGCAGCGTCGAAATGGCCAGCACGATGCTCATCGGATCGATGGGAGCAGGCTTCGGGTCCTTGGATTCGGGGATCAATGTCGGGCCGAGGATCAGCAGCGGGAAGAGGACTGGGACCGCCATCAGGAAGACCGAGCCCCACCAGAAGTGTTCGAGCAGATAGCCGCCCACGATCGGACCCAAGGCGGCGCCGCCGGAGAACGCCGCGGCCCACACGGCGATGGCCTTGCGGCGCTCGTTTGCCTCAGTGAAGATGTTGCGGATCAGCGAGAGCGTTGCGGGCATCAGCATGGCGCCGAAGACACCGAGCAGGGCGCGGGCTGCGATGAGCTGCTCGGCGCTGGAGGCGAAGGCGGCGGCCGCGGAGACCAGTGCGAATCCGGTGGAGCCGATCAGCAGCATTCTGCGGCGCCCGAACCTGTCGCCGAGCGAGCCCATGGGTACAAGCAGGCCAGCAAGGATCAGCGGATAGATGTCGATGATCCACAGCAGCTGCGGTCCGGTGGGGAGCAGCGCCTCGGTGAGGGCGGGGACGGCGAAGCTGAGTACTGTGTTATCCACCGAGATGAGCAGCACCGGGAGCATTAATACGAACAGTGCAGCCCAACGTCGTCGGTGACCGGGGTCGATGTGCTGATCGATGCTCTTGTGCTTGATGCTGTTCGTCGTCATGGCTGGTTCCCGGGTAGTCATGGGCATATACGAGAGTAACTGTACCGTCTGGACGGTACAGTTACAATGAGATGGTGCTTACACGAAAGCGACTAGAGTCGATGTCATGTCCCGCCCACCAGTAGCCAAAGAAAAGATCATCGCGGCATATGTCGCCATGATTTGCGACGACGGCGAACGCGCCGCCACCATGGAAGCCACTGCGGCCCTGGCCGGTGTCTCCAAGGGGGGCCTGCTATACCATTTCCCTTCCAAGGAATCGCTCGCCCAAGCCATCATCGATGGACTGAACGACCTGGTCGCCAGGGACCTCGAAAACATGGCGTCCGCCCCGGAGGGCCCTTCGCGTTACTTCGTCCGCACATCGTGCATTGTCGGCGGAGAATTCGACCGTTTCTTCAATGCGGTGCTGCGCCTGGCCCAAGGCGGCCACGCTCCGTCACTGAAGGCCCTCGACACCATTCAGCACTCCTGGCTTGAACTGATTCGCGGCGAGGTGGCCGATGAACACGCGGCGGAGGCCATCATGCTCATCGGCGAGGGCCTCTACTATCAAACCTCCATGCCGGGCGCCTGGTACCGCAGTACCTTCGGCGAGGCACTCGAGGACCTGCTAGTGCAGGTCGACAGACTGAAGGCAGAGCACTAATACCCATGACGGTCACACCCCAACAGAAGGCCTATGCCGGAAAAATCGGCGCACTTCTCGGCATCATGCTGATGGCACTGAGCATCCGCTCGGCCGTTGTCTCCGTTCCCCCGCTGCTGGGAAGCATCGGACCGGAACTGGGCTTCGATTCCTTCAGCACTGGTCTGCTCGCGATGCTGGCACCCGTCGTGTTCGCCGCCTCCGGCTTGCTGACCCCGCGCTTGATCAAGACATGGGGGCTTGAGAAGGTACTGGTCATCGCGGTGCTGTTGGCGATCTTCGGACAAGTGTCCCGTGCCCTGGTCGGCGACGTGGCACCGTTCCTCGCACTCTCGGCACTGACCCTCGCCGGCTACGGCATGGGCAACGTGGTGCTGCCGCCGTTGGTCAAGAAGTATTTCCCGAGCCGCATCGCGGTGGTCACTGCCGGATACGTGACGATGCTCGCCGTGGGTACCGCGCTGAGCCCAGTGCTCGCCGTGCCGGTTGCCGGGCTCACCAACTGGCGGATCTCCATCGCCCTGTGGGCGCTTCTCAGCGCCGTGGTACTCGTGCCCTGGGTGGTCCAATTCACCAAGGATCGGCGCAGCCATGCCGCGGCCCTCGCCGCCGACCCCCACCGGATGCCGGAAGCTGCCATCGAGCCGGTGAAAATCAATCCCTGGCGCTCGCCGGTCGCGTGGGGCCTGGCCATCTTCCTGGCCGGAAACTCAGCGCAGACCTACGTGTACTTCACCTGGCTCCCGCCCTACCTCACCGATGCTGGAATGGATGCCGGAGCCGCCGGTTCCATGCTGGCCTATTTCGCGATCCTCGGGCTGCCGATGAGCCTTCTCGTGCCGTTGTGGATTCCCCGGCTGCGCAACCCCATCATCGCCGTTTCGCTGTTCACGGCGTTCTGGATCATCGGGCACATCGGGCTGTATCTGTCCCCGATGGAGGGAACCCTGATCTGGATGACGTTCTCCGGGCTGGGCCAGGGCACCTTTGCCACGGCGCTGCTGATGGTGAATCTGCGCTCGCGCAGCACCCATGGTTCGGGCGTGCTCTCCGGCTTTGCCCAAGGCCTGGGCTATGGGGGTGCGGCCGTCGCACCGCTGCTTTTCGGTGTGGTGCGCGACGCGACGGGCGGTTGGGGCGCCTCGTTCGCGATGCTCGGCGTCTGCATCGTGGTGATGCTCATCGGTGCCGTCATGGTCAACGGTCCGCGGCGCATCGAGGATGCGAAGCACCAACAGGCCGGGGCCCAACTGGAACGCGTCGACTAAAGGCGCGGCGCCCAGTTCCCATGCCAGGGACCGACGGCCTTGGGGACGTGCCAGGAAAAACGCATGGCCAGCACGCGCAGGGTGAAAACCACTGTGGCGACGCCCAGTTGGAACCAGCCGTTCACGAACCCGAGCTGCCAGAACAGGGCGGTCAGCCCGGCTCCCAGGAGCGCGGGGATGGCATAGATATCCTTCGGGTCGAACAACGTGGGCACCTGGTTGGCCACCACGTCGCGCATCAACCCTCCGCCCAGGGCGGTGGTCATGCCCAACAGGATGGCCGCGACCGGCGGCATCCCGAGATCCAGGGCCTTGAGGGTACCCACTATGCAGAACAGGGCCAGGCCGCCCGCGTCGAAGACCAGCAGCGTTCCCTTGTAGCTGTCAACGCTGGGCGCGAAGAGATAAACGGCGATGACGGCCAGCAGCGGCGGCAGGAAGTACACCGGGTGTGCGAAGGCATTCGGCGTCACGCCGAGGATCAGATCGCGGAGCACGCCTCCGCCGAGCCCGGTCAGGGATCCCAGCAGCAGCGAGCCAACGATGTCGAACCCACGCCGGGCAGCCAACAGGGAGCCGGAAACGGCAAAGAAAAATACTCCGATGAGGTCCAGAATCAGCGGCGTCAACACCATGGCGTCCTTTCTGGGGTGGTCGTGGTTTCAGGAGGCGAGGCTACAGCACCCGCCCCCGGTGGCGTGAATCGCTGCCTCTTCAGGCGTCCTGGGGCAGCGCCGCGATGACCTTTTCGATGGTGTTCCGGTTGCGGGTCGTGGTGGTGGCCTGGAATTTCGCCTTGGCGAAATGCCGAGCCAGGCTGGTAGTGGTGCTTCCGCCCTTCGGGGCCTCCCAGAACACGACGTCTGCGAAGACGGCCGCGCGCTCCTGCTCCGAAGGCTCGGGGGCATCGTCCAGCAGCGCCGCGGCCTCCGCCTCGCCGGTGGCAAGGGTGATGTATGCGTGTCGGGGCGTGCCGTCATTCGGTGTGGTGAAGGGATAGGCTGCCAGGGCTTCCTGGAGTTGCTGACGCCTTCGCACAATCACCCAGGCCTCATAACCGAAGGCCTCGCGCAGCGCCGCCTCGCAGCGTTCCTTGACCTGGTCCGCGTCGTCGGTGTCCGCAGTGAGCACCACGTTGCCCGATGCCAGCAGCGTCTTCACCGACTCGAATCCGGCCTCGGTGAGGACGCTGCCCAGCTCCGACATGAGGATCTTGACCCCGTTGACATTGATTCCGCGCAAGAAGACGGCATAGGCATTCATGGCCCCAGTCTTGTGCCAGTGCACCTGTGTGGGCAAGACGCGCATGTCGGGAGCCGGCTGGAGGTCCGGCGCTGCACTCCGTTCATGCAACACGTAGTCGAAGGGGTGTACCCGTGTTCGGCCGATGCCGGCCCCACGAGCACGGGTGGACGGGCCCGCAAGGCATTCGGCGGGAATGGCGGGGGCGGGAAACTGTGACAGTGGCGCAGCGCACATCCCGGTAGTGTTTTCTGTAGGCTCGGGACATGACTACGCGTGCGCCCTATGGTTCCTGGCCGTCACCCCTATCCGCGGAATCCTCCACGGCCGGCACCACGCCCGTTGGCGGCGGAGCCTTCGTTGACGGTGGGCTCTGGTGGTTGGAGGGGCGGCCGGCCGATGGCGGGCGGCTCACCGTGATGGCCCGTGGCGCAACCACTGACGAGGCTCCCCGCGAGCTCGTGGCCGCGCCCTTTAATGTGCGCAGCCGCGTCAACGAATATGGCGGCTCCTCCTGGCTGCCGGTGGCCCCCGGGGGAAACCGCGTGCTGGTGTTCGCCAACTTCGCCGACCAGCGGGTCTACCTGCAGGATCAGGCCGGCGGGGAACCGCAGCCGCTGACCCCGGAGTCGATGGCCGCGGGGGAACCCCTGTTGCGTTTCGCCGAATTCATCCCCGGAACCCACGACGGCGAGGTCCTGGCCGTTTGCGAGGACCATCGCGATGCGCTGGTCCGTTACATCGTGGCGATTCCGCTCGATGGATCGGCCGCCGCCGATCCCGGACACCTGCGCCGGGTGACACCGTCCTCGCGCTTCGTTGCGGCGCCACGGCTGAACCACGCCGGAACCAGGATCGCCTGGATCAGCTGGGAACACCCGAACATGCCCTGGGACGGGACCGAACTGCACGTCGCCGAACTCGGAGCGGACGGCGTCGCACGCGAGGTGTCCACGGTGGCCGGCGGGCCCGATGAATCGGTACTGCAGCCCGAATGGATCACCGGCTCCGAGTTGGCCTTCGTCTCGGACCGCTCCGGCTGGTGGAACCTCTACGCCGCCGACCTCGACACCGGTGCCGGGATCCGTGCGCTGTGTCCCCGCGAGGAGGAGTTTGCCGGACCGCTGTGGCAGGTCGGGACCACCTGGTTTGCCGTGCTCGATGAGCGGACGCTGCTTGTCACCCACGGTACCCACGGCTCCAGCCTGGGGCGTCTGGACCTGGCCACGTCCACGCTGACTGACTTGGACCTTCCGTTCAGCCGGATCTCACCCGCCGACGTCGCCGGGGGCCTTGCGCTGGTCAACGCCACCTCGCTGACCGAGGGGGACGGCCTACGGGTTATTAACTTATCCACAGAAGCTGTGGAAAACATCAGCTTGTCCGAATCGGCGCTGCCGGATCCACGCGCGCTTCCGGACGCCCGCCCGATGGAATTCGTCAATTCCGACGGCGAACCGGTCTACGCCCACGTCTACGCACCGAAACTGGGGCAGTACGCCGGGCTGGAGGGCGAGCTGCCGCCCTACGTGGCGCTGATCCACGGCGGCCCGACGTCCCAGGCCTTCGCCCGGCTCTCACCGGGCATCGCCTACTACACCAGCCGCGGCATCGGGGTCGTCGACGTCAACTACGGCGGCTCCACCGGTTACGGCCGCGCCTACCGGAACCGGCTGCGTGGCCAATGGGGAGTGGTCGATGTCCAGGACACCCTGGCCGTCATGACCGGCCTGGTCGATGCCGGGCTGGCCGACCCGCACCGCTTGGCGATCGAGGGCGGTTCGGCCGGCGGCTGGACCGTGCTGGCTGCCCTGACCGGATCCGATGTCTTTGCCGCCGGCATCTCCCGTTACGGCGTATCGGACCTCGCGGCGCTGGTTCAGGACACCCATGACTTCGAATCCCGCTACATGGAATCGCTGGTGGGTCCGTGGCCCGAGGCCCGGGAGCTCTATGCGCAGCGGGCACCGATCAACCACCTCGATTCGCTGAACTGCCCCGTTCTGCTGCTGCAGGGAGACGAGGACAAGGTGGTGCCGCCGGCCCAGTCGCAGGTCGTCGCCGACGCGTTGGATGCCAAGGGCATTCCGCATGCCTACGTGCTCTTCAAGGGCGAGCAGCACGGCTTCCGGCGCCGCGAGAACATCATCAGGGACCGCGAACTCTCGCTCGCCTTCTACGCGCGGGTCTTCGGGTTCGAAGCGGACGTGCCGCCGATCGAACTGAGTTAGCGGGACCCGCTGAACAGCACCGCAGCACGCCGCCGTTCCGTCCGAAGCGCGAACCAACCCCTGGAGTCTTGATTCATGAGCACCATCAACGGCAACGTTTCCTTCTGGTACGACGAAATCGGCCTCCCCGCACCGCGCCCGGCACTGCCCGGGGACCTCGAGGTGGACGTGGCGATCGTCGGGGCCGGATACACCGGCCTGTGGACCGCCTACTACCTGAAGAAGGCCGACCCGTCCCTCGACATCGCCATCCTCGAATCGCACTTTGCCGGGTTCGGAGCCTCGGGGCGCAACGGCGGCTGGCTGGCGAACTCGATCACCGGCGGGCGCTCCGGCTACGAGAAGAGCCACGGCCGCGAGCTGACCGGCCGATTCCAAGAACTGCTCAACGAAGCGATAGACGAGGTCATCGCAGTGGCGGCGGCCGAAGGCATCGACGCAGACATCCTCAAGGGCGGGGAACTGCTGGTGGCCCGCAACCCGGCGCAGCTGCACCGGCTCGGGGCCCTGGCCCGCGACGAAGCGCGCTGGCCCGAGGGGGACGCGAAACTGCTGACGGCGGAACAGACCCGGGAACGGATCAACGTCGCCGGGACGCTCGGGGGCATGCACATCCCGCACTGTGCCAGGATCCAGCCGGCCAAGCTGGTGCAGGGCCTTGCCGCGGCGGTGGAGCGCCTGGGCGTTCGGATTTACGAACAGAGCCCGGTCACCGAGATCCTCGGTGCCGGTGCCGGATCCAATGCGCCCGGGGCTCCCCGACCGAGGGCGCTGGCCGTGACGGGCCGCGGGCAGGTGGCGGCAACCCACGTGCTGCGCGCCACCGAAGGCTTCACCGCCAACATCAAGGGCCTGCACCGCGAGTGGCTGCCGATGAACTCCTCGATGATCGTCACGGCGCCGCTGGAGGCCGGTTTCTGGGCCGAGGTCGGCTGGGAAGGCCGCGAAACCCTCGAAGACCTCGCCCATACATATATATACGCACAGCGCACTGCCGATGACCGGGTAGCGATTGGCGGACGGGGCGTGCCCTACCGCTTCGGCTCGCGCACCGACACAAACGGGGAGACCCAGCCCGAGACCATCGTCGCGCTCGAACGGATCCTGAAGGACATGTTCCCCGCCGCCGCCGACGCGGGGATCGAGCGGGCCTGGGCCGGGGTCCTCGGCGTCCCGCGAGATTGGAAGGCCACCGTCGGGCACGATCCGAAGACCGGGTTGGGCTTCGCCGGAGGGTACGTCGGAACGGGCGTCACGGCCACGAACCTGGCCGGGCGCACGCTGGCGGACCTGGTGTTGGGTGCCAACACTGAACGCGTGGTGATGCCGTGGGTCAACCGCACGGTGCGACGCTGGGAAGTCGAACCGCTGCGGTGGATCGCCGTTCAGGGCATGTATGCCGCCTACCACCGGGCCGATGCACAGGAGGCGGCCGGACGGGCCACCACCTCGCCGGTCGCGCTCGCGGCCGATTTCGTTTCGGGCCGCTGACCCGGCGCCTGGTGGTAAGTAAGGACCGGTAGCCGTCGGATCGGTGCGGGCCAGTGTACGTCCATGACGCAGAGCGCCATTACCCTGATCATCCCCGGTGTTGCCGTTGCCGCGTTCATCTGGAACAGGCTGCCGGTGGAAATCGTCGCGCTCGCGGTGGCGCTGGCGCTTTTCGGCACGGGCGTCATCGACGCAGATACGGCCTATTCGGGCTTCGGCAGCGGGGCGGTGGTGCTGATTCGCTGTGCCGGGGACAGCCGCAGCTGGCTGCTGGCCCTGATGATGGGCATTACCGCCGTGTTGACCGCGTTCATCTTGGTGAACGGGGCGGTGGCGGCGCTGCTGCCGATGATCGTGGTGCCGTCCGTGCGGCTGGGACGCAAACCGGCGCAGCTGCTGATGCCGATGGCCCTCGCAGCCCACGCCGGATCCCTGCTGGTGCTTACCGGATCCCCGGTGAACATCCTGATCCTGGAGGGGCCCTGGAGTCGACGGGCCGCGGCATCGGGTTCTTCGAATTCGAGCTGGTCGGACTGCCTTGCCGAGTGCGGGCTGCAGACCGCCAATGCCTCGATTCCGCTGGTCACTGGCGTGATATCCGCGACCATGAGGACTTGCCGTTCCAGTTCATCGCGGCGAGGGCAAGGGTCACGTGTATCGAGCAGGCCTTGGACCATGGACAGCGGCAGATCGGCGCGGTCAATGCCCGGACCGAGAACGACGTGTATGCCGTGTACTTGGAAGCGATCCAGTCGTTCAGGGAAGTCAACGGTATCCGGTTCTGCATCGAACCGTATTTCACCAACCTGCATTCCGCTACCCGAATGCTCTTCCCCGGACCGCCCACGGATTTCCCCTTGAACGGGGACACCAAGTGCATCCAGCTGGATGCCGGAGTCAAGGTCACCGTCGGAGGAATCGTGCTGGCTACCAGTGACATGGCCCGCTCGCTGTTGCTGACGCCGGAAGGAAAGGAAGCCTACGACCTGTTGACCTGGATCATGCGTGAGGACATCATCGGCGCACTGAAGCCCGGCGTGGTGTGCTCCGATGTCCACGCCACGACCATGGTTGCTTTGACCGCCAACCGCCAACCGCCAACCGCCAACCGCCAACCGCCAACCGGCAGCGGTTCGAAGAGCTGGGGATGCTGGCCGAGGGCATCGACTTCGTGTCCGAATACAAGAAACGCAATGCCGATCACCTCATGGGCAAGCAGGAATCCTTTGCCAACGAGCTGCGCCCCTGCTATGACCACGTGCTGCATGCCGGTTCGATGGGCGCCGCTGAAATCGCGGGGCGTTTCGGGGACCACGCGATCGGCACCGAGGACATGTGGTTCATCGGCAAGGACAAGACCTTCGTGATGACGCTGCTGTAGGCGTCAACGGGTGAACCCGCGAGCCGGCCGGTGCCGGCGTGGACGCACGACGTGCGGAACCCACTGCAAGCAGGGAAGAGGGGCAGCCCGCGAGGATTCGCGGACTGCCCCTCTTCCCTGCTTCGGGAACGATGTCGTTAGTTGCCGGCGGTCCGCCCGGCCCGCAGCGCCAGGGCTGCGGCGAAGGCGACAGCCAGTTCCAGCACCACGATGCCCAGCATGAGCCCGGCCGCGGTGTTCGCCGCACCGTACCCGGCAGCCGCGTGGTCGTGCCCGCCGGTGCCCCCGGGCACGCCCAGGGCCAGCGCGGCGTGCAGCACCGCCATGCCGAGCGACATGCCCATGATCGGGCCGAGTTCCGAAACGCCCGGCTTGAACCAGGCGCCGGCCGCGCATTTGAGGCACAGCGCGGTCATGGCCAACAGCAGCACCGAGAGCCAGGGACCGTGGTCGTGGACCGCCAGCATCCACACGTGGGCGGAAGCCGCCACGAGCACCAGCACGGCGACGCCCCGGTTCCCCGCCCGGCCGGGGCGGGGAACCGCGGCCCGGATGGATTCCGGCCCGCGGGTCCGAAGCATCGTCGTACTCATGGGGGGTCGCTAGCCGGCGCAGTGCTTGGAAGCGGCCGGCGCGGGGACGTCCAGGACCGGCGAGCGGTCGAAGAATCCCTCGGGGCGCATCTTGAAGCCCACCGAGTCCACCGGCATGATCGGCCAATCTTCCACGCGCGGGTAGTGGGTCAGCCCGAAGGTGTGCCACACGACGATGTCCTGGGTGTCGATGTCGCGGTTCGCAGCGATGAACTGCGGCAACCCCTGGTCCATCGGGGACTGGTTGACGAAGTCGCCGGTCGGGTAGCGCTCCTCCTCGGCGAAGCGGGTCACCCAGAGGTCCTTCGTGGCGAACGCCGCGCGGCGGGCGATCGAGGATTCCGGGTCGGCCAGCAGCGTCGGGTTGCCCTGGGTGTGCAGCTTGTAGCCCACCGGCTCGCCGAGGCGGTTCAGCGAGTTCGGGTTGGAGATGATCCAGGAACGGCCCACCTTCATGTCGGCCTCGCGTACGCCCTCGGATTCGGTCTTCAGCACGGTGCGCTTGCGGGTGAACGCGTTGCCGCGTTCGTTGCCCGGGCCCATCGGCACGCGGACGGCGTCCTCTTCCTCGACGCGGTTGGTGTTGCCGTCAAGCGCCATGTCCAGGCGGGCGCTGAACAGGTGCTGGTGGAACGGTGCGCCAAGGCCCGGTGCGATCTCCGAGGAATACGGGTAGTCCTTGGACGGCTGCGCCGAGGTGAACACGACGCCGGTGGCCTTGGCCTCCAGCTCGATGGTGCCGTCCAGGTACAGGTACCAGTAGAAGCCGTAGTCGTAGTTGCCGATGGTGGTGAAGAACGAGATCACCAGGCGGCGGTTGCGGCGGGTGTAGTCGATCCCGGTCCACAGGTCCGAGTGCTTGGCGAGGATGGAGTAGTCCTCCTCGTGCATGCAGATGCCGTTGCGGATCTCGCGCGGGTTGCCGAACGCGTCGGAGATGGTCGGGGAGATGTAGTGGATCTCACCCAGGCAGTCGCAGCCCAGTTCGAGCGAGTTCGCGTACTGGCCGATCTGGTATTCGCCGGTGTCGAAGTAGTTCTGCCAGGAGCGCACCGGCGAGGGATCGCCATAGGGAACGACCATCTCGGCGATGGAGGCGCGGTTGATGATGCGCCGGCGCTTGCCGTTGTCGTCGAAGGAGAGGTTGTGCAGGACCAGTCCCTCGCGGGCGTCGAAGCCCACGTCCAAGGACCATTTTTCCCACTCGACGTGGTTGGATCCGGTGACAGTGAAGCTGGCGCCCTCGGGCTGGGTGATCTCGATCGGCTTCTGCGTGGTGCGCAGCTCGCCGGTCAGTTCCGGGTCGGTGTAGTTGCCGTGTTCGGCCGGCACCGGGACGATGCCCAGGTCCAGCACGCGGTCAACGGTCTTGTTTGCGACATCGACGTAGGCGACGAGTCCGTCGATCGGGTGGGCCCAGGCCGAATCCTCGGGGAAGTCCTGGTAGAAGGCCAGGCCGCGCAGGATCCGGCGGCCGGTCTCTTCGGGATATTCCTCGTCGTACACGCCGGCCGAGAGCGGGGCGACACGGACCTTGTCGATGTCCAGGTCGCGGGCGGCGATGGCGGCGAGCCATTCCGGGTGCGTGTACAGCAGTTCCTCGACGACCTCGAACTCCTCCTCGAGCACCGGCAGCTCGCCGGTCAGTGCGGTGTCCAGCTCGAGGACCGAGTCGATGGTGCCGTTCGTGACGGAGACGGTCACGTCCTTTGGCGCCGTGCCCGCGGTGTCGATGATGAACGCGCGGAAGCGGCGGTTCAGCGGCCCGTCCTCGGTACCGCGTTCGGGATCGACAAGCCCCAAGTAGGCCAGACGGCCGGATTCAGGCAGGTGCCCCGCATCGGCGAGCAGTCCGCGGACGGCTGTGATTTCACCGGCTGTGGCCAGCGAGTAGGCGGCGGTGGGGCCGTCGTCCAGGACGATGGTGCTGTTTGCCTCGTGTGCGCAGGTCTCTGTCATCTGATCCTCCAGTGTGAAGTGGAACACTTTTTATTCTATACTTGTAGAGAATAGACCGGCATAGGCTGTTGGGCAAGGGTTGGTCCACAATCCGGTTTCAGCCGGGCTCCATGGCCGGCAAAAGGGAGGGAAAGTCGTTGCCTAAGATCGTCGACCACGACCGGCGTCGCGTCGAACTGGTGGAGGCCACCTGGCGAATCATCGCCCGCTTGGGGCTCGATGCCGCCACGATGCGCGAGGTTGCAGCGGAGGCGGGCTTCGCCAACGGGGCGCTCAAGCCCTACTTCCCCACGAAGGACGACCTGCTGCAGGCCACGTTCAACTACGTCTTTTCGCGGACCAATGGGCGCGCCGAGGTGGCGGTGCGCGGGCTCTCGGGCATCGAGGGACTGCGGGCCTTTTGCCGTGAGATCCTGCCCCTGGATGAGGAGCGGCTCGCCGAGGCGCGGGTGGTCATCCCGTTCTGGCAGGCGGCCATGCATGACCCCGCCAAGGCCGCCTACAACGTCGCGGCGATGGCCCAGTGGCGCGACGAGCTGCGTGATCGCCTGGTCGAATCCGGGGTCCGGGGAGAGGGTCAGTGCGATGCCGGCGCGGAGTCGCTGTTGACGTTCATGATCGGAGCGCAGGTGGTGGCGGTGGTGGACGGCGGCGCCAACTCGGCGGCGTCACTCCTTCTCCAGCTGGACTCCATCCTGTCCGGGTTGCTGCCAACTGGATAGTCCAGCTGGTTGTTATTCGACGCTGGGAGAAAAAGCGTGACTTAAGCCGGGCCATCCAGTACGCTCACATTTGCGTGGCGCAGGTCACGATTACCCGAAATTGAGGTGTGGGGGCCCATGTATCAGGTGAACAGCGCAGAGACTTTTGCCCAATGGCGTCAGCTGGTGTCCGAATCCTTCGTTGCCCTCGATTCCCAGCAGTGGACCCCGGGCGAATTCAGGGGGACCCTGCGCGGCCACCAGTTCGCCGAGTTGGCCATCGTCGAGGTCAGCGCCACCGCTCATCGGGTCCTGCGTACCCCGCAGTTGATCAGTGAATCCACCGACAGGTACTACAAGCTCAGCATGCAGGTCAGTGGCCGGGGCATCCTGCGCCAGGATGGCCGCGAGGCGGTGCTCACCCCCGGAGGCTTTGTCATTTACGACACCGAACGCCCCTACACGCTGAGCTTCGACGAAGAATTCAAGACTCTCGTGATGATGCTGCCGCAGCAGCTGATCGACCTGCCAGCCGAGGACATTGCCGAGCTCACCGCAGTGCGCATGGGCGAAACCACCGGGCTGGGCCGGGCCATCGTTCCGTTCCTCGCCCAACTGGGCGAGATGCTGCCGGAACTTGACGGGCCGATCGGACACCGGCTGGCGATGAACCTGATCGACCTGCTCGCCACCGTGCTGGCCGACGAGGTCTCCTCGCGTCCGGCCCGCGCGAACGCCGAACAATCGCGCCAACTGCGCCGGATCCAGCAATTCATCGACGGCCAGCTGGCCAACCCGATGCTGACGCCGGGGCTGATCGCCTCGGCCCATTTCATGTCCACCCGCAGCCTGCACAAGGCCTTCGGTGAAACCGGGAGTACCGTAGCCACCTGGATCCGCGAGCACCGGCTGGAGCGGTGCCGCCGGGACCTGCTGGATCCGCTGCAAGCCGAGGCTCCCGTAGGTACCATCGGCACGCGCTGGGGCCTGCCCGACGCGGCGCACTTCTCCCGGATCTTCCGGGCCGCCTATGGTGAATCGCCGGTGTCGTACCGGCGCTCTGCGCTGCTGGATCCGGGCCTCTGCCGGGCTGCGTAAGTACGGCCCGGGCATCGGCCATCCCTTGGCTTCGGAGCTGACCAGGGGGCTCCGTCCTGCCGAAGAATTGTCCTCCTGGACCAGTTTCGCGGCGTGCCATGCCAGTGTCCGGGGCAGCATCTAGGACATTCCCGGCTTAGCTGTTTTGCGTGTTTCCAGCTGACTTGTCCACCGTCGGTTTCGCTGCTCTGCCGCGGCACATCGCATAGGCTCCATCGGTTTGAGGAATTGCTGCCGTTTCGGGGCTAGACTGTGCTGACCAGCGCATACTAGGCCATTAGTGCCCCACGCGCCGAAGGGTTGTCCGTTCTACGCCGAGGGGATGATGCCCGTGCTGGCGTGTCAAAAGAAGGATGGTTGAAAGTGGATAACACCGGTTCGTGGGCGAGGTTCCTCGGGATGTCCTTGCGTCCTTGGTCGGGTCATTCACCGATCTCATTGATTTTCAGGGGTACCGTCCAGTGCGCCATATGCATCCTCCTGCTGGTGGGTACCGTCAACATGGGCACGGCAATGAAGGAGATCGCTGTGCTCGACGGCGCGGCCGCCGGCCTGCGTGGGCTGCTAATGGTCGCCGGATTCGTGCTGGTGCTGCTGACCTTGGCCGCTGCGGTGCGAATCGTGGTTGGCATCCTGGATCTGGGGCCGCGCCGAAGCATCCCCGGGGTCGTGGTGAGCATTTCGGAGCGTAGGTTCCTCGACTTCCTGCCGGACCAGCTCAACAACGCGCTCTGGGACCGGGGCCCGAACGTGGGCTGGTCCTGGTCTGAACGGCGCAAGGTGCGCCACGAGCTGGTGATCGATACCGGAAGCGGTACTCATGCCTGGACGCTGCGGGATGCGAAAAAGGCTTCGGGGATCCGTGCCGGACAGCAAGTGACACTCGTGGTCAGCCCCTTGGTGGGCTTCGTCGACCGGCTTGAGTCCAGCTCCTGAGCGTTGCCGCACAGTGACGAGACCGCGGCTCCGGAAACGGGGCCGTCTACTTCGGCGTCGCGGAGCGCCGGGAGGCGCGGTGAGCCGCACCTGAATCCCGCGTGGGTGTCGACCCGTCAGTGATCGCGCGACTATTTCCGGATCATCGAGACGCTCCCGCCTGCGAGCCTGGTCATGACGTGGCGCCATGGGTCAAGCGCGTCGCCTGAGAAGGACTTTCCCCGCGCCCGATCCTCAGTCCCGCCGGTGTACCATGTGGATCGTCGCGTCGATCAGTGCCTCAATCAGCCGTGCCGAGCGCGCCTCGTTGGGGTCCGAGAGGTGCTGCATGCTCACCCCGTCGATCGTTGCGACGAAGAACCACGCAATGATCTCGAAATCGCGCCCCTCTTCCATTGCCGAGTTCGCTGCGCCCTGGCGGAACAGCTCGGCGGTTGACTTGACCCACCCCTCGTACATGGTGCGGTTCACCGCCAGCGCGCGTTCCTGCTCCTCGGCATCGAGCCGGTAGCGGCGCAGAAGCAGCTCGAGCGTGGTCACCTGCTCATGCGGTTCGGCCAACATCCGGTTCCAGATCCGGTGCGCGTGCTGGGTGATCGTTTCCTCGATGCTGGCACCGGGTGACATCGGTGGAAGCGCCCTGGCGTAGTCGGCGCTTAGATAGCGGTACACCTCCTCCAGTAGTTCGTCCTTACTGCGGAAGCAGTAGTGAAGTGCCGCCAGCGGTGCTTCGGCCTCCGCCGCTATGCGGCGCGTTGTTGCGGCACCGGCTCCATCGCGGGCAATGACACGTGCGGCTGCCTGCACGAATTGCAGGCTGCGGTCCTTTGCTGAGACTCGGGCCATGGGGCACCTCTTCCTGGGTTCATCCAATGGTAGGGCGGGCGTGGGCCCGGACGGTCGGGGGCCATGCTTCAGCGCCAAAAAAATAGTTCGGAAAAAGTATGGTCAATTGACTTAGTCATACGACATACTCTAATCCAAGAGTTGCGTGGATCACAGTATCCACAGCATGGAAAGAGAGGAGCCGAGCTGATGATCATGGCCCAAACGCTGCCCGCCGCAGAGCTGATCGTGCATTCCGGCGAAGTCCTGGCCTCCGATGGAGCGGCGCAGGCGAGTGCCGTGGCAATCGCAGGCGGTCGCATCCTGGCCGTCGGTGGGGCTGAACTGCTTCAGTTTGCCGAGGCCGGTACGATTCTCATCGACGCCGCCGGGGGAGCCATCCTGCCGGGCATCAACGACGGGCACCTGCACTTCGTGGCGAGTGCCGTCGCCGAATTCGGTACGGTCAAGATCGGTGCCGAAGTCGCCGGCGACTGGGCGGCAGTGGTCGACATCCTGCGGGCGGAATCCCCCGGCGAGGATGGCTGGATCCGCGCCCACGGCTGGGACGAGGTCGTCCTGGGCGAGGGCGGGCCCGATGCGTTGTTCGAGCTGCACCCCGACGCTCCGATGGTCGCCTACGACCAGACCGGACACCAGCTGCTGGTCAACCGGAAGGCAGCTGACCTTGCCGGGCTGGAGGGCAAAGTGGCAAAGGGGACTACCGGGGGAGTCGTTGGCACCAACGGCGACGGCACGGCAAACGGCAAGCTCACCGACGCCGCCATGGAACTGCTTTCTCCGGTCATTCCGCCCTTGCCAGCCGCACTGCTGCGCTCATCACTTCTTGCCTACCAGGCCAAGCTCCATGCCTGGGGCATCACCTCGCTGACCGAACCCGGTCTGGGACCGGGCGGCATGGGACTCTTCGGCGGCGCCTGCGCCACCGCCGGGCTGCAGGCTCTGGCGGACCTCGCGGCGAGTGGTGAACTCAGCCTCCGGGTCAACGCGCTGCTGTTGTTCACTGGAACCGGCGGAGCCACCGCGAAGGCGGTGGCCGAGGGGCTCGCCTCCGTGCTGCCCGGCTCACTCGAGGACCGCGGCATCGACGCTGATACGCTACGCATTGCGGGGGTCAAGGTCTTTGCCGATGGCACGCCACGCTCGGGCACCGCCTGGATGTCCGAGCCCTATGAGACCCCCTGCGGGCTCGATCACGGGGCAATGGTGATTGCCGGCGCCACCGACGCCGAACGCGAGGCGGAGTTGCGTGCCATTGTCGCGGCCATCCACGGCGCCGGGCTGCAGGCGGGCATCCACGCAACGGGCGATGCGACAACCGCCGCGGCCGTGGAAGCCATCGCCGCCGCGCAGGCAGCCGATCAGCGTGATGCCCGGCACTATATCATCCACGGCTCTTTCGCCGACGCCCAGGCGCTGGCCGATCTGGCCAAGCACGGCATCGGCTACAGCACCAACCCGGCCATCCGGGCTGGCGCCGGAGCCCTGATGCGCCGCGTGCTGGGAGCCGACCGCTTCGCCAAGCACCAGCCGCTGGCCTCGGCCCTGGCCGCCGGAATCAGGACAAACATCGCCTCCGATGCCCCGGTCACCAGCCCGGACTGGCGTGAAACCGTCATCGCGGCCGTCACCCGGGACTCATCGGCCGGGCCAGGAGCCGCCGACGACCCCGAACGGGTCCCGCTCGAAGCGGCAATCGACATGATGACCAGCCATCCGGCCTGGCAGGACCACGCCACCGGCCGCAAGGGCCGGATTGCCGCCGGATACCTCGCAGACCTGTGCGTCATGGAACAGCCGTTGGACCCGGACGTGGGCCACCTGCGCGGCAACCAGGTCAAGGCCACGATCGCCCACGGGCGCATCGTGCACCGGCTCGACTGATCCTTCCCCACCCGATAAACCCCTCGTTGGCGGCCAATGGACCGATCCAGCACACCCCCAGCCAAGGCGGCCATGCGGCAGCCGGCACTCCCAAGGAGACATCATGAAGAAGACAACACGATTCCTGGCCCTCGCTGCTGCGACGTCCGTCGCGCTGACACTGGCGGCCTGTGGGTCAGGGGACCAGGCGCCTGCCTCATCAGGTGGCGTCCAGACCCTGAAAGGTCGGCATTGTCGGCATCGGCTCGGACGCGGCCATCTCCTTCGCCCAGGACAAGGGCTACTTCGAGGCCGAGGGCCTGAAGGTCGAAACATCGGTGGTCGCTAACCCGCCGGCTGGCATCGCCGCAGCGCAGTCCGGCCAGCTGGATCTGACCTACACCCCCTCGATCCCCTTGTTGAACGCGCTTTCGCAGAACGTGAAACTGAAGATCGTCGCGGCGGCCGACGGCTACGCCCCCGATGCCATGGCCAAGGCAAAGGCCAACGGCAACAACGGGTCCATCGTGGATGACACGGGCCTGCTGGTCGGCAAGGACTCGGGCGTCGCCTCGGCCAAGGAGCTGGAGGGCAAGAACGTCTCGGTTCCGGCACGCAAGGCGCAGCTCGAGGTGACGATATCCAACACCATCAAGGAAGCCGGCGGGGACCCGTCCAAGGTCAACTGGATGGTGTTGGACCCGGCATCGGCGCTGCAGTCGCTGCAGCAGGGCCGCATCGATGCGGCAGGCCTGGTTGCCCCGTTCATCGCCAAGGGCGTCGCTGCCGGCGACAAGCTGGTCGCCTCCCCGGGGCTCGAGTTCTTCGAGACCGGCGCCGTCGGCCTCTGGGTTGCCGGCGACAGCGCGGTGAACTCCAAGACCGAAGCGATGGCCGGCTTCGAACGGGCCATCAACAAGGCCAATGCCTACGCCAACGAACATCACCCCGAGGCCCAGGAAGCAGCTGCCAAGCTCACCGACACCCCGCTGGATGTCATCAAGAGCGGTGCAGTTGCCTACTGGCCGACCAGCGTGGAGATCGCCGACATAGACCGGGTCAACGACCGCCTGGTGAACTTGGGATTCCTGCCGAAGAAGGTGGAACTCAATGACGGTCTTATCCTCAACCAGAAGTAGCCGGGTCCCGAAGGGGCTGATGGTCCGCCCCCGGAGGAAGAACGCGCTGCTGCGTCCCGGCCTGGGACTGCTCGGGGCACTGATCGCGCTGGGCATCTGGCAGCTGACCGCGGTGGCCGGGAGCTTCGGCAACGCCCTGCCCACCGCCACAGAGACCATCGGCAGGTTCGTTGAGCTGCTGGGCACCGCAACGTTCTGGCACGACGCTGGACTTACCGTCGCCATAGCGCTGACGGGCCTGGGCATCAGCGCCGTGCTCGGCGTTCTGCTCGGTGTGCTCATGGGCAGCTCGCGGGTCATCCGCGCCGCCACGCTGGCGATCTTCGAATTCCTCAAACCGATTCCGCCGATTGTGGTGCTGCCGCTGATGGTCATGGTGCTGGGCCCCACCACGCCGATGGCGCTGGTGCTGGTGGTCATCGGATGTGCGCTGGGCATTGCCATGCAGACGATGGCCGGTGTCGCCGACACCGACCCGGTGGCGCTGTCCACCGCCCGGTCCTACGGACTGGGCAGGGGCGAAACGATGTGGCGGATCGTGCTGCCCAGCGCGGGCCCCTTCATCGGCACCGCGATGCGCGTCTCCGCCCCGGCATCGCTGGTGGTCACCGTCGTTGCCGGGCTGCTCGGAGGCGCACCCGGCCTGGGCCGCTCCATCTACCAGGCTCAGGCGGCCGGCAACTACGCCACGCTCTACGCACTGGTTGCCGTGCTGGGCATCCTGGGACTGGTGTTCCAGGGCGTTGCCGAATCGGTCGAAGCCAAGGTGCTGCACTGGCACCCGTCCCACAGGGAGGTGAAACCATGAAAAGCAGCAAGGCCCTCTGGGCGATCGGCGTCCTGACCCCGCTCGCCGCGCTCGCCGCGTGGTGGTTCGGCAGCGCGAACTCCACGAACCCCTTCTTTCCTCCGCTGCAGCAGATCCTGATCCGCTTCCAGGAACTGTGGCTCTTCGCCCACTTCAGCTCGGATGTGATGCTCTCGCTGCGCAACCTCACGCTGGGCTTCACCCTGGGCGTCGCGGCCGGGCTGGTCATCGGCTTCGTCCTGGCCATGGTCCCGTTGATCCGGTGGATGTTCGAACCGGTCATCCACTTCTTCCGTGGCATCCCGGCCGTGGCCCTGGTGCCGATCTTGATCACGCTGATCGGCTTCGGCGTGGAAATGCGCGTGGCGAACATCGCCCTGGCGGCGTTCTTCCCCACGCTGATCGCCACCATGGACGGCATCCGCTCGGTGGACGGCGGGCTGAAAGACGTCTGCCAGGTCTACCGGTTGACGACGGCCGAACGCATCACCCGGGTCTACCTGCCCTCCGCCTCCCCACAGATCGCCTCCGGCATGCAGGTCAGCCTGCAGGTCGCATTCATCGTGATGATCGCCTCCGAAATGCTCGGCTCCTCGCAGGGCATCGGCGCGCTGACGCTGTTGGCCCAGCAGTCGTTCATGTCGGCTGATATGTGGGCGGGCATCCTGCTGCTGGGGCTGATCGGTTTCATGGCCAACATGGTCTTCGAACTGGTCAAACGCCGGGTCCTCGCCTGGTACATCGGATTGCGGGCCCAGGAGCGCGCAGCATGAGCACGCACAGCCCCACCGCATCCACCACCCGCACCACAACACTGGAGTCAGACATGGAAACCTCGATTCAGACCACGCCGCGGCTGGAGGTCAATGCCCTGGGCAAGAGCTACGGGTCCGGCCCCACGGCGGCCCGGATCATCGGGGACTTGACTTTCTCGGTGGATGCCGGCGAGGTGGTCTGCATCGTCGGGCCATCGGGCGTCGGCAAGACGACACTGCTCAAGTGCCTGGCCGGGTTGCACCCGCTGTCCTCCGGGTCGATCGAGATCGACGGGAAGGAGATCTCCGGCCCGCCGCCGGAAATGGCGCTGGTCTTCCAGGACTACTCGCGCTCGCTGATGCCCTGGCTGACTGTACGCAAGAACCTGCTGCTGCCGCTGCGCCACCTGCGCCTGCCCAAGGCCGAACTGAACCGCCGCATCGACGAGGCGCTGGAGGCAGTGGGCCTGAGCGCAGCGGTGAACAAGTACCCGTGGCAGCTCTCCGGCGGAATGCAGCAGCGTGTGGCCATCGCCCGGGCGCTGGCCTACCAGCCCGAGATCCTGGTCATGGACGAGCCGTTCGCCTCGGTCGACGCGCAGACCCGCTTCGAGCTCGAGGACCTCTGCCTGAAGATCCGCGACGACTTCAACATGACCATCCTGCTGGTCACCCACGACATCGACGAGGCCGTTTACCTGGCGGACCGTGTGGTGGCCATCGGCTCCAAGCCGGCCCGGGTGTTGGAAATCGTCGACATCGACCTGCCCGCGCCCCGGGACCAGATCCACACCCGTGCGCTGCCCGAGTTCGCCGTCCAGCGCACCAACGTGCTGTCGCTGATCAGGAAGGCCTGATGTTGCGGGAACCAGGCGCCGCGAAGCGCCCCAACGTGATCGTTTTCATCGCCGACCAGTTGCGCGCCGACCACCTGGGCTTTGCCGGAAACAACCAGGTGCGCACCCCGAACATCGACGCGCTGGCGGCCGAATCGGTCATCTTCACCGAGGCGACGGTCGCCAACCCGACCTGCATGCCGAACCGCGCATCGCTGCTCACCGGGCGCTGGCCCTCGGCCCATGGCACCCGCTGCAACGGGATTGCGTTGGATCCCGACGCCTCGACGTTCGTGCGCCAGCTGGCGTCCGACGGGTACAACACGGCGGCCGTCGGAAAGCTGCACCACCAGAACATGGGCTGGGACTTCGAGCCCGAACAGCGCGAGCAGATCGAACAAACCCAGCCGCTGCTGCTGGAATCCGGGGCCCGCGATTCGGCGCACCGGGACCGTGATGCCGGATGGGACCAGTGGGAAAACCGGGCCCGGCACGATGCCTCCCTGGTCGAGATGCCCGCCGACTACTACGGGTACCAGGAGGTCGACCTGGTCATCGGGCACGGGGACGCCCCCGGCGGGCACTACGTGCATTGGGCCCGCGAACGCGGCGTCGATCCGCGCGCTCTCGGCGGGGTCGAGCAGGCACTGGACCGGGCCGCGTCCTGGGAACAGGTCTACACCTCGGCGATCCCGGCCGAGGCCCATCCCACCCGCTTCATCGGTGAACGGGCCGAGGCGCGGGTCCGTGCCGCTGCGGCGCAGGATGACCCGTTCTTCCTGTTCGTCTCGTTCCCGGACCCGCATCACCCCTTTGCCCCGCCGGTGGACTATTCCCGACTCTACGATCCCGAGGCACTCGAACTCCCGATCGGGTTCGAGCAGGACCATGCTGCCTCCCCGGCACACATCAGGGAGATGATTGACGCGCGGGGCATTCCGAACAGCGACCCGACGATGTCGTTTGCCGTGAACGAGGAGCAGTACCGCGCGGCCGCGGCGGCCCAGTACGGGCTGATCACGTTCATGGACGAGCAGATCGGCAACGTGCTGAGCGCGCTGCGGGAAACCGGGCAGTACCAGGACACGATCATCGTGTTCACCTCCGACCACGGGGACCTGTTCGGAGACCATGGCCTGATGCTCAAGCACTTCGTGCATTACCGGGCCGTGACCCGCGTGCCGTTGACCATCCGGGTTCCGGGGCTTGTCCCCGGGCTGAACGGTTCGCTGGTCTCCAGCGCCGACGTGGCACCGACCCTGCTGGGGCTCACTGCGACCCCCGCGTTCCGCGGAATCCAGGGCATGAGCCTGCAGCCGCTCTTGACCGGTGAAAAGACGCGACTCAGGGAGGCGGTACTGGTGGAGGAGGAACAGCCATTTTCGTTGTCGGGGCTTCCGGCGCCGGTGCGCATGCGCACGGTCATTACCGAAGAGGGACGGATGACGATCTACTTCGGTACCGACGAACTCGAGGTCTACGACCACCGCAGCGACCCGCACGAGCTGGTCAATGTCGCATTCGATCCGACGGCATCGGGGCTTCGCCACCGCCTGGAATCGGCCATGCTCCAGAGCATGGCCGGGGTTCTGGACGACGGGATAGCTCCTACGGCAGCAGCTTGAGTGCCCGGGCGGGTACCGGCTCCCGCCCTTTGTACGCTGGCCGTCAAGGGATGATCGGTTAAAGCCAAGCCAAGCCAAGCCAAGCCAAGTCAAGCCAAGCCACGGCCCGCCTGAATGCGACAGAGTTCTGGGTAAGGGGCATTCAACCCGTGCCCAACGAACGGTACAGTGGGAGCACTGTCCATGTGGGACGAGGATCAAAAGGTGGCGCTGGTGACCGGAGGCGGCACCGGAATCGGTGCTGCCATCGCCGGGAAACTGGCGGCAGAGGGCCTGCGGGTGGTTATTATCGGGCGCCGGGCGGAACCGTTGCATCTGGTTGCCGAGCAGATCGGTGCGCTCGCCAGGCCGGAGACATGTCGACTTCCGCGTGTGCCGACGCAGTCATCGCCGCCGTCCTGCAGGCCCACGGCAGGCTGGACGTCGTGGTGGCAAACGCCGGCGGGCACGGGGTCGCCACCGTGGGGCAGACCAGCGACGAGGACTGGGCGGCATCACTGAATGCGAACCTCACCACGGCCTTCATGCCGATTCGGTCGGCCCTGCCGGCGCTCACCGATTCAGCCGGGGCCATTGTGGTCATCTCATCCTTGGCCGGACTCGATGCCGGCCCACAGACTGCCGGGTACACGGTGGGAAAGCACGCACTGATCGGCCGGATGAGGTCACAGGCCCGCGACTACGGGCGCCGGGGAATCCGCGTCAACGCCCTGTGCCCCGGCTGAGCCGGCACCCCGATGGCCGATACCGGAATGGTCGAGCTGAAGGCCGGCGGAGGGCTGGACAGCCGGGACGCGGCCTCAGCGAAGGTTGCGGAAAACGTGCCGCTGGACCGTGCGGAAGAACCGGCCGAAAGGGCCTCCATCGTCTCGTTCCAGGCCTCTGAAACATCCTCTTCCACCACCGGCGTAACCACAGCGGCAGAAGGCGGGCGCACAACGTGGACCAGCGCACGCTCGCTTTCGGCTCATAGCGGGCTGGCAATCGACCCGAAACGGGCCCACGTGCGCTCTTACCCAAATGGTGTGCGCTGAACGTCATGCCCATGGGCGGCAAACGAGGGCAGACTAGGCACATTATCGCGCTTCATCAACCGTTCCCTGAGGAAAGTGTTTCAGATGTCAAAATCTAGAAGTACAGAAGTCGGAAAACTGCAGGCCAACGCATTAGGAGTCCCGGGGGTGGTGTTCCTCGTGCTGGCAGCTGTGGCACCGCTGACCGGTGTCGTCGTGGTGGCGGCCATGGCCATCGCCTTGGGCAACGGTGGTGGCATGGTCGTCTCGTTCCTGGTGGTCGCCGCCATCCTGCTGCTCTTTGCCGTGGGCTACGCGCAGATGTCCAAGAAACTAGTCAACGCGGGCGGTTTCTATGCCTTCGTGGTCAAGGGCCTGGGGCCCGTCGGCGGCCTGGTCGCCGGCTTCATCGCCACCATGGGCTATAACTTCTTCGTTGCCGGTGCCATTGGCACCACCGGATTCTTCATGCAGATCATCATCGCCGACCTCTTCGGCCTGAACGTGCACTGGATCATCTGGGGCATCGCGGCCATGGCCGTGGCATTCCTCTTCGCCCGGCGCGGAATCGACTTCAGCGCCAAGGTGCTGGGCGTCGCCCTGGTGCTCGAGACCCTGATGCTGATGATCTTCGACTTTGCCGTGCTCTTCCAGTCCGGTTTCACCTTCGATGTCTTCAGCCCCGAAATCATCCTGACCGGATCCTTCGGCATCGGCTTGCTCCTCGCATCCACCGGCTTCCTTGGGTTCGAGGCCACCGCCCTCTTTGGTGAGGAAGCCAAGAGCCCGCTCAAGACCATCCCGCGGGCGACCTACATCGCCATCACGACTATCGGGCTGATTCTGGCCTTCACCACATGGGCCATCGTCAGTGCCATCGGTGCAGCCCAGGCACAGACGGTGGCTCTGGAGCACCTGGAATCGGGCGACCTGATCTTCAGTCTTTCGGAGCAGTACCTCGGCGGGTTCCTGACCCGTACCATGATGATCCTGCTCATGGTCTCCCTGTTCGCCGCACTGCTGGCCTTCCACAACGCGGCAACCCGTTACCTGTTTGCGCTCGGCCGTGCCCGGGTCCTGCCCAAGTCCCTGTCCGTGACAGCGAAGAACGGCGTCCCGCTGACCGGCGGCATTGTCAACTTCGTGTTTGCCGGAGCTGTCGCCGCAGCATTTGCCGTGTCCGGCATGGACCCGATCCTCACGCTGGTGCCGACCATGATCGGATTCGGAACCCTGTGCATCCTGGTGCTGCAGATGCTTGCCGCCCTCTCCATCGTGGTCTACTTCCGTCGTGAAGGCGACAATCGCTGGCTTTCCACCTTCGTGGCTCCCGGCATCGGGTTCCTCGGGCTGCTGTGCATCGTGGCCATGGCCATTTGGAACTTCCCGCTGCTTGCCGGTTCCGACGCGCTGGCCGTCTCGCTGCTGCCGATCCTGCTGCTGCTCGCGTTGATCGGCGCCGTCATCTACGGCAACTACCTACGTGCGAAGAAACCGGGAACATATGCTGGACTGAGCAACGACCTGGAGAAGTTCGAGGAAGTGGCCCCGGCCGACATCCGGAACTAACGCACCACCCGGAATCTTTCCGGGAACGCCCACCACCCCCTGTTTCGGGTCCGCTACCGCCTTGACCGGCGGTGCCGGGCCCGAAACCGTTAACCCAAACAGGAGCAGGATTTGTCCCCGCACGTGCTGATGGCCAGTTATCTCGAACCAGAACTCGTGCAGCGGCTGCGAGCAGGGGTGCCCCGCGCCGAGATCCACTACGCGCCGGAACTGCTGCCGGTCCCCGGATTCCGCAGCGACCACCGGGGTACCCCGCGCGAGCTGGACGCCGGGCAGTTGGGGACATGGCACTCGTTGCTGGGTCGGGCCGAGGTGATGTTCGACTTCGACTGGTGGCAACCGGAGTGCTGGCGCAAAAACAGCCCGAACCTGAAATGGGTCCAGGGGACTTCGGCCGGCATCGGAGCGCGCGCAGCTGCCTTGGGCTTCACCGACGATGCTGTTGCCCTCACCACGGCAGCCGGCGTCCATGCCAGGGCGCTAGCGGAGTTCGTGGTGGCCGGGCTGCTGCACTTCGTGCGCGATGTCCCCGGGCTTCAGCGCGGCATGGCCGACCGGGACTGGAAAACCGGGGCCAGTGCCACGCTACGGGGGCGCAAAGCGCTGATTGTGGGCGCGGGAAGCATCGGGCGGGAAGTGGCCAGGACACTGGACTTCTTCGGGGTCGACTGTATCGGGACCACCCGGACACCCCGGGATCTGGGTCGGCCGTTCGGTGCCTGCGTCGAGTTCGGCCCCGCGGCGCTGGGAGCCGCTGACATCGTGGTGCTTGCCTGCCCGCTGACCCATGAGACCCGGGGATTGCTGGGCGCCGAACAGCTGGCAGCCATGAAGCCCGGGTCGTTGCTGGTCAACATTGCCCGCGGCGAGGTCGTTGACCAGCGGGCCCTGATCGCGTTCCTGGAAGCTGGACACCTCTCCGGCGCCGTGCTTGATGTCGCCCACCCGGAACCGCTGCCCGCCGGGAATCCGCTCTGGAGCGCCCCAAACGTGCTGTTGAGCCCGCATACCGCAGCAAACGTATGGACGGAAAACGAGCGGCTCGTTGAGCTTTTCGTGGACAACCTCAACCGGTACATCGACGGGCAACCGCTGCGCAACCCCTACGATTCGGCACGCGGCTACTGAGCCTTGGAACGCCGACCGGTCAGCAGATAGGCCAGGGGGCCGGCGAAGTTAATGAACGACAGGGCAACCCACTTGCCCTTGGCGCCATTGACCAGTTCTGCCGGGCGCCGGGCCAGATCCCGCAGCACGATGAACTGCAGCCCCAACTGCACTGCGGCCAGCGCCAGGATGCGGAACCGGCTCTTGGGGCTCAGGTCTTTCCAACGCTTCTTGGTAGCCATCAAATTCCTCGTTTGTTCAGAGGGCCCGAAGGGGGGAAACAGAAGCCGGGGCCCGGGGACAAGGCTTCCACTGCCCATACTATGCCGGTGGGCCCGGGGTGAAACCGTCGCGGAGCCGTTCCATTTCGCGCCTGTCCTTTTTCGTCGGCCTGCCGGTGCCGCGGTCGCGTACCGGAATCTGCGGAATGTATTCCTTGGGCCGTGGCGGCGTGTGGTCGATGAAGCAACGGGCGGCCGCCTCGGGGCCGACGCGCTTGGAAATGACGTACTGGACTTCCAGGATGCGCTCGAATCCGGGCTGCCGGACCCTGATCCGGTCACCCGGGACAATGATTTGGGCTGCCTTCACGGGCCTGTCGCCCAGCCGGACATGGCCGGCCCGGCATGCGGCGGTTGCCGCGGACCGCGTCTTATAAATACGGATCGCCCATAGCCACGCGTCGACGCGGACGGCTGCCTTGGAAATGCTAATACTCGTCACAGTGGCCGATTCTACGGGCAAAGGACAATCGATGCTGTACCTCGGCGCGGTGATGAACAGCAGGCCGACCGGAGGGCGTCGTGGAAGCCCGATGCTGAGGGAACCCGGTCCGCGTTTATTTCGTGGCGTTGTCGCAGGCCGTCATCAGCTGCTGCTGGACGTCCTTCGGTGTCTCCAGGCCCGAATCGGCAAATGCGCGCAGCGGAGTGGTGAATTCCCGGGGGAGGCCCGACTGCTCGGCCAGGTCCATGAAGCCGGAGAGCTTCTTCACTTCGGCTGCATTGAGCTTGCCGTCGCGCACCGGGGCGCAGATTGCCTTGACCGCCTCGGTCCTTGCCGTTTCGGCTACCTGAGATGCAGCGCTCGAGGCGGCCTGCTTAGCCGTATCCGCCACCTGGGCACAGCCTGATGAAGCCATGAGGGCCAAGGCGACGGCCGTGCCGGAAAGGATCTTGAACAGGGATGAACGCATGTGCATAAGCGTATCCGGTGATGTGGCGGTGGAAGCTTGCGACCCGGACCCCGTCAGCCCGCTCCGTAGGCGGCCGGTTCGCGGCACGACGTGGCTGAGATGTGGCAAATGAAGCGGGGTGCCAGGGTCGATACGGCAGACTAGTGCTGGTGAGTGAGCTGAACATCATCCAGAAGATCGCATCCGAACTCGACGTCAAGGACTGGCAGGTCCGCGCCGCCATTGAACTGCTCGACGGGGGAGCGACCGTTCCCTTCATCGCCCGGTACCGCAAGGAAGCAACCGGGACTCTTGATGATGCCCAGCTGCGGGACCTGGAAGAACGGTTGCGCTACCTGCGCGAGCTCGAAGACCGCCGCGCCACCGTGCTCAAGGCCATCGACGAGGCCGGAAAGCTCACCGCCGAGCTGCGCACCTCAATCTTGGACGCCTCCACGAAGTCAGAGCTTGAAGACCTTTATCTTCCCTATAAGTCCAAGCGCCGTACCCGGGCCTAGGTTGCCCGCGAAGCGGGGCTCGAACCGCTGGCCGACGCACTGCTCCGGGATGCGAACCTGGATCCGGAATCAACGGCTGCCGCCTATCTGAATGAGGAACACGCGATCCTTGCGGCAGCAGATGCGCTGGCCGGAGCCCGGGCGATCCTCACCGAACGCGTGGGCCTTGATGCGCCGCTGGTGGCTGATCTTCGTGAGCGGCTCTGGAAGGGCGGGCGGCTACGCTCCACCGCAACCGCTGCATCGGCTGCCGACATGGATCGTTCGAAGTTCGCCGACTACGCCGACTTCGTCCAGCCAATCCATGCCCAGCCCTCGCACCGGGTCCTGGCCCTGCTGCGTGGGGAACGCGAGGGTGCGTTGAACCTGGAACTGGCGGAGGCTGATCCGCGTGACGAGGACGCTTTGACGAAGGCCCGCTCCGGCTACGAGGCGGCAGTTGCCCGGTCGTTGGGCGTGACGGCTGGCGCAGATGCCCCGGCCGGAAAATGGTTGGCCCAAACGGTCAGGCTTGCTTGGCGAGGCAGGCTGCTGGCCCGGCTGGAATCGGATCTGCGCACTCGGCTGTTCGAGGCGGCGGAGGAGGCGGCGGTCAAGGTCTTCGCCGCCAACCTACGAGACGTGCTTCTGGCGGCACCCGCCGGAAACCGCACCGTGCTGGGCTTGGACCCGGGGCTGCGCACCGGGGTGAAAGCCGCAGTGGTGGACGGCACCGGAAAGGTAGTGGATATCGCGACCATCTACCCGCACGCACCGGCCAACAAATGGAACGAATCTCTGGCAACGCTTGCCGCACTGGCAAAAAAACACGGCACCGAACTCATCGCCGTGGGCAACGGGACCGCAAGCCGGGAAACGGACAAGCTCGCCGGCGAGCTGATCGCCCTACTCACCGACAAACCGGCAAAGGTCATCGTCTCCGAGGCGGGTGCTTCGGTGTATTCGGCTTCGGCGCTTGCCTCGGCCGAACTGCCCGAACTGGACGTCTCCATCCGCGGCGCCGTCTCCATCGCGCGCCGGCTGCAGGACCCCTTGGCTGAACTGGTGAAGATCGAACCCAAGTCCATCGGCGTGGGCCAGTACCAGCATGACCTGAATCCGACGAAGCTGGACCGTTCACTGGATGCCGTGGTGGAGGACTGCGTGAATGCCGTAGGCGTCGATGTGAATACCGCATCCCCGTCGCTGCTGGCGCGGGTCGCCGGTGTCGGCCCGCTGCTCAGTCGTAACATCGTCGAATACCGCGATGCGAACGGGCCCTTTGCCACCCGGCGTGCGCTGCTTAAGGTTCCGCGTTTGGGGGCCAAGGCCTTTGAACAATGTGCGGGCTTCCTGCGTGTATCCGGAGGCAAGGAACCCCTGGATGCGTTGGCCGTGCACCCGGAGGCCTACGCCCTCGCCAAGAAGCTGCTGAGTGCGGCAGGCACCGGATCGGTGGCGACGCTGGATGCCTCGGCCTTCGTGGATGATTAGTTCGGCCTGCCGACGGTATGCGACGTGATCAGTGAGCTGGTGCGCCCTGCCCGCGACCCGCGCCCCGAATTCGTGACGGCAGCGCTGAAGGAAGGGGTCGAGAAGATCTCGGATCTGGCCCCGGGGATGATCTTGGAGGGAACGGTCTCCAACGTGGCGGCCTTCGGCGCCTTCGTGGATGTGGGAGTGCACCAGGATGGGCTGGTCCATGTCTCGGCCATGAGCTCCAAGTTCATTTCAGATCCGCGGGAGGTGGTGACTTCCGGGCAGGTCGTCAAGGTCAAGGTGCTGGAAGTCGATCCCGGGCGTAAGCGCATTTCACTGACCCTTCGCCTCGATGACGACTTGCCGGCTGCCGGAGAGTCGAAAACCGGCGGATCACGCGGACCGCGCGGGGCAGAGCATCCGCGCTCCGGTGCTCCCGCGGCAGCCAAGGAGGCCAGGGTTCCGGCCCCGGGAAGCTCGGCTATGGCCGATGCCCTGCGACGGGCTGGACTAGGCAAATAGCGCCCTACCCGAGGGGCATAAATTTGCGGCCGACATCCGGACAGCACCCGGCGCACGAGACCGGGAGAGGAATGCCAGAGCATCACCTGTTTCGCTACGAGGTCACTGCTGCTTCCCCGGCTCATCAGTGCCGCTGCGGGTGCCCGAACCCCTACCTGTGAATCAGTCCCCGAGTGTGCCGGTATTCCCCGTTGTGTTCAAGGGCCATGCGGGGAGGCAAGAAACGTCTACGCCTTCGGAAGGTGCCTCGATCACGTCATGACATCAGTGCTGCCGGCACAGCGGACGGGATTACTCACGACAAGACTTGTCGGCAGGTTCTTCTGGCCGGTCGCCTAGGATGAATCTCGGGTGCCTTCGCTTTCATCCGTGAAGCCCCCCAACTTTGTCGCCGGATGGCAACTCAACTGCGAGCATTTACGTGAACACGACGTGCAGCCGCCGAGGCGAAGCATGTCCATCCGAGAGCAACGCCATCCAGCACTGGGACGCTTCACATTAAGAGATCCGGGCACCTCACGTCTATTGCTGATCAGCGCCCCTGCCGGAACTGGCCGCGGCTGGTTCGCGTGCTCATGGATAGGGCAGCGCAGAGGTAACGTGCATGCTTGGTCCCGGCCTGAAACCAATCAGGCAATGGCGTTGGGGTTCCCATCAGCACGACTCCATGCGGACCTGCAGCTGTGTTTTGCCGATCCGTCCGATGATGTGCCGAAGACCGATGGAGGTCATGACCCGACACCGGACTTCGGATTCTTCGTGAATCCGGGCAGGGTGTTGGTGGGCTATTACGTTTGGTTTGATACTAATTGTGATGGCCTGCAGGATGAGAATGAGGCTGGTATCGCCGGTGTTGTTCTGGTCTCGGTTGGTCCTGAGGGTGAGCCGGTGACCGAGAGGCAGGGTGCTTACTTCATTTGAGAATTTTCCAGTTCTGAAGGAGGTGCAGTCTTACACCGCGAGGCTTCTCCGGATGCGCTGAAGGGCTATCTGCCGGCGAAATCCGGACAAGGCGACCGAGAAGGCGAGTCCTCCAAGTAGACGGCATCTTCCGAAGGCTTGGCGAACCACGGGGATCGGGATCCCACTTTGGACTTCGGCTTCGTGCTGAAA
Source organism: Paeniglutamicibacter cryotolerans (assembly GCF_014190875.1). Taxonomy (NCBI): domain Bacteria; kingdom Bacillati; phylum Actinomycetota; class Actinomycetes; order Micrococcales; family Micrococcaceae; genus Paeniglutamicibacter; species Paeniglutamicibacter cryotolerans. The sequence continues at coordinate 638,050 of NZ_JACHVS010000001.1, read as the reverse complement.
AGCGCCGGTTGAGCCGGAACGCCAATCGTTCCGGAAACTCCGGTTGAACTTGGGGCCCCATTTGTTCGGGAAGCCCCGGATACCCCGGTTCGACCGCCCTTTGCCGAATTCGGATGATTAGGGTGGAGGGCCCGAAGGGGCGATTCCAGCTGACACCGTCGCACCGAAGACGCCGGAGGGTGGCCTGGTCAACACCGGCTTCACCGCGCTGGGAATCGGCGCTGCCGGCCGGATGCTATTCATAGCAGGGCTCCTGCTGGTCCGCGGCCGCAAGCTGAGCTAGCCACAATGGTCAACAGCGAATGATCGCGGGTCCTTCCTGTGGAGGCTCAGGCATCATTAGCTGAGGGACCTACCGAATAATCTGAAGTGACATCGGCTTTGCCCAGTTACCAAAAGATCTCGGGGCAAAGCCGCTCGTGGGGCCATGACCGAGATGCGCAGCCAAGGCCGACCAAGCAGATGCAAACGGGGCGGAAATGGAATGCTCCGAGGTATTGCTGCCAATGATTTTTCCCAAGGGAGTTGAAAAGTCAACGATCTAGGGTGCAGTTTGTGCCCGTACTCGCGCCCGATGCCTTGATCGACTCGACGGTGCGCGACAATAGGTGAGCATCACCTTCATGATCGAGGAATCGGCCACTCGAGGTTCCTAATTTCACGTCATTTAGTACGGCCGTCCTTCGGTGACAAGGTCGGATTGTGGACGTAACGTAGTGCCCATGGAACTTACAGGAAAGCTTGCAGACGCATTCAACGATCAGGTAACACTTGAGCTCCGGGCGTCGGTGGTCTACCGGCAACTTGCGGTCGAGATGGAAATCATGGACCTCCCCGGCATTGCCGATTGGTTCCGGGCCCAGTCCGACGAGGAAACCCACCACGCCGAGAAGTTCTTGGGACACATGACCGACCGCGACGCCCGCCCCGCGATTGGCGACATCACCGCCCCGGTTGTTTCCGTGGCAACGGTCCTGGACGCCTTCGAGGCCGCACTGGCCCATGAGAAGAAGGTCTCGGAGTCCATCCGCGACCTCTACCGCTTGGCCCAGTTGGAAGGCGACATCGACTCGGTACCGCTGCTTAACTGGTTCGTCAACGAGCAGATCGAAGAAGAAGCGACGGTCAGTGAAATCGTCGGCCGCGTGCGCTTGATTGAAAATGACGGCAACGGCCTGCTGCGCTTGGACGCGGAGCTCGGCTCGCGTAACCCAGCCGGCGAATAACCGAACCGCTCTTGGTCCGGGCCCGGGGCTTTCCCGCGGTCCGGGCCTTTGCATTTAACCGAGTCGAATCCAATCGTTCAGGATCCGCGCTTCGTGAACGTCAAGACCGATTGCCGCTACCTGTGCCGGATTGGAGCAACTGTGACGAATACAAGGCCGCAGCGATACCTGGGCCATCGGCTCGTCGATTAGTCTTAACGGATATACCCGCATCACCTGCGGGACCTGTCTGCTACCGCAACCCGAGAGGGGGACCGGAGATTCCCAAGAACGAGGTGCGCTTGCATGTTGACGGCTTCCCGGGCGCTTCGCTTGACGCGGTACGTGGCGGTCGGACGACCATGACGTCGTTTCGAAACGGCGGATCCTCCCCGGCCCCGACACACGTGACCGTCGGTGAACTGAACCTCCGCAAGGGCTCTGGGACCGAATATGCCGTCCAACGGATCCTGCCGGATGCCAGCGCCGTAACGTTGTTGGCCCGCCATGGTTCCTGGGCGAGCGTCCAGGCCGGTTCCCTCTTCGGCTGGGTGCCCGGGCACTGTCTGCGCACCCTCGCAGCTCCGCACCTCCCCGGGTCCGCGCTCAAGGCTGCGGGCCTTGAAGCCGACGTCCCCTCCGGGCCACCGCCAACCCACATAACTACCGCAATTCTGAACCTGCGCCGGGGAGCCGGAACCAATTACACCGTCGTTCGCGTACTGGTCAAGGACTCGCGGGTCGCCGCGATGGAACGCCAGGGAACCTGGTCCCGGATCTATGCCGGCACCGCCAGTGGTTGGGTGTCCAGTGCGTACCTGAGCCCCCTGCCGATCAACCGTCCCTTGCGCGGCATCATCGCCCTTGAACCCGAGCCCTACCGCACCACGGTCCGGCTGAACGTCCGCAAGGATGCGGGAGACCACTATGCGACCCTGCAGATCCTGCAGCGTGGTGCCAAGGTCAACGTGAATGGTTCACTACGTGGTTGGAAGCGCATTGAACTGGAGCGCGGTGCCGGCTGGATCCCGGCCACGCACCTCGAACGTATTGGTGGGTTCGAACTTCAGCCGAAAACCAACGCAGATGCCGTCCTGCGCACGGGAGCATCGGAAAAATTCAGGGTCATTCTGGACATCCCCGCCGGGAGCGTCCTCACCGTGCGCGGGACCCGAGGCGACTGGGCCCAGGTCGACTACGACGGGCATGCTGGCTGGATCCGCGAACAGTTCCTCCACTAGCCAGGTCTTAGTCTTTGCCCGATTCTGAAGCATTACGTGCAAGAATCCCCGAAGTGAAATAGGGTGCTTGGTGGTGGGGACCTCGTGGGGAAGCCCCCACCTGATCACACGCATCCGGCTGGTAGCCTCCAGCCCGTCATCGAGGACCCACAATTCCATGAGAAGAACCCCGCAACGACTGGCCTTGGCGCTCGGCATCTCGCTGGCTCTCGGCCTGCTGCCGGCACTTCCAGCTAGCGCGTCCGGCTCCACCCCGCTTACGGTGACACTTGCTTCGGCATCGGCACCCATCGAAGACACCACCAAGGACAGTGCCCGCCGTTGGGCCTTGCCCTTGGACCCGAAGAAGGGGTACCGTCTTTCTTCCCCGCAGGGCCCTCGCTGTATTCCGGTGGTCGGCGGTTCCACCCACCACCTAGGACAGGACCTGGGCTCGCAGAACGGCGACCCGATCTATGCGGTCACCGATGGGGTGGTACGTAAGACATTGAACGGCACCTCCGCCGTCAGTGGCCAGATCATCCTGAAACATAATATTGGCGGCAAGGTCTACGAAACCGCATATTTGCACATGTGGAATGCCAGCACGCATGTGAAGGAGGGGCAGAAGATCAAGGCCGGGCAGCAGATCGGTGTGGTGGGCTCCTCTGGTCCGTCAACCGGCCCGCACCTGCACCTCGAGGTCTGGAAGGAACGCTTCTACTCGAACGACGCGAACCTGCTGGACCCCGCGGCGTGGTTGTCCGCGCAGGGGATCTCGTTGGCGAAGAACGCCTCGTTGATCTATCCGCAAACCCCGCCGAGTTCCTGCACCTACTATGCGCGCGGCATGATCGATGTCTTTGCCACGGCTGATAGTGGCTCCAGCGTGGTCGCCAAGATTCCACGCAATGCCCTGATCAGCAGTAAGCCCGGTGCCATCAACGGCAAGATCAATGGCAACTACGTCAAGGTCACTTACGGGAAGAACACGGGATGGATCGACCGTTACGCAGCGACCCCTTACCGCATGGGGGATGCGCCGGCTGGAAGCCTGACATCCGCGGGGGCGGATACCAATGGCATGCTCCTGCCCATTGCAAGGTACCGGGCCAATGGCACGGCGAACCTTCGCACCGGCACGGCAACCTGGTACTCGGTCATGGGGCAGGTCAAAGCCGGTTCCGTGGTGGATGTGTACCAAAGCAAATCGGGTTGGCTGAGGATTTCCCATGCCGGTAAGATCGGCTGGGTCAGTGCCCCGCTGTTCACCTGGACCGCGACACTCGATCCGGCCGTAGCCAAACCGACCCGTGAAACCGTTGCCGCAACCGTGCTGCGCAAGGGCGCTGCAGTCACACAAACCGAATCCGGAAAAATTGCCGCCGGTACACAGGTCGCCATCAGGCGTAGCCTGAACGGCTGGATGGAAGTCCAGGCCGGTCAGACCACCGGATGGGTTCCCGCCAGCGCTTTGAAGGCCATCGGAGCCCCAACGCCAACTCCTCCGGTCGTGCCTGCGCCACCGGTAGAAAAGCCGAAGCCCGTCGCCGCGAAGGCGACTCACATCACCACCAACGGGCTGAACCTGCGCCAGGGACCCTCCGCTTCAACGACGTCGCTCAAGGTCCTCGTCAAGGGAACAGAAGTTGCCGTCGTCGCTACGCAAAACACCTGGCGCCAGGTGCAGGCCGGCCCGAACACCGGTTGGGTGGCCGCCCAGTATCTGCAGGCCATCAAGCCCACCGTGGTCAAACCAGTGCAGCCGGCAGGACCCAAACCCCCTGCCAAGCCCAAGCCCAAGCCCAAGCCCGTGGTCGTGAAGCCCAAGCCCGTAGTGGTGAAACCCCAGCCGTCGGCCAAACCTGCCGTAGCAAAGGCCAGCCACACGACCACCAACGGCTTGAACCTGCGCCAGAAACCGGACGTCAAGTCCAAATCAGTGCGCGTGCTGGCCAAGGGCACGAAAGTGGCGCTGCTTAAAGCTCAGGGTAAATGGCGCTACGTCCAGGTCGGGACGAGCCAGGGATGGGTGGCAGGCAACTACCTGAAGCTCATTAAACCGGCTGCACCCAAGGTCACCACCGTGGCCAAAAAAACCTACAAGACCAAGGTGAAACTAACCGTGCGGCAAAGCGCCAGCACCAAGTCCAAGGCCCTCAAGGTGTTGCCCAAGGGAGCAAAGGTCACGGTGAGTGCACGCAGTGGATCGTGGTTGCGTTTTGCGGTAGCTTCAAGGACCGGATGGGCACCTGCCTCGCAGCTGGTGGAAGCGAAACCGGCCAAGAAGACCGTCGCAGTGAAGCCGGCCAAATCGAAGATGAAAACGGCGAAGTCGAAGGTGAAAACCACCATCGCAAGGTTGAACCTACGTGCCGGGGCTTCGACCGCGCAGAAGTCGCTGCTGTTGGTTCCGGTGGGGAAGAAGCTCACCGTCCAGGCCACCAAGGGCAGCTGGGCGAAGGTCTCCTATGGTAAAAAGACCGGCTGGGTGCACTCCGGTTACTTGAAGTAAGCAAGGCAGCAGGGTCTGCTGCTTGGTAAAGCGCCGGGCCATGCTGCTCTTCACCGAAGCCTCCGCCTTAGCCCGCTGCAGCGGCTTGTTTGGGGTCACCGCCGTTGTCAGTGGAATCGGTTTTCGCGGGTTCGGGTTCCGGGGCCTGGTTATCCCGTCCGCTCCAGATCTTCACGATCGACCAGAAGACCGCGGTGATAGGCACCGCGAGTACCGCACCGACAAGCCCGCCCAGGACCGTGCCGGCAGCCAGCGCCAGCAGAATGACCAACGCGTGCAGGTTCAACGCGTGGGCCATGACGACCGGCTGCAGGAAGTTTCCTTCGAGCTGGTTGACCAGGATGACGGCGCCCAGCACGATCAGCGCGACGACGGGACCGTTGGTGACCAAAGCGATCAGCGTGGCTAGGATGCCGGCGAACGTGGCGCCAACCATCGGGATGAAGGAGCTAAGGAAGACGATGACACCCAGCGGGATCGCCAGCGGCACGCGCAGGATCAGCAACGCGGCAGTGATGCCAACCGCGTCGACCGCGGCAATGGTAGCTGTGCCGCGGATGTAGCCGCCCAGGGTTTCCACGGTCCGGGCTCCGGAAGCAAGCCAGCGGCTTTCCAGATGGCGAGGTACCCAGGACACGAAGAAGGCCCAGATGCGGTCCCCGTCCTTGAGGAAGAAGAACAAGATCACCAGCAACAGGATGAGCCCGGTGACGAAGTTCCCGGCAGCGGAGATCCCGTTCAGCGCTCCGGCACCGAATTGGCTGCTGGTCAAGAAATCGGTGGACTGTTTGATGGCATCGTTGATCTGCTGCTCACTGATATTGATGGGCAGCTGTTGGATCATGCCCTGGAGCGTATGAAAACCCTCGACCGCCTTGTCGGCCAGCGTGTCTGCCTCGGCCATCACCGAGATCACCAGTAGATAGCCGATCCCGCCGAGGATCACCAAGGATCCAAGGAAGACGGACCAGGCGGCGAGCAACGCGGACATGAACTTGCGCAGAAGTCTCACCAGCGGCCAGAGCGCGCTGCATAGGATCAGTGCGATGAGTACCGGCAGGACGACCAAGCTCAGCTGCATGAGGCCCCAGACGACGACGGCGGCAAGCGCCAGAACCGTCAGGACCTGAATCGAGCGGGTGGCCGAACGGCCCATGCCATCCGTCCACAGCTGCCCGATGGTGAACGTCGGATCCGCGCCCACTGCGTTGGACGCCACTGATTCGTTGGCTGTTCTTGCGGCCGGGCGTTTCCTGACCCAATTCTTCAGAAACGGCATTTCACTCCTAGATGGTTTTAGGAACAACTCTAAACGTTTGCCCGGACGATGCGCATTCGAAAGGTGAATTGGTGGAGATAAGCTGGAGGGGATTTGATGGCCAACATTGCAGCAGCCGGAACCGACAGCGGAGAACCCCTATATGACCTATGCAAAGACACCTGGTGCACGCCTCCGGGTGCTGACGGTGGGAGTGTTGGCTTTTTCGTTCTGGGGTGCCCCGCCGGTTGCCACTGCAGCCACCTCCGTTCCTGTGACCATCGCTGCCGCCGTCGCCGCCAAAGAGGTGAAACGGGCGACTGCCAACCTCAACCTGCGCCTGCGTGCGGGAACGAACACCAAGGTACTCCTCGTCATACCACGGGACACCCAGCTCGCAATCAGTGCCACCTCGGGCGGATGGAGCAAGACCACCTACAGGTCCAAGACCGGATGGGTGAGCACCGCCTACCTCAAGCCGGCGGAGGCAAAGAAACCTGGACTCGGTAAGAGTACTGCCACGCTGAACCTGCGGAAGCAGGCGACCACCTCTTCAAAGGTTCTCGGTTCCATCCCGAAGGGGGCCATCCTCGAGCTGAAGGCCACTCAGGGAAAATGGAAGAGGGTCACCCATCGGGGGAAGACCGGTTGGGTGAACTCCGGCTACCTGAAGGGCGTCGCGAACAAGCCGGGTCGTGAGATCTACATCGAAGGCGCCTACACGAGCAACCGGGCCGGACTCACCGACCGCTACTACACCAAGACCGCCGGGTCCGGTCTGCGGTCCAGTGTCAACGGACCGATGAAGATCGGTGACATTCCGCGCTATTCGGTGGCCTATCGGGATCTCGCCCAAGAGCGGAAGGCAGGTGGGGTCGCTGGCTGGTATTTCGTACGGACGCAGGGAACCTACGGGTGGATGAAGACCTCCGCGTTGCAACGAAACAGCACGGCACCGACGGTCAATTCCAAGGAGATCAGCAGAGCCACGGTGCACAGGCAGGTCAACGGTAAGGTGCCCGCCTCGATGCTGGTGGCCATTCCTTGGGACCGCGAGAAGACGCTGATCGCCGCACCGGCCTTGGCTGACCTGACGCATTTGAATGCCAGCTTCAAGAAAAAGTTCGGCACCTCGTTGACCATAGACTTGGCTTACCGGACGCGGGAGACCCAGGACTACTACTGGACCGATTTGGGGCCGCTCGTTGCCGCCCGACCAGGTACCTCGAACCACGGATGGGGTACGGCCATCGACCTGCCCGAGACGTACGACTATTCCTTCCGCGGGAAGTACTTCAAATGGTTGAAGGTGAACTCGAAGAAGTACAACTGGGTGCATCGGTCTTATCTCGAAGAGGGATCAAAATACGCCGAAGCGTGGCATTTCGAATATGTGGGGCGATAACCGGGGGAATCCCGGGTGGAATGAAGTGGTAATCCCGTCCCAAACCATCGCTTGGGACGGGCCCAGCCCCTAGGCTTGCAGTCATGAGAAGAACCCAGCTCCTGGGCGCCATCGCCGCCGCCCTGCTCCTGTCGTCCTGTGCGGCAAACGGTTCAACCGCCGCCACGCCGATCGGCACGTGGGGCGAGCAAGGGCAGGGCCAGCCGCAACTGGTGATTGAAGACGGCGGCCAGGTTTCTGGAACCGACGGCTGCAACAGGCTGATGGGCAGCTGGGAAGATTCCGGAGGAGTCATCGCCTTCGGAACGCTGGCCGGAACACGCATGATGTGCGAGGAAGTCGACGTCTGGCTCGGTGATGCCGCCTCGGCCACGGTGGATAACGACAGGCTCGTGATCGAGGACGCGAGCGGCGCGATGATCGGGACCCTGCAGCGCGGCCACTAGGCCTGTCCGGGCATGTACCGGGCGATCAACTACTAGAAGGGCGTGCCCGGCACATCGTTTGATGTGTCGGACACGCCCCCGGTTGTTGCCGGACTGATTAGTCGGCGATGTAGAACAGGCGCTTGTTCACGAACTCATCCATGCCCAGCGGGCCGAGTTCACGGCCGTAGCCCGAGCGCTTCACGCCGCCGAAGGGCATGTCGGCGCCTTCGCCTGCCGGGGTGTTCACGTTGCTCATGCCGGATTCCAGACCCGAAGCGACCTTGTGGGCGCGCTCCTCGTTCCGGCTGAAGACTGCTCCGCCGAGACCGTACGGGGTGTCGTTTGCGAGCTTTAGGGCCTCCTCGTCGGTGGAGACTTTGTAGACCACGGCGACCGGTCCGAAAAGTTCCTCGTGGTAGGCCCGCATGCCCGGAACGATGCCGGTGAGCACCGTCGGTTCGAGGAAGGCACTCGGGCCCTCGTGCAGCGTGCCGCCGGCGTGCAGCGTCGCGCCCTTGTCAAGGGCGTCCTGGATCTGCTCGGACAGGGCCTCCGCAGCGACACGGGAGGACAGCGGGCCGAAGGTGCCCTCCTCTTCCTTGGCCGGGTCGCCCGGAACCAGGCCGGTGGCCAGCGCGGTGAGCTCGGAAACGAACTCGTCGAAGATGTCCTCCATGACGATCATGCGCTTGTTCGAGTTGCAGGCCTGGCCCGTGTTCTCGATGCGCGTGAACCATGCGGTGTTGGCGGCGTCCTTGACGTCATCGGAATCCAAGATCACGTATGGATCCGAACCTCCGAGTTCCAGCACGGCCTTCTTCAGATTCTTGCCGGCCAGCTGGCCGATGATGGCACCTGCGCGCTCGGAACCGGTCAGCGAGACCCCCTGGATGCGGGCATCGGCGATGATGTCGGCGATCTGGTCATGGCTGGCGAAGACGTTGGTGTAGACGCCGGCGGGCAGGCCCGCATCGTCCATGATCGCCTGGATGGCCAGCGCGGAGCGGGGGCACATTTCAGCGTGTTTGAGCACGATGGTGTTGCCCAGCATCAGGTTCGGCGCGGCGAAGCGGGCAACCTGGTAGTATGGGTAGTTCCACGGCATGATGCCCAGCAACGGGCCGACCGGGAGCTTCTGGACAACGGCGCGTCCTCCATTCATGGCCTTGATCGGCATGTCTGCCGTCAGGGCAGGGCCCTCGGTGGCGAAGTAGGCGAAGATGTCGGTGCAGAACTCGGCTTCGCCCTGGGACTGCGAGTAGGCCTTGCCCATTTCCTCGGTGATGATCGATGCGAGCTTGCCCGCCCGCTCGGTGAACAGTTCGGCAATGCGGTGCACAATGACCGCGCGTTCCTCGATCGGAACGTTCTTCCAGGTGGCGTACGCTGCCGCGGAGGCGGCAAGCGCGTCCTGGATCTGGGCATCGGTGGCGGTCTGGAATTCTTCAACCACTGCGCCGGTGGCGGGGTTGAGAACTCGGTAGCCGGGGACATTCGGCGTGGGGGCGGTGGCGGTCACGGCCTTGCTCCTTCAGTGGTCGCTCGGGCGGCAGGAACGAGGTTCCCTTCGCAGATCTCTACCCATCATGTCCCGAAAAGTTCAATTTGTGAACCCAATCACGAGCGTACTAGGAATGTTTTCGTTGTTAGGTGATCCTGATTATGCGCAAACAGTTGTTTTGCTGACAAATTGCTACGAAATCCGTATGCATTGTGGCGTGCGTCGACCCTTCACGCCGGGATGGGCGCAGATCCTAACGGTCCTGCAGCGGTGCCAGCTGCCACCGGGCCCAGTCTTCGGGCAGGGTGGTGGGGCGACCGAGCAGGTAGCCTTGCCCCGAGCCCATGCCCAGTGCGGTGACCGTGGCAAGCTCGGCCTCGGTTTCGATGCCTTCGGCAACCAGCGAGGCTCCGATCTCACCGGCAAAACCGACCATCGCGGCACCCAGGGCCCGTTGCCCCGGATCTGCATCGATGCCGGCGATGAGGCCCCGGTCGAGTTTGACCACGTCCGGTTTGAGCTCAAGGATATGGCGCATGGAAGCGAACCCGGCTCCAGCGTCATCGACGCTGAGCCTCACCCCGGCGCGACGCAAGGATTCCAACGCAGCGGTGAGTGGAGCATAGTCGTGCACGTGGTGGCGCTCGGTGATCTCCACCATGATGCGTCCGGCGGCGAGGCCGGATGCCGCGAGCAGATCGATGAGCCGCGGGTCCAGGCAGGCCTCCGGGGAGAGGTTTACCGCGACGTATAGTTGCGCCGGGACCCCGAGGGCGGCCCGGAGGGCGGTTTCCAAGGCCATGATTTCCAGCTCCACTCCCAGCCCAGTCATCGCCGCCTCCCTGAACCACGTCTCCGGGGACAGGCACGGAGAACCGGGAAAGCGGGTCAAGGCCTCGGCTCCCAGCACTGTTCCGGTCGACAGGCAGTGGACGGGCTGGAAGGCCGTGCACAGTGCCCGCGTGGCAAGCACCATGGCAACCCGGGCCATGGCTTCCTCGAGAGCCGCGACATCTGCCGTCCCCGGGGCCAGGGCACGGCTCGTTCCCTCGTATCCCGCGCTCTGCCCCGCACCATCATGGAATGCCCGAGCCGACACCTCCACCGGTATCCTGCGTCCATCCCGATGGCGGTAAGCGGTGACGAGGCTGCCGCTGCCTCTCGGGCCCTGGGCGGTGCCTTCGCGCTCCGCCCTGACGCGCAGCAACGCCGCGAGGTCCTCCGGACCGATCACCTGATGCAAGTGCCTGCCCAGTAATTCGGCAGGTTCATAGCCGAGCAGTTCCCGGCTCGCCGGACCACAGAAGGTAAAGTACCCGTCGGCGTTGGTTGCCCACAGCCATTCCCGGCTGGTAGCCAGCACGGTGTCCATGAGCCCGGATCTGGCCAATGCTTCGGCCCGCTCCCTGCGCTGCTGGCGCGTCAGCCGCCACGCTGCATGCACGACCGTCGGGATGAGCAGCATGGCCAGGACCTTCGGAATCCACCAGAGGCCCTCGAAGCCAGCCCACGGTTGGCGGCCGAACAGGAGCGGACCGCGGATGGATAGCGTCAAAACGGCATCGAAGCCTATGAGTATCAACAGCCACCGTGCTGTCCATGCCGACAGGCTCGAAGCATGCCTGGGCGCTTGGTCGCCCGGTGTCGGCGTCCGAATCCGGGCCGCTGGCTTCTTCCCGCGCAGAGGTACCCATCGGGTCATCTGCGGGGTTTCCCAAGCATGCCCGGGAGTGTCCGTGACGTGGACAGCGGGCATGGCGGGGAGAAGGCGCACCCCGCGATACCGACAGACAGCAGATTCATGTTCCTATCGTGCCACCCGGAACCCGCAAAGCAGCGGTGCCCGGTGTGAACCACGGGTGTGGTCTTGGCAACTTGCCGGTCCCGGGCATCGCGGCAGCCCGGGCCGAACGGACGGTGCTCCGGCCCGGAGCGGGGCGCGAAGCGGCCGATGCTACAGCGAAGAGGATGCCCGCCACAGGTCGATGCCGGTCTCGCCGCCGGTGATGCGATCGATCAGCTCCAGCTCGTCGGCGCCAAAGGAGGTGTTGGCCAGCGCACCCAGGTTCTCATCGAGTTGCGCCGTGGAAGAGGCGCCGATGAGCACCGACGTGGCTGCTCCGTCGCGCAGCAGCCAAGCGATGGCCAGCTGGGCCAATGACTGACCGCGGTCGGCGGCGATCTTGGCCAGGTTGCGGGCTTTGCCCAGGTTCTCCCCGGTCAGGTGTCCGGCCAGCGAGGTGCGCCCGCCGGAGGGAACGGCCTCTGCGTCGTTGATGTACTTGCCGGTGAGCAGGCCTTGGGCCAGCGGGGTAAAGGCGATCGAGCCCATGGAGTTCTCTTCGAGCGTCTCCAGCAGGCCATCCTCGACCCAGCGGTTGAGCATCGAGTAGGAGGGCTGGTGGATTACCAGCGGCGTGCCCATTTCGCGGGCCACCCGGGCAGCCTCCGCGGTGCGCTCGGGGGAGTAGGAGGAGATGCCCACGTAAAGGGCCTTGCCCTGGCGGACGAGGGTGTCCAACGCGCCGATGGTCTCCTCGATGGGGGTGTCCGGATCCGGGCGGTGCGAGTAGAAGATGTCAACGTAGTCCAGCGACATCCGTGCCAGCGACTCGTCGGCCGAGGCCAGGATGTACTTGCGCGAGCCCAGGTTCCCGTGCGGGCCCGGCCACATGTCGTAGCCGGCCTTTGACGAGATGATCAGCTCGTTGCGGTAGGCCTTGAAGTCGGTGCGCATCATCCGCCCGAAGTTTTCCTCGGCCGAGCCGTACGGCGGCCCGTAGTTGTTGGCCAGGTCAAAGTGGTTGATGCCGTGGTCGAAGGCGTGGCGCAGCACGGCGCGCTGGGTGTCGAATGGGCGATTGTCCCCGAAGTTCCACCACAGGCCCAGGCTCAGCGGGGGCAGGATCAGCCCGGAAAGCCCTACCCGGCGGTAGCCGAGGGAGTCGTAGCGGTCTCCGGCTGCCGCATAGGGCCGATGGGTTTCGGCAACTCGGTCATAACGCAGGTTTTCAGCCACGGGATGGTCCTCCAGGATGGGGTGTCGATTTAATGCCTCATGCTACGCGGTGGCGACAATCGATGGCTCCCGGCTGGCCGGAAGGGTGGGCTTAAATGAAGCACCGGCCCCAGCGGACGGAGGTGACAACGCCGCTACGGCCGGTGCAACAGATCACTCGCACCTTGAGAAGGTTCCCCCAGCCTAGGGGCGGACCCTTGGAGAAAACTGGGCGTTCTGTGCGAGAACTCGGGGAATCAGTAATTCGAGGGTGGGTCCGAAGCGGGGAAGGACTCGTCTTCCCACTCCTCCACGAGTTCCTCATCGTGGTCGTGGTGGGCCTTCTTGTCCTTCGCGGCCTTCTCCGCCGCATCGTCCTGCGGGGTCGTTTCGCTCACGGGTTCCTCCTTCGTCGACGCTTCGTCTTTTCACTATGGCCCCCGGCCAGCGGCTTGTCGAGGGGCCGATCGAGTGGAAGGTCGGGGCGCAGCAGCAGGACCGTCGACGTTAAAAAGTAGAGCACCGGTCGGAAGACTAGGGGGATAAGTCTTGATCCGACCGGTGCTCGCATCACTCGCACCTTCATGAGGTAGTTACAACAGTAGGAAACCAACCTTTGGATTGGCTGAGGAATCCACCGGAGCCACGTGTGAAATCAGCGTCGCAGGATCAACGCATCGCCCTGGCCGCCGCCTCCGCAGAGTGCCACTACGCCGGTGCCCGAACCGCGCGAGGCGAGCGCCATGGCCTGGTGCAGCACCAGCCGGGCGCCCGATGCCCCCACCGGGTGGCCCAGTGCGATGGCGCCGCCCTCCCTGTTGATGCTCTGCGGGTCAAGGCCAAGGTCCGCTGCCGACTGCAGCAGCACCGAGGCAAAGGCCTCGTTGATTTCGACCAGGTCCAGGTCCCCCGGTGCCAGCTGTTCCTTGCCCAGCGCCGCGAGGATCGCAGCGCTGGGCTGCGAATGCAGGGACCCGTCCGGCCCAGCAGTCTGACCGTGTGCGCCGATCTCGCAGAGCCAGGAAAGCCCCGCGGCGCGCGCCGCCGACTTCGAGGCGATGACCAGTGCGGCGGCGCCATCGGAGAGCGGTGATGACGAGCCGGCGGTGATGGTCGCCTCCGGGGCCAGGGAGAAGGCCGGGCGCAACCCGGCAAGCGACTCGACGCTCAGGCCGGGGCGGATGCCCTCGTCCGCGGAGACGAGCACCGGCTCGCCGCGGCGCTGCGGGACGCTGATCGGGGCGATCTCCGCCGCCAGCATGGCGGCGGCCGCCTCGGCACGCTGGTGCGAGCGCGCCGCCACCTCGTCCTGGGCGGCCCGGGTGATTCCGCGTTCGGCGTTGCCGCGGTCCGTGGCCGCGCCCATTAATTCACCGGTGACCGGGTCCAGCAGCCCGTCGTGGTTCACCGCGTCCAGCAGCGTGCCGTCGCCCAGCGGTGTCCCGGTGCGCATGCCCCTGAGCAGGTGCGGGGCGTTGGACATCGACTCCTGGCCGGCCGCGACGATGAAGTCTGCCTCGCCGGCGCGGATCATCCGTGCCGCGTCGATCACGGCGGTCAGCCCCGAGAGGCAGAGCTTGTTGATGGTCACCGTCGGCACCTGGTAGCCGATGCCCGCCGCCAGCGCCGCCTGCCGGGCGGGCCCCTGTCCGGTGCCGGCCAGCAGCACCTGCCCCACCACCACGTGCCCGATGGCCGAGGCCGGCACGCCGGCTCGTTCCAGTGCGTGGATGATGGCGTGGGAGCCGAGCCCGATGACATCCAGCGGGGCCAGTGCCCCGCGGAACTTGGCGAAGGGGGTCCGGGCGCCGCCCAGGATCACGGGGGTCAAGTCCTCGTTCATGATCTCCTCTTGGTTGGGTGCCGACTAACTGCCGGGCGCCCGCGTTCAATAAGCTGGACTCCATGCCTTATGCAGTGAACCCCTTGGATGGAAACGATATCTACTTCGACGACGGTGCGACAGGGGGCCGAAGCGTGCTCATGCTGCACGGGTCGGCCCTCTCGCGCTCGATCTGGCGCGGCCTGGGCTACGTCAAGGCGCTGGAACCGGAGTTCAACACGATCCGCATGGATCTGCGCGGACACGGCCGCAGCGCCAAGCCGCACCGTGCGAAGGACTATGAGATGGAGCTGGTGCTCGCCGACGTGCTCGCCGTGCTCGACGCCGCCGAGGTCGACTCGGTGCACGTGCTGGGATACTCCTTCGGCGCCCGCATGGGGCTGCAGCTTGCCGCGGCGGCTCCCGGCCGGCTGCGCAGCCTCACCCTGCTCGGCGGAACCTACCGGATCGATCCCGGAGCGCTCGCCCGGCTCTTCTTCGCCGATTACCGCGCGGCGCTGCTGACCGGCGGCATGGAGGCATTTGTTGCCGGGATGGAGGCCGAGTCCGGCAGCCTGGATCCGGCGACGCGGTTGGCGTTCCTGTCCAACGATCCGCTGGCCCTCGCCGCCTACTTTGAATATACGGAGTCGGCTCCGGCGATGTCCGAGCTGCTGCTGCGCCAGCTGCACGTCCCCACGCTGCTGATGGCCGGCACCCGCGACCGGCCACGGCTCGAGGATTCGATGCGCGCAGCCGAGCTGATGCCCGATGCCCGCGCCATCGAACTGCCCGGGCGCACGCACGGCGGGACGCTGTTCCCGCCACGGGAGATCCTCGATGCGCTGCTGCCGTTCCTGCGTTCGGTCGACGCCCGCTAGCGGAATCAACCGGCGAAGGCGGAGATGCCGGTGATCGAGCGGCCGATGATCAGCGCCTGCACCGTCTCAGTGCCCTCGTAAGTGTGGATCGCCTCGATGTCGGCCAGATGCCTCGCGACGCGGTTCTGCAGCAGGATGCCGTTTCCGCCGAGCAGGTCGCGGGCATTGGCGGCAATGGTGCGGGCGATCCGGGTGCAGGTGTACTTCGCCACCGATGCCTGGACCGGGCTCAGCTTGCCCGCCTCCTCGCGCGAGGTGGCCTGCATGACGGTGAGCTGCATGGTGGCCAGCTCCGAATGCATCCGGGCCAGGCGTTCCTGGACGATCTGGCTGGCGGCCAGCGGACGGCCGAACTGGATGCGTTGGGCGGCATACTGCACGGCTGTCTCGTAACAGGCGGTGGCGTGGCCGACTGCGGACCAGGCGACGCCGAGCCGGGTGGCGAACAGGACTTTCGCGGTGTCCTTGAACGAGTTCGCGCCGGGCAGCACCTGCGCGTCGGGGACGAAGACGTTTTCCAGGCGGATATGGGCTTGGAAGATGGCGCGCAGCGAGAGCTTTCCGCCGATGGTGGTGCCGGTGTAGCCGGGGGTTTCCTGCGGGACAATGAACCCGCGCACGGCCCCCGCCCCGTCGCGGGCCCAGACGATGGTGATCCCGCCGACCGAACCGTTGCCGATCCACTTCTTTTCGCCGTTGAGCAGGTAGCCGCCCTCGACGCGGACGGCGCTGGTTTCCAGCGAGACCGAGTCCGAGCCGTGGGTGGGTTCGGTCAGTGCAAAGGCCCCAAGCACCCGGGCGGTGGCCAGCTCCGGCGCCCATTGCGCTATCTGTTCGGGGGAGCCGCAGTCGATGACCGAACGCAGTGCCAGCCCCGCCTGCACGGCGCCGATGGTGCCGATCGAGCCGTCGCCGCGGGAGAGCTCCATGTTCACCAGCCCGGCTGCCAGTACGCTCATGGCCGGGTAGCCGTCCAGGTCCAGTCCGTCGCGCAGCAGGTCGAGGTCGCCCAGGCGCTTCGCCAGATCCACCGGGTATTCGGCGCGGTCCCAGTAGCCGTCGATGACCGGGCGGACCTCGTCCAGGATGAAGCGTCGCGCACGGTCCCAATAGGCGCGGTCAGCTGATCCGATGTCTTCGAAGAGGCCAGCCGGGTCCACCTCGACCTCACCCCAGAGCTCGTACTCGGGTTCCATGACGCCGGTCGGGAAGTCGGCGCTCCACGCCGTGTCGGTTTCTGCGGTGCTCATGGGTGCTCCCCGGGATCGATGGACGTGGGTGAGTCCAGCATCCATGAAACGCAGTGTCACGTCAAGGTACTGCGGTTCATTTGCCTTGCTGCGACTCCAAGGCCCGCCGCACCTGGGCCAAGACGGCCTCGGTATCGGCGCCGCCGCCGTTGACGGTGACGACGACCGTCGCCGCGGCCGGTGTGGGGGGCTTCGCCGGCGCGGCGGGGAGCATCCGGGCCTCGAAGAGCCCCGCGAACGCCTCCAGGTCGGCCTCGAGGCCGATCCGGTGCGTCGGCGCGTTGTCCTTCAGCCAGCCGCGCAGGTGGTCGTTGTGCACCGCCACCACGGCTGCGGCGTAGCCGATGGCCAGCGCCCGGCCGGAGGAACGGCTTGAGACATCCTCGTCGGCCAGGAAGCGGGAGAAGGCGCGTTCGTAGCGGTGGGTGGAAACCAGCTCGCGGTCCCGCAGGGCCGGCACGTCCTGCAGCAGCCGGTGACGCAGCGCGGCCGCCTCGGGCCGGGCCGTGTGCTGGTCGAAGACGGCCAGGGCGGCGCTCACCACGGCGCGCAGCGGGGGCTGGGAGCTGGTGGCGAGCACCGTTTCCAGATGGTGGATGATCGCCTCCTGGTCGGCGAAGACCATTTCCTCCTTCGAGCCGAAACGGCGGAAGAAGGTGCTGCGGCTGATCCCGGCGGCCTCGGCCAGGGCATCGACGCTGGTGGCGTCGAAGCCGTTGTCGACCAGCAGGCGCAGCGCGGCATCGGGAACGGCGGAGGAGGAGATCATGGCACCTAGAATCTCACAGGCCGGCGGGCGGGCGGACCGGGGTCTTGCGGAACGCGAAGGCGACAAGCGCCGCGACCATGGCCACGATGCCCGGAAGCAGCAGCGCCTGGCCCAGTGCCGTGGATACCGCCGCATGCAGGAAGACGGGGATCGCCCCGCCCATTTCGCCTGCATCGGCGGCCGGGGCGGCGCCCTGCATTCCGGCCGTCGCCAGCGTGGTTTCGGCGGCGATCCGGGACTCCATCATCAGTGCGATCAGCGCCGAACCGAGTACTGAGCCGACCTGCCTGGTGGTGTTGTACACGCCCGATCCGGCGCCGGCATCGGCCTGGCCCAGATCGCGGGTAGCCGTCATCGAGACCGAGGGCCAGATCATCGCGCTGCCGATGCCCATGCCCAGCGGCGGCAGCAGCAGCAGCCAGAACGGCGTATCCGGGCCCAGGATCAGCCCGTAGACGGTGATCGATGCCCCGAAGAGGAAGAAGCCGGGGATGGCGAATTTGCGGGCGTCGACCCGGTTGATGTTCTTGCCGATCAACGGTGCCAGCACGCCGGAAACCACCGCCATCGGGGCAAGCATCAGGGCCGACAGGGTGGGGGTGAGTCCACGCACCGACTGCAGGTAGAGCACCATCGGGAAGCTCATCGCGGTGATGGACAGGCCCATGAAGGCGATGGCGATGTTGGCCAGGGAGAAGTTGCGGTCCTTGAACAGGCCCAGCGGCACCAGCGGTTCGACGCGGCCGGCGCCCTGCCACAGGACGAAGAGGATCAGCAGCGCAACACCGGCGCCGATCATGTGCCAGATGCCAAACCAGCCCCAGATCGGGCCCCAGGAGTAGTTGTTCCCCTCTTGGATGCCGAAGACGATCAGGAACATGGCGGCTGCGGAGAGCGCGACGCCGACCCAGTCGAAGGAGTGCGAGTGGCGTTCGAGCTCGGGCACCTTGCGCAGCACGCGCCAGATCGCGATGATGCCGACCGGGACGTTGACGAAGAAGATCCATTCCCAGCCCAGGGTGTCCACGAAGATGCCGCCGGCGATCGGGCCGACCAGCGTGGCGATGCCGGCCACGGCGCCCCAGACGCCCATGGCGGCACCGCGACGGGCGACCGGGAACATGCGGGTAATGAAGGTCATCGTCTGCGGGGACATCAGCGCCGCACCCAGGCCCTGCACGACGCGGGCGACGATCAGCGTGGTCACATCGGGGGACAGGCCGCACCAGAGCGATGCCAGCGTGAAGATGAACAGCCCGACCAGATAGATGTTGCGTGGGCCGAAGCGGTCGCCGAGCCTGCCGGTGATCAGCAGCGGTACGGCGAAGGCCAGCAGGTAGGCGCTGTTGACCCAGATGACGCCGTTGATGTCGGTGTCGAGCCCGCGCATGATGGCGGGCATGGCGGTGGAGACGATGGTGGAGTCCACCAAGATCATGAAGAACCCGATGACCAGGGCCCAGAGCGCGGTCCAGGCTTTTTTGTCTTCGGATAGTTGGGTTTTGCTGGGCTGAGTCACCAATCGAGACTACTCCTACGGCCCCGGCGCCATGGTCATGTGAGCGCAATTTCACACGCCACATACCCGCTGCGCGGGGGTCCCGATCATCCGGCGTAAATGAACCCGTCCACGCAGGTTACTGTGTCACCGCAGATCCAGACGCCGGAGTCGTCGCGGAGCACGTCGATCCGCGCCGCGCGGCCCAGCCGGGTTCCCTGCCGCACGGTGTAGGTGTCCGGGGCCAGCCCGGCCTCCGTCAGCCAGATGCCGAACCCGGCATTCAGCGACCCGGTGGCCGGATCCTCGGGCAGTCCCTCGCCCGCGATGAAGGCGCGCACCTCGAAGTCGGCTGGCGCGCCGGACACGACGTTCCTGAAATGCTCGGTGGAACGGAAGGTATCCTCCTCGTTCAGCGGCTGCAGCTCGGCGATGGTCCCGGGGGCCCGCGGTGCGGAGCCCTTGGGGCCGTAGGTTCCGGAGGCGATGCCCTGGCTGTCGTAGGCGCCAATCACTCCGACCTCCAGCCCGGCCAGTGTCGCGAAGTCCGGTTCGAGCGCCAGCACCAGATCGGCGTCGCGCAGCACCAGCCCGGCCCAGGTCGGACCATTGGCCAGCCACTGGTGGGCCAACACGTCCCGGGCCGTGATGCCGAGCCCGGAGATGGCCCATTCCAGCACGTCGTCCTCGAGCGGGCCGGTGCGCACCAGCGGCGGGGCCTTGAAGGCGAGCTGCGCCGAGGTGCCGTCGACGGGGGAGTCCTGGACCCGTAGCTCGATCAGGCCGGCGCCGCATTCCTGCACGATCCGGCCCTCGTTGCGGGGGCGGCCGCCGGCCTCAAGCCAAGCGTGGGCCGCGCCGAGCGTGGGGTGCCCGGCAAAGGGCAGCTCCGTGGTGGTGGTGAAGATCCGTACCTTGTAGTCGGCGCCCGGGTCGGTGGGAGGGAACAGGAAGGCCGTCTCGGCCAGATTGGTCCAGTTCGCGATGCCGGCCATGGTTGCGGCATCCAAGCCCTCGCCATCGAGCACTACAGCCAGCGCGTTGCCCAGATACGGGATGGAAGTGAAAACATCGACATGTTTATAGGCGCGGCTCATAGAAGAATCGTGACACATTCGCGTGCGTAGTGCAGGGGGGCCGTTGCTCGATGACGCTGTTGTTGCGTCCGGCTGGGAACTTGCCCTTGGACCTCAAGTGCGTCCCCGGCCTACCAGCGGTGGGCGACGTCGATGACCAGGCGGCTTCCCGCCCCCGGCCCGGCGAGCACGAAGCTGCGGAACGGCAACCTGGCCCGGACGCCCAGCCCGAAGGAACTCTGTCCCTCGAAGCTACCCAGGAAGGCGACCTGCTTGAACGTGCGCATGCCGGTGACGTTGACGGCCTTCGCATTGTTCTTCGGGTTGTAGGTCCGGTGGCCGGCCGAGTCGTAGGCCACCGCATTGACGATGATGCGCAGGTCGGCGGTCCCCGCCAGCGGGACCTTCCTGCCCTGGCCCTCGGTGTAGACGGCCTTGACGTAGCGGACGTCGTAGCCCTTGATCTTGCCCTTGAGGTCGATCACGAGCCTGTCGTAGCAGGTGTGCTCCCCCGCGCGGACGTTGCTGATCCGTGCCGAGGAGGTCCCGGTGACGTGGTCGGCCCCCGAGCCCCAGGTGATGCCGCAATATGGCGCGCTTGCCGGCGCGCTGGGAACGGGTGCCGAAACGGCGGGTACGGCGGGTGCGATGCCCAAACCTGCCACCAATAGCGCGCTCATGATGCCCGCGCGTAATGCCTTGTTCATTTCAATGCTCCAGTGCGAGGAAAGCGGGTGTGACGCATCAAGCATGTTCCCGCATCTTGCCTGCGCACCAGTGGGAAACAGCACCGAATCCGGGTCCGGGATTTGTGTGGCGAGCCCGACAAGTCATAAATGATCCGGTTGGATGTGTCACGCTGGTTCGATGCAGGATTTATCCCCCTTAGTCAGTGACACCCTCGACGAGGCAGTGCAGAACGCCGGCGGCGACGCCGTCCCCGACCTCGTGAAGCCCTGGCTTGCCGTGGGCATCGGCCTGGCGGCCGTCCTGGTGGTCACCATCGCGCTGTTCCTGATCGTGAACTACGTTCTGCGCCATCGGCCGCTGCTGCGCCGCGATGTGGCAAAGTCGCGGTTGCCGTTCTTCCTGGTGATGGCCTTCGGCGTCACGCTCGCCGTGGTGAAGGCCTCCGGCTACGCCGATGCCTGGACGAAAACCATCGCCTTCCTGCTGGTCCTCGGGCTGATCGGTTCCATCGCCGCGCTGCTCATAGTGCTGTTGGGATTACTCGAAGACGTCCTGATGGCCAGGTACCGCACCGACCTGGAAAACCCGCGCCGGGTGGCGAAGCTGCGTACCCAGATCGGTCTGTTGCGCCGGGTGGCCACTGCGTTGATCCTCGTGCTGGCCGTCGCTGGGGCACTGCTGACCATCCCCGAGGTGCGAGCCCTGGGCGCCGGTCTACTGGCCTCGGCCGGATTGATCTCCGTCGTGGCGGGCCTTGCTGTGCAGAGCTCGCTGAGCAATGTCTTTGCCGGGCTGCAGATCGCCTTCACCGACGCGATCCGCGTCGAGGATACCGTCATGGTGGAGATGCAGCGCGGGGTGATCGAGGAGATCACCCTCACCTATGTCGTGGTGTTGATGCCCGATGGGCGCCGGATGATCCTGCCCTCGACCTACTTCACCACGACGCCCTTCGAGAACTGGTCGCGCAGGAGCTCGGAAATCAGTGGCAGCGTCATGCTGGATCTGAACTGGAACGCACCCATCGAGCACCTGCGCACCCGGCTGAAGCAGCTGCTCGATGCCACTGACCTGTGGGACGGCCGCAACGGGTCGTTGACCGTTGCGGATGCCGTGGGAGGCACACTGAACGTGAGCGTCTTCGTCAGTGCCCGGAACGCGGCCGATCTGATCGCGCTCAAGAGTTACGTGCGCGAGAAGCTGATCGCCGAGCTTCAGGAAAAGTACCCCGAGGCGCTTCCGGTGCCGGTGGCCATGCGCCGCCCGGGGATCTGATCTCCCCGGAACTCGACGCTCCGGCGGCCGGTGTGGGATGCATCGACGGGGCTGTGGCGCACCCCCTGCACGCAGCCGTGTGGATAACCAAAGCATTATCTGACTAGTATTTTTATCCATCGCGATAGGATGATTGGGCTGTTTTTCCAAACGGTTCGGGCGAAAAAATGGATGTATGTTCGATGAAATTTCAGAAGGTGAAATAAATCTAGAACGGGTCTCGGAAAACCCTTCCGGAACCACCCTCCCCGCTGGCGTCCCGCTGGCGGGGGCCTGCTCATCGCGCGAGACCCCGCTGGACATCGATGCGATGATTTCCTCGCCCGATGACTTGGCCCTGCTCGATGCGTTCGCGGTCCGGGCGTCAGGCATCGATGTCGACCTCGGCGAGGCCGGGCTGATAGACCTGCTGGACACCATTGAGCGGGACAAATCGGCCCTTGCCGCGGTCCAAGTCCTGGCCACCGTAGCACTCGATGCCCGGACCCGGGAGCGCCAAGCTGCAGCGGGAACCGGGATCGACACCCAGGGCCGGGGAGTGGGGACCCAAGTCGGACTGGCCAGGCAGGAGGCTCCCGACGCCGGTCGACGGCTCCTTGCGCTCTCCAAGATCCTTGTCCAGGACATGCCGTTGACGATGCGGGCGCTCACGCGCGGTGCCATCAGCGAGACGCGGGCGCTGGTCATCGCCGCGGAAGCCCAAGGCCTGTCGTCGGCGCTGCGCCCAAAGGTGGATGCAGCGGTTCAGGAGCACCCCGGGGACTTCACCGGCGAGGGGGTGAAACAGCTGGCTAACCGGGTCAAGGCCCAGGAAGTTGATCCTCGCAATGCGGTGGCCAAGGCCGCGGCTGCCGCCAGGAAGAGACGCATCTCCTTCATTCCTGAACCCGATGCCATGATGCGGGTGACCGGGATGGTTCCGGTGGAGATGGGCCTGATCATCGCCGAAACACTCGAGAGCGCGGTCGCCACCAAGGTTGCCGCGGGAGACGGTCGAACCCGCGAACTAATCCGCGTCGACGAGTTCTTCGAACGGCTCACCGGGGCCAAATCCGATCACGGGGTGCCGGTGACCATCAACCTGGTCATGACGGACCGGACGCTGTTTCAGTCCGAATCCGAACCGGTGCAGCTGCAGGGATACGGGGCCATGCCCGCCGCATGGGCGCGCTGGATCGTGACCGGACCGAAGGGGGAATCCACGGTGAAATGCTGGGTCCGGCGGATCTTCACCGCTCCGCGAACCGGGGAGCTCGTGGCCATGGACTCGCACAAACGTATTTTTCCACCGTCGCTGCGCCAGCTGATCCAGATCCGCGATCAGGTATGCAGGACCCCCGGATGCAACGCCCCGATGCGACGGATAGACCATATCCAGCAATGGGCAAACGGCGGTCCGACCAGTGCCGCTAATGGTAGCGGACGTTGCCAGGCCTGCAACTTAACCAAAGAGGCACCCGGTTGGAGCGAGCGGCCTGTTCCCGGCCGCCGGCATACTCTGGAAATCACGACACCAACCGGCCATTCCTACCGCTCGACAGCTCCCCCGTTACCCGGTAGCAGTTGATGCGGTTTATTCGGGGAGATAGAGTGCGGCCGGCCTGCGGTCCTCGCGCACCCGGGCCAGCGCCGTCTTGTGCCGCAACAGCTGCAGCAGCACGTCTGCGCGGCCGATGAGCTGGTTGATCTGCTGGTCGTCTCGATCGACCCAACGGAATTCTGGCTCCTCGTTCACCGGAATGAAGTTTTCGTGCTGCTCCCAGACCACCAGCGTCCGCTCGGCGCCCAGCACATATTGCTGCCACCAGACCTGGCGCAGATAGTGCAACGGAATGCTCTTCCAGGCCTTGTTCGTCGTCTTGATTTCCGCCAGTTCCACCGTGCCGTCGGCCCGGACGGCGATGCCGTCGGGAGTGGCCAGATGGATGCGCTCCTGGGCGGCATGGAATAGCTGGGTGCTGGGGAGAATGCCGTAGTTTCTTTGAACCCACTCGGCGATCACGGGTTCCCGGGCGCGACCGTGGTCGGTCCAGGAGTTGCCGGAGAAGCCGGAGCCGTTCAGCTTGGAGTGTGCCGCCGTTTCGATGCTGCGCATGGTGGAAAGCTTGGACACGTCGGTGGCGGTAATGCCCTGGGAACGTGCGCGAAGCCAGGCGATGCGGTCGCTGGAATCGGCGACGACGCGGTTCATGCAGGATGCTTCGGGCGGGGATTCCGGGACAAGGGTCACCCGACCATTCTTCCCCGCCGGGCCGCGAACGGCTAACCGGGACGGTGTCTGCTCCGTCACCGGCGGTTCATTGGCTGGACAGGGCTGCGATTCCGCTGGGGGAGAGCGCATGGTGGACGGCCAATGCGCTGGCGCCTAGGACGCCTGCATGCGCGGCAGAGGCGGAGGGCATGATGCGCAGGTGTTCCGTGGCCAGCGGAGTGGAGCGCGAATACACCACCTCCCGGACCCCGGCGATCAGGTGTTCCCCGGCCCGCGCCATGGATCCTCCGATGGCAATCACCGAGGGATTCATCAGGGACACGCAGGTGCTGAGGACCTCTCCCAAGTCCCGGCCTGCCTGGCGTACGGCCTGGATGGCCATGGTGTTTCCGGCTTTGACGAGATCGATTACCTCGGTTGTTCCCGCTGCCTCCAATCCCTGCGCCCGCAGGGAGCTGGCGATTGCTGGGCCTGAGGCCAGTGCCTCAAGGCATCCGCTATTGCCGCATTGGCACTGGATGTCCCCGCCCCGCCCCACCCTCACATGCCCGATATCGCCGGCAATGCCCTGGGCCCCGCGCTGGAGTCGTCCGCCGGAAACCAGCCCGGCGCCGATGCCCGTGGCTACCTTGACGAACATGAAGTGTTCGACGGTGGGGAAATTGGTGGCGCGTTCGCCCAGAGCCATGATGTTCACGTCGTTGTCGACCAGAACCGGGACGGGCAGGATCCTACCCAGCCACCCCGGGATGTCGAATCCGTTCCAACCGGGCATGATCGGCGGGTTGGCCGGTTGCCCGCTTTCGAAATGCACCGGTCCCGGCACTCCGATGCCGATGGCCACCAAGTCGCATTCGCCCAGCCCCAGGCGTTTGAGCAGGCTCATGGTGGTTTCAGCCAGCCAGGTCAGGACAGCGACGGGACCTGCGGCGATGTCGATGCGCTGGCTATGTTCGGCGAGCACGATTCCGGTCAGGTCGGTGATGGCCAGGGTCGCATGGGAAGCGCCCAGATCGGCGGCCAGGACCACACGGGCCCGCGGGTTCAGTGCGAATTGGGAGGGCGGTCGTCCGCCGGTGGATGCCGCCTCTGCCACGGGCAGGACCAGGCCCAGGCCCATGAGTTCGTCGACCCGGGTGGTGATGGTGGAACGGGCCAGCCCAGTTTCGAGTGCCAGCTGGGCGCGCGTGCGCGGATGCCCGTCGCGCAGTAGCTGGAACAGCTCGCCGGCGCCCGTCGGGCCCAGCGCCGATCCGCGGGAGTGCTCGTTCATGGCGCCAGTCAATCACAACCCCCTCGACTTCGACCAACAAAACTTCTGAAGATGATTTCAGGCAAATAACTTTTGTATGTCTATTGACAGAAGTGTTGTGACCCATGTCACCATGGGGGCATGGATGAGGCAACCAAGGCACCACCGCGGATATTACAGGCGGCTGTGGTCGGATCGGGGTTCATGGCAACAGTCCATTCCCGTGCGATCCGCAGCGCCGGTGCCAGGCTCGCGGCAGGAACCTCCTCCACCCCGGAGCGCAGCCGTGCTTCGGCTGCACGGCTCGGCCTGGCCTCCACCTACGACACGTTCGAAGCGCTGTTGACGGACGATTCGGTCGATGTCGTCCACATCTGCACCCCCAACGCCACTCACCATGGGCTTGCTGCCGCGGCACTGCGGGCCGGTAAGCACGTGGTCTGCGAAAAACCCCTGACCACCGGTGTCGGCGACGCGCGTGAACTGCTTGCCCTGGCCGACACCGGCGGACTGTGCGGCACCGTTCCCTTTGTCTACCGCTTCCATCCCATGGTTCGCGAGGCGCGGGCCAGGATTGCCGCCGGTCACACGGGCCGCCTGCTGACCGTCCAGGCCAGCTATCTGCAAGACTGGCTGCTGGCGGTCGGCGATGACAATTGGCGCGTCGATGAGCAGCACGGCGGACCCTCCCGGGCCTTCGCCGACATTGGCTCCCACCTGTGTGACCTGCTCGAATTCGTCAGCGGTCAGCGCATCATCCGGCTCAATGCGACCAAGCGAACCGTCCACGCCGATCGGTCCATCCACAGCAACATAGCCACCGAGGACCTGGTAGCGCTCTTGGTGGAATTCGACGCCGGCATGCTGGGCACGCTGCTGATCTCCCAGGTTGCCCCGGGACACAAGAACGCGCTCGTCTTCGAGGTCTCGGGCACCGAAGAATCGGTGCGCTTCGAGCAGGAAACCCCCGATGCGCTGTGGTTGGGACGCAGGAAGGGGAACCGCGTGCTGCAACGGGACCCGGCGCAGCTCTCGGCCGACGCGGCCCGGCTCTCGCTGCTGCCCGCCGGACACCCGATGGGATACCAGGACGCGTTCAACGCCTTCATTTCCGACAGCTACGCTGCCATCGACGGTGCAGACCCCGAGGGGCTGCCAAGATTCGCCGACGGGTTGCGCGCCGTGCGCGTGACGGCGGCGGTACTCCAATCAGCGGCCACCGGGCACTGGGTCGAGGTGGCACCATGACCGCGGCAACCGGCGCACCCGTTCTGCGTGCCACGGGCCTGACCAAGGCGTTTTTCGGCGTCACAGTGCTCAACGACGTTTCCCTTGAACTCTTCCCCGGCCAGGTCCACGGGCTGGTCGGCGAAAATGGGGCCGGCAAGTCGACGCTCATGAAGATCCTCGCCGGGGTCTACCAGCGCGACGGCGGCACGGTGGAGCTCGGCGGGACGGCCGTGAACTTCAGCCACCCGGTTCAGGCCATGGATGCGGGCCTGGCGACTGTTTTCCAGGAGTTCAACCTGCTTCCCGAACGCACTGTGGCGCAGAACGTGTTCATCGGCCGCGAACCGCGCCGAGGCGGGTTCGTCGACCAGAGGGCCATGGTCCGGCGCACGGCCGAACTGCTTGCAGACCTTGGCATTGACTTCATAGACCCGACCACACGCGTGGTGCGGCTCTCGGTCGCCGAGCAGCAGATAGTGGAGATCGTCAAGGCGCTCTCGCGCGATGCGAAGGTCATTTCCATGGATGAGCCGACAGCCGCACTTGCAGGACACGAGGTTCAGCTGCTCTACGGGATCATCCGCCGGCTTCAGGGCAGGGGCGTGGCCATCCTCTACGTCTCGCACCGGCTGCGGGAGATATTCGACCTCTGCGACCACATCACCGTGCTCAAGGACGGCAACTTCGTCTCCGGCACCCCCGCCGACGAGCTGGACACGGCCGAACTGGTGCGCCGCATGGTGGGCCGCTCGATCAGCACCTATTTCCCGGAAGCTTTGGAGGGGACCACGCTGGGCAGTACGCGGCTGGCGATCCGCGGCGGCGGCAACGACTGGATCGACGGTATAGACCTGGAACTGCGTGCCGGGGAAATCGTGGGCGTAGCCGGCCTTCAGGGGGCCGGACGCACGGAACTGGCCGAGGCTGTCTTCGGCGCCGCACCCTTCACCCGCGGCGAGGTGGAGATCGACGACAAACCGGTGCGCATCACCACCATCCGTGCCGCGGTGAGGGCCGGCATCGCGCTGATCACCGAAGACCGCAAGGTGCGTGGCCTGGCGCTGGGCCAATCGGTGCTGGATAACGCATTGCTTGCCGTCCGCTCGGTTTTCCCCTCCCGAGGGGCTTCAGCCAAGGCCGCGCTGCCGGGAGTGCTGAACAGCCTCGAACTTTCCTCCCGCGGCACGGACCAGGAGGTGCAGTTCCTTTCCGGCGGCAACCAGCAGAAGGTCGTACTGGCCAAATGGCTACTCACCAACCCGCGGATCGTATTGCTCGACGAGCCGACCCGAGGCATCGACGTCGGGGCGAAGGTCGCCGTCTACCAGTTGATCCGCGAACTTGCCCGCGACGGGGTGGCGATCCTGATGATCTCCTCGGAACTGCCCGAAGTCATCGGCATGGCCGATCGGATCCTGGCCATGCACGACGGGCGGATCGTCGCGGAGCTGCCGCGCGGCTCCAGCGAAGAAGAGGTGCTGGTCGCGGCCGTCGCGACCTCCGCGGGGGAATCGTCATGAACACCGCGACCTCCACTCGGCCCGGCGACTCCCGCCTGCGGAACCTCGACACCACAGCTGTGGTCTACATCTCGCTGGCCGCTGTGACGGTCATCGGCGCCGTTCTGGTCGCCACGGTGGGGCGGAACTTCATGAGCCCGGGAAACATCCGCGACATCCTCACCTCCATGAGCGTGCTCGGATTCGTGGCCATCGGCCAGACACTGGTGGTCCTCGGTGCATCACTGGACCTGTCGGTGCCCTATGTCGTCTCGCTGTCCTCGCTGATCGCCGCCGACACCATGGCCGGTAGCGCTGCGAACATCCTGCCCGCAGTGCTCCTGGCACTGAGCGTGTGCGCGCTGATCGGGCTGGCCAACGGGCTGATAGTGACCAAGCTGCGGGTACACGGTTTCATGGCGACGCTCGGCATGGGACTGATCGTCAAGGGCGTGCTGGATACCCGATACAAGGGCACCAGCGGTTCCGTGCCGTGGAACTTCCAACTGATCGGGGCTTCAGGCATCGGACCGGTTCCCGTCTCCACGCTGCTGATGCTCGGCTTCGCGATGCTCGTCGCGCTCTTCCTGACCCGCACCCGCACCGGCAACCACCTGTTCGCCGTGGGCGACGATCCCGTGGTAGCCCGGCTCTCGGGCATCCGCACCGCGCGGCCCGTCATCGCTGCCCACATGCTCTGCTCCGTCTTCGCCGGACTGGCCGGGCTGCTGCTGGCCAGCCGGCTCGGTGTCGGTTCCCCGACGGTCGGCACCCAAGGCGGCTACGACCTGCTCTCCATCGCGGCCGTGGTGCTCGGCGGCACCCTGCTGATGGGCGGGCGCGGATCCATCTGGGGCACCATCGGGGGAGTGGCGATCTTCGCCGTGCTCGATAACGTCATGAGCGTCATGCAGCTGAACCCGTTCCTGAAGGAGGTGGTGCGCGGGGTGGTCATCGTGATCGCCGTGGGCATCTACACCGGGCGCGGCATCCAGCGCCGACGGGCCCGGTTCGGTCCCCGGGCCCCCGGGGCCGAAGACTCCGCGAACCCGCGAACCCCGGCGACCACGGAAGCGGAATCCACACTGCGGAAGGCGGGCACACCGTGAACGCGATCCGCACCCTGCTCAGCCCGCGTGGGGCGGTGTTCCTGCTGCTCGCAGGCCTATTGCTGGCGATCACTGTGATCAGCCCGTCCTTCGCCGAACCCAGTCAGCTGATCAGGTTCGTCCAGCGCGTGGCGCCAATCGCCATCGTGGCCATCGGCCAGTATTTCGTGGTGGTCGGAGGTGAATTCGACCTGTCGATGGGTTCGCTCATCACCGCGCAGGTGGTCATCGCCGGCAACCTGATCGGGCAGGACGCCTCGCGGATCGCCCCGACGCTGATCCTCATGCTGGTGCTCGGAACGCTGGTCGGCCTCGTCAACGGGCTGCTGGTCACGCTGCTGCGGATCCCCTCGTTCATCGTCACGCTGGGCATGATGCTGGCGTTGCTCGGCGGCGTCATGTACTGGACCGGGGGAGCCGCGACCGGCAACCCGGTCGATTCGTTCAGGGCACTGGGCCGCGGTGGCATCCGCGGGATTCCGGTGATCGAGATTCTTCCCTACTCGGTGCTGATCCTGACCGCCGTGCTGCTGGCCGCGATCCTTTTCACGCGCACCGCGTTCGGGCGCACCATCGTCGCGCTGGGCGAAAACCGGCACGTGGCCCGCTATTCCGGGGCCCGGTCCTGGTGGGTCACCACCTCCACGTTCATCATCTCCGCGTTCAGTGCCACCGTTGCCGGCGTGCTGCTGGTCGGATATGCCGGGGTCCACCCGAAGGTTGGCCAGGGTTACGAGTTCATCGCCATCACGGCGGTGGTGCTCGGCGGTGTGGTGCTGGGAGGAGGCCGCGGCTGGGTGGTGGCCGCAGTGGCCGGTGCCTTCGCGTTGGAGGCCCTGTTCACCCTGCTGAACTTCGCCGGAGTCCCCTCGACGCTGCGCGACGGCATCCAGGGCATCATCATCATCGCGTCCGTCGCCTATTCGGCGTCGGGCTCCGGCAGCCACCGGCGCAAGGCCCCACCAGGGTCCGTCCCGCCCTCCCCGACTTCCCCGCTCGACGGGAAGGAGCCGGTCGCACCCGCGATGCGAGGCTCATGATCCACCCACCACTCGAGGCCCCGTCCCGGGGCCGAACTTCACCAACCTTTAGGAGGTTAGCGATGCGACGCACAGTAGCAAGGACCCTGGCGGTCACCGCGGTGGCAGCCCTTGCCCTAGTCGGGTGCACCACCGATCCCACCGTCAGCGGGCCGAGCACCAGTTCCGCGCCATCGGATGCCCCGGCGGGCACTCCCGCGCAGAGTCCCACCGAAACGGCCGCCGCTCCGGCCACACCCGTTACCCAATGGTTCGACCAGGCAGTGTACGACGAGCAGTACGCCCAGCGCTCGGTGGCGCCGGCCGGGCCGGCGGAGCAGCCGTACCTGCAGCACATCAACGCCGAAATGGTCAGCACCGAGAAATACAAGTCGTCCGGTGCCAAGAAGGCCTGCTTCGCCAACGCCTCGATCTCCAACCCGTGGCGGCAGACCGGTTGGATCACCATGAACCAGCAGCTGAAGGCGCTGCAGGGATCCGGTGCCATCTCCGAGATGGAAACCCGCGACGCCAAGGACAGCGACGACACGCAGATCGCCGACATCGACTACTTCATCAACGAGGGCAACTGCGACGTCTTCATCATCTCCCCGAACTCCACGGCGGCCATGACCCCGGCGGTGGAGCGCGCCTGCAAGACGGACAAGCCGGTCATCGTGTTTGACCGCGGGGTGAAGACCGACTGCCCGGTCACCTTCATCCACCCCATCGGCGGGTTCGCCTGGGGCATCGACACGGCGGAGTTCCTGAACAAGAACCTGGCCAAGGGCGACAAGGTCGTCGCCCTGCGCATCCTGCCGGGCGTCGATGTGCTCGAACAGCGCTGGGCGGCGGCGGACAAGCTGTTCAAGGAGGCCGGCATCGAGGCCAAGGACTACTTCACCGGAGCCGATCCGGTGGAGATCAAGAAGATCATCTCGGACGAGCTGGCCAAGGGCGACGTCCAGGGGGTATGGATGGATGCGGGCGACGGCGCCGTCGCCGCGATCGAGGCGTTCGAGGACGCGGGCAAGCCGCTTCCCGTGATGACCGGCGAGGATGAGCTCAGCTTCCTGCGCAAGTGGAAGGACACCGGCATCACGGCGATGGGACCGGTGTACTCGAATTTCCAGTGGCGCACCCCGCTGCTGGCGGCGGCCGACATCTTCGCCGGCAAGGAGGTTCCGAAGGAATGGGTGCTTCCGCAGTCCCCGGTCACGTCCGCAGACCTCGAGGCGTACCTGACGGCGAACGACGGCATGCCCGATGGGCACTATGCCAAATTCGGAGGTGAGGACCTGGCCGGATACCCGCAGGTCTGGCAGAAGCGCGTCATGCCCTAGGGCCTGACGAGCCTCGGTGGCCCGGGCCCCTAGCCCGGGCCACCGGACGCCGCATAACCTGAACACCTGACCAGCATGTTCCACCGGGGAAAGGGAAGGCCGCTCGATGGACCGCAAGCTTGGCGTCAACACCTGGATCTGGACCTCACCGCTGAACGACGATTCGCTGGCCGAACTCTGCGCCCATGCGGCGTCGTTGGGCTTCGATGCCATCGAACTTCCACTGGAAACCCCTGGGGACTGGGACGCCGCCGCGGCCCGGGAGGTCCTTGCCGACTACCGGCTGACCCCGGTGGTGATCGGGGCAATGGCCCCGGGACGCAATCTCATCGCCGCATCCCCCGGGGAGATCGACTCGACGGGGGATTACCTGCGAGCCTGCATCGACGCAGCGGACGCCGTGGGCGCCACCACCGTTGCCGGCCCGTTCTATGCAGCAACCGGCCGCACCTGGCGCATGGGGGAGGCCGAACGCCAGGCAGCGTACCTGCAGCTGCGATCCCACCTTGCACCGCTGGCTGAGCATGCGGCCGACCGGGGCATTTGCCTGGCGATCGAACCGCTCAACCGATATGAAACTTCTCTGATCAACACGGTCGACCAGGCGCTGGATGCGCTCGAACCGCTGCTGGGCCCCGGGCTTGGCTTGACGCTGGACAGCTACCACCTGAACATCGAGGAGCAGGACATCGCCGCCGCCGTCGCCCGTGCCACCGGGCATATCGCACACGTACAGGTCAGCGGTAACGACCGCGGCGCGGTCGGAGCCGACCACTTCGACTGGTTGGGATTCCTGCATGCGTTGGACCTCGCCGGTTATGCCGGGCCACTCTGCCTGGAATCCTTCACGGCGCACAACGCGTCGATAGCCGTGGCGGCATCGATCTGGCGCCCGCTGGCCAGCACCCAGGACGCGCTGGCGGCCGATTCGCTCGGCTACCTCAGGAACCTGCAAACAGGAGGAACGCGCCCATGAGTACCCATCCCGTCACCCTGTTCACCGGCCAATGGGCGGATCTGCCCTTCGAGGAGGTCGCCGCGCTCGCCGCCGGCTGGGGCTACGACGGATTGGAAATCGCCTGCTCCGGCGACCACCTGGACATCTGGCGCGCCGCCGAAGATCCCGCCTACCTGCAATCCCGGCGGGAGATACTGCGGCGCCATGGGTTGAAGGTCTTTGCACTGTCCAACCACCTCAAGGGCCAGGCCGTGTGCGATGACCCGATCGACTTCCGCCACGAGGCCATCGTCGGGTCCAAGGTGTGGGGCGACGGTGACCCGGAGGGTGTGCGCACCCGCGCCGCTGAGGAGCTGAAGTTGACGGCCAAGGTTGCCCGGGCGCTGGATGTGGACACCGTCGTCGGGTTCACCGGTTCCAAAATCTGGCAATACGTGGCCATGTTCCCGCCGGTTCCCGCCGCGGTGATCGAGGCCGGCTACCAGGACTTCGCCGATCGGTGGAACCCGATTCTGGACGTGTTCGATGAGCACGGGGTCCGTTACGCCCACGAGGTCCACCCCGGCGAGATCGCCTACGACTACCATTCCAGCGTGCGTGCCCTGGAGGCCATCGGACACCGGGAGGCGTTCGGATTCAACTGGGATCCCAGCCACATGATGTGGCAGAACATCGACCCGGTCTCCTTCATCTGGGACTTCCGAGACCGGATCTACCACGTGGACTGCAAGGACACCCGGATGCGCGCGCCCAACGGACGGGCTGGCGTGCTGGGGTCCCACCTGCCCTGGGGCGATCCGCGCCGCGGGTGGGACTTCGTCTCCACCGGGCGTGGGGACGTGCCCTGGGAAGATGCCTTCCGGGCCTTGCGGGCGATCGGTTATTCGGGCCCGATCTCCGTGGAGTGGGAAGACGCCGGCATGGATAGGCTGCACGGTGCCAAGGAAGCGCACGACTTCGTCAGGTCCCTGCTCTGGGAGCTTCCCAGGGCCGGTTTCGACGCCGCCTTCAGCAACCAGGACTGAGTTGTCCGGGCATGGCATTTTCGCAGTTCGGCTCGGTATCGGGGGTGAATCTGCTAGTGCTTGACGCGGGAGTCCCATTGGGCGGCGAGCTTGGACTTGCGTCGTCCGTAGCCCAGATAGATGCCGGCCCCGACGGCCATCCAAATGCCGAAGACGATCCAGGTGGTGGAGCCGAGGTTCAGCATCAGGTAGCCGCAGAAGAGGATGGCCAGGATCGGGGTCACCGGGTAGAGCGGCACCTTGAAGGTACGCGGCAGGTCGGGCTGGCTGCGGCGCAGCAGGATCACGGCGAGGGACACCAGCGAGAATGCGAAGAGGGTGCCGATGGAGGTGGCGTCGGCCAGCTGGCCCAGTGGAATCAGCCCGGCGACCAGGGCCACCGAGCCGCCGGTGATCCAGGTGCCGGCGACGGGAGCGCCGGTGCTCTTGCTGATGCGCCCGAAGACGGCGGGGACCATGCCGTCGCGGCTCATGGCCACGAGGATGCGGGTCTGCCCGTAGAGCACTGTGATGACGATCGAGACGATGGCCAGCACCGCACCGGCGGCGAACAGAAGCGCCACCCAGCTCTGCCCGGTGACCTCCTCGAGCAGCTGAACCAGGGCAGCGCTCTTGCCCGAGAACCAGGTCCACTGGCGGGCGCCGATCGCCGAGACGGCAACCAGGATGTAGAGGGTGGTGATGATGACCATGGAGAGCACGATGGCCCGGGGCAGGTCCCGCTGCGGGTTCTTGGCCTCCTCGCCGGCGGTGGATGCGGCATCGAAGCCGATGTAGGAGAAGAACAGGCGCGCCGCGGCCGCCGAGACTCCGGCCGTGCCCATGGGCAGCAGCGGATCGAAGTTGCCGGAGGTGAAGGCGCTGAAGGCGATCACGATGAAGAAGATCAGCACCGCGATCTTCATGAACACCAGCACGGTGTTCACCATTGCCGATTCCTTGGTGCCGCGCACCAGCAGCACGGTGGCGAACAGGACAATGGCCAGGGCCGGGACGTTGAACACGCCGCCCTCGTAGCCCGGGGGGTTGGTCAGCGCCGCGGGCAGGTCGACGCCGAGGGTTCGGGTCATCTCGTTGATGTACTCGCCGGCGCCCACGGCGATGGCAGCGACCGAGACGGCGTATTCGAGTACCAGGCACCAGCCGCAGATCCAGGCCAGGCCTTCGCCCATGGTCGCGTAGGTGTAGGTATAGCTCGAGCCGGACACCGGCACGGCGCCGGCCATCTCGGCGTAGGACAGAGCGGCGAACATGGCGGCCAGCCCCGCAATGGCGAAGGAGATCCAGACGGCGGGTCCGGCCATCGGCACGGCGGAGGAAAGTACTACGAAGATGCCGGTGCCCAGTGTAGCCCCGACACTGATCATGGTCAGGTGCAGCAGCCCCAGGGAGCGGCGCAGGTGGGGTCCGCCGGTTCCGGATCCGGCTTCGGCCATGAAGGCCTCGATCGGTTTGCGTGCCCCCAGCTGCTGGACCAGCGTTGGGCGGTTCGTGCCCGGGGCAGTGTTTTGCGTGGTCATGCAAAGAATCTTTGCACTGTTTGGCGGGGGCATCGGTGGAGCCTTGGCGGCGGATTTCCACGAAAAACCGCGTGATATGCAGGTCAATGAATAGTTATGAGACCACTTTTGAATAGGCCGATGTGTCAGAACTTACCCTCGCGGGGCACGCCCCGGGCCGGAATCCGGCCCCGGGAAGGCTCAGGCGAAGTAGACGCCGATTCGGTTTCCGTCGATTTCCTCGATGCGGATGTCGATGTCGTACACGTCGCGCAGCACCGGGACCTGCATGATCTGCGCGGGAGTGCCCTGGTGCAGCAGCCGGCCTTCGCGCATCGCCAGGATCGTGTCCGAATAGCAGGACGCGAAGTTGATGTCGTGGATGACGATGACCACCGTCTTGCCCAGCTCGTCGGCCAGCCGGCGCAGCAACCGCATCATCTCCACCGAGTGCTTCATGTCCAGATTGTTCAACGGCTCGTCCAGCAGCAGGTAGTCGGTGTCCTGGGCCAGCACCATGGCGATGAACGCGCGCTGGCGCTGGCCCCCGGAGAGCTCATCCACATAGCGGTCGGCCAACGCGGTGAGGTCCAGGTGCGCCATGGCATCGTCGATGTGAAGCTTGTCTTCGGCGGTGGGGTGCCCGCCCGAATGCGGGAAGCGGCCGAAACCGACCAGGTCGCGCACGCGCAGGCGCATGGTCAGGTGGTTCTCCTGGCGCAGGATCGCCATGGTCTTGGCCAGCTCACGGCTCGGTGTGGCCACCACATCCAGCCCGCCGACGTCGATCGTGCCGGCATCCATCGGGGCCAGCCGGGAGACCAGCGAGAGCAGCGTGGACTTGCCGGCGCCGTTGGGGCCGATGATCGAGGTGACGCCGCCGCGCGGAATGGTGGCCGAGACGTCGTTGACGACCTTTGCCGCGCCGTAGGACTTGGAAACGGAATGCAGTCGGATCACTTCAGGGAGCCCTTCAGGAGCAGGTAGATGAACAGCAGGCCGCCGATGAACTCGATGATGATGCTCAGCGCGGTATTGAAGCCGAAGACCTGCTCGAGGATCAGCTGTCCGCCGATCAGCGTGACGGCGCCGAGCAGCACGGTGATCGGCAGCAGCCAGGCATGCGAGAAGTCGCGCACCAGTTGGTAGGCGATCGACACCACGAGCAGGCCGAAGAACGTCACCGGGCCCACCAGCGCGGTGGACACAGCGACCAGCACGGCGCACATCACCAGCACCAGCGAAACGGTGCGGCGGTGGTCCACCCCGAGGTTGATGGCCGTCTCGCGGCCCAAGGCCAGCACGTCGAAGCTGTGCCGCAGCCGCCAGGCGATCACCGCGATGACGCCGATGATGACAGCCGAGATGCCCAGCAATACCGGCTCTACTTGGTTGAACGAGGCGAAGAACAGATCCTGCAGGATCAGGAAATCGCTGGGTTCCATCAACCGCTGCAGCAGCGAGGAGAAGCCCCTGAACAACGTGCCGATCACGATGCCGACCAGCAGCATCAGGTGCAGCGACCCGGATCCGCCGGTGAACAGCCAGCGGTAGAGCAACGCGGAGAAGGCCACCATCAGCACCACCTCGATGCCGAACTTCAGCGCCGGTGCCGCGGTGAGCAGCGTCGAAGAGCCCAAAGTAAACACCAGCGAGGTCTGGATCAACAGGTAGAGCGCGTCGAAGCCCATGATCGAGGGGGTCAGCAGCCGGTTCGATGTCACCGTCTGGAACATCAGGGTGGACAGTCCCACGGCGATGGCCACCAGCAGCATGGCCCCCACCCGGATGCCGCGCAGTTTCAGCGCGTATCCGATGGCGCCCTTCAGATCCACCGTCATGAACAGGGCGATGGCAATGAGCGTCGCTACGGCCAGTACCATCAGCACCAGCCTCGGGGAGGCCTTGCGCAGCGGGTTGCCGCGGCGTCGGGCCACGGGGGGCGGGGCCGTGAGCACCTCAGGCATTGCGTGTCCTGGTCTTGAGCAGGAGGGCCAGGAAGACGATGGCGCCGAGCACCGACATCACCATTCCCACGGGTACCTCGTACGGGAAGCGGATGGTGCGGCCGATGATGTCGCAGATCAGCACGAACCCGGCGCCGAAGATGGCCGTCCAGGGCACGGCGCGGCGCAGGTTGTCGCCGAAGAGCAGCGAAACGATGTTCGGCACGATCAACCCGAGGAAGGGGACGGCGCCGACGGTGGTGACCACCACGGCGGAGATCAGCGAGACGATGACCAGCCCCAGGCGCATGATCGCCTGGTAGTTCATGCCCAGGTTCGTGGTGAAGTCCGCGCCCATGCCGGCTACGGTGAAGCGGTCCGCGGCGATGTAGCCAACGATCGTCAAGGCGGCGACGATCCACAGCAGTTCGTAGCGTCCGCGCAGCACTCCGGAGAAATCGCCGATCATCCAGTTGCTCAGCGTCTGCAGCAGGTCGTAGCGGTAGGCGAAGAACGTGGTCACCGAGCCGATGACGCCGCCGAGCATGATGCCCACGATCGGCACGATCAGCGTGTTGCGCAGCGGAAGCCGGGACAGTACGGCGAGGAAGAGCGCGGTGCCGCCGAGCGCGAAGAGCGAGGCGATGCCCATCTTGGCCAGCAGCGGTGCCGCCGGGAACGCCACGGTCACCACGAGGATGCCGAGCGTCGCCGATTCGACGGTGCCCACGGTGGAGGGCTCGACGAACCTGTTGCGGACCATGAGCTGCATGATCAGGCCGGCCACAGCCACCGCCGTGCCGGCCAACACGACGGCCAGGGTGCGCGGCAGCCGCGAGACCCAGAGCATCTGCCAGGCGTCCAGGTCCCCGGCCAGCAGCTTCGGCGCCGAGACGTTGGTAACGCCGACGAAGATGCTGATCACCGCCAGCACCAGGACGCCGAGGGCCCCGAGCGCCAGCGCCGTCTTTTCGCCCGGTCCACGGGTACGCCGGACGGCCACCGCGGAGGAATCCTCCGTGGCGGCCGTCCGGCTGAGTGCTGGTGCAAGCATGATGTGCGGGGGTACAGGCTACAGGGCCTGGGCCACCTCGCCGATCATCTTTGGCAGGTTGTTCAGGCCGTATCCGACCATGTACCAGGAGTTGGCGTCGAGCTTGACGATCTTGCCGTTCTTGGCCGCGTTGGTCGAATTGACCAGTTCGTTGTCCAGTACGGCATCAGCTGCTTCGCCGGCGGTGCCCATGGCGCCGTCCCGGTCAACCACGTACAGGGTATCGGGGTTCTTTTCCTTGATGAACTCGAAGGAGACGGCCTCGCCGTGGGCTCCGTCGTGCTTCACATCGGCCGCCGTGGCAACGCCGAGCACGTCGTGGATCAGGCCGAAGCGCGAGCCGGCGCTGTAGGCGGTGACCTCGCCGCCGGAGGTCAGCACGATCAGGCCCTTGCCCGCGTTGGACGCCCTGGCCTTGGTCTCGGTGGCCTTTGTATCGATGTCGGTCAGCGCCGTAGCGACCTTGTCCTCTGCGTCGAAGATCTTGCCCAGGTTGGCTGCCTGTTCCTTGAAGGATTCCATCGGCTTGGATGCATCGACCGACAGGTCAACGGTCGGAATCTTCATGTCTTCGCTGAACTGCTTGTACGAGCCGGCGGTGCGGCCGGTGATGATGATCAGGTCCGGAGCCGCCGCGGCGATGTCCTCGAAGTTCGGCTCCTTCATGGAACCGATCTTTTCGAACTTCGCGTCCTTGTACTTGGCCAGTGACTCGGGGAACTGGGCGTCCGGGACGCCGTCTGCCTCGATGCCCAGGGCCTCCATGGAGTCCAGCACGCCCAGATCGAAGGTGAAGACCTTCTCCGGGTTGACCGGGACCTCGGTGGTGCCCTGTGCGTGGGTGATGGAAACCGTCTTCCCCTCGGCCTTGGCCGGTTCGGAGGATCCTCCGCAGGCGGTCAGCGCGATGAGGGAAGCGCCTGCGGCAACGGTGCCGAGCAGGGTGCGAAATGAAATCTTCAAGGGATACTCCAGGATCGAGGGCTGCTACGCAGGTGGATTTCACGCTAATAGTTGACGATTCACGTGCGTAAATGAACTTAATCAAAACGCTATGGGTAAGGTGACCCTCCGTGCAAGCCGGGGTAGGCGGATCTGTCGATTTTGCCGCCTCACTGCTGGGGCTCGATGGCCTGGATCCCACTCATGGCGCGGCTTAGCCTGCCCTAAGTGACCTCCGTAACATTTGCCCCCGCAATGGTTCGCAGGACGGGGTGCGGCGGCAAATCCCCCTTGTCAGCGTCATTTTTCCTGACGATTTGCGGA
This sequence comes from Paeniglutamicibacter cryotolerans, assembly GCF_014190875.1. Taxonomy (NCBI): domain Bacteria; kingdom Bacillati; phylum Actinomycetota; class Actinomycetes; order Micrococcales; family Micrococcaceae; genus Paeniglutamicibacter; species Paeniglutamicibacter cryotolerans. Next base: position 598,847 of record NZ_JACHVS010000001.1, on the reverse strand, counting down.
AGTTTGGCGAGTGGAACGATGCCTGGTGCGGAAGCTTCGAGGCGATTTGGGTAGAGGGGATCGACCGCCGAGCGGCCGGCAAGTCAATGTCGCGGGAGTAGCGCCGGCTTGCCGGGCAGGCCCGGAGTGGCGCGCCTGCCCCTCAGTTCCATTAGGGCAGTTTCATGTTGCTTAATTGCAATTAGTGAGGTTAGCCTTACTCGTCGGCAGCGTCGGTTCGGCAATTCCCGAGCCGTGCTCCGCCCGCCCCCGTTCCCCATGACAAGGATTGCCCAGCCATGAGTTTCACCCGTCGAACCGGCCTGCTGGCCACCGCCGCAGTTGTAGCGCTGGCCCTGTCCGCTTGTGCCCAGCGGGCCCCTGCGGCCATCGAGCCGGCAGCCCAGCAGGGCTCCGGCTTCCCCGTTACCATCGAGCACCTCTACGGCACGACCCGGATTCCGGCCGATCCGCAGCGCATTGCCACGGTTTCCTGGGTTAACGCCGACGCCGTCCTGGCCCTTGGCGTGGTGCCGGTGGGCATGGCCAAGGACACCTGGGGCAACAACGAGCAGGGATCCACGCCCTGGAAGGATGCCAAGCTCACCGAGCTCGGCGCCCCCATCGGTTCGGAGAAGGCCCCGGTGCAGTACGACGAAACGGACGGAGTGAACTTCACCGAGATGGCGAAGCTGTCGCCGGACCTCATCGTCGCCGCCTATTCGGGCATGACGGAGGAGGACTACGCCAAGCTCTCCAAGATAGCCCCGGTCATCGGTCCGATCGCCGAAAACTACACCACCAGCTGGCAGCAGGCCATCACGGCCGTCGGCAAGGCACTGGGCAGGGATGCTCAGGCGGCCACCACCGTCTTGGATCTCGAGACCCAGCTGGCCTCCGCCGCGCAGGAGCACCCGGTGTTCAAGGACGCCACGTTCATCGCCGGCAACCTGGAGCCTGGCAAAGGCGGCATCAACCTCTACGCCGGCGGGGATAACCGCCCGCGCTTCCTGGCCTCGTTGGGCATGAAGCAGGCACCCCTGGTCGATGCCAACACCCCGAAGGGCAAGTTCTTCGTGAACTGGTCCGCCGAGCGTGCCAATGAACTGGACTCCGATGTCTTCTTCACTTGGCTCCCCAAGGGAACCAGCAACGAATCAATTGCAGCGCACAAGCTCTTCGGGCAGATTCCCGCAGTGCGGAAGGGCGGCTTGGCGGCCATTAGCGATGACACGTTGACCCTGGCCATCTCGGCCTCGAGCCCGCTGAGCCTGCCATGGGCCATGGACACCATGGTGCCGCTGCTGGCCGATGCCGCCGAAGCGGCCAAGGCGTCCGGGAAGTAGGCGACGCGCCCCTAGGAGGCAGCCACGTTGCGCAGATAGTGCAGCTGGGCCGCCACGGACATCTCGGCGGCCCGGCGCACGTTGGCCGGGGCGTCGGCATAGACGAGGTCGGTGACCCGGCCGATCGTCGGCTCGCCGGTTCCGCGTGCGGCCAAGGAAGCCAGGGCCGCGCTGATCTGTTCCAACCGCTCCAGCCGGTGGGAGCGGTAGGCGGACACCACTGCATCCAGCCGCCGCAATACCGGCCCGTGGGCCGGCAGCACCAGGGCGCCGGGATAACCGTCATAGAGATCGAGCGTGGCCAGGTAGTCGGCCAGCGTTCCGTCGGGGAAGTCGAGCATCGTCGTTCCGCGCCCGAGGATGGAGTCCCCGGTCAGCATCGATCCGGTCGCCGGTCCGCCCTCCAGCGGGCCATCGCCGGGCAACAGGAAACTGAGCGAATCGGATGTATGTCCCGGGGTCGCCAGGACCCGGATGCGGATCCCCGCGGCGGCGATTTCCTCCCCGTCGGTGAGGGGCTCTGCCGCCCGGCAGTGCTCGGACAGCAGCGCCCGCACCGGTGCGCCGGTGAGCCGGTGCAGTGCATCGATGCCAGCGGTGTGGTCAGCGTGCCGGTGCGTGATCAGCACCAGCTCCACCGACTGTGCTGCCAGGGCACCCAGGTGCCCGGAATCCTCTGGTCCAGGGTCCACCACCACGCATCCGGAGGCGCCGGGCGAGCGCAAGACATACGAATTGGTCCCCTCGAGGGACATCGGCCCCGGATTAGGGGCCAGCAACGCCCCGGCCAGCCGCGATACGGCACGCGGGATCGGGTCGCAGCCCCCGTTTTCCATCAGATCCACCATTCCCCCAGTGTAGGAGCCGGTCCCATGAAACTCGCAGACGCCCCCGCAGCGACCGCCACCCCGGGCGGTGCTGCCGCCGGACAGACCAGCCGCCAGGCCGGGTGGCTGGGACTTGCGCTGTTGTGCGCGCTGGCCGTCGCCGTCCTGCTCTCCTTGTCGGTGGGCGCGCGTGGCACCGGTGTCGGTACCGTCTGGGCGGCGCTGACGGCACCGGATCCGGCCAACGGCGAGCATGCAGTGGTCCTGTCGAGGGTGCCGCGCACTGTCGCCGGCCTGCTGGTCGGTTCGGCGCTGGGCCTGGCCGGTACGGCAATGCAGGGCATCGCCCGCAACCCGTTGGCCGATCCCGGGATCCTGGGCATCAATGCGGGGGCTGCGCTGGCTGTAGTGCTGGGCATCCAGCTGTTCTCCGTGTCCGGGATCGGCGGCCATGTCTGGCTGGCGTTCCTCGGTGCCGGACTGGCAGCGGCGCTGGTCTATGCGGTGGCGAGCCTGGGCAGGGAGGGGGCCACCGCGCTGAAGCTGGCCCTGGCCGGCGCAGCGCTCTGCGCCGGATTGGGCAGCCTGCTCAACGCCGTGCTGCTGCTGAGCCGGGAGGCGTTTGACGCCTTCAGGTTCTGGCAGGTGGGGATGCTGGGCGTGCGTAGCCTGTCCGAGATGGTCCAGGTGGCCCCGTTCCTGCTCCTCGGGTCGGTGCTCGCCCTGGGCAGCGCACGGCTTTTCAACGCCCTGTCTCTCGGCGACGATGCGGCACGCGGACTGGGCATCGCGGTCGGCCGTTCCCGGGCCGTGGCCGCGGTGGCCGTGGTGTTGCTCTGCGGCGGGGCGACGGCCCTGGCCGGGCCGGTCGCGTTTGTCGGTTTGGTCATCCCGCACCTGCTGCGCCTGGCCATCGGTGGGAATTACAGCCGGCTGCTGCCGCTGTCGTTGCTCGCCGGGCCGCTGCTGGTGCTGGCTGCCGACGTGCTCGGGCGCGTCATCGCCCCGCCCTCCGAGGTGCAGGTCGGGGTGATGACCGCCGTCATCGGCGCCCCGGTCTTCCTGTGGATGCTGCGAGCCGGGAAGAAGGTTGAGCTGTGAGCATTCAAGTGCCCCCGCGGAGCCGCCGGCGGACCACCTCAATCCGGGTCAACACGACGCTGCTTGCAGCCGTGCTGCTGGCCTTCGCAGCCTCGGTCATGCTGGGCCGCTACCCGGTCGGCCCGGGGCAGTTGCTGGCGATCATGGGCGGGGAGAACCTGCCGGGGCTCAGCTTCATCGTGCTTCAGGACCGGCTTCCTGCCGCCTGCCTGGGCTTGCTGGCCGGTGCCGCGCTTGGGCTCTCCGGTGCCTTCTTCCAGACCCTGCTGCGCAACCCCCTGGCCAGTCCCGACGTGATCGGCATCGGCTACGGGTCATCGGCGGCCGCGGTGGCGGGCATGCTGCTCTTCTCGCTGCAGGGCCCGCCGCTGATGCTGGCCGCCTTCCTCGGCGGGCTGGCCGTCGCCCTGCTGATCCACGGTCTGGCCCGGTCCGGCCGGCAGGTGGGCGGCCGGCTGATCCTGGCCGGCATCGGAGTGGCGGCGCTGCTCCAGGCCGTCATCCAATACCTGCTCACGCGCACCGACGTCAATGCCGCCGCGGATGCGCTGCGTTGGCTCACCGGGTCGCTCAACGCCAGCACCTGGGAGCGGGTACTGCTGCTGGGGACCGGACTGGCACTGGTGGCGCCGTTGGCGGTGCCAGCCGGCTCCAAGCTGCGGATCCTGGCCCTGGGGGACGACACGGCAGCCGGGCTCGGAGTGAGGGTGGCCCCCACCCGGCTGGGCCTGGTGCTCCTGGGCGTCGCACTGTGTGCCATGGCCACGGCCGTCACCGGGCCGATAGCGTTCGTGGCCTTCCTGTCCGGCCCGCTGGCCCGGCGGTTGCATGGTGGACGCAACAACCTGACCGGCGCGGCGCTGGCCGGTGCACTGACCGTGCTCGCTGCCGCCTTCCTGGCGGACAACGCCTTCGGCGACGCCAGCCTGCCGGTGGGGGTGGTGACCGGGGCCCTCGGCGCACCGTTCCTGCTCTGGCTGCTGGTCCGTACAAACAAACAAGGAAATGGAGGCTGACATGCCAACACTTGAAGCGCTCAACCTGTCACTCGCCTACGGCTCCGCCACGGTGGTGGAAGACTTCTCGCTGGTACTGCCCGCGGGAAAGATCACCATCATCGTCGGGGCCAACGGCTGCGGAAAATCCACGCTGCTACGCGGCCTGTCCCGGCTGTTGAAGCCGGCGGCCGGAACCGTGTTGCTGGACGGGGCCGACATCCACAGCCGCCCGGCTCGGGAGGTCGCCCGGGTGCTGGGCCTGCTCCCGCAGGCGCCGAGCGCCCCCGACGGCATCACCGTCAGGGAGCTGGTCGGCCGCGGCAGGTACCCGCATCAGGGGTGGTTCCGCCGCTGGTCGGAGGACGACGATGCGGCGGTGGAACAAGCACTGTCCGTCACCGGAACCACCGAACTGGCCGAACGGCCCATCGACGAGCTTTCCGGCGGGCAGCGCCAACGCGTCTGGATCGCCATGGCGTTGGCCCAGGACACCGGGCTGCTGCTGTTGGACGAGCCCACCACCTACCTGGATGTCGCCCATCAGCTCGAGGTGCTCGATGTCATTGCCGAACTGAACCGGGCCCGCGGCACCACGGTGGTGATTGTGCTCCATGACCTGAACCTGGCGGCCCGCTACGCCGACCATCTGGTGGCGCTCAAGCTCGGCGGGATCGCCGCGCAGGGCCATCCGTCCGAGGTGATTACCGAGGAGGTGGTCTCCGAGGTCTTCGGCATGCGCTGCAAGGTGATCCAGGACCCCGTGGCCGGTACGCCGCTGGTGCTGCCGATCGGCCGGCACCAAGGGAGGGAGCCGGGGTCGAGGCCTGCCCGCGAGATCTGCCCGACGTTGGCCTTCGACCTGGAAGTGGGCGTGGTGGACGAGCTGGGTCCCGGATTCCGCCGGATCACGCTCACCGGGGCCGAGCTCGAGCACTTCGGCACCGGCGGGCACCCGCTTGACCTGCGCGTCAAGGCGCTGATTCCGATGCTGGCGCCCGACGGTTCGAGGGTTCCGGTGTCCGGGCTCGAGTCGCTGCGCCCCGACGCGTGGGTGACCGAGGCCGGACAGGAGGGGTGGTATCGGAAATGGCTGGCCTTGGACGAGATGGTGCGCGGTTCGATGCGCACCTACACGGTGCGCGCGTTGCGCCCCGCCGGGGATCCGCGCAATGCCGGGCCCGGGCCTGAAATCGACCTCGACTTCGTGCTGCACCTCGAACACGACGGGGAGAAGTTGGCCGGCGGGCCCGCTGCCGTCTGGGCTGCCGGGGCGCGTCCCGGTGACCGGCTGATGCTGTTGGGGCCGAATGCCGCACTGTGCGGACCCGGCTACGGCGGCATCGAATTCCGTCCCGGGGCCGCGCGGCGGATCTTGTTGGCCGGCGACGAGACGGCAGCCCCGGCCATCTGCTCGATCCTCGAGTCGCTGCCGGCGGGCCTGCAGGGCAAGGCGTTCATCGAGGTCCCCGAAGAGGGGGACATCCAGCACCCGGTGACCGGCTCCGCGGTGAACGTGCATTGGCTGGCCCGTGCCGGGCGACCGCACGGGGAGCTGCTCTCGGCGGCGGTCCGGGCGGCTGTACCGACCCCCGGGACAGTGGAGCCCGGGGACGATCCGGAGGACTTCGACGTGGATGCCGGGATCCTGTGGGAGACGTCGGAGGGCTCCGGTGCCGACTTCTATGCCTGGCTGGCCGGGGAGGCGGGGATGATCAAGGAACTGCGCCGACATCTGGTCAGGGATGCGGGCATCGACGGCAAGCAGGTCTCGTTCATGGGTTATTGGCGTCGGGGTCGGGCCGAGGGCTGACGGGCGACCCGAAGTTCCATATGATTGCTTACCCTAAGTAAATAAGTTAGCCTGATGTGCTTGAACAAGGGGAGCCCAAGATGATCGAGGATCGTGCCGCAGGGGAAATCCTGGCCAGGATGGTGCAGATCAGCCGTACCTTCAGGGTCGCCGGACAGCGCAGCCGGGAGCAGAGCCTGAACGGAACGCGGTTTGGTTTCCTGCAGCAGTTGAGCCAGGCCGATGCCCGCTTGGGGGAGTTGGCCCGTCGGCTTTCGGTGTCCGCGCCCGTGGCTTCCCGGACCGTCGATTCACTGGAAACCGAGGGCCTGGTGGAGCGCCATGCGGATCCCTCCGACGCCCGGGCCTTCCTCGTCTCGATCACCGGGCGCGGGCGGGCGCTGCTGGGCGAAAGCGAAAACCATGCGGTGCGCAGATTCGCCACGGCGCTAGCGGACTGGAGTCCGCAGGACGCCGAGCAGGCGATCGGCCTGCTGACCCGGCTGAACTTCCACTTAGGCGAGGTGCTTCGGGACCCCGACGCCGCACCGGACGCCTCCGGGCTGGACACGACAGAGACTGAAAGAGGATCCAACGGATGAGTACCTCCACGCCCACGACGTCGGCCCCGGCCGAGCCCCGGACCTATTCGCACCGCGAGATCATGCAGGTGATGACGGTCCTGCTGGCCGCGCTCTTCACCGCGACGATCTCCACGACCATCGTCTCGACTGCGCTGCCCACCATCATGGCCGAGCTCGGCGGCAACCAGCGGCAATACACCTGGGTCATCACCGCCAGCCTGCTCGCGATGACCATTGCCACCCCGATCTGGGGCAAGCTCTCGGACCTGTTCGATAAGAAGGCACTGACGCAGATCGCCATCGCCATGTTCGTCGTCGGTTCGGTGGCCGCCGGGCTTTGAACCTCGATTGCCGTGCTGATGAGCGCCCGCGCCGTCCAGGGAATCGCCATGGGCGGCCTGATGGCGCTGGTGCAGTCGATCATGGGATCGATCATTGCCCCGCGCGAACGCGGACGCTATGCCGGTTACATGGGCGCGGTGATGGCCGTCGCCACGGTTTCCGGTCCGTTGCTGGGCGGGGTGATCACCGATGCCCTGAACTGGCGGTGGTGCTTCTTCGTGAGCGTGCCACTGGCGGTGCTGGCAGTGATCCTGCTTCAGCTGAAGCTGGACCTGAGCACGGCCAGGCGCGCCGGCATCCGGAGCGACTACCTTGGCTGCGTCCTGGTTTCCATTGCGGCCGCGATTCCGATGCTGTGGGTGACCTTCGCCGGGAGCGACTACGACTGGATTTCCTGGCAGTCCGGACTGTTCCTGGCCGCCTTCCTCGTGGTGGCCTCCGGTGCCGTCTTCGTCGAGCTGCAGGCACCCGAACCGATGATCCCGATCCGGGTGCTGGGCAACAAGACGGCGGTGTGGATGATCGTGGCCAGCGTCGGTGCGGGAGTGGGCATGTTCGGCTCGGGAGTTTTTTGACCCAGTACTTCCAGCTCGGGGCCGGGGTGAGCCCGACCCGGGCCGGGCTGATGACCATTCCGATGATCCTTGGCCAGTTGCTCTCCTCCACCATCGGCGGCCAGCTGGTCAACAGGATGGGACGCTGGAAGCCGGTGATGATGGTCGGCAGCGTGCTGATGTTCATGGGGCTGGCCGGGCTGGGTGCCATCGACCACGCCACCCCCTACTGGTTTGTGGCGATCTTCATGACGCTGATGGGCGTGGGCATCGGAACCCTGGTGCAGAACGTCGTGCTCGCCGTGCAGAACACCGTCGATGTCACGGACATCGGTGCCGCCTCGGCGGCCATTGCCTTCTTCCGCTCGCTGGCCGGCGCGATCGGGGTGGCCGTCCTCGGCGGCATCCTGACCGGCCGGGTCGGCACCAATATCGCCGACGGGCTGGGGGCGCTGGGTATCAAGCCCGGTGCGCTCTCCGGCGGATCGGGTGAAACCCAGCTGGATGTCAGCGGCCTGCCGGAGGCGGTGCAGCAGGTGTTCCACCAGGCGTACGCCGACGCCTTCGGCCCGGTGTTCCTCGTTGCCTCGATGATTGCCGTGGTCTCGGTGGTGACCATCGCCGTGGTCCGTGGCACTCCCCTGCGCAGCACCGTCTCGATGAGCCCTGCCCTCGCCACCGAAGCCCCTGCCCGGGCCGAATCCGGTCCCGCCGCATAAAGAGGAAGGAATCACGCCATGAAGGCCTTTGTCATACCCCGTCAGGGAGCCGCTGTAGTGGAACGGGTCGATGTTCCGATCCCGCACCCGGGCGAAGACGAGCTGCTGGTGTGCATCCGGGCGGTGGGCGTGGGGATCCACGATTCATCGTTCCTGCCCGCCGATGCTGCCTATCCCTTCCCGATCGGCATCGAGGCCTCCGGCGTGGTCGAAGCTGTCGGTGATGCCGTCCGTGGGCGCCGACCGGGCGAGCGGATCGCCTTTGTCAGCGCCCTGCAGCCCAAGGGAGGAACCTGGGCCCAGTACTGCGTTCTCAAGGCGGACTCGCTGATCATTGACGTCCCCGAGGCCCTGGACTTCCACCGGGCGGCAGCGCTGCCGGTGGCCGGGAACACCTCTCTGCGGGCCTTGCGGGCTCTGGGCCCGGCACCGGCCGGCGGCACCCTGTTCATTGCCGGTGGTTCCGGGGCCATCGGCACGCTCGCCATCCAGCTGGCCGTGCGAAGGGGGTGGCGCGTGGCTGCCTCGGCATCGGAAGCCAACCACGCGTACCTGGGCTCCCTCGGCGCGGAGAAGGTGGTGGACTACCGCGACGGGTTGTGGCGCGAACAGGTCATTGACTGGAAGCCCGGGGGTGTCGATGCGGTGCTGGCTGTGCAGCCCGGCACGTCGGCGCAGAGCCTGGGCGTGGTCATGGACGGGGGAACGCTGATCTCGATCTCGGGTGATGGGCCGGAGCCCGAGCGTGGCATACGCCTGTTGGTGGTGCCCCATCTGCTGGATGTCGCCGATGAGTTGGCGCGGCTTTTCGAGCAGGTCGATGCCGGTGGGATCCACCTGGAAATCGAACGGGTCTATCCGTTCGACGAGGCCCTGGCGGCCCTGGCCAAGGTGCGGACCAGGCGGGCGGGGGGAAAGGTCGTCCTGGCGCTCTAGCGCCACCCCGGTCCGTCGGCGGGGAAGCTGAGGGCTCAGCCCAGCAGCCGCAGGATCCGCTTGAGTTCGGCGCGGTCCGCCGGCTCCAGTTTCGCGAAGTACTCGTTGGCCAGTTCGCGGCGTGCCGTGGTGAGCCGGCGCCATAGGTCAAGGCCCGCATCGGTGGCCGAGACGAGCGTCGCACGGCGGTCGTCCGGGGCCGGGGCGCGGGTGACCAGCGCCTTGGCCTCGAGCTGGTCGATGACCTCGGTGGCCGAGCGCGGGGCGATGCGCAGCCGGGCCGCGATGTCCTTTAGGCGCATCCCCCCGGTCCCGCCTTCGGCGCATCCACCGCCCGGTCCGCCGCGGCGCAGCAGTGATTGCAGCGCCCTGAACTGGTGCGGGGTGAGCCCGTAGGGGGCCAGCTGTTCGGCCCAGGTGTGCCGCAGTCCGCGGAATGCCGCATGGAAGAGCTCGCCGAGGTCGGCATCGTCGTGGGGAATGCTGCGCTGGGTCATCTGAACAGTCTAGGGGTGATTGACGGGCAACCACATAGTGAGGTAACCTCTCTAATGGTGGGTGCGACTCCCGCGCCCGCCCTCTCACACCACTGGAGGTGGTGCATATGGCGAACCCGGACTTCGTTGCAACATCATCGCGCCAGGGCCCCCGCACCTCGGGCGGACCCGGCGATGGCCCCGGACGGGGAGGGGGCGCCGCCGCGCGCGTCAACCCGGCAGACATCAAACAACTCAAGGCCCATCCGGTGAAGACCTCCCGGATCACCTCGCTCTTCTCCCCGCACAAGGGAGCCCTGATCGCCGTCATGGCGCTGATTTCGGTGGCATCGGTGATCGGGCTCGCCCAGCCCTTCCTCATCCGTTCCATCATCGACAACGCCCTGCCGAACCAGGACGTGGCGCTGCTGGCCTGGCTGGCCGGCGGGCTGGTGGCAGTCGCCGCCGCCACGGCCATCATCGGCGTCATCCAGACCTGGATGGCCACCGCCGTGGGCCAGCGCGTCATGCATTCGCTGCGCACCAGGCTCTTTTCCCACCTGCAGCTCCAATCCCTGTCCTTCTTCACCCGTACCCGCGGCGGCGAGGTCCAGTCCCGGCTCACCAACGACATCGCCGGCATGCAGGGCGTGGTCACCTCGACCGCCACATCCATCGCCTCGAACCTGACCACCGCCGTGGCCACCGCCATCGCGATGGTGGTACTCTCGCCGAAGCTGAGCCTGCTCTCGCTGATCGTGATCCCGCCGGCGGTGTGGCTCTCGCGCAAGGTGGCGCTGCTGCGCCGCGACATCACCAGCGCCAAGCAGCGCGAACTTGCCGGGATGTACACGCAGATCGAAGAGGGCCTATCGATCTCCGGCGTGCGCCTGGCCAAGACCCTGGGCACCACCGCCCGCGACGCCTCCCGCTTCAGCTCCAGCTCCTCGAAGCTGATCGACCTGGAAATGCGTTCGCAGCTGGCCGGACGCTGGCGCATGGCCACCATGGGCATCGTCTTTGCCGCCATCCCGGCCATCATCTATCTGGCCGCCGGGCTGCCGGCCACCTCCGATGGCATGAGCATCGGCACGCTGGTCGCCTTCACCGCCCTGCAGGGCGCGATCTTCCGCCCTATCATGGGGCTGCTGAATGTCGGGGTGCAATGGGTGAGTGCGATGGCGCTGTTCAGCCGCATCTTCGAATACCTGGACCTGATCCCGGAGATCACCGCACCGACCGAACCCGCCGTCCTCGACGTGGCGCAGGTGCGCGGCGAGGTCCGCTTCGAGGATGTCGGCTTCGCCTACGACGGTGGGCGGCCGGTGCTGAGCGGTATCGACCTGCACCTGCCCGCCGGATCCCACACGGCAGTGGTGGGTCCCACCGGATCGGGCAAGTCAACGCTCGGCGCGCTGCTGCCGCGGCTGCATGATCCGGCCAGCGGGCGGATCACCATCGACGGGATCGACCTGCGGGACATCGCCCCCACTGACCTGAGCCGGATCGTGGGAGTCGTGTCGCAGGAGACCTACCTGATCCACGACTCGATCCGTGAAAACCTGCTGCTGGCAGACCCCAACGCCGACGACGAAACACTGTGGAAGGCGTTGGATTCAGCGCAGATCGCCGCTCTGATCGCCGCGCTGCCCGAACAGCTCGACACCCTGGTGGGGGCCCGCGGCCACCGCTTCTCCGGGGGCGAGCAGCAGCGCCTGGCCATCGCCCGCACCATCCTGCGCAACCCGCGCGTGCTGGTTCTCGACGAGGCGACCAGCGCGCTGGATAACACCACCGAGGCGCTGGTGCAGCAGGCGCTCGATGACCTGGCGATCGGGCGAACCACACTGACCATCGCACACCGGCTCTCCACCGTCGGATCCTCCGACCAGCTGGTGGTGCTCGAATCCGGGGCCGTTACCGAGCGCGGAACCCCCGCTGAACTCGTTGCGGCAGACGGTGCCTATGCCGCGCTGCTGGCCGCGGGGGAGACACCGGTTCCCGCGCCAGCCTGACACCGGGGGTAACGGGCCTTGCCCGGACCCCGCTGCCCGGTCGTAAGCTGAAGCCATGAGCGAAGCGCATTCCACCCAAGGCAGCTACGTCACCGGCGGAGAATTCACCCGGGACACCCACTACATCGAGGACCGGATCGTCGCGGACCCGGACGCCGTGACGGCCTCCGCCGCTCCGACCGGCGGAACCATCGGCAACCCCTCCGCAGGACTGTCCGCCGGTGCGACGGCCTGGCCGGTCGAGGCGGGGCGGTACCGGCTCGTCGCCGCCCGCGCCTGCCCGTGGGCGAACCGGGCCATCATCGTGCGCCGGCTGCTGGGGCTCGAGGATGCCATCTCGCTGGGTACCCCGGGGCCGGTGCACGATGCGCGCTCGTGGACCTTCGACTTGGATCCTGGAGGGGTAGACCCGGTGCTGGGCACCGAACGCATCCAAGAGAACTACTTCAAGCGCTTCCCCGGCTACCCGCGCGGCATTACCGTCCCGGCCATCGTCGACGTTCCCACAGGGGCCGTCGTCACCAACGACTACCCGCAGATCACGCTGGACTTCTCCACACAGTGGAAGGCCTTCCACCGGGAGGGCGCCCCGGATCTGCTGCCAGCCGATCGGCTGGACGAGATGATTCCGGTGATCAAGCGGATCTTCACCGAGGTCAACAACGGGGTCTACCGGGCGGGGTTCGCCGGTGACCAGGCCGCCTACGAGGACGCCTACAACAGACTCTGGACCGCGATGGACTGGCTCGAGGAACGCCTGGCCACCCGCCGCTACCTGATGGGGGATTCCATCACCGAGGCCGACGTGCGCCTCTTCACCACCCTGGTGCGCTTCGACGCCGTCTATCACGGCCACTTCAAATGCAACAGGAACAAGCTCACTGAAATGCCGGTGCTCTGGGCCTACGCACGAGACTTGTTCCAGACCCCCGGCTTCGGCGACACAGTGGATTTCGACCAGATCAAAAAGCACTACTACATGGTCCACGAGGACGTGAACCCCACCCGGATCGTGCCGGCGGGACCCGACGAGTCGGTCTGGCTCACCGCCCACGGACGCGAGGCCCTGGGCGGTTCACCGTTCGGGACCGGCACCGCACCGGGCCCGGTGCGCGATGACGAGCGGGTCGAAGCCGGGCACAACCCGCTCTACCCGGCCTAGATGATTGATTCCAAGGGGTGACAGCGCGGGCAAGGGTGTCCAGAATCGAGATGTAATACCCAACATTCGAACCTGGAGAGTTCCGATGGCTCCCGATCTGGACACCCTTGCAACAGCACTGTACGCCTGCGCGGACGACTTTCTGAAGGCCAATCCGCACCTGCTCCCGTGGCGTCCGGCCATCGGCTTCGGGCCCCGGATCAGCGACGCCGAACTGGTCACCATCGCGGTCCTCCAGGCCCTGCTCGGCTTCACCTCCGAACGCCGCTGGCTCCGCCAATCCCATAACGACCTGCGCCGATGGTTCCCGGACCTGCCCCAACAACCCGGATACAACAAACGGCTGCGGAAGCTGGGCGGGACCCTGCAGGCTCTCAACGAACACCTGGCCCACACCACCGGGCTCTGGTCCGATGAGCTGTGGCTCGCCGATTCCACCCCTGTGGAATGCGGGCGCTCCCACACCACGGCCCACCGCTCCGAACTGGCCGGCTGGGCCGAATACGGGTACTGCGCCTCGCATTCACGGTGGTTCTGGGGGCTGCGCCTGCACCTGCTGTGCACCCCGACCGGACTGCCGGTCGGCTACGCGCTGACCGGGGCGAAGGCCGATGAGCGTGAGACCCTGCTGGGCATCCTGGAAAACCTGCCCACCCCGGTGGAGCCGGGACAGATCATCATCGCGGACAAGAACTACTACGGGAAGGCCTTCGAGCAGGACCTCTCCGAGGCCGGGATCACCCTGGTCCGTCCGACCCGTCAAGGTGAGAAACCCCGTCCCGGAAAGAGTCTGCTCAAGCCACTGCGTCAGGTCATCGAGTCAATCAACGACACCCTCAAGGGCCAGCTGGACCTGGAGGCCCATGGCGGGAGGACCATCGCCGGGGTCACCGTGCGGGTCCTGCAACGCATCCTCGCGCTGACCGTGGCCATCTGGCACAACCTGAACACCGGTTCCCATCCACTGCGGTCGCTGACCGCCTATGACCATGAACCCTTGGAATCAATCATCTAGGCGGGGAGGCATTCCAGATCGCACGCAACAGTCCAGGGGCTGGACCGGCAGGGGCTTCGATGCCGGCGAGGCGCCCGCCGGGACTGCCCCGGGCGTTCTCCCGGGGCAACCGGGGGAACGAGGTTTTTCCAGGACAGGCACCGGTTCAACGCCAATGCGCGAGTGGCACTCAGATACTGGGCAACGCCACAGCCGCTACACGGCGGCGGCGCCGGCTTCCGCAACGCCCTGGTCCTGGTCCCCGGCTCCTCCACTGACCCCGATCGCCCCCACGACCACGCCATCGCTGCGGATCGGGATACCTCCGGCAAAGATCATGATGCGCCCATGGTTGGAGGCATGGATCCCGTAAAACTGCTGGGTCGGCTGCGCATTATCGGCCAGGTCCTTGGTGGGCAGGTCGAAAGCCCGTGCGGTGAAGGCCTTGTTGATGGAAATGTCGATGCTACCCAGCCAGGCCCCATCCATGCGCACATGGGATACCAGGTTCCCCCCCGGCATCCACGACTGCGATGTTCATCGGTTGGCCGATTTCGGTGGCGTGCGCCTCGGCGGCGGCAATGATGGTGCGGGCGTCAGCGAGATTCAATGACATGGTACTGCTCCTTTAAAAGGGAAACACTTTACAAGGGAAACGGTTGGCTACCGGTTCAGGTAGCCGTTGGGGTTCAGGACGTACTTCGTTGCGGCCCCGGCATCGAATTCGGCGTAGCCGCGCGGGGCGTCCTCGAGCAGGATCGCCTGCGCGTTGACGGCCTTGGCGATGTGGATCCGATCGTGCAGGATCGCCATCATCAACGCCCGGTTGTATTTCATGGCCGGGCATTGTCCGGTGGTGAAGGACAGGGATTTGGCCCAGCCGGTGCCCAGGGACAGGGACAGGGAGCCCTTCTGGGCCGCTTCGTCCGCTGCTCCGGGATCCCCGGTGACGTAGAGGCCCGGGATGCCCAGGGATCCTCCGGCGGCGGTGAGGTCCATGAGCGAGTTCAGCACGGTGGCCGGGGCCTCGGCGGCCCCGGCGCCGTGGCCGTGGCCGCGGGCTTCGAAGCCGACGGCGTCGATGCCCGCATCGACCTCGCGCACGCCGAGCAGCTGTTCGATCTGGTCCGCGGGGTCCCCGTGGGCGACGTTGATTCCTTCGCAGCCGAAGGAGCGGGCCTGGGCCAGGCGGTCCTCGTTCAGGTCCCCGACGATGACCACCGCGGCGCCGAGGAGCTGGGCGGAGGCTGCGGCGGCCAGGCCGACCGGTCCGGCGCCGGCGACGTAGACGGTGGAGCCGACGGTGACCCCGGCGGTGACTGCGCCGTGGAAGCCGGTGGGCAGGATGTCCGAGAGCATGGTCAGGTCCATGATCTTTTCCAGGGCCTGGTCGCGGTCCGGGAACCGGAGCAGGTTCCAGTCGGCGTAGGGGACCAGGACGTATTCGGCTTGGCCGCCGACCCAGCCGCCCATGTCGACGTAGCCGTAGGCGGATCCGGGGCGGTCGGGGTTCACGTTCAGGCAGATCCCGGTCTTTTGTTCCTTGCAGTTGCGGCAGCGGCCGCAGGAGATGTTGAAGGGGACCGAGACGATGTCTCCGACCTTGATGAATTCGACGTCCCGGCCCACCTCGATGACTTCGCCGGTGATTTCGTGGCCCAGGACCAGGCCGGTGGGGGCGGTGGTGCGTCCGCGGACCATGTGTTGGTCCGAGCCGCAGATGTTGGTGGCCACGGTGCGCAGGATGACCCCGTGCGGGACCTTGCGGCCCACGTTGGCGGGGTTGACTCCGGGTCCGTCGGTGAGTTCGAAGGTGGGGAAGGGGGTGTCGATGACCTCGACCACCCCGGGTTCAGGACAAACGACTGCCTTGTTCGACGACATTGGCATCACTGCCCTTTCCCATTGTTCTACTGCCGGTTGTTCTACTGCCGGGGACGGGAACCGAAAGGAACGGCGGCAGGCGGCTACGGCTGTCGGATCTACTCATCCGGTGCGACTGACGCCCCTCCTTGCGGAGGAAGCGCGTTTCCTGGTGCCGCGATGCAGGCCCCATCCATGAGCCTCCAGCGTAGGACTACGGGTGGGGCAAGGCCATGGTTGGCGGGCACGGGGTGAGACGGCGCGCGGTGTGTCCGGTGCGCCGTGGCAGGATTGAACACATGACGATTACCGCCGCAGCAGACGGCTCAGCACTTGGAAACCCCGGCCCGGCAGGATGGGCCTGGTATGTCGACGAGGATTGCTGGGGTGCAGGTGGCTGGCCGCATGGCACGAACAACATGGGCGAGCTCATGGCGGTGCTCGACCTGTTCCGGGCCACCAGGCACATGCCGGAAGAGAAGCTGCACATCCTGTGTGATTCGCAGTACGTGATCAACTGCGTCACCAAGTGGATGGCCGGCTGGAAGCGCAAGGGCTGGAAGAAATCCGATGGCAAGCCGGTGCTGAACATGGACCTGCTCAAGGACATCGACAAGGAAATCGTCGGTCGGACCTACGAATTCGAATGGGTCAAGGGCCATGCCGGGCACGCGCTGAACGAGGCCGCCGATGACAAGGCCCGCGCCGCCGCCACAGCCTACCAATCCGGGCGCCCCGCCGATGCCGGCCCGGGGTTTGCCGGATCCGGTGGCGCGGCGGCCGCTGAACCAGAACCGGCAGCCCCCTTGGCCTCCGCAGGATCCCCGGCACCGCCAGCCGCCGGTGCAGCGGACGACGTCGACACCGTGTTGGCCCTGGAACGGGAGCTGCAGGACCCCGAGGTCTGCGGGAACATCTCCGACCTGGACCACCTGCTGCACCCCGAATTCCGGGAGATCAGCCGCGATGGATCACTGACCGATAAGGCCAGGCTGCTGGCCGCACTCGCCGAGGGCTTCGAGCCGCTGCCGGTGGGGCGGGTCGATCTGTTGGCCGCCAACAAGTTGGCCCCGACGCTGATCCAGATCGCCTACCGGATGGTGGATGCCGTGGACGTGGTGCTGTGCAGCTCGCTGTGGGAGCGGGCCGGGGATCGCTGGCGGCTGCGCTTCCGCCAGGAAACGCCCACTGCCTAGCACAGGCCCCGTCGAGCCTGCCGGGTAGTGTGGGGCCGGTGAGCATGCAATCGAATTCATCAGCGGAAATCATCGATCCCCGGTTTGCTCCGGTGGCCGACCTGTTGGGCTCCTTCGCGAAGCAGGACCCCGGCTATTCGGCGCAGCTGGCGGTCTACCACGCCGGTGTCCCGGTGCTGGATCTTGCAGTGGGCCCCGACTGCACCCTGGACTCGCTGACCGGTGTGTTCTCCTGCAGCAAGGGGGCGGGAGCGATGGTGATGGGCCTGCTGGTGCAGGACGGCGTCCTGGATCTCGAGGCCCCGGTTGCCCTGTACTGGCCGGAGTTCGCCGCCGCGGGCAAGGCTTCCATTACCGTCGCCCAGCTGCTCAGCCACCAGGCCGGGCTACTGGGGGTCGAGGGTGGTTTCACTCCGGAGGAACTCACCGACTCCCGGCTGGCGGCGGCCATCCTGGCGGCGGCCGAACCGGTGTGGTCCCCGGGTTCCACACACGGCTACCATGCGCTCAGCATGGGCGTCTTCATGGAGGAACTGGCCCGGCGCACTACCGGTGAAAGCCTGCAGCAGATCTACGCACGCCTGATCCGCATTCCCCACGACATCGATTTCCACCTGGGGCTGCCGGAGGAGCTGGAACCTCGATACACCAACGTATTGGCACCACTGCAGGGCCCGCCGGCGCCATTCATGGACCCCTTCTCGCTCCTGGGCCTGTCGGTGAACTCCACTGCCGGGTTCGAGGGTCCCGAGGGTCCGGGCTACGACTTCCTCCAGATCCCCAACGTGCGCGCTGTGCGGGCCGGCGGCATCTCATCACTCGGCGGCGTAGCCAGCGCCCGCGGGCTGGCCCGGCTCTATGCCGCGGCGAGCACCGGAATCCAGGGGCCCGACGGAAGCATCGCCCCGCCGATCCTCACCGCCGCCACGCAGGCGGCGCTCTCGAGCGAACGGGTCTTCGGTGCCGACCGCTGCGTCGGGACCGAGACTGCCTTCGGCATCGTCTTCATGAAGCCGACGCCATCCAACGACTTCGGCTCTTGGCGGACCTTCGGGCACGATGGCACCAACGGCGCCCTCGGCTACGCCGACCCGGCCTACTCGCTGGGCTTCGGCTATGTGCCGACGCGTGCCGAGGAGGGTGGCACTGCATCGCGTGCGGGACGGCTCAGTACGGCGGTGCGCCAGGTGCTGCTGGCTCAGTAGCGTAGGTCGGCCAGCGGGTGGAGGCCTCCAACGCACCGTCGTGGTGGACTGCCAGCACTTGCACCGGGGACCCGGCCAAGGCGGCCCTTAGGACGTCTGCACCGCCGGAGAGGATGGCGGTGGCCAGCACGTCGGCCTCCACGATGTCGGGGCCGAGCACGCTGACCTGCCGGTAGGTCGAGGCCGGTGTTCCGGCCGAGGTGGCCAGGGCTGCGGTGAATCCCGGGGTTCCGGCCAGCGGGACATCGGCAAGCAGCAGCCCGGGGCCGAACGGATCGGTGATCCCGGCCCGCCACGGCGTGCCGTAAAAGGGATCCGAACCCGTCGGGACCGATGGCGTCGGCGACCCGGAGCAGGCGATGTCCCCGCCGAGGTTAACGGCCCAGTGCGGGATGCCGAAATCCAGCAGCACCGATGCCGCCTGCCCCATCAGATAGGGCCGGAGCAACCCCGCCAGTTCCGGGTACCTCTCACCGGGAGTAAAGGCGCCGAGTGTCCGCTCCCGCCAGTGCAGAGCCAGCCGGTGCAGCGAGCGCACCGTTTGGCTGCTGTCCTCGAGGGCGAGCGAACCGATGGCCACCGCATCGATCTGGGCCTGAAGCGAGCGTCCGGATCCGGCGCCGAGATAGCCGGCGAGCATCAGCGAAACGCCCCGCGCCGCTGCGTCGAGTTCCCTGCGGGGCAGCGGTGAACTGATGCCCAACACGGTGCCGAGCACCGGGAAGCTCGCTGTGTGCAGCGGCTCAGGCACGGGCCGCATCCAGGTATGCCTGCATGGAGTCCTGGTACCCCTGTGCGGTGTAGGCCGGCGAACCCACCAGCTGCACCGATGCCGCGTTGGCTCCCAGCAGCTGGGCGCGGGTGACAATCCGGGTCGGTGCCGGGGAGAGCTGCGCTATGGTGCCCGGGAGTAGTGCCGCATCGGCTTGGTAGGAGTCGGGGACCGTCGGTGCGGTGGCCAACGTGCCAGCGGAGAAGCCGGCCGCCACCAGCCCGGCCGAAGCCAGTGCCGAGAGCAGTACGACGTGAATCCTCATGCGTGCATCACAGTGCCGGCGGGCAGCCACGCAGTTGGATCGCCTGCCCAGGCGAACGATACCGGCACGGCGAAGCCGAGTCCGGGAACGGTGATGTCGAAGCGGCGGCCGATGAGTGAGGAAGTGTTCGAACTGGGCGCGGAAGTGGATCCGGTGTCGGGCGCTGCGGCCTCGTAGGGATCATCGGGGATGTCCTGCTGCGTTAACGAGATCATGCATCCATTGTGATTACCGTAGCTATCTGGAAGCTGTGAATTCGACGGGCGGAAACCGTGAAGCCACTCGGGGGATCGGGCGGATAGGCTGGAGCGGTGGAATTCTCGAAACGATATCTGGCCCTTGGCGACTCCTTCACAGAGGGCGTCGGCGATGCCGATCCGAACCGGCCCAACCAGGTCCGCGGCTGGGCGGACCGCGTTGCCGAGCAGCTGTGCGCCGACCCGGACTGGGGCTATGCGAACCTGGCCATCCGTGGCAAGAAAATCCGCCAGGTCATTGCCGAGCAGCTTCCGGTGGCCTTGGCAATGAAGCCGACGCTGGTCAGCCTGTATGCCGGTGGAAATGACATCCTGCGTCCCCGCGTCGACATCGACGCGCTGATGAACGACTACGAGCAGGCTGTAGCGGCACTGAGCGCCACAGGTGCCCGGGTGCTACTGTTCACTGGATTCGACACGAACGGTGCCGCTCTCTTTGAAAAGTCCCGCGGCCGCACCGCCATCTACAATGAGGCCGTCCGCGAGATAGCCGAGGCGCACGGGGCGATGATCGCCGATTATTGGCGCTGGCGCGACTTCAGCGACATCCGCTATTGGGCCCCCGACCGCCTGCACATGGGGGTTGCCGGCCACCAGCTGATGGCCAAGAAGGTGCTCGGCGTGCTTGAAGCAGAGTCGGGCATCGAGTCCCCGGTCCTGCTGCCGCTGGTGCGCACCCCACGGCTGGAGAAGCTGCGCGAGGACGCGCGTTGGACCCGCGAGTTCCTGGCCCCCTGGGTCAAGCGCCGGCTGACCGGAACCTCCTCCGGCGACGGGCTCGAGCCCAAATACCCGCAATTCGTCGGTCTGGCCGGGTGACGGCGGCGGGCAGAGGTACGCCTGTCCTTGCTGGCGGGTGCGACCGGGTGGTGGTTGGCTTGTGTCCATGGATGAAACTACGGCACAACACGCCGGTGAAGAGCACCAGCCACGGGGTTTGGCGGAGCGCCTGAACTGGCTGCGGGCCGGGGTGCTGGGCGCCAACGACGGCATCGTCTCCGTCGCCGCCGTGCTCGTCGGCGTCGCCGGTGCCAGCACGGACAATGGACCGATCATCACCGCGGGAACCGCGGCGGCAATCGGTGGCGCCATCTCGATGGCGTTGGGAGAATACGTCTCGGTGTCCAGCTCGGCCGATGCGCAGAAAGCGCTCATCGAGAAGGAGCGCCATGAACTCGAAACGATGCCCGAGGCCGAACTCGAGGAACTTGCCGGCATCTACCGGGCCAAGGGACTGAGCCCCCATACGGCTCGGCGGGTGGCCCTGGAGCTGACCGAGCACGACGCGCTCAAGGCCCACCTTGAGGTCGAGCTGAATCTGGCCGAGGACGAGGTGCTCAGCCCCTGGCATGCAGCCTTCGCCTCGGCAGCCGCATTCACCATCGGGGCAGTGCTTCCATTCCTCACGGCAGTGTTGCTGCCCGGGCCGTTCAAGATCCCCGTCACCTTCGCCGCCGTGATGGTGGCGCTGGCCATCACCGGCGCCGCGGGTGCCTGGCTCGGTGGGGCCAGGATGCTCAGGCCGACGGTGCGCGTGCTCATCGGTGGGGCGGCGGCCTTGGCAGCCACCTTTGCCATCGGTTCATGGCTGGGAACCTCCGGGATGTTCTGAGCTGATCAACGCAGGACGTCGACGGGAGGGGATGATCCGGGGGGCAGCGCCGGGATGCCACGCGGGCAGCCGGCGGCGGCAAGCCGTCCGGACGGGTCATCATGTTGTGGGGGTCACCCACACCACGTAAGATGGGAGATGTGCCTCGCAGAAGGCACAGCCACTGACATGCGGCGGGAGAGTCCCGCATAACGATGTTGTGCGGGCGCCGTAGGAGCAATTCCTCCCCGGGAAACTCTCAGGCCCCCGTACCGCCGCGAAGAGGCAACTCTGGAAAGCAGCAGCACCGCCCCGGCGGTGCGGCTCACCGAAGGTGCAAGCGCAACCGAGGCCCCCGGGCCACGGTGACGCGAAAACTCTCAGGTCACAGGAACAGGGTCGGGGAGGGACTTGCAGCTCGTTCGGCGTGCGCGCACGCCGATGACCCTATGGAGTTCCCCATGACAGTGACCCCGTCCGCAGAATTCGTCCCGCGCCACATCGGCCCGCAGGGCGATGACATCGAGACCATGCTCAACCAGCTCGGATACTCGAGCCTCGAAGAGCTCATCGATACAGCCGTTCCGGCAGATATCCGCCAGTCGGAGCCGCTCGACCTTCCCGCACCGCGCACCGAGGCCGAGGCACTTGCCGACCTTCGCGTCTTGGCCGGCAAGAACGTCATGAAGACCCAGATGATCGGCCAGGGTTTCTCCGACACGCTCACGCCGCCGGTCATCCTGCGCAACATCCTGGAAAACCCTGCCTGGTACACGGCCTACACGCCGTACCAGCCCGAAATCTCCCAGGGCCGCCTCGAGGCGCTGCTGAACTTCCAGACCATGGTCATGGACCTCACCGCCCTGCCGATCGCCAACGCCTCGCTGCTGGACGAATCCTCGGCCGTCGCCGAGGCGGTACTGCTGATGCGCCGCGCCAACAAGGCCAAGGCCACAGCCAAGACCGTCATCGACTCCAACGTCTTCCCGCAGACCATCTCCGTGGTCCGCGGCCGCGCCGAGGCCCTGGGCTTCGAGGTCGAAATCGCCGACCTTTCGGCAGGGCTGCCCGAAGGTGAGATCTCCGGCATCGTGCTGCAGCAGCCGGGCAACAACGGCGCCGTGATCGACCACGCTTCCATCATCGCCGCCGCCAAGGACCGTGGCGCGATGGTCACCGTCGCCGCCGACATCCTCTCGCTGACGATGATCACCGCCCCGGGCGAGCAGGGTGCCGACATCGCCGTGGGCAACACCCAGCGCTTTGGTGTCCCGCTGTTCTTCGGCGGCCCGCACGCCGCCTACATGGCGGTGCGCCACGGCCTGGAGCGTTCGCTGCCCGGGCGCCTGGTCGGCGTCTCGGTGGACGACGCCGGAACCCCGGCCTACCGCCTGGCCCTGCAGACCCGCGAGCAGCACATTCGCCGCGAAAAGGCCACGAGCAACATCTGCACCGCCCAGGCGCTGCTGGCCATCACCGCATCGATGTACGCCGTCTACCACGGCCCGGCCGGCCTGAAACGGATCGCCCAGCGCGCCCACCACCATGCCCGCACGCTGGCCACGCTGCTCACCGGCGCCGGCCACGTGCTGGTCTCGGACTCCTTCTTCGACACGTTGCACGTCACCGTCTCCGACGCCGCAGCCACCGTCGCGGCGGCCGATGCCGCGGGCATCAACCTGCGATTGGTCGACGGCACCACTGTGGGCATCTCCACCGACGAGACCACGACCGCGGCCCATGTGGCGGCCATCGCCGGCGTGTTCGGCATCACTGATGCCGCGGCCACTGCGGCCGGCTTCGAGCTGGGCGCCGCGGTGCTGCGTACCTCGGACTACATGAGCCACCCGATCTTCAACACGATCAAGTCCGAAACCCAGATGCTGCGCTACCTGCGCCGCCTTTCGGATCGTGATTTGGCCCTGGACCGCACCATGATCCCGCTGGGGTCATGCACCATGAAGCTGAACTCGACAGCGGAAATGGAATCCATTTCCTGGCCCGAGTTCGCCTCCATCCACCCGTTCGCCCCGGAGCACCAGACCGAGGGCTGGCGTGAGCTGATCACCGACCTGGAAGCGCGCCTGTCCGTGATCACCGGCTACGCCGGCGTCTCGATCCAGCCGAACGCCGGATCCCAGGGCGAATATGCCGGCCTGCTGGCCATCCGCGGCTTCCACTTGGCCAACGGCGATACGCAGCGCAACGTCTGCCTGATTCCCGCTTCCGCACACGGCACCAACGCCGCGTCGGCCGTGCTGGCCGGAATGAAGGTCGTCGTGGTGAAGACGGCTGCCGACGGCACCATCGACGCCAACGACCTGGACGCGAAGATCGAAGCCAACAAGGACATCCTGTCGGCGATCATGATCACCTACCCGTCCACCCATGGCGTCTACGACGCGGACGTGCGCGAGGTCTGCGACAAGATCCACGCCGCCGGCGGACAGGTATACATCGACGGCGCGAACATGAACGCCCTCGTGGGCTTGGCTCAGCCGGGCAAATTCGGCGGCGACGTCTCGCACCTGAACCTGCACAAGACCTTCTGCATCCCGCACGGCGGCGGCGGACCGGGCGTGGGCCCGGTCGCCGTGGCCGAGCACCTGGTGCCGTTCCTCCCGGGCGACGCCACCGGAACCTACACGATGCGCGACGGCATCCCGGTGGTGGCAACGCTGTTCGGCTCCGCCGGCGTGCTGCCGATCTCCTGGGCCTATATCGCGATGATGGGTGGCGAAGGCCTGACCGAGGCCACCAAGACCGCCATCCTCTCGGCGAACTACATCGCCTCGCGCCTGAACGAGCACTTCCCGGTGCTGTACACCGGCAACAAGGGCCTGGTCGCACACGAGTGCATCCTGGATCTGCGCGAGCTGACCAACAAGACCGGCGTCACCGCCGAGGACGTGGCCAAGCGCCTGATCGACTACGGCTTCCACGCGCCGACTCTCTCCTTCCCGGTCGCCGGGACGCTGATGGTCGAACCGACCGAATCCGAGGACCTGGGCGAGATCGAGCGCTTCATCGAGGCCATGATCGCCATCCGCGGCGAAATGGAGCAGGTGCTGGCCGGCGACTTCGACATCGCCGATTCACCACTGCGCAACGCCCCGCACACGGCGGCCTCGGTCATCCGCACCGACTGGGAGCGCAGCTACACCCGCGAACAGGCGGCCTTCCCCGTGAAGCACCTGCACCAGGACAAGTACTTCCCGCCGGTGGGACGCATCGACGGCGCCAACGGCGACCGTCACCTGATCTGCTCCTGCCCGGCTCCCGAGGCCTTCGAAAACTAGGCCCCCCGCTCCACGAATCGAAAGGCAGCTTCATGAGCGACCCGAAGAAAACCTCCCTGCATGGGGAACATGAAAAGCTCGGCGCCTCCTTCACCGACTTCGGTGGCTGGGACATGCCGTTGAAGTACGGCTCGGAACTGGCCGAACACAAGGCGGTGCGTGCCACGGCGGGCCTGTTCGACCTCTCCCACATGGGCGAGGTTTGGGTCCAGGGACCGCAGGCGGCAACGTTCCTGAACTCGGCGCTGGCCGGGAACATGGCGATCATGGCCGTGGGCCGCGCCAAGTACTCGGTGATCTGCAATGCCGACGGCGGGATCATTGATGACCTGATCACCTACCGCCGCGCCGAGGACAAATTCCTCGTCGTGCCCAACGCCGGCAACGCGCCGGTCGTTGCGGCGGCTTTGGCCGAGCGTGCCGCCGGCTTCGACGTGCTCGTCACCGACGCCTCGGCGGACACTTCGCTGATCGCCGTCCAGGGTCCGGCCTCCGTGGCCATCCTGGAGCAGCTGATCGACGCGGCATCGCACGATGTCCTCACCGGCATGAAGTACTACGCCGCCGACGAGGTCGCCGTAGCGGGCCACGACGTGCTGCTGGCACGCACCGGGTACACCGGCGAGGACGGCTTCGAGCTGTACCTGCCGAACGCGCAGGCACCGGCCCTGTGGGCGGCGCTCATGGAAGCAGGCGCGGCACACGGGCTCGTTCCGGCGGGACTGGCCTGCCGTGACTCGCTGCGCTTGGAGGCCGGCATGCCGCTGTACGGCAACGAGCTCTCCCTCGATGTCACCCCGTTCGACGCGGGCCTGGGCGGAATTGTCTCCTTCAAGAAAGAAGAGGATTTCGTGGGACGTGCGGCACTGGAGGCCAAGAAGGCAGCGGGCACGCAGCGCGCCCTGGTCGGGCTCAAGGGCCTGGGCCGGCGCGCCGGACGCGGCGGCTATAAGGTCATGAGCGACGGCGTCGTCGTCGGCACGGTCACCTCCGGCCAGCCTTCCCCGACGCTGGGCTACCCGGTGGCGCTGGCCTACGTGGACAACGCCTTCGCCGAGATTGGAACCGAGCTCGATGTCGATCTGCGCGGCAAGGCCGAGCCCTTCGAGGTCGTCGCGCTCCCGTTCTACAAGCGGGACAAGTAACGTGGAAGCGGGCGGCCGTTCCTCCTGGGGCGGCCGCCCGCACCCGCACCCCCGCACCATGATTCACCCCTAAATTGGACTTCCCCGAAAGGAACACCCCCATGAGCAAGGTTCTCTCCGGTCTGCGCTACTCCGCCGAGCACGAATGGCTCGACGCCTCGGCGCCGGCCAAGGTCGGCATCACCCAGGTTGCCGCCGACGCCCTCGGCGATGTGGTCTACGTCGACCTGCCCGAGGTCGGCGCCACCATCACCGCCGGCGAGTCCTGTGGAGAGGTCGAATCCACCAAGTCGGTCTCCGATCTGTACGCGCCGGTTTCCGGCACAATCGTCGCCATCAACCAGGATGCCGTCGACAACCCGGCGATCCTGAACGAGGACCCTTACGGCGCCGGCTGGCTGTTCACCGTCGACGTCTCGGAGGAGGGCCCGTTGCTTTCGGCCCAGGACTACGCATCGGCCAACGGCGGAGACGTCGAATAGCAAGACCCCGCGTGCCTATTGGCACGTCCGTCGGGGCAGCCCGACACCTGCGCAGCATCGCGGGCCCGGGGTCGCACGATCCCGGGCCCGCCGTGTTTCCGGCACCCAGTGTGGCCCGGGTCACATAGATCACTCTCTTGAAAAGGATGTACGTCGTGGCCATCAGCGTTTTCGACCTGTTCACCGTGGGCATCGGCCCCTCGAGCTCGCATACGGTGGGCCCCATGCGGGCCGCCCATGCCTTCGCCGCCAAACTCGTGCGCGAACGCGTCGCCGCGAAGGTGGCCTCGCTCGACATCCACTTCTACGGATCGCTCGCCGCGACCGGCCACGGACACGGGACCTTCACGGCGACACTGCTCGGGCTCGAGGGCTTTGCCCCCGAATCGATCCTTCCCGAGCAGGTCCAGACGCGCCTGGCGGATATCGAGGCCAGCGGCGTGCTGAACCTCTGCGCCGAGCTCGGCGAGCCGAATCCGATCGCCTATGCCATCGCCGACATGGTCAACCACCCGTTGACCGTCCTCCCGCGCCACACCAACGGCATGAAGCTCGCCGCGCTGGATGCCGACGGCGTGGTCCTGGAGCAGGATACCTACTACTCGGTCGGCGGCGGTTTCATCGTGCGCGATGGCGCCGAGGACCGGCTGGCGGGGGCCTTCGAGGAGAAGGTCAATGCCATGCCCTACCCGTTCCGCACCGGTGCCGAGCTGTTCGCCCACTGTAATGGGAACTCGCTGCGGGTCAGTGACGTCATGCTGGCCAACGAGCAGACGTTGCGCAATACCGAGGAAATCCACGCCGGCCTGCAGCATATCTGGGCTGTGATGGAAGAATGCAAGGACGCCTCGCTGACCCGCACCGGAGTGCTTCCCGGCGGGCTGAAGGTCAGGCGCCGAGCCCCCGAATGGCACAGCAAGCTCACCCTCCAGGACCCTGATCGCGAAGCCAGGTTCTGGCAGGAATGGGTGAACCTTGTCGCGCTGGCCGTCAACGAGGAAAACGCCTCCGGCGGGCGCGTCGTCACGGCGCCCACCAACGGCGCCGCCGGCATCATCCCGGCCGTGATGTTCTACGCCACCCATTACGCACCGGGCGCCGATGACTGGACGCAGGCGCAGAAGCAGGACGTGATCTCCCGTTTCCTGCTGACTTCGGCAGCCGTGGGCGTGTTGTACAAGGAGCAGGCTTCCATCTCCGGCGCCGAGGTCGGCTGCCAGGGCGAGGTGGGTTCGGCCTCCTCGATGGCGGCTGCGGGGCTGGCCGAGATCCTCGGCGGCACCCCGGACCAGGTGGAGAATGCGGCCGAGATTGCCATGGAACACAACCTGGGGCTGACCTGCGACCCGATTGGCGGTCTCGTGCAGATCCCGTGCATCGAGCGCAATGCCATTGCTGCCTCCAAGGCCATCAACGCGGCAAAGATGGCGCTGATGGGCGACGGCCAGCACCATGTCACCCTCGACGAGGTCATCATCACCATGCGGGAAACCGGCAAGGACATGAGCTCCAAATACAAGGAAACGGCGATGGGCGGTCTGGCGGTCAACGTCATCGAATGCTGATCCTGCGCGGCCTGCTGCCGGGGGACCGGGAGCAGGCGCTGGCGGCGCACGCCGAACTGGCGCGGGAGAACGTGGACTTCCTCCTCGATTACGACGTGGGCGTGGACTGGGCCGGATACCTGGCATTGCTGTCGCGGCAGCACGGGGGCATCGACCTGCCCGCGGGCCGGGTCCCGGCGGACCTGTTGGCCGCCGTGCAGGGCGATGACATTGTTGGGCGGGTGTCGATCCGGTACGAGCTCAACGACATGCTCGCGCTCATCGGCGGGCACCTCGGTTACGCGGTGCGCCCGGGGTACCGTCGTCGCGGCCACGCTGGCCGGATCATGGCCTTGGCGCTGCCGAGGCTGGCCGCCCGCGGCATCGATTCGGCGCTGGTGACCTGCGCTGCCGATAACGTGGCATCGCGCAAGGCCATCGAGGGTGCCGGTGGAGCCATCGACGGAGAGGTTGAGCTGCTGCCCGGATACGTCACGCTCCGCTACCGGGTGCCCACCGCCTGAAATGCACCATCATTCATGTCGGATCAGTGCAGGTCCTGTTTTCCAACGCATATTCGATGGTCCAAATGAAAGCAGTTCTGGTGGCCCGCACCCAAATGGGCGGGCCGCTCGCATCCAGAATTGAAGAGTCAGGACCAAGCCTGGACGCTGCACGTCGTCTCACCCTCGGGCTCGCTTCCGCTGCTGCCGCACTATGGCTCGTTGCGGCGCTTCTTCCCGCACGGGCGGTCGACCTGATGCTGGGTTTCACCAAGATATGTGTCAAGTACATCGTCGTGGGAGCCGACATGTGGGGTGATGACTGTCGCGGGCTACCCATGGTCCCCACGTTTAAAAAGGCAAGTGTATGAAGGGGAAGCGGCGTTCGTGAAGAGGAAGCCCGTAATAACGTCATCCGCGAGAATGAGACTTGGGCCGATGAAACGGTGGAGCCGGGCAAGGGCTACGTGTCATGGTGCCCGGAAAAGGGCTTTGGAAAGCACGCTGCCGCGGGGACCCATGCCAGTGGCCACGCTGAGGAGGACAACAGCTATTTCACACGTACTGATAACACCAGTGCCTCGTTCTCTGCCCGGACCGCCTCCAAGGCGAAGCTGACCGGCAAGGATCAGGAGCAGCTCAAGGTGTCCGCCACGGCGATAAGCCGGCATTTCAGGGGATCACACTACGATCCGACGTCTAAGGCGTACCCGGCCAAGAAGGTTGCCTTCCAGGTCAAGAGTGGTTCCAGGTGGAGGACCTGCACGGCGGTGAATCTGAACGTGAAGGGATCCGCCTCGGTCACCGTGGAGGGCTCGAAGAAGTCCAGTTATCGGCTTGCCGTGCCGAAGACCAGCCCGAGAAGGGCGGCGTCACCACGGCAGCAGTCAAGAAGCAGGCCGGGCTTAGGCGTCATGAGGGGCCCCGGGCATGCGTCCGGTGGCCCCGCATTGGTTTTGCCTCCGGATTCCCCCTACGATGGGGAACGAGACGGACCGGATCCCGCTGTGAAGCGGCACGATGCACAGGAGGTGGCCACGCAATGGACGATGGACCTAGTCGATGCAACGTGCCCATGCCGGGTCTCCTGAGCAACGCGCCCCGAACTTCCCCTTAGCCCCGCCGGATACTTCCGGCCGGCCGGTGAAGACCCGCCCTGAAGACCCCCCTTATTCAGGCCCGGTGGTTTTGTGCCGTTGCCTCGTCCCCGCATGTGGTGCGGCCCCGTTTTGCCACCATGCATGATCCACCATGGACTCCCCGCCGCCGTGAGGCGCCGGGAACCCATTTGCCGGAGGGACCCCGGACAATGAACAACGAGACACTCATCGAAAACGAAGCACGCGCCGAGGCACTCGAACAGGCCATCGCCGACCAGGACCTTGTCGCAACGGCCGACTTGCTGACGGGCATGGGAACCACCGAAATCATCGAGGTGCTCGAACGGCTCAACACCCGCGAGCGGGCAGTGGTCTACCGACTGTTGGCTAAGGACCGGGCCATCGAGGTCTTCGAACGGCTTGACTCCACGCTGCAATCCGAGATCCTCTCCGGTCTTCAGGACGAGGACGTCGCTGCGGTCTTCGCCGAGCTGAACCCCGATGACCGGGTGGCCTTGCTCGATGAGCTCCCAGCCTCGGTGGCCCGCCGGCTGATGCTCGGGCTGTCCCCGACCCAGCGGATCCTCACCGCAACGGTGCTGGGCTACCCGCAGGGATCGATCGGCCGCTCCATGAGCCCCGAATTCGTGACGGCGCACCCCGCGGGAACCGTCGCCGAGACGCTGGTGAAGGTCCGCGAACAGCTGGACGATGCCGAAACCATCTACACGCTGCCGGTCACCGACGCCGGGCGGCTGGTGGGTGTGATCAGCCTGCGCGACCTGCTGCGCGCCGAACCGGATGAGCGGATCGGCGAACTCATGTCGGTGCCGGAATCCATGGGTGCCGAGGTCGACGCGGAAGCCGCGGCCCGGCACTGTGCGGACCTGAAGATCCTGGCCCTGCCGATCGTGGACCGGGAGGATCGGCTGGTGGGAATACTGACCGTCGATGACGCCCTGCGGATCCTGGAGAGCGCCGAATCCGAGGATGCGGCGCGTACCGGAGGCTCCGAACCACTGCGACGGCCCTACCTCGCCACCCCGGTGGCCAGCATCGTGCGTTCACGCGTGGTCTGGCTGCTGGTGCTCGCGCTCGGTGCAACACTGACCGTCCAGGTGCTTGACCTGTTCGAGGCCACCCTCGAACAGCAGGTGGTGCTCACGCTCTTTATCCCCCTGTTGATCGGGACCGGAGGCAATACCGGGAACCAAGCGGCAACGACCATTACCCGCGCGCTGGCACTGGGTGACGTGCGCCCGCGCGACGTGCTGCAGGTGCTGGCCCGGGAGGTGCGGGTCGGGGTGACACTCGGGCTGCTGCTGGGTAGTTTGGGCTTCGTGATTGCCTCAGCGGTGTACGCGGTGCCGATCGGCGCTGTCGTCGGGCTGACTCTCCTCGGTGTCTGTACCATGGCAGCCACCGTCGGAGGCGTGATGCCGATGTTGGGCAAGGCGATCAAGGCCGACCCGGCGGTGTTCTCCAACCCGTTCATCACCACGTTCGTCGATGCGGCCGGATTGATCCTGTACTTCCTCATTGCCAAGCTGGTGCTGGGGATCTGAGACTTCCATCGCGACGGATGAATCTGGCCGCCGGGGGAGCGCCAAGACCCTTTCCCGTGCCGGGTCCCGATGCTACGGTGAGCAAACGGATCGAGTCGGCACGCGGCATTGCGACCGCGTGGGAAGGAGTTTCCCCATGGCATCACGCGCAGGTTCCACCGGAATCGACGCTTCACTCTACCGTCGGGACGGGGCGTGGTGTACGGCCCTCGTCGACGTTTCGCTCGGAACCACGGCCGCTCGCGAGGCAGTTGACCAGCTGCCCGACACGGTTTCGCGGCTCCTGACTTCACAACAAGCGGGCCCCTCGGACATCGCGGCCCTCGCCGGTGCGTTGGTTCCCGCTGAAGGCTACAGCTCACCGGTTGCCCGCTTCGTCGCGGTGAACAACGGGGAAGTGGTGGTCGACGAGATCATCTCGGGCATAGCTGTCGGTGCCCCGGAAGTCGACTGCGGCCCCTTCCCCAATCTGGTCCCGTTGGCCCGTGCACGCGGCGGGCAATTCCCCTACGTGGTCGCCGAGGTCGGACGCGACGGCGGGGAGATCCGGTTGCACCACTCCGGCTACGAGGGATGGACCGAGGAACGAAAGGTCGCCGGTGACGCCGACGAGGCCCACCACGCAAAGAAGGTGCCTGGCCGCTACTCGGAGGCTGCCAACCAGGCTAACACCGAGGAAGTCTGGCGCCGCAATGCGGAGGAGATAGCGGTACAGATCGATGAATTGGCCAGGGAGAACTATGCCCGGCTGATCGTCCTCGCCGGTGATGTGAAGGCCCGCGAGCTGGTGGGTTCCCGCTTAGCCGAGGCGAACCGGGCCAATGTGCGGGTGCTCGACCAGCACACCCGTACCGGCGGTGCCGACTTGGCGCTCTTTGCCCAGGAGGTTTCGGCATGTGTCGCCGAGGTGCTGGCCAACGACATCCGTGACCTGGCCGACAAGGTGGCGAATCGTTCCGGAACCGGTCGGCGAAACGTGGCGTTCGGGTTCGACGAAGTCGTGCAGGCGCTCCAGCAGTCCCAGGCCGAAACCGTCATCGTGGCCCGGTACCAAGACGACGAGTCGCTCATGGCGCTGAGCGCCGAGCCCTGGCTTGCGGCGGAGGATTCAGCGGATCACTCCGAGCTGGTGGTGGGTTCCTGGCCGGCTCCCGAGGTGTTGCTGCGGGCCACGGCGCTGACCGACGGCGCCATCAGGTACGTGCCCGACGGTGTACTGCCGCATGGTGTGGGGATTGCCGCACTGCTGCGCTGGCCCACCGGGGATATGCCCTCCTAGCGCTGCTATCGCCTACCGGGTGCCGAGCCCGGGGACGTCTTCCAGGGCCGTGATGTTCCCACTCATCCAGCCCTGGAAGTCCAGCGATCCGGGAAGCGTCTCGGTGAATTCCAGAACCGGCACCCCGTTAGCCTTGGCCTGACCGGCGATGGCAGCCGTCTGATCGCTGGCCGTCTGGGTGTTGAGTGCCAGAAGGTCGATGTCGCCGTGTTCCAACGCCGTCTTTAGTTCATTCAGAACCAGGGGTGGGACATCGAGTCCGCCCTCGACCGCTTCGCCGAAGCCGTGCGGGGTTTCATCGCGCAGCCCGGCCCCGGTCAGCAGGTAGGCGGCCACCGGCTCGGTCGCGGCAAAGGTCCGGCCCTCGGCACGCTTCCGGAGTGCGGCGAGTCTTTTCTCCAATGCGCCCAGGTCGGCATCGAGTTTCGTCGCATTATCGGCAAAGAGGTCGGCGCTCCCGGGATCCGCCTCGGTCAACGTCTCGGCGATCTTCGTGATTAGCGCGCGCATCGTGGGCAGGTCGTACCAGAGGTGCTCGTTGAACCCTCCGTGATCGTGGCCGTCGTGGTCTGTGGGCCGTCCCGCGGCCTCGGCCAGCTCCACTGCGGGGGCGAGGTCCACGACCGAGACGACACGATCGGCGGGCTTCCCGCTGGACTTGACCAGCGGTTCCATGAAGGCGTCGTAGCCCCCGCCGTTTTCAATGACCAGGTCGGCCTTCGACACGGCAAGCTTGTCGCGAGGTGTCGCCTCGTAAGAGTGTGGATCCTGCGAGGTGCGGGTGATGATGGCCGTCGTCGTGATGTCTTCGCCGCCGACCTGTCGGACAAGATCCGCGTAGACAGTGGTCGATGCGACGACGTTCAGCCGAGTGCCGGCGGATGACGCCGGCTCTGATGCGCAGGAGGCGAGGGAAAGCGTGGCGATGGTTGCCAGTACAGCGAGTGTCGAGCTTCTTCGCATGATGGGGGATGCCTTTCGGGGTTCCGGGTGGATGGAAGGCTCCGATCGTATCTTAAATGCGAATCGTTATCATTAACTCGTCGTGCTTGACGTAACCGAACGTCGCCCGCGGCGTCCCTGCCGGGTGGGCGAAGCAGATGCGCCCGGCCCCACTGCCTTCACCACGGCCACGGCCACGGCCGTGGTGACGGGAATCGAGAGCACCAACCCGATCGAGCCAACCAGGATCCGCACGACCTCCTCGGCGAGTTCGCCGCCGGTCAGCGAATCGAGCAGCGGCCTGTCGTACATGCCCACCAGGATCAGCACCGGCAGCGCGGCCCCGGCATAGGCGAAGGCAATGGTATAGACGGTGGAGGCGATGTGGTCCCGGCCGATGCGCATGGCAGACGTGAATAATTCCCGGGAGCTGCTTCCGGGAGAGATCTCGGCCAGCTCCCAGACGGCAGAGGACTGGGTGATGGTCACGTCGTTCAACACGCCCAGGCCGGCAATTAGCAGGCCGCAGACCAGTAGGCCCGACAGGCTCAGTTCCGGTGCGGCCGAGCCGAGCAGGTATGACTCTTCGCCGGTGGCCCCGGTGAGGTAGGCGGCATCGGTGGCCCAGATGGCCAGCGCCGCGGTGACGCCGAGTCCGAACAGTGTGCCCAGTAGCGCCGTCGAGGTCCGGGCGGAGAATCCGTGGGCGAAATACAGTGCACCGAACATGATGACCACCGAGCCGACCAGTCCCACGAGCAGTGGCGGGCGGCCCTCCAGCAGCGCCGGAAGCATGAAATAGGCGATGAAGCAGAAGCCGCCGATCAAACCCAGGATGGCCCTGGCTCCGCGCCAGCGGGCCACCAGGCAGACAACCAGTGCGTAGAGCGCCGCGAGCAGCAGCACCGGGGCGGTGCGCACGAAGTCAACGAAGATGTAGGGCGCCGCCATGGCATTCGACGCCGCGCTCAGGTCGAGGAACCGGACCCGGTCCCCGGGACGCAGGTCGCGGGCGGCGAGTATTTCGGGCGGAACCTCGAGCGCGACAGCCACGCCCCCGGTAGCAGGTACGACGTAGGTCAGGTTGCAGGTCAGTTCCCTGCCGCCGACGTCGTCCAGACCCTGCGAGGAGGGGCAGATGCCGGGCTCGGTCCGTTCAACCGTGCCGGTCCGCATCGAGACACCGGTCGATGTGCCATAGGGATCGCCCAGGCTCACCCGGTCGGCGGCGGGGCCCGGCCACAGCCAGATGGTGCCCACCAAGGCGGCCAAGGCGACGGGGATCAGCAGGACCGAGAGCAGGATGTTTGCCCGCCGCCGCCGCAGCGGATCCGTCAGTACTATGCCGTCGTGGCCGTGTCCGCTACCCACTGAAACGCTCCCGATGCTCGACTGGTTCCGATCCGCGGGTGCGGACCGGAACCAGTGTAGCCACGGCCCGGGACTATCGGGCCGGTGTGTGACGGGGTTTAGCGCTGGCGGAACACCGTGTCCTGCCACTCCTTGTGGGTGTCGGTGTCGTGGGAGATGAGCACGTGCTTCACGTTGGTGTACTCCTCGAAGGAGTAGGCGCTCATGTCCTTGCCGAAGCCCGAGGCCTTGTAACCGCCGTGCGGCATCTCCGAGACGATAGGGATGTGCTCGTTGACCCAGACGCAGCCGGCCTGGATTTCTGCAGCGGCGCGCATGGCCCGGTTCACGTCATTGGTCCAGGCCGAGGCGGCGAGTCCGTACGGCGTGTCGTTGGCCAGCTCGATGCCCTCGTCATCTGTCTCGAACGGCAGCGCGACCAGAACGGGGCCGAAGACCTCGTCCTGCACGATTTCGCTGTCCTGGGCTGCGCCGGTGATCAGCGTGGGGCGGTAGAACGCGCCGGGAAGGTCCGGGGCCACGCCGCCAGCCATGATGGTGGCACCGGACTCGCGGGCGCGCTCGACCATGGCGGAGACCTTGTCGCGGTGGCCGAAGGAGATCAACGAGCCCATGTCGGTGTTCTCATCCGTCGGATCGCCGACGACCATGGCGTCCATGAGCTCGGCGACGCGGGTGGTGAAGGCGTCGAAGAGCGAGGAATGCACGTACGCTCGGGTCGCTGCGGTGCAGTCCTGGCCTCCGTTGATGGTGGATCCGGCGACGGCGCCGTGGGCTGCCGCCTCCACGTCGGCGTCGGCGAAGACCACCAGCGGGGCCTTGCCGCCGAGCTCAAGGTGAACGCGCTTGCCGGTTTCGGCCGCCATCGCCATGATCCGGCGCCCGACCGGGGTGGAGCCGGTGAAGGAACTCATGACCACCTTCGGGTGCCGGATTAATGCTTCGCCGACACCGATGCCGGTGCCGGTCACGACGTTGATGACGCCGGCGGGGATGCCGGCGGCAGTGGCAGCTTCGGCGAAGACCAGCGTGGTGGCCGGGGTCATTTCGCTGGGCTTGAGCACAATGGTGTTACCGGCTGCGATGGCCGGCAGGACCTTCCAGGCTGCCATCTGCAGCGGGTAGTTCCACGGGGAAATGGATCCGACCACGCCGATGGCCTCGCGGCGGATCATTGAGGTGGAGTTTCCGGCGTAGTCGCCGGCGGCCTGGCCCTGCAGGTGGCGGGCTGCGCCGGCGAAGAAGTTGACGTTGTCGATGGTGCCGGGAACGTCGAACTCGTGTGACATGCGGGTGGACTTGCCGGTCTGGGTGGTTTCCAGCGCGGCGAGTTCGGCGGCGCGGGTGCCCAGTTCGGTGGCGAAGGCCAACAGGTGGTCGGCGCGGGCGCCCGGGGTGAGGCGGGACCAGGTCTTGAACGCGGCGGAGGCCGCCTCGACTGCGTCGTTCACGTCGTCGATGCTGGCGTAGTCGATGCTGGAATCGACGAGGCCCGTTGCGGGGTTGGTGCGTTCGGCGACAGCGCCTCGTCCGATGCGGTAGGCGCCGTCGATGTACTGGTGGCCCTGGTGGGAGGTGCTCATGGTGTTCCTTAGCTCAGGTGTGAAAGCGGTGGGGGTGCTTAGCCGGCCGGGGTGAAGTAGACCTTGCGCAGCGGCTCGGTCACCGTCCAGGCGGTCTTCATCCCGGCGCCGAGGCGCATGATGGTGCCCGGCTCCAGGTCCGCCGAATGCGCCGGCATGTTGCCGTACGCCTCGATGACCACGGTGCCGCGTCCGGCCGTGACGACGAAGATCTCCTCAGCTTCCACGTCGTACATGGTACCGGTGCCCATCTCCCATACGCCCAGTTCAACCCCGGATATGACGCCGAGGTCCACTGTGGCGGTGGTTGGATCCCCGCCGCCGGCCTGGTCGGCCGGGACGGGTTCGTGCTCCAGTTCGAGCCGGTTTACGCGCAGGGCCTGGCCGGCGTTCAACGTCGTGATCACGAGTCGAACCCCATGCCGATGGCATCCATGGTCCGCAGGAACGGTCCACGCTTTCCCTCATTGCGGTCGGCCTTGGCCAGAGCGCGGGTCATCAGCTTCACGCCCAGCCAAGCGACCGGCTCCGGTGGGAAGGGCAGCGGCTTCTTCTTGACCATTTCGAGTTCGGTGCGCTCGGTCTTGACGCCTGAGAGCAAGTCGAGCATGACGTTCGCCCCGAAGCGGGTGGCTCCGACGCCCAGGCCGGTGAATCCGGCGCAGTAGGCGACGCGGCCATGATGTGAAGTGTCGAAGAAGGAGAAGAACCGGCTGCAGGAGTCGATGGCGCCGCCCCAGGCATGCGAGAACTTCACGCCGGTCAGCTGCGGGAACGTGCCGTAGAAGTGAGCGGCGAGCTTGCGGTAGGTGGACTCGTGGTTGTCGTACTGGGGCTTCACCTTGCCGCCGAAGTAGTACTCGGCGTCGTATCCGCCGAAGAGGATGCGCCAGCCGCCGTTCTCATCGGTGGTGGGACGCGAGTAGTGGAAGCGGTTGTTCATATCCGCGAGCCCGGTTTCATTCTTCCAGCCGATCGCTTCACGCTGTTCTTCGGTCAGCGGCTCGGTCATCAGTGCATAGTCGTACACCGGGACGGTGAACAAGTGGTGGCGCTTGAGCAGCGACGGGAAGACGTTGGTAGCCAGCGCGACGTGGGCTGCCCTGACGGTGCCCGCGGCGGTGCCGACAGTCACCGAATCGGTGGCAGTGGCCTCCAGCGAGGTGGCCAGGGAGTGCTCGTAGATCTTTACACCGAGTTCTAGGCAGACCTTGCGCAGGCCCCATGCCAGTTTGGCCGGGTTCACCAACGCCCCGCCGTCCTTGTCCCAGAACCCGGCGTGGAAGACCGGGGAATTGATGTGCTCGCGCACCTCGTCCCGGTCCAGGAACGGCATGTCCGGATGGTTGTCCGCCTCTTCGCGCACCCAGTCGACCTGGTGCGGTTCGGTGGCGACGTTCAGCACGCCATTGGTGGTGAAGTCGCAGTCGATCCCGTAGCGTTCGATGGCCTCGGCGATTTCTGCGAGGTTTTCCATGCCGAGCTCGCCCAGGCGTTTGTTCTCCTTGGGCAGGTGCGCCTCGCCGTTGGATTCGCCGTGGACCAGGCTGGCCTCGCAGAATCCGCCGTTGCGCCCGGAAGCCGCCCAGCCCACCGTGTGGCCCTCGAGCAGGACGACTTTGCGGTTCGGATCGCGTTCCTTAGCCATCAGTGCCGTCCACAGCCCGCAGTAGCCGCCACCGACCACGAGCAGATCCGTGGTGATGTGGCCCTCCAGTGCCGGGAGGGCCTCGGGGCGCTGTGAGCTGTCCAGCCAGTAGGGGACGTTACTGACGCCGGCCAGTCCGGCGGTGACCAGTTCGGCGGGAACGGTGGACTCCAGATGGTCGAAGGTAAGTTCTCCGGCGGGGATGGGGGAAGAAATGGGTGTCGTGGTGCCCATGGTGTTATCTGTCCTGACGGTGTTCATTGACGGGAATTAGTGTGAAGCTGCTGCTATTTCGTGGACCGGTGAGCCTGAGGCCAGCACCAGTGCGGCGCCGACCTGGTACAGCTCCGAATCGTGCAGGTCGAAGGGATTCGCGTTCCAGGCCACGAGGTCGGCGCGGGAGCCGGTGCGGATGGAGCCGGCTTCCTCGTCGCGGTTGATCCAAGCGGACCCGTGGGTGTATGCGGTCAGCGCCTCGAGCATGGTGATGGCCTCGGACGCCACCAGCGGCTCGGAGTCCGGTTCGCCGGGGGCCCGGCGGTTGACCGCCACGTGAATGGCGTGCCACGGATCGGGGGTGGAGACCGCCCAGTCGGAGCCCATGGCCAACGGGGCGCCGGAATCGATCAGCGAACGGAAGGGGTACTGCCAGCCGGATCGTTCCTCGCCCAGGATCGGCAGGGTCAGCTCCGTCATCTGCGGTTCATTGCAGGCCCAGAGCGCCTGCGCGTTGGCGGTGACGCCGAGCGCGCCGAAGCGGGCTAGGTCATCGGGGTGGATGATCTGCAGGTGGGCCAGGTGGTGGCGGCCTGCGGTGACGCCGTTGGCGTTGCTGGCAGCCTCGATGGCGTCGAGCCCGATGCGTGCCGCCCGGTCACCGATCACGTGCAGGTGCAGATCGAAGCCGGCTGAATCGAGCGCGACCGCCACCGCATTGAGCACCTCGACCGGCAGATAGGCCAGGCCGGTGCCCGGATCGGGGTCCCCTGGTGTGCAGGTGCACGTGCGAAGGTAGGGTTCGAGCAGGGCAGCGGTCTGGTTCTCGGCGACGCCATCGACCATGATCTTGGCGCTGTTGGTGGGGAAACCAGCGGCGGCGTTTGCCGTGCGGCGTCCGATGAAGTCGGCAACGAGCTCATCGATGTTCTCCAGCGTGGTGGTGCGCGGGACCCACAGCGCACCCACCGCATGGGCGGTGAGCGTGCCGTTTGCGGCTGCTGCGTGGTAGTACTCGGTGACGTCCGGGTATCCGGCATACTCGCCGAGAATGGCTTCCTGCCACCCCGTCACGCCAAATGAGTGCATATAGGCCTGGCCGGCTAGCAGGCCGGCGGTGAATGCCGCGTCATCGGGGACTGGCACATGGACGGTGACCAGGTCCATTGCACCTTCGTGCAGGGTCCCGGTCGGGTTGCCTGCAGCATCGCGTTCGATGCGTCCGTCGGAGGGGTCTGGAGTGCTAGCGGTGATGCCGGCGATTTCCAGTGCGCGGCTGTTGACCCAGGCGCCGTGGTGGTCGCGGTTGATCAGGTAGGCAGGTCGGTCGGACGTCACTGAGTCGAGCATTTCGGCAGTGGGGGTCCCACCGGGGAAATCGCTCATGCTCCAGCCGCCGCCGGTGATCCACTCAGTGGTGGATGCCGAGGCGTAGGCCGAAATGGTCGCCAAGACGTCATCGATGCCCTCAGGGATCGTGAGGTCACAGACGAGTGATTCGACGCCGCCCATGATGGTGTGCACGTGGGCATCACTGAATCCAGGAGTGAGTAGATTTCCACCCAGGTCGATCCGGCGGATCGTTTCCTCCAGGCCTGCATCGAGTTCAGTCTCGGGACCTACGGCGGCAACACGCGAGTCCCGCACGAGCACGCCAGTGCCTTCGGGAAGCAGTGTCGTGCCGTCAAAGATCCGGCCTGAATGAAAGAACCAACCAGTTTCCATGCATGACTCCAGGGCGTTGCAGTGAAGGGCTGCGGGTTTATCGCCACGAATTGTGACTAGTTTCATAAAACCCTATTTTTGTACCATTGTCAACGCTGTTGACTTTTGTGTCGGTGGCCTAGTGTTGGAGCTGATGAGTGAATCAACCAGCCCCGCCTCTCCGCGCAAGCGCGCAAGCGGCCTCAACCGCACAGTGATCCTCGATGCCTGCTTACGGTTGTCCGCCGCACATGAGGGCGATCCCCTGACCTTCCGCCGGATCGGACGCGAACTGGGGGCGGACCCTACCGCGCTGTATCGCCACTTTGCTGACAAAGACGAACTGCTGTTGGCGCTCGCCGACCGGCTGCTCGCCGAGGTCATGGATGGCTATTCTCCGGCGTCTCATTGGCGGGAAGCTCTGGGGGATCTGCTGGCGCGAGTGCGGGCCAAGTTCCTGGACTATCCGCACATTGCCACGCTTGCAGCATTGCGGGTCACCCGGCAGGAGGGGGAGCTGCGCTTCGTTGAAGCCATGCTTGGCATACTGGAGTCCGCCGGCTTCGACCCTGATGCGGCGGCCCGCTATCACCGCAGCTGCGCCGACTTCATGCTTGCCTGGTCGGGTTTCGGTGCGGGACTGAAGATCCTGGGAGAGAAATCTGCGGCCGACGACATGGCCTGGGTCTCGAGCTACTCGCGCCTGCCTCGGGG
The DNA here is from genome assembly GCF_014190875.1 of Paeniglutamicibacter cryotolerans. Lineage (NCBI taxonomy): Bacteria > Bacillati > Actinomycetota > Actinomycetes > Micrococcales > Micrococcaceae > Paeniglutamicibacter > Paeniglutamicibacter cryotolerans. The sequence continues at coordinate 558,781 of NZ_JACHVS010000001.1, read as the reverse complement.
GAGCTCCCCTCTTGCCATGCGCGCTGTGGGAATCATGGCTGCTATCAGCGATGATGAGAGCTTTACGCTCGCTTTGGAGCTCCTGCTCGATGGCATCGAGGTGCGCGCCGGGGCCTGAGCCGGTCGAGGTGTTCCCGCGGTGGGATGCCGTTGCGGGGGCTGCATGGGAGGATTCGAGCACCGGGACCGGTGGGGCAGGCTTTTGTCCTGGGCATGGTTGCCAAATAGGCTTGAGGGGTGACTGGAGCTGGTGGGCGGCGGACTGTTGTTTCTGTATCTTCAGTGCCGACCAGGTGAGGTTCGTTGTTTGGCTGATGACCAGCGGCGAGCCGTCCGAGGACTCGGACGATTTCGCCTCCAATCACCTACTCCAACTGAGCCAACGGCTATCGTCTGCGAGCGTCACCTTCGCCGTCGTGTACTTGGTTTGCCCCATGGTCTCGGGAAGGTTTTTCTGGTGGCGGTGATGGTCATGAACCGGGCTTCGGTCTTTCAGTGGATGATCGAGGTGCTGGTGTAGTTCATTGGTGACCAAGTGTTCCAAGTTAGTGTGGCCCTCACTATCAAGCTGGTCTTGGTGACCCTGATTAATGTGTCATCGCGGTGTTGACTGTTCGTGAATATTTGCGACATCGGACTACGAAGTTGAATCGCATCAGGCCAGGATGAAGTTGTTGGACATTCGCAACGAGGATGCGCTCCTTTCGACTTGCCAAGTTAGGCATGTCTTACCTAATGTGTTTGAGCGGGGTCCGACAGAAGCGTTGACCGGACTCCGACTGACTTCACACGATAGAAAGTTGCACTCGATGAAGATGCGCAAGAACGTGCTGGCCGGAATCGCCCTGGCAGCCACCGCCGCACTGGGGCTGACCGGTTGCGGAGGCTCCACTGCGGCGCCGGGATCCCCCAAGGCCGGCGGGATCACCGTGTACAACGCGCAGCACGAGTCTCTGGCCCAGGAATGGGTAGATGCCTTCACCCAGGAGACCGGCATCAAGGTCACGGTGCGCAACGGCTCGGATACCGAGATGTCGAACCAGATCATCCAGGAGGGCGCCGCGTCCCCGGCCGATGTCTTCCTCACGGAGAACTCCCCGGCCATGGCCCAGGTCGAGAACGCCGGCCTTTTCGCCGACGTCGACAAGGCCACCATTGATCAGGTTCCCGCCGAATTCCGTCCCTCCACTGGAAAATGGACCGGAATTGCCGCCCGTTCCACCGTCCTGGTCTATGACAAGGCCAAGCTGAGCGCGGACCAGCTTCCGGTGTCGATGCTGGACTTGGCCAAGCCGGAATGGAAGGGCAAATGGGCGGCCTCGCCGACCGGAGCTGACTTCCAAGCCATCGTTGCGGCACTGCTTGAACTCAAGGGGGAGGAAGCAACCGACGCCTGGCTCAAGGGCATGAAGTCCAACTTCACCGCCTACAAGGGCAACAGCACTGCCATGAAGGCAGTGAACGCCGGCGAGGTCGATGCCGCGCTGATTTACCACTACTACTACTTCAGCGATCAAGCCAAGACCGGTGAGAACTCGGGCAACGTCGCCCAGCACTACTTCAAGAAGCAGGATCCCGGGGCGTTTGTTTCGGTATCCGGCGGTGGCGTGCTCGCGGCCTCCAAGAACGCCGATGCGGCCCAGGAATTCCTGAAGTTCATCACCGGTAAGAAGGGCCAGGAAGTCCTGAAAGACGGCACCTCCTTCGAATACACCGTTGGATCCGGAGTTCCCTCCAACGCGAAGCTGATCCCGTTGGATGAGTTGCAGGCGCCGAAGATCGACCCGGCCAAGCTGAACTCCGCCAAGGTCACCGAGCTGATGACCAAGGCAGGACTGCTCTAGGCATCATGGGCAATACACCACCGGTCCCGGTCGCCACGCAGGGAATGGACAAAGCGGACAGGGGCAAGCGCCACCGCCCGCCTATGGGCGTTTCAGCGCTCTCGCTGCTCGCTGTCCTGATCGCCCTGTTTTCGCTGATCCCGCTGGGCTTCGTCATCTACATGACGTTGACTGCCGGCTGGGACACGGTACTCGAACTGGTAGTCCGCCCCCGGGTGGGTGAGCTGCTGGCAAACACCATCCTGTTGATCCTCGTGACGGTGCCGTTGTGCCTGCTCCTGGGCGTCGGCGGTGCTTGGCTGGTGGAGCGCACCAACCTGCGCGGACGCCGCTGGTGGGCATTGGCCCTGGCAGCTCCACTGGCCATCCCGGCCTTCGTGAACAGCTATGCCTGGTCTTCGACCGTTCCCTCGTTGGCGGGGCTTGGCGCAGGAACCCTAATCGCCACGTTGTCCTATTTCCCATTGGTGTACATCCCCGTCGCTGCGACGCTGGGACGCCTGGACCCGGCGATCGAGCAATCTGCGGCGTCCCTCGGGCTGGGACCCTGGGGCGTGTTCCTCAAGGTCGTGCTTCCGCAATTACGCATCGCGATGACCGGTGGATCACTGCTGGTGGCGCTGCACCTGCTCTCCGAGTACGGCGCATTCGCGATGATCCGCTTCGACACGTTCACCACGGCGATCATGGTGCAATTCCAGTCGACGTTCAATGGTGCAGCGGGCAACATGCTGGCGAGCGTGTTGGTGCTGCTGTGCATGCTGTTGCTGTGGGGCGAATCGAAAATGCGTGGGACCGCCCGCTATGCCCGAGTCGGCTTCGGGGCTCAAGGGCTTCCGGTACGGCACCCGCTGGGGTGCTTTGAAGTGCCTGCCCAGCTCAGCCTGCTGGCCGTGGGAGTGCTGTCCGTCGGCATCCCGCTGTGGTCGGTCCTCCGCTGGCTGGTGGCAGGGGGCGCGCAGGTCTGGGAGCCCGCCCGCTTCCTGCCCGCGTTGCTCCAGACCCTGGGCTATGGCCTGGGCGGTGCGCTGTTGACCATCGTCGTGGCCTTCCCGATGGCCTACCTCGCGGTGCGGCACGCCAGCGGTTTCAGCCGACTGCTGGAACTCTCGAACTACGTGACCAGCTCGATGCCGGGCATCGTCGTCGGTTTGGCCTTCGTTACGGTGTCGATCAAGGTGGTCCCCGGGATCTATCAGAGCGCCCTCGTGCTGTTGGCTGCTTATGTGCTGTTATTCCTGCCACGGGCGCTGGTGAACCTGCGGGCAGGGCTGTCACAGGCGCCGCGTGAACTGGACGAAGCCGCCCAATCGCTGGGCCGCAGCCCCTTCGCCGCCTTTTTCCTAGTCACCTTGCGCCTGAGCGCGCCGGCCGCCGCAGGTGGGGCCGCGCTTGTCTTCCTGGCCATCGTCAACGAACTGACGGCGACGCTGCTGTTGGCACCCAACGGCACCCGCACCCTGGCTACGGCGTTCTGGGCCAAGAGCAGCGAAATCGACTACATGGGGGCTGCCCCATATGCGTTGCTGATGATCCTCATATCAACGCCCATGACCTATCTGCTGTTCCAACAGTCAAAGAAAGCGGCAGGACAGTGACCGAAGTATCAACACCCCTTTGCACGTTCTCCGGCCATTGGGAGCCGGCGACCTACCTACAGGCTCGGGGCCTGTCCAAGAGCTTCGGCTCCCAACAGGTACTCAAGGGCGTGGACCTGTCCATGGTCGAGGGAAGCACCACCGCCATCGTGGGCCCCTCTGGGTCGGGCAAGACCACGTTGCTCCGCCTGATTGCCGGATTCCAGCAGCCCGATGCGGGAATGATCGAGCTCAAGGACAAGGTCGTCGCGGGGCCGGGTGTTCGCGTACCGGCGCATAAGCGTGCCATCGGGTATGTCGCCCAGGATGGTGCCTTGTTCCCGCATCTGACTGTTGCCCAGAACATTTCCTTCGGCCTGAAGGGTGCCGGGGGCCGGGTGGGGCGCCGAGGGATCGAACTGAAGATCGCGGCACTGCTGGACATGGTTTCGCTGCCCGCCGGCATGGGTGGCCGCCGTCCGCACGAACTCTCCGGCGGCCAGCAGCAACGTGTTGCGTTGGCCCGCGCACTGGCCCGGGAACCAAAACTCATCCTGCTCGACGAGCCGTTCTCGGCGCTGGATGCGGGTCTGCGGGTGGCAACACGAAAGGCGGTGGGAGATGTGCTCAGTGAAGCCGGAATCACGACGATTCTGGTGACTCATGACCAGGGCGAGGCGCTCTCCTTCGCGGATCAGGTAGCGGTCATGCGCGATGGGAAGCTGGTCCAGACGGGGACGCCATTCTCCGTCTACACTATGCCCTCGGATCGGGAAGCCGCCGAGTTCCTGGGCGACGCGGTCGTTCTCGAAGCGATGTTGGAGGGAACCCTGGCCACCTGTTCGCTGGGGGGCATCCCGGTACGCAAGCCCTCGGTGCAGGGGCGCGTGAGCTTGATGCTACGTCCGGAACAGATCAGGATCACAGCCGATGGACCGATCAAGGGGGTAGTGGTGGACACCGTCTATTTCGGTCCGGAGACCACGGTGCGGATTAAGCTGCAGCCCGCCCCCCGGGTATCGGGGACGGCGTCCGTTGGCGGCGGGGAAATCATCTCCATCAAGCACTGGAACGCCGCCATGGCGCGTCCGGGGATGGAACTGAACCTGCGCATCATCGGGGAAGGCGTTGCCTTTCCCTTGGCAGGATAACCGGATCGTTCATCCGCCTTGGAACATGAAGGTGCTCCTGCCTGCGGAGACGGGAGCCGGAGGCAGCACCGCGGGGGCGTGCCGGCGGTTCAGTGCGGGTGGTGGCGCGGGTGCCCGATAGCGGCGGGGAGGTCGAGCGGTAGACCTTCCCGGTCGGGGTGGTGATTTCCAGTCCATGCCGACTACCGGACAGGGGCCGTTCGCTCCAGCCGGGGTATTCCTTGCTCTGGTTGCACCAGGCGCAGCGGGCGCTGGCGTTGTGCGCGGTGGTTGCCCCGCCGTGGAACCACTGGTCGATGTGGTCAATGTGCCGCACCCGGTTCTGGCAGCCCGGGGTCGCGCAGATCTGGTCGCGGATCGAGATCCAGTGCACCAGTCCGGCGGATCCAACGCATAAGCTTCAGCTCCATATCCCGGCCGCGGACCAGTTGCCGGGCCATGGCCGCCGGGATGGTCCCGTAGCCCTGCAGGTAGGCCGGTTCGGCCTCGGCCTGGAACAGGATCCGGTCGGTCATGACCAACTCGATCTCCACGCGTGGGCTGATGTTCTGCTCCCCGGTGACCAGCCCGCAGAACTCATCGGCGCGGATCTGTTCGCGGGTGCGGCCCTGCCCCTTCCCTGCGGCGGTCTTGGAGTCCGCCAGGTCGCTGAGGACTTGGTGCATCAGTACGCCGTGTTCGGCGGGGTTCTGCCCGATCAAGCGCATGGTCATGTTGCCGGTGGGGATCAAGCGCAGGAAGCGCCGGGACCGGGCGTCATCGATCCGCTCCAGCGCGGTGACGGGTTCGATTTCCTGGACCAGGGCCCGGACGCGGTCGCCCAGGGCCTTGCGGCTTTCACCGGCGAAGTCCTCAGGGTTCAAGGTTAGTTGTTCATCGGCCCAGCCGCGGTGCTCCTGGCCCAGGTCCTGGACCTCGGTGGCGATGAGCATGGCCCGGTTTTCGCTCAGGGTCCCGGTGGTGAACCGGGCCATGGTTCGGGGCAGGTCGGCGCACAGGATGCGGGATCCGGTGAGGTGTCGGGTGCCCTCGGCGGGTGTTTCACTCCGGGCCAGGGCGATCTGGGTGCCGGTGCCCCGTACCCCGGTGTCCCGCTTCTTGCCGGGTTCGGGGCTCTGGGTGGCCGCTGCTGTGTGGAGGGCGGTGGTGTCACGGGCCTGCAGAGCGGCCAGGCTGCTCTTGAGTTGTTCGGTGGTTTCGATGCGGTCGGCCAGTTGGCGTTCGCTGAGGTGTTCGGAGATGGTGTGCGAGACCTGGTGGGTGAGCGTGGCGAGGAAGGACTGCGGGGCGGGGGTGGTCCGGTGCCCCGGCGGTTCCCGTCTGCGGGCCGTTCGGGTTCGATTCCTGGATTTTCCCCGTATCGAACATAGAGCTGGAATACGACTCCACGCCGATATTTAGAAAGGTCTTCACACTCGCGTGCGCAGGCCGCGGTCTTACTTAAATCTGTGATGTCTCAAGGCAGCGGTGACACTTCTGTATCAGGACAGTGGTGACACTCGCTGCCTCAGGACATCGGTGGCACTTAGCGTTGATCGGCGTTCGGGAAACACACGGTGGCCCCGTCCATGCCGACGTATGTGGTTCCCGCTGGGGGCCGTGGGAAGTCGGCAATCAGCTCGCCCTCCATGGTGGAGATGAGGATGCTCTCCGGATCCCAATCCACGTTCAGGATCCGGGACCCCCTGCGCTTGGTGACGAAGAACATGGTTTCTCCCAGCTTCAAGGTCCCGTTGGAATACACCTTCAGCTTCCGATGCCCGCGTTCACCTAGATCCTTGACGCTGCCGCGGATCTTCTCGGGAGAGGCATCAACGACAGGGGCGCCGAGGGGGTCGATCACGCCCTCGGCCTTCATCTGCTCATCCAGTTGCCGGGCGTAGGCATTGACCATCTCCGCTACCGGATTGGCCTCAACCACCTCATCGATGAACGGCAGCCCGATCCGTTCCAGGGCCTGGCTGTCGGGTCGGGGCGATTCGGCCACCACGGTGGCATCCCAGGCCTGTTGCGGGGTCATCCGCCCGGCCAGTCCCTGGTGCGGACGCTCGGTGTTGAAGATCGCGTCGAACCGGTCCACCTGTTCCTGAAGTTGCTCAAGGCTGTTGGCGAAGGGTTGCTTATCCAACCATTTGAACAGGGTCTGGTGAAAGCGTTCGTTCTTCCCCTGGGTGGTGGGCTTGCCCGCTTTGCCCGTGATCGCCTCCACGCCCAGGGAGGCGGCGTAGGCGACCAGCTGCCCGATCCAACCCCGGCGTGAGGGATTTAAAGCCGATCCGTTGTCGGTTAGCAGCCTTTGTGGGACCCCATGGGCTTCGATGCCCTTGCGCATCACCGCCAGCGCATCCTCGCTGTTCTCGCTGCGCGCCGCATGGGTCGCGATCGCCAGCCGTGAGTGGTCATCCTGCAGCTGGAAGATCACACATTTACGCCCACCGGTGAGCACGTATTCGGTCGCGTCCAACTGCCAGCAGGCGTTGGGTGCCGGGTAGACGAACCGGCGGTAGGCCGAGCGTGGCCGCTTATTCGGTGCTGCACGAGCGACGTTCTTTTCGCGGAAGATCCGGGCCAGGGAAGCGATGGCCGGCGTTTCGAAGCCCAGGGAGTTCATCTTGTCATGCACGCTGATCGGGCCGTGGTCCAGCCCGGAGGCTTCCAGGGCCGAGCGCACCGCCAGCGCTTGGGCTTTGAGGTCCTCGGCGATCCGGGTGGGTGAGGTTTTCGGTCGGCGGGAGCGTGGCTGAAGCACCGCTGCTTGTCCCTCATCGCGGACGATGGCCCGTAGCTTGTAGAACGTCTTGCGGCTGATCTGGTGTTCGGCGCAGAACGTGGTGACCGCTCCTCGCGGGGCGTTGTCCGGCCATTGGGAGATTGCTAGTCGGATCCGCGGATCAATGGGTTGGTTGCTCTTCACCCATCAATCCGACCCGAACCCCGGTCACACCGCCCAATCCGATGAAAACCGTTAATAACGGGTAGAAGTGTCACCACCAGGACCGGCGGAACTGTCACCGCTGTGTTGATACAGAACTGTCACCGATGTCCTGCGACATAACAGTCTTACTTAAATCACAGCTCAATGATGTTTTAATGGGTTATTCACCCGTCTGCGTGGGAGCGTTGACGGGGTGTTTCAGACGTGTATGTTCGAATAAACGTGCTTGTGCTGAAACAGTGGTTAAAAGGACGGGCCGTCCACACCATACTGGTGTGGACGGCCCGTACAAGCCAAGGCGGCAGGAGCTATGCTTCGACGAATCCGTCGGCCACGTCCAGTGCCTTGTCCAGGGCGGCAAGCCCGGTCAGCAGGTCTTCGTCGCTGATGTTCAGCGCCGGAACCACATGGATGCGGTTGAAGTTGGCGAAGGGCAGGATGCCTTCGGCCTTCAATGCGCCCACTACCTGGTTCATTTCCGGCGAGGAGCCGCCGTACGGAGCCAGTGGTTCTCGGGTTTCGCGGTTCTTGACCAGCTCGACCGCCCAGAAGCAGCCGGCTCCGCGCACGTCGCCCACCGACGGGTGCTTGGCTGCCATGGCGCGCAGCGCCGGGCCGATGATGTCTTCGCCCAGGCGGGCGGAGTTCTCCACCATGCCCTCTTCCTTCATTGCCTCAATCGTGGCAACGGCGGCGGCGCAGGCCAGCGGGTGGCCCGAGTAGGTCAGGCCGCCCGGGTAGGCGCGATCGCGGAAGGTCTCGAAGATGGCATCGGAAATAGCGACGCCGCCCAGCGGAACGTATCCGGAGTTCACGCCCTTGGCGAAGGTGATCAGGTCCGGGGTGATGTCCCAATGGTTGATCGAGAACCATTTGCCCGAACGGCCGAAGCCGGCCATGACCTCGTCGGCGATGAAGACGATGCCGTACTTGCGGGTCAGTTCGCGCACGCCGGCCATGTAGCCGGCCGGCGGCATGTAGATGCCCGCGGTGCCCGGAATTGATTCGAGGATCAACGCGCCGATGTTGGATGCGCCCTCGAGCACGATCATGTCTTCCAGGTGGCGCAGCGCGCGCTCTGTCTCTTCGGCCTCGGTGGTGGAGGCGAAGTAGGAGCGGTAGCCGTAGGCAGGCATGAAGTGCACGACGCCGGAATCCGAGTGGTCGTTGGCAAAGCGGCGCGGGTCGCCGGTGACGTTCACGGCCAGCTGGGTGCCGCCGTGGTAGCTGCGGTAGGCCGCGAGGACCTTGTGCTTGCCGGTGTGCAGGCGGGCCATGCGGATCGCGTGCTCCACCGCGTCGGCGCCGCCGTTGGTGAAGAACACGTGGTTCAGGTCCCCGGGGGTCAGCTCGGCGATAAGCCGGGCGGCCTCGGAACGGGCATCGTTCACGTGCTGAGGTGCGATCGTGCAGAGCTTGCCTGCCTGCTCCTGGATCGCCGCGACGACCTTCGGGTGCTGGTGTCCAATGTTGGTGTTCACGAGCTGCGAGGAGAGGTCAAGCAGCTTGTTCCCCTCGCCGTCCCAGACATACGAGCCCTCGGCCTTGAGGATCGTCATCGGGGTGAACGGGCCCTGTGCCTGCCAGGAGTGGAAGACGTGCTCGCGGTCCAGTTCGTGGGCGCGGACGCCATCGGCAATGTCCTGCGCGGACACGGCTGCCGTGGTTGCTTCGGTGGTCATGTTCTATCCTTCTGCGAGGTCTCGGGACTAGGCGTTCTGCGGGAAGCCGAGGTTAATGCCGCCGTGGCTCGGGTCGAGCCAGCGCGAGGTGACGACCTTGCCGCGGGTGAAGAAGTGCACGCCCTCTGCGCCGTGGGCGTGGGTGTCGCCGAAGAGCGAGTTCTTCCAGCCGCCGAAGGAGTAGTAGGCCATCGGGACGGGGATCGGCACGTTGATGCCGACCATGCCGACCTGGATCTCGTTCTCGAAGCGGCGGGCGGCGCCACCGTCGTTGGTGAAGATGGCGGTGCCGTTGCCGTACGGGCTGTTGTTGATCAGCTCGATGCCCTCGTCGTAGGACTCGACGCGTACTACCGAGAGGACCGGGCCGAAGATTTCGTCGGTGTAGATGCTCATGTCGGTGCCGACATGGTCGAAGAGGGTCGGGTTCAGGAAGAAGCCCTCGCCGTCGGCGTCAGGGGTGGCGTTGCGGCCGTCGAGCACCATGGTGGCGCCTGCTGCTTCGCCGGCGTCGATGTATGAGGCAACCTTGTCACGGTGCACTGCGGTGACCAGCGGGCCCATGTCGCAGCCGCGGGTTCCGTCGCCCACGCGCAGGGTGCGGGTGCGCTCGGCGATCTTGGCGACCAGCTCATCGGCGATGGACTCGACCGCGACCAGGGCGGAGATGGCCATGCAGCGTTCGCCCGCAGCGCCGAAGCCGGCGTTGACCGCTGCGTCTGCTGCGAGGTCCAGGTCTGCATCCGGGAGGACCAGCATGTGGTTCTTCGCCCCGCCCAGCGCCTGCACGCGCTTGCCGTGTGACGTGCCGGTCTTGTAGACGTATTCGGCGATCGGGGTGGAGCCGACGAATGAAACGGACTTCACGTCCGGGTGGGTCAGCAGGGTGTCGACCGCTTCCTTGTCGCCGTGCACGACGTTGAAGACGCCATCGGGGAGGCCGGCTTCCTTCCAGAGTTCGGCCATCCAGTTCAGCGCGGTCGGGTTCTTCTCGGAGGGCTTGATCACGACGGTGTTGCCGGTGGCGATGGCGACCGGGTAGAACCACATCGGGACCATGGCCGGGAAGTTGAACGGGGAGATGATGGCGGTGACGCCGATGGCCTGGCGGATCGAGTGCACATCGACCTTGGTGGAAGCGTTTTCGGTGTAGCCACCCTTCATGAAGTGCTGGATGCCGCAGGCGAATTCCACGACTTCCTGTCCGCGGGCGACCTCGCCCAGTGCGTCATCCAGGACCTTGCCGTGCTCGGCCGTAATGATGGCGGCGAGTTCACTCTTGCGGGCATTGAGCAGTTCGCGGAAGTTGAACATGACGGCGACACGACGCGAGAGCGACGTGTCGCGCCAAGCCGGGAAAGCGGCCTGTGCGGCGGCGATGGCCTCGGCCGTGGTGGCGGCGGAGGCCAGGACGACCTGGGAGGTGACTGCGCCGGTGGCCGGGTTCATGACGTCGGAGTAGCGGGCGTCGGCTTCCGGTGCCACGTAGGCGCCGTTGATCCAGTGGGTAACTGTCTGCATGATGGGTGGGGTCCTTTCCCGGGGGTGTGCTTTCCTCCATTGTGACCCCGCACACGAACCGCACACCACGCGCACCTTGTAAGTACTTGCCGTTCTGGCTTTACACTATGTTCATGATGGAGCAGAACGACGGATTTACCCACCCGGCCACCGGGCGACTGAGCGTGGCCCGCATCCTCGAGCTGAAGGTGCTGCGCGACGCCGAACCACTGGTGCTGGCCGGCGCCGATTCACTGGAAAACGTGGTCCGTTGGGTGCATGTAGCCGAATCGGCAGACATGGCCGGTCTGCTCCAGGGCGGGGAACTGGTGCTCAGCACCGGCCTGGCCTTCAGGGGACCCGGGGCCGGGGCGCACTACTTCCTGCGCCAGATCCGCGAGGCGGGTGCCGCAGGCGTGGTCATCGAGCTGGCAGGAGCCGGGGACGAGGTCGAATCGAGCGTCCAGGGTCTGCGCGCCGCTGCCCGGGAAGTGGACTACCCGGTGGTCCTGGTACGCAAGCGGATGCGCTTCGTCGAGGTGACCGAGGTGGTGCACCGCATGCTGGTGTCGGACCAGCTGGCGGCGCTGGAACGCTCACGCACCATCCACGAGGTGTTCACCGCGCTCAGCCTGGAATCCGCCAGCGAGGAGCATATCGTCGCACGGGCCGCCGAGTTGATCGAGGCGCCGGTGGTACTGGAGGATGTCGGGCACCTGGTGCTCGCCTTCGAGACGGCGGGCAGCGCTGCCGATGAACTGCTGGAGGGCTGGACCGAACGCTCGCGCCGGGTGCGTTACCGGGAAGCCACCGGGCGCAGCGCCAACGCACCGGAATCCTGGTTGCAGGCCCCCGTCGGGGTCCGCGGGCGGCGCTGGGGCCGGCTGGTGGTGCCCGGACCGCTGGTCGATGACGACGACGCGGCGCTGGTGCTCGAACGAGCCGGGCAGACGCTAACCATCGCCCGGTTGGCCGGGCGCGACGAACGCGAGCTGCTGCACCAGGCCCGGGCCGGACTGCTGCACGAACTGCGCCAGCCGCACGCGCTGAGCGACGCGGCGGTTGCCGCCCGCGCCGCCGCACTGGGGCTGGGCGCCGCCGTGCACTACGTACCGCTGGTGCTGCGCCTCGATGCGGCCCCCGGGGAGGCGCCGACCGGCTTGCAACTCCGCGAGCGCGAACTGCTCGAGGTGCTCGGCACGGTGCTGGCATCCACCCGGAACCAGGCACTGGCAGCCAGCCTGCAATCCGGCTCGATCGGCGTGCTGCTCGGGCTTTCGGCGCGGCAGCTGGAGGAACCGGCGCTGGAGCGGATCTGCGGGCAGCTGGCCGACGAGCTTGGCGGGTCCCGCTTCTCGGCCGGTGTCGGGCGCGGCTACGGGAGCATCGGCGCGGCGGCCCACGGCCTGGACGAGGCTGCCCAGGTCGCGGAGACTGTTGCGACCTTCGACTCGCGCACCCGGCGCTTCTACCGCTTCGCCGACGTCCGCCTGCGCGGTTTGCTCTCGTTGCTGGCCTCCAACGCCCGGCTGGCCACCTTTGCCGAGGCGGAGCTGGCCGGGATCCTGAACCCGCCCGATGCCGAGGCGCTGGAACTGCTTGAGCTCTACCTGCGCCACGGCGGTAACAAATCGGCACTGGCCCGCACCGGCTACCTGAGTCGGCCCGCACTGTATGCGCGCCTGGCCAAGCTGGAGGCTCGCCTGGGCGTCTCGCTGGAGGACGCTGAATCGCGTACCTCGCTCCATGTGGCCCTGCTGTGGCGGCGGGTTAACGGGCAAGCAGTGGGAAGGGAAGCCGTGCGTTAGCCGATGCCTGAGCATCGGTGATGGTCCGTCACTGGGTTGCTGCGTTGGTGGAATCAACAACCTGAGCGTAGGCGGTGACGTCGCCGGAATCGTGGCAGTAGCCTAGGACGCGAATGATCAGATCGATGTCCCCGCTCTGTAGCGCGGCAAGAATCTGTCGATGTGCCGTGGCGATCTCCGCCTGATGCCGGGGCCCGATTTCATAGGCTCGGGTGATCCGGCGCTGGATCGGATGCGCCCAGATGTTCTCCAGGGTTTCGCGCAGATACCGGTTGGGGCAGGGGCCCACCAGCGCAAGGTGGAAGTCCTTCCCGAGCTGGAACTGCTCTTCGGCGTCGTCCGGATCGATTGTTTCGAATTCGTCGATCAGGGCTCGGAGGCGCACCAGTTGTTTGGGGGTATGGTGTCCGATGGCTTGGCGGACGGCGAGTTCTTCCAAGGCATAGCGCACCTCGAAGACGTTGCTCACGTCCTGGGAGGTGAGTTCGTTGACCACATAGCCGCTGCCCGGCACCAGGGAGGCCAGACCCTCCAAGGTGACCTGGGTGAGGGCGTCCCTCACCGGGGTCCGGGAAACTCCGTATTGCGCGGCTACGTGTTCCTGGATCAGGGCCGTACCGGGCTTGAGCGTGCCGTCGACAATCTCCGATGCCATGCGCTCATAGACCCTGACAGCCAGCGGCCGCGTGTCCTGGACCCTCGATGCCATCCGTTTTCCCCCGCGTTCTCAGACTGTTAGCTGAAGTCTAGCTTGTGGTATACCTCGACCCGCAGACGGGTCGCGTGGGTGTGGTGGATCACAAATTTTGCTTGACCCATCGGTATTCACTGTATACGGTGAATACAATCACAGTCGTCTTACTCACGTTAGGCCCGAAAAATGTATGTCCTGAACACCTGGTATGTTGCTGCTTGGTCCACCGAAGTCACGCGCAAGCCGGAACGCCGCGTCATCTGCGAGCAGCCGCTGGTGCTCTTCCGGACCCAGGACGGCACGCCCGTGGCACTGGCAGACCGCTGCGCACACCGCGCCTTCCCGCTCTCGGCCGGCCGCACCGTCGGCGACTCCATCGAATGCGGTTACCATGGCTTCACCTACGGGTCCGATGGCATGTGCACCAAGGTTCCGGCACAGACCACCATCCCCGAGCGCGCTAAGGTGCGCAAGTACCCGTTGGTGGAGAAGGACGGCTGGATCTGGGCCTGGATGGGCGACCCGGAGTTGGCCGACCCGGCCGACGTGCCGGACACCCACTGGATGACCGATCCGGAATGGGCCACAGTCACCCACTCGGTGCACTTCGCCTGCCGTGCCGATCTGATCCATGACAACCTGCTTGACCTGACCCACGAGTCGTTCCTGCACCAGTCCACCGTCGGAGACGACTACATCTACGAACATGGCATCACTGTTGAGGTAGAAGGCTCGGTCGTCAGCGTAGACCGGCTGATGCCTTCGGTGCCGGCCCCGCCGCTGTACGCGGACACCATGGGGATTAGCGGAAACTACGACCGGTTCCACTGCACCGAATTCTTCGTGCCGAACCTGCACGTACTGCACTCGGGCATCACCGGTGAAGGACGTCCACGTGCCGAGGGCTACCTGATCAAGGTGCTCAACGGAATCACCCCGATCGATGCGAACAACGCCTGGTACTACTACGCCTTCAGCCGCAACTTCGCCGTGGACGACGCACAGGCGACGGCGGACCTGGAAGTCGGACTAGCCACGGTGCTGCGCGAGGATGCCGAGGCGCTCGAGGCGCAGGAAATCGGGATGCAGGAACGCCCGGCCGGAGAATTCGACGTGCTCATCGCCCAGGACGGCGGCGTGGCCAAGGCCCGACGCATCCTGGCTAACCTGATCAAGCGCGAGCAGGCCGCAGCACAGAAGCCGGCCGCTGTCGCCGGTACACGGGCGTAACGGCCATGTGGTTACTCGTACGTGCCGGTTCCCTCGACGGCTATTGGGACGATGAACAGGGTCTGCGGACTCTGGCTGCCTGCCCCGACACCGACGAGCGCGGGGATCCGTGGCGTTGGACGGCGCAGTTGGATGAACGCACCGAGAGTTCGAAGGTGCTCATCAACGCGGACCCCGAATTCATTGCCGTCTCCACCGACATCTATGCCGATGGACACAGCGAGGTCGTGGAACGCGCCTCGGGAACACAGACGGTGATTGCGGTGCTCTTCGGGCAGGCGCTGGTTGCCGCCGTGGACGGACCCTGGGAACGCTGGCTGCACCCCGGTGACGTGTTCATCGTGGAGGGTGAAGACGACGAGAAGCTTCGCGTTTCGTTGGACGGTCCGACGTCGCGGGTCTCGGTCACCACGCTGGTGCCCCGGCACGCAGCGGCGCTGCGGTGGGTCCCGTGAGCGCCGTGTTCACCGGGATCGACTTCTCCGGCACCGGTAAGCAACTCGGCTACGGACACGTGGTTCACTCGGATAACGTGCACGACGGCTCGGTCATCCCGGTCCCGGTGGCACACCTGTCCTCGGGCCCCGGGCCCGTCGTACTCTTGGTGGCCGGGACGCACGGGGACGAGTACGAAGGACAGATCCTGCTCCACGAGCTGGTGCGCACGATCGACCCGGCGGATCTGACCGGGACGCTGATGATCGTCCCGGCTGCCAACTCGGCCGCCGTGCGCGCAGGAACACGCGTCTCCCCGATTGATGCCGGAAACCTGAACCGCAGCTACCCGGGCGATGCGCGTGGTGGGCCCACCGACCAGGTGGCAAACCTGATCTCTTCGGGTCTGCTGCCCCGGGCCGACTTCGTCATCGACCTGCATTCGGGTGGATCGAATTCCACCTACCTGCCCAGTAGCTTCACCTACCGCGGCCCCGACGAAGCGGGCTGGGCAGCCAAGCTGAAGGCGGTACGGTCGCTGGGCCTTCCCTATGCGATGGTCGTCGCACCGTTGCTGGAACCGGGCTCGCTGAGCAGTGCCGGGGACCTGGCCGGAATTCCGACGATCTCCACGGAGCTCTCCGGGGCCGGTACCGTCGACCGGCGGACATTGGCGACCATGCGGACCGGAATGGGCGGGCTGCTGCGTTCGCTGGGCGTGCTGGCTCCGGAAGATGGAACCCCGGAACTGGATCCTGACGATCCGGTCTGGCTGGAACTGGTCTCGGACTCACCTGTGACCTCCACCGCAGTGGGACTCTTCGAACCGCTGGTCGACCTCGGCGATCAGGTCGCGGCCGGTGCCCCGGTCGCCCAGGTGCACTTCATCGACGAGCTCGACCGTGACCCGCTCACCCTGACCGCCCGCGTGGATGGAATGGTGGCGATCATGCGCCGACCGACGCTGGTATCTGCCGGAACGCACCTGATGTATATCGCACCACTGCTCGACATCGACACCGTCTAATTTCTCCACTCCCGCCCGCACTCCGAAGTGCGGACTCAATTGAAGGACAGGCTCCCATGTTGAAGAAAAACCACATCCGCTTTTTCGCAGGTGCGGCGCTGATCGCGCTGGCCGCAACCGGCTGCACCACCGTCTCGGAGGGGACCGGTTCCAGCGCTTCCGGGTCGGCTGCCTCCGAGCCCACGAGCAGCGTCTCGGCACTCCAGGTCGACGAGGCGGCCCGCGCGCTGCTTCCGGCAGCCATCCGTGATTCCGGCGTGCTGAAGATCGCCTCGGATCCGACCTACCCGCCGTTCGAGTACTACGACACTGACAACAAGACCATGATCGGTTGGGATGTGGACATGGGTGACGCCATCGCCCAGGTCCTGGGGCTCAAGGCCACCCACGTACCGGCCACGTTCGACACCATCCTGCCCGGGCTGCAGTCCGGTAAGTACGATCTGGGCATGTCGACCTTCTCGGTCACCCCGGAACGCGCCAAGGTCGTGGACTTCGTGCCCTACCTCCAAGGCGGCACCGGACTCGCCGTGCCGGCGGGAAACCCGGAGAAGCTCGGCGTGGACCCGATGCTGCTCTGTGGCAAGAAGATCGCAGCACAAAAGGGCTCGATCCAGTCCCTGGACGTGCTGCCGGCCTTCTCCAAGAAGTGCACCGATGCCGGTAAGCCGGCCATCGACATGCAGTTCTTCCCCACGCAGTCCGATGTGAACCTGGCACTGACTTCAGGTCGCGTCGAGGGTGCCATGGCCGACTCGATCTCGACCGCCTACCAGGGAAAACTGGCCGGCGGAAAGTTCGAGATCGCTCCCGGCCCCGACTTCGAGCCTGAGCTGACCGGAACCGCGCTGGGCAAGAAGACCGGATTGCTCGAAGCGATCCAGGCCGCGACCCAGAAAATCATCGAAGATCCGAACTACCAGCAGATCAACGACAAGTGGGGGCTGCCAGCGAGCGCTTCCATCACTGCCGCTGACGCCATCATGAAATAGCGGCGGTGCCATGAAAGCAACATTAGCTTCTGAAGCACGGTCGGCAACGCTGCCGGCTGATGCCTTTACGATCGTCAAGGCCCGGCATCCGGGGCGGTGGGCTTCGGCCATCGTGATCCTGATCCTGGCCGGGATGCTGGCCCGTTCGGTGATGGTGAACCCGAACTTCGGGTGGGCCACCGTCGGGGCGTATATCCGCGACGTGTCGATCGTGCGCGGCATCATGGTGACGCTGGAACTGACCGCGATCTGCATGGTCATCGGCATCGTGCTCGGTGTCATCGTGGCGGTCATGCGCCTCTCGGCGAACCCGGTGATCCGTACCGCGGCGTTCGCGTACGTGAACTTCTTCCGCGGCACCCCGGTGCTGGTGCAGCTGCTGTTCTGGTACAACTTGGCGGCACTGTATCCGCTGATCAGTTTCGGGATCCCCGGGGTGGCGTTGGATGCCAATGCGATCATCACCCCGATGACCGCGGCGATCCTGGGCCTGGGGCTGAACCAGGGTGCCTACATGTCCGAGATCGTGCGTGCCGGGATCCTCTCGGTGGACCACGGCCAGTCCGAGGCGGCCGGGGCGCTGGGCATCAACCGGTTGCAGACGATGCGCCGGATCATCCTGCCCCAGGCGATGCGGGTGATCATCCCGCCGACCGGCAACGAGACGATCGGGATGCTCAAGACCACCTCGCTGGTCTCGGTGATCTCGGTGCCCGAGCTGTTGTATTCGGCGCAGATCATTTACGCGCGGACCTTCGAGACGATTCCGTTGTTGCTGGTGGCCAGCATCTGGTACATCGTGGTGACCTCGGTGTTGAGCATCGGGCAGTACTACCTGGAGCGGCACTATGCCCGGGGCGGGCAGCGTTCGCTGCCGCTGACCCCGTTCCAGACGCTCAAGCGCTTCGTGCGGGTCCATGACCCGCTGACCCGGAAGGGAGCAGTCAAATGACCGCCGCCACCGCTGTACCGGCCCCGATGATCAAGGCCGATTTGATCCATAAGTATTACGACCGGTTGCATGTGCTCAAGGGCATTGACCTGCAGGTCGCCCAGGGGGAGGTGGTGTGCCTGATCGGGCCCTCGGGTTCGGGCAAGTCGACGCTGCTGCGGTGCATCAACCACCTGGAAACGATCGATGGGGGTCGGATGTGGGTCGATGGGTCGGTGATGGGTTTTGACATCAAGGGCACCAAGCTCCATGAGCAGTCCCATGCGCGGATCTGCCGTTCGCGCACGGAGATCGGGATGGTGTTCCAGCATTTCAACCTGTTCCCGCACATGACGGTGTTGGAGAACCTGATCGAGGCCCCGCGGCTGGTGTTGGGGGAGAAGCGTTCCACGGCGACGGCCCGGGCGTTGGCGTTGTTGGAGTCGGTGGGGTTGGCCGATAAGGCCAAGTCCTATCCGCGTCAGCTCTCCGGTGGGCAGCAGCAGCGGGTGGCGATTGCGCGGGCGTTGTGCATGAAGCCCAAGGTGATGCTCTTTGACGAGCCGACCAGTGCGTTGGATCCGGAGTTGGTCGGTGAGGTGCTGAAGGTGATGAAGGATCTGGCCGCGACGGGGATGACGATGGTGGTGGTGACCCATGAGATGCATTTTGCCCGGGATGTTGCTGATCGGGTGGTGTTCATGGCTGATGGGCATGTGGTGGAGTCCGGTCCTGCTGCGCAGGTGATCGGGGATCCGCAGCATGAGCGGACCCGCGCTTTCCTCTCCTCCGTCCTCTAATACCCGTCCCCACCCGAAAGGTGTTCAGCATGACTACACTGGATTTCTTCGAAACCGAAGTCCATTCCATGACCCGCGAATCGGATACCGTACTGTCGCTGACGCTGCGCCATCCGCTGGGCGAGGACCTGCCGCAGTGGGATGCCGGGTCCCACCTCGATGTGCTGCTGCCCAACGGCTTGGTGCGCCAGTATTCGCTGTGCTCATCCCCGGCCGACGCCTCCTGGCGGATCGCCGTCCTGCGCGAACCGGCCGGCCGCGGTGGTTCGGCCTTCGTGCATGATGAGCTGCGTCCGGGGGCCAAGATCCAGATCCGCGGTCCTAAGAACAACTTCGTGCTCTCCGCAGCGCAGGAATACCTCTTCCTCGCCGGTGGCATCGGGATCACCCCGATCATTCCCATGGTCAGGGCGGCAGCCGCGGCCGGGGTTCCCTGGCGGCTGGTGTACATGGGCCGTTCCCGCAGCTCGATGGCCTTCATCGAGGAGCTGAGCGCATACGGGGATTGCGTGCACATCCACGCCGATGACGAATCGGGTTTCTACCCGCTGGCCGAGCTGTTGGCGGACCCCGCCGGGAACTTCGACGCCTATGCGTGTGGACCGGGACCGTTGTTGAATGTGTTGGAGAAGTTGACCGCCGATTGGGAGGATCCGCAGCGGCTGCATCTGGAACGCTTCGCAGCGGATCCGGCCCTGATCGCCGAGACCCACCGGCCTCATGCGGGGGACCACGAGTTCATCGTGGAAACCAACGGCGGAGTCGAGGTAGTGGTGCCCGCGGGGACTTCGATCCTCGAGGCGTTGGAAGGTGCCGGAATCCACCAGATCAATTCCTGTCGGGAAGGAATCTGCGGTACCTGTGAAACCCCCGTGCTCTCCGGGGAGATCGATCACCGGGATTCGCTGCTTTCCGATGACGAACGTGAAGCGGGGGACACCATGATGATCTGCGTGTCCCGGTGTCAGGGCGCGCGGCTATGCCTTGACCTGGGTTAGGAGCCGAACTGGTCTGCGGGCGGACGGGTAGGGTGTTGCCATGACTACAGCACAGCGCCCGGTGATTGCCCTGACCACGCCCCTGCATTCCACTGCCTACTCCCGGGACTACATCGCGGACCTGGACCGGCTGGCAGCCCAGGCCTGTGCCGGCATCGAAGCGGCGGGTGGCCGGGCGCTGCTGTTCGACTCCTCGGGTTCCTCGATCGCACCGGATGCCACCGAGCTTCTCGACATCGCACGGATCGACGGTGTGGTGCTGCTCGGCGGAGGGGACGTGGATCCGGCCCACTATGGCAGCCCCGGGCATCCCGACGCCGTCCGTGTCGATTCGCGCGCCGATGCCCTGGAACTGGCACTCATCGCGGCGGCCCGGGCGGCCCGGCTGCCGGTCTTGGGCATCTGCCGCGGCCTGCAGCTGATCAATATCGCCTTCGGTGGTTCGCTGATCACTGATCTGGGACCCGACTCCGCGCACAAGGACCACTCGCCTGAAAGCGCGATGGTCGGGCATCAGGTGATGGTGGTGCCGGGAACGGTGCTGCGCACGATGCTCGGTGCGCCCGTCGTCGAGGTCCGCTCCTCCCACCACCAGGGGGTCGAAGAGCTGGGCGAGGGACTGATCGTCTCGGCGTTGGCCGATGACGGCATCGTAGAGGGGATAGAGGTCCCCGCGCAGGAGGGTGGCGAATGGGTCGTTGCCGTGCAGTGGCATCCGGAGGACGCGTTGACCGAACCTGGCCAGTTGCAGGCCCTGTTCGGCGCCCTGGTCTCCGAATCGGCACGGCGCCAGGAGGCCCGGCTGGCTGTCGCCTGAGCTCCGCGCCTAACTGCCGTAGGGCCGTCGTTTGTCTTCGTGGGCGGTGCTGGACCATTCGGCGATCCACGGCCCGGTGCCCTCGGAAACATCGATCACGCCGTCCTCCAGCCAGGCGTAGTCGCCCGTGAGGACACCGCGGGAGAGTTTCTTGTCGGCGGCATCCGTGTTGTCCCACAGTGCGTTGAAGAGCTCCTCGCAGCGGAGCCTGGACTGCCGGCAGAACGCATCGGCCAGTTCCTGCGCCGCGTCGGCATGTCCGGGCTCGGTACCGCGCAGCAGCTGGACCCGGGACACGCAGGCCGACATGGCGAACAGCTCGGCTCCGATGTCCACCACCCGGCCCAGGAAGGCCTGCTTGGATTCCATCCCGGCCTGCCACCGGGCCATTCCGGCAAAGGTATGCCGGGCGAGCCGGCGTGAAGCCCTCTCGACGTAGCGCAGGTGTTTGGCCAGTGGCCCCGTCGAGGCGTAGGAATTGGGCAGCATCCCGGGTCCGGCGGCCAGTCTCGGCAGCCAGCGTGCATAGAATCCCGAGGCCCCGGCGGCTGCCTTGGCCTTGTGCTTCAGGTCGGCATCGGCCACCGCCAGGTCGCCGGCGGCCTTCAGGTGCGCGTCGACCGCCTCGCGGGCAATGATCAGGTGCATGATCTCGGTGGATCCCTCGAAGATCCGGTTGATGCGCATATCGCGCAGCAGTTGTTCCACGGGAACCGCGCGTTCACCGCGGGCGGCGAGCGAAGCGGCGCTCTCGTAGCCGCGCCCGCCGCGCACCTGTACCAGCTCGTCGGCGATCTTCCAGGCGATTTCGCTGGAGAACAGCTTGGCGAGGGCCGCCTCGATGCGCACGTCCTTCATGCCGGCATCGGCCAGCGCGGCTGACAGTTCGAAGACGGCCTCCAAGGCGAAGGTGCTGGCAGCGATGTAGGCGATCTTCTTGCCCACGGCCTCGTGTTCACCGACCGGGCGCCCCCACTGGATGCGGGCGTTCGACCATTCGCGGGCGATCTTCAGGCTCCATTTCCCGGCCCCGGCGCACAGCGCGGGAATCGAGAGCCGACCGGTGTTCAGCGTGCTCAGCGCAATCTTCAGCCCGCTGCCCTCGCGGCCTAGCCGGTTGGCCGCCGGGACCACCACGTCGTGGAAGCGGGTTACGCCGTTTTCGATGCCGCGCAGGCCCATGAATGCATTGCGGTTTTCCACGACCAGGCCCGGGGAATCGGCCTCCACCACGAACGCGCTGATCCCTCCGCGGGCGGCGGTGCCGTCGGGCAGCACATGCGGCGGGACGGTGGCCATGACCACGAGCAGCTCGGCCACCACTCCGTTGGTGGTCCACAGCTTCGCGCCGTTCAGGGTATAGCTGGTTCCGTCGGCAGAGGGGACTGCCAAGGTGCCTAGCCGGGCCGGATCGGATCCGACATCGTTTTCGGTGAGGAGGAAGGCGGTGATGGCTCCGGCAGCGCAGCGCGGCAGGAATTCGCGTTTCTGTTCCTCCGTGCCGAACATCTTGACCGGTTCCGGCACGCCGATGGACTGGTGTGCCGAGAGCAGCGCTCCGATGGCCGGGCTGACCGAGCCCACGAGCATCAGCGCCCGCCCGTAGTCGGCCAGTGAGAGACCCAGCCCGCCGTATGCCTTCGGGATCTTCATGCCGAACGCCCCGATGCCCGCCAGCGCCCTGATGTCGGCATCGGGGATCCGGGCCTCGCGTTCGATGACCCGGCCGTCGATGCCCTCGAGTACGGTGCGCAACCGGGCGATGAACGCGGCTCCGTCCGCCGCGTCCGCCGAGGGGGCCTGCGGGTGCGGATGGATCAGCGACCAGTCGAAGGTGCCCATGTAGAGGCCCTTGGCGAAGCTGGGCCGTTCCCAGCCCTGCTCGCGGGCGTCCTCGGCGACCTGTCGGGCCGCTTTTTCATCGATTCCGCCCGAGGCCTCGGGGCTACGGTGTCCGGTGACGGCCATGGCTGGTCCCACTTCCTGCGGTAGTGGCGGGGATCCGGTCCACGTCTTCGGCACCCCGCAGTCCTGCGCTTTCGCCCCAGCCTAACCCGTTGGCAGGCGGGGTGATAGGGGAGTGGTCCGGGCCTTTCCTGAGTGCTTGCCATGCAGATGCGCCAAGGCATTGTTTCGGGCTGTCCGCACTGCAAGGATGGGGAAATGGACCCCCTTCAGGGCGCCGCTTCCTCGTTTCCGGTCGCCTCGCCGGCGGTCCGGTTTAGATGGGGTAACCAGCGACCGACGGGACGCGATAGCGATGATAGTTCAGGTAACGACTGCCGAAGGGCTGCTTTCCGAAAAGGCCCGGCACCGCAGCATCCTGCTGGTTTTCGCGGGACTGGTGATGGCGATGCTGCTGGCCTCATTGGACCAGACCATCTTCTCTACCGCGCTGCCGACCATCGTCGGCGAGCTCAACGGCGTGGAGTACATGTTGTGGGTGATCACGATCTACATGCTGGCCTCCACGATCACCCTTCCGATCTACGGGAAGATGGGCGACCTGATCGGGCGCAAGGGCATCTTCCTGGGAGCCATCTCACTGTTCATCATCGGGTCGATCGTGGGCGGCTTCGCGCAGGACATGACCTGGCTGATCGCCGGGCGCGGCATCCAGGGCCTCGGCGGCGGCGGGCTGATGGTGCTTTCGCAGGCGATCATAGCCGACGTGGTTCCGGCCCGGGAACGCGGTAGGTACATGGGTATCATGGGCGGCGTCTTCGCACTGTCCTCGGTGGCCGGCCCGCTGTTGGGGGGCTGGTTCACCGAGGAGGTGACTTGGCGCTGGTGCCTTTGGATGAACATTCCGCTGGGTATTGCGGCGATGGTCGCAGCTGTCTTCTTCCTGCATCTGCCCCCGGTGCGAACGCAGCGGCCCAAGGTCGACGTGGCGGGCATGATGCTGCTGGCCGTGGCCTCCGCGGCGCTGGTGCTCACCACCACGTGGGGCGGGACCATGTACGCCTGGGACTCGCCGAGGATCATCGGATTGATCGCGCTGACCCTGGCGGCCGGCATCGGGTTCGTGCTCGTGGAGCGCCGGGCCGAGGCTCCGATCATGTCCCCGTCCCTGTTCAGGGCGCACAACTTCATCCTTACTACGGTGAGCGGGCTGATCATCGGGGTGGCGATGTTCGGGACGCTGGCCTACCTGCCGACCTTCCTGCAGATGGTCACCGGGGCCAATGCCACCCAGTCCGGCCTGCTGATGATCCCGATGATGGGCGGGCTGCTGGTGACATCGATCGGCTCCGGTGTCATCGTAAGCAGGACCGGTCGCTACAAGTGGTTCCCGGTGATCGGCACGTTCATCGTCGCCGGAGCACTGGCCCTGCTCTCGACCATGGAGCCGGGAACGGCCGTGTGGGTCATCTGCAGCTACCTGGCGCTGATGGGCATCGGATTGGGGCTATGCATGCAGATCCTGGTGCTGATCGTACAGAACACCTTCCCGAATTCGCAGGTGGGCATGGCCACCGCCTCCAACAACTACTTCCGCCAGATCGGCGCATCGCTGGGTACTGCGGTGGTCGGCAGCCTGTTCGTGACGAACCTGGGCAACCTGCTGCAGGAGCGGCTGAGCGGGAGCGCCGCCGCGGTGGCCGGGAACCATAATTCACTGACTCCCGATGCGGTACGCGCTTTGCCCGAAGCGATCCGCCAGATCGTCATCGGGGCCTACAGCGAGGCGTTGACCCCGGTGTTCCTCTACATGGTCCCGCTGGTGCTGGTCGCGGCAATCCTATTGGTATTCCTGCACGAAAAGCCGCTTGCCACCTCCATCGACCGGGATGGCCCGGCAGCGCTTGCCGACGGCCCCCAAGCGGTGGACGAGCCGGCGGATGTACCGGAACAAGCAGGTGCCGCGCCTGCACCCGGTGGCAGGGCGCCGCGGCATCGCATCGAAACGACTCCGGGGGACTAGGCGGGCCTAGATGATTGATTCCAAGGGGTGACAGCGCGGGCAAGGGTGTCCAGAATCGAGATGTAATACCCAACATTCGAACCTGGAGAGTTCCGATGGCTCCCGATCTGGACACCCTTGCAACAGCACTGTACGCCTGCGCGGACGACTTTCTGAAGGCCAATCCGCACCTGCTCCCGTGGCGTCCGGCCATCGGCTTCGGGCCCCGGATCAGCGACGCCGAACTGGTCACCATCGCGGTCCTCCAGGCCCTGCTCGGCTTCACCTCCGAACGCCGCTGGCTCCGCCAATCCCATAACGACCTGCGCCGATGGTTCCCGGACCTGCCCCAACAACCCGGATACAACAAACGGCTGCGGAAGCTGGGCGGGACCCTGCAGGCTCTCAACGAACACCTGGCCCACACCACCGGGCTCTGGTCCGATGAGCTGTGGCTCGCCGATTCCACCCCTGTGGAATGCGGGCGCTCCCACACCACGGCCCACCGCTCCGAACTGGCCGGCTGGGCCGAATACGGGTACTGCGCCTCGCATTCACGGTGGTTCTGGGGGCTGCGCCTGCACCTGCTGTGCACCCCGACCGGACTGCCGGTCGGCTACGCGCTGACCGGGGCGAAGGCCGATGAGCGTGAGACCCTGCTGGGCATCCTGGAAAACCTGCCCACCCCGGTGGAGCCGGGACAGATCATCATCGCGGACAAGAACTACTACGGGAAGGCCTTCGAGCAGGACCTCTCCGAGGCCGGGATCACCCTGGTCCGTCCGACCCGTCAAGGTGAGAAACCCCGTCCCGGAAAGAGTCTGCTCAAGCCACTGCGTCAGGTCATCGAGTCAATCAACGACACCCTCAAGGGCCAGCTGGACCTGGAGGCCCATGGCGGGAGGACCATCGCCGGGGTCACCGTGCGGGTCCTGCAACGCATCCTCGCGCTGACCGTGGCCATCTGGCACAACCTGAACACCGGTTCCCATCCACTGCGGTCGCTGACCGCCTATGACCATGAACCCTTGGAATCAATCATCTAGGTCCACCCGCATCGACCGGGTCAAGCCGAACGCAACAGCGTCCTTCTCTGCGCGGGGTATCAGGGCATGCCTGGTAGGGGGCGGCGGAACCCTCGATGACCGCACCGAGCAGCTCGAGGTTCATCGAGCAGACAGTATCGACGTGCTTTTCGGAGAGCAGATGGAAGGGGCAGTCAAGTAGTTCCAGCGCGCCTTGAGCATTCTCCCTGGGCCGGTAACCGTGCCGTTCCAGTGTCTCGGCCAGCTGCCCCGATCCGGTGCCGATCCGCAGACCCTCGTCGCGGGAGACCCGAGCCAACGCCTGCGCGACCGGCAAGTCAGCCAGGGTGGAAAGGTCGATGGCGCGGGCCATGAGCTCGGCCGCTAGGCTGTATTCGCGTCGGGGAATGCTTGCCGCCAGCTCACCGAACCGGGCCGCATAGAGCTTGGCCGGGCGACCCGAACCCGGGCCATCGAGCCCGTTGACGCGCCGGAATTCGAACTCCAGCAGGCCTTCCTCAGCGAGCTTGTCCAACTGGAAGGCAACGGCGTTCCGGGGCAGATCTAATGCCTCGGCGACGGCATTGCGGCCTACCGGCCCGGCTGAGGTGCGCACGAATTCATAAATTCGCCTGCGCACAGGATCGGCAAGTGCGCCCAGGGCGGCGAGCTGTTCGGTGGGAGGGGTGTTGTCCATGGAGTTAAGCCTAACTCTATAACTAGAAACTGTTGACTTAGAGATGGACGTGATTCTAAGATGAAACATCGCAACTTTAGAAAGGAAGCATCATGAGCACCCACACGCTGAGCGCCGGCAAGGGCCTGCGCCACGACCTGGACACCCAGGCCTTCATGCTGTTGCGGACCATCTTCATCGTGGCCCCCATCGTTTTCGGGATCGACAAGTTTACCAACCTGCTGACCGACTGGACCCACTATCTGGCCCCGTTGGCCACCGACATGATCCCGGTCGATCCTCACGTCTTCATGTACGGCGTCGGCGTCGTGGAGATCATTGCCGGCTTGCTCGTGGCCTGGCGTCCGCGGTGGGGATCGCTGGTCGTCACTGCCTGGCTGCTGGGCATCATCGCGAACCTGCTGATCCTGCCCGGGTTCTACGATGTCGCCCTGCGTGACTTTGGACTATTGATAGGTGCGCTGGCGCTGAACCGACTGGCCACGGCCCGGGTGCTTGCCGCTCGGGCACGGTAACTGAAGGATGCCCCGACACGAGAACAGCGGATGCCGTTGATGGAATCATCACGGGCATCCGCTGTTCTTAGCTCGGGCGAGCCGCTAGATGTGGTTGGACGCCTCGGTCAACACCGAACGCAGGATCGACTCGATCTCGTCGAACTGCGGCTGGCCGATGGTCAGCGGCGGGGCCAGCTGGATCACCGGGTCCCCGCGGTCATCGGCACGGCAGTACAGGCCCGCGTCGAAGAGCGCAGTGGAGAGGAACCCGCGCAGCAGGCGCTCGGACTCATCGTCGTTGAACGTCTCCTTCGTTGCCTTGTCCTTGACCAGCTCGATGCCGTAGAAGTACCCGGCGCCGCGCACGTCGCCCACGATCGGCAGGTCCAGCAGCTTGGACAGCGTGGACTTGAAGGCCCCGGCATTGTCCTTCACGTTCTGGTTCAGGCCCTCGCGCTCGAAGATGTCCAGGTTTGCCATCGCGACCGCGGTAGATACGGGGTGGCCGCCGAAGGTGTAGCCGTGGTAGAACGTCGTATCGCCCTTGCTGAACGGTTCGAAGAGCCTGTCGGAGGCGATCATTGCGCCCAGCGGGGAGTACCCGCTGGTCAGGCCCTTGGCGCAGGTGATGATGTCCGGAACGTAGCCGAAGTCCTCGCAGGCGAACATCGAGCCGATGCGGCCGAAGGCGCAGATGACCTCGTCGGAAACCAGGAGCACGTCGTATTCGTCGCAGATCTCGCGCACGCGCTGGAAGTAGCCCGGGGGCGGCGGGAAGCAGCCGCCGGAGTTCTGTACCGGTTCGAGGAAGACCGCGGCGACCGAATCGGCGCCCTCGAATTCAATGGCCTCGCGGATGCGCTCGGCGGCCCAGAGCCCGAAGTCCTTCTCATTGTCGGCGAACTGTTCGGGCGCGCGGTAGAAGTTGGTGTTCGGGACGCGGAAGGTGCCCGGTACCAGCGGTTCGAAGGGCGTCTTCATGTCCGGCAGCGAGGTGATGGCCAGGGCGCCCTGCGGCGTGCCGTGGTAGGCCAGCGCGCGGGAAATGACCTTGTGCTTGCCGGGCTTGCCCATGAGCTTGAAGTACTGCTTGGCCAGCTTGAAGGCGGATTCGACCGCCTCGCCGCCGCCTGTGGTGAAGAAGACCCGGTTCAGGTCGCCCGGAGCATAGTTCGCCAGGCGCTCGGCCAGGTCGATGGCCGGTTCGTGCGCGTAGGACCACAGCGGCATGAACGGGAGCTTGGCCGCCTGCTTCGCCGCTGCCTCGGCCAGCTCGGTGCGGCCGTGGCCGGCGTTGACGACGAATAGCCCGGCCAGGCCGTCGATGTAGCCCTTGCCCTGGTCGTCGTAGATCATATGACCTTCGCCGCGGGTGATGATCGGAACCCTGCCGCCCTCGATGAGGGGGGAGTGGCGGGCCATATGCATCCAGAGGTGGTCCCGGGCTGCCCGCTGGCGATCGGTGCCGCGGGGGGTTGTGCTGTTGATGGTCATCGTGTACCCCAGTTGTATTCTTGTTTGCGCAACGAGAGGTACATGAACGTTTCGGTGTCCCGGACGCCCTCGATGGCTCGGATTTCCTTGATGATGCGCAGAAGGTCGTCGTCGTTTGCGCATACGACCTCCGCGATGATGTCCGACGGACCGGCGACCACGACGCAGTAGTCGACCTCAGGCAATTCCGAGATGCGGTCCGCCGTGGCGATGATGTCCCCGTCGGATTTCACCCCGATCATGGCCTGGCGCTTGAAGCCCAGCTGCAGCGGATCAGTGACCGCCACGACCTGCATGACCTTGCTGTCCACAAGTTTCTGGACCCGCTGCCTCACGGCCGCTTCGCTCAGGCCCACTGCCTTGCCGACCGACGCGTAGGAACGGCGCCCGTCTTCCTGAAGCTGTTCGATGATTGCCTTGCTCGTGGCATCCATCGTGAATCCGTTGCCGGCGCTGGGCAGTGCGGAGTGGGTCACCGGGTATCGACCTCCTGCTGCGTGTTGGGAACTGCGGACTGCTCAGGTGGCATGGCTGCAACCTCCATGGCAAGAGACTAACCCGAAGGAATCAGTTGTGGATAGGGGGTAAGGACAACTGATTTCGTATCGAACTCAAATCGATCCGACGGAAAGTATTGTCAAACACCCATGAAACCTGACATGATCCAAGTCACGTGCTGTGGTTCGCCTCACATTTGCCTGGCGATCCGCAGCCGTGTTCGATAAGAGCTTTTCAACGGTGATGAAGGGGTACCATCATGTCGACGAGGCCACGGCGCGAGCTGCCGCAGGACCCGGCCCTCAGGGCCCTGATCAAGGCTCAGATGAGCCGCCGCAACGTGCTGCTGGGAGCCGGCGGGCTCGGGCTGGCCGGGATGCTTGCCGCCTGCGGCACGGGCGGCAAGGGCGGAACCGGGGCAGGGGCAGGGGCGGGGACCGCCGATGCCACCCCTGCCGTGGTGGACCTGTCGGCAACGGATAAGACGGTGAACTTCGCCAACTGGACCTTGTACCTGGACTATGACGACAAGACGAAGAAGTACCCTACGCTGGAGCAGTTCAACAAGCTGACCGGCATCAGCGTCAATTACTCCGAGGACATCGACGGCAACGACACCTACTACGGGAAGGTCCAGGCGCAGCTGGCGGCTGGCCAGGACATCGGCCAGGACATCATCACGCTGACCGACTGGATGGCCGGGCGCGTCATCCGTCAGGGCTACACCCATGAACTCGACCATGCCAACATTCCGAACATCAAGAACCTGCTGCCCTCGCTGCGGGACGTTGATTTCGACCCGGGCCGCAAGCACTCGCTGACCTGGCAGTCAGGATATGCCGGCATTGCCTGGAACAAGGAAAAGGTCCCCGGCGGCCTGCGCAGCGTCGCCGACCTCTGGAATCCGGAGCTCAAGGGCCGCATCACCGTGCTCGACGAAATGCGCGACACGATGGGCCTGCTGATGCTCCAGGACGGCGTGGACATCTCCGGCACCTGGGGCGACCCCGAATTCACCCATGCGCTGGATAGCCTGCAGCAGCAGATCGACTCCGGGCAGATCCGTCAGGTCAAGGGCAACTCCTACAAGGAGGACTTTGTCTCCGGCGACGCCATTGCCGGCATCGTGTGGTCGGGGGACATAACCCAGTTGAATTTCGAGAACGACGACCGCTGGGACTTCATCCTGCCCGAGGCCGGCGGCACGCTGTGGAGCGACAACATGATGGTCCCCGTCGCCTCCCCGCGAAAGACCAACGCCGAGAAACTAATGAATTTCTACTACGACCCCGAGGTCGCAGCCCAGGTTGCCGCCTACGTAAACTTCATTTCCCCGGTGGTCGGGGCCCGCGAGGCCATGGACAAAATCGACCCGTCACTGGTCGACAACCCGCTGATCTTCCCGTCAGAAGACGACCTTAAACATGCTCATGTCTTCCGCACGCTGGATGCGGACGAGGAATCGAACTACAACTCACGGTTCCAGACCGCGATCGGAGCATAATGTCACGCAGTATCCGTCGGCGCGAATCGGCCCGTCATTGGGTACAAGCGCTGGAAAAGACCCAACTCTCCCGGCGGGGCATGCTCGCCGGGAGCGGCGGTCTGGCCCTGGCCGCGATGCTCGCGGCCTGTGGCACCGGCAGCGGCAGCGGGGGAGGTACGGCCAAAGGGGTAGTCAAACCTACCGCCGCGGCTGATCTTTCGGCCGAGCAAGCCATAGTCAACTGGGCTAACTGGACGCTTTACCTGGACTATGACGACAAGTCCAAGAAATACCCGACGCTGGAGAAGTTCAAGAAACAGAGCGGCATTACAGCGAACTATTCCGAGGACATCGACAGCAATGACATGTACTACGGGAAGGTCCAGGCGCAGCTGGCCGCTGGTCAGGACATCGGGCAGGACATCATCACGCCCAGTGACTGGATGTCCGAACGGCTGATCCGCCAGGGCTACGTCCAGGAGCTGGACCACGCGAACATCCCGAACATCAAGAACCTGCTACCCGAGCTCAAGGACGTGCGCTTCGACCAGGGGCGCAAGCAGTCGTTGACCTGGCAGTCCGGCTTCACCGGCCTCGCCTGGAACAAGGAGGCGTTCCCGAAGGGCCTGCGCACCGTCTCGGACTTGTGGCAGCCAGAGCTCAAGGGCCGCGTCAGCGTGCTTGATGAAATGCGCGACACGATGCCGATGATGCTGCTGGATGCCGGCGTGGATATCCGGGGTGACTGGGGCGACAACGAGTACGGCAACGCCATCGACGTGTTGGATGAGCATGTCAGCTCCGGGCAGATCCGCCAGGTCAAGGGCAACTCCTACAAGCAGGACCTGATCAGCGGAGACGTACTGGCGGCACTGGTCTACTCGGGTGACATCACGCAGTTGAACTTCGAGGAGGGCGATAAGTGGGAGTTCATCATGCCCGATGCCGGCGGACTGATCTGGAGCGACAACTTCATGGTGCCGATCGGATCCCCGCATAAGACGAACGCGGAGAAGCTCATGGACTTCTACTACGATCCGGTCGTTGCCGCCGAGGTGGCGGCCTACGTGAACTACGTCTGCCCGGTCGTCGGAGCCAGGGAGGCCATGGAAAAAATCGACCCGGAGCTCGTGGACAACCCGCTGATCTTCCCGACGGCGGAGTACCTCTCCAAGGCAACCACCGAGCGAACCATGTCCATCGAAGAGGAAGCGCGCTTCCAGGAACTGTTCCAGCAAGTGATTGGCGTATAGACAGATGAGCACAGAAACCAGCCTCGGCGTAACCCCGACCGGCACACTGAACAGCAGCGGGGCCGACCTGCAGCTGACCAACGTCACCAAGCGTTTCGCAGAATTCACGGCGGTGGACGACCTGACCCTGACCATTCCCTCGGGGTCCTTCTTCGCCCTGCTGGGACCTTCTGGCTGTGGCAAGACCACCACGTTGCGGATGGTGGCGGGCCTTGAGCAGCCCACGAGCGGTGAGATCAGCATTGGCGGCAAGGACGTCACCAAGCTGTCCTCGCACCAGCGCCACGTGAACACGGTGTTCCAGTCCTATGCGCTCTTCCCGCATATGTCGGTGCTGGACAACGTGTCGTTCGGACTCAAGCGCCAGAAGATCGCCGGCGCCACGGAGAAGGCCAAGGCCGCTCTGGAACTAGTGGAACTCGGACACCTGGGAGCCCGCCGCCCTGCCCAACTCTCCGGCGGCCAGCAGCAGCGCGTGGCGTTGGCCCGTGCCCTGGTCAACCGACCGGCGGTGCTGCTGCTCGACGAACCGCTCGGTGCACTGGACATGAAGCTGCGCCGGCAAATGCAGGTGGAGCTCAAAGCCATCCAGACCGAGGTCGGCCTGACCTTCATCCACGTCACCCACGACCAGGAGGAGGCCATGACCATGGCCGACACGGTCGCCGTGATGAACAAGGGCAAGATTGAGCAGATGGGCGCTCCGCGTGACCTCTATGAACTGCCCCGAACCGCATTTGTCGCCAACTTCCTAGGCAAGTCGAACCTCATGTCCGGACAGGTCATCGAGGACTTGGGCGGTTTCGTGGCGGTCAACGTCGCCGGCTCCCGAGTGCTCATGCCCAAGGACCGATCGGTCGCCCATTCAGGCAACGTGGTCGTGGGGGTGCGTCCGGAAAAAATGCGCATCCTTGACATGAACATGGACCACACCCACACGGACAATCAGCTCACTGGAACCGTGCTTGATGCCTCATTCACCGGTGTGAGCACCGAGTACCTCGTTGAGGTGCCGGGCATCGGAACGTTGGGTACCTTCTCGCAGAACCTGGGCCAGCGTCCCGCCGCTCCTGGTGAAACGGTCCGTCTGACCTGGGAACCGGAGTACTCCTTCGGACTGGATGGCGGAGACGGCCCCGAAGCGGTCACCGAAGCGGAATCCGCCGACGATTTCGACGGTGAGCTGGAAGCCGAGGTGGAACCGGCATGACCGCCCTGGACGACAAGCCACGTGTCTCCGGACGCCGCGCCAAGGTCGAGACGGAGGAGTGGCGCAGCGAGGAGGAGATAGCCGCCGACAAGCGCAAGGGCCGGGTCGGGATGTACCTGATCGTCCCGGGCTTCGCCTTCCTGGTGCTGTTCTTCGCGGCGCCGGTCGTGGTGCTGCTGGCCATGTCGCTGTACGCCAAGCCGCCGGGCGCCGAAATCGGCGAATTCGTTCCGGCGCTGCAGTTCAGCAACTATCTCACCGTGCTGTCCGCCTACTGGGATACGCTGGTGCGCTCCTTCGGGTTCGCGCTGATTGCCACCATTGCCGCGCTGCTCATCGGCTACCCGATGGCCTATCTGGTTGCCGTGCGGCTGCGGGGCTATCGGCTGTTGCAGGGCATCCTGCTGGTGCTGCTGATCGCCCCGTTCTTCTCCAGCTTCATCCTGCGTACCCAGGCCTGGAAGCAGATCCTCGCGGACGAGGGCCCCGTGGTCAGCGTGCTGCGTGCCGTCGCGATCCTGCCGCCCGACGGGCGGCTGACGGCCACGGCCTTCGCCGTCATTTGCGGTCTGACCTATAATTTCCTACCGTTCATGATGCTGCCGATCTACGCCAGCCTGGACCGGTTGGACGTCTCCATGCTGGAGGCTTCGGGTGACCTGTATGCCAGCCCGATGACCACCTTCTTCAGGGTGACGCTGCCGCTGTCGGCTCCCGGTGTCTTCGCGGGGACGCTTTTGACGTTCATCCCCACCGCAGGCGACTACGTCAACGCGGCGATCCTGGGCAACAACCGGGACACGACGATGATCGGGCAGGTCATTGATTCGCGGTTCTTCAGGGTAGTCGACTACCCGGGCGCTTCGGCGCTGAGCTTCATCTTGATGGTGGCCATCTTGGTACTGGTCCTGATCTACATCAAGCGTTTCGGTACCAAGGAACTGTTCTAGGAGCGATGGCATGAAACAAAAAATCGGTCGCTGGTTCATTCCCGTCGTTGGTGGACTGGCCTTTGTCTACCTGCTTGTCCCCATTGTCTACATCTTCGTCTTTTCCTTCAACGATGCCGGGCGCACCAACCTGGCCTGGCGCGGATTCACGTTGAAGAACTGGCAGAATCCCTGTGGGGCCCCGAACATCTGCGAGGCTCTGGGCAACTCGCTGCAGATCGGCATCCTGGCGACGATTTTCGCCACGGTGCTCGGCACCTGCATTGCGCTGGGCCTGGTGCGCTACAAGTTCAGGTTCCGCAACACGGCGGACCTGCTGATCATCCTGCCGCTGGCCACCCCCGAGGTGGTGCTCGGGGCCTCGCTGCTGGCGCAGTTCCTCAACCTGGGTTGGGAGCTGGGCTTCTGGACGATCATCATCGCGCACACGGTGTTCTGCATGTCATTTGTCGTAGTGACCGTCCGGGCCAGGGTCTCGGGCCTGGATCCCCGGTTGGAGGAGGCGGCAAGCGACCTCTACGCGTCGCCGATGGCCACCTTCTGGAAGGTGACGTTCCCGCTGCTGCTTCCGGGCATCACCGCAGCGGCACTGCTCAGCTTCGCGATGAGTTTCGATGACTTCATCATCACGAACTTCAACTCGGGCAACTTCGACACCTTCCCGAAGTTCATCTACGTTGCGGCGACCCGGGGTATCCCGGCCCAGGCCAATGTCATCGGCTCGGCGATGTTCATCATCGCGTTGCTGATCGTGGTCATCGGGCAGATCATCTCCTACCGCCGGCAGAAAATGCTGGCAGCCCGGTAACCGACGGGGGATGCGGCCAACGGACCGGTCCACGCCCATCGGGGCGTGGCCGGTCCGTTCCGCGTGCGGGGCGTGGTCGACGGGGGAAGACCTGTAGATATGCCAACATTGGGGGTATGACTGAACCCCGCTGGTTGAATCCGCAAGAACGAGATGCCTGGTTGGCGCTGCTGGCCGTCACCACCCAGCTGCCCGGGAAGCTGGATTCAGACCTGCAGACCCAGGCGAAGATCACCTTGTTCGACTACAACGTGCTGGCCATGCTCTCCGAGGAAGAGGAACGGTACCTGCCGATGAGTGAACTGGCATCGAAAACCAACGCCTCGCTGTCCAGGCTGTCCCATGTGGTGAAGAAGCTCGAGGCCCGAGGCTGGGTGGAGCGCACCCAGTGTCCAAGCGACGCTCGAGTGACCATGGCGCACCTATCGGATGCCGGCTGCGAAATGCTCGAGGGGCTCGCCGCGGAGCACGTTGAATCGGTGCGCCGGCTCATCTTCGACGGGCTCGATTCCAAGGATGTAGACGATTTGTCCCGTCTTGGACGCAAGATCACGGCTCGCCTGGATCCGGATCACTGGATCTTCCGCGACGAGGCGTAAGGCAGCCCACAATATGTCAGTTTGAACCGGAGGCCGTTCGTGGCCTAGGATAGTAAGGCGTTAAGTCGTGCGTATCTTATGCGTCCATTTCACGATGGATGGCAGTGGTATCGCGCGTTTACCCGTATTACCGAATGTCGGTGTCCACCTGAGTAGGGAAAAATACTCAAACGGATGCCGGAGTTCACCGTCTTTCACGTAGTCAAGGCGCTTCGGTTGGTTCTCACCCAGCCTGGTTACCTTCGAAGATGTGCAGTAATAAAACGGTGTCACAACTGGTGGCGGGACTCTTACACGCAGATTCAGAGGCAGCATCATTCCGCTGTATCTGTGCTGAGTACCGTCAATATTTACTACAACTGAGGAGTGATCATGGCAGCAGTATGCCAGGTGACAGGTGCGGTTCCGGGCTTCGGACACAGCATCTCCCACTCGCACCGCCGCAACAAGCGTCGGTTCGACCCGAATATCCAGAAGAAGCGCTACTGGGTTCCGACCCTGCGCCGTAATGTCACTTTGACCCTTTCGGTCAAGGGCATTAAGACCATTGACTCGCGCGGCATCGACAAAGTCGTCGCCGACCTGCTTGCGAAGGGTGTGAAGCTCTAGTGGCTAAGGATAAGGACGTACGTCCGATCATCAAGCTCAAGTCGACCGCCGGTACCGGGTTCACCTACGTGACCCGCAAGAACCGTCGTAACAACCCAGACCGCATGGTTCTGAAGAAGTACGACCCGGTCATCCGCAAGCACGTCGAATTCCGAGAGGAGCGCTAAACATGGCTAAGAAGTCCATGATCGCTAAGAACGAGCAGCGCAAGGTCATCGTTGAGCGTTACGCCGCAAAGCGTGCCGAGCTGAAGAAGACTCTCGTTGATCCCCAGGCTACCGACGAGGCACGCGAAGAGGCTCGTCTGGGCCTGCAGAAGCTGCCCCGCAACGCCTCGCCGGTCCGCGTTCGCAACCGCGACGCCATCGACGGCCGCCCCCGCGGTAACTTCCAGAAGTTCGGTATTTCCCGTATTCGCTTCCGCGAAATGGCTCACCGCGGTGAGCTTCCGGGCATCACCAAGTCTTCCTGGTAAATCCCAGAAGCATTCCAAGGGCCCCCACCGATTCGTTCGGTGGGGGCCCTTGGCCTTTAATCGCCACGTCCAGCCTCCGCGCAAGGCCGCCGGCGTGCCGCCGACGCCCGGTGAAACGGCTTCCAGCGGAGTCCTGAATGCAGCATGGCCCAGGGTGGGACCCAAGCTGTGAAGGGCCCGCCTGGCGGCTCGAGGGCCAGCTCCCCGGCCAGGGATCAGTGACGGCATGTCACCGGTGATCGAGGGGATCCCTCCGGTCTTCCGCGCGGACCGAATGCAAATTCGAGGCCCCCGAACCACCGGCCCACGGGGAGAACATGGCGGTGAAAAGCACGCCGGAACCGTCCCGGATCGGAATTTCACCTGGCTTGGCGACTGTGCGTACCGAATGGCCCGCGAACCGAAAAAGTGCGATGCGTCTCTCTTTGCCCGCCGGTTGAGTCCGCTCAGCGCGAAATTTTACCCAATATCCAAAATTTTCCCGGAAAACCGCCCGAATTCAAGGCTTTTCATCGGTTCTCTTTGGTAGGTTCTCACTCAGAAGTCCTCGCAAGCGCGGGGCGTCTTTGCCCGGTGTGGCAAGGAAGATCAGTCCAGGAGGACATACTTTGGCTATGAACCGTAGTGAGCTCGTTGCAGCCGTCGCCGAGAAGACCGGCAACTCCCAGGTCGCCGTAAACGGCGTTCTGGATGCCGTTTTCGAGGTCTTCGTTTCCCAGATCTCCCAGGGTGAAAAGGTCTCGATCCCGGGATGGCTCGCAGTCGAGCGCACCGACCGTGCAGCGCGCACCGGCCGCAACCCGCAGACCGGCGCCACCATCCAGATTCCGGCCGGCCACTCGGTCAAGCTGACCGCCGGTTCGAAGCTGAAGGCCGCTGTCGCCAAGTAGTTCGACACCTGCTTTTTTGGAAGGACCGTTCGGCCCCCGATGGGGGATTCGAGCGGTCTTTCCTGCTTGATGAAGACTTATTTTCTACGCCGAGTAGAAATCCGGTAGGGTTGCTGGAAAGCCTGCTCGTACGAGCAGGGATGGCAAGGGTGGAAATGCTGGTGGAAGATCGCAGTCTGCGCGCCGTGCGTGGCTGGATCGGTGCGCTCTTTTCCACTTCCCTGGCGGCCGCTTCGCATACGCTGGCCGACGGGCAACTCCCCCCGCTGCCGATCCTGGGCCTGGTACTCGTCGTCTCGGCGGCCATCTGCACTGCGCTGACCGGGCTCGCGCATTCTGGCAGGCGCACAACGCTGGCCGTGCTGCTGAGCCAAGGCACCTACCACCTTCTCTTTTCCCTCGTCGGACATGCCCCGGCCAACGGGATGCTGCTCGACGCCGGGCCGCATGCCGGGCACTCAATGCAGCTGACGGGCGCCGCGGTGGCATTCATGAGCGATTCTCCGGCCACCATGGGTCTAGCTGCCGCGTGGATGCCACTAGGCCATGTGCTTGCCGCGCTGGCCACCATCTCGGTGCTGCGCCGGGGCGAAGCAGCGGTGTTGGCACTGCTCTTCGCCTTGCTGCTGCGGCGGCCTGCCTCCGTGCTGTTCGCCAGGCCCACTCTCATCACGGCCCGCCCCCGCCCGGTCATCGAGACCCGGCTCGAGGGCCCCGTGGATCTGGTCTTCACCCTCGGCGCCCTGCTGCGCCGGGGTCCTCCGCTGCGTCCTGCGTTCTAGACGACAGCAAACGCCCCCATCTCCCGCCTGACACAGACTGGCGGGGAAGCGAAGGACCCGTACCCCATGAACCAGCACCACACACGCAACCACGCAACGGCGCAATACCCCATGCGCGCGATGCGCATCGCCCTGGCAGCCGTCTTGATGGCCTTGGCAGCCGTCTTCATGGCGCCCAGCGCCCACGCCCACGACCAGCTGGTGCAATCCAGCCCGGAGCCGGGCGCCACGGTGAAGAACCCGCCGAAACGGATCACGCTGACCTTCAGC
Source organism: Paeniglutamicibacter cryotolerans (assembly GCF_014190875.1). Lineage (NCBI taxonomy): Bacteria > Bacillati > Actinomycetota > Actinomycetes > Micrococcales > Micrococcaceae > Paeniglutamicibacter > Paeniglutamicibacter cryotolerans. Next base: position 520,910 of record NZ_JACHVS010000001.1, on the reverse strand, counting down.
GGAGAGCTGAAGCCGATCGGCGACATCGTGAAGCTGACCGATGCCGACAACGCCGCAGTGGAAACCACCCACTCCATCGCGGGCACCGAGCTGACCATCACCCCGGTGAAGCCCTTGGAAAACGGAACTTATTCGCTGGTGGCCCGGGTAGTTTCCAGCGACGGCCACCCGATCGACCAGAAACTGGCCTTCACCGTGAAGACCCCGGCGGCTTCAGCCAGCCCGAGCGCCGTGGCATCGCCGGCGCCGGCCTCGACCACGGCCCCCGCTGCTGCAGTCAGCCCAAGCGCCACTGCACAGGCCACGCCGGAACCGGAACAGGCGCCTGCCGCAGTCAAGGGCGGAATCCCCGCACCGCTGGTCTGGAGCATTGCCGGACTGGTCGGCCTCGGAGCCGTCGTCATGATCATCGCCAAGACCCGCGCTAAATAGCCCCACGGTTTTGAGCCCCTGCCCGGTCCGCCGGGCCACCCTGCGCGGCCACGGCGGCGCAGCATCTACTTTTTTGGAGACACCATGTCCTTTGTCGTACCCTCTTCCCGAGCCGCCCTGATCCCGGCGTTCGCTCTCACGCTGATGCTCGCTTCCTGTGCGGCACCTGCCCAGCCCCCGGCGGAAAGCCACGATGTGGCCCAGACTGCCACCCAGGACGAACCGGCACCCCTGCACGTCCATGACGCCTGGATCAAGGCAGCCGACGGTGGCATGACCAGCGCCTTCGCCACATTGCACAACGAGTCGGCCGAACCGCTCACGCTCAGCGGGGCCTCGAGCGATATTGCCGATGACATTGAACTCCACGAGATGACCGGTGGCACCGGCGCCACGTCGATGAAGGAGCTTCCCGGCGGTATCACGGTGGAACCCGGAGCAAGCGTCGAGCTGGCTCCCGGAGGCCTGCACCTGATGCTGATGGGCGTCCACGAGGCAGTGAAGCCGGGCCAATCGCCGGTGATCGCCCTGGAATTGGCCGATGGTTCCACGATCCCGGTGCGATTCGAGGTCAAGTCCTTCACCGGGGCAAACGAGTCCTACGCGCCGGAATCCGAGCACGGAATGGGCCACTAGGGGTGGGCACGCGGCCCTCGCGCCGGGCGCTGCTCTTCGGCGGCGCCACCACCATGGTCGGTGCCGCCGCCGGACTGGCGGGTGCTGCGGTGCTGGCGCCACGCGGCGAACCCGGTCCGGTGCTTGACGCCCACGGTGCCAACGGGGCGCAGCGGATCGGCTTCCACGGCCAGCGGCAGCCGGGCATCGAAACCCCGGCGCCGGCCCACGCCGTCTTCATCGGGCTGGATCTGCGCCGCGGGAGCGACCGGGCGGGGGAGCGCGATGCGCTGGAGCGGTTGCTGCGCCTGCTCAGCCAGGACGCGGCCCGGCTCATGGACGGACGCGGCGTGCTTGCGGACACCGAACCGGAACTTGCCGCGCATCCGGCCCGGTTGACCGTCACCTTCGGGCTGGGTCCGCATGCCGTCGGTCTGCTCAACCGGGACCTGGCCCCGCGCTGGCTGCGCCCGCTGGAGGCTTTCGGCATCGATGAGCTCGATGCCGCCTACGGCCAGAGCGATCTGCTGCTGCAGCTGTGCTGCGACGACCCGGTGACGCTGGCCCATGCGCGGCGGGCGTTGCTCAAGGACACCCGATCGCTGGCCAGCACGGCCTGGGTCCAGGCTGGTTTCCGCCCGGCTTACGGAAGTGCTCCGGACGGGTCGACCATGCGCAACCTCTTCGGGCAGCTCGACGGTTCGGCCAACCCCTCCGGTGAGCGGCTGGAGCGGGCCCTCTGGGGCGGGGAGAACCTGGAACCCTGGATCGAAAACGGCACCTCGCTGGTGCTGCGCCGGATCCGCATGGACCTGGACGGGTGGGACGAGGCGGACCGGCCCGGCCGGGACTTCAGCCTCGGCCGGCGGCAGGGTTCCGGTGCGCCGCTGCACGGTGGCGGTGAACACGATTCGGTGGATCCCGGCGCGCTCGATGAGCTGGGACTGCCGCTGCTCTCGGCCGACAGCCACGTGGCACGGGCGCTTCCGCGCGGAGTCGACGAGGTGATCTGGCGCCGCGGCTACAAGTACGTCGACGGTGTGGAATCGGGCCTGCTTTTCGCCTCCTACCAGGCGGATGTGGAGAAGCAGTTCCTGCCCATCCAGCGCCGGCTGGCCGGGGCGGATCTGTTGAATCAGTGGACGACGCCGCTCGGATCGGCCGTCTACGCGATCCCGCCCGGCTGCCTGCCGGGTGGATTCATCGGCGGCGGGCTGCCGGAGGCTGGCCGAAGGTAGCCTCCCGGGGGTGGGAGAATGGAGGGACGTGCCACGGGAAAGGACGACGTGAACAAGCCAGGACAAACCAGCGAAACGAGGACCCCCCACGGGGTGCGGGCAACCAGCAGACCACTCTGGGCGGTGGCCGGGCTGCCGGCGGTGCTCGTGGCGGCCATTGTGCTGGTACTCGCGGCGCTCTACACCGGTGTCGGATCCGAGCAGGCGCTGGGTGATCCCGGTGCGCTGGTGCGCTGGGGATTGCCGGCGGCGAAGCTGGTCCACCACGTGGCGATGTCCACGACCATTGCGGCGCTGGTCTTTGCCGCGACGATCATTCCCCGCTCCACCAGGCCCCGCCGGGCCGGACCCGGAGAGAAGGGCACCGACGGCGGGAATGAACACCCGGCCTTCGCCGCGGTGATGAACCTCGCCGCGGGCGCCGCCATGGTCTGGACCCTGGCGGCTGCGGCAGTGATGGTGTTGTCCTTCTTCGACCTGGCCGGCGTCCCCATCAGCACCGATCCGACGACGACCAACCTGCTCTACAGCTACATCATGACGATCTCCACCGGCCAGGCCTGGGCCTGGATGGTGGTCATCGCCGCCGTCACCGCTTCGCTGGCATTCGCCGTCCGTTCTCCGTTCATGGTCGGTGCCACCGCCGTGTTCTCGCTGGCCGGCGTGCTGCCGATGTCGCTGATCGGCCACGCGGCAGGTGGAGACGACCACTGGGGGGCGGTCAACGCAATCGGGCTGCACCTGGTGGGCGTCTCGTTGTGGTTCGGCGGAATAGTGGTGCTGGCGCTGCTGGCATCCAAGCTCTCCGGCGAGGCCCCGGGCCGCTTCGCCGGGCGGAAGCCGCTGCTTGCCGGCGTGGTGCTTTCGCGGTTCTCCGTTCTGGCTGCAGTCTGCATCGTGCTGGTGACCGGATCCGGCGTGGTCAGCGCCATGATCCGGATGGATTCCTGGTCCCAGCTGACCACACCCTACGGGATGTTGATCCTGGCCAAGACGGCCGGCACGCTGGCCCTGGGCTTTCTGGGCCTGATGCACCGACGCCGGATCATCCCGGCACTGCTTGCCGGCAAGCTCAGCGCCACCCGCGCCGCCTGGCGTGTGGTCGGCGTCGAAGCGCTGGTGATGGGCGCCGTGATGGCGCTGGCTACCGTGTTGGCGCGCACCGCCCCGCCGCTGCCCGAGGTGGCCCCCCAGCTGCCGAGCCCCGCCCGGTTGCTCACCGGCTACGAGCTGCCCCCGGAACTCGTCGGAGGCTCCTGGTTCTCTGTCTGGCGGATGGACTGGCTCTGGATCGCGATCATCGTGTTCCTGCTTGTCACCTACGTGCGCTTCGTGGTGGCCGTGCGCCGGCGCGGGGACAGCTGGCCAGTCATCCGCGCCGTGGCCTGGGCCGTGGGCCTGATCGCACTGTTTTACATCACCTCGGGAGCCCCGGCCGTTTACGGGCAGGTGCTCTTCTCCATGCACATGGTCGACCACATGGCGCTGACCATGGTCGCGCCGCTGTTCCTGGTGCTCGGCGCCCCGGTGACCCTCGCGTTGAAGGCGCTGCCCTCGCGCACCGACGGCACCCGCGGCCCACGCGAGTGGATACTGGCGGTGGTGAACTCGAAGTACTCGGCATTCATTACCCATCCGCTGTTTGCCGCGGCGAACTTCGCCGGCTCGATCATCATCTTCTACAACACCGACCTGTTCTCCTTCGCAATGCGAGCCCACGTCGGACACGAGCTGATGAACGTGCACTTCCTGCTCACCGGATACCTCTTCGCGCTGAGCATGATCGGGATCGACCCGATTCCGCGTCGGGCCCCCTACCCGCTGCGGCTGGTCATCCTGCTGGCGACGATGAGCTTCCACGCGTTCTACGGCGTCTCGCTGATGGGCAGCACCTCGCTGATCCAGGCCGACTGGTTCGGCAACATGGGCAGGCCCTGGGGCGCACCGGCGCTGGAGGACCAACGCACCGGCGCCGCCGCGATGTGGGGCATCGGAGAGGTGCCCACACTGATGCTCGCGCTCGGGGTGATGGTGTCCTGGAACCGGGACGACGCCAAGGAGGCAAAGCGCAAGGACCGTGCGGCGGACCGCGACAACGACGCCGAGCTTGAGGCGTATAACCAGATGTTTGCCCAGTACAAGAAACATGACCAGGAGATCGACCGCCGTGTCCGTTAATCACCGACGCACCATCCAACTCGTCGGGACAGTGCTGGCCCTGTCCCTGGCCCTGGCCGGATGTTCATCCGCCCCGGAACACGGGGGCCCCTCCCTTCCCGAGGGCCACGCCCCGATCGCCACCGATGGCTCGGTGGCCCCCGCCGAGCCGTCGGATCCGGAAAAGGACGTCGTCTCAGCCTCGCGGCTTGCCGTGGCCTCGGGCATTTCGATGGCCTACGCCCTGGGCTTCGATAAGGCCCGTGAAATCACCGGGGCCGATCTCGAATCGTTGCGCCAGCCCCCGGCCGACACACTCAAAGGCGTCACCGTGGACCCCGGCACCTGCGCAGAGGTGATCGAGGGGCTGAACTGGTCCCCGGTGCAGCAGGGCGGCGAGGGTGCGCGCAGCGACTTCATCAACGAGAAGATCAGTGTCACCGGCTCCGTCGAGGTGGCCAGGATCCAAGACCGGGCCCAGCTCGACGCTCATCTGGCCACCGCGCGCCGGCTACTGGGCGAATGCCACCGGCTCACCCTGGACGACGGATCCGGTGCCATCCCGTTCAGTACCGTCGCACCGGTGGTGAAGGACGGCGGTGCCGATTCGGCGATCTTGTGGACCCGGGCAGGGGAGGGCCACCCGATGCGCCAGCAGGCGCTGGTGCTGATCAAGGAGCGCGGGGATCACGTCGCCATGGTTTCGTTCATCGCGGCGAGCAACCTGCAGAAGCCAGAGTTCGCGAAGATCGCCGGCCAGGTGCTGGAAGCGGCGCTCTCCCAGCTGTAAGGCGTCCCCGGGGCGGCCGGCGTAGCAGTGGGTCATCGTGTACCAGGACGCTGGGCAAAGGCGCGATAATGGAGGCAGCATATCGTCAGCCGACAAAGCCCGAGGAGAACCCTTCCATGAGTCCTGAATCCACTGCCGCAACCGAATCGGTCCGCTCCGCCTACCGTGTCCGCGCCTCCGAGCTGCAGGGCCGGAACTGGCTGAATACCGGTGGCAAGATGCTCGGGCTCGAGCAGCTGCGCGGCAAGATCCTGATCCTGGACTTCTGGACGTTCTGCTGCATCAACTGCCTGCACGTGCTCGATGAGCTGCGCCCGCTGGAGGCGAAGTACTCCGAGGTGCTGGTGACCATCGGCGTGCACTCCCCGAAGTTCGAGCACGAGGCCGACCCGGTGGCGCTGGCTGCAGCCGTGGAACGCTACGAGATCCACCATCCGGTGCTCGACGACCCGGAGCTGGCCACCTGGCAGGCCTACTCGGCCCGCGCCTGGCCGACGCTGGTGGTCGTCGACCCCGAGGGCTACATCGTCGCCCACCTCTCCGGCGAGGGCCATGCCAACGGGCTTGAAGTGCTGATCGGCGAGCTGGTTGCCGAGCATGAGGCCAAGGGCACACTGCACCGCGGCGACGGGCCCTACGTGGCACCGCCGGCCCGCGAGGGCAACCTGCGCTTCCCGGGCAAGGCCGTGGCGTTGGAGAACGGAAACTTCCTGGTCGGGGATTCCGGACACCACCGCATCGTGGAGCTCACAGCGGATCTGGGATCGGTGGTGCGCTCCTTCGGCTCCGGCACCCGCGGCTTCGCCGACGGCGGCGCCGATGCGGCCCGCTTCAACGAACCCCAGGGGCTGGCCCTGCTGCCCGCCGATGTGGCGTCGCGCACCGGTTACCACGCGGTCGTCGCCGACACGGTCAACCACCGCCTGCGCGGGCTGAACCTGGACACCGGGGAGGTCACTACGGTGGCCGGCAACGGCGTGCAGCGGTTGCTCGACGCCGAACAGGCACGCGCCGCCGGAGCCGCGGCCAACGACCCGGACGCCTGGATCAGCGACTTGGGCAACGACCCGCTGGGAACCTCGCTCTCATCTCCGTGGGACGTGCTCTACAGCGATCGGGCCGGCAAGCTCATCGTCGCGATGGCCGGCACCCACCAGATCTTCGCCTTCGACCCGTTGACCGGCGCCCTGGACGTCTTCGCCGGCACCGGCCTCGAGGGCCTGACCGACGGCGCCCCGGGGCAGTCCTGGTTCGCCCAGCCCTCGGGCCTGGCAGCCGACGCGCAGGGCAACATCTGGGTCGCCGACTCGGAGACCTCGGCGGTGCGCAAGCTGGTGCTCGACGATGCCGGCGCCGTCGCGTCCGTCGAGTCGGTCATCGGCTCCGGGCTCTTCGACTTCGGTTTCCGCGACGGCGACGCGGCCCAGGCCCGGCTGCAGCACCCGTTGGGCGTCGCCGTGCTGCCCGATGGCTCGGTGGCCATCGCCGATACCTACAACGGGGCGGTGCGGCGCTACGATCCGGCCACGAAGACCGTCTCCACGCTGGCGCGCGGCCTGCAGGAGCCGGCCGACGTGCAGCTGGACAGCTCGGTGGACGGAGAGCCGGTGCTGCTGGTCGTGGAGACCAACGCCCACCAGCTGGTGCGGCTGCCGCTGCCCAAGGAGGCGCTGAGCGTCGACGAGGGTGCTGCGCAAACCCAGCGGCCCAAGACCCGGGTCGCCGCGGGGGAGCACGGACTGACCGTGCGCTTCTCGGCGCCCAAGGGCCAGAAGCTCGATGACCGCTGGGGCGACCCGACGCAGCTGAAGATCTCTTCCTCTCCGGAGGAGCTGCTGCTGGCCGGCGCCGGAACCTCGACGGGCCTGACCCGCATGCTGGAACTTAACCCCGCGGTCGAGGGCGGCGTGCTGCACATTACCGCGCGCGCCGCGGCCTGCGACGGGGAGCTCGGCGGGGAGATCCCGGACCATGCGGCCTGCCACCTGTACCAGCAGGACTGGGGCATCCCGGTGCTGCTCGACGCAGACGGTGAGACCGAGTTGACGCTGGATTTGCGCGGCATGGACTAGCCCGTCCACTGGCGGCCCGTCTTCCCGACCCGGGACGGCGGGCCGCCGCTGTTGACCCCGGCGTTTGATGAAGCTGAAATTCAGGCGTATTGTTAGCAACGCTAAGTAACTAATGTGGTCGAAACCCCTGGAAGCCCGCGGGCGAATCGAGGAAATTCCGTGCAATCACCGGATCCCGAGCTGGAAGCAGAACAACCCCGGCCCGATGGCCCGGACGGCGGACTGGCGGCCGAACTCCGCGTGGCCATCATGCGCACCTCGCGCCGGCTGCGCGTCGAAGCCAGCGGCAACATGCTCACAGCCGGCCAGTACTCGGTCCTGGTCGCGCTGCGGAAACAGGGGCACAGCCTCGGCGAACTGGCAGCCCGCGAACGGGTCACCGCGCCGTCGATGACCAGGATAGTGAACTCGCTGGAGACCGGCGGCCTCCTCAAACGCAGGCCGCACCCCACCGACGGACGCCAGGTCATCATCGAGGCCACGGCACGGGGCCTGGAGGTCCTGGCGCTGGCCCGCTCCGAGCGCACCGCCTGGCTGGCCCGCAGGATCGAGGAACTCGACCCGGCGGACCGGGCGGTCCTGGCTCGGGCCGCCGCCCTGTTGCAGGAGCTGAGCGCCCGATGAACGCGATGTTCAGCTCCCTGCACGTGCGCAACTACCGGCTCTGGGTCTCCGGGGCGCTGGTGTCCAATATCGGTACCTGGATGCAGCGCGTGGCCCAGGATTGGCTGGTGCTGACCATCCTCACCGACCACTCGGGCACCGCCACGGGCATCACCACCGGCCTTCAGTTCCTGCCGATCCTGTTCCTGGGCCCCTACGCCGGCCTGATCGCCGACCGGCACAACAAGCGCAACATCCTGTTCTTCACCCAGTCGGTCATGGGCCTGTGCGCCCTGAGCCTGGGTATCCTGGTCGGCACCGGAAATGCCGAGCTCTGGCAGGTCTACCTGATCGCCTTCATCCTGGGTATTGCGAGCGCATTCGACGCCCCGGCACGCCAGGCCTTCGTCTCGGACCTGGTCGGCTCCGGCGACGTGCCCAATGCGGTGGCATTGAACAGCGCCTCGTTCAATACGGCCAGGCTCTTCGGACCGGGCCTCGCCGGGCTGCTGATTGCCGCTGTCGGCGTCGCGCCGGCCTTCTACCTCAACGCGTTCAGTTTTGCCGCGGTGATCTTCTCGCTCACCCGGATGCGGTCGGCCGAGTTCCAGCTCTCCACCCGCACCCCGCGCGGATCGGGGCAGGTGCGCGAGGGCCTTGCCTATGTCAAGGGCCGCCCGGACCTGCTGCTGATCCTGGGTCTGGCATTCATCGTCGCCACGTTCGGCCTCAATTTCCAGGTCACCAACGCGATGATGGCAACCATCGAGTTCGGGGTCGGCCCCGGAGAATTCGGGCTGCTGGGAACGCTCATGGGCATCGGCACCCTGGCCGGGGCCCTGCTGGCGGCCCGACGCAAGCGCCCGCGATTGCGCTACCTGCTGGGCGGGGCAGTGGGATTCGGCTTCTTCGGGCTGCTGGCAGCGGTCATGCCCGGTTTCTGGTGGTACGCAATCATGCTGATCCCGGTAGGGCTCGCAGCCATCACGTTCCTGAACAGTTGCAACACCACCGTCCAGCTTTCGGTGGAACCGCAGTACCGCGGCCGGGTGCTGGCCCTGTACATGTCGGTGGTGCAGGGAGGAACGCCGATCGGTGCGCCCCTGGTGGGCTGGCTCGGCACCGAGTTCGGTCCGCGCTGGGGCGTGGCCGGCGGCTCCATCATCGCCTTGATAGCCGGCAGCATCGCGACGATTCTGGTGATCAGGAACCGCGGACTGGGCGGATCGCTGCGGCGCCGGGCAGCGAACCTGCGCCGCCAAATCAACCCGCTGCGCCGCGGCTCGGACGGGTAGGATCCGGAGAAGGGACTTTTCAACCGGGCACGCGTGGATCGCAGACAGCAGTCCATGGGCGAGATCGTCGAGGTCACCATGCGTCTTGAGTGGCATTTCTCCCGCCATGACGCACCCGGTGCTCCCGGTGCGGTGGACTGGGCCAGGAAGCGGATCAGAGGTGCTGCGGACGCCACTGGGCTCCGCGAAGGAGCGAGGGCGGGGCTGGATGCCCTGCGCGGGGGAATGGGCTCGCTGACCGATTTCTTCGTGGGCAAGGGGCCGGCGGACTACGCCATGATCGCCGGTTCCTGGGACCGGCTGCGCGGGGCGCTCAGAAGCCTGCCGTATCAGCCGCCGGTGACCGGGGTCAGCGAAAACGTGGTGGTGTTGGCCTCGAGCCGCTGGGTGAAGCCGAAGGTGGCGTCGATCTGACGATCTTTGAATTCACCGCTCACGAGGTCCTGTTCGGTGAGCCGCAGCCGGGTGCCGACTTCCAGCGGGCGCAGGATCCAGTTGCCGTCGTAGGAGTTGACCTCGGGCTTCGGGTAGCTGGTGATTTCCCATTTGATGGAATCGGCATTAACCCGGGCATGGGTTTCATAGCTCATCGGGCATCCGGAGGGCATGAGGACCTGCTGGCTGGCGCATCCATCAAGATACGAGCGCAGCTGGGTGTCGATGGCGGAGATGAACTCCTCCGATGGCTCGGTGATCAAGTCGATCTCTACCGGCTTGGCATGGGGGGCCCCGACGAGTATCGACTTGGGTCGCGCCTGGAAGTTCTTGGTGGCGAACGAGGCGTCGACCACCGACGGCGCGAACACCGGCAGTGTCTGATTTCCCTTTTTCAGCGGCGAATCGAGCCCATTGACCCTGACCTCGGTGGTGGTGTCGGCGGACACCTTCGCCACGGGCAGGATGGTGGGAGCGAAGGCCCAGCGGTCGAAAAACAGCCACTCGGTATGGGTCCGGTGCAGCCGGTAAGTGATGGTCTTCTTGGAGCCGAAGACCTCGTACCCGGCAGTGACATCGGCGCTGTCCTTCTCGCCGGGGACCTTGGCCACCGATACGATGCCGAAGTCCTTGATCGGTTCGACCGAGTTCCTCAGGCCCTCCCCGTCCAGCAGCAACGCGTTTCCCGCTGGCACCTTGGCGCCCAGCAGTCCCAGCGCCTTGCCGCCTTCGCCGGCAGCCAGGCTCTGGTGCAGCTCGGTGACCAGGTTCTGTGGACCGAAGAACTTGGTGTTCACGAACATGATTCCGGCCACCGCGGCAACGGACAACAGGAAGAAAGCCGCCACCCAAATGGTGACGACCCGTGCCAAGCGCTTCTGTGCAGTCATTAGCCCAAGCGTACCCGTCAGTCCGGAGCCCACAGAATCGACGGGTCATCGCGGTGTATCGAGGCTCGTCCGCGTCGACGCCCTAGCGCCGGCGTCGACGCTTGGTCCCGAACATGCCGCGGAGCAGTTCCCCGCCGAGTGCGTTCGCCGCCTGCAGGGCCATGTCCATCAGTGGGTTCCCCGCTGTTTCCGTGGCTGGCGTGGGAGCCCTGGTGGGGGTCTCGGGCCGCGCATGGCCGCTGGTGCCGGGGGATGATGCGGAGGTTGAAAGCGAGGAGGGGCGGCCGAGGATCGACTCCTCGATCCGCCGGGCTTCTGCATCGATGTCGCCCTGGCTCTGTCCGGCTGCCGGAACCCCGCCGCCTACCGAACCCCCGGTGGACGCCGGTGCTTGCGCCGTCGGAACCGTGACGGGAGGTGCTGCGTTGAGCCGTTCAAAGGCGGAAACACGGTCCACAGCCGTGCCGTAGACGCCCATCAGGGCCGAGGCGGCAAGCACCTGTGCGATGGTGTCCGGAGCGGAGGGGCCCATCGTCGATTGCGGACTGCGCATCCGGGTCCAGGCGACGGGTGTCGGAGCGCCCTTCTCGTTCATGACTGTCACCACGGCCTCGCCGGTTCCCGCCTGTGTGAGGGCCTCCTCCAGGTCGTAGTCGCTGGTCGGAAACGTGGAGATGGTGGCCTTGAGCGCCTTCGCGTCATCGGGGGTAAAAGCCCGCAGCGCATGCTGGATCCGGTTGGCCAGCTGTCCGAGCACGTCGGACGGGATGTCTTTCGGGGTCTGGGTGACGAAGAAAATCCCCACGCCCTTGGAACGGATCAGCCGGACCGTGGTGGTGATGGAGGTCAGGAACGCCTTGGAGGCGCCGTTGAAGAGCAGGTGTGCCTCGTCTAGGAAGAAGACCAGTGTGGGCTTGTCCGAGTCTCCGACCTCGGGGAGCTCGGCGAAAAGATCGGCCAGAAGCCAGATCATGAACGTGGAGAACAGCGCGGGCTTCTGCATCATCGTGGGGAGCTCGAGGCAGGAGATGACACCGCGGCCGTCGGGAGCCATCCGCAGCAGTTCAGCAGTCTCGAACTCCGGCTCTCCAAAGAACCTGTCCATGCCTTGGGCCTCCAGGGTGACCAGACCGCGCAGGATAACCCCGGCGGTGGCCTTGGAGACCCCGCCCAGACCCTCGAGTTCGACCCTGCCTTCGGCGCTGGACAGGAATGTGATGACCGCGCGCAGATCCTTGAGGTCGTACAGCTCCAGTTCCTTCGTGTCCGCGTAGTGGAAGATCAGCTGGAGGCACGATTCCTGCGTTTCGTTCAGGTCCATGACCCTCGAGAGCAGCAGCGGACCGAACGATGCGATGGTGGCCCGGATCGGGACCCCGGTTCCATCGCCGCCCAGGGCCAGATATTCGACGGGGAATCCCGTGGCGCTCCAGTCCATTCCCACCGATGCTGTGCGTGCCAGCAGCTTCTCCGAGGCCGTCCCCGGGGAAGACAGGCCGGTCAGGTCGCCCTTGATGTCGGAGAGGAAGACCGGAACCCCCAGGCTGCTCAATTGTTCGGCCATGACTTGCAGCGTGATGGTTTTGCCCGTGCCGGTGGCCCCGGCGACCAGGCCGTGCCGGTTCATCATGGACAGGGGGAGCCGGACCTGCGCCTCGGCATGTATTTCGCCATCCACCAGGGCGGCGCCCAGATGGATCACCTCGCCCTCGAATGCGTATCCGGAAGCAATGGTTGCCGCATGCTCACCTGGTGTCTTCTTCGCCATGGGGTCAGCATACGGGCAGCTGGACCGATGTGTCAGTGGGCCCGGGAGCGGAATGCGGATGCCGACCGCTGCATGTCGATACTGGTCGGAGCTTGGCGGGAGAGAACAGCGGTGCGCGGGGCAGCGGTTGAGGGCAGACGGGTTCGACAAAAGGAACTGCATAAATGCATACGGTGCATATTTACAGATGGAATTCGGATGCAGCCGGTTGCCTCAGGGGCAGCGCCATGGGCGGCGGGTTGATGGTTATCGCTTCGTGTGAAAGAGGGAGCGCGCTCACGGTGGGTTTCGACCAGGGACTGCGTGCCCGCAAAAGGGCTGCCACCGAGCGGTCCATTGCCACGGTGGCTCTCGAGATGGCTCTCGAACGCGGTTACGAGAAGGTCACCGTGGACATGATCTGCGAAACGAGCATGGTTTCCCAGCGCACGTTCTTCAACTATTTCGGCTCCACGGAAGGCGTCATCCTCGGCAAGTCGCCTGCCTTCCCCAGCGAGGAGCTGGCCGCCGAATTCATCGCTGAACGTGGGAGCGATGTCCTGGGCGACCTAGTGCGAATAATTGCTACGGCCGTCTCTTCGCGGGAACCGGATACTTCCCTTTTCCAGGTGCGCAGGAAGCTCATTCAGCCAACCCCGAGTTGATGACCCGGGAAAGGCCCGAATGGGGGAGGCCGAGGGGAGGCTTCGAGAGCTCGTGGCTTCCCGGTTGCTTGCCCAGGGGCTGGACGACGAGGCCGGAATGCTCGTCCTGCTGGCCCTGGGCGCCATGCACTGGCTCATGCAGAAGTGGGTGGGATCGAACTTCGCGTTGGACCGAACCGAGCTGCTTGAGCGGACCTCGGAACTGATTCGACGCGTCGTTGCGGGAATCCCGCCCCAATAGCAGGGTGGTATTCCCGAAAAGGTCGGCCGCATAGCTGCGCCGGCCTTTTGCGTTTGCCCGCGATGATGGATGCTGGTTTCCGGGGCATGGTCCGGCGCGTGGCGCCTGCTCGGGCAGTGCCCGCAGGGGAATGCGGATTGGCTGGGGTGTTTGGCGGCCAGGAACGCGCCTATATTTTGTGGAAACTGGTAATTATGCAGAGTCTGCAAGTTTTATCTTTTTTGCGGACAGGAAGCGCTGCCTCGCGGTGGAGGCGGACCACGACCTGGGCTTTCCCGCCTGATCTAGAAGGAACCGGACATGACGACACGAATTCTCCAGGCCGATGGGATCCAAAAGTCCTACGGGCACGGTGCCTCGCGCTTCGAGGCGCTCAAGGGGGTTTCCCTGGCCATCAGCGAGGGTGAATCCCTCGCCATCGTCGGTAAGAGCGGATCGGGAAAGTCGACCCTCATGCACTTGTTGGCCCTGCTGGACGAACCGGACAGTGGAACCCTTCTGGTGGAGGGGAAGGACGCCTCCGGGCTGAAGCCCAAGGACCTGAACCGGTTGCGGAACCAGGACTTTGGCTTCGTCTTCCAGCAGTTCTTCCTGACGCCGAACGCCACTGTCCTGGACAACGTGGTCCTCCCGCTGAAGATTGCTGGAGTTCCGGCGAGTGAGCGGCGGAAACGGGGCATGGCCGCCCTGGAACTGCTGGAACTTGCCGACAAGGCCAAGAACAAGGCGACCGATCTTTCGGGCGGCCAGAAGCAGCGGGCCGTCATTGCCCGGGCCCTGGTGAACACACCCAAGGTGATCTTCGCCGACGAGCCCACCGGCAACCTGGACACGGCCACCGGCACCGTGGTCGAAGACATCCTCTTTTCCCTGAACAAGGAACGCGGCATCACCCTGATCATCGTCACCCACGACCGGGACCTGGCCGCGCGATGCGGCAGGCAGTTCTACGTCCGCGACGGACTCGAAATCACTGCTGAAGAGATGACGGCCTAACCATGAAATTCATCGATACCCTCGCCTCTGCCATCTCGAATACCTTCCGCAGCAAATTGCGCACCGGCCTCACCGTCGTGGCCATCTTCATCGGTGCCTTCACCCTGACCATCACCAGCGCCATCGGCACCGGCATTTCCAACTACATCGATACCCAGGTCGCTTCGATCGGTGCCACCGACGTCCTGAGTATCACCAAGACCTCCGAAACCACGGCGAACCCCGACTCCGGTCCGGCCAAGTACGATCCCGAGCAGGCCAAGGCCAGCGGGGCGCAGGTCCCGGGCAGGCCCACCTCCGTCCTGAGCGCGAAGGACCTGAAGGTCATTGCCGGTACGAGCGGCATCGAATCCGTCGAACCGGTGGTCCTTGTCTCGCCCGACTACATCCAATACGGGAACCACGGAAAATTCCAGCTTTCCCTGAATCCCGTCGCGGGCATTACCCGGGCCGACCTGGCCTCCGGCTCCCAGCTGGACGAGTCGGGAACGGAATCGCAGATCCTGCTGCCCACCTCCTACCTCGATTCGATGGGCCTGGGAACGGCCGAGGAAGCAGTGGGCAAAACGGTGCGAATCGGCATCACCGACTACGCCGGCAAACAGAGCACAGTGAACGCAACGGTGGTCGGCGTGCAAAACGAGACGCTGCTTGGCACTACCGCCGGCATCAACCAGCACCTGATCAATGAGCTTGTCGCCATCCAGAACACCGGAAGGCCGGCCAGCCTGGTCCAGGGCTATGTCATGGCCACGGCCCACTTCGACCCGAACCTGGGCAGCGACCATACCCAGGGCCTGAAGGACGCATTGGCCGCCCAGGGGTACACTGCCCAGACGGTCCAGGATCAATTGGGTGCCTTCCAAAGCGTGATCAACGGGATCGTCGGCGTCCTGAACGCCTTCGCGGTGATCGCCCTGATCGCTGCCGGATTCGGCATCATCAATACGCTGCTGATGAGCGTTCAGGAGCGGACCCGGGAAATCGGCCTGATGAAGGCCATGGGCATGGGCGGAGGCAGGGTCTACACGCTCTTCAGCCTCGAAGCGATCTTCATCGGTTTCCTGGGCAGCGCCATCGGCGCCGTGGCGGCGATCGGCCTCGGCTCGTTGATCAGCAACATCCTGGCGGACACCGTCCTGTCCGGATTGCCGGGGCTGCAGGTCATGCAGTTCGCACCGGCCTCGGTGGCAACCATCATCGGCGTGGTCATGCTGATAGCCTTCCTGGCCGGAACGCTGCCTGCGCGCCGCGCTGCTCGGCAGAACCCGATTGACGCCCTGCGCTACGAATAGGGGGCGGGAACGCACCGGCAGCTGAACCGCCCGTTAGAACGGGTTCAGCAGCCGGTGCACAAACTGGCGGGTGCGCTCTTGCTGCGGGGCACGCAGCACGGTGTCCGGATGTCCGCGTTCCACCACGACGCCGCCGTCCATGAATACGACCTCGTGGGCGACCTCGCGGGCGAACGCGAGCTCGTGGGTGACCATGACCATCGTCCAGCCCTCCTGCGCCAGTTCCTTAATGACCTTGAGCACGTCACCGACCAGCTCCGGATCCAGTGCGGAGGTCGGTTCGTCGAAGAGCAGTAGCGAGGGCTTCAGCGCCAGTGCGCGCACGATTCCCACCCGCTGTTGCTGGCCGCCCGAGAGCTGGTATGGATGCTCATCGCGCTTCTCGGCCAGGCCTACCCGTTCGAGCAGCGCCTCGGCTTCGGCGATGACCTCGGCCTTCTTGCGCTTCTGGACCTGGATTGGGCCCTCGATGATGTTCTGCAGCACGCTCATGTGCGGGAAGAGGTTGTAGTTCTGGAAAACCATGGCACTGCGGGTGCGCAGCGCCTCGTATTCCTTCTTCGTGGTCCCCGGGGTGAAGCCGACGGCCGGGCCGTCGGCGAAGGCCACCGTGCCGGCATCGGGGCGTTCGAGCCCGTTCAGGCAGCGCAGCACAGTGGTTTTTCCCGACCCCGAGGGGCCGATGAGTGCGAGCACCTCGCCGGGCCTCACCTCCAGGTCGATGGACTTGAGCACCTCGTTGGATCCGAAGGCCTTCTTCAGTCCGGCAACCCGCAGCAGGGCCGGGGCGCCGGAGCTCTCAGCGGGCGACATGGCGGTCCAGCCTTTCTTCCAGTTTCGACTGGCCGGTGGAAAGCACCAGGCAGAACACCCAGTAGATCAGTGCTGCCTCCAGGTACACCAGCATGAACTCCTGGCTGAACGCCGCGATTTCCTGCGCCTTGCGGAACATTTCGGAGAACAGGATCAACGATGCCAGCGAAGTGTCCTTGACCAGGGAGATGAACGTGTTGGAGAGCGGAGGCACCGAGACCCGGGCCGCCTGGGGCAGGATGACCCGGATCAGGGTCCGGGTGCTGGACATTCCGATGGTGTATCCGGCTTCCCACTGGCCCCGGGGCACCGAGAGGATTGCGGCGCGGATGACCTCGGCGGCGTAACCGCCCACGTTCAGCGAAAAGGCGATAATGGCGCTGGGCCATGGGCTAAGCGTCACCCCGATGGAGGGCAGTCCGAAGAAGATGACGAAGAGCTGCACCAGCAGCGGGGTTCCACGGATCACCGAGATGTATGCCCGGGCGATGAAGGAAACCAGCTTGTTGGCGCTGAGCCGCATCAACGCCATCAGCAGGGCGATCACCAGGCCGATGGCGAAGCTGGCCAGCGACAGCGGGATGGTGCCCTTGAGCCCGCCCAACACCAACGGACCCAGCGAGCTCCAGAACAGCGTCCAGTCCATTCCCGCCCCTTACGTTGTGGTTGCCGGTTTCGAGCCGGTGGCTACTTGCTGACATCCTCGCCGAAGTACTTCTCGGAGATGGTCTTCAGCGTCCCGTCGGCGGTCAGGTCCGCCAGGGCCTGGTCCACGGCCTTGACCAGGTCGTCGCTGCCCTTGCTGAAGGTCAGTGCGCTCTTGGATGTCTCGGTGGTCTCGGCGGCGATCTTGATGTCCGGGTCGTTCTTGGTCTTCTGCGAGTCCAGGTAGGTCAGCTTGTCGTTGATCGTCGCATCGACCCGGCCCTGCTTCAACAGCGTGATGGCCTGGGCCCAGCCCTCGACCGCCTCGACCTTGGCGCCGCTATCCTTGGCCAGCTGATTCCAGTTGCTGGTCAGCGACTGCGCCGTGGTCTTGCCCTTGAGGTCGGCGAAGGAGGTGATGTCGGTGTTGGAAGCCTTGGTCACGATGACACCGGTGCTGATCGTATACGGGGTGGAGAACAGGTACTTGGCCTCGCGCTCAGGCG
Organism: Paeniglutamicibacter cryotolerans; assembly: GCF_014190875.1. Taxonomy (NCBI): domain Bacteria; kingdom Bacillati; phylum Actinomycetota; class Actinomycetes; order Micrococcales; family Micrococcaceae; genus Paeniglutamicibacter; species Paeniglutamicibacter cryotolerans. The sequence goes on along the minus strand of NZ_JACHVS010000001.1, from coordinate 503,475 downwards.
TCATGGTCACCTGGTTCGCGATCATGTCGAAGCGTCCCGCGTCCAGTCCGGCGAAGATCGCATCCCACTGCGTTTCCTTGAACTCCGGCTTCACGCCCAGCTTGTCCGCCACGGCCGTGGCGACTTCGACGTCGTAACCGGTCAGCGGGCCGGTTCCACCCTCGTGGAACGAGAAGGGCTTGTAGGTGCCCTCGGTGCCGATAGTCAGCACGCCGGCGTCCTTGACCTGCTGCAGGGTCAGGCCGGCGGCCTCGCCCGAAGCCCCGGGCGTGGCGGGCTTCGATGAGCCGCAGCCGGTGGCTGTGAGCGCTACCAGGGCGGCCGCTGCGGCGAAGGTGAGGAGACGGCGTTTCATGGGGAGGGGGGCCTTTCGTTGGTCAAACGGGTTGGACACGACGCTAACACCCCCGCTGGTGCAGGATAAGAGCTATGTTCCGAAGTGCTACGAAATGCCACGACCGGACGACGCCGAGGCCGCCGCACACAGATGCGTGCGGCGGCCTCGGCGGGTGCTGCTGAAACCGAGATCAGACGATGATCTCGGTGCCCTTCCAGAGGCGCTTGGTGGCCAGTGCGGCGCCGGCGCCCAGTGCCTCGAGCTTGGCCATGGCGATCTGCGGGTGGACGCGGCCGCCGAGTCCGCAGTCGGTGGAGGCAATCACGTTCTCGCGGCCGACCAGGTTGGCGAAGCGCTCGATGCGGTCGGCGACCAGCTCCGGGTGCTCGACCACGTTCGTGGCATGCGAGACGACGCCGGGGACCAGGATCTTGCCCTCGGGCAGTACATGGTCCTCCCAGAGGCGCCATTCGTGCTCGTGGCGCACGTTGCCGGCCTCGAACGAGTACTGGCCGGCGTTGATGCGCAGCACCGGATCGAGGATGTCGGCAAACGGGATGTCGGTGGTGTGCGGCCCGTGCCAGGAACCCCAGCACACGTGCAGGCGGATCCGCTCTGCCGGCAGCCCGCGCAGCGCGTAGTTGGTCGCCTCGACGCGCAGCTCGAGGAACTTCAGGTAGTCCTCGAGGCTCGGCTCCGGGTTGACCTGGTCCCAGGATTCGGCCAGTGACGGGTCGTCGATCTGCAGGGTCAGCCCGGCATCAATGATCGCCTTGTATTCCTCACGCATGGCATCCGCCGCGGCGAAGAGGTACTCCTCGTCGCTGGTGTAGAAGTCGTTGGCCAGGCGCGCGCAGGAGGCGGGGGACAGTGCCGCGAGGAAGCCCTCTTCGGTGCCGGTTGCCGCCATGGCGGTCTTCAGGTTCCTGATGTCCGATGCCACCAGGTCGTGCCCGGTGTAGGTCAGCGGTGCGACGACCTTCGGCTGCGTGGTGGCCTTGCGGTGTGCCAGGATGCCCGATGTCGGATCCGCGTAGGCCTCGGCGAACGCCTGGCGGTCGCGCCGGTCCGGGAAGGACGTCAGTACGACGTTGCCGGGGGTGGAGCGGTTGACCTGGGCATCGGCCCAGCGGTCGACGGTGGTTTCCTCCAGGCCGCCTAGGCGGGCGAAGGAGTAGTTCCACCAGGCGCCGAAGTCGACGGCGGAGGACATGGTGTGTCCGAATTCACCGTCGTTGGGAATGTCGATGCCCAGCTCCCGCTGCTTGGCGACGATTCCGGTGACGGAGGCCTCGAGCAGTTCATGGAACTCGGGCGTGATTCCGTCGCGCTCCTTGGCCGCGTTGGCCGTCAGGAGTGCTTCGGTGCGCGGCAACGAGCCGGCGTGGGTGGTGCGGATACGACTGTCGTTAAAGGACATGGGCAATTGCCTCTTTCCATCGAACCTGGCAGTAGCACCGTTACCGTTTCAGATGCCTCATCGGCGGGGTAGGTTGCTGCGGCTTCATCGATCCAGGTCTCTCGGCCGCTCCGGATGGGTACGAATAATTCCTATCACGGAAGCGATGCGTGTCACTATTTGACGCCGTCGTGTGACCTCAGCCGAGCAGCAGCGGCACCAGCAGCATCGCCGGAAGCGCAATAACGGTGGTCAGCAGGACGGTGTCCTTGGCCAGCGTGACGCCGCGATCGTAACGTGAGGCCGTGACGAAGATGTTCTGGGCGGTGGGCAGTGCCGCCATGATCACGGCGATGAACAGGTCGAGCCCGGTCAGGCGGAAGACGAACGCGGCAATCAGCCAGGCCAGCACGGGGTGCACCACGAGCTTGAGCCCGGTCGCCACCAGGGTGTCGGCCCGCCGTCCGGCGGCCCGTTCCAGCGGCTTGGACCCAACCAGCGAGATGCCGAAGGCGATCAGCATGGCCGGGATCGCGGCACCGGCGATCAGTTCGACCGGATCGGCGACCTGCGGTGGAAGCTTCCAGCCGAACACGGCGACGAGCAGGCCGGCCAGGGATCCGACGATCATCGGGTTCCGGGCCGTCTGTATGAGCATCGTCAGCGGGGTGGTCCGGTGCCGGGAAGTGCTCGCGTCGAGGATGGCCAGGCAGATGGGTGAGTAGACGGCCAGCTGGAAGAGGATGATCGGGGCGGCATGGGACAGGTCCCCGAGAACGTACAGGGCGATGGGTAGGCCGAGGTTGGCCGAATTCACCGTGGAGGCACTCATCGCCCCGATGACTGTTTCGGTCAGGTCGCGTCGCAGCCACCAACGGGTGATCAGCACGAACAGGGTTCCGGTGAGGAACGCCGAGATGGTCGCCACGCCGAGCTGTGGTCCCAGCACTGCCGTGGGGTTCGACGTGGACAGCGTGGTGAAGAGCAGCGCCGGGCTGGCGACGAAGAAGGTCAGCCTGTTCAGAATGAGCCTGGCATCGGGTCCCAGTACACCGGTGCGGCCCACGAAGTAGCCGACGACGATGACTGTCCAGACCACGGCGAATCCCGACAGCACTCCGCCCACGTTTTCGCCTTCCGATCGTTTCACCGAACCATGGTTGCCGAATCGACACTAGCCGCGGCCGGATCCGACGATGTAATCCGGCGACGCGGGTGTCCGGAGGCAAACAAGAATCCGGCCTCCCACGCTGTGGGGGACCGGATCGGTTGGAGCGGGTGACGAGAATCGAACTCGCCTCTCAACCTTGGGAAGGTCGCATTCTACCAATGAACTACACCCGCAATGCCTGCCCCGTCCGCCATTGGCGGCCGGGCGTTCACCAGCATAGCGCACACCCCGGGGCCGGTGCCTAATCGGCGGCCTACCGGCGTGGCGCCGACAGCTAGGGCATGACCGGTGGAGCAGGTTTGCGCTGCTGCCGCGCCACCCACGGCCTGGTCAGTGGTTCAACGAAGCGGGTGGCGATCGGGCCGAAGACGGCCAATAGCAGCACGTAGGCGGTCGCCAGGGCGGCAAGCTTCTCGTTGACGGCCCCCGAGGCGACAGCCAGGCCGGCTATCACGATGGAGAACTCGCCCCGGGCTATCAGCGCGGCACCTGCACGCAGCTGGCCCGGAAGCCCGATGCCCACCCGCTTGGCCGCCCAGACTCCGGTGGCGACCTTGGTCAATGACGTGACGATGGCCAGCAGCACGGCGAGCAGGAGCACCGGGGGAATGGTCCTCGGATCGGTGTTGAGACCGAAGAGCACGAAGAACATCGCCGCGAACAGGTCGCGCAGCGGTTCGAGCACCTTGGCCGCCGAATGTGCCGTCGACCCGGAGATGGCGATGCCCAACAGGAACGCACCCACGGCGGCTGAAACCTGCAACGCGGAGGCTACTCCGGCCACGAACAGCGCGGCGCCGATGAGCTTGAGCAGGAAGTTCTCGCGGTCGTTTGAGTGGATCAGGCGCGAAATCTGCGGACCGAAACGCAGGGCGACCAGCAGCACCAAGGTGATGACCAGCAGCGCGATGCCCACGGCGCGCAGTCCGCCGAAGAAACTCAGGCCGGCCAGCGTCGCCGTCAGGATCGGCAGGTACACGGCCATGACCAGATCCTCGAGGACCAGCACCGAAAGCACCACCGGTGTCTCGCGGTTACCCAGCCGGCCCAGGTCCGAGAGCACCTTGGCGACGATCCCGGAGGAGGATATGTAGGTGACGCCGCCCATGACCAAGGCGCCGGTGAAGCCCCAGCCCAGGATGATCGCCAGCGCGGCGCCCGGGGTGAAGTTCAGGACCAGGTCCATCAGCCCGGCCAACCAGGAGCGCTTGAGCCCGGTGACCAGCTCGCGGGCCGAATATTCCAGGCCGAGCATGAGCAGCAGCAGGATCACGCCGATCTCGCTGGTGATCACCCCGAACTCCTCGATGCCGACCAGCGGGATGGCACCCCCGTTCCCGAAGAGCAACCCACCGAGCAGGTAGAGCGGCACCGGGGACATCCCGAAGCGAGCCGCGAGGCGCCCAAGCAGTCCCAAGCCCAGGAAAATGACGCCGAGTTCGATCAGGACGAGTGACATGCCATCCATGCGCAGCCCGGCCCCGCTATCCGTCGTGGATGATATGGGCGGCGTTTTCCAGCCCCGAGGTGGTGCCGACGATGATCAGCACGTCCCCGAGGCCCAGCTCGAAGTCCGGCTTGGGGGAGGGAACGACACGTCCGCCGCGGGCGATGGCGACCACCGAGACACCGGTGCGCGTGCGCAACTTGGTGTCGCCCAGCGTCTGCTCGACATACGGGCTGTCCGCGCTGATCACGAACTGCTGGGTGTTGACCCCGGGCAGTTCGCTGTGCTGATCGGTGAGGTGGGCAACCAGCTGCGGGGCACCGAGCATGGCACCCAGCGCCGCCGCTTCCTCGGAGTTCAGCGGGATCGCCGCCGCACACGCGTCGGGATCCTCCCGCCGGGAGATGATCAGTTCCATGTCGCCATCACGCAGCATCACCACGCCCACACGGCGTCCCGTGGCCAACGTGATTTCCCGCCGCACACCGATCCCCGGCAGGGGGGTATCTTCAAAATTCATGCAACCCACTCTAGCCCCGCGCGGGGACCACCGGGGACCCGGGAATTACGCCTGCGGCGCAGCGTCGCGCAGTGTCCCGTCGGCGTTGAAATCGCGGCGGATCGCCGCCACTCCCTCGGCCCCGATCTCGAAACCCAGCTCGTGACCCGGGTTGATGACCAGCCCGGCACCCTCCAGCGTGTCGATGACGGCTGCACCCGGAACGCGCACGGCATACGCGGCCTCCTCCAGATAGGTGGCGGGGATGCGGGCGGCGTGGGTGAACAGTGCGATGACCGGATCCCCGGCGGCGTTCTGCAACAGCAGCGGCTGCACGTTGGTGGAGTCCTCAGCGACCTGTTCGCGGCTGAGGAAAAGCACCTCGGAGCCCAGGAACGTGGAGATGACCGCGCCGGTGAGCTGCGGATCGTCCTGGCCGGCCTGGAGCACGACCTCCAGATGGGTCTGTGGCTTGTCCCAATCGGTGCCCGATGCCTTGGCGCCGAAGTCGGGGATGTCTGCCGGGCCGGGGCCCGTTGCCGGAAGCTGTGCGTTCTCATTCATGCTCTCCAGCATGACGAGGAGGACGTGGTGTACGCAACCCGATGCCCGTCCGGGCGCCGAAACGACCTACAGTGGAGGGGCATAGTCCCATAATGTCGTGAGGAAGCACCATGCCCGAATTCAAGTACGAAGACCTGCTGCCCATCGGGGCCGATAAGACCCCCTACCGCAGGATTTCCACCGATGGCGTCCGCACGCTCGAGGGGCCGGGCGGCCGTACCTTCCTGGAAGTCGATCCCGAAGCGCTCGAGACGCTGGCCGCCACGGCCCTGCACGACATCTCGCACTACCTGCGCCCGGCGCACCTGCAGCAGCTGCGCAACATCCTCGACGACGAGGACGCCAGCCCGAACGACAAGTTCGTCGCGCTCGACCTGCTGAAGAACGCCAACATCGCCGCAGGCGGCATCCTGCCGATGTGCCAGGACACCGGCACTGCCATCGTCATGGGCAAGCGCGGCCAGCACGTGCTCTCCTCCAGCCAGGACGAGGAAGCCCTGTCCAAGGGCATCTACGACGCGTACACCACGCTGAACCTGCGCTACTCGCAGCTGGCCCCGCTGACCACGTGGGAAGAGAAGTCCACCGGCAACAACCTGCCGGCACAGATCGAGCTCTATGCCGATACGACGGCGGGCCACGAGAGCCAGTACAAGTTCCTGTTCATGGCCAAGGGCGGCGGCTCGGCCAACAAGTCCTTCCTGTACCAGGAGACCAAGGCGATCCTCAACGAGAACGCCATGTTGAAGTTCCTCGACGAGAAGCTGCGCTCGCTGGGTACGGCGGCGTGCCCGCCGTACCACCTGTCGATCGTCATCGGCGGCACCAGCGCCGAATTCGCGCTGAAGACCGCCAAGTACGGTTCGGCGAAGTACCTCGATGAGCTGCCGACCACCGGTGCCATGACCGGCCGCGGCTTCCGCGACATCGAGCTGGAGGACAAGGTCCTGGAACTGACCCGCCACTTCGGCATCGGGGCCCAGTTCGGTGGCAAGTACTTCTGCCACGACGTGCGCGTGGTGCGCCTGCCGCGCCACGGTGCCTCGCTGCCGGTGGCCATCGCCGTGTCCTGCTCCGCCGACCGCCAGATGCTGGCCAAGATCACGCCCGAGGGAGTGTTCGTGGAGCAGCTGGAAACCGATCCGGCACGCTTCATGCCCGAGGCCGACCACCCCGCGCTCGACGCACACGACGCCGAGACCGAGGGCATCAGCGGCACCGGCGGCTCCTCCGTGGTGAAGATCGACCTGAACCAGCCGATGGAGCAGATTCTGGCCGAACTGACCAAGCACCCGGTCAAGTCGCGCCTGTCCCTGTCCGGCCCGCTGGTCGTGGCCCGTGACATCGCCCACGCCAAGATCAAGGACCTGTTGGACGCCGGCGAAGACATGCCGCAGTACCTCAAGGACCACCCGGTGTACTACGCCGGACCGGCCAAGACCCCCGAGGGCATGGCGTCGGGATCCTTCGGTCCGACCACCGCCGGGCGGATGGACTCCTACGTGGACCAGTTCCAGGCCGCCGGCGGCTCAATGGTCATGCTGGCCAAGGGCAACCGCTCGAAGGTCGTCACCGATGCCTGCAACGAGCACGGCGGCTTCTACCTGGGTTCCATCGGCGGCCCGGCGGCCCGCTTGGCGCTTGACTGCATCAAGAAGGTCGAGGTGCTCGAATACGAAGAGCTCGGCATGGAGGCCATCTGGAAGATCGAGGTCGAGGACTTCCCCGCGTTCATCGTGGTCGACGACAAGGGGAACGACTTCTTCGCCGAGACGCTGAAGCCGACGTTCACCGGCATCCCGGTCCGCGCCAAGTAGCGGCCGACGATACGAAAAAAGGGGGTCTTGCCCGGGGAAATTCCCCGGGCAGGACCCCCGGGCCGTTGCGGGAAGCGGCAGTTTCCACCACCGGGAGTGCGCCCGATCCCGGGCCGGCTTGCCGGGTGCCTAGCGTACCGAGCGCGCCGCAGCGATGAAGGCTTTGACCAGCTCCGGGTCCTTGACTCCGCGGCGGGATTCGACGCCGGAGGAGACATCGACGCCGTCCGGGCGCAGCACCATTGCCAGGTGCGCCACGTTGTCCGGATTGAGCCCGCCGGCCAGCAGCCACTGGCCGGCCGGGGGAGCGGCAAGCACGTCGGCCGGATCGAACGCGACGCCCGCACCGGGCTCGATGGCATCGAGCAGGATCCGCTCGTTATCCCAGAGCGCGCGCGCTGCATCGTCCAGCCGCGCGTAGGCGCCGGCGGAGAAGGCGCGCAGCGTCCGGAATCCTGCGGCCTGCGCCGCGGTGATGTCGCCCAGCGGCTCGTCCCCGTGCAGTTGAACCGTGGAGACCCCGGACCGCCGGGCCGTCTCCAGTACCCCGGCCAGCGGCTGGTCGCGGAAGACGCCGACGGTTTCCACGTGTTCCGGTATCCCGGCCAGCAGCGTGGCGACCAGGTCCGGGGCGACGGTGCGCGGGCTGCCGGGGGCAAAGACGAAACCGATGGCGTCGGCGCCTGCTGCCACTGCAGCGGCAACCGTTTCGGCTGTGCTCAGCCCGCAGATCTTGATGTACAGCTGGGGCATCGTCCGTCGCTTTCGGGTGAACCGGTCCGGCAGGCCGGGAAGGTCGTGGGTCTAGTTGAAATCGAAGCCGGCGGACCAGTCGCGGAACGGGGCCAGCAGGCGCAGTACGGCCAGCGAGGGCACTGCCGCCTCGGTGGCGGGCTTCTTCGCCGCGGGCTTTTTGGCGACCGGCTTCATGGCGGGTTCCTTCGCCGCCAGATACTGCTCGAACGTGCCGATGGAGGCCTTCTTCATGGCCGTGGCATCGGGGATCCCGATGTAGCGCAGGTGCCACGGCTCGTACTTGTAGCCGGTGGTCTTTTCCCCGTCCGAGGGGTACCGCACGATCAAACCGAACTCGTACGCGTGGGCGGCAACCCACTTGCCGGATGCGGTGTCGCCGAAACAGGCCTTGAGCGTGCACTGTCCGTTGGCCGGACCGATATCGGCGGCCAGGCCCAGCTGGTGTTCTGAAGTTCCGGCCTTGGCCGAGATGCGCGAGGCGAAGCCCTCGCCGTACTGCCGGGTATACCGCGCGTAGAGCGAGGCCTGCCGGTCGTAGGAGCGGTAGCCGCTCTCCAGGCGCAGCCGGTGGCCGGCCCGGGCCGCGCCCTCGAACAGGTCCTCGATGGCGGTCGCAGCATCCTTGCGCAGGCTCACCGAGGTGCCGGCGGCCCGGCGCAGGTCCCGCGGCGCGTAGCCGACCGGATCGATCGGCGAGGCCTTGCTGGCCAGGTACAGGATCGAGCCCGGTGAGCTGGCCGGCTTGCCGTCGGTCGCCTTGGCCAGGGGTGCGTGTGCCGGGGCGGCGGGGCCCTGGGCCGCGGCGGGCAGCGCGGGGACCAGCAGCGTCAGCGAAACGCAGAGGGCTGTGGCAACGGCTAGCGGCTTCAGAACGGAATCCTTGGTCTCGGGTCGCGGACATGGTGTCAAAAGTTCCCCGCCAGCGAATGCGGGCAGGGACGTGCAACAAGGATAGCCCGGCTCGCTGGGAATAGGCAGGGACGCCCGGCGCCGGAGCCGATGGCGGCCTGGGGCCCGGGATGCGTTATTTTGGGAAGGTGCTGATCTCTGATGGTGATATCCGAAAAGAACTCGACTCCGGCCGCGTCAAGCTGGACCCGTACGACCCCTCGATGGTGCAGCCGGCGAGCGTGGACGTGCGCCTTGACCGCTTCTTTAGGTTGTTCGACAACCACAAGTACGCCCACATCGACCCGGCGGCGGACCAGCCGGAGCTGACCCGGCTGGTCGAAGTCGACCCGGACGAGGCCTTCATCCTGCACCCGGGCGAATTCGTGCTCGGCTCCACCTACGAGGCGGTCACGCTGCCCAACGACGTGGCGGCGCGGCTCGAGGGCAAGTCGTCGCTCGGCCGGCTGGGCCTGCTCACCCACTCCACCGCCGGCTTCATCGACCCGGGCTTCTCCGGCCACGTGACGCTGGAACTCTCGAACATGGCGACGCTGCCGATCAAGCTGTGGCCCGGGTCCAAGATCGGCCAGCTGTGCTTCTTCCGGCTCAGCTCCCCGTCCGAGCACCCCTACGGTTCGGGCGAATACGGCAACCGCTACCAGGGCCAGCGCGGCCCGACGGCATCGCGCAGCCACCTGAATTTCCACCGCACCACGCTGGGCACCTAGCCCAGCAGGCCGAGTGCCGCCACGGCGTCGCGCTCGGCCACCAGTTCGGCGACGGATGCATCGATGCGCAGTTGCACGGCGGGGGTGATCGAGAGGCCCTGGACGATATGCCATTGCCCGCCGACCGAGCGTGCCGGGAACGACGAGACCAGGCCCTGGGGCACCGCGTAGGATCCGTCGGAGGCAAGCGCCACCGACGTGTGGTCGGCGCCGGTCCCGGCGACCCAGTCGCGGACGTGGTCGATGGCGGCAGCGGCCGCCGAACCCACCGATGACGAACCGCGGACCTCAATGATTTCGGCCCCGCGCTTGGCCACCCTCGGGATGAACTCCCCGGCGAGCCACTGCTCGGCGGCCGGCGCGGACCCGAAGACCTCGGCGAGGCGCTCCGGGACAGGGTGCCAGACGCCGTGCTCGTCGGCCACCGTCGCATGGTTGATGTCCGGGACCTGCGTGGCCGAATGGTTGCCCCAGATGCTCACGCCCGAAATCCGGGAGACCGGAACCCCGAGCCGCAGCGCCAGCTGCCCCACCGCACGGTTGTGATCCAGCCGGGTCAGCGCGGTGAACCGCTCGCCGGGGATGTCCGGGGCATGCGCGGCCGCTATCAGCGCGTTGGTGTTTGCCGGGTTGCCGACCACGGCCACCCGGATGTCATCGGCCGCACCGGCATTCAGCGCCGCGCCCTGGGGCCCGAAAATCGCCCCGTTGGCGGCGAGCAGGTCCCCGCGCTCCATGCCCGGCCCACGCGGCCGCGATCCGACAAGCAGGGCGATGTTTGCCCCGTCGAACGCTCGTGCCGGGTCGTCGGTGACCTCGATGGAGTCGAGCAGCCCGAATGCGCAGTCGCCCAGTTCCAGGGCTGCGCCCTGGGCGGACCGCAGCCCCTGCGGGATCTCGAGCAGCCGCAGCCGCACCGGGACATCGGGGCCAAGCAGCGCGCCGGAGGCGATCCGGAACAGCATCGCATAGCCGATCTGTCCACCGGCACCGGTCACCGTGATGGTCTGGGGTTCGCCCGATTCGATCATGCACCCCATCCCACCACCGGAAGGCAGCGGTGTCACTACCTGCGGGGAACCCGTGCCGGGATCAGCCGTGGCGCGGCGGGCGGACCGGGAGCAGCAGCAGCAACCCGCCGGCCAGCACCACCAGGATGCCCAGGATGCCGTAGCGCTGGGCACCGTCGCCCGCCATCGGGGTGGCCAGCACGATGGCCCAGGCGAACATGGCCGGGGCCAGGAAGCTGACGGCCCGCCCCGTGGTGGCGTAGAGCCCGAACAGCTCGCCCTCCTGCGACTCGGGCGCCAGCCGGGCCAGGTAGGCGCGGGACGAGGACTGCGCCGGGCCGACGAACAGGCACAGCATCAGTCCGAAGATCCAGAACCCGGTGGTGCCGGGGGACAGGAACACGCCGGTCCCGGCCACCAGCAAGCCGATCAGCGAACCGACGATGACCGATTTGGGTCCGGTCCGGTCGTCGAGTACGCCGCCGACCATGGCGCCGATGGCAGCCACCACGTTGCCGACGATGGCGAAGATGATGACCTGCTGCAGCGTGAACCCGAACGTGCCGGCGGCAATGACGCCGCCGAAGGTGAACACGGCCGCCAGCCCGTCGCGGAACACGGCGCTGGAGAGCAGGAAGTACACGGTGTGCCGGTCGGTGCGGTAGAGCGCCGCAACGCGCCGGCCCAGCACCCTGTAGGCGGCGACGAAGCCGATCCGTGCCGACTTCGCGGTCGCCGCCAGCTCCGGGACGGTGAAGAGCACCGGCAGCCCGAAGCCCATGAACCAGAGCGCGGAGAACACGGCCACCAGACGCAGGTTCAGCGCGTTGTGCTCGTTTGCGCCGGCCCAGTCGAAGAGCGGTGTGACCAGCGTGAACAGCACGATGGACAGGGCAACGATGCCGCCGAGGTAGCCCATGCCCCAGCCGAACCCGGAGACCTTGCCGATGGTCGCGGGAGTGGAGATCTGCGGCAGCATCGCGTTGTAGTTCACCGTGGCGAATTCAGCGAAGACGCTGGCCAGCGCGATCAGGCAGACGCCCAGCAGCAGGAAGCGCGGTTCCGGGAAGACGAAGAAGCAGGCCGCCGTGGTCAGTGCCACCAGCACGGTGTTCACGCCGAGCCAGAAGCGGCGGCGCCCTCCGGCATCCGAGCGCAGCCCGGTGATCGGGGCCAGCAGAGCCACCGCGACGCCGGCGACGGCCAGTGCGGCACCGAGTGCCGCCGAGGTCTCGGCCGGGGAGCCGAAGTAGGAGCTGGTGAGGTACACGGTGAACACGAAAGTGGTCATCACCGCGTTGATTGCCGCCGAACCCCAATCCCAAGAGGCCCAGGCCAGAACCTGTTTGGTGAGGATGCGGGTGGGCTGGGCCACAGCCTGGTGTTCGCTCATTGATGCATCGTAACCGGTGCCGGATCACAGCGCGGGTCAACACGACGTGGAAACGCCGACCCGGTGCGCGAGCTGTTAAGCTGGAGTCCGGTCCTGACCACCGCCGCGCCGTCCGGCGGCCCATGCCACCTGGAGACCCATCCGTGCTGATCGTCCTGATAGCGCTCTTCGCGGTGGCAGCCGTTTCGCCGCTGCTTTTCCGCCTGCTCGGACGCGGCACCTTCTACATCCTGGGTGCTGCACCGGCGCTGGGATTCGCGTGGCTGCTGCTCAATTTCGGCTCCTTCATCAACGCGCGGCAGGACGCGGCCTCCGGAATGCCCCACGCGCCGCCGTCGCTGACGATCCCCTGGATCCCGAGCCTGCAGGTCGAACTGGCCTTCCGGATCGATGCGCTCTCCGCGGTGCTGTGCCTGCTGGTGCTCGGCGTCGGTGCGCTGGTGCTCTTCTACTGCGCGCGCTATTTCAAGAACCAGGACGCGCACATCGGCACCTTCGGCGCGCAGCTGCTGGCCTTCGCCGGCGCGATGTTCGGCCTGGTGACGGCGGACGACCTGATCCTGATGTTCATCTTCTGGGAACTGACCACCGTGTTGTCCTACCTCCTGATCGGGTTCTCGCGCACCCGGATCTTCGCCCGCCGTTCGGCGCTGAACGCGCTGATGGTCACCACCTTCGGCGGACTGGTGATGCTCGTGGGACTGGTCATGCTCGGCCACGCGGCCGGGACCTACCGGATCTCCGAGATCATGGAATCGGCCGGGGCATTGGCCGCCTCGGGCACGTTCATCGACGTGGCCATCGGGCTGATCCTGATCGGCGCCATGAGCAAGTCGGCGCTGATCCCCTTCCACTTCTGGCTTCCCGGTGCGATGGCGGCGCCAACCCCGGTTTCCGCCTACCTGCACGCCGCGGCGATGGTGAAGGCCGGCGTCTACCTGGTAGCGCGGCTGGCCCCCGGGTTCTCGACTACCGCCTACTGGGACGCGATGGTGCTGGGCCTGGGCCTGGCCACGATGCTGGTGGGCGGCTGGCAGGCGCTGCGCCAAACCGACCTGAAACTGGTGCTGGCCTACGGCACCATTTCACAGCTGGGCTTCCTGATCCTGGTGATCGGGCTGGGCAACGCGAATGCCGCGCTGGCCGGGCTGGCGATGATGATGGCGCACGGCTTCTTCAAGGCGACGCTGTTCCTGGTCGTGGGCATCATCGACCACAAGGCCGGGACCCGCGATCTGCGGGTGCTCTCCGGGCTGCGCCGCAGGGCCCCGCTGCTCTTTACCATCGCGGCGATCGCCGCCGCGTCGATGGCCGGGCTGCCCCCGCTCTTCGGGTTCGTCGCCAAGGAATCGGTGTACGAGGTGCTGGTTCAGGAGGCTTCAACCCGGGGTGTGTGGGGCGTGGTCCTGCTGTCCGGTGTGGTGCTGGGTGCGGCGATGACCTTCGCCTACAGCGCACGCTGGCTCTGGGGAGGCTTCGCCACCAAGAAGAACATGCTGGACACCGCGTTCCGGAAGATCCCGTTCCTGTTGGTGGCGCCGCCGTTGGTGCTGACCGGCGCCACCGTGTTCTTTGCCTTCTTCCCGGGTGTGCTGGAAGCGGCCTTTGCGCCCTACGCCGGGCTCTACCCGCCGGCCGGGCACCCCATCCACCTGGGCTTGTGGCATGGCTTCACCCCGGCGCTGGGCCTGAGCGCGATCGGCATCGCCGTCGGCGTGGCGCTCTTCGCCGGCAACCGGGCAGTCTCCCGCTTCCAGCATGCGGTGCCCGCGCTCGTCGATGCCGAGCGCGGCTACAAGAAGCTGGTCGCCGCCATCGACGACCTGGCGATCTGGCTCACCGGGCGCACCCAGCGTGGTTCACTGGGCTTCTACCTCAGCGTGATCCTGGTCGTTGCGCTGCTCGGACCCACGCTGACGGCCATCTTGCTGGTCACCCCGGCTCCTGGCAACTTCATCCTCTTCGACACCCCCGCACAGCTGGCCGTCGGGCTGGCCATGATCATCGGTGCCATCGGCGCGGTGCGGGCCGATCGACGCTTCCTTGCCGTGCTGATGGTCTCGGTCGTCGGATACGGCATGGCGATGATCTTCGCCCTGCAGGGCGCACCGGATGTGGCGCTGACCCAGCTGCTGGTCGAAACCATCGTCCTGGTCGCGTTCGTGCTGGCACTACGCGCGCTGCCGGTGCGGCTGTGGACCGGTAACCCCTCTGGGCGCCGGGTGCTGCGGGCGCTGATCGGCATCGGCTTCGGCGCCGCGATGATGTACATCGCCGCCACGGCAATGGCATCTCGGGTAGCGGAGCCGGTCTCGCTCGCCTTCCCCGACCTCGCCTACATCGGCGGTGCGGGGAAGAACATCGTCAACGTGACGCTGGTGGACATCCGCGCCTGGGACACCTTTGGCGAGCTCACCGTGCTGGCTGCCGCGGCGACCGGCGTCGCATCGCTGATCTTCGTGCGCGGCCGCGGGGACAGGGCACTGCGCGCCGCCGACGTGGAATCGGGCAGCGTCGACCACGGCTCCGAGGCCATCGACACGACCCGGCACGGCGCCGCTGCGCTGTCCACGGCGCGCGACTTCGCCGCCTCCGCGTCCACCGCCTGGCTGGTGGCCGGGCGGACGCTGGCCCCGGAACGCCGCTCGATCACCTTCGAGGTGGTCACCCGGCTGATCTTCCACTCGGTACTGCTCTTCTCCGTGTACCTGCTGCTGGCCGGGCACAATACACCCGGTGGCGGATTCGCCGGCGGCCTGCTGGCCGGGCTCGCCCTGACCATCAGGTACCTGGCCGGCGGCCGGGTGGAACTGGCCGAGGCGACACCTGTGAGCCCGGGCACGCTGATGGGCGCCGGGCTGGCCCTGGCTGCGCTGACCGGGGCGGTGCCGCTATTCTTCGGCGGGCAGGTGTTCCAGTCTGCCGTCTTCGAATTCGCCCTGCCGCTCTTCGGTGAACACAAGTTCGTCAGCTCCACCTTCTTCGACATCGGGGTCTACCTCATCGTCGTCGGGCTGGTGATCGACGTGCTGCGCTCGCTCGGCTCGGAAATCGACGAGCGCTCCGAGGGCCGCAGCCCCACAGACATGCATGACCTGCCCGACACCAACCCGACGGGAACCGGCCGATGAGCACGAACCTCACCCTCTTGCTGGTCATGGGCGTGCTCTTTGCCGCCGGCATCTATCTGCTGCTCGAACGCTCGCTGACCAAGGTGCTGTTGGGCATCGTGCTACTGGGAAACGCGGTGAACCTGTTGCTCCTCGCCACCGGCGGCGCAGCCGGCCTGGCCCCGCTCTACGCCAAGGACGTCGCCCCGGATCGGTATTCGGACCCGCTGCCGCAGGCACTGATCCTCACGGCCATCGTGATCACGTTCGCCGTCACGGCATTCATGCTCGCGATGATCTACCGGTCCTGGATCATTTCCCGGGCCGACGAGGTCATGGACGACGACGAGGATCAGCGCGTGGCCGGCCAGTCGAACTTCGACCCGGAGGACGACGCGATCATCGACGCCGACACCACCGAGTTCGCACCGGACGACCCGGATGCGGCACCGAGCGAGCCGAGGCCGCGGAAAGCGCACATCGAGCGCACGACACAGAACCCAGCGACACGGAACCGGGAGCAGCAGCCATGAGCCAGATGCTGAGCGCCGTCTCCTTCGCCCCGCTGGCCGTCGCGCTGCCGATGTTCGGCGCCGCCATGGCGTTCGTCGTGCGCCGGCACCTGCGCACCCAGCGGGCCATCACGCTCTCGGCGCTGGCGCTCACGCTGGCGCTCGAGGTCTGGATGCTTGTCACCGTCTGGGGTAGCGGCGTGCAGGCGGTCACCCTGGCCGGTTGGGCCCCGCCGTTTGGGATCTCGCTGGTGGTGGACGAGTTCTCCGCGCTGATGCTGGTGATCTCCACCTGTGTTTCGCTCTCGGTGCTCGTCTACGCGACCAGCCAGGGCATGGCCGATGGTGACGAGGACGGACCGGTCTCGATCTTCCACCCGACCTACCTGATCCTGGTCGCCGGCGTGTCGAACGCGTTCCTCGCCGGTGACCTGTTCAACCTCTACGTCGGCTTCGAAATCCTGCTTACCGCCTCCTACGTGTTGCTGACGCTGGGCGGGACTACAGCACGGATCCGGGCCGGGGTCACCTACGTGGTGGTCTCGGTGGTCTCCTCCGTGCTGTTCCTGATCGCCATCGCGATGATCTACGCCGCCACCGGAACGGTGAACATGGCCGACCTGGCGCTGAAGCTGCCCGATGTGCACCCGGGCACCTCGACGGTGCTGCACCTGATGCTGCTCGTCGCGTTCGGGATCAAGGCCGCCGTCTTCCCGCTGTCCTTCTGGCTCCCCGACTCCTATCCGACGGCCCCGGCACCGGTCACAGCGGTGTTCGCCGGCCTGCTGACCAAGGTCGGCGTGTATGCGATAGTGCGCACCGAGACGCTGCTCTTTCCCGGGAACCAACTCAGCGAGGTGCTGCTGGTGGTCTCGCTGCTGACCATGCTGGTCGGCATCCTGGGTGCGCTCGCCCAGATCGACATCAAGCGCATGCTCTCCTTCACGCTGACCAGCCACATCGGTTACATGATCTTCGGCCTGGCCGTGGGGAACGCGCTAGCCCTGGCTGCGGCCGTCTACTACGTGATTCACCACATCGTCGTGCAGACCTCGCTGTTCATGGTCACCGGACTGATCGAACGCCGCGCCGGGACTTCGAACGTCGAACGGCTGGGATCGCTGGCCCGGCTCTCCCCGGTGCTCGCACTGCTCTTCTTCATCCCCGCCATGAACCTGGCCGGCATTCCGCCGTTCTCCGGCTTCCTGGGCAAGCTGGGACTGATCGCCGGCGGCATCGAGCACGGCACCTGGTTGACCTGGATCGTGGTGGGCGGCGCCGTGGCTACGAGCCTGCTGACCCTGCTGGCCGTCGCGAGGGTCTGGAACCGCGCGTTCTGGCGCAAGGCAGAGGACGCCACGGACCCCGATCCGCTGCTGCTGGTCGGTGCGGCCAAGGGTGAGCGCATCACCACCTACAACGTGGTAGCCGACGAACCGGGATCGATCTACTCGGACCGCGGTGATACGGCGCTGTTGCCGCGCACCATGGTTGCGGCGACCTCGGGCCTGGTCCTGCTCGGCATCGCCCTGACGATCTTCGCCGGACCGCTGTTCGCCCTGAGCCAGCGGGCGGCGGACCAGATGCTGGAGCGCACGCCGTACATCGAAGCGGTCCTGGGCGAGCAGGGAGTGAAGCCATGAGCACCGAAAACACCGGAAAGAAGCCCGGGCGCACACCCTTCCGCATCGAACTGCCGCTGTTGATCGGCATGACGCTGTTCTGGGGTGCGCTGTGGCAGGACTTCGCCCCGGGCAACCTGGTCTTCGGGTTCTTGATCTCCTGGGCCCTGGTCAACCTGTTCCGGCTCCCGCCGGTGATCCTCAGCCCACGGTTCAACATCTGGCGGGCGTTCCTGTTCCTGCTGCGCTTCATCGTCGACGTCGCGGCGGCGAGCTTCAGCGTGTTGTTCCTGGCGGTGTTCCGCGGACCAAAGACGCGCTCGGCGATCTTGGCCGTCCCGCTGCGCACCGAGCAGGATCTGATGGTCACGGCGGTGGGCCATGTGCTCACGCTGATACCCGGGTCCTTCGTCGTCGAGGTCGATCGGCGCAGTTCCACGCTGTACCTGCACTTCCTGAACGTCAACACACCGGCGGAGCTCGAGAAGGCCCGCGCCGGGATTCTGGACATCGAGGCCCGGCTGATCCGGGTCATGGGCACACCGGCGGAGCTGGCCGCCCTGAACGCCGAAACGGCAAAGCCCGAGGAGGGGAAAAACCCATGATGACGATCGTGCTGTGGATTACCGGAAGCATCCTGGTCGCGGCCGCCGCGCTGGCCATCGTGCGCATCGCCCGCGGTCCATCGATCCTGGAACGGGTACTGGCCACCGACGTGCTGCTGGTGATCATTGCCGCCGGGCTGACCATCGAGATGGCGGTGAACAAACACACGGACAACCTGATCTTCGTCGTGTTGTGCTGCATGATCGGCTTCATCGGTTCGGTCACCGTCGCGCGCTACGTCACCGATCGGAGGAACGCCTGATGGAGCCGACGCTTTTGGATACGATCATCGACTCGGTCGCCGCCGTGTTCATGATCGTCGGCGCGCTGATGTCACTGGCAGCCGGCATCGGCATGATGCGCTTCCCGGACCTCATGTCCCGGATGCACGCGGCAACGAAGCCGCAGGTGTTCGGGCTGTTCCTGCTTTTGAGTGCGCTGGCGCTGGAGTTGCGCAGCTGGAATGTGGTGCCGGTGCTGATCCTGGCCTGGCTGCTGCAGCTGCTCACGGCGCCCGTCTCCGCGCATATGGTCGGCCGGGCCGGCTACCGTACCAAGCACATGAAAAAGGAGACCCTGCTGGTCGATGAGCTCGACGCGGTGGTGGCCCGGGCCGAGGGGCAGGGCGGGGACGACCCGGTCTGCTGACAAAACGGCCGCAGCACCCGGGGTGCCGCGGCCGAATCGCCGTAATCCGGCAATCAGTCCTTGGCGAAGCGGGCGAGCGCCTTTTGCGTTCCACGATCTGTGAGCACCTGGATCACAGCGGCTGTGATGGCCGAAAGCAGGGCGAAGCTCAGCGCCTGACGCAGCGATGCCTCGGCCAGCGCTTCCTTGTTCCCGTGCTTGGGCGGTTCCTGGCCGGTGAACCCGAGCCAGAGCTTGTCCACGATCTTGCCGCCGACGAATCCGGCCGCAATGGAAATCAGTGGTCCGGCGATCTTCATGATGGCTTGCATGTTCCCTGTTTCCCTCGTTGTAGCAAATACGGTTCCAGCATAGCGTGGGGGTACACTGGCGATACTGAATCACACACGACAGGGGAGCGCGGCGTAACCATGGTTACGCAGGGCGCTGAGAGTGCGGGCAAGCCGCAGACCCTCGAACCTGCTCCGGTTAGTACCGGCGAAGGGAGTCGAGATCTCAGGGATTCTCGTTTGCGCGTGCATCCCTCCCCTCCTTGAATCCAAGGAGGATCCATCATGACCAGTCTTCAAATCGCACCGACGCGCAGTACCTGGCGCGTCGTCGACATCGTTGTTGCGGCCGTCCTGGCTGTCGCCTCGGGCGTCGTCTTCTTCGCCTGGAACACCGTCCACCACTCGTTGGACTTCCTCTTCGTGGCCTTCCCTCCCGCCTCGGCGCTGCTGGGCGGAATGTGGCTTTTCCCTGCAGTCCTCGGTGCCCTGATCATCAGAAAGCCGGGTGCGGCACTGTTCTGTGAAACGGTGGCGGCCGTGGTCTCCTCGTTCATGGGCTCCGAATATGGATGGACGGTTCTCGCCTCCGGACTCATTCAGGGCCTGGGCGCTGAATTGGTGTTCGCGATCTTCCTGTACAAGTCCTGGGGCCTCCCCACGGCACTGCTGGCCGGAGCCGTCACCGGCCTGTTCGGAGGCATCAACGACGCCTTCATCTTTGCTTGGTTCGCGGAATACACACAGTCCATGAAGCTGTTCTACGTCGCGGCCATGACCCTTTCCGGGCTGGTCATCGGCGGGCTCCTGTCTTGGCTGGCTACGCGCGCACTGGCCCGTACCGGGGCCCTGTCTTCCTTGGCCAGCCGCAAGGCCGCACAGGAAACGGTGCTGGGCACCGTGCGGAAGTAGGGAGTTTCCGTGTCCGAGGACACTGAGCTGCTGACGACTGCCGCCGGGCAGCGTCCCGTGCGGGCCAGGGGAGTGGCCGTACGTGCCGCCGGCTGGGGTTGGAAGCATGCCGGCCGTGACCTGCCCGCGATTTCCGGGCTCGACCTGGACATCCCTCCCGGTCAGCGGGTACTGCTGGCCGGAGCCTCCGGGGCCGGGAAATCCACGCTGCTCCATGCGCTGGCCGGCGTGTTGCACGCGGACGAGGAGACCGAAGCCCACGGCGAGCTGCTGCTGGATGAGGTTCCCGCCCACATGGTGCACGGGCGTGCCGGGCTGATGCAACAAGACCCGGAGACCCAGGTCATCCAGGCCCGCATCGGAGACGATGTGGCCTTCGGAGCGGAGAACCTCGCGGTTGATCCGGCCGAGATCAGGATTCGCGTCAAAGCGGCCCTTGAGGCAGTGGGCCTGCGGTTGTCGCTGGACCACCCCACCGCCGCACTCTCGGGTGGGCAGAAGCAGCGGCTGGCACTGGCCGGGATCCTGGCCATGGGACCGGGTCTGGTGCTCTTGGATGAGCCGACAGCCAACCTGGACCCCGAAGGCGTATTGGAGGTCCGCGACGCAGTCATCGCGGCGGTCGCGGCAAGCGGTGCAACCCTGCTGATCGTCGAACATCGGTTGGATGCCTGGGCTCCCCATATGGATCGGGTTATCGTGCTTCGGCCCGGGGGAGGCATCGCCATCGACGGCACCCCCGACGAGCTCTTCGGCCCCGGACCTCAGCGCGAGGAACTGATTGCCGACGGCATCTGGGTTCCCGGTCATATGCCGGCCACGGCGCGAACCCGGGGGATCCGGGCCGGCACCTCGACCCGCGCCCTGCTGGAAACCACAGACCTGGCGGTGGCGCGCACGGCCAAGGGACAGGTCCTGCAACGCGATATCGGCCTGCAACTCTCGGGCGGGCAGGCGCTGTGCGTGACCGGCCCCAATGGTGCGGGCAAATCGACGCTGGCCCTCACACTGGCCGGTCTGCTGCCCGAGCGCGAGGGAAGCGTAGCAGCCCTCGATTCTCTGCGCGGTTCCGGTTCATCATTGAGCCACCGCCCATACTCATGGCGGGCTTCCCACCTGGTGAGCCGCATCGGTACCGTCTTCCAGGAACCGGAACACCAATTCGTCGCCAACTCGGTGCGTGAAGAGCTCGCGTTCGGTCCGCGCATGGCCCGTACCCCCGATGGGCGGTCTGCATTATTCACCGAGGAGCAGATTCATGAGCGGGTCGGGACGCTGCTGGAACGGTTGCGGCTCGAACACTTGGCAGCGGTCAATCCGTTTACGCTCTCCGGAGGTGAAAAGCGTCGGCTCTCGGTGGCCACTGTATTGGCGGCCGGACCGGCAGTGCTGATCCTCGATGAACCGACCTTCGGGCAGGATGCAAACACCTGGGCCGAACTCGCTGGATTGCTCAACGAGCATCTTGATACCGGCGGTTCCGTTCTGGCGGTGACGCATGACGAGCACTTTGCCGCTGCCCTGGGCGCCGAACGCCTTGAACTCTCCGAGGGGATGCCGTCGAAGAACCTTACCGGAACCGGCGGATTGCTGGAGCCAGAAGCCTCGAGCAGTGGCAGTTTCCTGGGTAGGGCCAACCCGTTGGCCAAACTAGCCGCGGTTATCCTGGCCACCGCTCCGTTGGTGGCCAGCCTGGACTGGGTCTCCGGGGCCGTCGTCGTGCTGGCGAGCCTGTTCCTGCTGCCATTGAGCGGACTGTCGCCAGTGCGTTTCATGTTCAGGGCATGGCCGCTCTTGGTGGCGGGAATGCTGGCGGCCTGGGGAACTGCCCTGGTGGGCAACGACTCCGGTGCCCTGCTGTTGAACCTCGGGATTTTTACCATCACCGAGGGCTCGGTTTCGGCTGGCGTGGCAACCGGACTGCGGGCTTTTGCCGTGGCGATCCCGTCGGTCTTGGTTTTCTCGAGTACCGATCCCACAGACCTGGCCAATGCCTTGGCGCAGAAGGCCCGGCTTCCACATCGATTCGTGCTCGGTGCTTTGGCCGGAATGCGTTTGTTGGGGCTGCTGACCGAAGAATGGCGGACCCTCGGCATGGCCCGACGGGCTCGTGGCGTCGGAGCGCATGGCACGGTGGCCCAGAGGTTGCGAGCCAATCTCTGGCAGGGCCTGGGGCTTCTTGTCCAGGCCATTCGTCGTGCTGCCAGATTGGCCGTCACGATGGAAGCCAAGGGATTTGGAACCTCCACACGCACATGGTCCAAAACGTCGCGTTTTGCTCCCAAGGATGCCGGGGTTCTGATGGGCGGACTGGCTATCGGTGCTGCTGCAACCGCTGCGGCGATGGGGTTTGGAACCTGGAATCTAGTCTGGGGTTAGAACCTGGCGCTGGGCGTTCCCTGCGGGCGTGGTCAGATCCCCGATTCCTTGGGAAATCGGGGTTTTTCCGTACGTGGGTTCAGACGGGGTTTCAGTTGCGGGTGTGGGTGCCGGGCAGGGGCGGGGCGATGGAGCGGTAGGTCTTCCCGGCCGGGGTGGTGATCTCGAAGCCATGGCGGATGCCGGGGATCACGCGTTCGGTGAAGCCGAGGGTTTCCTTGGTCTGGTTGCACCAGGCGCAGCGGCCGGCGCCGTTGGCGGCGGTGGTCTTGCCGCCGAGGGCTGCTTGGTGGATGTGGTCGTAGTGGCCGATGGGGTGGTTGCATCCGGGGGTGGCGCAGATCTGGTCGCGGACTCTGATGAATTTGGCGAGTCCGCGGGGGTATGTGCGGCGGGTGGAGTCCATGTTCAGGAGGTCTCCGGTGCCCGGTGCGGTGTAGAGGCGGCGGATCCAGCGGATGGCTTTGGCGTCGTGGTCATCGCCGCGGATCAGGTCCCGGGCCCAGGGGGAGGGGACAGACCCGTAGCCTTGGAGGTAGGCCGGTTCGGTGTCTCCTTCGAAGAGGGAGCGGTCGGTGATGATCAGTCCGATTTCTACTGCCGGTGCGCGGGTGTGGGTGCCGGTGAGTAGTTCGAAGAATTCGTCGGTGCGGATCTGTTCGCGGTTGCGCCCGGCGCCTTGGCCGGTGGCCAGGGTGGAGTCGGTGAGGTCGTTCAGGACGGCCTGGATGAGGAGGCCTTGGTCCACCGGGAGCATGCCGGTGAGGTGCATCATGGCGTGGGGTGCGGGGTAGAGGGTGACGTAGCGTTTTTGGCGCGCGGTTTCGGCCTGGGCTAGCAGGTCGCGGGGGTCCAGTTCCTGGGCAAGGGTGCGCACGCAGTTGGACAGGGCCTTGGCTCCCTGTCCGGTGAAGTCCTCGGGGTGGGCGTGGAGGCGGGTGTCGATTTCGGTGCGCAGGTCGGGGTTCAGGTGGCGGACCTCGTGGGCGAGGGTCAGGGCCTGGTCTTCGGTGAAGCCTCCGCGGGTGAGGTGGGCCAGGGTCAGGGGGAGGTCTTCGATGAGGATGCGGGAGCAGCGTAGGTGGCGTAGGCCTTCGGTGGGGGCTTCGTGGCGGGCGAGGGCGATTTGGGTGCCGACGCCGCGGCCCAGGGTTTCGGGTGTGGCGCCGTGTCGGGCTTGGGTGGCGCGGGTGGCGGTGTCCAGGGCGAGGGTGGCGTGGGTTTCCAGGGCGGCGAGGGCTGCCTTGGTTTCTTCGATGCCGGTGATGATGTCCACGAGGTCGGTCTCGGTGGCGGTGGTGTGTTGCAGGACGGGGATCAGGGTGCGGGCCGTATGGGTGAGCGTGGTGATGTGGCCGAGCAGGGCGGTGGCGGGGAGGTGTGTCCCGGGGGCTGGTGCTGGCGGGTCCGTCGGGTTCGAGTCGGTGGTGTTCCGCGCTTCAAACATAGAACAAATATCGGCCTTACGATTCCAGTGAGATGGACCCGTCGATTTCGGTTGCGGATGGACCGTCGGCGATGCGCCGCCGGGCTGCCGCTTTCACCTCGGCCCGGGCCTGCAATCTCAGCTGGGCCGCCGCGGACCACAGACTGTTTTCGGCTTTCCTTCCGTCCGGGGTGACCCGCCGATCGCAGATGTCGCGATACCTGCGCTGCGGGTGTCCCTGGTTGGCTAGCAAGTGCGCACGGATCGCCATGGCGTAATCACCGGCGTTGTCGGCCCGCAGCTCCCGCAACCTCATCAACTCCAGCAACAGGTTCAACCGGGCACGATTGCGCAAGGACAAGGCCCGGTCTCCGATGCATTTCTTCACCCGGACGAAAACGCTTTCCAACGCACCGTTGGTATAGATCGGCGCGATCGCCTCCCGGCGTCCGGCTTGTCGGCGGATCTGCTGGCCGTGGCCACCGACCCAGGTCTGGATGGCCAGCAGGCCCGACTCCTGAACCGCGGTTTCGAACGCATCCCACCGATGGATATCGTTCAGTGCACCGTGGAACAGGTCCCGTAAAACACCGGACCCGACGGTCTGTTCCAACGTTGCCCTCCCGCTGGCATACAGGTGGTGTTCGCACGCGTGGTAGCGCTCCAGCCAGAACAAGGCGCCCCAGCGCTTGATGATCGCGGCCCGAATACCGGGATCCTCGTCGGCAACGATGGACAGCGGGGTCCCCGGAAAGCGATCGAGGAACTCACCCCAGGCGGCGGTCGTGCGCGCGGGGTGGGCCTCCAACCGCCACAGCTGCCCGTTTTTGCCGTTCCGGTCATAGCCGTAGGCCGCCAGGACCGTATAGAGGGCGGTCCGGTCCGTGAATTCCCCGGCGGCATGCCACCAGAACGTCTTCGAGTCCAGAACGAGGATTGCCGGCCACCGCACGGGGGCCTGGGCCGCGGCCACCACGGGGACAAAATCAGCCACCCAATCAGCCACGGTTTGGCCGTTATGCAGAAGCTTTTGCCCCTGGGCGGGAGTATTGCCGGAGGCCTGCATCCGTACGCGCCGTGCGGCATCGATATAGGTGCTTCCGCGGCCGATATCAACAAGGGCCGCAGCGATTTCACGGATCAGGTATTCAAACTGTGCGGGAGCTGCGGGTCCTTCATGGGGTGCCAGATGGCTCTCACATTCGACGCACGTTTCGTGGTCTGCACGCGTCCGGCTGACCACGCCGAGGAAGCGGTGGTAGGAACCTCCCGGGAGGTTACACCGCCAGCGTTGCCGGGGCCGGCCTCCGTCTTTTTGCAGACCGTCACGCACGACCCGGCCATCGAGATGCCCACGGGGACAAGCCGGGATTTCTCCAGCCATGGCTTGATTTTACGCCGAAACCATCTCACTGGAATCGTAAGGCCGACAAATATACGCCTGTGGACCGATGTTTGGAAGGGTTCTGGAATGCCTTGACGCGTGCGGTGATTGTTGCTCAGTGCCAGTTCAGTGGGGCTTTTTCGGGTTGTTCACAGGGTTGTTGCGAGGGGTTGACTGGTTGTTTGAGGCATGCCTACCCGAACGCTGACCCGGAAGGCCCTCATTCGTATTCCTGGGCTGCCGCAGGGAATGGACCCATGGTGCATCAGCATCAAATCCCGGCCCAACGATGATCGCCACCCCGAGGGTGGCTGGAGTGGCAATCATCGGACAGGTGTCCTGGTCAGGCGATCGCGTCGACCATGGCCGTCAGTTCCGCGTGCAGCTCGGGGTCACGGGCTATCGGGGTTCCATCGATGGAATTGATCGGCGCCAGGAGGCGGATGCTGGATACCAGCCACACCGAGTCGGCATCCATCAGATCGATGGGGGCCAGCGGGCCGTATCCCAGTTCCCAACCGGCTGCCTTGGCGGCGGCGAAGATCGCGCCCTGCGTTGTTCCGGGCAGGATTCCGGTTTCCAACGTCGGGGTCAGCAGGCGCTTGGTCTCGCCCTCGCGGATCGCCAGCAGCACGGTGGAGGTCGGGCCCTCCAAGACGATGTCGTCGGAGGAAATGAAGATGACATCGTCGGCGCCGTTGGCGTGTGCGTGGCGCAGGGCCGCCATGTTCACCGCGTAGGAGAGCGTCTTGGCACCCATGAGCAGCCACGGTGCGCGTTCCGCCACCGCGGAGTCATAGCCGCGGTCCAACAACAGCACCGACAAGCCGGCCTCGCGCTGGGCCCGGCCCAGGGCAGGGCCCGGGGAGACGGTGACCCAGCAGGTGCCAGCCTGGGCGCCCTCCGCGCCGCGGGTGGCCACCAGCTTCACCACGGCCTCCTCGGACGGGGCTGCGGCATCGTAGGCGGAGACCGCCGTGGCGATGGCGGCGCGCCAAGCAGCCGTCTCCGGCAGGGTCAGGTCGCAGGTGTCAGCGGAAACGGCCAGGCGGGCCAGATGCGCCTCGAGCTTGCGCACCACGGCACCCTTATAGAGCGCCGACTCGAAGATCCCGTCACCGCGGGTCACCCCCTGGTCGAGCACCGAAAGCTGCGGCACCGTGGCGTCGGCCAGCCGGCCGGCGGGAAATTGCGGATCAAGGAACACCAAAACAGTCATGGGAAAAGGTTACAGCGGGCAAGCCGTCGACGACCGGGCACGACACCGCCGGGGCCGGTTCCGCAACAGCTCGAGATGCCGGCGGCGCCGGCTGATCTGGTCCCCCGCCTGACCCGAACCCAGCCTGACCCGAACCCCGCCGGTAGCCGGGCCCGGCCGGTAGGCTGGGATCCGGAGCTTTGACTAGGCGGGGGAGGCGGGCGGGAGCGGTGATACCGGACATGCAGGGCGGCTGGCTGTCTTTCAGTGCCCTGGTCTGGGTGCTGAGCGTGAGCGCAGACGTCGTCATCAGGGTCACGATGATCGGCATCGTTCCCGGCAACAGGCGTCCTACCACGGCGATGGCCTGGCTTTTGTCCATCTTCATCCTGCCGGTGTTCGGGCTGCTGCTCTTTTTGATGTTCGGCAACTTCAAGCTCTCGAACCGGCGGATCAAGCGGCAGAAGGAAAT
This sequence comes from Paeniglutamicibacter cryotolerans, assembly GCF_014190875.1. Taxonomy (NCBI): domain Bacteria; kingdom Bacillati; phylum Actinomycetota; class Actinomycetes; order Micrococcales; family Micrococcaceae; genus Paeniglutamicibacter; species Paeniglutamicibacter cryotolerans. Next base: position 476,925 of record NZ_JACHVS010000001.1, on the reverse strand, counting down.
CAACGCGCGGGTCTTGGAAGCCACCCGGCATCTGGAGGCCGATGACATCGTCTTAGACGCCCCCGACTGGGTGCGCTCGGCCGCCGAACTGAACCGGAACCTGGGGGCGCTGCCGCTGCAGGGAGGCAACGCGGTGGAATTCATCACCGACTACGCGCAATCGTTGGAGCGGATGACCCTCGAGGTGCATCGGGCGCGGCGCTACGTGCACGTGCAGTTCTACATCGTGGGACAGGATCCCGATTATGCCGGACCGTTCCTCGACGCGCTGGAGGCCGCTGCGCTGCGCGGGGTGAAGGTGCGCTTCCTGCTGGACCACCTAGGCACGCTGCGGGTCCGGGGCTACCGCGCGCTGGTGCGGCGGCTGAACGCGTCGGGGATCCAGTGGCGCTGGATGCTGCCGCTCTCCCCGTTCCGCCGGCAGTGGCGCCGGCCGGATCTGCGCAACCACCGCAAGATCGTCGTGGTTGACGGGGAGACGGCGTTCACCGGCAGCCAGAACCTGATTGAGCCGAGCTACAAGCGGCGTTCGGCCAAGCGGGTGGGCCGCGAATGGGTGGAGCTGACGGCGCAGATTCGCGGTCCGCTGGTCACCAGCCTGGACGTCGTCTTCGCCACCGACTGGTCGCAGGAGACCGACGAGGACCTGCTGGCAGACCTCGCCCACATCGAGGAAGCCGAGCTCGAGCCGCCTGATGCCGGTGAGGAGATCGGTCAGGTGGTGCCCAGCGGGCCCGGGTTTGAGGCGGAGAACAACCTGCGCCTGTTCAACACGTTGATTTATTCGGCGACGGAGCGGCTCTCGCTCACCTCACCGTATTTCGTGCCCGACGATTCGCTGCTCTATGCGCTGACCACGGCGGCGCAGCGCGGGGTCGACGTGGAACTGTTTGTCTCGGAGCAAGGGGACCAGTTTGTGGTCCAGCGCGCCCAGCAGTCCTATTACCTGGCACTGCTGCGTGCCGGGGTGCGGATCTACCAATATCCGGCGCCGATGGTGCTGCATTCGAAGTGCTTCACGGTCGATGACGAGGTGGCTGTATTCGGCTCGTCGAACATGGACATGCGCTCGTTCTCGCTGAACATGGAGATCACTGTGATGCTGCTCGGGCCAGAAATAACCGGTGAGCTCTCGCGCGTGCACGACGCTTACCGGGCCGTGTCCAGCGAGCTCCTGCTCGGGCAATGGACGCGGCGCCCGCGCTTCGCGCGCTGGATCGACAACGTCTGCAGGTTGACCTCGACGCTGCAGTAGGTCCGACGCCGTGGCGGCTCAGTCCGGGAAGACCGATCCCAGCGCGTCAAGCACGCCGCGGGCCTTGGTCCGCACCTCGTCCCATTCCTCGGCCGGGTCCGAATCGGCGGTGATCGCCCCGCCGACGCTCAGGCCCAGGTCCCAGTTCCCGGCCCCGTCGTCGCGCAGCACCAGCGTTCTGATCACCACGGCCAGGTCCGCAGCACCGGTGTGCGAGAAGTATCCGACGGCTCCCGCGTAGATGCCGCGCGCACGCCCGTCCTCCAGCCGATCGAGGATGGACATGGTGGAGATCTTCGGGGCACCCGTCATCGAACCAGGGGGGAAGGCCAGCGCGATGGCCTCGGCCCGCGAGGCGCCGGGGCGCAGCCGCGCGACGATGGTGGAAACCATCTGGTGCACGGTGGCATAGGTTTCGATGGCGCAGAGCCGCGGAACCGACAGCGTTGCCGGATCCGACGAACGGACCAGGTCGTTGCGCAGCAGGTCGACGATCATGATGTTCTCGGCGCGGTCCTTGGGCGAGGCGGCAAGCTCGGCAGCCAGCGCGGCATCGGCGACCGGGTCCGCCCCGCGCGGGCGGGTGCCCTTGATCGGTTCGGCCCGCATCCAGCCCCGGTCATCCAGCGACACGAAGCGTTCGGGGGAGGTGCTGGCCACCACGGTGGATCCGAAGCGGATGAAATGGGCGAACGGGGCCGGGCTCGAGGTGCGCATCCGGCGGTAGAGCAGCCAGGGGTCCAGCGCCGCGCGGGGAACCGTGGCGCCGAGCCGGGTAGTCAGGCAGACCTCGTAGCTGTCGCCGGCGTGGATCGCCTGCTGGGCGGAAACCACCTTGGCCAGGTACCGGTCGCGGGGGTCGGCGGAGTCGAAGACCGGGCCCGGAGGCACGAACGCGGGCCGGGTGGCGGGGGATGTGCGGAGCGCCGCGACGGCATCGGTGACCCGGGCGAACCACGCCGCGGAGCCCGCGGTACCGCGGGAGAGCGCCCACACGCAGCCGCGCGAATGGTCCACCAGCACGCCGCGCGCGGGGCTGATCAGCGCGGCGTCGGCGCCGGGGATGGCAGCCGCCGGAACATCGGAGCCACCGGTTTCGCGTTTGAGCTCATAGCCGAGCCAGCCCATCCAGCCCAGGTCGAATCCGCTTCCGGTGTCGGGGTCCGAAGCTTCCGTGGTTCCGCCCCAAGTGCGGTCGAGCCAGTCGAAGAACGCCCCGGGCACGCTGGCGGTGGCGCATCCGCGGCTGATCGTCGAGCGGCCGGCGCCGTGCTCGAACACCGTGCTGCCGCGGCCCGAGGCATCGGCCAGCATGGAGTGCCCGTTGCGGAAGGGGTCTGCGGTGCCGGGCGCCGGGTGGTTCGACGAATCGAGCACCACCAGGTGTTCGGAGCCGGCATACAGAGCCTCGACGAGACCGGGGACGGGGTCCGGGTGGGTGCAGTCGATCCTTCGCGAGTGGATGCGCTGTCCCGCCGCCGCTTCGGCCTCGGGGCGCAGCAGTCCGGCCAGTTGCGGAAGCGCCAGCAGTGCCGCCAGCGCGTCGGGCGGGGCTGCGCCGTCGGCCCGGTTGAAGACGGTGACGTCGGCGGCCCCCCGCACGTCGTCCGTCGCAAGCCACGCCTCTTCCTGGGCGGCCCACCGGTCCCAATGCGGGGCATAGGCCTCCCCGTCGCGGGCCAGCGCGCGGGCCTTGCGGTCGGTGCCCTCGACCTGGACCCAGAGCAGCGCGTCCAGATGCGTCCGGGCCGCGGAGGCACCGGCTCCCACGCCCTCGATGATGACCAGGGGTGCCGGTGCCGTGGTGCGTTCGGCGCCGGGGGCGTCGGCCTCCCAGTCCCAGGGGTGCCACCGTGCCCGGCGTCCGGAGCGCAGCGGTGCCAGCACATCGGTGACGTAGGCCTCGATGCCAGCCGTCAGGCCGTCCCAGCCCGGGTACAGGTCCTCGAGGTGGAAGAGTGCAACAGGACGGTGGACGCGCAACAGCGTGGCAAGTTCGAGGGCCAGCGTGCTCTTGCCCGCCCCGGAGCGGCCATCGATGGCGATGACCGAGGGTCGGTTAGTGTCCACGCGAGTGCAGCAGCTCGGAACGCACGAAGTTCAGGACGCCGGGGATCGCCGCGGAAATCATCTGCCAGCTGGCACGGAAGTCGGCCTCGTCGCCGTACCAGGGGTCGTAGATCCCCTGCATGGCCGGGGCTGCTCCGGCGACGGCGGGGTCGAAGGAGCGCAGCATGCGCACCGTTCCCGGGGTGGTGGATTCGGGTTGCAGCTTCAGCAGGTCCAGGTAGTGCTCGTGGTCAAGGGCCAGCACCAGGTCGGTGCCGCGGAACCAAACGGGTTCGAACTGGCGGGCCAGGTGTCCGTCGGCATTGATGCCGTGGGAGCGCAACAGGGCGCCGGCCCGCGGGTCGATCGGGCGGCCGACCTCCCAGTCGGTGGTGCCGGCCGAGTCGACCAGCACGCCCTCGATGCCCGCATCGACAAGTGCGGTCCGGAGCATGTATTCGGCCATGGGTGAGCGGCAGATGTTCCCCGTGCAAACTGTAGTCATCCGGTACATGGCACTTATTCTAGGTCTCCGGCACCCCTGTGTGGCCACACGCGCAGAACCGTGTCCAATCCGGGATCGTGGCCAATGGCTAATGCACCAGGGCCAGGAGGGCTGCGACGAAGATGAACAGGGTTCCGAAGACCAGGTTCAGGATGCGCTGACCGCGTGCCGTCGAGGTGAAGCGGCGGAAGCCCTTGGCCGCCGCGGCGAAGAAGAACCACATCACGATGACGTCGACGACGACGATGGTGCCGATGAAGATCAAGTACTGGATCAGCAGCGGCTCGTCAGGGCGGATGAACTGGGGGGTGAAGGCCAGGAAGAAGATGATGGCCTTCGGATTCAGCAGGTTGACCCACAACCCGCGCCTGAACATCGAGAACGCTGATTCGGCGCCCCGTTTCTCCAGCTCGGTCTCGGCCTCGGCCTTGGCGGTGATCAGCCGGATGCCCAGATAGACCAGGTAGGCGGCGCCGGCATAGCGGACCACCGAGAAGATGACCGGGGATTGGGACACCAGTAGTCCGACGCCCGCCGCCACGACCACCACGTGCACCAGCAGTGCAGCCTGCTGACCCAGGATTCCCCAGATCGACCGGGTGAAACCTGAGTTGATCGAGTTGGTCATCGTGTTGATGGCACCGGCGCCCGGGGTCAGGCTGATCAGCATGCTGGCGCCCAACAGGGAAAGCCATAGGGAAAGAGTCACCGGATAATCCTAGGGGGAGTGACCCTGCCCGGACGTATGCGTTACAGGTCGGCCCGGGTTGCCGCGGTGGCGCGGTCGACTCCCTCGATGGCCTCTTTGAGGAACCGGGAGACTACTGCCAGGTCGGCGGGTTCGTGTTGGGCAATCACTGCCATCATGTGTGTGGCCAGCGGACCGAACATTGTCCGGCCGTCGGTTTTAGCCTTGTCGGTCAACCGGATGCGGACCAGTCGGCGGTCCGCGTCCATGCGCAGCCGTTCGATGTGTCCGTGGCGTTCGAGCCGGTCCAGCAGGGCGGTGGTCGCGGGGGAGCTGAGCGAGAGCTCCCGCGCCAAGTCACCGGGTGTGGGAGGAGTGCCGGCGGCTTCGAAGCGCATGATTGCTCCCAGCGCGTTCATGTCGGTACGGTGTGTGGAATGCAGTTGTCCGGTTGATTCCACGTAGCGATCCGATGCTTGGGTGAAGCGTTGCAGCAAGAGCACGAGTTCTCGGGCGGCGATCGGATCCATGGTTCCATTCTAATGCGGTGTTGAAGTATTTCCATAGTCGAAATACTCTGTGATGGAAAGTATTATTGCCTGCGCTAACGAAAATGGGTCCGGACATGGAAAGACAGCGGCATTCCGCTTCGAAACACACCAAATTTGCCGTGTGGCGCGCCTTAGTGTCGGTAGCGCTGATAGTGGTTTGGCTTGGGGTGGCCGGGGTCGGTGGGCCGACCTTCGGCAAGCTCAGCAGCGTGCAGACCAACGACCAGGCGGCATTCCTACCGGCCTCGGCCGAGGCCACCCGGGCTCTTGCCTGGCAAGAGAAATTCAGGCAAGGCGATGCGATCCCCGCCGTGGTGGTGGTGGTCGGATCATCCGCCCTCGACCAGCAGGCGATCAAGTCCGTGGCCGATTCGCTGGCAAAGCTCCCGGACTTGGATGGCGCAATTGCGGGCCCCTTCTTCTCCGAGGACGGGCTCGCGGCCCAGTTGCTGGTGCCGCTGTCGGCCGACGGGGATACCAAGGGCACAGTGGACCAGCTGCGGTCCGACTTGGTTAAGCTGGCACCGGAGGGGACAAGTACCTATGTCACGGGGCCGGCCGGATTCACCGCCGACCTGTCCGAGGCATTCTCCGGCATCGATGGCGTCCTCCTGGGCGTGGCACTGACGGCCGTATTGGTGATCCTCTTGCTGGTCTATCGCTCGCTGCTGCTGCCGATCACCGTCTTGCTGACCGCCATGGTGGCATTGTGCGGGGCGATCCTAGCCGTCTACTTCATGGCCAAAGAGGGTTTGATCAGGCTCGATGGGCAAAGCCAAGGCATCCTCTCCATCCTGGTCATCGGTGCTGCCACCGACTATTCGCTGCTTTTAGTTGCCCGGCACAAGGAAGCCGTGGCCTCCGGGGCAGGGCGCTGGGAAGCCGCGGTCCTGGCCTGGCGCAGATCGTTTGAACCGATCCTGGCTTCGGGCGGAACCGTTGCCGTCGGCCTGCTGTGCCTGCTTTTCTCGGACCTGAACTCCAACAAGGCACTGGGGCCCATTGGCGCCTTCGGCATACTGTTCTCCGTGCTCTCGGCGTTGACTTTCCTGCCGGCGGTGCTCGCGCTGCTGGGCAAGGCGGCCTACTGGCCTTTCCACCCGCGCCCGGCCCGTGAACTGGAAGCCGAAGAACTTCCCGATGGCTTGTGGGGACGCATCGCCCGCTTCGTCGGACGCCATCCTCGACCCATCTGGATCCTCACGATCATCGTTCTGGCCGCGGGCGCATTGGGCATCACGCAGCTCAAGGCAACCGGTGTCCCGCAAAGCGATCTGGTCCTGGGCCAGACCGATTCACGGGACGGGCAACAGGCCCTGGGCGATCATTTCCCCGGTGGCACCGGAAGTCCCGCCTACGGGGTGGTTCCGGCCGACCGCGCCAGCGCGCTGCTCACTGTCGCCAAGGATGTTCCGGGTGTCGCCTCGGTGTACATCCAGGCTTCCGGGGGAGGGCCGGTAATGCCCGGCCGTGAGGCCCAGGTCGTGGACGGACGCTCACTGCTGACCATCACCCTGGACGACGCGGCGGATTCAAACGCGGCGAAGGCCACCCTGGTGCAGTTGCGCGACACGTTGCACGAAGCGGACCCCGAGGTCCTGGTCGGTGGAACCACTGCGACGCTCAGTGACACGGCCACCACGGCAGAGGCTGACCTGCTCAAGATCATCCCGCTGATCCTGGCCGCCATCCTCGTGATCCTGATGTTGCTCTTACGCTCGATACTGGCTCCGGTCCTGCTCGTGGCGACGACGCTGTTGTCCTATGGGACGGCGATGGGAATATCCGCGTGGGTCTTCAATGGGATCTTTAAATTCCCCGGTGCAGATCCCTCGGTTCCGCTCTTCGGCTTCGTCTTCCTGGTTGCACTGGGCGTGGACTACAACATCTTCCTCATGACGAGGGTCCGCGAGGAATCACTGAAGCATGGAACCCGCAACGGGGTCCTGCGCGGGCTCTCGGTCACCGGCGGGGTGATCACCTCCGCCGGCGTCGTACTTGCTGCTACTTTCGCCGCATTGGGCGTCATCCCGATCATGTTCCTGGTGCAACTGGGCTTCATCGTGGCCTTCGGCGTCTTGCTGGATACGTTGGTGGTCCGCACGTTGCTGGTGCCCGCATTGGTGCACGACATTGGGCAAAAAGTCTGGTGGCCCAGCAGGCTGTCGAAGCGGGAGTAAGCCAGATCTCGTCGGCGGGAAGGGCATGGGACTGCTAGGATTGGTATTTATAGGCTCACTCGGCCCGCTGTCATCAGCGCCGCCATCTGGCCTATGCGTCGACAGATCTGATTCCTTTCCCGCCGCACAGCGGTGGAAGGCCGTCCACCCTTGTTGTGGAACGGCGGCGCCCCAAGCGGGCCCAGGCACTCTTTTTCTTCGGCGACAACGCGCGCCGGACCCGGTGTGCGCAGCCTTGACCGAAAGCAGCCCGTGAGCCTTTCCTTCACCTCCCTTGGTGTGCCCTCTTTCCTTTCCGACGTCCTCTCCGCACAGGGGATCGACTCGGCGTTCCCGATCCAGGAAGCCACGCTTCCCTCGACCCTGGCCGGCGGCGACGTCCTCGGCCGCGGCCAGACCGGCTCGGGCAAGACCATCGCCTTCTCGCTTCCCGTCGTGGCCCGCCTGGCCGCCGACCCGAAGTCCCGCAAGGCCCGCACTCCGCGCGCCTTGATCATGGCCCCGACCCGCGAACTGGCTACCCAGATCTCCAAGGTCGTCGAGCCACTGGCCCAAGCGGCCAACCTGCGCACCTCCGTTGTCTTCGGCGGCGTCTCCCAGGTCCGCCAGGAAAAGGACCTCAACGCCGGCGTTGACATCCTCATCGCCTGCCCGGGCCGCCTCGAGGACCTGCTCAAGCAGCGCATCGTCGACCTGTCCCGCGTCGAGGTCTCCGTGCTCGACGAGGCCGACCACATGGCCGACCTCGGCTTCCTTCCGGTCGTCAAGCGCATCCTGGACCAGGCCCCGCGCGGCATCCAGCACCTGCTCTTCTCCGCCACGCTGGACAACGGCGTGGACAAGCTGGTCCAGCGCTACCTGTCCAACCCGACCATCCACTCGGTCGATGCGCCCACCGCAGCCGTGAACACCATGGAGCACCACGTGTTCCTGACCTCGGCCGACGACAAGAAGGATCTCGTGCGCACCCTCGCCTCGGGCTCCGGTCGCCGGATCATGTTCATGCGCACCAAGCACCACGCCAAGAAGATGACCGTCTGGCTGTCGAAGTCGGGCATCCCGGCCGTCGACCTCCACGGCAACCTGAGCCAGAACGCCCGTGACCGCAACCTGGCCGCCTTCTCCTCGGGCGAGGCCCGGGTGCTGGTCGCCACCGACGTCGCCGCACGCGGCGTGCACGTGGACGGCGTCGAGCTGGTCGTGCACATCGACCCGCCGGCAGAGCACAAGGCCTACCTGCACCGCTCGGGCCGTACCGCCCGCGCCGGTTCGGACGGCACCGTCGTCACCCTGGTCACTCCCGACCAGCAGAGCGATGTCAAATCGATGATGAAGGCCGCCGGGATCAAGGTCCCGTTCGAAAAGGTCTCCCCGAACGGCGCCAAGGTGCTCGACGTCGTCGGCGAACGCGCCGAATTGGTTGCCTATGTCGCCCCGCAGGAGCGCTCGCAGAGTGCCGTGCGCACCAAGACGCTGAGCGATTCCGATGCCGCCGGTGGCCGTGGCCGCCGTCGTGGCGGACGCGGAGCAGCCCGTGCAGGTGCCGAGCCGGCACGTGGTGGAGAGCGCCGTGACGAGAACCGCTCCGAGCGCTCCGGCGCTCCGCGTGGAGAGCGCCGCAAAGACGGCCGTGGCGAGGGCCGCACGGAAAACCGTGGCGAGCGCCGCAACGACAGCCGCGGGGACAACCGTGGCGAGCGTCGCAACGACAACCGTGGAGAGAGCCGTGGCGAAAACCGCGACGTGGCCCGCCGTGGCAACGGTTCCGGCCGCGGTGCGGCCCCGGCACGCAATTCCGGCGGCCAGCGCGGAGCTGACTCCCGTGGCGGAGACCAGCGCCAGGGCACCTCGTCCAGCAGCCGTCCGCGCACCGGCGGCCACACCATTGCCGATGCACTGGGATCGGCGAAGGCAGAAGCCGCGGCCGGCGCATCGCGCGGTGCCCGCGGCCGCGGACCGCGCCGTGCCACGGCACCGCAGTCGAACCAGAAGAACTACTGATCCACAGGTCATCGCACTGATGGCCCAGAAATGACATGAAAGGTCCCGCCCTCCATTGGAAGGCGGGACCTTTCGCATGTCCCGCAAAGGTTCGGCGGCAGATCTCTATCAGCGAACAGTGTGTTTCCTGTGAGTCTTGTTCCCCGGAAATCCGCGGTTTATCCTCGGGGAGAGGACGTCAGCAATGCTGGAATTCCAAAAGTTGAGTCAATGTCACTCAACTTTGAATTGACACGGAATCCACGTTCGGTAAACTTGAGTCCAGAACGCTCAATCACCCGGTGGTCGGGCGTTGAAGAAGAATTCCACAGGAAAGAAAGTAGGAACCATTATGTCCCGTGCCGTAGGTATTGACCTTGGAACCACCAACTCCGTCGTTTCCGTTCTGGAAGGCGGCGAGCCGACAGTCATCGCCAACGCCGAGGGTGGCCGCACCACGCCGTCCATCGTTGCGTTCGCCAAGTCCGGCGAGGTCCTGGTCGGCGAAATCGCCAAGCGCCAGGCCGTCAACAACATTGACCGCACCATCGCCTCGGTCAAGCGCCACATGGGTACCGACTGGTCTGTTGCCATCGATGACAAGAACTACACGGCGCAGGAAATCTCCGCCCGTATCCTGATGAAGCTCAAGGCCGACGCCGAGGCGTACCTGGGTGAAAAGGTCACCGACGCAGTCGTGACCGTCCCGGCCTACTTCAACGATGCCGAGCGCCAGGCCACGAAGGAAGCCGGCGAGATCGCGGGCCTCAACGTGCTGCGTATCGTCAACGAGCCGACCGCCGCTGCCCTGGCCTACGGCTTGGACAAGGGCAAGGAAGACGAGCTCATCCTGGTCTTCGACCTCGGCGGCGGAACCTTTGACGTCTCCCTGCTCGAAGTCGGCAAGGACGACGACGGCTTCTCCACGATTCAGGTGCGCTCCACCTCCGGTGACAACCGCCTCGGCGGAGACGACTGGGACCAGCGCGTCGTGGACTGGCTGCTGGCCCAGGCCAAGAGCAAGGGTGCCGACCTGTCCAAGGACAAGATCGCCTTGCAGCGCCTGAAGGAAGCAGCGGAGCAGGCCAAGAAGGAACTCTCCTCGGCCACCTCGACCAACATCTCCCTGCAGTACCTTTCGGTCACCGCCGACGGCCCGGTCCACCTGGACGAGCACCTCTCCCGCGCCAAGTTCCAGGAACTGACGGCCGACCTGCTCGCGCGCACCAAGAAGCCGTTCAAGGACGTCATCGCCGAAGCAGGCGTGAAGGTCTCCGAGATCGCCCACGTGATCCTCGTCGGCGGCTCCACCCGCATGCCGGCAGTTGCCGAACTGGTCAAGGAAATGGCCGGCAAGGAAGCCAACAAGGGCGTCAACCCGGATGAGGTCGTCGCCGTTGGCGCCGCATTGCAGGCCGGCGTGCTGAAGGGCGAGCGCAAGGACGTCCTGCTCATCGACGTCACCCCGCTGTCCCTGGGCATCGAAACCAAGGGCGGTGTCATGACCAAGCTGATCGAGCGCAACACGGCCATCCCGACCAAGCGTTCCGAGACCTTCACGACGGCCGATGACAACCAGCCGTCGGTATCGATCCAGGTCTTCCAGGGCGAGCGCGAGTTCACCCGCGACAACAAGCCGCTGGGCACGTTCGAGCTGACCGGCATCGCGCCGGCTCCGCGCGGCATCCCGCAGGTCGAGGTCACCTTCGACATCGACGCCAACGGCATCGTGCACGTTTCGGCCAAGGACAAGGGCACCGGCGTCGAGCAGTCGATGACCATCACCGGCGGTTCCTCGCTGTCCAAGGAAGACATCGATCGCATGGTCCGCGAAGCCGAAGAGCACGCGGCGGAGGACAAGACACGCCGCGAGGCAGCCGAAATCCGCAACTCGGCCGAGCAGACCGCGTACTCCGTGGACAAGTTGATCAAGGACAACGCCGACAAGCTGCCCGAAGAGGTCAAGACCGAGGTCCAGGCCGACGTCGACGAGCTCAAGGCGGCACTTGAGGTCCAGGACAACGACGCGGCGATCAAGGCCGCCTTCGACAAGCTCCAGGCCTCGCAGTCGAAGCTGGGCGAGGCACTGTACGCCCAGTCCCAGTCCGAGGCTGCCCAGGCTCCGGAAGCCGACGCCACGGCTCCCGAAGAGGACATTGTCGACGCAGAGGTCATCGACGAAGACGAAAAGAAGTAGGCGCGACTTCCATGGCTGACAACGGTAATGAAGAAGAGCAGAACCACGAGGAAGTGACCCCGGTGGACGAGGCGCACGATTCGGGGGACGCGCTCTCGCAGGCCGAGGCCATCCTCAACGAGGCCGCAACGGTGGAGGATTCCGCCGACGCGGAGGCCAATGCCCGTGAGGCGGAGCTCCGTGAGGACCTGCAGCGCTTGCAGGCCGAGTACGTGAACTACCGCAAGCGCGTCGAGCGTGACCGGGAGGCAGTCCGCGAACTTGCCGTCCAGTCGGTGCTGAATAACATGCTGACGGTGCTCGACGACATCGACGCGGCACGTGCCCACGGTGATTTGACCGATGGCCCGTTCGCTTCGATCGCGAACAAGCTCGACGCTGTGCTCGAGGGCCTTGGCCTGGAGCGCATTGCCGAGGCCGGCGTCGTCTTCGACCCGACCATCCACGAGGCACTGATGCAGCAGCCGAACCCGGAGATCCCCGCGGATCACGTATCCATGGTTCTCCGCACCGGCTTCAAGAAGGGCGAGCGCGTCATGCGTGCCGCCCAGGTGATCGTCTCCACCGGAGAATAAGGCATCATCCACGGCCAGGCGCCGTCCTCCAGCGGGGAACCGGGAAACCGGTGCCCCGCTGGAGGACGATGGCCCGGCTCCACCGTTTTTACCCCGCGCGGGCAATCGCCCCGGGACCACATGAAGTTGAAGTACCATCCGAAGGAGGCGCCTGATGGCCAGTCAGGATTGGGTCGAGAAGGACTTTTACGCGATTCTCGGCGTCTCGAAGGACGCCAGCGACGCAGACATCAAGAAGGCGTACCGCAAGATGGCGCGCAAGTACCACCCGGACACCAACGACGGTGATCCGGCGGCGGAGAAGCGGTTCAAGGACATCACCGAGGCGCACTCGGTGCTCTCGGACCCCGAGGAACGCCAGCAGTACGACGGGATCCGTGCCATGGGCTCGGGCGCCCGCTTCAGCGCCGGTGGCCAGGGACACCCCGGGGCCGGCGGCGGCTTCGAGGACGTCTTCAGCAACCTCTTTGGCGGTGGCGGTGGACAGCGCCGCGGTGGCGGAGGGTTCAGCGGTGGCGGGCTACCTCCGGAATTCGCCGATATGTTCGGTGGCGGTGGTGGCTTCCAGCAGGCCCCGCGCAAGGGTGCCGACCGCAACGCGACCACGACCATCTCCTTTGCCGGTTCCATCAAGGGAACCACGATCGGCCTGCGCGAACCCAGCGGCGAGGTCATCGACGTGAGGATCCCGCCCGGCATCAAGGACGGCCAGTCCGTCCGCGTGCGCGGCAAGGGCTCGGCAGGGTCGGCGGGCAACGGCGATTTGATCGTCAAGGTCTCGGTCAAGCCGCATTCCTTCTTCGCCCGCGAGGGAAACGACATCAGGATCCATGTCCCGGTGACTTTCGCCGAGGCAGCCCTCGGCGGCCAGATCGAGGTCCCCACGCTCACCGGCGATACGGTAAAAGTGAAGGTTCCCGCCGGTTCGGCATCGGGACGGACCCTGCGTCTGAAGGGCCGCGGGGTCAAGAGCGCCAAGGGCGATGGCGACCTGCTGGTCGTGCTCGACGTCGTCGTCCCGCAAAACCTCTCGGCCGAGGCCGAGGCCGCGGTAAAGGCGTTTGCCGAGGCCACCGCCGACGCGAATCCACGGGCGCAGCTCAAGGCCAAGGCAGCGCTTTAGCCAACCCGGGGATCAACGGCGGGCGCTAGCCTCGGACGGCAACGGAAGGAACCAGAACCAAGGTATGGACAACGATCGCTTCATCCCGGTCTTCGTGATTTCCGTGGCCGCGCAGCTGGCCGACATGCACCCGCAGACGCTGCGCCAATACGATCGAATGGGTCTCGTCATGCCCTCCCGGCAGGGCGGCAAGCAGCGACGGTACAGCCTGCACGACGTTGATCTGCTGCGTGAGATCCAGCTCCTGTCCAAGGAGGGAGTCTCCCTCGAGGGCATTAAGCGGATCATGGCCCTCGAACATCAGGTCGCCGCGTTGCGTTCCCACGTCAGGGAGCTGAACGAGGAGCTCTCCGACGCGCGGGCCTATCGGCAGGCGCTGGAGGCCGGACGCGTCTTCGCTGCCGGCGCGGCGGGAGACGTGGTCTCCCTGGCCCGCGGACAGCGGCCCCGCGGGCGCAGCCAGGCCATCGTGGTCTGGTCCCCGCAGCGGTAGCCCCGATGCGCTTCCCGGCGTCCTACGCCGAACTGACGCTGCATGCGACCGCGCAGTTCGAGCGGGACAAGGTGCGCCGCGCGCACCTGGCGCCGTCGGCGCGTTCGGCGCTCGATGGCATGGCCCATGCGCTGCGCGGGGATTCGATGAACTCCGCCATCCCTCCGCGGCGGCTGTTGTACCTGGACCTGGACGCATCCGAACCGCTGGCGGCCGTGGCGGTGGGCGATCCGGATACGGCAACTCACGTGACCTTCCAGGTGTCCGGGTCCGGGATCCGTGCCTCCAAGGCGCTCTGGGGCAGCGTGCGTGAGGCCGGAGGCCTCTACCTGGCCCAGCAGGCAGTGGGTATTGAAGGACCATGCGTCATCAGCTGGCTCGGGTACCGGGCGCCGGGCCTGGTCCCCGCGCTATCCAACGCGGCGGCCCGACAGGGCGCCATGCGGCTCGCGGAGGACCTGGCCATGTTCAACAGGCTGCGTCCGTGCCGCGCCCATCTGGCCATCGAAGCCCACTCCTACGGGGCCACGGTTGCCGCCCTGGCGCTGGAGCACTTGCACGGTGTGGTGGTGGTCGACGTGCTGGCCACCACCGGCTCGGCGGGCAGCCCGCGTTCCCTGCCGCCTCGGATACCGCAATTCGACGCCGTCGCACCACGGGACCTGACTTCGTTCTGGGGCCGGCTGCTTTCGGGGCGCAGGCTCGCCGGGAGGAGGTTCGCCATCGGAGCTCGGCCCGGGCTCGGCCTGCTGGCCGTCTCCGGGCACAACACCTCCCAATATCTGCCCGATAGCAGGAATCCCCGCCACGGGTACCGTGACGGGGACACTCTCTGCCTGCGCAATCTGGCACTGATCGCCAGCGGATTGCAGCCTCTGGCCTAGCGGCGGCGGTAGGCCAGGTCGAAAATCAGCCGTCCTGCCTTGCCGGCCTTGCCTTCGAAGTTGGTCAAGGTGCGGCCCTCGAAGCGAGGGGCCCAACCTCCGAGCTCGTCGGTGAACTCCGGCTCCGGATCGTGACCCTCCAGCCCGAAACGGCGGACGCGGGTCAGGGCGCTGTCCTCGCCGGAGCGTTCGCCGGCGTGCAACGAATCGAAGTCCGTCGAGGCGTCGAGCACCTCGCGCATCTGCTCGGCGTAGTTGGACCAGTCGGTAGCCAGCCGGAGCGTTCCGCCGGGGGCCAGCACGCGTGCCGCCTTATCGATGAACGAGGGCTTGATCAGGCGCCGTTTGTGGTGGCGGGTCTTGTGCCACGGATCGGAGAAGAAGATCCATAGCTCGTTGACCGAACCGGGTTCCAACATGACGTCCAGCACCTCTGGGGCGTTGGCCTGTACGGCGCGGACGTTGCCTAATCCACGCTCCTCGGCGCGAGCGATCAGTGCCGCCAGTCCCGGGCGGTAGACCTCGACGGCCAGGAAGTTCTTTTCGGGGTGCTCGGCGGCGGCGTGTGCCATCGCCTCGCCCAGCCCCGAGCCGATCTCGACGATCAGCGGTGCGTTGCGGCCGTAGATTTGCTCGATGTCGAAGGTGGCGTGCTCGGCCACCGACGTATCGGCACGATCGCGTGGGACGTCGATGATCAGTTCGTCGGCCAGCCGGTCCCAGGCCTCGGCCCTGCGGCCGTGCAGCCGGGTTCCGCGCCTGACGAAGGAAACCGGTTCCTCGCGGTAGAACGATAGGTCTTCGGCGGCCCGCCCGCTGACCGGGGCCTTGTGCTCTTCAGGATTGCTCATGATTAAACGTTAGCCCTTGTTTTTCGTTGGTTTCTTCTGTTTCGGCGCTGGGCCGTTGCTATAGGCGACCCCGGCCTTGGGGTGATTTGATTCCAGCAGCTCCGAAACCGTGACGAAATGGTATCCCTTTTTCTTGAGTCCGGCCAAGATCGCCGGGACGGCTGCCACGGTGCTGGGGTGGATGTCGTGCATCAGCACGATGGATCCGGGCCGGGTGTCATTGAGCGCGGAGGCCACCGTCTTGGAGGTGCTGCGGTGCTTCCAGTCAAGGGTGTCCACGTTCCACAACACGACCGGGGTGCGGGTCAGTCGGTTGGTGGTGGGGTTCTTCGCCCCGTAGGGCGGCCGGGTGACGGTGGGACCCCGTCCGACGGCCTTGGAAATGGCGGTGTCGGTGCTGTCCAGTTCGTTCTGGATCGCTTTTTCGTCCAGCGACGTCAGCAGCCGGTGGTTCCACGTGTGGTTGCCGATCTCGTGGCCCTCGGCCGCCATGCGCTTGAGCACCCGGGGGCGGGCGACCGCGTTGGGGCCGACGACGAAGAACGTCGCCCGCGCATCGGCTGCCTTCAGCGCATCAAGCACCTTGGTTGTCTTGGGGCCCGGACCGTCGTCGAAGGTCAGCGCGACGCACTTGACCTTGGTGCAGTTGGCCTTCTGGACGGAGCGGGCTTCGACCGGCGGAGTTCCAGGTGCCGAGCCCGGGGGCAATTCGGGGAGGTGCGAGGTCGGGGAGGGGATCCCCACCGGGTTCATGCCGGCGGAGCGGGCGGCCAGGCCGTCCTCCGAGAGCATCGGCAGCACAGTGCCGGAAGGCACCTTGATGACTATGGTTCCCGCGGGGGCGGGGGCGACGCTTGATTCGTCGAATTCGACCAGCATGTTGCCTGCGGAATCGAAGTTCAGCGAGTCCAGCAGGACATCGTCCAGCGTGTCCAAGCCGTCGGCCAACGCCCACGGGTTCTGCGCCAGCAACTCGCTGACCAGCGACTTGAAGGTCGCCCATTCGGCGGGCCCCGTGAACAAGCCGCGGCTTTCCAGTGCCGTGCCCTGCTCCAGATCGAACCATTGCGTGTGGTAGCTGGTACCACCGGAGGATCCCGTGAACACGTAGGAACTGATGCGGGTTCCCAGCATCCTTTCCGAAACTGCAGTGAGTGCCGGCCGCACGTTCAGCTCTGGTGCGGCACCTGCGGGAACCGGCGCCTCCGCGGCAATGAACGGATCGACGATCTTGCCAACCAAGGCCTCCTGGGTCGCGCCCAGGGCTGATTCGCCGGGAAGCGAAAACCAGCTGAAGAACAAGTGCTGGTCTTCCTTGGAGCGGATCACCGTTTCCAGTCCAGGAACCAGAGATACCGGGAGCCCCTCGGTGGTAAGGACCTGGTCTGCGATGGAGGCGGGGGCGGTGACTGCCGGGTCGGGCAACTGTGCTGTGGCGGGGACCTGGGCGCATCCCGCAAGCAGGGTGAGGCCGAGGGCGGAAACTAAAAGGACAGGGAAAAGCCGACCAGAGGACAATCGCATCCCTTAAGCATGCCCTCATCCACGGGGGGCAAATGACCATCCGGGGCGGTAGAGCGGAATCGTTAGCAAACGTTATTCCGCTTTTCCCCCGGGAAACCAGAGTGATCCCCGATGGCTTTCCCCAGGAGGGCGGGGGATGCTTGTGACATGAAAAACACGGTGTCGACACTCCTCAATGTCATTTGGTTGGTTTTTGGCGGTATCTGGTTGGCGCTGGGATATCTACTGGCGGGCATCGTCTGTTGCCTGCTGATTGTGACGATCCCGTTCGGCATCGCTTCCTTCAGGATCGCGCTTTACGCCCTATGGCCCTTCGGGCGCACCATCGTGGACCGTCATGACAAAGTAGGAGCTTTATCTACTATCGGGAATGTCATCTGGATTCTGGTTGCTGGGATCTGGATTGCCATCGGACATGCATTGACTGCCATTCCCATGTTCCTGAGCATTGTCGGCATCCCCCTGGGTATCGCAAACCTCAAGATGATTCCCGTTTCGCTGGCCCCGCTGGGCAAGGTCATCGTACCGGTCTCCTCCGGATACCCGAAACGCTTCTGAACCGTTCTCATGGCCTTGTCCGGTTGCCGCGGCGCGCATATCGTGGGACTGCGTCCACGTCGCGGAGCTCCCACGGAAGGAAATGCAATGCGGGACATCGTCAACTGCTTGTGGTTCGACGGGCAGGGCCGCCAGGCCGCCATCTTCTATACGGGGATCTTCCCCGAATCCGGGCTGCTGGGTGACGTCTCGCTCGAGGCCCCGGCGGCCTTGGAGCGAGAGCCTGCCATCGTCGAATTCGTGCTCAAGGGACGCAGGTTCATCGCGCTGAATGGCGGCCCCCAGTACTCGTTCAGCGAGGCCGCCTCGTTCCAGGTCTTGTGCGAGGACCAGTCGGAGGTCGACCACTATTGGTCTGGGCTGACCGATGGCGGAGAAGAGGGCCAGTGCGGCTGGCTCAAGGACCGCTTCGGGGTTTCTTGGCAGGTGGTCCCGGTCCGGCTCGGCGAATTGCTCTCCGATTCCGATCCCGAGGTGGTCAACCGGGTCGTGGAGGCATTCATGGCGATGCGGAAACTGGACATTGCGGTGATCGAGGCGGCGGCGGCGGGGTAGCGGCTAGGTCGGGCCAGCACGGAACGCCTCGGCGATGGAATAAACTGCAATATAAGCAAGTTGAGCGTAATAGACTCATGTTTGAGTCATTTATCAAGGTCAGGAGGGAACTACGTGGATACTAAATTTACGACCAAGAGTCAGGAAGCGCTCTCGGCATCCGGAATGAATGCTTCGACGGCAGGGAACCCGCAGGTGGAAACAGTCCACTTGCTTAAGGCATTGCTGGACCAGCGCGAATCGGTGGCGGTCGCCCTGCTCAAGGCGGTCGGGATCGATCCCGATTCCCTCTCTGCGCAGGTGAGCGCCGCCATCAAGGCACTTCCCTCGGCCAGCGGATCCACCGTTTCGCAGGTGCAGTACTCCCGTGGCATCCTGCAGGCCATCTCCACCGCCCAGTCGGCGGCGCAGGACATGGGGGACACCTATGTCTCGACCGAGCACCTGACTCTGGGGCTTAGCGAGGATACCGGTGAAGCCGGCAACATCCTGCGCGGCGCCGGCGCCGGGCGTGCGGTACTGGACACGGCGTTGCCCGGAATCCGCGGGGACCACCGGGTGAACAGCCCGGACCCCGAAAACACCTTCCAGGCCCTGGAAAAGTACGGCACCGACATGACGGCGATCGCCCGGACCGGAAAACTCGATCCGGTCATCGGAAGAGACTCCGAAATCCGGCGCGTCGTCCAAGTCCTCTCCCGCCGCACCAAGAACAACCCGGTGCTCATCGGCGAACCCGGCGTTGGTAAGACGGCAGTGGTCGAGGGCCTGGCCCAGCGCATGGTCGCTGGCGACGTCCCCGAATCCCTGCGCGGAAAGACACTGATCTCCCTGGACCTGGCAGCGATGGTCGCTGGGGCCAAATACCGCGGTGAATTCGAAGAGCGCTTCAAGGCGGTGCTCGAGGAGATCAAGGCTTCGGACGGACAGGTCGTCACGTTTATCGACGAAATCCATACGGTGGTCGGCGCCGGTGCGTCGGAGGGCGCCATGGACGCCGGGAACATGCTCAAACCCATGCTGGCCCGCGGCGAACTGCGTCTGATCGGCGCCACCACGCTTGACGAATACCGTGAGAACGTCGAAAAGGACCCGGCCCTGGAACGCCGCTTCCAGCAGGTCTACGTGGGCGAGCCAAGCGTCGAGGACACCATCGGCATCCTGCGCGGGCTCAAGGAACGCTACGAGGCACACCATAAGGTGGCCATTGCGGACTCTGCGCTGGTCGCTGCGGCCACGCTGTCCAAGCGCTACATCACCGGACGCCAGCTGCCGGACAAGGCCATCGACCTGGTCGACGAGGCCGCCTCGCGACTGCGCATGGAAATCGACTCTGCACCCGAGGAAATCGACCAGCTACGCCGTGCGGTGGACCGGCTGACCATGGAGGAGCTGGCGCTGGAAGGCGAGACGGATGCCGCGTCGATCGAACGGCTCGAAGCCCTGCGTGCCGACGCCGCGGACAAGAAGGAAGAACTGGCTGCGCTCAATGCCCGCTGGGAAGCCGAAAAAGCCGGGCTGAACCGCGTGGGCGACCTGAAGGTCAGGCTTGACGAGCTCCGGTCGCAGGCCGACAAGTTCCAACGCGAGGGCGACCTGGAAAATGCCTCGCGCCTGCTCTATGGCGAAATCCCGACGCTGCAGGAGGAGCTCCAGGCGGCTCAGGCGGCGGAGGAGCAGGCCGGTGAACGGGATTTGATGGTTGCCGAAGACGTCACCGCCGACGATATTGCCGAGGTCATCTCCGCCTGGACCGGCATTCCCGCCGGGCGCATGCTCCAGGGTGAAAGCCAGAAGCTGCTGACCATGGAGGAGCACCTCGGCGAACGGCTGATCGGACAGAAGGCCGCGGTTGCCTCGGTCTCCGACGCCGTCCGTCGTGCCAGGACCGGGATCTCCGATCCTGATCGTCCCACCGGCTCGTTCCTGTTCCTGGGACCGACCGGCGTGGGTAAGACCGAGTTGGCCAAGGCCCTGGCCGGGTTCCTGTTCGACGACGAGCGTGCCATGGTCCGCATCGACATGAGCGAGTACTCGGAAAAGCAGTCGGTCGCCCGTCTGGTCGGCGCCCCTCCGGGATACATCGGCTACGAGGAAGGTGGGCAGCTGACCGAGGCCGTACGCCGCCGCCCGTACTCCGTGGTGCTGTTGGACGAGGTTGAAAAAGCCCACCCGGAGGTCTTCGACATCCTGCTCCAGGTACTGGACGATGGTCGGTTGACCGACGGCCAGGGGCGGACCGTCGACTTCCGCAACGTCATCATGGTGCTGACCTCGAACCTCGGTTCACAGTTCATGGTGGATCAAACGATGGAAGCGGGAGAAAAGAAGGACGCCGTCATGGCCGTCGTGAACTCCTCGTTCAAGCCGGAGTTCCTGAATCGGCTCGACGACGTGATCATGTTCGACCCGCTGTCGCTGGAGGACCTGGGCCGGATCGTCTCGCTTCAGGTCGACTCAATGGCCGCACGCCTCGCCGGTAAGCGGTTGCGCCTCGAGGTCGATGACGCGGCCCGGGACTGGCTGGCCTTCACCGGCTTCGACCCGGCCTACGGCGCCCGGCCGCTGCGCCGGCTGGTTCAGCGCGAAATCGGTGACCGGCTGGCACGGGCCCTGCTGACCGGGACGATCCAAGACGGGGACACCGTCCACGTCGGGGTCAATGAGGCGGGGGATGCTCTCACGGTGGAATCCGCCAGCACCAGCTAACCGAATGACCGGCGTACCCGGCCGGCCCGAAAGGGGCCGGCCGGGTTAGCTGTGCATGCTGACCGGCGTCTGCGGAAGCAATGAGCTGCGGACCGTTCCGTCGGTCAGGCTGAGGAAGCAGTCAACCGCCCGGTCGCCCTCGGCCCAGGTGGCCTTTGAGGGGTGGCTGAACCGGTAGAGCCAGCTCGAGTCCAAGGCGCTTCCCGGATCCAGCCGAATGGCCTTGCAGCCCTTCTCGGAGAGGCTGAGCAGTTCCGAGGAACCCGGAAATGCATCCCCCTCGGCAAGGAACGATCCGATGTACTGGGCGTTGTGGGCGTTCTCACAGGTGACGACCGTCGCTGGTTGCAGCGGGTCGGTGAAGCCCTGTAGGCAATCTCCGACCCTGAACTGGGCCGCCGGCATATCGGACGCGATGACACCGTCCAAGCCGGGGTTGGCATCGCGGGGGACGGCTGTTTCGGGGACCACTGTGGATTGCCGGGTGCCGATCAGCTTACCTGCGCCGTAGAAGACCAGCGCCGCCACGCAGAGGATGCCGAGGATTCGCCAGAACCTGAACACTCCGAACGGGCGTCGGGTCGGCGCGGTGGCCGACAGCGGCGGCTGGTAGGGCGAGGGCTCGGGGCGATCGTTAGCCAGCATGATCAACCTCCTCTTTGACGCCGTCTCCGGTGCGAATTATTTTCTACTCTAGCGGCATAAACGCATGGCCGAGGGGACACCCGCGGCCGAAACATGTTAACCTAGGAATACGAAAGAATTAGTCACATATTCCGGGGCCTCCTCCTACGTGGGGGACCACCTCCGGATCTACTGAAAAAAGGGGGTCACGCCATGGGGCGCGGCCGTCAGAAGGCAAAAGCGACACGACAGGCCAGGGATATTAAGTATTTCTCCCCGGCCACTGATTTGTCCGCCTTGGAACGCGAGCTCGGTGGTACGCATGGTCGTGCCGCCACTCCGCATCATGTCGATGTACCCGTCGAACCGGACTATTCGGGTTATGACGATACGTACGGCGACGACGATGACGAGGACGACCAACGGCGCATCGGCTGATGCGCCGACTCCCTGATATGAACCACACGGCCCGTCGCCGGGTCCGGTTCTCGTAGTTGTGTTTATGACCAACCACCATCACCCGCACCGACCGGTGCGGGTGATGGTGGCATTTGGCGTACTCCCAGGAAGTGGATGAGCATGCTTCACGAGGGGAAACTCGGCGTAGAGATGGCACACCGGGCGGCCCTGCGGTCCATCGAACGCGTGGTGGGGGAGACCGCCCCGCTGCAGGACCCGCTCGTGGCCAGCCGCGGCATCCGGAAGATGCTGGAACGCGGTTCGGTGCTGGTGCTCACCGGCGCTGGGGTATCCACCGACTCCGGGATCCCCGACTACCGCGGACCCCGCGGCTCCCTTCGCCGTCACCGGCCCATGACTTACCAGGAATTCCTGCATGAACCGGCGGCCCGGCACCGCTACTGGGCCCGCAGCTTCGTGGGCTGGCGGCACATGGATCAGGCCGTGCCGAACCCGATCCATCACCATCTGGCACACTGGGAAACATCGGGGAAAATCAGCGGCATTGTGACGCAAAACGTCGACGGGCTGCATGTGGCCGCGGGCTCGCACACGGTGATCGCCCTGCATGGCGACATGGAACACATCCGCTGCCTGGACTGTGGGGCGATGGAGGAGCGGCGGTCCCTTGACCTGCGCCTGCATAGGGCAAATCCCGGGTACCTCGAACGCATCGACCTTGACCCGTCGCTGGTGAACCCGGACGGGGACGTGAGCCAGGACCAGGCGCACGTCGACGAATTCATGATGGTGGGCTGCGCGGCCTGCGGCTCCGAAGCGCTCAAACCCAACGTCGTCTACTTCGGTGAGAACGTGCCACCCGAACGCAAGGCACTGATCCGCGAGCTCGAGGCGCGTTCCAGCGCGCTGCTGGTGATTGGTTCCTCGCTGGCCGTGATGAGCGGCTACAAGCTGCTGCTCGACGCCAGGGCCGCGGGAAAAGGCGTGGGGTTGATCAACGGAGGACCCACCCGGGGTGACGCCAAGGCCGATTTCAGGTGGCGCACCAACATCGTGCAGGCGCTTCAGTCGCTCGATGCCCCGTCGGGCCGGATCGGGCATCGGCCGCCATAGCACTGGCGGAGCCCGTTTGACTGGTTAAACGCCTGAGGGGCGGCACCCGGTGGTGCCGCCCCTCAGCCGCTCAGCGCGTGGCTGCTAGCGGGCGAAGTTGCCCTGCATCAGCACGGCGCCGCCGTCGACGCCCTTGGCGCCCTGGACGAAGTCCAGGCCGGAGGCTGCAGCCGCATCGGTGATCGAACCGACGGTGCCCATGGCCCAGGAGACCAGGCCGCGGGCATTCAGGCGGGAGATTGCGGCGTCGGCCGAGGCAGCATCGACGATGGCGACCATGCCCACGCCGAGGTTCAGCGTGCGCTCGAGGTCCGGCTGCGGCACCGAGCCGAGCTCGGAGACCAGCTTGAAGATGGCCGGCAGTTCCCAGGTGGAGCGGTCCACCGTGGCCATCAGGCCCTGCGGGAGCACGCGGGCCAGGTTGGCGGCGAGGCCGCCGCCGGTGACGTGCGAGAAACCGTGCACGGGCATGGCCGAACCGGTGTTCAGCGTATCGATCAGGTCCAGGCAGTCGGCCGTGTAGATGCGGGTCGGCTCGAGCAGTTCCTCGCCGAGGGTGCGGCCGAACTCGGAAACCTCGCGGTCCAGGGCCCAACCAGCGTGGTTGATGACCGAGCGAACCAGCGAGTAGCCGTTGGAGTGGATCCCCGAGGCAGCCATGCCGATGATCACGTCGCCGGAGCGCACGCGCTCCGGGCCGAGCAGGCGGTCCGCCTCCACGACGCCGGTGGCAGCGCCGGCGACATCGTACTCGTGCTCGCCCAACAGGCCCGGATGCTCGGCGGTTTCGCCGCCGACCAGCGCGGTGCCGGCGATCTGGCAGCCCTCGGCGATGCCGCGGACGATGTCCGCGATACGCTCCGGGACGACCTTGCCGCAGGCGATGTAATCGGTCATGAACAGCGGCTTGGCCCCGACCACGACGATGTCATCGACGACCATGCCGACCAGGTCGTGGCCGATGGTGTGGTGGATGTCCATGGCCTGGGCGATGGCGACCTTGGTGCCGACGCCGTCGGTGGAGGTGGCCAGCAGCGGCTTGGTGTAGCCCAGCAGCGCCGAGGCGTCGAACAGGCCGGCGAAGCCGCCGACTCCGCCCAGCACCGAGTCGTTGTGGGTGGCCTTGATCGACGCCTTCATCAGCTCTACGGCGCGGTCACCGGCCTCGACATCGACGCCTGCTGAGGCATAGGTGATCCCGGCGGGGGTCTCAGGGGTGGGCGCAGTCATCTCTGGGAACGTCCTTAACTAGTTACTGGGGGTCTTGTCGGCGGCTGAAAGTGTTGCTTCGAGCTCGGCATCGGGGCCCGGCTCGCAACCGGTCGATGCCGGGCGCTCGAGCAGGTTCTTGCCCTGGCGGTCGGCTCCGGGAAGCGCGATCGGGTAGTCGCCGGTGAAGCAGGCGGTACACAGGCGCTCGCGCGGCTGCAGGGTGGCACCGATCATGCCGTCCTCGGAGATGTAGGCCAGCGAATCGGCGCCGATGGACTTGCCGATCTCGTCGATGGCAGCACCGTTGGCGATCAGCTCGGCACGGGTGGCGAAGTCGATGCCATAGAAGCAGGGCCATTTCACCGGCGGGGAGGAGATCTTCACGTGGACCTCGGCGGCGCCGGCCTCGCGCAGCATCCGCACCACGGCGCGCTGGGTGTTGCCGCGCACGATCGAGTCATCGACCACCACGACGCGCTTGCCCTTGATCACCGGCTCCAACGCGTTGAGCTTGAGCTTGATGCCCAGCTGGCGCAGCGTCTGGGACGGCTGGATGAAGGTGCGGCCCACGTAGGCGTTCTTCACGAAGCCGTGCGCGAACGGGATGCCGGACTGTTCGGCGTAGCCGATGGCGGCCGGGGTGCCGGATTCGGGGACCGGGATCACGATGTCGGCGTCGGCCGAGTTCTCGCGGGCCAGCTGGCGGCCCATTTCGACGCGGGATTCGTACACCGAGCGGCCGTTGATCGAGGCATCGGGGCGGGCCAGGTAGACGTACTCGAAGACGCAGCCGGCTGGAGTGGCCTCGCCGAAGCGCTGCGAACGCACGCCGTCCTCGTCGATGGCGATGAATTCGCCCGGCTCGATCTCGCGGATGAAGCTGGCACCGACGGTGGCCAGGGCGGCCTGCTCGGAGGCGACGACCCAGCCGCGTTCCAGGCGGCCGAGCACCAGCGGGCGCACGCCGTAGGTGTCGCGGGCTGCGTAGAGGGTGTTTTCGTTCATGAAGACGAAGCAGAAGGCACCATGCAGTTTGGGCAGCAGTTCCAGGGCCGACTCTTCGAGGCTCTGGCCGTCGGAACCGGCGAGCAGCGCCGTCACCAAGGCGGTGTCGGTGGTATTGCCCTGGGCCATTTCGCCGCGTGCCTTGTCGCCATGCTTGGCCTTGACCATTTCCAGCAGGTCCGCCGAGTTGGTCAGGTTGCCGTTGTGGGCCAGGGCGACAGTGCCCTCGGCCGTGGGGCCGAGGGTCGGCTGGGCGTTGGCCCAATGGCTGGCACCGGTGGTCGAGTAGCGGCAGTGGCCGATGGCCAAGTGTCCGCTCATGGAGTTGAGGGTGTTCTCGTCGAACACCTGTGAGACCAGACCCATGTCCTTATAGACATTGATGCGAACCCCGTCGGAGGTCGCCATGCCCGCCGATTCCTGTCCGCGGTGCTGGAGGGCGTACAGGCCGTAATAGGTCAGTTTCGCCACCTCCTCGCCGGGCGCCCACACGCCGAAGACACCGCATTCGTCCTGCGGTCCCTTTTCGTCGGGGAGAAGATCATGAGTCAGCATTCCGTCACCACGTGCCATGTACTGATTATCTCACGGCCCGGCGGTGCTCTTTGCTCCCGGCGGTCGAAAAACCCGGCGATCTAGGCCTCGGAGTCGCCCAACGGCAGGGCTGTGGCACGGCGGGAGCGCGAACGTGTGACGCGATCCACAATCAAATACGCGATACCGGCGAGAAATGCGCCTCCGGCAGCAAACCCGGTGCCGAGGAATGCCGCGATGGTGCCGCGGGTGAAATCCGCCGATTCGGCACTGGCATAGGCGGAGATGATGGCCAGGATCAGTCCGATCGCCGCCCCGGTGCAGATGAATGGCCAGAAGCGCGGCGAAGCGTGCACCGTGACCTCGATGGGACCCGGCTGGGCGGCGGACGCTGGGGTGTTCGGGGTGGAATCCATATGTTAAAGGGTACCGAAGAGCGGCAGCAGCGCGGACAGGTCGGCGCGCAGCCCCGAGGCCGAAACCCTTCCCGCTGCCGATTCTGCCGCCCAGTCGGCGCGGCCGGTGGCCAGCGCAAGCCAGACGGCTGGTGCGAGCTCCACCACGTTGGGCGGGGTGCCGCGGGTATGCCGCGGCCCGGGGATGCATTGGGTGACACCGAACGGGGGAACCCGCACCTCCACCGAATTGCCTTCGGCCCGCTCCGCCAGTTCCTCCAGCGTGAAGCGCACCGCCATGGCGAGCACCGGACGCGGCAGTGGTTCCGGCACCGGGTCGGCATCCGCCCAGAGAGCCCACCGCACCAGGGCCGCCGCCCCGTCCGCAGCGTCGATGCGACGCCTGATGCCCATGGTTAGCGGTCCAGCAGCGCCAGCACCGGTGCGGCGAGGCGCACCGACCCGACCTTGACCGACCCGCCCATGACCGGGGGCAGCACCTTAGCCAGCACGGAAGCCAGGGCCTCGACGGGGATGGCGCCGGTCTGCGCCAGCAGGGTCAGGCCCAGCAGCGTGGTTCCGCGGGTGTTGCCATCGAGCATCTTCACGGCCACAGCGGTTCCGTCCGGGGCGGCCATGCCGATGACGCCCTCGGCGCCGAGTTTGGCCAGCACGCCCAGATCCTCCATGACCACCGTGTTCTCCTGCCCGTGGCCGTGGACGGCCCAGGGGTAGTCGAGCATGGCTGTGGCGACGGTGGCCGCGCGCGCGTCGGCACCCTTGTTCCCGGGTGCCAGGGCGAGCTTCGAGAACGCCCGGGCCAACCCGGCCAGTGACAATGCGGGGGCGGGTGCGCCGCAGCCGTCGACTGCCAGGAACGCGAGCTCCTCGCCGGAGTATTCTTCGATGACCTCCACCACCCGCTGCTGCACGGGGTGGGATGGATCGAGGTAGCTTGCGGTATCCCAGCCGTTCTCGGTGCAGGCCCACAGGAAGGCGGCGTGCTTGCCGGAGCAGTTGAAGGCGAGCTTCGAGGCGGGGGCCCCGGAGCGGACCAGCTCGTTGCGGGTGGCCTCGTCGCGGGGCCAGGCGGCGGGGCAGCGGAGGTCGTCCTGGGAGAGCCCCGCCTTGTGCAGGATCGTTGCGGCGAGATCCATGTGTTCACCGCTGCCGACGTGGCTGGCGCAGGCCAGCGCCACCTCGGCGCCGCGCAGTGGCACGCCGAGCTGCATCGAGGCGATGGCCTGGAAGGGCTTGAGCGAGGAGCGCGGGAAGATCGGGGTGAGTCCGTCGCCCAGGACGATGACGGTTTCCCCGGCGGCGTTCACCACGACGGCGGAGCCCGAATGGCGCGACTCGACGAACCCGTTGCGGTCCACGACGATGAGTTCCTCGGCAGCCGCCGAGCTGAAGGTTTCTGGCATGGGACTCAGCCTACGATGCCGGAGGGAGCGAGGATGGCCACCAGGAAGTCCGAGTCTTCCTTGTAGGGCCGTAGATCCCAGGTCGAATGCAGCGAATCGACGACCAGGTTCGCCGCCCGCGCATCGGCAAGGAAGGTTTCCGGGGCATATCCGCGCGACGTGCCAAAGGCGGTAACCAGGCGTCCGGTGGGGGCCAGGTGCGCGGCGAAGCGCTCCAATACCGTGCCGGAAGTGCCCTCGGCCAGGAAAGTGAGCACGTTGCCGGCGCAGACGATCAGCTCGAAGCCGGGATCGCGCTCGTCGGGCAGGTCCAACTCGCTCAGGTCCCCGACCTCCCAGCGTGCGTTCGGGAAGTCGGTGCGGGCCTGGTTGACCAGGACCGGGTCGACGTCCACGCCGGTGACCCGGTGCCCGCGGGCGGCGAGTTCCCCGCCGACGCGGCCCGGGCCGCAGCCGGCATCCAGGATGGAAGCGCCGCGGGGGACCATCGCATCGATCAGCCGGGCCTCCCCGTGCAGGTCGGCACCCTCGGCGCGCAGTGCGGCGAAGCGGTCGATGTACCACTGGGAATGGCCGGGATTGGCGCGTACTTGCGCCTCCCACAGGGTTTCTTTACGCATGCCTCCAGCCTACGTGCGGGGGCCGTTGTAGCAAACGGGATCGGTCGGCGCGCCTCCGGTAGGCTTAAGTCTCGTGAAGGTACTCGTTATTGGCCCCGGCGGCCGCGAACACGCCCTGATCCGCGCTTTGATGGCGGACCCCTACGTTAGCGAATTGCACTGCGCGCCCGGCAACGCCGGCATCGCCCGTGACGTTCCCGTCCATGCTGTGGACGCCCAGGACCCGGAGGCCGTGCTGGCCCTGGCCCGGGAATTGTCCCCGGAGCTGGTGATCATCGGACCCGAAGCCCCGCTCGCAGCGGGCGTTTCGGACGTGCTCACGGCGGCCGGCTTCGCGGTCTTCGGCCCGTCGAAGGCGGCGGCCCAGCTGGAGGCCTCGAAGGCCTTCGCCAAGTCGGTGATGGCCGAGGCCGGGGTTCCCACTGCGATGGCCCGCGTCGCGACCACCGAGGCCGAGGCAGCAGACGCGCTCGACGCGTTCGGTGCCCCGTACGTGGTGAAGGACGACGGCTTGGCCGCCGGCAAGGGAGTGGTGGTCACCTCCGACCGCGCCGAGGCCCTGGCCCACGCGAATGTCTGCTTCGAAGCAGGCGGCACGGTGGTCATCGAGGAGTTCCTCGACGGACCCGAGGTCTCGCTGTTCGTGATTTCCGATGGCAAGCATGCGGTCCCGCTGGCCCCGGCCCAGGACTTCAAGCGCATCTTCGACAACGACGAGGGACCGAACACCGGTGGCATGGGCGCATACAGCCCGCTGCCGTGGCTGCCCGCCGGCTTCGTCGACGAGGTCATGGAGCGCGTCGCCTACCCGACCATCCGAGACATGGAAAACCGCGGCACGCCGTTCGTCGGCGTGCTGTACTGCGGCCTGGCCCTGACCAGCCGCGGCATCCGCGTCATCGAATTCAACGCGCGCTTCGGCGACCCGGAGACCCAGGCGGTGCTGGCCCGGCTGCGCACCCCGCTGGGCCCGCTGCTGCTGGCGGCGGCCCAGGGCACGCTCGATGACGCCGAACAGCTGCACTGGCGCAACGAGACGGCGGTCGGCGTGGTCATGGCCGCGGCGAACTACCCGGAGAACCCGGCCAAGGGCGATGTCATCACCGGCATCGACGCGGCCGAGGCGCTCGAGCACGTCTCGGTACTCCATGCGGGCACCTCATCGGACGCCGAGGGCAACGTCGTCACCGCCGGCGGGCGCGTGCTGGCAGTCGTCGGACTCGGCACTGACCTGCACTCGGCTCGCACCACCGCCTACACCGGGGTGGAGGCCATCAGCTTCAAGGGTGCCCAGCACCGCACCGACATCGCACTGAAGGCCGCCAACGGCCAGATCGTGCTGACCGGAGGAAACTACTAATGGCCGGTTTCCAGACCGAGACCCTGGTCCTGCCCGGATGGGACCACGTCTACTCGGGCAAGGTCCGTGACCTTTACGTGCCGGCCGGGGAGAGCATGGATGCCTCGGACCGCGTCCTGGTCGTGGCGAGCGACCGGATCAGCGCGTACGACTACGTGCTCGAATCCGAGATCCCGGATAAGGGCAAGGTGCTCACGCAGCTGAGCCAGTGGTGGTTCGAGCAGCTGGACTTCATCCCCAACCACGTGATCTCCACCGACGTCCCGGATGCCGTGGCTGGCCGCGCCATGGTCTGCAAGAAGCTGGACATGTTCCCGATCGAGTGCATCGCCCGCGGCTACCTCACGGGCTCCGGCCTGCTCGAGTACAAGGCATCGCAGACCGTTTGTTCGCTGCCGCTGCCCGGCGGCCTGGTTGACGGTTCACGCCTCGACCCGGCGATCTTCACGCCCTCTGCCAAGGCCGAGGTCGGCGAGCACGATGAGAACATCAGCTTCGCGCAGACCATCGAGCGCATCGGTGCGGCGAATGCCGACGCCCTGGCCGGGCTGACCCTGAGCCTGTACTCGCGTGCCGAGGAGATCGCCCGGACACGCGGCATCATCCTGGCCGACACCAAGGTCGAATTCGGTGTCGATGCACACGGCACCATCACCCTGGGCGATGAGGTGCTGACCCCGGACTCCTCGCGCTTCTGGGACGCCACCACCTACGCGCCGGGCCAGGCGCAGCCGTCGTTCGACAAGCAGTACGTGCGCGACTGGCTGACCTCCGACGCCTCCGGGTGGGACAAGGCATCGGGGCTGCAGCCGCCGGCGCTTCCGGCCGATGTCATCGAGCGCACCCGCGCCCGCTACGTGGAAGCCTACGAGCGGCTGACCGGGCGCACCTTCAGCGCCTGAGTCGCTGGCGCCCACCCGGGGCCCCTGCCCACCCAACCCCGGCGGTTGGGTGGGCAGGGGCCTTTTGTCCGCTGGCTACCTGATCGAGGCGCGCAGCTCGGTGGCGAGCTCGATGGCCAGCGAGGCCCGGTTCGGGGCGCCTGCGGTGGCGAAGGTCTGTTGGGCCCGGGTCAGATGGCCCATGGCCTCGTCGCCGCGCCCGAGCGATACCAGGCAGCGGGCCGTGAGCAGCTGGATCTCGCCCAGTTGCAGGCTGGACATCTCGGCGCTGCGCCCGGAGACCGATTCAATGCGCTCCAGCGACTGGTCCGGCTTGCCGTTCAGGTGCAGCCAGCGCGCGCGGATCAGGACCAGGTCGAGGTCGTTGCCGCGGTCCTCGTCGATGATGCTCATGGCCAGCTCGGCCTTCTCGATGCAGGCCAACGTGCCCGGGTCGATCACGCCGGCGCTGAGCCGCATCGAGGCCGAGGCCTTGTTGAACCTGGCCCACAGCTCCAGGTCGCTGGCGGGAAGGAGCCGCTCGCTGGCCAGCTGGTGGTATTCGAGTCCGGCGGCGATGTCCTGGCGCTTGAAGGCGACGTTTCCGATGGCCCAATAGGCGTTGCCCGCCGTCTGCCGCGGAGCCCCGTCCGCCACTGCGGCGCCGAGCGCGGCGCAGTGTTCCCAGGCCGCTTCGAGCTGGCCCGATTCGGCCAGCGAGGCGATGAGCACGAAGAGCGCGGAG
Source organism: Paeniglutamicibacter cryotolerans (assembly GCF_014190875.1). NCBI lineage: Bacteria > Bacillati > Actinomycetota > Actinomycetes > Micrococcales > Micrococcaceae > Paeniglutamicibacter > Paeniglutamicibacter cryotolerans. The sequence goes on along the minus strand of NZ_JACHVS010000001.1, from coordinate 445,915 downwards.
ATGTAGATCATCGAGTCCGGCGGCAGCGCACGCCCGTTCTCCACGGCATTGAGCGCGTGTTCGACCGCTAGGTGCAGCTTGCCCTGGCCAAGGTAGGCGTTGCCCAGCAGCGTTTCGGCACGCACCGTCAGCGCCACCGACTCGCCGGTCAGCGGGTGGGTGGTGATTTCCAGGGCCGTATCCCGGCAGTCCTGCAGCTTGCCCTGGTCGCGCAGGGATTCGGCGCGCAGGAACATCATGTTCCACCAGGCGCTGGAGTTCTTCAGCCGCAGCGCTATGTGGGCGGCCTCGGTGGCTGTCGCCTCGGCGTCGGCGTATTCGCGTGCGGTGAAGGACTGCCGTGCCCGGTGCTCGAGCAACACGTACTCGGCCTCGTCCCGGGAGACCGGGGTATTCCATGAGTCCATGGTTTCGCGGTCCATGCCCAGCCGTGCCGACAGCTCGTCGATGATCTCCTGGGTGGGTTCGCGACTTCCCGTTTCCAGCAGTGAAATGTAGCTCGTTGAGTACTTTCCGGCACCCAATTGCGATTGCGTAAGTTGGCTATCGATGCGCGCCTTGCGTAGTTTCTCACCGAACTTGATGCCCACTGACACTCCTGGATTGTGGACCGGGACGGCTATCTGAATTGCTTAGCCGCACCTCAGCCGCGTTTGACTAACGGGTACACACTGAATTTACTTCATGTGTTAAGTATTTAGCTAGGGGTTTGGCCGGCTTCCTGAGCTCAACTCAACGAGTCCTTCCAAGCACCATGCAGCCGGGCGAAACGCCCTCCGGCGGCCACCAGTTCGGCCGGGCTTCCATCCTCGACGATTCTCCCGCCATCGACCACCAGCACGCGGTCCGCCGTTTCCACCGTGGAGAGCCGGTGCGCGATGATCAGCGCCGTGCGGTTGCCCAGCAGCGTTTCCAGCCCGCGCTGGACCGCCCGCTCGCTGGGCAGGTCGAGCGAGGACGTGGCCTCGTCCAGGATGAGCACCGCCGGATCTGCCAAGAAGGCGCGGGCGAAGGAGATCAGCTGGCGCTGTCCGGCCGAGACCCGGCCGCCGCGCTTGTTCACGTCGGTGTCGTAGCCCTCGGGCAGCGATGAGATGAATTCGTGGGCGCCGACGGCCCGGGCGGCCAGGACGATCTCCTCGTCCGAGGCCCCGGGACGGCCGAGGGCGATATTCTCGCCCACCGAGCCGGAGAAGAGGAACGCCTCCTGGGTCACCATGACCACGTGGCGTCGCAGGTCGGCGTTGGCCAACTGGCTGATCGGCACCGAGTCCAGCGTCAGCGATCCCGAACGCAGGTCGTAGAAGCGGGCGATCAGCTTGGCGAGGGTCGATTTGCCGGCCCCCGTCGGGCCGACCACGGCAACCGTCTGCCCGGCGGGGATGCTCAGGTCGAAGCGCTCCATCACCACCGGCCCGTCGCCGTAGCCGAAGACAGCGCCGGTGAAATCGATGGCACCGTGCGCCACCTCGAGCCGCCCCGGGTGCTCAGGCTCAACGACGCCCGGATCTTCCTCGAGCAGCCCCGAGACCTTCTCCAGCGCAGCGGTGGCCGCCTGCAGCGACGAATAGAACATGGCGATGTTCTCCACCGGCTGGAAGACCCGTTTGGAGGCAAGCAGCAGCGCCACCAGCGTGCCCACGGCCAGTGAGCCGTCCAGCACGCGGAAGCCGCCGGTGAGCAGGACGGCAGCGACAGTCAGGTTGCCGATGAGTACCAAGCCCGGCTGCAGCACGCCGAACAGGTTGATCGAGCGGATCGAGTTCTCCCGGTACTCGCCGGCCAGCCGGGCGTAGGACTCGTCGTTCGCGCTCTCGCGGCGGAAGGCCTTGACGGCCCGGATCCCGGTCATGGTCTCCACGAACGAGCCGATCAGCCGGGCAGAAACGACCCGGGACTCGCGGTAGACCAGTTCGGAACGCTTCTGGTACCAGATGAACAGCACGGTGATCGGGATGCCCGCAGCCGTAGCTATCAGCCCGCTGCGCCAGTCGAGCACGAAGATGCTGATCAGTGTGAAAAGGATGAAGAAGATGCCCGAGACCAGCTGGGAGACTCCTTGGTCCAACAGCTCGCGCAGCGTCTCGAGGTCCGAGGTCTGCCGGGAGATGATCCGTCCTGAGGTGTATTTCTCGTGGAACTCCAGGCTGAGCCGCTGCGTGTGCCGGAACACGCGCAGGCGCAGGTCAAGCAGCATGGCCTGGCTGACCTTGGCGGTGCAGAGGTTGTACCAGCCCAGCAGCACCCCGGCGATGACGGCAGAGACCAGGTACGCGCCGGAGGCGATGCCCAGCGGGACCGGGTTGTTGGAGATCAGGGCGGGCAGCGCCCAGTCGATGGCCCACGCGATGACCAGCGGGAAGGCGGCTTGGGCTGCGTTGGAGATGACCACGAGCACCACCGTCAGCCAGAGCATCCGATGCAGCGGGGAGGCCAGCGAGGCCAGCAGGGCCATGGAGCGTCGGCGCACGCGCAGGCGCTCGGTCTTGCCCAAGTCGATGTCGTCTTCGTTGGAAACGCCGTATCCCGTGCTCATGCCTTCGAATCCGTTTCTTCGAGCAGGTCCTCGAGGGAGGGCGAGGGTGCCGGGCTGGAAATGATGTGTCGGTAGTGCTCGCTGCGGTGGAGCAGTTCGGCGTGGGTTCCCACGTCTTCGATGCCCCCGTCGCGCAGCAGGGCCACGCGGTCGGCCAGCGCGACGGTGGAGGGGCGGTGGGCAACGATCAGCGTGGTGGTTCCGGCCAGCACCCTGCGCAGCGCGGCAGTGACCAGTTCCTCGGTGTTCACATCGAGCGCAGAGAGCGGGTCGTCGAGCACCAGTATCCGCGGCCGCGCGGCGATGGCCCGGGCCAGTGCCAGGCGCTGACGCTGGCCGCCGGAGAGCGAGAGGCCCTCCTCGCCGATGACCGTGTCCAGGCCTTCGGGCAGGGAATGGACAAAGCCGCCCTGCGCCGTTTCGAGGGCCTCGGCGAGCACCTGCTCGGGGTCGCGGCCGGGTTCGGGCTGGGCTCCGAGCATCACGTTCTCCCTGATCGAGGCGGAGAACAGCGTGGTGTCCTCGAAGGCGACGGACACGACGGAGCGCAGCACGCGGAGATCGTAGTCGCGCACGTCGACCCCGTCGATACGCACGGCGCCCGAGGTTGCCTCGTAGAGCCGGGGCACCAGCTGCAGCAGCGTCGACTTGCCCGAGCCGGTGGCGCCGACCAGCGCCATGGTCTCGCCGGGCTCAAGCCGCAGATTCAGCCCGCGCAGTACCGGGATGCCGCCAGCCGGAGCCTCGGGGTAGGAGTAGGTGACGTCGTGGAACTCCAGGGCCCCGAGCTGGCGCACCGGGGCCATCGGGGCGGCGGGGGAGGCAATGGTGTTGGGGGCGTCGAGTACCTCGAAGTGCCGGTCTAGGGCGGTCTTGGTGGTCAGCGTCATGCCCAGCAACATGCCGATGCCTTCCACCGGTCCCGCAAGGACGGCTGCCGTGGCGAAGTAGGCAACCAGGCCGCCGACGGTCAGCTGGCCCTGGACGGTGAGCCAGATGCCAGCCAGCAGGCCCAGCGCGAGGGTGATCTGGGGAACCGACACCACGAAGGCCAGGAAGTTCGAGAGCGAGCGGGCCTTGCCGATCTCGGTGCTGCGCAGCTCGTGGGCCTGGCGCGCAAATCCGTCGAGCATATGCCGGGAGCGGCCGAAGGCCTTGATGACGCGGATGCCGTGGACCGATTCCTCCACCGCGGTGGCGAGGTCGCCGGCCTGGTCCTGCGAGAGCCGGCTGGCTGTGCGGAAGACATTGCGGAAACGATAGGCGCGCACGGTGATCGGCACCGCCCCGGCCAGGTAGATGGCGCCCAGGACCCAGTTGCTGGAGAACATCAGGGCCAGGCCGAGTACCACCGTCACCGTGGCGACCACGAGCATGACGGCGCCGAAGGCCAGCCAGCGCCGCAGCAGGCTGAGGTCTGACATCGAGCGCGAAAGCAGTTGTCCGGAGCCCCACTTGTCGTGGAAGGAGACGGGGAGCTGTTGCAGGTGCCTGAAGAAGCCGACCCGCAGCTGCGTTTCCAACCGGGCGGCGGGGGTGATCACGAAGACCCGGCGCATGAAGACCAGCAGCGCCTCGGCGATGCCGAGCAGGGTGATGAGCAGGACGGTGCTGCGCAGTGCCGCTGCGTCGCCGCCGGGATAGAGCACGGTATTGACCAGGGAGCTGAGCACCTGTGGGATGGCCAGGGCCACCACGCCGGCGCCCATGGCGCAGATGAAGCCCATGAGGAGGCGGGGCAGGATGGGCTTGACGAACCCTCCCAGCCGGCGCCAGCTGGAGGTGCTCGAGCGTCCGGTGTCTCGCGTCCCGGCCTGGTACTGCTTCATGCGTGGCAAACCCCGATCAGTTCTGATTGCCTTGGGCAATCAGGCTTAATCTACGGCAAGGGGTTGGGAATGTTCAATCGCCTGCCGTGAGTGTGACCAGAATGGCCTCGGGTTTGCAGGCGATGCGGATCGGGGCGAAGCGGGAGGTGCCGATGCCGGCGGAGACGTTCAGCGGCACGGAGATGCCGCGGTACTCCCACCAGCTCAGCCCGCGGGCCCGCCAGGTCGGCAGGTCGCAGTTCGTGACCAGCGCACCGTATCCCGGGATGCAGACCTGGCCGCCGTGGGTGTGCCCGGCAAAGATGACCTGCGCCCCGTTGCCGGCGAAGTAGTCCAGGGTCCGCTGATAGGGGGCATGGGCGAGAGCGATGCGCAGGTGCGGTGCATTGGCCGAGGAAGCGGAACCGCCGGGCCAGCCGGAAAAGCGGTCGAGGTTCAGGTGCGGGTCGTCCACGCCGCTGAAGTCAAGGCGGATTCCTTTGACCGGAAGCGACTGGCTGCGGTTGGTGAGGTTGATCCACCCGGCCGCGCCGAAGGCCTCGTGCATCTGGGGCCAGGGCAGAGCATCGGCGGGCGAATGCCGCGACGGATGGCGGCGTTTTCTCAGGTAGCTGAACGGGTTCTTCGGACGGGCTGCGAAATAGCAGTTGGAGCCCGGCACGAAGGCGCCCGGGAAAGCCATCAGCGGACCCAGAGCGTCGAGCAGCGGGGCGAGCCCGCTGGCATGGCTGAGGTTGTCCCCGGTGTTGATGACCAGGTCCGGTTCGAGCTCGGCCAGCGAATGCAGCCAGCGGCGCTTGAGCTCCTGTTGGGGCAGCATATGGATGTCCGAGAGGTGCAGGATCCGCAGGTCGGGGGAGCCCGGCGGCAGCAGTGCCAGGGTTTCGGTGCGAAGCTCGAACTTGTTGCGTTCGGCCAGTCCGTAACCGACCACCGCCGCGGCACCGGCGGTGCCGGCAGCGGCGGTCAGGAGAGCGGCGCGGGCCGTGCGACCCAGGCCATGCAATAACGCCGAACCGGCGCCCATCGTGCTAGTTACCCTTCGAGGGTGCGCCGGTACCGGGCTTGGAGTTCGAGCCCTTGCCGTTGTCCTGCGACTGACCGGTGTTCTTGACCGGGGGGGATGGCGGGCGGTTTCCGCGGGTCTTGTCCGAGGGCTTCGCCTGGGCCCGGTCCTTCGCCTGGCTGTTGTCCTTCGCCTGGCTGTTGTCGTTCGATGTGCTGTCGGCCTTGGCCTTGGCCTTGGCAGGGTCCGGTTTCGGGGCCTGCCGCGGTGCCGCATCTGGGGAAGCGAACTTTTTTGAGGGGTACAGGTTCACGATGGGACGCATGTAGTTGACCCACAGTGGACCGGCGAAGGTGTGGGAGTCGACCCATGCCCTGGAGACGCCGTTGATCGGGGTGTTGAAGGTGTTCTTCTGCTGGTCCTTGTCCCAACGCCCAACCCAGGCGGCGGTAGCCATGCCCGTGGTGTAACCCACGAACCAGGTCGAGTTTGCGCCGTTGTTGGTACCGGTCTTGCCGGCGATCGGTGCGTTGATGGCGCCGCGGACGATCTTCTCCTTGGCGATCTTCGTCATCGTGCCGTTCATGTTGGCAACGACGCGCGGGTCGACTTCCTGCCGGCAGGTGACCGGCTTGACCTTGAAGGAATTACCCTCCGAGTCGACGACCGACTCGATGGCCCGGTTCTCGCAGAACTCCCCGTCGTTGGCGAAGGCAGCAAACGCGGTGGCCTGCGCCAACGGGGTGATGAGTGCCGAACCGATCAGGAACGAGGGGTTTTTCGCGGAGATCGGCTGGCCGTAGTTCGAGACCTCGCCGGTCTTCGGATCGATGTTGTTGCCGTTGTCCATCACACCCAGGCGGGTAGTGGCATTAGTGATGTCGCAGAGGTCGAGCTGGGAAGCCTCGGCGATGGTTGCGGTGTTCACGGAGTTGAGCAGGCCGTAGTCGACGGTCATTGAACCCGGGTACTTCACGGCGTTTGCAGGCCTCCAGGGCGAGCCCACTTTGGTCGAGCCGCCCGGAAGGCAGCTGGCCTTCCACTGGTAGGAGGTGGACCAGGTGCGCACCGGGGTCTGGATCTTGTCCCACATGTGGTGGCCGGCCTCGAGCCAGGCCAAGGTCGTGTACGGCTTCATGGTCGAGCCGCCCTGGAATCCGCCGGCACCGCCCATGGACCGGTCGACGGCGAAGTTGTAAGTCGTGTTGCGCCGGCCCGGATCCAGCGAGTAGTCCTTGTTCTGGCCCATCGCCAGGATGTTGCCGCTGCCCGGTTCAACGGTGACGATCGCCGCACCGATGTTGGAGGAGTCGTTGGCTGGAATCATGTTGCGGGTTTCGCGCTCAGCCTGCTTCTGCAGGCGCGGATCCAGCGTGGTGGTGATCTTCAGGCCACCGCGGTAGAGCAGGTTCTCGCGGTCCTTGACGGTCTTGCCGTAGGTCGCGTCGGAGAGGACCAGCTTGGTGACGTAGTCGCAGAAGTAGCCCGCCGAATCGGCGGCGATGCAGCCGGACTTCGTTTCGCTTGGCTTGAGCCCGAGCTGGGTCTTGACGGCCTTGTCGTATTGCTTCTGGGTAATCGCGTTTGTCTTGAGCATGGCAGCCAGGACGGTGTTGCGACGCTTGAGGCTCGTCTTGGGATTGGTGATCGGGTTGTAGACGTTGGGCAGCTGAACCATGCCGGCGAGCATCGCCGACTGCTGGATGTTCAGGTCCTTGGCGTCAACCGAGTAGAAGCGCTGGGCAGCGGCCTGGATGCCGTAGTTGCGCCCGGAGAAGAGCACCAGGTTCAGGTAGCCGGCCAGGATCTGGTCCTTGGTCATTTCCTTCTCGATGGAGAGGGCGTACTTCACCTCGCGCAGCTTTGCCGCGTAGTCTTTGCCGTCGGTGCCGGAGATCGTCCGGTCTGCCTTGTTGACACCGTTGATTTCATCGGCGTTCAGCAGCAGGTTGTTCACGTACTGCTGGGTCAGCGTCGAGGCGCCCTGGCGCGAGGATGAGGTGATGTTGTTGACCGTGGCGCGGGTAATGCCGCGCAGGTCGACGCCGTTGTGCTCGTAGAAGCGCTCGTCCTCGATGGAGACGATCGCCTTGCGCATCGCGGGAGAGATCTGTTTCAGCGGGACCGGGGTGCGGTTCTCCGCGTAGAAGGTGGCGATCGTCGAACCGTCCTTCGCCAGGATCTTGGAGGGCTCGGAGATCCGTTCGCCCTTCAGATCCGACGGAAGGGCATCAAAGACCTCGACTCCGACCGACGCCGTGCTTCCGGCCAAGGAGGCGATGGGAACCATCAGCCCCGCCGTAAGCACGCCACAGAGAGCGCTCACCCCGAAGAAGGCAATTACCTTGCCCAGGGTGGTAGCCGTATTAAAAAAGGGGGACTTTCTAGCTGCCATGCCTAACAGTTTACTTGGAACGGCTAACGTATCGGTTATGACCAAATGGGAGTACGCGACTTTACCGCTCATCATTCACGCAACGAAGGCGATTCTGGACCAGTGGGGTGACGACGGCTGGGAGCTGGTCGCCGTCGTTCCCGGTCCGAATGGCAACGCACCCGTTGCCTACCTCAAGCGTCCCAAGGCCTAGCGCCGGAAAATGGAGAATACCGTGTCAACACAAGGAACCTCGGCAGTAGAAGCACGCCTCGCCGAGCTCGGCATCGAGCTGCCGGCCGTCGCGGCCCCGGTCGCCGCCTACGTCCCGGCCGTCGTGAGCGGCAACCACGTTTACACCTCGGGCCAGCTCCCCTTTATTAAGGGCGAACTCCCAGCAACGGGAAAGGTCGGCGCGCAGGTCGATGCCGACGCCGCCAAGGAGCTGGCGCAGGTCTGCATCGTCAATGCCCTGGCCGCCGTCAAGGCGGTCATCGGCGACCTCGACCGCATTACCCGCATCGTGAAGGTCGTGGGCTTCGTGGCCTCCGATCCGACCTTCTCCGGCCAGCCCGGCGTCATCAACGGCGCCTCCGAGCTGCTGGTCAAGGTCCTGGGCGATGCCGGCGTCCACGCCCGCTCCGCCGTCGGCGTCGCCGTGCTGCCGCTTGACGCCCCGGTCGAGGTTGAACTGATTGCCGAGTTCAAGTAACCCCGGGCTCCCCGGGAACGGCGTCGACCCAGCAGCCGGCGCCGTTCCCGACCGTCCATCCACCGGCCTGCTACGCCGGCTTTTCCCGCTTCCGCCGACCCAATACGATGCGGCGGAATCATGGGTTGCCTTCGGGGCACGCACGCCACGGGCCGCGCGCCGTGCCTCCTCGGTGGTGCTGATCCGCGACAGCGCCGCGGGCGTGGAAACCTATCTCGGCTATCGGCCCGGAGGTTCCCCGCTGGGCAGCATCGCCTTCCCCGGCGGAAGCATCGAGGCGACGGACGAGGACGAGGTCCCCTGGTTCGGTCCCAGCCTTTCGGAATGGGCTGCACGGCTCGGAATCCTCGACCACCGGCTGGTGCGGGCGCACATCGTTTGCGCCATCCGCGAACTTTTCGAAGAGACCGGCGTGTTGCTCGCCGGACACGATGTGCTCTCCGTCGTGGAGAACTGTTCGTCCGAGGATTGGATGGCAGCCCGCGAGGCCGTCGCCGGCCAGGACAAGGCCTTCGAATCGGTGCTCTCCAAGCGCGGGCTCGGGCTGCGCACCGACCTGCTGCGCCCGCTCTCGCACTGGGTCTCGCCGGGCTTTGCCCATCGGCGTTTCGATACCTGGTATTTCGCAGCGGCGATGCCGCTGCGCCAGACGCCCAGCCTGCTGCGCGGCAAGGGAATCTGGGCAGGCTGGATGCCGGCTGCGCAGGTCATTGCCGAACGTGGCGCCACCGCGCTGGGCGACGAGGCGGGTGCACAAGACACCATCGGACTTCCTTTGAGCCTGGTGACCACCCCGGCAGTGGAGGTCATCCTGGAGAAGATCGCCTCCACGCGCGGCACGGTGGCCTACCTGTCGGTCAAGCGCGAGCTCAAGAGCTACCACCCGGAACTGGTGGCCCAAGGTGGGCACTACTTCCTGGACATCACCACCAGCACGGCCACCGAAGGTGGCGGCAGGGCCCGCGGGCGCTAGCCGTTCGGACCCCGGTCGGCCCCGCCCTCCGTACAGACGACGATGGCGCCGTTGCTTCCCCGCACAGGGGGAGCAACGGCGCCATCGTCGTTCGTGGATCCAGTGGCTAGCGCGAGCGCTGGCGCAAGCGCTGGATGTCCAGAATGACCACGGCACGGGCCTCGAGACGCAACCAGCCGCGCTGCACGAACTCGGCCAGGGCCTTGTTCACGGTCTCGCGGGAAGCGCCGACCAGTTGGGCCAGCTCTTCCTGGGTCAGCTCGTGGGCTACCAGGATGCCGTCGGTCGCCGGCCGACCGAAGCGGTCTGCCAGGTCCAGCAGGGCCTTGGCAACACGGCCCGGTACATCGGAGAACACCAGGTCGGCCAGCGACTCGTTGGTCCTACGCAGGCGGGAGGCCAGAGCCTGGAGCAGCTGCACGGAAACCTCGGGGCTGGTCATGATGACCTTGCGGAGGTTTTCGTGGCGCAGGCCAGCCAGACGCGTTTCCGAAACGGCTGTTGCCGTCGCGTTGCGCGGGCTCGGGTCGAACAGGGCCATCTCGCCGAACAGTTCGCCCGGGCCCAGCACTGCGATCAGGTTTTCACGGCCGTCGGCCGAGGTGCGGCCGAGCTTGATCTTGCCGGAAACGATGAAGTAGAGCTGGTCGCCCTGATCGCCTTCGCGGAAGACCGAAGCACCGCGGGAGAGGTCGACCTCGGTGAGTTCCTCGGTGAGTGCGGCGAATACCTCGTCGCCCAGTGATGCGAAGAGGGGTGCTCGACGCAATACCTCGATGTCCATGAATTCTCCTGTCAAGTTTCGTTGGCGCTCATCTTATTGTGCCGTAGTCGGTGGCGATGTGACACCTTCCACACCCCGTTTGGCGCTAAATGTGGTTAGCATCGCGGACATCGAGCTGCCGAAGCCGACGTATGCCACACTGCAGCGGACCAGTGCCGCCCTGAACTAGAATCTATTAGGGTAAGGGCACCGGGTCGATTTATCCCCCGCGTGCGTTGGTGCAACACCGGTCGCAGTGGGGAGTCGAGGCGTGCTCTTTGGATTCACCTGGTTGGACCTGTTGCTGCTGATCTCGCTGGCGGGGTTCCTGGTTTCCGGCCTGCGCAAGGGTTTTTTCGTGACGCTGGGGGCCATCGCCGGCTTCGTTGCCGGCGGCACCGCCGCCTTCTTCGCCATCCCGCTGGTGTCCACCTGGGTCGCTTCGCCCGGGTGGCGGCTGTTCTGGGTCATTGCCTCCGCCATCGTGCTGATCCTCATCGGACAGGGCATCGGGGCCGCCATCGGACGGCGCATCCGCCTGTGGCTTAATCTTCCGGCGCTGCGCACCTTCGATCGGATTCTAGGTGGCGTGGCGAATACCGTGGTGGCATCGCTGGTCATCTCGGCTATCGCCTACTCCGTCTCGACCATGGGAATGCCCTTCATCTCCCAACAGATTGCCTCCTCCCAGGTCCTGGGGACAATCAAGAAACTCACTCCCGAACCCGTCGAATCCTTCATCGCCCAGGCCCGCTCCATCGTCATGGGCGACACCATCCCCGAGCTTTTTGAACCCTTCGCGCCCACGTCTAACGCGCCGGCGCCCGGCGAGGTCCTCCTCGGAGGCGCGATTGAACGGGCCGCGGCCTCGGTCGTGAAAATCACCGGCACCGCGTTAGCCTGTGGCGTGAATCAGTCCGGATCAGGTTTCGTGGCGGCCAATGACCGGGTATTGACCAACGCGCACGTGGTCTCCGGGATCGACGACCCGGTGGTCAACACCCAGGACGGGAGGGCGCTTCCCGCCACCGTGGTGTATTTCGACGAAGTGGCCGACACCGCGGTCCTGACCGTTCCCGGGCTATCGCTGGCGCCGCTGGACCTGGGCAGGGATCTGGCCCCGGGCGACGACGCAACCTTCATGGGATTCCCCGCGGGCGGTCCGTTCAAGGCGCAGGGAGCGGTGGTGGAGTCGCTGCGCAGCGTCATGGTGCAGGACATCCACGGGCAACACCCCTCGCTGTTGAAGATCTACCAGTTGGCTGCCGCAGTCCACCAGGGCAACTCCGGGGGGCCCCTGCTGGATGCTCAAGGCAAGGTGGTCGGCATGGTTTTCGCCAAGGCCAAGGGCGAGGCCAAGGTCGGCTATGCGCTGTCGCTGCAGGAGATCGCACCGGTCGTGGTTCAGGCGGGCAGCCGGGTCAGCGGAGTGGACACCGGCGCATGTTCCGCGCACTGAGCCCATCCGGTGAGATGGCTGTGTATTGACCGGAAACGAGCCGTAGGCGCACCCTACGGCAAATTCCGGTGATCGGCGTGTAGCATGGCCGCCTACTGATGCCGAAATAGAAAGAAATCTCATGAATCCGCTCATCAAGATCAGTCTCGTGGGCGGCTGGCTGCCCACAACCGTATGGGTCCTGGGCCTTGCCTCGCTGATCTTTCTGATCCTGCGCCTTCGGCGCGGATGGGCACTGCGGGTCCTGATCAGCGCGGTCCTCTCGGCCGTCCTGGTCTTCGGCATCCACTGGTTGCTGGTTTACGCGTTCAGCCTGCTGGGCGAACCGATGCCCAACTCGGTCATTGCCTGGGCCGGGCTGGGGATCTTTGCGGTGCTGATCGGTGGATGGGCCATGAAGGGCTCCAAGACCCTGCGCCGGGCGTTGACCCCGATAGCAGTGGTCTGCGCACTGCTGCTCTGCGGACTCCAGATCAACGCGTATTTCGGACAATACGTAAACCTCGGCACGCTGCTGGGCGCCAGCGACGTCAACCTGCCGACGCTTCCTTCCCAGTACGCCAAGGGGATGCAGAGTTCCGCGGCTCCCGCCGGGCAACCGGCAGTGACTCGGTGGAGAGCCCCTGCCGGTCTGCCCTCCCGAGGCAAGCTCTTCCAGGCCCAGATACCGGGAACCAGCTCGGGATTCCATGCCCGCGCGGCCATCGTCTACCTACCGCCGGCCTACGAAGCCGCACACCGTCCGCTGCTTCCGGTCCTCGTGCTGGTGGCAGGCCAGCCCGGCGGCCCGCAACGTTGGGTGGATGCCGGGGACCTGGCGCCGATCATGAACGCATTTGCCAAGGACCACGACGGGCTGGCCCCGGTGACCGTGGTCGTCGATGCCACCGGAAGCACTTCGGCGAACACCATGTGCATGGATAGTAAGATCGCCCAGGCCGGAACGTACCTCTCCAAGGACGTCCCTGCCTGGATCAAGGCGAACTTGAATGTGCAACCAGATAATAGCCGCTGGGCCTTCGGCGGGTTCTCCTTCGGAGGCACCTGCGCCATCCAGATGGGCACGATGTACCCGCGGACCTACCCGAACATCATTGATCTCTCCGGGCAGCTGGAACCGGAAATCTCGGCCAACAAGTCCACGACGATCAACGCATCCTTCGGGTCGGACACGGCCGGATTCGAAGCGGTGTTGCCGATGACGCTGCTGCAGGAAAAGACCTACCCGCACAGTGCCGCTTATTTTTCCGTCGGTGTCAACGACAGCCACTACGGGCCGGACATGGCCGTGATGGCAGCGGCGGCGAAGGCCTCCGGGATGCACGTCAAAGACGTTCAGGTGCCGGGTAAGGCGCATTCCTGGTCTTCGGCAAGGATCGGTCTGAGGGGCGGACTGGACTTCCTGGCCAAGCGCCTGGGTCTGGTCCCATAGCGTGGCGGCAGTGAAAGGGCTATGGCAGATGCTCGCCGGCTCACGCTCCGGAGCAGTGCATTGGCGCCGGGCCCCCGTCACAGCGATCCTGCTGGCCGTCTACTGGGCGACCGGTATCCTGACCCATGCCGTTGAGGGCAGGTCGGCCGTGGCCTTGCGCCACCACCTCATGTTTTCTTCCGCACAACCTGGCGGAAACTGGCTTGCTCTGCTCCAACACTTGTTCTGGGCCGGCAGTTTCGCCGGCTATGTGGTGGGTACGGTCCTGTTGGCGCTCGTGGGTTACGCCGTGGAACGGCGGATGGGATCGCTGCGCTACTTGGTGGCAGTGCTGGTGACCCAACTGGTCGGGGCGTTCAGCGCCGTTGGATTCGTCCTGCTGATCCGCGGTTCGATGCCCGACTGGTCCCGGGTGCTTGCGGCCGATGCCCGGGTGGGCATTTCGGTGCTGGTGTGCGGGGTCGCGATGGCCGGAACCGCAGGTATGCAGGTGCTATGGCGGCGCCGGATACGCCTCGGGCTGCTGGCCTTCGTGCTGGTCACGGTGTTCTATGGCGGATCGCTCGGCGCGGTGATGCGGCTGGGCGCGGTGTTGGCCGGTCTGCTGATCGGCGTGCTGCTGCTGGGCCGGGCACCGCGACGGTTCCGCCTCATGATCTCCCGCCGCGAGGGCCGGGTCCTGGTCGCAGTGGTACTGATGGCCACGGCCATCGGCCCGGTCTTTGCCGCGATGTCTCCTGACGCGGTCGGCCCGTTGGGAGTGCTTCGTTATCTGAGCACCAATATCCTCGATGTCGATCCGGCCACCCTGTCCTACCTGTGCTCGCATCCCGCCGACGTCAATGAGTGTGCCGCCGCGCAATTGCAGCAGCGCGCCGGTCTCAGCGCCGTCTTCACCGCGATCCTACCTTCGATCCTGCTGGTGGTGCTCTCCGACGGGCTGCGCCGTGGACGACGCTTCGCGTGGTGGGGAGCGCTGGTGGTGCAGGGCGGAATCACCGCGCTCACCGTCATCTACATCCTGGGTGTCGTGGTGCCGGCCTGGGTGCCGCACACCGGCCTGCTCGAGGGTCTGGGAGACTACGATTTCACCAGCTACCGGCAGGCCAAGGCCGTGGTCATGCCACTGCTGGTTCCGGCAGGGGTCTTCATTATGCTGCTGGCCACCCGGAGGCTGTTCACCGTCCAGGCGCCTCCGCACACCTACCTGCTCCTGGCCCGCAAGGTCGTGTTGTCCGGCGCTGGGATCTCCGTGGTTTACCTGGGCGCCGGCTGGGTGCTGCGCGAAGGATTCAGCCCGGTTCCCGGCATCGCGCAATTATTCGCTTCCCTGCCCGACCGCTTCCTGCCCGTGGTCTATGCCCTGGATATCGGTCCCGACTATGTTCCGCAGTCGGTGCCGGCGGTCATCCTCTACGAGGGCGTCGGCATAGTGTTCTGGACGATGACCAGCATCTGGCTCCTGTCCACGTTCCTGCGCCCGGGCCATGCCGGGCACGGCGGGGACCGCGACCGGGCGCGCGGAATGCTGATCTCCGGCAGCGGGGGACACCTGTCCTGGATGAGCACCTGGGACGGGAACTCCTATTGGTTCAGTCCCGAGGGCACCGGGTTCGTTGCCTACCGGGTCATTGCGGGTGTGGCGCTGACCAGTGCGGATCCGGTGGCACCCGCGGCCGAAATGCGTTCCACCGTAGACGGTTTCATCGCCCATTGCGGGGTCAATGGCTGGACCCCGTGCTTCTACTCGGTGACCGCACGAGTGCTGGAGGCAGCTTCCGACTACGGCTGGAGCCATGTCAAGGTGGCCGAGGAGACCGTGTTGCCGCTGGGTTCGCTGGTCTTTGCCGGGAAGAAGTTCCAGGACATCCGCACCGCCCTGAACAAGGCCGAGAAGGCCGGGATCCAAGCGCAGTGGGGAAGCTACATGCATCAGCCCTTGGCAGTCCGTGAGCAGATCCACGAGATCTCCGAGGAGTGGGTAGCCGAGCAGGAAATGCCCGAGATGGGATTCACCCTCGGAGGGCTGGCGGAATTGGCCGATCCCGAAGTCAGGCTACTGATCGCCTTGGACCGGGACGGGACGTTACACGGCCTGACTTCCTGGATGCCGGTGTATGCGCAGGGGGAGGTTACGGGATGGACGCTGGATTTCATGCGTCGGCGCCGCGACGGTTTCAGACCCACCATGGAGTTCCTGATCGCCTCCGCCGCCCTGGGGTTCCAGTCCCAAGGTTATGCGTTCGCCAGCCTGTCCGGGGCTCCGCTGGCATCGGCCGTGCCGGTCGGGGAAGTCAGCCAGGGGGCCCCGGGCCGCGATGTCGTGCTGGAGCGGCTGCTGGAATGGTTGGGAGATACCTTGGAACCCGTATACGGGTTCCGCTCGCTGCTGGCATTCAAAGCGAAATTCGCACCGCAGTATGTGCCGATGTACATGTTGTACCCGGATTCGGCGTCCCTGCCGGCTATCGGCAGCGCCGTGACCCGGGCTTATCTGGGCGAGGTCTCGGTCGGGCAGTCAATGGGCGTCCTGCGTAAGCTGATGCGCCGCCGGGAGCGCGCCGATTCCGGCGCCTGATGCCACCTCCTCCGCACGCTGCGGGGCCTTGCCAACCGTCCCGACTGACACCCAGGATTCTTCCAGTTGAATCCCATCTGACGATGTCAAAGTATGATGTCCTCGTTTTTCGATCCAGCGCTTGGGAGCGTCCATGACCACTTTAATGACCCGTCCGCGCCCGGGCCTGCATCGGGGCTTCGCCGCCTGGTGGCTGGCCCCCATCGGGATCGTGCTGTTCGCCGCCGCACTGCTGCTCGGCATCGTGGCCAAGGGAGCGGGTCCGCTGGCCCCGGAACTCGGCGTGGATATCGCCCTGAGCCACGAACGCAATCCACTGCTGAATGCCCTGGCCCTGTGCATCAACGCGGCCTTGAGCCCGGTGGGCGGGGCGCTGATCCTGGCCGTGCTGTGTTGTGCGGTGGCCTTCCTCCTGCGTCGTCCGCTCCAGGCGCTGGCCTTCGGTTCCACTGCCAGCATCGGCTGGCTCAGTGCCGAAATCGGCAAATTCGGGGTGTCGCGGATACGTCCCCCGGGCGACGCCACCCGGGCACTGATCCTCGAATCCGGTGCTGACAGTTTTCCCAGCGGGCACACCGCCTTTGCCGTTGCCATTGTCTGGGCGATCGTGGCGGTGTCGGCCACTGCGGGCCGTCGCCGCTGGATCCTGCTCGGGTTAGGGTCGGTCTTCGTGGCGGTGGTCGGATGCTCCCGGCTCTACCTGGGCGTGCACTACCCCTCCGACGTCATCGGTGCGATCCTCGTGTCTTCCGCCGGAGTGCTGCTCTGGATGCCGATCTGGGGCCGATTGCTCGAGCCCCGGCTGGCCGAACTGGGCCTGATCCGAAAGCTGTCGGGCCCGACGGGCAAGGAACCCGCCGGGGTCTGAAACGACCGCTCGACGCCATCGCACCGGATGCGGCCTGCTCCCGGACCATTGTCCGGAAACGGGTGTAGCCTACTCGCCTGGTGCGGACCATGAACCGGGTAGCGGCCGGAGGTAGGTCGGGAACCAGTCTAATTCGGAGCCGTGGGCCAGCGGTCCCCCGTTGAGCGCCAGCGTGAACGGATCGTATTGAGCCGAGGCGCTGGTGTCTGGGCCCCCTTCCCCGAAGAAGGACTCGTTGGAGACCCATCGGCCTGCAGCCTGGCCGTGGTAGCGGCGAGGCGTACCTTCTCTGCCGGAGCCAAGGACGCCAGGGCCGCGGTATGGAACAGGGCAGCGGGTGCTGTCTGGCGCGGTGCAGGCCTCGTCCCCGTGCCAGAGCCGGAAATCCACGAAACCGCCGCAGCATGCAGGAAACCCCCGGCTGCCGAACGGCGGCGAAAACCAGTTTCCGTCAGGAGCCGGAGCCCTGCATCGAGGAGACGAGGTCACGCCGCGCCCGAACGCCCGAGGCACCGCGCACCCATGACTGCTCCACCGTGCCGTGCCCGGCGGTTCGATCCCGGGCCGCCGGGCAGCGGGCTGCGCTCTGCACGGTGATGGCGGGGACTTGGGGCCCGCACCGATCCCGCATCGCTTCGTACGCTCGCGCAAACGGCGCTCGCCTAGACGCCCAGGTACGCCAGCTGCTCGATGGCCAAGCGGTACCCGTTGACCCCTGCACCGATCACGACCGAGGTGGCGACGGCCGAGACGAAGGAGTGGTGGCGGAATTCCTCGCGCCGGTGCACGTTGGAGATGTGGACCTCGATGACGGGCAGCTCCACCCCGGACAGGGCATCGGCGATGGCGATCGAGGTATGGGTCAGCGCGCCGGGATTGATCACGATCCCGGCGATGGTGCCGCGAGCGGCATGGATTGCATCGATCAGCACGCCCTCGTGGTTGGATTGCAGGAATTCCAGCCCGTAGCCGGCCGCGGCTGCCGCATCGCGGCAGAGCGCTTCTACATCGGCCAACGTGTCGTGGCCGTAGATCTCCGGCTCGCGGGTCCCGAGCAGGTTCAGGTTCGGTCCGTTCAGGACCAGCAGGATGCGGGGGGGATCAACAGTCATGGTTCAACTAAAACACAACGGCGCCCCTCGGTGCCCGAATGTAACGGCCCGGTCCGGGAGCCCCTTTCCGATCAAGGGGTTCCGGGACCGGGCCGGCCGTGAGGCACGCGGAGTCGCCGCAGGCAGGGCTACTTGCGCATCGACTCGACGATCTGGGCCATCACCGTGTTGTCGGCCAGCGTCGTGGCGTCGCCGACCTCGCGGCCCTCGGCCACGTCCTTGAGCAGACGGCGCATGATCTTGCCCGAACGGGTCTTGGGCAGCTCCTGGACCACCAGGATGGTGCGCGGCTTGGCAATCGGGCCGATCTCCTTGCCGACGTGGGCGCGCAGCACCTCAACCGGGTCCACGCCTGCTTCGGGTTCAATCTGCAGGATCACGAACGCGACAACGGCCTCGCCGGTGGTCTCGTCCTTCGCGCCGACCACTGCCGCCTCGGCAACCAGCGGGTGGGCAACCAGCGAGGATTCGATCTCGGTGGTGGACAGGCGGTGCCCGGATACGTTCATCACGTCATCGACGCGGCCCAGCAGCCAGATGTCCCCTTCCTCGTCGCGCTTGGCGCCGTCGCCGGCGAAGTACATGCCCTCGAAACGTGACCAGTAGGTCTCCCGGTAGCGGTCCATGTCACCCCAAATGCCGCGCAGCATACCCGGCCACGGCTCGCGGACGACCAGGTAGCCGCCCTCGCCATTGGCAACCGAGACGCCGGCCTCGTCGACCACGTCCACGACGATGCCGGGGACCGGAACCTGGGCCGAACCCGGCTTGGTCACTGTCAAGCCGGGCAGCGGGGCGATCATGTGCGCGCCGGTCTCGGTCTGCCACCAGGTGTCCACGATCGGGGCCGGGTGCTCCTTGCGCTCGCCGTTTTTGCCGGCGTTGGTCCCGATCACGTCGCGGTACCACATCCACGCCTCGGGGTTGATGGATTCGCCGACGGAACCGAGCACGCGCAGCGAGGAGAGGTCGAAGGAATCCGGGATGGAGCGTCCCCACTTCATGAACGTGCGGATCGCCGTGGGCGCCGTGTACAGGATGGTGACCCCGTACTTCTGAACGATCTCCCACCAGCGGCCCTGATGGGG
Organism: Paeniglutamicibacter cryotolerans; assembly: GCF_014190875.1. Lineage (NCBI taxonomy): Bacteria > Bacillati > Actinomycetota > Actinomycetes > Micrococcales > Micrococcaceae > Paeniglutamicibacter > Paeniglutamicibacter cryotolerans. The sequence goes on along the minus strand of NZ_JACHVS010000001.1, from coordinate 427,185 downwards.
AGTGTCCGGGGTTCCCTCGTACATCACCTGGGTGGCGCCGTTGATCAGCGGGGCATAGGTGACGTACGAGTGGCCGGTGACCCAGCCGATGTCGGCGGTGCACCAGAACACGTCGGTTTCCGGGTGCAGGTCGAAGGTGTCGCGGTGGGTGACAGCGCCCTGGACCAGGTAGCCGCCCGTGGTGTGCACGATCCCCTTGGGCTTGCCGGTGGTACCGGAGGTGTAGAGCACGAACAGCGGGTGCTCGGAATCGTGGGCGACCGCCGTGTGCTCGGTGTCAGCTGTCTCGACGACATCGGACCACCACTTGTCCAGGCCCTCGGTCCATTGAACGTCCTGGCCGTTGCGCTTGACCACGAGCACGTTCTGAACGCTGTGGCCCGGTGCCGCCAGCGCCGCGTCGACCGCCGGCTTCAGTGCCGAGGGCTTGTTGCGGCGGTAGGTGCCGTCCGCCGTGACCACGAGCTTGGCCTGTGCGTCGTCGATGCGCGAGCGCAGCGCGTCCGCGGAGAAGCCGCCGAAGACCACCGAATGGATGGCGCCGATGCGGGCGCAGGCCAGCATGGTGATGACGGCTTCGGGGATCATCGGCAGGTAGACGGCGACGCGGTCGCCCTTGGCCACGCCGAGGGACTCGAACGCGTTGGCCGCCTGCTTCACCGCGGTGGTGAGCTGGGCGTAGGTATAGCTGCGGGTGTCGCCCGGCTCGCCCTCGAAATGGATGGCCACGCGCTCGCCGAGTCCGTTTTCGACGTGGCGGTCCAGGGCGTTGTACGCGGCGTTGAGCTTGCCGCCGACAAACCAGTTCGCCACCGGCGCGGCGGACCAGTCGAGCGTTTGCGTGAAATCGGTGTCCCAGGTCAACACGGAACGGGCCTGGCCGGCCCAGTAGCCCAGGCGGTCGGCGGCCGCGGCATCGTAGCGGTCCTGCTTCGCTATGGCATGGGCGGCGAATTCGGCGCTGGGCGCGAACTTGCGTGACTCGTGCGAGAGGTTATCGAGTGTGGGGGTGTGGCTTTCCGACACGGGGGTGTTTCCCTTCCAACGGCAATGTTTTCCTGTGAGTCAGATTACATCGAATTGGGGACGCCTCGTGTCGATGATCACGGGACGCGGGGTCCGGGGGTGGCAGAAATGCGGTGAACGGTTGGGCGTTGGGCGCTTGGTGCGGGCATCGCGTTGACGGGGCCAACGACGTTGAGGGGCACGTCACCGGGGTGGTGCATATCCACCGGTGGCGGGGCACAGATAGGCTGAAGGCGTAGTTAACTGTCTGGCCCCGGAACCCTCCGGGGACGCGGAAAGGAACAGGGCGGATCATGAACAACAGCAGCGTCGAATCAACCGAGGGCGTCGCCAAGGCGATACTGGGCCCGCTGACCCTGCGTGACACGCTCGCGGCCGCAGGGGCGCTGCTCATCCTGATCGGGTCGCTGATCCCGATCCTGATGGTCGGCGGCTACTTCTCCAACCTGTGGATGCTGCCGGGCGGGTTCTTCTACCCGCTCATCACCCTGGTGCTGCCGATCGTGCTGGGCGGGGCCTTCGCCTGGCGCCGCTTCGCCGGACGCACGTCGCTGCGCGTCGGCTCCCAGACACTGGACCAGATCGGCTCGGTCATCGGGATGCTGGGTACCGGCTACTTCTTCTTCGCCGTGGTCGCCACGTTTACCCCGGCCTTCCTGGTGGCGCTGATCGGCTCGCTGGCACTGCTGACCGCCACGACGCTTGCACCGTTCATCAAGCCGTTCGCCGCCGACTTCGCCCCGGGGCAGGGACACCTGCTCACCCGCGATGTCCTCCGGACGGCTGCCGCAGCAACCGAAACCGCCGCTGCCACTGTGCCTGCTGCCGAGGCAGCACCGTCCCCGCAGGAAGAAGCGACTCCGGTGGCACCGGTGGCCGAGGCCGAGGTGGTTGGGTTCGCGCCCGAGCCGGCGCCCGAGGTGGCTGCCGTGGTGGCAGTGCTCCCGGTGGCCGATGTCATGGTGGGAGAAGTGGTTCCGACCGGCCTGCACGTCGAGGACGACGCGGAACTGGCGGACATCGTCGACGCGCCGGAACCGGGCAACATCATGGCGCCGAACCCGGCCATCGCCCGAGCAGCTGCGGCCGCTGCCGCTGCATCGGTCGCTGCTGCGGAGGACCCGAAGCCGGTGGCCCGGTACGAATGGCCGTCGGCGACTGCCAGCGCGGCGAAGCCGGTCGAAACCGAGGTCGATGCCGAGGCGGCACCCGAGGCCGCCGCCCCGGCGGAGCCGGAAACGGTCACTGAACCCGAGCCCGGGTCGCTCGTCGGGGAACCCATGGAGGAACCCATCGAGGAACCCGCCGAGACCGCGGCAGCGCCCGTTGACGAGGTCATCGAGGCCCCCGTACAGGCGCCGGGCGATGAGGCCCCCGCGACATCCGCCCACCCGATCGCCTCCGCTCCGGCACCCACGGCCGCGTTCTCCCGCATCGAACTGGAAGAGAAGCTGGAGCAGGCCCCGGTGGTGGCGCAGGAGCCCGAGGCGTTCGGTGCCACGCACCCCGGGGATGCCCGTCCGCAGGCGTTCTGGTTCGCCGTGCTGGAGACCCGGACCGTATACAACGAGGCCACGGGCGCACCGGCGTTCGAGATCCACCCCGGTGGCTGGGTGCTGGCGCTCGAGGACCGCGGACATGAATTCGTCGTCCAGGATGCAGACGGGAAGCTCGGCGTGCTGCGCGAGCTGAATGACATCGAACGTGGCTAACGGCGAAACCGAGCTCGGGCTCAAACGCCGGGCCCGGAAGATCAACCGGGCGTTGGGGCAGGCCTACCCGTACGCAGTGCCGGAGCTGGACTTCAACAACCCCTTCGAGCTGGTCGTCGCCACCGTACTCTCGGCGCAGACCACCGACGTGCGGGTCAACTCGATCACCCCTGCGCTCTTCGCCGCCTACCCGGATGCCCGGGCGATGAGCGAGGCCTCGGCCCTGGAACTGCAGGAGATCATCAGGCCCACCGGTTTCTACCGGGCCAAGGCCGATAACCTGATCGCCCTCTCCCGGCGCCTGGCCGACGAATACGATGGCGAGGTTCCGGGACGGCTCGAGGACCTGGTGACGTTGGCAGGTGTCGGACGCAAGACGGCAAACGTGGTCCTGGGCAACGCCTTCGGCGTCCCGGGCATCACCGTGGACACGCACTTCCTGCGCTTGTCGCGGCGCTTGGGCTGGACAGGCGAAACGGACCCGGTGAAGGTCGAACATGCGGTCGGTGAACTTTTCGAGAAGCGCGACTGGACCATGCTCTCGCACCACGTGGTCTTCCATGGTCGGCGGGTCTGCCACGCGCGCAACCCCGCTTGCGGGGCCTGCCCGATCGCCACGCTCTGCCCCTCCTACGGCGAGGGTGAAACCGATCCGCTGAAGGCAGCCAAGCTGCTCAAGTACGAGATGGCGCCCGGCCGCGAGGAACTGCATGCGCTGATGCTGGCCGGGGAGACCCGGGCCCAGCTCCGGATGCGCGGATACGGACTCGAGGCATGAGTGCGCGCGATCAGCTGTTGGCGGTCATCGCCCGCCACGGCGTCGGGAAGGCAGCGGGCGACGCGGCAGCGGTCAGCATCAGCTCGGCCACCACGGCCGTGGTGACGAAGATGCCCGAAACCTGGGTTTTCAACTCGATGGACCATGCCCTGGCCCGGCCCGCCGCAGTGCTGATCCTCTTCGGTCGGCTCGATGAGGTGCCCGCTGCAAATCCGGCACCCACCGTGCCCAGCGATCTGGACGTTTTGTTCGTCCAACGCGCCGACACGCTGCGCAAGCACCCGGGGCAGATCGCCTTCCCGGGCGGCAAGATCGATGACACCGATGCCAGCCCCTCCGCCGCCGCCTTGCGCGAGGCGGTCGAGGAGACCGGGCTGGATCCCGACGGCGTGCAGCTGCTGGGCGTGCTGCCCGACGCCGAACTGCCGGTCACGAACTTCTTGGTCACCCCGGTGATCGGCTGGTGGGCCCGAGAGTCGGAGGTCTTCGCCGTGGACCCGGGCGAATCTTCCACCGTTTTCCGCACGCCGGTAGCCGACCTGTTGGATCCGGCCAACCGGGTTTCCGCCGTCGTGGAACGCGACGGGCAGCGTTTTTCCTCCCCGGCGTTCGCCGTTGCCGGCGGTTTCATCTGGGGCTTCACCGCCATAGTGCTGGACCGGCTATTCAACGACCTGGGCTGGACGCTGCCCTGGGATGCCACCATCGAGCGCAAGATCGGCTTCACGCGGCCCTGAAGCGTGCGTTCCCGCCCCGCGGGCCGTCATACGTTTCGACCGCTCAGACTCTGCTGCCCGGTTCCGCGGCGAGCTGCACAGCGACATCCACGATCATGTCCTCCTGGCCCCCTACGTATCCGGCCTTGCCGATTTCCTCGAGGATCTTCCAGGCGGGTACGCCGTAGCGGTCGACTGCGCGTTCGGCATGGATCAGGAATGACGAGTAGACCCCGGCATGGCACTGCACATCGACGCCCGTCTCGATGTCCAACCGGTCGAAGGCGGCGGGGAGCACCTCGGCCGGCGAGTTACCGGCCCCGGCCGGGGCTATTTGGCGTCGGCATAGGATTTCACGATGGCGATGCCGACCGGGAAGTCCACCGGGACCGAGCCGAACAGCAGCTCGGCCGCTGCCCGCGCGCTCGCCTCGATGAGTTCGGCCGCCCGCTGCGCATGCTGTTCGGGTACGTGCAGCATGACCTCGTCGTGCAGGAACATCACCATCTGACCCAGGTCGGTGCCCTCGGCCTTCGCAGCGTTCAGAGCCCGGCGCAGTTCGCCGAGCCAGCACAGCGCCCATTCGGCCGCTGTGGACTGGACCACGAAGTTCCGGGTAAAGCGCCCGCGTGAACGCGCTGCCGCATCTGCAGCACGCTGGGCCTCGGCAGAATCGGCGCGCTGCGAGCGCTTCCAGTCGGCCGATGGCTCCGGTGATCCGCGACCCAGGAACGACGACACGGATCCTCCCGCCTCCCCGGTCCGCGCCGCGGCCTCCACCAGGGCCACAGCGTCGGGGAAGGTGCGAGCCAGCTGTGGCAGCAGCCGGCCGGATTCGCCGGTGGTCGCCCCATACATCGCACCGAGCATCGCAATCTTCGCATGTGCCCGGTCCCCGCCGAAGCCCAGGTCGGCGATGCCCTGATAGAGGTCACGGCCGCGGGCGGCATCAGCAAGCTTCGCGTCGCGGGCCAGCACCGCAAGGATCCGGGGCTCAAGCTGGGCGGCATCCGCGACGACCAGCACATGGCCGTCCTCGGCGCGGGCGGCGTCCCTGATGGTGTGCGGGATCTGCAGCGCGCCGCCGCCGCGCGAGGCCCAGCGACCGGTGACCACGCCGCCGACCACGTATTCGGGGCGGAAGCGCCCACCGGTGATCCACGCATCCACCCAGGCATAGCCGTTGGTGCTGGCCAGCCGCGAGAGCTTCTTGTAGCGCAGCAGCGGGGTGATGACCGGGTGTTTGAGCTCCTCCAGCTCCCATTGCCGGGTGCTGGTCGCCTCGATCCCGGCCCGGTGCAGCGCGCGCAGCAGTTCCTGCTGCGAATCGGGGTTCAGCGCCGGGGAGTTGAGCAGCGTGCGCAGTTCGGCGGCGAGCTCCTCCATTTTCGGCGGGCGGGTGCCCTCGGGGGTACGTGGACCGAGCTCGGACTCCAGCTGGGCATGGTGTACATCGGCATCCCAGGGCACACCGTTCGCGCCCATCTCCGCCGCTATCAAAGCACCTGCCGATTCGGCCGCGAGCAGCAGCCGCAGCCGGCGCCCGGGAAGCGTGTCCGGGACGGCGGCGCGCTGGTCGGCGAATTCCGCGAGCACCGATTCGAGCGAGCCGGCAGCGTCCTTGGGTTCGGCAAACAACTGTCCCTGGTGCTCGCTGACCCGGGGCGGGGGCAGCGCATGGGCCGGCGCCCCGGCCGGTTCCGGGGGAGTGGAGCGCAGCGCATTGACGTAGGGCGTGGCCAGCGCGGAGGCGCTGTTGCGCAGGATCATCCGGCACAGTGAGAGGTCCCAGACGCGTTCGATCACGCTCCCGGCGGCGAGCAGCTTCGGGTACCAATGCGCGGTGGAGTCCATGACCCAGCGTGGGGAATGGGCCTCCAGATCGGCGACCACGGCGGGCAGCTGGCCCTCGAAGACCAGCAGCGGTGGGCCGGCCGGTTCATCGTCGTTAAAGAGCTGGAGCACGGCAGAGGCCGCACCGGCCTCGGACTCGGGCTGGGAGGTGGAATGGGTGGCCAGGACGGCGTAGCGGGGCACCTGACCATTCTCGCAGTCCCGGACGCTGGCGGACGCTCACCGGGAACGCGCCACGGCAAACGATATCCACAGGGCTGCCCACCGACGGTTCGGCCCGCCACTGCGCGGGCCACACTGGTGCGCATGAGTGAAACCCGACGATTCGTAGCCAGTCCGGGCTCCCTGACCCGGCTCCGGCGGGCGGAGAGCAGGCACCAGGACCACAACGTGCAGGAACATGCCCGTCAGGAACCGGAGCGCCGGCCGGACCGCACTCGCTTTCCGGCGCTGGCGGCAGCAACGGCGAGGTTGGCCGAAGCCCCGCCGGTGGACGCGGTTCCCGCTGTCGGGCCGGAGTCCGCTGGGCCCGGGGAGTCCGATGCCGTCCGGGCTTTCGGGTGCCGGGCGGTGCTGGTGAGCACCGATGCGGTGTTGATCGATGCGGTGGCGCTGATTGCCGCCGCCGCAGGCATCGAATTGCTGGTCTCGGGCTCACCACCCGGCGAGCGCGAGGAGCCCGGCACGATCCTGTTGCTGGGGGCGGATCAGGCCGGGGCCCTGCGCACAGCAGGCCGAGGGCCTGGAACGGTGGTGCTGGTGGGGCACCCCGGGGCAACGGATGTCATGTGGCGCGCAGCAGCAGCACAGCCCGGGGCACGGGTTGCAGTACTTCCCGCTGCCGGGCCCTGGCTCGGTGAATACCTAGGCGAGCTCGGTGTACGCGCCGGGACCGGGCATGTTGTGGTGTTCGCCGGTACCAGCGGCGGGGTGGGAACAACCACCCTGGCTGTGCTCGCCGCCGCTGCCCGGACGCTGGCCGGAGACCGGGTACTGCTGGTGGACGGGGACGCATTGGGTGCCGGGCTGTGGCCACGGCTCAAACCAGCGGTGCCCGATGGCATCGGCTGGGAGGAGGTGCGGGGCAGCAGCGGGCGGCTCGCTCCGGCCCAGCTCGCCCAGATCCTCCCGCTTTCCCAGGGCACGGCCGTGCTGACCCGCACTGCCGCGGGCCTCGGCCGCAACGACCTGGCACTACTGCCCGAGGTCCTCGCAGCCGCCCGCCGGATCTTCGACGTAGTGGTGCTCGATGGCGGGCGCACGGCGGACCTGGATCCCGGGACCCTGGCCCTGTGCGATGTGGGCATCGCGGTGATCGGGGCCCGCCAGGGAGCGGTACCGGCGCTCCTGCCCGGGACCGGGACTCCGCACTGGAACGCCGTGGTGCTCGGGTCGCTGCAGCCCGGGAGCGATCCGCGCAAACTGGCAACGGCCTGCGGGCTGCCGCTGCTCGCCTACCTGCGGCGGCGCCGGGACATCGAACGCGCGGCAGCGGAGGGGCGGCTGATGAGCGTGTTGGCCCACCGCCGGCTGGCTGCAAGCCTGCGCCCCCTGGCCGTCCATGGATCGGCTGGCAGATGAGCGGCGGGCCACCGGGACGGCGGCGCTGGCAGGAACCGAACGCCGGCACACCGGAAGCCATCAACGAGCGGGTCCTCGCCGAGGTGCGCACCCGCGCACTGGCATCGGCCGGAAGCCTCTCCGGCGCCGACCTTGCCTCAGCCGTCCACGCATCGGGGCAGGTGGTTGGTTCCTCCAGTGCCGTGCGCATGGTCAGGGACCTTTCGGATTCGATGCTCGGGTTGGGTCCGCTGCAGTCCCTGGCCGATGTCCCCGGCACCACCGACGTGCTGGTCGATGCCCACGGGGAGGTATGGTGCGATGGCCCCGCGGGGCTGCGCAGCAGCGGGACCCGTTTCGAGACCCCGGCGGCCGTCCGCGAACTGGCAGTGCGGCTGATGGCTGCCGGGGGGCGCCGGCTCGATGACGCCGCACCTTTCGCCGACGTGGTGCTGGATCGCTACCGTATCCATGCCCTGCTGCCGCCGTTGTCCACCGGAGGCCCGTTGCTCTCCATCCGCATCCAAGACCCCGAGACCCGCACCCTGCACCAGCTCTTGGCCGATGCGCGCTGGAGGAAGGCCATGGAGGCGATCATCGGTGCCCGGATGAACTTCCTCATCTGTGGCGGCACCGGCAGCGGCAAGACCACGCTGCTCTCCGCGATGCTGCTGGCCGTCCCCGGGACCGAACGCATCATCGTGGTGGAGGACGCCTGTGAACTCACCCCGCCGCACCGGCACCTGATCGGGCTGCAGACCCGGCTGGGCAACGTCGAGGGTGCCGGCGTGGTCACCTTGGACATGCTCTTGCGCCAGGCGCTGCGCATGCGGCCGGACCGGCTGGTGGTCGGTGAGTGCCGGGGTCCGGAGGTGCGCGGGTTCCTCGGTGCCATGAACACCGGGCACGACGGTGCCGGCGGGACAGTGCACGCAAACTCCATCCACGCGCTCCCGGCCCGGCTGACTGCCATGGGAGCGCTCGCCGGACTCGAACCAGCAGCCACGGCGCTGCAGGCAACCAGCGCCCTTGACGTGCTCATCCATATGGAACGCCGGGGCCAGCACCGTGCCCCGGTCCAGCTGGGCCGGCTGCTGCCCGATGGCTCCGGTGCGATGCTCGTCGAAACGATAGCAACGCTCGATGACTCCGGGATGACACAGCCCGGTCCCGGCCTGTCCTGGTTTACCGACAGGCTGGAGGCGAAGGACCTGCCATGTCCGTGGTGATGGCGCTGCTGGCCGGGGCCCTGGCCGGAGTATCGCTGACGGTGCTTGGCCGGAACCCTCGGGCACTGCCCCGTAGCCCGGATCGGCACCGGAATCCGGTGGACCGACACGGCTCAATGCCGATACCGCGGCGGTGGCGCCCGGCCACCAGGAACGCAGCGACACCCGACGCCCACGTGCGCTTCACCCGCCAGCTAGCTGCCCTGCTGCGCTCGGGCAGCAGCCTGGACGGGTCCTTCGCCACGCTTGAAACGGTGTGGACCGGTACCGTTCCGCAGGATCACACGTCGGCTGACATAGCCGCAGCCTGCCGGCTGGCCCGGACCTCACGCACGCTGGGCCGTTCCCCGGGGACTGGCCTGAGCGCCCATGCCCGGGCCGCCGGAGCCTACGCCGGATACTGGTGGCGGCTTACCTGGTGCGTTTCACTCTCCGAAAGCAGCGGTGCCGCACTCGCCACGCTGCTCGAACACGTGGCAGATCAGCTGGAGGCGGCCGCCGACAGGGAACGCGCGCTGGACGTGGCGCTGGCCGGCCCCCGTTCTACCCGGAAGCTGCTGGGCTGGCTGCCTGTTGCCGGACTGGGCATGGCCCAGCTGGCCGGCGCCAACCCGGTCGGCGTGCTGGTTACCGACCCAGCAGGACGCCTGGCACTGGTGGCCGGCGCAGTGCTGTGGTCGGTCAACGCCTTCTGGGCAGCGAGGCTCCTGGCGGCGGCCCGTGGACGGATCGAGTACCCATGAGCACCACCACGCTGTCAGTGCTCGCTGCAGCCGCACTGCTGTACTCGGCACTGTGGGTGCTGTGGGTCCGACCGGCATCGTCAACCCGGCCCGCTGCGCCTCCGACCGGGGTCCCCCGGCTGCCGGGAGGCGCCGAGGAAAGCGGCGCGCTCGTGTTCGAGGTGTGCGCGACGCTGCTGGATAGCGGACTGCCGCTGCGCAACGTGCTGAACGTGCTCGGATCCGAGCTTCCCGGCTGCTCGGAGCTGTCCACCGTGGCCGTGGCGTTGGATTGCCAGGTGCCGTGGGCCGTTGCCTGGGAACAGGTCCCGGCCCGGCTACGGGGCCTGGGGGAGTCACTCTACTTCACCGAACTCACCGGTGCCCCGGCGGCGGCGATGCTGCGCGCCGGTGCCGCGGCAGCGAACCGGGAGATGTCCCGGGCCGCCGAGGAACGTGCGGCGGCCTTCGGTGTGCGGCTGGTGTTGCCGCTGGGATTGTGTGCGCTCCCGGCATTCATCTGCCTCGGCGTGGTGCCGCTGGTTATTTCGTTGCTACCCAGGGCCTGAATCGAACCGCAGTCAACTTCCCCCGCACAACCGGGTAGGCACGGGATGGTTTTCCGCAGTGCTGACTTCCCCGGTCCCGGCCAAGATGCCGGGACCGCACAGTTGAACCCGTGGAACGGAACCCCGTTTCCCGGCCTGTACGCGGTAAAAACCGGCAGGCAACCATCAACGAGCGACAAGGAACAGCACCATGGAAGAAATGAACGGAACGGATGCGGGCGGCACCACCGCAGATTCTGGAATCGCCGAAACCGGTGTCCGGGCGGGTCTGCGTGCCCAGTCGGGAATAGCGACGGCAGAATTCGCCATCGTGACACTCGCTGCAGTCGGCTTCGCCGGGCTTCTGGTCGGCATCCTCTCCAGCGGCACGGTCCGCGCCCTGCTCATGGGCCTGGTCCGCCAGGCCCTGAACTACTAGGGGCTGGAAGATGCGTCGGGACGGGCAGGAGGGGAGCAGCACGGCCGAGGTCGCTGTCTTGTTGCCGGCCATCGCCGTCCTGCTCGCACTGGGAGCCGGAGTCGGTGCAGTGGGTGTCGGCCAGGTGCGCATCCAGGAGGCGGCCCGCGCCGCGGCTCGGGAACTGGGCCGGGGTGAAAGCCATATCGAGGCTGCATCCACTGCCCGGCGAGTAGCGGGGGACCGGATCGTGCTGAGTTTCGGATCATCCGACGGCTACCGCTCGGTCGATGTCCGGACCAGCATCGGGCTGCCGGTGATCGGGGCTATTGAGCTGTGGGCTTCGGCTTCCGCCCGGTCGGAGGATGAGTGATCCATGCGGCGGGGTCGGACGGGTTACCTGGGCGCCGAACACGGTGCGGGGACAGCACTGGTAGCCGGACTCGTGGCACTCATCCTCATGGGCATCGTGGCGGTCCTGGCGGTGGGTGCCGCGGCGGAAGCCGGCGCACGGGCCGGGACAGCTGCCGATCTGGCGGCCCTGGCCGGGGCCGATGCTGCCCGGGGCATCACCGCCGGCGAGCCCTGCTCCGTGGCAGCTGCCACCGCGGTGCGTAACGGTGCCAGGATTGCCGGTTGCCGACGCAGTGGCGCCGGAGGCAGCATCGTCGAGGTAAGCGTTCTGGTGTCCTGGGGTGGCGCCTTCTCCGGGTTGGGCGAGCTGCATGGCACCTCCCGGGCCCGCGCCGGCCCGCCAGCCAGCCCCTGGACGTTGCCCGGGCATCCTGCTTCATTGCCCTGACCGGGATTCCAGTATTCTGCCACTGGTCTGCTTCGCAAGGATAGTGGGCTGATGCCCCTGCGAGGAATGCCAACGCCGCCCTTGCCTACTTGGAGTGTCGCAGCGGCGGCATGCCCACCCTTGGCGAACATGTCCAGATCCGGCACAGGGGAGGGTGGTGGATTCACTGGTCGCCCGGTCCCGGTCCCGGTCCAGCGCCATGCGGTGTGCTGCCGGATTGATGTCAATGAAGTCCCGTCACCGGTTCTGGAGCGGGCCTACCGGATTCAACGCTTCGGCGGGGAACAACGGACGGAACCAAACGGATCCTCGAGATTACTTTGCCGGAAACCGGCATGCTCCGATGCGCCGGCTTCATGCCGAAATCGTGTTGTCACGCAGGTGGATACCTTGTCAGCCGGCCCGCAGCACGGGTCCTGGCACAACAACCCGGTCGGGTCCGGGATGAACTGGGTAGGCCTGCCGGACGGGGCTTCAGTGGCGACCGGCAGTGGTGTTCTTGGTGCCCCGCAAGACCGACTTGAGTGGGACCTTGCGTGAATATTCGATCGACCCGTGTTTGAACAGCTGCACGGCGATGCGCAACACGATGGCCGAGAGCACGAAGAGCATGAGGATGATGATGGCCGCCTGCCACAGCGGCAGGGTCTCGAAGGCATTGCGCAGCAGTGCGGTGACGGGGGCCGAATAGGGGAAGAAGGAAAACAGCTGCACGATGAAGGCATTGGGATCGCTGACCACGAGGGAAACGGTGTAGAAGGGGATGAAGATCAGGACCATGAGCGCACCGTAGATGGGGCCGGCGTCCTTGGCCGTGGGCATCACCGCACCTAGGGCTACGAGCGTCCCGGTGAACAGGGAGAAGCCGCCGATGAGAATCAATGCGCCGACGATCATCTGTTGTGGTTCGAAGACCAAGGCGTTCAGGTCCAGGGAGGGGAAATTCAGCTGGTTCTTGAAAAAGATGTAACCCAGGACCACCGGTATGGCGAAGACGAACATCTGGATGATTCCCACCAGGAACAGGGACACGACCTTGCCCAGCAGCAGGCTGGTGGGATTGATGGTGGTCAGGATCATCTCGGTGACACGGTTTTCCTTCTCCTCCAAGGTGGAGCTGAGCATCTGGTTACCCAGCAGCAGGATGGTGACGTAGAAGAGAGCCAGGAAAAGCAGTGCGGGCACCAGTGCGTTGATGCCCCCTGACACAGAGCCGTTCCGGAACGTGGTCGTGTCGGCCATGATGTCGCCCCGGATGATCGCGCTGTCCTGCGGCGAGTCGATCTTCTGCTCAACGCTGGCCTGCAGGATGGATTGCGCGACGGATTCGTATTTGCCGTTGTTGAAGACACCCTGGTCAGCGCCGTAGACCTGGATGGCCTGCTGCGTCGGATCGGCAGGGTAGGCGAAGAAAGCCGCTATGCTCCCGGCCTTGACCGCCGCGATCCCGGCCTGTTCATCGGATGCTAGGGTGCCGCCGAGGTTCTTGACGATCCCCGGGTTGATGAGCCCCGAGGCATCGGTGTATTGGAACGGGAAACGGGCGTTCCCCTGTTCGGCTGCGGTGGTGCTGGTGGAGCTGTTTGACAGGAAGATCAGCAGGAAGACGACTATCAGGGCCACCGGGACGAAGAGCGTGGTCACCCAGAACCGGCGCTTGTTGAGCGTGCGTGTGACCTCGAACCCGATCACCGTGCGGAGGTTGTGTCGGGCCATCAGGGTGCCTCCGGCTGGTCTTCCGAGCCGTAGATTTCAATGAAGATGTCATCCAGTGATCTCCGGGAGGGGGTGAAGCCGCGGACTTCGACTCCAGCCTCGATCAGCTCGCGCAGGATGGCAGCCGAATCAGTGCCGTTGGCCACGGCGAGTTTCGCCTCTCCCATCCCGCCGCGGGAGACTTGGTACAGCGGGGACGGGGGGATGGCCCCGGTGTGTTCGACACGGATGGTGGCGCCGCCGAATTGGTCCTGGACCTCCTCCACCGTTCCATAGGCCCGGGCCGTTCCGTCCTTGAGCAGTATGACCCGGTCGCAGAGCCGTTCCACCTCCTCCATCTGGTGGGTGACCATCAGTACAGTGGCCCCCGCAGCCTTGCTCTGGTCGATGACGTCCATGACCAGGCGCCGGTTGATCGGGTCGAAGCCCTTGGTCGGTTCGTCCAGGATCAGCAGCTCCGGATCGTTCATGATGGTCACCCCGAGTTGGATCTTCTGCTGCTGCCCGCCGGAGAGCTTGTCCAGTCGAGTTTTTTCCTTGTCGGCGAGCCCGACCCGTCCGAGGTAGTCCAGCGACCATTTCCGGGCGGCCTGCCGTCCCAGGCCCTTGAGCCGCCCGAAATAGACCATGATGTCGATGACCGGTTCCTTTTTGTACAGGCCGCGTTCCTCGGGAAGATAACCGAGCCGTTCGCCGTTTTCGGGGCTGAACGGCCGGCCGTTGATCAGCAGGGTCCCTGAGGTGGGCTGGTAGATGCCCAGCAGCGCCCGGATCGTGGTGGTCTTGCCCGAGCCGTTGCTGCCCAGGAACCCGAACGTCTCACCCCGGCGGATCTGAAAAGAGAGGTCCCGGATCACCGTGGTTTTCCCGAAATCCATGCGGAAGCGATCCACATCCACGAGGACATCGGTCAGTATGCTCACGAAACAAGGCTAGACCCGGAAACGGTGCAAGCAACAGGGCGGAGACACCACATTCCTGTAGCAGGTTGCAGCCCCGGGGCCGGAAAACGTGTTTACGAAGCGTCGCGCAGCAACGCGCCGAGCAGCCGGATCGCGCCGTCCTTGTGCAGCGGGTTGTTCTTGTTTCCGCATTTGGGAGACTGTACGCAGGAGGGGCAGCCGGTCTCGCATTCGCAGGCGATGATCGCGTCGCGGGTCGCGCGCAGCCAGGTGATGGTGCGCTCGTAGCCGCGCTCGACGAAGCCGGCACCGCCGGGATGCCCGTCGTACACGAAGATCGTCGGCAGCCCGGTGTCCATGTGCAGGGCCGTGGAGACTCCGCCAATGTCCCAGCGGTCGCTCGATGCCACCAGTGGCAGCAGCCCGATGGCCGCGTGTTCGGCCGCATGAAGGGCCCCGGGCACGTCGGCGGCGTGGATGCCGGCCGCTGCCATCGCGGAATCCGGCAGCGTGAACCAGATCGCCTTGGTGTGCAGGTCGCGGGCGCCCAGCTCCAGCGGCTCCTCGCCAAGCACCTCGTTGCTGACCAGGGCCTTGCGCTGGAATGAGACGACCTGCGTAGTCACGAGCACGTCGCCGAAGTACACCTTTGCCTCGCCCCAGTCCTTGGAGCGCTCGGTCTGAAGTACCTCGACGGTGGTGATGTCCCGGGCCTGGGTATAGAAATCGGGGTTGGCCCGGGTCACCAGCACGCAGTGCCCGGCCTCGTCGAGCTCATCGACCAGGTAGCTCGCGCCCTGGTGGATGTACACCGCCCCGGTATGGGCCTGATAATGGGTCTGCGGGGAGTCCATGGTGCCCAGCAGGGCCCCGGTTTCCGACTCGATGATGCTCACCGGACCGCCGCCGTCCGCGCGCAGGTTCACCATCGCGGCAGCCGATTGCGGGTGCGTCCAGAACCAGCCCGCCGGGCGCCGGCGCAGGTAGCCGCGGATGACCAGGTCATCGAGCAGGTCCTGGGTGCCGGGCCCGAAGAGCTCCGCGTCCTCGGTGCGCAGCGGCAGTTCGGCCGCGGCGGCGCACAGGTGCGGGGCCAGCACGTGGGGGTTGTGAGGGTCGAAGACGGTGGCCTCGACACCGAGTTCGAAGATGGCCGCGGGGTTGTTCACCAGATAGGTGTCCAGCGGGTCGTCGCTGGCCACCAGCACGGCCAGGGCCTCCTGGCCGGCACGTCCGGCCCGGCCGATCTGTTGGAAGAACGAGGCCCGGGTGCCCGGCCATCCTGCAACCAGTACGGCGTCCAGCCCGGCCACATCGATGCCGAGCTCCAGCGCCGAGGTCGAGGCCACGCCCAACAGCTCTCCGGAACGCAGCCCGCGCTCCAGCTCGCGCCGTTCGGCGGGCAGGTAACCGGAGCGGTACGCGGCGATGCGCGCCGGTAGCGAGGGGTGTACCTCATCCACCAGCCGCCTGGCCGAAGCGGCAATGGTTTCTGCACCGCGGCGGGACTTGATGAACGCTATGGTGCGGGTGTGCGAACAGACCAGGTTGGCCAGCAGCGTGGAGGTCTCGGCGATCGCCGTGCGCCGCTGCGGGGCCCCGTTCTCGCCGCGGAGCCCGGTCAGCGGGGGTTCCCACAGGGCGATGGTCACCGCACCGTGCGGGGAGAAGTCCTCGGTGACTGCCACGGCCGGAGCGCCGATCAGCTTCCCGAACGACGCTGCGGGTTCGGCACTGGTCGCCGAGGCCCCGATGAATACCGGGTCGGCCCCGTAGTGCGCGCAGATCCGCCGCAACCGGCGCAGCAGGTTCGCGACGTGCGAGCCGAAGACGCCGCGGTAGCCGTGCGCCTCGTCGATCACCACGAAGGATAGCCGCCTGAAGAAACGGGCCCACCACTGGTGGTTGGGCAGGATGCCGAAGTTCAGCATGTCCGGGTTGCTTAGCACGACGTTCGCGTGGTCCCGGATCCAGCGCCGCGCCGAGGCGTCGGTGTCCCCGTCGTACCCGGCGATGCGCAGCGTCTCCAGCCCCAGTGCCTCGATGGACGAGCGCTGGTCCGCCGCCAGCGCTTTGGTGGGGGAGAGGTAGAGGACCGTCGCGTCGGTGGGCACCAGCGAAACCTTGCCCTCGAGCACCGAGGAATGCACTGCATTCAGTGCCGGCAGCTGGTAGGCCAGCGACTTGCCCGATGCCGTACCGGTGGCGATGATCGTGTGCTTCCCGGAATGGATCAGATCGGCCGCCTGCACCTGGTGCAGCCACGGCGTCGAAACGCCCAAGGCCCCGTAGGCCGCGACCACCTCGGGATGCACCCAGTCCGGCCAGGGCCCGTGCAGCGCCTCGCGGGCCGGCAGCGTGCGGGCATGGCGCAGCGCCTCGGGGTGCTCGCCGTATCCCAGTGCGGCCAGGGGGGCCGAAGATTCTCTCACGTCCCTCATTGTGGCACCTTCCGCCCGCCCGATGGCGCAGCCGCCCTGAGATGACGCAGGCCGGGCGCCCTGGGGTGCCCGGCCTGCGTGGTCCCGGCGCGGGGGCCGGTGGACGCCGGTATTAGTCGCGCTTGCCCTCGAGCAGCACGACGTTGCCCAGCGTGGTCCAGCCCAGGTAGTTGTACAGCGCCTGGCCCTCGATGGAGGCGATCAGCAGGCCCTGCTCCACTTCGTGCTCCAGCGCCAGCGAGGCCAGCGCGCGCATGATCAACGAACCCAGCCCGCGGCGGCGGAAGTCCGGGGCGGTGATGATGCGGTCGAAGATCGCGTACCCGTCGACGGCTGAAACATGGCCGCTGGCGGCAACGGTCTCCGGGTCCTCCTCCGGGTGGATGGAGATGTAGGAGTGGGTGCCGTCGCGTTCGATCTGGAAGGCGAACCCTTCGGCCGGACGCGGTTCCTCGACATCGTGTCCTGCCATGTCGGTGACCATGAGCACCTCGTTGGCATCGACCACGGACAGTCCGGCGGTGCGGGCCGCCTCGATCAGCGACGCCGTGTCATCGGCGAACGCCGTCAGGCGGCGTGCCGGGTGCTTGAGCAGCGTGTCGGCAACGGCCACGAGCTCTTCGGAGGACGGCTCGTAGATCACGTATTCCCAGTCGCCCGAGGTATCATGGCGCAGCGCTGCGTGGACGCGGCCCTCGTGGCGGCTTTCATAGCCGCGGGCGCCGGCCCACCCGCTGACCCAGGTGCCAATCAATTCATCGCTTGCAGAAGATCCCATGTCCTCGACCCTACCCTGATCAGTGCGGGGTCGGGAGCCCGGACGATGAACTGTTGCGTGCTTGAAACCTTGAGTCAACCAGGTGATGGTGCCCACCCCGCGGGCCCCGGCGACGATTTACCGCCTACGCTTAATGGCGTGTCGATGAATCGAATTGTCTTGTACTACGCCTTTGCCCCGCTGCCCGACCCCGAAGCGGTGCGCCTGTGGCAACGGGCCCTGCTCGAGCGCTGGTCCCTGCGCGGGCGCATCATCATCTCCAAGGACGGCATCAACGGCACCGTCGGCGGTGAGATCGGCGCCGTCAAGCAATATGTCAAGGCCACCCGGGAGTACCCCGCGTTCAAGAAGATGGACGTGAAATGGTCCGATGGCGCCGCCGAGGATTTCCCGCGGATCTCGGTGAAGGTGCGCGACGAGATCGTCTCCTTCGGTGCTCCGGGCGAGCTGAAGGTCGATGGCTCCGGCGTCCTGGGCGGCGGCACCCACCTGAAGCCCGAGGCCCTGCACGACCTGGTCGAGGCCAAGCGCCAGGCCGGGGAGGAAGTGGTCTTCTTCGACGGGCGCAACGCGTTCGAGGCGCAGATCGGCAAGTTCAAAAATGCCGTGGTGCCCGACGTTGCCACCACCCACGACTTCATCAAGGAGCTGGACTCCGGGAAGTACGACGAGCTGAAGGACAAGCCGGTCGTCACCTACTGCACCGGCGGGATCCGCTGTGAGGTGCTCTCGGCGCTGATGGTCGAGCGCGGCTTCAACGAGGTCTACCAGATGCAGGGCGGCATCGTGCGCTATGGGGAAACCTACGGCGACAAGGGCCTCTGGGAAGGATCGCTCTACGTCTTCGACAAGCGCATGCACATGGAATTCAGCCCAGACGCCGTGACCATTGGGCGCTGCGTTGCCTGTGCGGCCCCCAGCAACAAGTTCGAGAACTGCTCGAACCTCTCCTGCCGCAACCTGCGCCTGTTCTGCGCCGACTGCGCCGCCGACGAGCAGCTGCGCCAGTGCCCGGACTGCGTGGGCGTTTCGGCCTGACCCGCCCCTTGACCCGCCCCCGCCTGACCCGCCGCCGTCCGGGCAGGCGCTGCTAGCCATCGAGCACGTAGCGCACGTCGGCGGGCACCGGCCAGCTGTCCATCGCCGGGAACGGGTCATCGTCGATCGACTGTCCCCGTTCTTCGGCTGCTGCTGCCGCGGCGGGGTCTACCTCCAGCATCAGTGATGCCAGCTGCCCGTCCCTGACCAGCAGGCTCATACGCAGCTGCCTTCCGTCCCCGGTCGTGAAGTACGCGTGCACCGGGAACGTGAAGTCGCGCGGTACCGTCAGCGGGGCCGCTTCGGCCACCGCGAAATCGGGCTGGAACCGGAAGCCGGGCTCCTGCGGATCGCCCCAGTGCCGTTCCGTGGCGCTCCGAAGCTGTTCACGAATCACTGCGGAGCCGAAGTCCGCCGTGGCGGCCAGCATTCCGGCGACGAGTTCACGTACCGGATCAGTCAGCGCGATCTCGGTCCTTTCTTCATCCAGGGCGCCGCCAAACCATCCCCTGCCTTCCTGCTCGGCCCTCGGTTCGAGCAGGAAGGTCAGCATGGTGAGGATGCCGGACCCCACGGCGATCACAGCCCGGGGATGTGCGACGCCGCGGCGCACCAGCGCCCGATGGATCCGCGCGTCAACCACGAATCCGAGCCGCATGGCAGCCGTGCCGGTGGCAGCCATGCCCACGGCCAGGGCACCGCGGGTCCCCCGGCCCAGGCCGAACTCCGCCGCCGGTGCCGTTCCGGTCCACAGTACAAAGCCGCTGGCTGCCCCGGTCCCCAAGCACAGCCCGGTACGAACTCCCGGGCGTAGCTTCACCGGGTCGATCAGCGCCAGGGCTCCGCCGGCCAGCCCAGCGGCCAATGAAAGACCTAGTCGGGATCGGTTTGAGCGCTGTGCTGTGGTGGTGTAAACGGTTATGTCACCAGCCTATCGACCCGCCGACGCCAGCCCGGCGAAAACCCCTAGTCGAGCCCGGCTTCCGTCGAGATGGCCGCCGCGAGGTCTTCCGGGCGGCTCCACATCGGCCAGTGTCCGGTGGGCAGGTCGATCAGCCTGAGCCGGCGCAGCCGGGCGACCTCGGCCATCATCGGCACTCCCTCGCGGGCCATGGACATCAGCACATCTGCGGGGTACGAGCAGGCGATGATGGTCGTCGGGACATCGCGTCGGGCATCGTTGCACAGCCGGATCCGTTCGCGCATGACGGGCCCCGACACGGGCACCGCCCCATCCCGGAACCGGGCGAGGTCATCGGGCGTGAGCCCGTCCAGGCTGGCGCTCAGCTGGTCGAACGGCGGCAGGACTGCTTCAACCGCATCGGCCGGGAACCGCTCGTCGATTGCTGTGTCGTCGCCGGTGGGCCCGCTGTCGACGTAGATGGCCCGGCGGACGGCCGCGGGGCTGGAGTCCAGCAGTGCCGATACCGGTGGCCCGGCGCCGTGCCGAGCAAATGTCGCACCGGGTGTGGGTCGACGTCGAGCCGGGAGCCCCGCGACATGTCATGTCGGTGCTCGAGCACGCGCTCATCGAGCAGGTCAGCATCAACATCAACTACCTGGACGCCGGTGGTACGCCCACGCGGCGGGAGGTGGAGCCGATGATCTTCGCCTTCAGCGGCGGACGCTGGCTGCTGGTGGCCTGGTGCCGGCTGCGTGGTGCAATCCGCTGGTTCCGGTTCTCCCGCATCCATCGGGCAACTGCCACCCGGAATCCGTGCGCCGGGCATGACATAGCCGACATCGGCGAGCCCCCGGCGTCGGCGCGTTCCGTGCGCTGACTCATCCAGGGGTCGCGCTGGGTCCGGAGGCACGGGAACCACCCCTTGCGCGGCAGCTACTCGGTGCTACTATGTAGTGGTAGTCAATGACGCTGAGTAGCCGAAGGGGGTGCTTCATGGGCAAGCAAATGACCGAGATGCTCAAGGGCACGCTGGAGGGCATCGTGCTGGAGATCCTGGCCGGGGAACCGGCGTACGGATACGACATCACCGCCCGGCTGCGCGAGCAGGGCTTCGTCGACATCGCCGAGGGCACCGTCTACGCGCTCCTGGTCAGGGTCGAAAAGAACGGCCTCGTCGAGGTGGCCAAGGTCCCCTCGGAGAAGGGTCCACCGCGCAAGGTGTACTCCCTCAACACCCGGGGCCGGGAATGCCTCGATGAATTCTGGAAAACATGGGGCTTCCTGTCCGAACGGCTGGAGCGGCTCCACCAGGGAAGGAAGCAGTCATGAGCATGGCATGGGTCGAGCAGATCACCGGATCACTCGAACAGAAGAAGCAGTACCGGGCCTACAAGGAGCGCAAGAAGCAGCTGCCCGCGCACTACCGCACGGCGACCGATGCGCTTGAGCGGTACCTGATGTACTTCGGGGCGATCACGAAGGGCGACGTCATGGTGAACATGCTCGAAGACCTCGCCGACCTCTTCGAGCAGGGCGCCGCCGCCGGAACCCCGATCCGCGCGATCGTCGGGACCGACCCGGTCGGGTTCGCCGAGGAGTTCCTCGCGAACTACGCCGAGGGCCAGTGGATCAACAAGGAACGCGAACGTCTGGCCAAGAGCATCGACGCGGTCGCCGGCAACGGGCAGCAGCCCTAGCGAAGGCGGCACAGCAAGATGGGAACCGACCAGAACCGGGGGCCCGCCATCGAAGTGCGGGGCCTGGGCAAGTCATACAAGAAACTCGAAGTGCTGCGCGGCGTCGACTTCGACGTGGCACGGGGCAGCATCTTCGCCCTACTCGGCCCGAACGGGGCAGGCAAGACCACTGTGGTGAACATCCTGGCCACCCTCCAGAAGGCCGATGCCGGCACCGCGGGCGTCAACGGCTTCGACGTCTACACCCGGCCGGAGAAGGTGCGCGAATCCATCAGCCTCACCGGGCAGTTCGCCGCCGTCGACGAGGTCCTCACCGGCCGGGAAAACCTGGTCCTGATGGCCCGGCTGCGGCACCTGGGCAACCCGGGCAGCATCGCCGGGGACCTGCTGGAGCGCTTTTCCCTGGCCGATGCCGCAGGGCGCAAGGTGTCGGAGTATTCCGGCGGCATGCGCCGCCGCCTGGATCTGGCGATGAGCCTGATCGGGAACCCGCCGGTGATCTTCCTGGACGAGCCGACGACGGGGCTCGACCCGCAGGCGCGCATCGAGGTCTGGCAGGCGGTGCGGGACCTCGCGGGCCGGGGCACCACGGTGCTGCTCACCACGCAGTACCTGGACGAGGCCGAACAACTCGCCGACCGGATCGGCATCCTGAACGAGGGCCGGATCATCGTGAACGGCACCCTGGCCGAACTCAAGGCGCTGCTTCCGCCGGCCACGGTCGAGTATATCGAGAAGCAGCCCACCCTCGAGGACGTCTTCTTCGCCTTGGTCGGTGACAACGGTGACGACGGCGACAACGGCGACGGCACCGGGGGTTCCCCGGGCAGCGCCGGAAGACGAGGGTAGGGCAGCATCATGAACAAGCACTTCTTCGGCGACACGGCCGTCCTGCTGGGACGCTCCCTGCGCCACATCATGCGCAGCATGGACACCATCATCACCACCACCGTCATGCCGATCTGCTTCATGCTGCTGTTCGTCTACGTCTTCGGCGGGGCCATCACCGCGGGGTCCGGCAACTACGTGGACTACCTGCTGCCCGGCATCCTGCTGATCACCATCGCCTCGGGCATCTCCTACACCGCCTACCGGCTCTTCCTGGACCTGAAAAGCGGCATCTTCGAACGGTTCGCGTCGATGCCCATAGCGCGCTCCTCAGTGCTGTGGGCGCACGTGATGACATCGCTGGTAGCCAACCTGGTCTCGCTGATCGTCGTGGTGCTCGTGGCACTGCTCATGGGATTCCGCTCGGCGGCCGGGGTATCGGCATGGTTCGCCGTGGCCGGGATCCTGGCCCTGTTCACGTTGGCGCTGACCTGGCTGGCGGTCATCGCCGGGCTCACGGCGAAGACGGTGGACGGTGCCAGCGCGTTCTCCTACCCGCTGATCTTCCTGCCGTTCATCAGCTCCGCGTTTGTCCCCACCGACACCATGCCGGGCCCGGTCCGGGCCTTCGCCGAGAACCAGCCGGTCACCTCGATCGTGAACACGATCAGGGACCTGCTCACGGCGCAGCCCCTCGGCACGGGCATCTGGGTAGCGCTCGGCTGGTGCCTGGGCCTGCTGCTCGCCGCATACGCCGTTGCCATGCTCGCCTACCGCCGCAGGATCGCGTAGTTCCACTGAACCTCCGCACGGGGGACAGCCTGCACCTCAAGGACCGGGTCTTGAGGTTGTGGTGCTCAGGCCCGGGGCCACAACCCGGCGAGTGCATCGCCGGGTTCGATGTCCTCGGATTCGGTGTGGAACACGGTCAGGCCGCGCTTTTCGTAGACGCCGATGGCGGAGGGGGAATCCAGCGAGCAGGTGTGCAGCCAGACCCGGGTAACCGGACCGAAGCCCGCGTGACGCGCATCGATGTCCCAGGCCCGGGCGATGCCCTCGCTTAGCAGGGGTCCACCTAAGCCGTGGCCGGCCGCCTCCGGGAACAGGCCGAAGTACACGATCTCGACCTCGGTCCCGGCCGGCGTCGCCACGGCGCCCAGCTCGATGTATCCGGCCGGGGCACCACCGGCATAGAGCACGTGGGTTTCGCTTCCTGGGGCCCGTAGCGCCGCATCCCAAGCGGAGCGGGTCAGTGTCAGGCGGTCGGCCCACTGCCAGCTGCTGCCCACCGACCGGTAGAGGAACTTACTGAATTCGGGGGTGATGGCCTCCACGCGCGCGATCTCGGCCGCGGCGGGAAGCGGACGTTCGCACGGGACGAATTCGTCGCGGGAAAGCAGCTGCAGGTGTGTGGTGGTGACGTGGGGCATGGGATACATCCTACTCAAACGGGGATGGCCCGACGCCGTCGGCTCGATAGACTCGTGGGGTGATTCAAACACCAGAATTCTCCGCCATCAGCGATGCCCCGCGCAGTACCGACCAGAGTCTGCTCGATGCGCTGGCCGCCGACCTGCGTGCCGCGGAATTCGGCCACGACGCCATTTCGGCGCTCCTGGGCCCCGAGGCCAACGCCGCACTGCACCGGGACCAGCTGGTTCCCGCGCTGCTGGTGCTGCGCGGGGCCTATGCCGCCCCGCGACCCGCGGCGCTCGCCGTGCAATTGGGCCTGTGGATGCTGGGACGCGAGTTCGACGCCGACGCGTTGGACGCCGCCTTCCCGGTGCTGCGGATTGCCGGGCTGGTGGAACTCGGGCTGATCGAGCAGTCCGATTCCGGAAACTGGCGCGCCTCGGTCGACCTGCGCCCGCACGCCTCCGATGCCGATGCCGAACTCTGGGTGGCCAGCGATCCTGGCGCCCACCAGCGTACCGGTGTGCTTCGCCACGACCATGTGCTGGGCATCGGGCAGGCATCGCTGACGCTGGCCCAAATCACCGTGCGTCCGCAGGTCGAGCGCGCGCTGGACCTGGGCACCGGCTGCGGGATCCAGCTTTTCCACCTGCTCGCCCATGCCCGCACGGCCGTCGCCACCGACATTTCCGAACGCGCGCTGGCGTTCACCCGCTTCAACCTGCTGCTGAACCACGCGGCCCTGGGCCTGGACCCGGCGGACCTGGGCGCACGCGTGCAGCTGCGCCTGGGTAGCCTGCTCGAACCGGTTGCCGGGGAGGAATTCGACCTTGTCGTATCCAACCCGCCATTCGTGATCACCCCGCGCCGCAGTGGCGAATCGACTGCGGACCAGTACACCTACCGCGATGGCGGGCTGCCCGGGGACCGCCTGGTTGCCGAGCTCATCGCCGGAATCCCCTCGGTGCTGCGCCCCGGCGGTGTGGCCCAGATGCTGGCGAACTGGGAAATCGGAGCCAAACCGGACATCGACGCACAGGACACCGACGAGCAGGAAATCCCGGCGTGGCAGCTCGGCCCGCGCTCTTGGCTGGACCCGGCGACGGAGGCCTGGTTCATCCAGCGCGAAACGGCTACGCCCAGCGAATATGCGGAAACGTGGCTGCGGGATTCCTCGGAGTCCCGTGACCCGGAGGCCTATGCCGAGCACTACGAGCAGTATCTGGACGACTTCGCTTCCCGGTCCGTGGCGGCCGTGGGCTTCGGCATGGTCTGGCTGCGTCGCCCGGAAAACTCGGAGATCCGACCGCTGAGCTGGCGCTTCGAGGAAATCGGCTACCCGATCGAGCAGCCGGTGGGCCAGTACTTGGCGGCCGCCGTCGCCGCGGCGGACCTGCTGGCAGCGAGCGACCTGGGCTCCGAGCACCTGCTGGTCGCCGAGGATGTCACCGAGGAACGGCACCAGCGTCCCGGTGCCGAGCACCCGGGTGTGATCCTGTTGCGCCAGGGCGCCGGTCTGCGCCGGACCGAATTGCTCAGCACCGAACTCGCCGGTTTCGTCTCGGCCTGCGACGGAGATTTGAGCGTAGATCAGCTGGTCGGTGCGCTTGATTCGCTGCTCGGGGACGGCGATCCTGATTTCGTCGATCGGTTGCATGACGGAGTGTCCCGACTTGTTACGCGGGGCTTCCTGTTGCAGATGCGAAACAAGCGCTAAAGTTTTTCCACATGAGCCAGAACACAGTGCCGGCAGGAGTCCCCGCGGACCTGCCGGCCATCCATGCCGCCCGGAACCCCGTGGTGATCAGCGATCCGCAGGCGATCCGCGCGCTGGCGCACGAGGCGCGCCTTGCCGTGCTGGAGGAACTGTTCGCCTCGCAGTCCACCCGCACGGCCACCGAGCTCGCCTCGCGCTGCCAATTGACGCCCAGCGCCATGAGCTACCACCTGCGGGCGTTGGAGAAATACGGCTACGTGGAGCGGGCGGCATCGGGCAGCGACGGGCGCGAGCGGCGCTGGAAGGCAGCGGGCGATTCGCTGGTGCTCGGATCGCTCAACGATTCGGCATCGGCGAAGAGCGCCTATCTGAACGTGCAGCTGAATGCGTTCAGGGAACGGCTGAGCTCGGAAATCCAGCGCCGCGACGCCGATCGTGCCGCGGGGATCGAACCGGTGGAGGGCCTGGCCCCGGTGCTGACCTCCGGCATGGTCTTCCTGAACAGGTCCCAGCGGGACGAATTCATCAAGCGGGTCTATGCGGTGGTCGACGAATACGAGGCGATGGCGCTTCCCGAGGAACGCGGCATCGACGGCGAGCGGCTTTACTACATGCTTTCCTTCCTGCCCGAAATCACCGACTGAGGGCGGCCCCGGGCCCGTCGCGCGATGCGTCATTGGCCACAGCAATCGCCGCCGCTTGCCTCGCGCCGCATTAATGCGGCTAACCTAGAGCAGGAATGTGCGGTGTGACGGTCAAGTCATGCCACCGGCTGCAATAGGAGTGCTGTGCCCGCCAAGGCCAAGGAAAAGACCGGCAAGAAACTCGTGATCGTCGAGTCTCCGGCAAAGAGCAAGTCCATCGCCAAGTATTTGGGCGAGGGCTTCGAAGTGGATGCCTCGGTGGGGCACATCCGCGATTTGGCGCAGCCCGCCGAACTCCCGGCGGAGATGAAGAAGGGGCCGTACGGCAAGTTCGCCGTCGATGTCGAGAACGACTTCGACCCCTACTACGTCGTCTACCCGGACAAGAAGAAGCGCGTCGCAGAGCTGAAGGCCAAGCTCAAGGATGCCGACGCCCTCTACCTCGCAACCGATGCGGACCGCGAAGGCGAAGCCATCGCATGGCACCTGCTCCAGGTGCTCAAGCCCAAGGTCCCGGTCTACCGCATGGCGTTTACGGAAATCACCCAGGAGGGCATTTCCCGCGCGATGGAGAACATCCGCGAGCTGGACACCGATCTGGTCAACGCCCAGGAAACCCGCCGCGTGCTGGACCGCCTCTACGGCTACGAGATCTCACCGGTGCTCTGGCGCAAGGTGGCCCGCGGCCTGTCCGCCGGCCGCGTGCAGTCGGTGGCGACCCGACTGGTCGTCGAGCGCGAGCGCGAGCGCATGGCGTTCCGCAGCGCCTCATACTGGGACCTCGCCGGCACCTTCGCGACGACCTCCGGCGAGTCCTTCCGGGCCAAGTTGAGCACCGTCGATGGCGCACGCGTCGCCTCGGGCCGCGACTTCGATGACCGCGGCGTGCTCAAGACCCCGAAGTCCGGCACCGGGATCATCCACCTCGACGAATCGGCGGCGCAGGCGCTGTCCTCCGGACTGGCCGAGGCCTCCTTCGCCGTCACCAGCGTCGAGGAAAAGCCCTACACCCGCCGTCCGACGGCTCCGTTCACCACCTCCACGCTGCAGCAGGAAGCCTCGCGCAAGCTGCGTTGGAGTTCCAAGTCGACTATGCAGGTTGCCCAGCGCCTGTATGAAAACGGCTACATCACCTATATGCGTACCGACTCGGTCTTCCTCTCCAACGAGGCGGTGAACGCGGCGCGCAAGCAGGCCGCCGAGCTCTATGGCGCGGATTCGGTGCCGGCTGCAAAGCGTGTGTACAAGTCGAAGTCCGATTCGGCGCAGGAGGCCCACGAGGCCATCCGCCCCGCCGGGGACTCCTTCCGCCGCCCGGCCTCCGTGCGCGCCGCGTTGTCCCCGGACGAGTTCAAGCTCTATGAGCTGATCTGGAAGCGCACCGTCGCCTCGCAGATGGCCGATGCCAAGGGCTCCACCGCGACCATCCGGTTGGCCGGCATGTCCACCACGGCCCAGCGCGCCGAATTCGCCGCCTCGGGCACGGTCATCACCTTCCGCGGCTTCATGGCAGCCTACGAGGAGGGGACCGACGCACCGCGGGACCAGGACGCGCAGACCGACGGCGAGGCACGCCTGCCCCAGCTCAGCGTCGCCGACCCGCTGCGCGGCAGCGACATCGAAGCGGCAGGGCACACCACCACGCCGCCGGCCCGCTACACCGAGGCATCGATCGTCGCCGAACTGGAATCGCGGGAGATCGGTCGTCCGTCCACGTTCGCGCCGACGATCT
Source organism: Paeniglutamicibacter cryotolerans (assembly GCF_014190875.1). Taxonomy (NCBI): domain Bacteria; kingdom Bacillati; phylum Actinomycetota; class Actinomycetes; order Micrococcales; family Micrococcaceae; genus Paeniglutamicibacter; species Paeniglutamicibacter cryotolerans. Next base: position 400,010 of record NZ_JACHVS010000001.1, on the reverse strand, counting down.
CCACGATCATGGACCGCGGCTACGTGACCAAGCGCGGCGGCGCCCTGGTGCCGAGCTGGATCGCGTTCTCCGTGATCCGGCTGCTGGAGGAGCACTTCGGCAAGTACGTCGACTACGACTTCACCGCGCGCCTCGAGGACGACCTGGACGAGATCGCCCATGGCAACCGCGCCCGCACCCAGTGGCTGAAGGACTTCTACTTCGGCCACGAGGGCGCCAACGACGGCCTGCAGTCCGTGGTGGAGAACCTGGGCGACATCGACGCCCGCGCCATCAACTCCATCGACATCGCCCCGGGCATCGTGCTGCGCGTGGGCAAATTCGGCCCCTACCTGGAAAAGCCGCTGCCGGCCGATGCCCCTGAGGGCACCGAACCGCAGCGCGCCAACGTTCCTGAGGATCTGGCCCCCGACGAGCTGACGGCGGAGAAGGCCATCGAGCTCATGGAGAGCTCCGGCCCCTCGGAGCGCGTGCTGGGAACCGATCCGGAAACCGGGCGCACCATCGTGGCCAAGGACGGGCGCTACGGCGCCTACGTCACCGAGGTCATCGTGGAACCCACCGCCGAGGAACTTGCGGCGCAACCGCTCGAGTACTACAAGAACGGCAAGCCGAAGCCGCCGAAGAAGCCCACCAAGGCCAAGCCGCGCACTGGTTCACTGTTCAAGGACATGAGCGTGGAGAGCGTCACCCTCGAGGAGGCGCTGCAGCTGATTTCGCTGCCCCGCGTGCTGGGCACCGATGCCGACGGCGAGGAAATCACCGTGCAGAACGGCCGCTTCGGGCCGTACCTGAAGAAGGGCAGCGACTCGCGCTCCATCGGCTCCGAGGCTGAGATCTTCACGATCACGCTCGAGCAGGCGCTGGAGATCTACTCGACGCCCAAGGTCCGTGGTGCCCGTGCCGCAGTGCCGCCGCTGGCCGAATTCGGGCTGGACCCGGTCTCGGAGAAGAACATCGTGGTCAAGGAGGGCCGGTTCGGCGAGTACATCACCGACGGCATCACCAACATCACCGTTCCCCGCGACACGCCCCTGCAGGAGCTGACCCGCGAGAAGGCCATCGAGCTGCTGGCCGAGAAGCGTGCCAAGGGCCCGGTCAAGCGCACCGCCGCCGCCAAGAAGGCACCGGCCAAGAAAGCCCCCGCGAAGAAGGCGCCGGCCAAGAAGGCCGCGCCCAAGAAGCAAGCGGACTAGGACCGGGGAACCTCATGCGGCTGGGCGTTCTGGATATCGGTTCCAACACGGTGCATTTGTTGTTGGTCGACGCGTATCCCGGCGCCCGGCCGGTGCCGTTCGCCTCGCACAAGCGGCCGCTGTCGCTGGTCTCCTTCCTCGATGAGACCGGGGCGATCAACGCCGCCGGGCAGGAGGAACTGCTCGACTTCGTGCACGAGGCGGCGCGCTTTGCCGTCAATCACCAGGCCGAGGACCTGCTGGCCTTCTGCACCTCCGCGATCAGGGAGTCCTCCAACGGCGAGGAAGTGCTCGAACGCGTGGTTGCCGAGACCGGGGTCCGGCTCACCGAGCTCTCCGGCGAGCAGGAGGCCGGGATGACCTACTACGCGGTGCGGCGCTGGTTCGGCTGGGGCTCGGAAACCATTCTGAACCTGGACATGGGTGGCGGGTCCTTCGAACTCGCCCTGGGCATGGACGAGTTCCCGACGGCCGCGCACTCGGTGCCGCTGGGTGCCGGCCGGCTGACCCGCGACATGCTCGCGGGGGATCCGCCCTCGCCCAAGGCGGTCAAGGCGTTGCGGAACCACGTGCGCGAGGTGCTCGCCGAGCCCACGGCTGAGATGCTCGCCTTCGGCAAGCCCACGCTTGCCACGGCCACCTCCAAGACGTTCAGGTCCCTGGCCCGGGTCACCGGCGCTGCCCCGAGCGCCGAGGGCCCATATGTTAAGCGGTTGTTGCGCCGCGATTCACTCGAGGTCTGGACCAACCGGCTCACGGCGATGAGTTGGGAAGAACGGGCCGAACTGCCCGGCGTGTCGGCCGTGCGGGCCCCGCAGCTGCTGGCCGGTGCCATCGTGGCACTGGAGGCGATGAAGGCGCTGAAGGTCAAGACGCTGCGGATCTGCCCCTGGGCGCTGCGTGAGGGCCTGATGCTGCGCCGATTCGACCACCTGCTCTTTGACTCCCCCCAGCCCCTGAGTAGTAGCGTGGGTGTAGGACAGGTGGAATTGGGCCAGGGACTCGTGGTCCCCGGCGTTCCACTCCGGTAACCGAAAGCAGGGCGTCATCGTGGGTCAGGTAATTTCATGAGCGGGTCATCGATCCAGGTCGCGCTCTCCAGCGCATCGGTCTACCCGTTGAACGTCCATGATGCCTTCTCCGTCGCCCACGATCTGGGCTACGACGGGGTCGAGGTGCTGGTCACCGGCAACCAGATCTCGCAGGATCCGAACCAGCTGATGGACCTCGCCGAGCGCTACTCCCAGCCGATCATGGCCATCCACGCCCCGACGCTGCTGCTCACCCAGCAGGTGTGGGGCAGCGCGTGGAACAAGATTGAGATGTCGGCCGCGATGGCGGCGGAGGTCGGCTGCACCACGGTGGTGGCGCACCCGCCGTTCCGCTGGCAGGGCACCTACGCCACGGCCTTTGCCCAGGGCATCGAGCGGATCATGGACGACTACGGCGTGCAGATCTGCGTGGAGAACATGTATCCGTGGCGGGCCCGCGGTCGCGAGGCAAAGATGTACCTGCCGCATTGGAACCCGATCCCGGAACCCTATGAGCATGTGACCTGGGACTTCTCACACTCCGCCATTGCCGACATGGATTCGGCAGCGGCATTCCGGGAACTCGGTACCCGGCTGCGCCACGTGCACCTGTGCGACGGCGCCGACAACGGCAAGGACGAGCACCTGGTCCCGGGCCGCGGCACCCAGCCGGTCGCCGAGGGCCTGCAGTTCCTGCGCGACACCGACTGGGACGGGGCCGTCGCCGTCGAGGTGTCCACCCGCAAAGCCAAGGGCGCGGGCGAGCGGGAGGAATGGCTGGCCGAGACGCTGGACTTCGCCCGCCGGCACCTTCACCGGGACCCCGTGAACCGGGACGACTCCACCGCCTACGCGATCTGAGCGGCATGCGGTGCCGGGCGTGAACCGGCACGATGGAATGCCTGCTCCGCGGAAGGCCGGAACGTGGAAGAATGGGCGCCATGACTTCAGCTTCGAATCCGCTTATGCTGTCCGCCGACCGGCAGCTGGCCTTCCTGGGGGCCGGCTCGATGAATGGGGCCATCCTGCGCGGGATCCTGGCCGCCGGGCATGCCCCGGGCGCCGTCACCGCCACACTGCGCACCAATGCCAAGGCAGCCGCATTGCGCGATGAAACGGGCATCACGGTGTTCGTGGGCGAGCAGGAGCCTGATGCCAACCGGCGCGCTGCAGCCGGCGCCGACGTGGTCTTCCTCGGTGTGAAGCCCATCGGCGTCCAAGCGCTGTGCCGGGAAATTGCCGGCTCGTTGAGGCCGGACACCGTGGTGGTCTCGGTGGCCGCGGCCGTGACCATCGAGGCGATCTCCGCCTGCTTGAACCCCGGTCAGCCGGTCATCCGCACCATGCCGAACACCCCGCTGATGGTCGGCATGGGTGCCGTAGGCCTCAGCGCCGGAGACCACGTCACCGATGCGGCACTGGCCGAGGTCGTGGCGCTGTTCGCCGGCTCCGGGCTGGTGCATGTGGTTCCCGAAGCCCAGCTCGATGCCGTCTCCGCCGTCTCCGGCTCAGGCCCCGCCTACGTTTTCTACCTGGTCGACGCCATGGCCGCCGCCGGCGTCGAGCTGGGCTTGGCCCCGGAGCTTTCCATGGACCTGGCCCGGGCCACCGTGGCCGGTGCCGGCAAGATGCTCGCCGCACCGGGCGCCGACCCGGTGGCCATGCGCCGGTCCGTCACCAGCCCCAACGGCACCACCGAGCGGGCCATCGCCGAGTTCGAGGCCGGCGGCATCCCCGGGATCATCGCCCGTGGCGCGCGCGCCGCAGCGGACCGCGCGGCGCAGATCAGCACCGAACTGGCTGGCTGACTGGCTGGCGGGCTGACCGATCCAGCCGAGGCCCGGAGGCCCCAACCGGATCGGTCAGGCCCGGATCGGTCAGGGTCGGGACGCGAAGCGCTCGAGCAGGTCCACATGACCGGAGACGATCAGCACGTCGCGCCGGGTGACCTTGGTGTGCGGTTGGGCGTAGGTGAAGTCCTCGCCGGGGGACTTCACCCCCACGATCGTCACCCCGTATTTGGAGCGCACCTGCGACTCGGCCAGCGTGAACCCCTGGGTTTCCTTCGGCGGGTACATCTTCACGATGGCGAACCCGTCATCGAACTCGATGAAGTCCAGCATCCGCCCGCCCACCAGGTGCGCCGCACGCACGCCGGCATCGGCCTCCGGATAGATGACGTGGTTCGCCCCGATCCGGGTCAGGATCTTGCCGTGCGAGGGCGTGATCGCCTTCACCCAGAGGTGCTCGATGCCCAGGTCCACCAGGTTCACCGTGATCAGCACGGAGGACTCGATCGAGGTGCCCACGCCGACCACGGCTGAGGAGAACTCCTGCGCGCCGAGTTGGCGCAGCGCGTCGATGTTGGTGGCATCGGCCTCGACCACGTGGGTCAGCGACGCGGCCCACTTCTGGACCAGGTCCGCATTGCGTTCGATGGCCAGGACCTCGCGGCCCTGCTTCACCAGCTGCTCTGCCACGGCGGCGCCGAAACGGCCCAGGCCGATCACCAGCACCGGTGCGTTGTGCTCGGACTTCTTATCAGCCAATGATCGGCCTCTCTTCCGGGTAGTGGTACAGCTGGTTGCGCTGGCGCAGCGTCAAGGCCGCGGCCAGGGTGATGGTGCCGATGCGGCCGGCGAACATGAGCGCGGAGAGCACATACTTGCCCGCTGGCGGCAGCTCGGCGCTCAGGTTGGTGCTCAATCCCACCGTAGCGAACGCGGAGATGGATTCGAAAAGCGCCCGGTCCAGCGTGGTGCCGGAGAGCACCAGCAGGGTGCCGGTGGCGACCGAGACGAGCGTCGCACCGAGCACGATCACGGAGATCGCCACGCGCATCGTGCCTTCGGGGATGCGCCGGCCGAACGCGCGCACGTCGGTGTCGCCGCGGGCCTCGGCAAAGATCGCCAGGAACATCACGGCGATGGTGGTGACCTTGATGCCGCCGGCCGTCGAGGCGGAGCCGCCGCCGGCGAACATCAGCGCGTCGGACAGCAGCATGGTGGCCGGATGCATGTCGATCTGGTCGACCAGGTTGAATCCGCCGGAACGGGTCATCACCGAGGCGAACGCCGCGTGGATGACCTTGTCTCCCACGTCCATCTCCCCGATGGTCTCGGGGTTGTTCCATTCCAACGCGCCCCAGAACAGGGTGCCGGCGCTCAGCAGGATCCCGGTGACCAGCAGCGTCAGCTTGGTGTGCAGGGGCCAGCGCCTGGTGTTGAAGCGGTGCGCAATCAGGATCATCAGCACCGGGAAGCCCAGCGATCCCAGCGCCACGCCGAGCATCAGCGGAACCAGGATCCACAGGTCGGTCTCGTAGGGCACCAGGCCGTCGGAATGCGGGGTGAAGCCGGCGTTGTTGAAGGAGGAGATCGAGTAGAAGATCCCGTGCCACAGGGCCGTGGGGAAAGACTCGCCCAGGACCAGGAAGCGCGGTGTGAGCATCAGCATCAGCGCCACCTCGATGGCCACCGAGGTGGTGATGACGATGCGCAGCAGCGAGCCGACCTCGCCCAGCGCGCTGGTGGCCGAGGTGTTCATGGAGTTCTGCGCCATCAGCTTCCCGCGCACGCCCAGGCGCTTGCTGACGGCCAGCGAGAGCACCGAGGCCAAGGTCAGGATGCCCAAGCCGCCGACGAACACGCCGATGATCATCACCAGCTGGCCGAAGAAGGACCAGTGCGTGGCGGTGGAGACCACCGTCAGGCCGGTCACGCAGACCGCCGAGACCGCGGTGAACAGGGCGTCGTGGAACGGGGTGGGCGTTCCGTCGCGCGAGGCCACCGGCAGCGACAGCAGCGAGGTGAAGACGGTGATGACCAGGACGAAGGTGAAAAGCGCCAGCCGGGCGGGGGAGGAGGTGGCGAACTCGTCCAGCTTCGCGCGTCCCCGCACCACGGTACGGCGCAGGGAACCGCGTCGTACTGCGGCCTCAAAATCGGGACTGTTCCCCATAGCGGTGTTTCGACTCCATGGCGGTGCTCGGGCACGCGGGACATCCCCGCGACAACTCAAAGTAAACCATCCCATCGGCCCGCGGGCTCCGAATTGCCCTCCCCGCCCCGCCCGGAGTGCCCTTGCACACATTGGCCGGGGGTTTCCAGTAGCCTGATGGTGATGTTTGAACATACGATGCCCCGGCCATCCACACAGGTCATCTGGAGTGAGGCGATGATGGCGTACCGCTTCAGCGAGAGCCATCCGATGCATCCGGCCCGGCTCGAGCTGACGGCCCGGCTGTGCACCGAGCTCGGGCTCTTCGCACGGGAGAACCTGGCCCTCGTCGCCCCGCCCGTGGCCACCGACGCCGAACTGGCACTGGTCCACGACCCGGACTACATTGCCGCGGTGCACGCCGTCAGCGCCGATCCCTCGGCATCCAACCTCAAGCGTGGGCTGGGCACCGAGGACAACCCGGTCTATGCGGGCATCCACGAGGCAAGCGCCCGTCTTGCGGGCGGCTCGCTGATCGCCGCCGATGCCATCGTCGCGGAGAAGGCCCTGCATGTGGTGAACTTCGGCGGCGGCATGCACCACGCAGCCCGCGGCAAGGCCAGCGGCTTCTGCATCTACAACGATGCCGCCCTGGCCATCCAGCGCCTGCTGGACGGCGGGGTGGAGCGGGTGCTGTATATCGATGTCGACGCGCACCACGGCGACGGTACCCAAAACATCTTCTGGAACGAACCGCGCGTGATGACCATCTCCATGCACGAATCGGGCATGTCGCTCTTCCCCGGGACCGGGTACGCCAACGAGGTCGGCGGCCCCGACGCGCTGGGCACGGCAGTGAACCTCGCCGTCCCGGCACGCACCCCGGACGCCGCCTGGCTGCGCGCCTTCCATGCCGTGGTCCCGCAGCTCGCCACGGCGTTCGCCCCGGAGGCCATCGTCAGCCAGCACGGCTGCGATGGGCACGTCGACGACGAACTGAGCAACCTGTGCCTGAGCGTCGATGCCCAGCGTCAGAACGCCCTTGACATCTCGGACCTGGCCGATCGGCTCTGCGGCGGGCGCTGGATCGCCACCGGTGGCGGCGGCTACAACATCACCGGGGTCGTCCCGCGAACCTGGAGCCACCTGGTGGCCATCGCATCGGGCACGCCGGTGCCGCTGCGCACCGCCGTTCCGGAGCCCTGGCGCGAGTACGTGGCGCAGCGCTACGGGATCAGCGCCCCCGCGCTGATGGGCGATGGTGCCGAGCTGTGGTGGCGCTCCTGGGAGGTGGGCTACGACCCGGCCGACCCGGTGGACCGCACCATCATGGCTACCCGCAAGGAGGTCTTCCCGTACTACGGGCTCGACCCCTGGTTCGACTGATCACTCCCAGGCCAGCCGGGTCCGCCCGATGCGGCTAGGGTTATGGGGTGGTACATGATGATATTTTTACGGCACTGGCCGATCCGACCCGACGCCTCCTGCTCGAGGCACTGAAGCCGGGGGAACGCAGCGTCGGCTCCCTGGTCGATCAGCTCGGTGTGTCCCAGCCGACGGTCTCCAAGCACTTGAAGGTCCTGCGTGAGGCCTCGTTGGTGGCCATGCGCGCGGATGGACAGCGCCGCTACTACGCGCTGGCGCTCCCCGCCCTGGCCCTCGCAGCCGACTGGGCCGGTTCCTTCCTGCCCGCAGCGGCACCGCCAACCCCCGCGCCGGTCCGGGCTCCCGCCCAAGGTTCCCCTGCCCGGGTACAAGCTCCCGGCGCGTCCGCCGCAGGCTCCACCTCGGCCATCGTCCCGGTTCGCATCCCCATCACCGAGCTCGAACCGGCAAGTGCCGGGGCCCAAGCCAGCGCCGCCGCGCAACAGCTCGGACGCACCGTGGGACGCACCGTCGAGCAGGTGACCGGACGAGCAGCTGACCTGCTCGAACGGCTGCCCATGCCCAAATTCGGGCGTCGCCGGTAGGCTCCGGCGCCACGGGGAGCCACGGCGCAACGTTACGGCTGACCGGAAGTTTATTTCCCGGAAATTCCTCGCCGACACCAGGATCATGGGATTCTCTTTGCGGGGCAGCGTCGCCGGTATGGGCGGCAGCTTGCCCTCGTGCCTGCCCCAAGTGATGAGGAGATACAACTTGGACCAGCACCTAGCGTCAATCAGGGACGAGGTTTTCCGCCGGAATCCCGGAGAAGCAGAATTCCACCAAGCAGTCACCGAGGTTTTCGAAAGCCTCGAAGCAGTCTCGCGCAAGCGTCCCGAGTACGCCGAAGCGGCCATCCTTCAGCGCATGTGCGAACCGGAACGCCAGATCATCTTCCGCGTCCCGTGGATGGACGACGCCGGACGCGTGCAGATCAACCGCGGTTTCCGCGTTGAATTCAACTCGGCGCTGGGCCCCTACAAGGGCGGCCTGCGCTTTCACCCCTCGGTATACCTGGGCATCATCAAGTTCCTGGGCTTTGAACAGATCTTCAAGAACTCCTTGACCGGCATGCCCATCGGCGGTGGCAAGGGTGGTTCCGATTTCGACCCGCGCGGCAAGTCCGACGCGGAGGTCATGCGCTTCTGCCAGTCCTTCATGACCGAGCTCTACCGCCACATCGGTGAATACACCGACGTTCCGGCCGGCGATATCGGCGTGGGCGGGCGTGAAATCGGCTACCTCTTCGGGCAGTACAAGCGCATCACCAACCGCTACGAATCCGGCGTACTCACCGGCAAGGGCATGGGCTGGGGCGGTTCCCTGGTGCGCCCCGAGGCCACCGGCTACGGCGCCGTCCTGTTCACCCAGGAAATGCTCAAGACCCGCGGCGCTTCGTTCGACGGTCAGCGCGTCGTGGTTTCCGGCTCCGGAAACGTGGCCATCAACGCGATCCACAAGGCCCAGACCTTCGGCGCCCGCGTCGTGGCGGCCTCCGACTCGACCGGCTACATCGTCGATGAGGCCGGGATAGACGTCGACCTGCTGCGCCAGATCAAGGAGGTCGAGCGCGGACGCATCAGCGACTACGCCGAGCGCCGCGGCAGCAAGGTTTCCTATGTCGCGGGCGGCAACGTCTGGGACGTGGATGCCACCGTCGCGCTTCCGTGCGCCACCCAGAACGAGCTCGACGACGTAGCGGCCAAACGCCTGATCGAGGCCGGCGTCCTCGCCGTGGCGGAGGGCGCCAACATGCCCTGCACCACGGAAGCCACGGCGCTCTTCCAAGAAGCCGGCGTGCTGTTCGGTCCGGGGAAGGCGGCAAACGCCGGCGGTGTGGCTACTTCCGCCCTGGAAATGCAGCAGAACGCTTCCCGTGACTCGTGGAGCTTCGAGCACACCGAACGACGCCTGAGCGAGATCATGGTCGGCATCCACGACCGTTGCGCCGCCACGGCGGACGAATACGGGATGCCCGGGAACTACGTAGCCGGTGCCAACATCGCCGGCTTCGTGAAGGTCGCCGACGCGATGATGGCCCAGGGCCTGATCTAGTTCCGAAGACGAATACCCCGCAAAGCGGGGCGGAGCCCCTGATGCCGTGGCGCAGCGGGTGCGCCGCCCCGTTTCCCCCGTTCCGGGCGGCGGGCCCCCAGCGGGGTCCGGGACGGCCGGTGCAGGGCGGGGAAGAAAATGTGTATGCTAGGAACATGACTAATCGTTGGTATGCGTATTTTGTGTCGGCTCTGGAGGGGCCTGCGACGAAGTAATTACGCATACCCACCTTCAGAGCCGACAAGGGCCGGAGCTTATTGCTCCCGGCCCTTTGCCATATCCACGGCGGCCCTGAAGGCATCTCGACTCATGATCGGGCCGCAACCGAACCGGCCCCGTGGCCGCATCGAAAGGCCCAACCATGAATTCCGTCGCAGCATTGATCGCCAAGGCACCGGCCAACTCCAACGAGCGCGTGATCTCCTTCAGCCCCTTGCCCAGCCCCGCCGAACTGATGGCGGACCTCCCGGCGGCCGAGAAGACCGGCCTTCTGGTCTCCAGGGCCCGCCAGGACGTCCGTGCGGTGCTCGACGGGCTGGACTCCCGTCTGCTTCTCATCGTCGGGCCCTGCTCCATCCATGACACGGTCGCCGGGCTCGAGTACGCCCGCCGCCTTGCCGAGGCCGCCCACCGCCACGAGGGCGAGCTGCTGATCGTGATGCGCAGCTACTTCGAGAAGCCGCGGACCACGATCGGCTGGAAGGGGCTGGTCAACGACCCGCACCTCGACGGCTCGCACGACATGAATGCCGGGCTGCGGGCCGCCCGCCGCTTCCTGCTGGCCGTCGCCGAGCTGGGCTTGCCGACGGCCACTGAATTCCTTGAGCCGCTCAGCGCACAATACCTGGCCGACCTGGTCTCGTGGGGTGCCATCGGGGCCCGCACCACGGAGAGCCAGACGCACCGCCAGCTGGTCTCGGGACTCTCGATGCCGGTGGGTTTCAAGAACGGTACCGACGGCGGCATCCGCGTGGCCGTGGACGCCTGTGGAGCCGCTTCGGCTGCCCAGGGCTTCATGGGCATCGACGAGGACGGGCGCACGGCCGTGGTGGCCACCGCCGGCAATCCGGACGTCCACCTGATCCTGCGCGGAGGCTCCGACGGGCCGAATTACGATGCCGTCGCCGTGGAATCCGCCTCGGCCCAGATGGCCGAGGCAAAGCTGAACCCGCGGGTGATAGTCGATGCCAGCCACGCCAACTCCGGCAAGTCACACCTGCGACAGGTCGATGTCCTTCGGGAACTTGCCGACCGGATCGCGGCCGGCGATACCACCATCGCCGGCATCATGGCCGAGAGCTTCCTGATGCCCGGCGCCCAGAAACTGGATCCGGCCCAGTCTGTCCAGCCGGGGTTCTCGGTGTTGGAAACACTTTCCTACGGCCAGTCGGTGACCGATGCCTGCATGGGCTGGGAGGCTACGGAACGCGCGTTGGAGCAGCTGGCTACGGCGGTCAAAGCCCGTCGTTAGGCCCCCCGGGCGGGAACCCCCTTACCCGAAAATTGCTTAATTTGTTTCACTTTCGTCACATTGGCCCCTAGGATTGGTCCTTAGACGACTTCAATCTGCTGCACTGAACCTTGGGTTGCAACATAGGGATTAACGTCAATCGTTTATGTTATGGCCCGTATCAGGAGTGTGTTGGGGATGGTAGAGCCGCAGAACTTCGCAAATGCGAGATTCATGACGGTGGCGGAGGTCGCCGACGTCATGCGTGTGTCGAAGATGACCGTTTACCGGTTGGTGCATTCGGGCGAATTGCCCGCCGTGCGCTTCGGGAGGTCCTATCGCGTCCCCGAAAACGCGGTGGAAGCATACCTGCGTGCGGCGGGACTGCATGGGGGATCGGCCACGGGCTGACCCAAATGGTCTGGACCGCCCTCCGGAGCAGGTAATCTGTTAAGGAACGTTTAACGTCCAGTTGACTGCGGTCGGTTGCTTTTTGGTGCCGCTGCGTGGTCAGCACATCAATAAGTCTGCGAGGAACCATTATGGGCTCTGTTATCAAGAAGCGCCGCAAGCGTATGGCCAAGAAGAAGCACCGCAAATTGCTTCGGAAGACCCGTCACCAGCGTCGTAATAAGAAGTAAATGCCGTTCCGGGCAACGCCCGGACTGCATGAAGGCAGGGCCGCAACCTTTCGAGGTGGCGGCCCTGCCTTATTTCTTTTCCCGCTTCGACGGTGCCGGGAGCCGTTCTAGCGCCTTCGAATGCTTCCGAGGCTTCGCCACAGACCCCACAAGGCACCGGAGATGCCGGCGGCCTTCAGCCCCAGCGTCGCGGCGCGCCTGCCCGTTCTGAAATCGTAGACGGGCCAGTTGCGGGCCTTGGCATGACGGCGCAGTCCGCCGTCGGGATTGATGGCCACGGGGTGGCCGACCGCCTCAAGCAGCGGAATGTCGTTGTGTGAATCGCTATAGGCCCAGCAACGGGCGAGGTTCAGGTTCGTGGCCTCGGCCAGTTGCCGGACGGCCGCCGCCTTGGCCGGTCCATGAAGGATCTCACCGACTAGGCGTCCGGTGTAGGCGCCATCATGCTGTTCCACCACGGTGCCCAGGGCCCCCGAGAGGCCGAGCCGCCGGGCCATCACGGAGGCGACCTCCAACGGCGTCGCCGTGACGAGCCAGACCTGGCGTCGGGCATTCAGGTGTTGGTTGGCGATGGCGCGGGTTCCCGGCCAAATCTTGGAAACGATGAACTCGTCGTAGATCTCATCCCCGAGTGCTTCCATGTCATCGACGAAGAACCCGGCAATAAGGGCCAGCGCGCGGTCGCGCACCTGATGGATGTCCTTCATGTCCTCGCCACGGGTGAGGAAGCGCATCTGGAGCAGGGCGAATCCGGCGACCTGCCGCAGCGTAAAGGCCTTGCGCTGGTACATCTTCCGGGCCACGGCAAAAAGGCTGGCCCCGCGCATCATGGTGTTGTCGACGTCGAAGAAGGCGGCCTCGACTGAATCGGGGAGTCCGGGAAGGGGGAAATCCGGGTATCCGGAGCTCGACGAGGGCATCCCACCAGTCTAGACGCTAGCCGTCGCACGGACGCGCTAGCGTTAATGGCATGACTGCCATTGACCCAACCCCGAGGGTGGAGCTCCTGGTTCGTGCCGGATGCCACCTGTGTGAAGCTGCCCGCCAGACAGTGGAGAAGGTGACGGGGTCCCTGGGACTGGGATGGACCGAGCTCGATGTCGACGCCGACCCCGCCCTGTTAGCGCGGTACTCCGAGGAGATCCCGGTCCTGCTGATCGACGGCGTGCAGCGGGACTTCTGGGTCATTGATCCGCTCCGGCTACGTGCGCTGCTCGTTGGCTAGGTTCGGGCGGCGCACTTGTGAAGCATCCTGACACACTCTTTTGTCCGGTGCTCCCAAACGGCCATAGAGTGGGTTACTTGGACGAAGCGGAGGGAGATTCAACGATGAACGAAGAACGTGCTCTCCCCATCGATTCCCTGGATGCGACGGAAATGCCCGACGGATTACCCAGGCAGGAGCCCGTGGCTGCGGTGCGGCCGTCGCAGGTGGCCGACCGGCAATTGCCAGAGGCTACATTGTCCCGGCTCACGGGCTACCTGCGAGTGCTGACCTCGCTGCAGGCCGACGGGCAACATAGCGCCTCCTCCGGCGTCCTCGCCGAGGCTGCCGGGGTGAATCCCGCGATAGTGCGCAAGGACCTTTCGTTGCTCGGTTCCTACGGAACCCGGGGCGTCGGCTATGTCGTATCGGAACTGAGCCAACACATCTCCAAGGCCCTGGGGCTGACCCAGGAATGGCGCGTTGCCATCATCGGTGCCGGCAATCTGGGACGCGCGCTGGCCGGATATGGAGGGTTCAGGAACCGCGGTTTCGACGTGGTGGCCCTCATCGACGCCGACCCGCAACTCGTGGGCCAGCGCATCGGCGAGCTCGTGATCTCCGACGGAACGGACCTGGCCGCCGTCATTGCCCGGGATCAGGCAAACATGGTGGTGCTGGCCGTTCCCGCGGCGGCGGCCCAGCCGTTGTGCGACGAGTTGGTGAAATGCGGCATCAGCAGCATCCTCAGCTTCGCGCCCGTCCCGCTCCAAGTCCCTGCGGGAGTGCACCTGCGCAAGGTGGACCTGGCCACCGAACTGCAGATCCTGGCCTACCACGCGCAGGACGTCGACTAACAAGGCAGGACATCGGCCCGCGAGGCCAATGCGAAAGCCGCCCGGCGGAGAACTTCCCGCGGGCGGCTTCGACCGTTTCCGGCACTTCTTAGACAACGGCCCTGGAAGCCTTCTTGTAGGCGATGTAGTCGCTGGAGGGGCGCAGCCAGGACAGGACGATCGCCACGACGCCCAGAAGTGCCGGCAGTATGGTGACGCCGCTGGTGAGGGTCAGCAGCGAAAGTACGGCGAGCACCGTTCCGGTGATGCGGGCTCCGTTGCTGCCGGCACGCAGCATGAAGGCGATCAGGGCAAAAAGCCCGGCGGAAATGATGCCGAGTACGACCACGAAGTTGATGGCCATGTCGAACACCGCTGCCAGGTCCGATATTTTGAGCCCCGCCGTCGCCAACTGCGACTGGAGCGCGGGATCGGCCGCAATCATGGTTTCAACCTGGGTGAGCATGGCACCCCGCGGAAGGATGATGAAGACCACGGATATGAGCAGGCTGTATGCACCAGCGACTAGCAGCAGCCAGAAGGCCGCGGTGAGCAGACCGGGTCGGTTAGCAACCACGGGCTTGACGCCCATCGGGAACTGCTGCGGAACCGGGAAGCTCCCGGGGTACTGCTGGGGCGCCTGGCCGTAGGGGGCAGGCGCCTGGGCCGCGTTCTGCCCATACTGCGGTGTGGGCTGGCCGTAGGGAGGCACGTTCTGCCCGTACTGCGGAGCGTTTTGCCCGGCTTGCGGGGGATTCTGCCCGTATCGGGGCTGTTCGGGCGGCGGGTTCTGCGGATCATGGGGTTCGTTGGCGGGGGTGCTCACGGCCTGCTCCTCATTCGTCGTGATGGTTTTCCTGCTCTCAACGATAGTGGTCGGACACCGGAAAATCGCCGTCCAAAAGGATGGTTTATCGCGCAGAGACCAGGGGAAAGTGCCCTTGGAGGAGTATCCCGCGACCGGACCGGGTGATGGTTATCACCTGGGCGATTTAGGCTCCGCACCAAAGATTTGAGAGACTAAGACCATGTCCACTGCCACCGTCCACCTGCTTCGCCATGGAGAAGTCCATAATCCGGACAAGGTGCTCTACGGGCGACTCCCCGAATTCCACCTTTCCGAGCTCGGCCGTGAAATGGCAGACCGGGCCGCGGAGTACTTCCTCGGCCAGCGGAATAATGGAGCGCGGATTGTGCACCTGGCGGCATCGCCTCTAGTCAGGGCACAGGAAACCGCCGAGCCGACGGCTTCCGCCCTCGGGTTGGAAATCGTCACCGACGAGCGGATCCTTGAAGCGAAGAACCATTTCGAGGGCCTTTCTAACGTCAAGAGCCACCTGCGCAAGCCGGAACACTGGCCATACCTCCTCAATCCCTTTCGTCCATCCTGGGGGGAGCCCTACCGGGACCAGGTGGAACGAATGATGGCCGCAATCCGAGACCACCGCGACCGCGCGTTGGAAATCGGTGGGCCCGGGTCCGAAGCCGTTTTGGTCAGCCATCAGCTGCCCATCTGGGTGACCCGCCGCGCGGCCGAAGGCAAACGCCTTTGGCATGACCCGCGCAATCGCGAATGCACTCTCACCTCCGTGACAAGCCTGGACTTTGATGGTGAAAGCCTGGTTGCCGTCCGATATGCAGAACCGAGCATTGACCTTCTGGCCAATGCCGCAAACATTCCTGGAGCTTGAGATCATGACCGAACCGTCATCGTTGCGCCCCCATGGGCCGGGGCGGCGTTCCCTTTTGCGCGCCGCCCTTCTGCTTGCCGCCGTTACCCCGCTGGCGGCTTGCGTCGCACCGGAGGACGACCTGGCCAAACAGGCCCGAGAGGGCAACGGGAAAAACTACATTTCCGGCGATAGCTCGGTGCAGGAATACCCGCTGGATAAGCGCGGGGAACGCATCGAATTGAGCTCCACCACCTTCGATGGCGAAAAAGTGGATACGGCCGCCTGGACCGGCCGCGTCGTGGTGATGAACTTCTGGTACGCCGCCTGCCCTCCCTGCCGCATAGAAGCGCCCGACATGGCTGCGCTGAGCAGGGAATTTGCCGACAATGTCGACTTCCTGGGCGTGAACGTCCGCGATGAGAAGGCAGCAGCCGAGGCCTTCGAATCGACCTTCAAGATCCCGTACCCCTCGATCAAGGACAACGACGGAGAAATCCAGTTGGCCATGACCAAATACGTGCCGCTGCAGGCCGTGCCGACCACCCTGGTCATCGATAAGCAGGGCCGCGTCGCAGCCCGGATCCTGGGAGTGGCAGAAAAGCCGACGCTCAAGGCACTGATCGTCAGCCGCATCGCAGAACAGGCATGACCCCCGCCCTGCTCCCGGCAGTGGTAGCGGTCGCCAGCCAGAACAATCCCTTTGCGGAGACCGTGATGGACGGTTCCCTGCTGTTGGCCATTCCCGTGGCCATGCTCGCCGGCCTGGTCTCCTTCCTTTCCCCCTGCGTGCTGCCGCTGGTGCCCGGCTACCTCGGATACGTCACCGGACTGAGCGGCGCCGATCTGGTGGACCGCAAGCGCGGGCGCATGGTTGCCGGAGTCGGCTTGTTCATCTTGGGCTTCTCCGTCGTCTTCGTTGCCATGGGTGCGCTCTTCGGACAGGCGGCCAAGTGGATGTACCAGAACGGGGCCGTGCTGACCCAGGTATTGGGCATCGTGGTGGTCATCATGGGCATCGTGTTCATGGGCGGTTTCTCCTTCCTCCAGCGCGATGTGAAGATCCATCGCAAGCCCCCGGCCGGGCTGTGGGGCGCACCGGTACTCGGACTGACTTTCGGGCTCGGCTGGGCCCCGTGCATGGGGCCCACCCTGGCCACGGTGCTGGCCATGAACACCGGCCCCTATGCCGATCCGACCAAGGGTGCCCTGCTGACCTTCGTCTACTGTCTGGGCCTGGGGCTGCCCTTCGTGTTCATTGCCATGGGCTTGCGCCGCGGCATGGGCGCCGTCGCTTTCTTCCGCCGCCACCAACTCGCGACCATGCGATTCGGCGGCGGTATGCTGATCCTGCTCGGACTCCTGATGGCCACCGGCCTGTGGGGCGGCTGGGTCACTCAATTGCAGGATTGGTTCTCAACCGAAGTGAAGTTGCCCATCTAAATGGCTAATCAAGACATGAAAAAAGACACTGGCGTCCCGGCCCTGGGCTTCCTGGGCATGGTGCGTTGGGCCTGGACCCAGCTCACCAGCATGCGCACCGCACTGTTCCTGCTGTTGCTGCTGGCCGTCGCGGCGGTCCCCGGATCACTCTTCCCACAGCGCTCGGTCAACCCCGAGCAAGTGACCCAGTACCTGACAAACAACCCGGTGGGCGGTGAATGGCTGGACCGGTTCCAGCTCTTCGACGTGTACTCCTCCGTCTGGTTCTCCGCGATCTACCTGCTGCTGTTCATTTCCCTGATCGGGTGCATCATCCCGCGGGCGAAGAAGCATGCAAAGGCCCTGCGCACTCCGCCGCCGCGGACCCCCTCCCGGCTGAGCAGGCTGCCCCACTACGGCAGCCTGGAGCTGGCCGGCGGATCCGCAGACGAGCCCAGCTCCGAGGAGGTTGTCAAGGGTGCCGCGAAGCTGCTGAAGAAGCGCGGCTACCGCGTCCAGACGCGCCTCGAGGAGAAGAACCCCTCGGTTGGAGCCGAACGCGGCTACGTGCGCGAGATCGGCAACCTGGTCTTCCACACCTCGCTGATCGGTGTGCTGGCCTCCGTGGCCATCGGCGGCGCCTTCGGCTATCACGGCCAGCGGATCCTCATCGAGGGTGAAACCTACGTGAATTCGCTGATCTCGTACGACTCCTTCACGCCGGGGACCTACTTCAACGAGAAGACGATGAGCCCCTACTCGGTGCGGCTGGATAAGTTCGAGGTAGTCTTCGACCGCGAATCCAAGACCCACTTCGGCCAGCCGATCGACTTCACCGCCAGTGTGACAACCAAGGATTCGCCGGATGCCCAGGCAGAGGCCCAAACACTGAAGGTCAATCACCCGCTGCGCCTCGGCGGTGCGGCCATCTACCTGGTCGGCAACGGGTATGCCCCGATGATGAGCGTGCGTGATGGTGACGGGAAGCTGGTCTTCAGCGGACCAGTTGTCTCGGTGCCGCAGGACCCGGTCTACACGTCGTTGATGGTGATCAAGGCCCCCGACGCGAAGCCCGACCAGCTGGGCTTCCAGGGCTTCCTGCTGCCCACGGCCGTGATCGGGGAGAACGGCGTGGCCTTCTCCGCCGACCCAAGTGCCGTGCTGCCGCAGATCAGCCTGAATTCCTATTACGGGGACCTCGGCCTGGACACCGGCGAACCGCAGAACGTCTACCTGCTCGACCCGTCGAAGATGACCGAGCTGAACAACCGTAACCTCGATGCCGGTGGCATCGTGCTCAACCAAGGACAGACGGTCCAACTGCCTGACGGCAAGGGTTCGATTTCCTTCGACGGGCTCAAGCGCTATGTTGCACTGGACGTCAACCACGACCCTGGCAAGGCTCCCGTGGGCATCTTCGCCGCACTTGCCCTGCTGGGTCTGGGGATCTCGTTGTTCACCCCGCGACGCCGTGCCTGGGTAAAAGTTTCCGAAGTCACCGATGATTCCGGAACGAAGAAGCGCATCATTGAATACGGATTGTTGGCCCGCGGTGAAGACCCCCGCCTCGAATCCGAAGCGAAAGAGCTGCAACGGCTCTTCGAGCAGGAATGGCCCGTCATGGCACGGGCCGAAGTCTAGGAGACAATGGAAGACATGCCGACAATCAATGTGGTCCTAGGGCAATACAGCGACCTGTTCATGCTGCTTTCCGCAGCCGTCTACGCCGTGGCATTCATCGCCTATGCATGGGACCTGGTCAAATCCAGTAAGCTCATCCAAGCGATCGACTCCGCTGCGCTGACGGCGGAAGCCAAGGAGTTGGCACTTGTCAGTGCCGGCTCGGCCGACGGTGCCGGTTCGGCACGCGGGAAGGGCGATGACAAAATCAACCCGCACGTGGACGAGAAGATGAACTACATCGCTCAGACCACGAACCGGGGAGCAGCCAAGGCCGCCGTGGCGCTGACCTGGCTGGGCGTTGCCATGCACGGCTTCGCTGTGGTGAGCCGCGGTATTGCTGCGGGCCGCGTCCCGTGGGGCAACATGTACGAATTCCTGAGCACCGGCTCCTTCGTCGTGGCCTTCGTCTTCGTCATCGTGCTGCTGAAAAAGGATCTGCGCTTCATGGGCACATTCGTGATCGGCATGGTCACGCTGATGCTGTGTGGTGCGACGATGGGCTTCCCGACCCCGGTGGCACACCTGGTACCGGCACTGCAGAGTCCGTGGCTGATCATCCACGTCTCCATCGCAGTGCTGGCCTCGTCGCTCTTTACGCTGACCTTCGCCATGAATGTGCTCCAGCTCATCCAGAACGAACGCCAGACCCGCATTGTTGCCGGCAAGGGCGACCTGGCCCCGTTCCTGCGACTGGTTCCCAGCGCCGCGGCGCTGGAGAACTTCGCCTACCGGATCAACGCCGTGGCGTTCGTCATGTGGACCTTCACCCTGATGGCTGGCGCCGTCTGGGCCGAAGCCGCCTGGGGACGCTACTGGGGCTGGGACACCAAGGAAGTCTGGACCTTCGTGATCTGGGTGGTCTACGCGGGCTACCTGCACGCCCGGGCCACCGGTGGCTGGACCGGAGCCCGCTCGGCCTGGTTGAGCATCATCGGCTACCTCTGCGTGATCTTCAACTTCACCGTCGTCAACCTGTACTTCAACGGCCTGCACTCCTACGCCGGAGTCTAGGTCCGAAGCAGACGCAGCAGGGGTGCCGTACCAGCCGCTTGGCGGGAGCGGCACCCCTGCTGCGTTAACCGGAGGTGGGCCAGCAGGCGCTAACAGCTCTCGTTGCGCAGACGCAGCAGGAAGCTGCCGATGTGCCCCCGCAGGACCCCGATGCGCCGCTGTCGTTCGGCCTCGCGATCGAAGCCAAGATAGGGCAGCGAGTGCATGGTGCGGACATTGGCCGGTCATTCGAACTTGGCGCAGACAAGCATGCCGAGGGTGTCCCCGTTACGTCCGGCCTGGCCGCCGCGCTTGGCGTTGAAGAACACAACGTCGTTGGGCAGATTGACGTCTTCACACCAGGAGCATTGGGGGCGATTGCGCGTCTTGCCGTCGATTTGGCGCATTAGTACCCCGACCGGGGCGCCATCGACCTCGCCAACGACATAACCGAAGGCGGGGATCTTCTCATCGCGCCAGCCGAGAAAGTCCAAGGCGTCCCACTCGAGCTCGTCGAAGCCGGTCGGAAGGGTGATGGCCTTGCGCTCGCGCAGGGAGGCGTTAAGGAAGGAGGAACGGATTTGTTTTTCGTTCAGCGGAAGCATGGTTGCTTGATGCCTAACTGTCGTCATCCAGCTGCCGGGGCAGCGAAACGGAAGTTGCCTGTGGGGGTGGGAGCCGGCCGGGAGGCTGCCTCGAACGGGCAGCGGCCACGGGGCTCGGGGCGCATAAAAGCGTCGGATAAAGCCGGGGATGGCACGGTGCTATCTAGTACCGGCTGGGAATACGCCGGTAACCTCCGGACGCCCACAGGGCTGCGGCGGCAAGGTGTAAAGGGCCATTTGACTCATTCTACCGGGGCGGGCAATTGGACCCCGTCGGTAGGAGCCGCGCAAACCGGCTCTTGTCTGGACGTGAGGACTGCTGTTATGGTTGTCAACCGTCGCTCCTACCAGGGAATCGACCCATTCTGGAAGCCCCTCGACGGGCATCCACGGTGAAGTGAAAGGGGAAGAAAATGACACTGCCATCCAATGATCAGCGTCAGGCTTCCCTAGGTCGCGCCGTGAAGCGCGAACAATTCGCTTATTCATCGAACCGGCTGCGCCCGCCCGGAATTCCTTCACACCAGTAGGTTTTCCACCGCCCCGCAACCACCAAGTTTCGGGGCTTTCTTGTTGGATCCGCTTGATCGCCCGCGAACCACAGCACCCGCCGCATGACGGTGGGCGATCACATCGAACAAGAAAGCGCATCGTGGAGACCATCAACAGCCGGCTCATCAACTTCGCCTCCATCCTGGATGCGAAGACCCGTGAACAGGCGGTGACAACGGCGAAGCTGCCGTTCATTTTCCCGCACCTTGCCCTGATGCCCGATGCCCATCTGGGCATGGGTGCCACCGTGGGGTCGGTGATTCCGACGCTCGGGGCGATCATCCCTGCCGCTGTCGGCGTCGACATCGGTTGCGGCATGATCGCGGTGAAGACGAATTTCACCGTCGGTGAACTGCCCCGGAACCGCAGGGAATTGCGTGAGGCCATCGAACGGGCGATCCCGCTCTCGGCCGGACGCTACAACAAGAAGGTCGTGGAGACGGCCGTCCCGCGGGTCGCCGAGCTGTCGGAGATGGCGGGGGAGGCCGGTTTCGATCCGGCAGCATACGTCGGGAACTGGGAGCTGCAGCTGGGCACGCTGGGCTCGGGCAACCATTTCATCGAGGTCTGCCTGGACGAAACCGATGCCGTTTGGCTGTTTCTGCATTCCGGGTCCCGCGGCATCGGAAACAAGATAGCACAGCGGCACATCAAGGTGGCGCAGTCGGTGGCGAAGAAGTACTGGATTGATCTTCCGGACCCCGATCTGGCCTACCTGGTGGAGGGAACTGCTGAATTCGAGCACTACCTGCGCGAGCTGCGCTGGGCCCAGCACTTCGCGCTGCTGAACCGCGAGGAAATGATGGACCGGGTCATT
The DNA here is from genome assembly GCF_014190875.1 of Paeniglutamicibacter cryotolerans. Taxonomy (NCBI): domain Bacteria; kingdom Bacillati; phylum Actinomycetota; class Actinomycetes; order Micrococcales; family Micrococcaceae; genus Paeniglutamicibacter; species Paeniglutamicibacter cryotolerans. Next base: position 378,494 of record NZ_JACHVS010000001.1, on the reverse strand, counting down.
CGGCAGTTCGCCGACTGGGTCGGGGGCGGCGTGCGGGAGCTGGAACGAATTAACTGCCACCACAACTTCTCGGCTAAGGAAACCCACTTCGGCAAGTCGGTGTGGGTCTCGCGCAAGGGCGCCATCCGTGCCCGGCCGGGGGATCCCGGGCTGATTCCGGGGTCGATGGGCACGGCCTCGTACGTGGTGGAGGGCCTGGGGAATCCTGTGTCGCTGAATTCCTCACCACACGGCGCCGGGCGCGAATACTCGCGGACGGCGGCGCGCAAGGCGTTCTCCATCGGGCAGCTGCGCGAGGCCATGAGCGGGATCGAGTACCGGGACTCAGAGGCGTTCATCGATGAGATCCCCGCGGCCTACAAGCCCATCGACCAGGTGATGGAGGATGCGGCGACGCTGGTGCGGGTGCGCCACAAACTGCACCAGATCATCAACGTCAAGGGTGACTGAGTCGTAGCTAGCTTCCCGGAACGCAATGAAAACCGGGTGTCCCCGAGATGGTAGGGGCACCCGGTGGATGGTGCAAGCGTGGTGGTGGTGTTGGAAGGAGGTTACGGGGTATGTTTCGGGCTTTCGTCCGGTGCGCTGCCGCCCTCGTCGTTCTTCTTGTCAGGATCGCCGAGCAGCTTACGCTCGCGATCGGCCAGCTCAGCCTCCTTGCGGCGTAGTTCCTCGGCCCGGGCCGCCTGGCGGCGCTGGGTTTCGAGTTTGCGCAGGAAGGCCTCGTCGTCATCGGGCGCCTTTTGGCCGCCGCTGGGACGGGAGGAGCGCGACTGCGGGCCTTGGGCGCCGTAGTTGGGGCGGCCCAGCCAGAACCACAATGCGGCGCCGATCAGCGGCAACAAGATGATGGCCAAGACCCAGCCGGCCTTGGGTAGGGAGCGCACATCGTTCGGGCGTGTGCGCACACACTCGATCAGCGCGTAAATGGTGATAGCCAGCGCGATCAATGCGAGAAAGATGAAATTCCGGACCATGCCACCAGTCTAGTGAATTTTTCGGCCCGCGCCGTGGCCTACCCTTGAAGTGTGCAGTTTCTTAAGTACACCGTGATCCGGTTAGTCCTGTTTTTCATCGTTTTCCTCCCCCTGGCATGGCTGGGATGGGGGGCCTATCTGGCCGGTGCGGTCGCGCTGGTCGTCGCCTTCGGTGTGAGCTACCTGTTCCTGAACAAGTTCCGGCTGGGCGCCAATGCCGATGTGCAGCGGCTGTTTTCCGATGCCGACCGCAAGAAGTCAAAGCACGAGCTCGAGGACGAGGCGGCGGAAGACCGCTTCCAGCAGGAAGACTGAGCCGGCGTCCGGCGCGTCGGGCAATGCGGCTTAAGCCTGCCGGGCCAGAGCCCCGATGACCAGGGCGGCCGCGAACAGCGCGGCGTAGACCAGGTTGATGATTCCTGTCGCCTTGAGCACCGGGATCAGCCCCGCGGGTTCGTGGTTGCGCAGCATGGTGCGGCACGGTGCGATACACAGTGGCAAGCAGAGCAGCACGAGCAGCGCCCAGGGGCGCGTGGGCAGCAGCAACAGCGGCAGCAGCACGGCCACACCGAGCATCACCGGGTAGCTGGCCCGTGCCCGGGCATCGCCGAGGCGCACCGCCAGCGTCAGCTTGCCGACTTCCTTGTCGGTGGGGATGTCGCGGACATTGTTGGCCATGAGCAGTGCCGTGGCGATCAGTCCGGTGCCCAATGCACCGAGCAGGGCCGGCCAGGAAATCTGGAGCACCTGGGTGTAAGTCGTGCCCAAGGTAGCGACCGGACCGAAGAACAGGAACACGAACACCTCGCCCAGCCCGCGGTATCCGTACGGTTTCTTGCCGCCGGTGTAGCCCCAGGCGGCGAAGACCGCCGCGACGCCGACCAGCAACAGCCACCAGGTGCCCGAGAGCCAGAGCAGCGTGACACCCGCCAGTGCTGCCGCGCCGAAGCAGGCGAACGCGGCGTTGCGCACATGCTCGGCCTTGGCCAGCTTGGAACCGGTCAGGCGCAGCGGGCCCACGCGCACGTCGTCCGTGCCGCGGATGCCATCGGAATAGTCGTTTGAATAGTTCACGCCGATCTGCAACAGCAGCGCGACGGCCAGCGCCAGCAGGGCCCGGGCCGGGTGGAATTCCGTCGACACGTCGAGGGCCGCGGCGGTGCCGATCAGCACCGGGGCAATGGCAATCGGCAGCGTGCGCAGGCGGGCGCCTGCAACCCATTGGGCGGTCGTGGCCACGGGGTTCCTTTCGGTGGGCGGTGGAAGCAACCCCCTATTCTCCCGCCGACGCGCGCGAAGGGGAAATCGGGGTGCTATCCGGCGTGGGCGGACAGCAGTGCCGTGATGGCCAGGCGGTCCGGTTTGCCATTGGGCAGCAGAGGCAGCGCCTCCAGCTGCAGTACCCGGCGGGGGACCGCCGCGCGGCCCAGCTGCGCGCGGACGAGCCCGTCCACCACTGCCTGATCGATGTCACCGACGATGGCGGCGGCGACGCGCTGGCCCCACTGCGCGTCGGGTACGCCCACGACCAGCGCCGCGGTGACGCCCGGCACCGATTCAAGCAGCCGCTGCACCGCACCGGCCGAGACCTTTACTCCACCGGTGTTGATCACGTCGTCTGCGCGGCCGTGCACCTCGACCCGGCCGTTGTGCACGGTGCCATGGTCATCGGTGGCGAACCAACGCAGGCCGTTCGCGTCGGTGCTGAAATGCTCGGTGGTGAGTCCGGGGTTCCCGATGTAGCCGGCGGCCAGGGTTGGGCCGCCGAGCCAGAGCCGGCCGTCCCGCTCGCGGGCCAGTGTCCCGGGCAGCGGTGTCCCGTCGTAGACGCAGCCGCCGCAGGTTTCGCTCATGCCGTAGGTCAGCCGGATCCTCAGCCCGTGGGCGCGGGCGGCGGCGAGGACCGGGGCCGGGGCCCGGCCGCCGCCAAGCAGGATCGCATCGAAGCGCTTCAGTGCCGCCAGCGTTTCGGGGGCCGGATCGGTGAGCAGGCGCTGGAGCTGGGTGGGGACCAGCGAGGTGATCCGGATCCGGTCCGTCAGCGCGCCGGCCGCCTCGACGAACCCCGCAGCACCGAACGGGGCGGACATCTCCATCGCCCAGGGGCGGGTCCCCGCGTAGAGGCTGCGGCTGAGCACGGAAAGCCCGGCGACGAAGTGCAGCGGCAATGCCAGCAGCCACTGGCCCTCGAATCCCAGCGCCTCGGCGGTGGCCATGGAACTGGCCGCCAGCGCGTCCACGGGCAGCGCCGTGCGCTTGGGGGTGCCGGTGGATCCGGAGGTCCGCACCACGGCGGCGATGTCATCGTCCACGGGGAGCCCGGCGAACTCGGCGGCATCGACCTGATTGACCACGTAGTCCTCCGGCGTGGAACCGGGGAGCACCTCGATGGCCGGGCCCTGCCCGTTCAATACTGCGGCGAGGGCGGTGAGTGCCGGATCGGGATTCATCGGTATGTGGTCCTTGGGTGCGCGGGGGCGGTGTGGTGATGGGTTCCGGTCCGGATCCGCGGCGGGATCCGGACCGGTGGCAGGGCTAGAAGTAGTACGGGTGGCCCGACCAGTCGGGATCGCGCTTCTGCAAGAACGCGTCGCGGCCCTCCACCGCCTCATCGGTCATGTAGGCCATGCGGGTGGCCTCCCCGGCGAAGACCTGCTGGCCAGCCAGCCCGTCGTCCGCCAGATTGAAGGCGAACTTCAGCATCCGGATGGCCTGCGGGGACTGACGGGCGATGTCGGCCGCGTATTCCAGCGCCACCTCCTCGAGCCGGGCATGGTCCACCGCCTCGTTGACGGCGCCCATGGCCACCATGTCCTCCGCCGAGTGCTCGCGTGCGAGGAAGAAGATGCCCCGGGCGTTCTTCTGGCCGACCTGGCGGGCCAGCAGCGCCGAACCGTAGCCGGCGTCGAAGGAACCGACGGTGGCATCGGTCTGCTTGAACCGCCCGTGTTCGCGCGAGGCGATGGTCAGGTCCGAGACCACGTGCAGCGAGTGTCCGCCGCCGGCGGCCCAGCCGTTGACCACGGCTATGACGACCTTGGGCATGGTGCGCATCAGGCGCTGGACCTCGAGGATATGCAGCCGGCCGGCGCGGGCCGGGTCGATGGAATCCGCCGTCTCGCCCTCGGCATAGCGGTAGCCGTCGCGGCCGCGGATGCGCTGGTCCCCGCCGGAGCAGAACGAGTGTCCACCGTCCTTGGCGGAGGGGCCGTTGCCGGTGAGCAGCACCGTGGCGACGTCCGAACTCATCCGGGCGTGATCCATGGCGCGGTAGAGCTCGTCGACTGTGCCCGGGCGGAAGGCGTTGCGGATCTCGGGCCGATTGAAGGCAATGCGCACGCAGGGCAGGTCGCGCACTATCGCGCCCTGCGCGTCGCGTTCCACCTGGCGGTGGTAGGTCATGTCCTCGAGGTCCTCGAAGCCGGTGACCAGGCGCCACCGGCGGGGGTCGAAAATATCTGAAACCTTTGCGGGCAGGTTCGGCCGCATCTCATCTGTGCTCACGTCACGATGCTATCGCCTTTGCGGCGGCGGGCCGCTTCCGGGCGCCCGGTCAGCCGATGCAGAACTCATTGCCCTCGGGATCGGCCATCGTGAACCAGGAATGCGGTCCCTGGCTCCCGGTGTGCAGGTAGATTGCGCCGTCGACCGCAAGGCGCACATCCAGGTGCGCGCGGTTCTTCACCGTCTTCGGCTCCGGAACCAGCTGGAAGAGGATGCGTTGGCGTCCGGGGTGGATTGGTTCCCCGCCCGGGCTGATGGCAGCTCCCTGCCTCCGCACCAGGACTCCGTCGAAAATCATCGTTTCTTCCTGCACGGCGAACCCCTGCACGAGCATCCGCCGGATGAAATCCTCGTCGGAGGGCTCCACCCCCACTCCAATGTCTGTGCCCACCAGTGCACTTGTGTGTGCGGGTTGATGCTGTCGATGGTGAATTGAACATCCAGTGCCATGCAGACAAGGTGCCCGCAGGCCGCGGCTAGGGACAGTGGGACGGCGGGAGGGCAGCCGCCGGAGCCCCGGGAGGTCTGGAATATATCGTCGGCCGCAGCCACCCCGCAGACCCGAAACGGCAAGGCCCGCCACCTCTTCCACCGAGGGGCCATCGGCGTGGGGCTGTTCATGGGAGCCGGCGGGCGATTGGCCTCCACCGGACCGGCTCGTTCGCCTCCTGCTCCGGTGAGCTGTTCGGTTCGAAGGGCGCTTTCCTTTCGGGCTGGATGTACGTGCTGAACTGGGCCATGACCGGGATCGCCGTAGTCATGGCGATCTGGCTGTACTTCACCTATTTCTTTGGGTCCCCGCTGTGGGCGAGCTGTTCCGGGCCGCGGCCGTCACCCGATTTTCAGCGGTTCAGGCGCCGTTGCGCAGGGCGAACAGGCCGGCCGTGGCCGTGGCCAGAATCCTGCCGCCGGCATCCCTGACCTCGCCGCTGGCCGTGGCGGTGGCCCGGCCGTAGTGTCCGACGGTGCCGGTTGCCGTGACCAGTCCCGAGGACGCCGTCATCGGCCGAAGGAAGCGCACCTGCAGGTCGGTGGTGGTCCACATGGTTCCGGCATCGCTCATCGACTCGACGGCGAACCCCAGTGCCGCGTCGAGCAGCGTCGAGATGAACCCGCCGTGGCCGGTGCCCTTGGCATTGAAATGGATCGGAAGCGGTGTGGCGGCGACTCCTGCCCCGCCGCGTTCGGCCGATACCAGGGCGATGCCCAGGGCATCGAGCAGTGGTGAGATCGGCAGCTCCCCGGCCAGCATGGCGCGCAGGAAATCCAGGCCGTCGCGGCCCTGTACCTCCTCGCGCAGCAGTCGGGACGTGGCGTCGAGGGACGGCGGTTCGCAGCGTGGTTCCATGCACTGCATCCTAACCGGGGATAGGCTCCGGGCATGGAACCGTTGAGCGTGCGGATCGAACCCCGGGCCACCGCGGCGCAGGCCTGGGACGTGATGACCGATGCCGATGGCTATCGCGAGTGGGTGCCGGAGGTGACCGGCGTCGACGGGGAGGTCTCCCACGGACAATGGATCACCCTGCACCGGCCCGGGACCGACCGCGACCTCATGCTGCACGTCACCGCCTCTGCCGACCGGCGTTTGCTGCGCTGGGAGTCCGGTGCGCCGCTGGGCATGCTCAGCGAGCGCTGCACCTTCATTCTCACTGAACCGGAGGCCCGGTACGGATGCGTGGTGGAGATCGAACGCGGCATCGGCGGATCACTGGAGCGCCTGCTCGGCGACGGGCCCGATGAGCAGCGCGGGTGGCTGGAGAGGACGGCCGCCGGGCTGAAGGCGGCGGTGGAGCGCCGGGCCGGGTTGCCCGCAGCCAGCCCCTGACATTCCCCTCCGCTCCGCCGGATGGGGCCTCGGGAGGCCACCGGGACGTGTTCGCGAACGATGCCCGGGAGCGACTTAGTTGACCATGCACGGGTCGGGGTGCGAATCTATAAGTGAACGATTGGTCGGTAAATGCGTGGCTGTGCCGCGCCCGAGGGACGGCGCGGCGCAAAGACCGCCTGCCGTGGCAGCAACCCGCCGGCCACATCCGCTGCACCGATGATTGAGGAGTTGTTATGACCGAGGCTTTCCTCGTAGGCGGGGCCCGCACCCCGGTAGGACGCTACGGAGGGGCACTGAGTTCGGTGCGTCCCGATGACTTGGCGGCACTGGCCATCAAGGCCGCCGTGGAACGCGCAGGCATCGACCCGTCGTTGGTGGAAGAAGTCATCTTCGGCAACGCCAACGGCGCCGGCGAGGAAAACCGCAACGTGGCCCGCATGGCCTGGCTGCTGGCCGGTTTCCCGGACACCGTCCCGGGTATCACCGTGAACCGCCTCTGCGCCTCTGGCATGAGCGCCATCACCATGGCCAGCCACATGATCAAGGCCGGTGCCGCGGACATCGTGGTCGCCGGCGGCGTGGAATCCATGTCGCGTGCCCCGTGGGTCATGGCCAAGCCGGACAAGGCCTTCGCCAAGCCCGGGGAAACCCATGACACCTCCATCGGCTGGCGTTTCCCGAACCCGGCATTCCTCTCCGGGGAGCTCTCCCGCGACGGCAAGGCCACCTACTCGATGCCGGAAACCGCCGAGGAAGTCGCCCGTGTCTACGGCACCTCCCGCGAAGACTGCGATGCGTTTGCCGTGCGCTCCCACGAACGCGCCCTGGCAGCCATCGCCGCCGGCCGCTTCGCCGATGAAATCGTCCCGGTGACCGTCAAGCACCGCAAGGGCGAAACCATCGTCGACACCGACGAAGGACCGCGCGCCGGCACCACGCTGGAGGTCCTTGCCGGGCTGCGTCCCGTGGTCAAGGGCGGTTCCGTGGTCACCGCAGGCAACGCCTCCACCCTGAACGACGGCGCCTCGGCGATCATCGTCGCCTCCGAACGGGCCATCAAGAAATACGGGCTGATCCCGCGTGCGCGCATCATCGACGGAGCCTCCGCCGGCCTGGCCCAGGAGATCATGGGCATGGGCCCGGTCCCCTCCAGCCGCAAGATCCTGGAACGCTCCGGTATCGACGTGTCCGAACTGGCGGCCGTCGAACTGAATGAGGCCTTCGCATCGCAGTCGCTGGCCTCCATGCGCGAACTGGGCATCAACCCCGACATCGTGAACAACGACGGCGGCGCCATCGCCCTGGGCCACCCGCTGGGCTCCTCCGGCTCCCGCATCGCCATCACCCTGCTGGGCCGGCTCGAGCGTGAAGCCGGATCCGGGCGCAAGCTCGGCCTGGCCACCATGTGCGTCGGCGTCGGCCAGGGCTCGGCCCTGCTTCTGGAAGGCATTTAGGGCATGGCGGGCGAGAACCTGGCACACCTGGACACCACCGGATTCCTCACGCTGAAGGTCACCGAGTCCGCTGACCGGCTCTCGGTGCAGCTGCACCGCCCCGAGGTGAAGAACGCCATCGACCAGCAGATGGTCGATGAACTGCACGCCGTCTGCACGTACCTGGAATCCACGCCGAAGATCCTCATCCTCTCGGGGACCCCCGGGGATCCGGAGAACCGCGCCAAGGGCATCTTCGCCTCCGGCGCCGACATCGCCCAGCTGCGGATGCGCCGGCGCGACGACGCGCTGGCCGGGATCAACTCGGGCATCTTCAACCGCATCGCGAAGCTGCCGATGCCGGTCATCGCGGCCCTCGACGGGTACGCGCTCGGTGGCGGGGCCGAACTGGCCTACGCCGCCGACTTCAGGATCGGCACGGCCGACCTGCGCATGGGCAACCCGGAAACCAACCTCGGCATCATGGCCGCCGCCGGTGCCACCTGGCGCCTGAAGGAACTCGTCGGCGAACCCCTCGCCAAGGAGATCCTGCTGGCCGGCAAGGTCCTGCGCGGCGACGACTGCCTACGCGTCGGGCTCATCACCGAACTGGTGGAGCCGGCCGAACTGATGCCCGCCGCCCACGCGCTGGCGGACCGCATCGGTGCCCAGGATCCGCTGGCGGTGCGCATTTCCAAGGCGGTGTTCCACGCCCCGCGCGAGGCGCACCCGATGATCGACACCCTGGCGCAGGGCATGCTGTTCGAATCGCAGGCGAAGTTCGACCGCATGGCCGAGTTCCTCGACCGGAAGAAGAAGTAGAGATGACCGAAACCAACCAGGTAGCACTTCCCGCACGCATGGGCGTGCTCGGCGGCGGCCGCATGGGCGCGGGCATCGCCCACGCGTTCCTGATCAAGGGCGTCGACGTGCTTGTTGTCGAGCGCGACGAGACTAGCGCACAGGGCGCCCGCGAACGCGTGGAATCGGCCGTGGAGAAGTCGCTGGCCCGCGGGCTCGAGGGAACCCTGGCCGACTACTCGGCCAAGCTGAGCGTCAGCACCAACTACGCCGACTTCGGCGACCGCGAACTGGTCATCGAGGCGGTTCCGGAAATCTGGGACCTGAAGGTCTCCTCGCTCAAGGCAGTCGAGGCGGCGCTGACGCCGGGTGCCATCCTGGCCTCCAACACCTCCTCGCTGTCCATGAGCGGGCTCGCGGAGAATCTGGAACGCCCTGCCGACTTCCTGGGTCTTCACTTCTTCAACCCGGTTCCGGCCTCCACGCTGATCGAGGTGGTCATCGCCAAGGAGACCGCCCCCGAGCTGGTCGCCACCGCCCGCGATTGGGTGGCCGGCCTGGGCAAGACGGCCGTCGTGGTCAACGACGCCCCCGGTTTCGCCTCGTCTCGTCTGGGTGTTGCCATTGCGCTTGAGGCCATGCGCATGGTCGAAGAGGGCGTGGCCAGCGCCGAGGATATCGACAACGCGATGGTCCTGGGCTACAAGCACCCGACCGGCCCGTTGAAGACCACCGACATCGTCGGGTTGGACGTGCGCCTGGGCATTGCCGAGTACCTGGAATCCACGCTGGGTGAGCGCTTTGCCCCGCCACAGATCATGCGCGACATGGTTGCGCGTGGCGAGCTGGGTCGCAAGACCGGCAAGGGCTTCTACGACTGGTCCTAAGCCTCCGGCTTGAGCATTGGTGCCGCATCCCTTCCCGAACCGGAAGGGATGCGGCATTCCTGTTTGACCAGCGGTGAATCGGATATTTCCGCGCGTTCAGGGGGCATGGAACCACAACAGGCAACCGTCGACGGCAGCGGAACGTTCTGGGCGCATGCCCGGGGCCGCTGAAGGCCCCCCCTTGACGTTTCGGGTGGGCATCACCCACCTGATCGCGCATTTGATTTACATCCAGGATGCCGGTGCTGCACCACGAGCACAACGGCACAGTGGGGCTCTTCTACACCGGGCTGACCTTGGAGGGCAACAACGACCAGATGGTGGCGGCGCTGTCCGGGATCGGCCGGGCCATCTCGGATATCGCCGCCGGCAGGGTGGGCAACGCGGAAATCGAGAACGAGGTCAGGGTCCTGCGGGCCGAAGCCACCGGCGTCGTCCCGCCGTCGCTCGTCGAGATGCTCGATGCTTGCTTCGGGTCGGTGTGGCTGGGGCAGTCAGCCGTCGACTCGACTTACCTCGAGCGGAACACGCCGCAGATGGTGGCCTGCTGGGCCTTGCAATACTTCACGAGCGGAAACGTCGTCTTGGCCCTATCCGGACTGCCGCGGAAGGGGCTGCGGCTGGGGCTGCCCCGGGGCCGGGGTCAGGATCGGATTCGGCAGCAGACGCTCGAGGGCGCCGGGCGTAGCGAGTATCCCAGCCGCTGGGATGACGTGATGATTTCCTTCGCCGTGCCGCCCACGGGCCACGGACTTGAATACGTGAACGGGGTCCGTTCCCGGACGCTGAGGGACCGGGCGATCCGCGCATTGCGTAGGAAAGTTCGATGACCTCGTTCCAGTCCCAGCCCGAGACTGGGGCGTAGGTCACGGGCGTCGTCCTGTCCGCCGGGACGACGCCCGTGACCGTCTGGGATCTGTCCGGAGATGCCGCGGGCCACACCCGTGACGTCCGCCCCGTCGGCGATCAGGTGGGTGGCTAGGGTGCGGCCGAGCCACCCGGTACCACCCAGGATCAGGATTTGTCTCATTCAAGAAGCCAACAGTTTCCTGTGGACCGTGTAACGGTGTTCTCTGCCGGCATAGGGGGGCGACACTCAGAAGAGCGCAGGAGGACCCGCCTCGGGGTGGAAGTAGGCGTTGCGCACGGGTCGTTGTTCCGGATCCTTGTGGGGCGGGGGAATGACGAACGGTAGTCCGTGGATCACGCCGAGGCTGAAAGTGCCAAGGTGCACCAGCGTGTGGTGGTGGGCGCAGAGCAGGCAGCCGCCAGCCAGGTCGGTCCGGCCGCCGGTGCTCCATGGGGTGACGTGGTGTGCTTCGCAGTGCCCCGGGGTGGCGGTACATCCCGGGACGATGCAGCCGCGGTCGCGGGCCGCGAGTGCGCGGCGTTGTTTCCGGCTGAAATAGCGGCGCGTGCGTCCGAGGTCCAACGGGACCGAATCGCTGCCGAGCACCATCGGAATGATTCCCGCGTCGCAGGCCAGACGCCGGACGGTTGCCATGCCGAGCAACGAGCCCTGCTCGCCGGTACCGAATCCGATGCCCGGGGGCCGGCGGGCCATGAAGGCGGAAGTGGGCGCGGGGCTGGATGCCGATGCCGTGGCGGGAGCCGTGGTGGAACCGTCGAGCTCCTCCAGCAGCTGCCGGTAGTCGATGGTGACGATGACCTGGGGCCGGTTGCCACCGGAATCCGGGACACCGCCGGAGGCCAACGCGCTGCGGGCCGCATCGATGAGGGCGTCGAGCAGCTTCTGCTGACGGGTGCGGTCATCGAATTCTTCGGCCTGGACGAAGTCACCGGAGGCCAGCAGGGCGTTCACGCGTTCTTCGATGGGGACATCGGGACCGGTCATCCAATCGGCCGGGGGCTGTTCAGGCTGTGCTTCGGGCCGGGATGCGGGTTCGGTGCGGGTGAACGGCGTACGGGTGGCATTGGACGGGACGCGTGGATTGAGGACCGGCTCGAAGATGGAGCGCAGCACCTCGGCTTGTTCGGGGGCGCATCGGATCAGGTAGCTTTCCAGGCCGAACTGCCGGCCCTGGTAGAACACTCCCTGCTGGGCGGCGAGCAGCTTGGCCGTGGGCTCGGTGGCGGTCTGCTGCAACGCCCCGGTGAGCAGGTCCAGGGCCTTGTGCGTGGTTCGCGCGTCGTGGGTGGTCAGCAGTTCGGCCAATTCGGCATCGGCGTTGGCGAGGATCCGGTCGCCATCGGGCAGCTGTTCGGCCTTCGCTTCCAGCTTCTTCAGCCGGTGGGCGATCTGGCGGGCCTCGCGGGAACTGGCCCTGCCGCTGGAGACGGCCCGGGCGAGTTTCGGGAAGCGGGGCCCCGGGGCCGGTGGCACGGCGAATCTCGCTCCGTTGGCGGAGGCGGTGGGGGAGACGGCGGGGCTCGCGGGCAGCAGCAGTGCCCCGCCGTTGATGCGGGCCGCGGCCTCCGAGTAGTTGATGTGCAGCTGTTCGCACAGGAATTCGGCCGTGTTGCGGAACAGTCCGCGGCCTCCGGTGGGCGTGGGGGTGCCGGACGTGCCGGTTGCCTTGTTGGTGGAGGGTTGCTCCGCGGGGTTTCCGGTGGTGCCGTGGATGGCAGCTGTGGCGCGTGCGACGTTCTCGCGGACGCGGACCAGATCGGCCGAACCCAGGTCGGCGACGCTGGCCCGGTCGGCCTGCCGGGCGGCCAGCAGCTGCCCGTATTCCAGGTCCCGGACCCCGAGCTCGACCAGATGGGCGATTTCTGCTGCCGCGCAGGCCGAGGGTTCCTCTGTTCTCAGCCGGTCCAAGGCCGCACAAACGGAAGCCAGCGCGACGGCCAGCTGCTCGGCGAGCGGCCGTGCGTCGAGGGACCTGCGGGTCGCGGGGGTGGCTGTTTCCATGACCCCATGGTGTGCCGGTGCCGCACGGGCCGGGAAGGCGGCCGCGTCGGGGTGTGGATAAGGAGGGTGTGGATAAGCCGGGCGGGCATGGAAAAGCGCCGCCGGCATCGTCATCCCGGGTGAGGGAGCGAGGCCGACGGCGCAGATTCATGCGGGTGCAGATGCGCGCGGGCGCCGAGCCAGGCGGGCGGGATCAGCCGCCCGAGAGCAGTTTCAGTGCCCAGGTGGTGGTGAGCGTGACCGAGCCGGTCCAGATGCCCTGGAGCTTGAGCATGTTCTGCCCGGCCTCCCGGATGGCCGGCAGCGCGTCGGCGAGATCGGCCAGGGTCCTGGTGCGCAGCTCGGTGTTGATGTTCACCTTGCCGATCCCGACGGTACCGGCGCGGGCCAGGTCGGTTTCCGGTATGCCCGATGCCCCGTGGAGCACCAGCGGCACGTCCCCGGCTGCGGTGCGCAGCGCGGCCAGCAGCTTCCAGTCCAGCTGCGGGTCCCCGGTGTAGAAACCGTGGACGTTGCCGATGGATACCGCCAGCAGGTCCGCGCCGGAGGCGGCAAGGAAACGGGCGACCCGGGCCGGATCGGTCATGCCCGCGGGGGCGGAGGATTCGGCTGCGGTGGCATCGTCCTCATCCCCGGGCAGGGCGCCGAGCTCGGCTTCCACCGCAACCAGATGTCCGACATCGGCCACCACTGCGGCCACGAAAGCGGCGTTCCGGGCCTCGGGCAGGTGTGATCCGTCGGCCAGCACGGCGCTGGCCCCGGCCGATACGGCGGCCCGGATCAGCTCCCGGTCCCGCGCGTGGTCCAGCTGCACGATCACCGGTACCGTTGCCGCGTCGGCCAGGGTGCGCAGGGCGGTGATGAAGCGCAGGCCCGGGACCCCGGCTGCGCTGGCCGGGGCCACCAACAGCACCACGGGGGAGCCGGCTGCTTCGGCCGCACCCACCACTGCCTGGGCAGTGGTGAAGTCGTAGCAGGTCAGCGCCGGTACGGCGGCACCGTCGGCGAGCCGGTCGCGGAGAACCGCGGCGAGGTCGATGATCCGGGCCATCGCCGGACCCCTAGATGCCCAGCGGGGACACGATGGCCCACGCCAGCACGGTCAGCGCGAAGCCGATCACGCCCAAGAGGGTGGTCAGCAGCGTCCAGGTGCGCAGGCCGTCGGCGACCGAGAGGCCCAGGAAGCGGGTGACGATCCAGAAACCGGAGTCGTTCACGTGGGACAGGCCGAAGGCGCCGAAGCCGATGGCGACGGAGACCAGGGCCAGCTGGGCCGGGCTGTATCCGGCGGCGCCGATGGCGGCGGCCAGCAGGCCCGAGGTGGTGATGATGGCGACGGTGGCCGAGCCCTGCGAGGCGCGCAGCACGGCCGCCAGCACGAAGCCCATGAGCAGCAGCGGCAGGCCGGCACTGGCGAGTGTTTCCGCCAGTGCGGTGCCGATGCCCGAGACGGTGAGGACCTTGCCGAAGACGCCGCCGGCGCCCGTGACCAGGATGACGATGGCCGTGGGGGCCAAGGCCGAGTCCATGACCTCGCCGGTGTGGGCCGAGGTCCAACCGCGGCGGATGCCCAGGAAGTAGTAGGCAAGGAACAAGGTGACCATCAGGGCCATCAGCGGGGAACCGATGAAGCCGAACACGTCTCGCAGTTCGCTTCCCTCGGGCAGCGTGACCGAGCCGACCGTACCGAACATGATCATCACGATCGGCAGCACGATCAGCGAGAGCACCATGCCCCAGCTCGGTGCGTCCTCGGGCACGAGCAGGCCGGTCGGGGTGGTCTTGGTCTTGGTCTTCGTAGCTGTGCCGCCGGTGCCGGAGTCGCGCTCCACCTGGGAGCGGCCGGTGCCGAAGAGCCGGAACTGCTCCGCCGTGTCGGGCAGCATGCCGTAGTCGCGGCGGTTGATCCACTTGGCGATGAAGTAGCCGGCGACGCCGACCGGGACGCAGATGGCCAGGCCGAAGATGGTGATCCAGCCGATGTCGGCGCCGATGACGGCGGCTCCGCCGACTACGCCGGGGTGCGGCGGTACCACCACGTGGATGGCCAGCATGATGGCACCCACGGGCAGGCCGACCTTGACCGGGTTGACCCCGGCCGCTTTGGCGAAGCCATAGATGATCGGCACCAGGATGATGAAGCCGACGTCGAAGAACACCGGGATGGCCAGCAGGAACGCGGTGGCCGTCAGCGCGGCGGTGATCCGCTTGGGTCCGAACCAGCCGGTGAAGCGCACCGCCAAGGACTGCGCGCCGCCGGAGATTTCGATCATCTTGCCGAGCATGGCGCCGAGTCCGACGAGGATCGCGACGTTGCCGAGCGTTCCGCCCATGCCGTCCTGGACCGTCTTGACGATGTCGCCGATCGGGATGCCTGCGGCCAGCGCCACGAGCACGCTCACGGCGAGCAGGACCAGGAAGGCCGGCATCTTGAACTTGATGACTGCCAGGAGCAGCAGGGCCACGCCGGCTACGGCGATGGCGAGTAATGCGAGTGCACTCATGTCGGGGTCTCCTTTGACTACGGTATGGAGTGTTGCGGGGTGGAGCGGAGGTGTCCCTAGTGCTGCGGCTTGGCCGGTGCCAGGACCCGGATGACGGCCGAGTCGTCCTCGGCGCCCAGTCCCTGTGCGGCGCCCAGGGCGAAGAGCTGTTCGGCCGCCGAGGCCACCGGGGTGGGCAGCCCGACCTCGCGGGCGGCCTTGGAGACGATGCCCAGGTCCTTGACGAAGATGTCCAGGCGGCTGAGCACCTCGGCGCCGCCCTCGTCGTAGGCCTGCAGGGTCCGCGGTCCGCGGTTGCCGAGCATGAAGGATGCCGCGGCGCCGCTCTGCAGCGCGTCGAGCGTCTTTTCCGCGTCGAGTCCCAGTGCCTGTGCCAGCGCGAGTGCCTCGGCCGCGGCGGCGATGTGCACGCCGCAGAGCAGCTGGTTCACGGTCTTCAGGGCCTGGCCGTCGCCAGGCTTGTCGCCGACGACGCTCAGCGTGGAGGCGAGCAGGTCCAGTACCGGTGCGGCCGCTTCGCGGGCTGCCGGGGTGGCGCCGACGACGATCAGCAGGTCGCCTTCGCCGGCGCGGACCGGGCCGCCGGAGAGCGGTGCGTCGACCAGTTCCACGCCCAGCGGCGCGAGCTTGGCGGCGACCTCGGTGACGGCATTGATGCCCACGGTGGAGGTCATGATCACCACGGCGCCGGCGGCCAGGGACCCGGCGATGCCGTGCTGGCCGAAGAGCACGTCGTTGAGCTGTTCGCCGTTGCGCACGGCCAGCAGCACGGCGTCGGCACCGGTGACGGCGGCGGCGGCCGAGTCGAAGGTTTCGATGCCGGCGGTGCGGGCGAGCTCCAGGCGGGGCTGTGCGATGTCGAAGCCGTTGACGCGCACGCCGCTGGCGAGCCGGGTGGCCATCGGCAGGCCCATGGCGCCCAGGCCGAGGACGGCGACGGTGTAGCTGTTTTCAGACATGGTGTTTTCCTTCGGGGCTGTGGAACGGGAGGTGATGGTGGTCGGACCTGGCTCAGGCGGAGAGCTTGGCCGCCACCTCTGCAAGCGAATCGTCGGTGCCGACGTTGCCGGCGAAGACCACGTAGGGGATGCCGGTGGCCGGACCGTCCTGGGGTTCCCAGAGCGAGACGATGCCGGGCAGCATCGGGCCGCGCACTATGGCATGGCGGATTCCCAGCCCGAACGCGGCGACATCGGAGGAGGTGATGCCCCCCTTGGCGATGACGAAGCGCGGTGCGGTGGCAGCCAGGACCTGCTGCACGGCGGTGACCACGGCGGCCGAGACCGAGCGCGAGAGCGCCAGCGAGGACTGCGCGTCGGCTGTGGTGAGAAGCGCGCGGGAGGTCTGCAGGATGACATTGCCGGTGGCCAGCGCAGCGCAGATCGCCGCGACGGCGTTTGCCAGGTGGGCGGCGCGGTCCGGGTGATCGGTGCCGTCCTGCGTAACCAGGGAGGGTACGTCGAGCTCGACCGTGGTGGTCTCGGGACTGGCTTCCTTGAGCCGGGCCAGCTGCCGGGTGGTGACTCCGACGTGGGACCCGACGACGATGAGCCCGCCGTTGGCGGAGGGGGTCAGTCCGGCGTAGACATCGGTCCCGGTGAGCGGGGGTGCCTGATCCTGGCCGACGATGGCGCGCACGAACGGCGGTCCGACGCGGTGCAGGAACGTGCGTCCCCGGTCCTGGGCGAGCAGCAGCCCCAGCGCCACGACGCGCAGGTCCTCCTCGACGACGAAGTCGATGACGATAGGGGTGGCGTTGCTGGCCTGGAGCAGCACGGCCGCGACGGCCTCGGGGCCGCCGTTCCTGATCGTATCCAGCGTCACGGCCAGTACGTCGGAGGCGCTGATCCGTCCGCCGGACTTCTCCTGGACGTACTGGGCCAGGTGGGAGCTGGCGTAGCCGAACGTGGCGTCGGCGGCGAACTCGGTTTCAGCGGCCGGGATGGCCATCCCGTCGATGACGCAGTAGTGGGTGGAGTTCACGGTGATGCGCCCGGCGTCGGGGAACCCGGGGGCGATCAGCACGCCGTCGATCGGCGCGCCGCCGTGGGCGGTGATGGCCGCGGCAAGCGTGTCCGGTTCCAGCGGGTAGTGTCCGCGCAGGGTGGAGTCCCCGCGGGAGACGAATCCGACCCGCACGCCGAGGTTTTCGGCTGCCTGCAGGGCAGCGGTGGCGATCTCGGTGTTCCGGGTGGCGGCCTCGGCCTCGCCCAGGCTGCGGGTGTTGGTCAGTACGTAGAGGGCCGGGACCGGTTCGCCGCCGGTTTCTTGGCGCAGGCCCCATTCGAGGTCCTCGACATCCCAGCGGGTGAGCACCGGAAGGTTTGACACGGACTGGGTGCCGGTCGGGTCGTCGTCGAGCACGATCAGCACCGGGGGCCGCGCCAGGGCGCGTGCCGCGCGGACCGTTGCCGCATCAAGCATCGGTGCCGCGGGCAGGGTCGAGAGCAGCTCCTGGGCTGGGAGCGCCCGGGAATTGAGAGATGCCACGTTGAATCCTCCAATAAGTCAGATGTCTGACATCTTATGGGTGTGGCACAGGGCATGGCAACCCCCCTACGGGGAAATCCGGCCGGGCCTCGGCTCAGCGGACCCCGGCGCCATGCCTAGCTGTTGCCGTCGAGCACGTAATGCAACAGGTCGTCACGGGTCTGGACCATGTGGGCCTCCATCGCATCGCGGGAAGCCTCGGGGTTTCCCGCGGCCAGCGCCGTCAGGATGTCCTCGTGCATGGCGATGGCGTGTGCCTGGATGTCGGCAACAGCCGATGTCTCGCGCCGGCCGCGGGCCAGCAGCCGGTCCAGCGGGTCATAGAGCGCGGCAACCATGATATTGCCGGTGGCCTTCAAAATCACGTCGTGGAAGGCCAGGTCCGCGGCGACGAATCCGTCCAGGTCGCCCCCGGCATGAGCCCCGCGCATGGTGCTGAGGTGCCCGGCCATGGCCAGCAGGTCGGCCTCGGTGCGCCGGCCGGCCGCCAGCTGGGCCGAACCGACCTCGATCATGCGCCGCACCTCAAGCAGCTGGATCGATGTCTCTGCGGCACCGCCGGCGCTCATCGCCTGCACCACCGCCTCCAGCGAGGTCCAGATGCTCGGCGGGTTCACGAACGTTCCCGAGCCCCTTCGGGCCTCCACCACGTTCTTGGCGCGCAGCGACTTCATCGCCTCGCGTACCGTCAGTCGGCTGACGTTCAGTTCCTCGCCGATCGAGGCCTCGGCCGGAAGTGCCGTCCCCACCGCGTAAATGCCCTCGATGATGCGTTCCAATAGCTGGTCCGCGACGGAATCGCCAAGCGTTGTTCGAGCCATGGAAGGCCCCTCCCGGGTTCATGAATCAAGCGGCGGTGGAGCTTGGACCGCCTGCTGCCATCGTAACCCGGCAGTGGTGCCGGCCCGGGTATGGCAGTCTTGGTGCCATGGAAGAGGTTCATTGGGAGGGCGCCGTCAATGCGCGGGCCGTGCTGGGACAGGTCTATCGGATGGGGCGTTCCGAGTGGCTGACCGAGGCCGGGTGGCGGGCGCTGCATGCGCAGGGCATCGGCACGGTGATCGATCTGCGCAACCCCGATGAGCGCGTCCGCCGGCCCACCGATCCCGCCGTGGGCCCCTCGGTGCTAGCCGGCATCGAGATAGTGAACGCTCCCACCGAGGAGGGCGGGCACGCCGGGTTCGAGGCGGTGGCCACCCCCTATATGAACCATCCGCGCCAGTACCCAGCGAACCTCCGGTTCTTCCCGGAACGTATTGTCGCCGTCTTCCGCGCGCTGGCAACCGCGCAGGGCGGCGTGGTGCTGCATTGCTCGGCCGGGCGGGACCGGACCGGGCTGATCGTCACGATGCTGTTGGAGCTGGCCGGGCGGCGGGACCTGGTGGCGGCGCAGTATGAGGCCTCGGTGCGCGGCATCAACCACTGGCACCGGATCAGCCCGACCCGGCACCCCTACGAGAGCTACCAGGAGGAGGAGGCCCTGGCCCCGCAGATCGCCGAACGGCTCTGCGCCCTGGGCCGGTTCATCGACGCGCTGGCGGTGGAGGAATTCCTGCTGGAACACGGGCTGAGCTCCGCCGAGCTGGAGGCCGTGAAGGACAAGCTGCGCGGGTAGGAAATGCGGAGCAACGACATAATCGACCGGCAAAGCCCCCTTGGCCAGCATCTGCCGCCTGGATTCTCGTACGCTGAAACCATGACAGTCATCGCACCGGTCACGCTCACCGGCACCCTGGTCACGCTCGAACCGCTGGGCCACGCGCACCACGACGAACTCGTCGATGCTGTGCGCGACGGGGACGTGCACCAGCTCTGGTACACCGCCGTTCCCTCGCCGGAAACGATGGCCGCGGAGATCGACCGGCGGTTGGCGCTTGCCGAGGCGGGAAGCATGCTCCCGTTCGTGGCACGGCGCAACGCCGATGGACTCGTGCTGGGCATGACCACCTATATGGGTATCGACGCCGCCCTGCCGCGGGTGGAGATCGGGTCGACCTGGAACCGGGCATCGGCCTCGGGTACCGGGACGAACGTGGATGCGAAGCTGCTGCTGCTCACCCACGCGTTCGAGGGGCTGGGCTGCCCGGCAGTGGAGTTCCGCACGCACTGGCTCAATGGCCCATCGCGCGCGGCCATCGAACGGCTGGGCGCAAAAATGGACGGGATACTGCGTTCGCACCTGCGCATGGCCGACGGCTCGCTGCGCGACACCGTCGTCTACTCGATCATCGCCAGCGAATGGCCGGGAGTGCGTTCGGGGCTGGTGCACCGGCTGCGCAAGCACATCGCTTAGGTGCGGATCAGCCGCCCGCCCCCGCCTCCATGCGATAGCTGAAGACCCGCATCCGCATCACCCTGTCCGGCTCGAGGTCGGCCACCAGCTTGAGTTCCCCTAAAGGATCCGGGTCCTCCCATGTCGCCGTTCCGGCCGCCTCGCTGGACATGCAGTCGCCGAGGTATTCAGTACGGGGGATTGGACCGCCTGAATCGGCTAGGCGGAGCGGCACCAGTGCCTTTGTGGGGCAGCCGAACACGGCTGCCAGATGGGTGCCGGTGCGTGCCTGGGGCAGGACGAGTTCGTCGGGTCCGATGAACGCGGCGTCGGCGATGGCCCGGACGCTGTTGGGCTCGACTGAGTCCATCCGCCCCAGCAACGCGATCATTTCCTCCTCGTCATCGAACAGGGATTTTTCCTTGAACGCGATCAGCTCGAACGTGACCTCGGCATCGGGCTCGACATGGATTCTGACCGTGCCGGCCCCGGACGAGGCGGGGCTGCTGCCTCCTGCCCGGTTCGGGGAACAGGAGATGATGCTGCCGCTGGTGAAGGGGCCGGCATCGGAGATCTCCAGGCTGACTTGTCCGGCGCCGAGGCAGCTGACTGACCAGGTGATTGCTTCGCCGGGGTTGAGGGCGGGGAGATCGAATTGGTGCGGGCCGACGAAACGCTTGCTCAGCACCACGCGTTCGCTGCCGGGTACTGCGCGGTCCACCGGATGCCGGCCAGCCTTCAGCTCGGCTGCGATCGACTCCATCTTGGCCTTGCTGGTGGGCCGTGCCGGATAGGTGGTGAAGGGCGCCGGGACGGGTGTGGGTTTGACGGCGGGGAGTGCGTCAACGGGCTCGGACGCCGGTTCGGGCGTGGACGCGCCGGAGTCCGTGACCAGCTGTGTACAACCGCTCAGCATGGCCGTCAGCAGTGCCGCGGCACCCAGTCCCGCAAGAATTCTACTCATTCGCGATCGGCGGTTTCGCCGCGGGCCACGCCGAGGAGGGCCTCGACGTCGTCATCGACGACGACCCGGATGCTCGTTGCCTTCCCGTTCTCCCCGCCGCTGCCCAGCGTGATGGCCTTGCCGCAGGACCCGGAAGAAGCGTTGTACACGTTCAGCTCATCATCGCGCGTGGCCGCGGTGAACCGGGACCCCTCGGGGAAGCAACTGACGGCGATCATGAGGGTGGAGCCAGCGGGGAGTGGAGCCCGGGGCAGGTCGAATTCGACGGGGCCGGTGAAGCGCTCTTCCAAGACCATGCTTCCGGTTCCCGGGACGATCGAATCGAGCGGCTCGGCGCCTTTCGTGAACCTGCCGGCCGGTGATTCGAGCGCAACATCGGTGCTTCGGGTGCTTCGGGTGCTTCGGGCCGGATCCGGGACCAGCGGAGTGAACGTGTTCTTCGGCGCCTCGGGCACCGGTTGTACCTCGGTGCTGGCAGTGGGCTCCGGGTTCGGATGGGCATCGACCAGGGTCGTGCAACCGGTCAGGCAAAGCAGGACAGCGACGCCGAGGGCGGCTGAGCGCGATGGACCGATCATGCTGTCAGCCTAGGGTAGTTGTGTCTCAAAGCACAGGTCAGTGTCGGGTTCGACGTGCCGAGATGACGCTCAGGGTGACATCGACGCCCGAGTCGACGGAGATGGTGCCGCGGACCCCGGAGGAATCGAGCGTGGCGCCGCCGCTGGGGACGGAGCTGCAGCTCGGGTAGGCGTACCTCGCCGTGATCGAGCCCTGTTCGTCGAAGGTCTGGATATCTGTGGGGGTGGAACGTGAGCAACTGATCAGGATCCACAGGTAGGTGTCGGGGCCGGGCCGGGCAAAGCCGAAATGACCCGATCCGGTGAACTTCTTGGAGACGAGCACCTTCTCCGTTCCGGGCTTGGCGTCCTGGAGGGGATGCTCGCCGGCTCGAACCAGTTCGGCCGGGGACCGGGTATCCGTATTCTTTGGGCCGGGGTCGACTCGCGGGTAGAACAGCAGGACGTCTGAATTTCCGACCGCTGGCGCTGCCGTTTTCGAGGCGTCCGCCGGAAGCTGAGGGTCGCTGTCCACGAGGTTGGTGCATCCGGTCAGGGCCAATACGAGGGCCAAGGCCGTTGCGTATGTGCCGCGCATGCGAAACATGGGTTTAGTGTAGGGCCGATCGGTGCTTCGGGGCCCGGAAAGATACTGTGGATTCGTGGCGCCGGGGGAGCCCGCCTGGGGCAGGGCATGGAGCCGGCCGGCCGTCGCCTGGAACATCGGCAACGACCGGACAACACGTCGGCTCCCAGGTCAGCGGTGGACCGCTACAGGGCTGGGTGCATAGTGCTCCGTCGGGTAAGCCTCGATCCACCGATCTGCTTTCGGGTCCGGGAATGAATCCCGGATTCGGGGGCGGTTTCGTTTGTGGCACGCGAAGCGTGCCGGCCTCGCTGCCGGGGGTGTTCCATCGTGGATTCCTGATTGCGCCGTGAAGGCTGGCTGGACCGGTGGTTCAGGCTGCTTGCGGAGGGCCCTGAACGCTGGTGAAGAGCCGGTCCCAAGGTTCGGCCCAGGGCCAGTTTTGCGGAAGATGTAATTTGATTTTCCGGGCGCTGGAAGCAATCCGGGCCGGAACCAAGATGAGTTTGCTGCGCAGGGTCCCCATCTTGGCCCGGGTGAAGGACCCGGCGGCGAGGATTCCGGCGGCCCGAGTGAGGTTGTAGGCGATGGTCGCGGCATGGAGCCATGCCGCGTTGGCACTGAAATTCCCGGAAGGTAGATGGGCCAGGGGCCCGTCCTTCAGCTCGGCGTTCACGGCCTCGATGACGGCGTGTTGGCGGTGGGTCTTGTCCATGTCCACGGTGCCCAACAGGTCCTTGGAAACGGTGCTAAATACCCCGTGGTACCGGTGGAGCTTGAAGGCTTCCTGCTGTCCGGAGATGATCTTGGCCTTGTTCAGCTCGGGGATGCGGCGCACGATCAACCGGCCGGGGATCCTTTCGGTCTTTTTCTTGGAGGAGAACGCGGTGTAGTCCGCCTCGGCGACCTCGGCTTTGGAGATCCAGGTCCGACTGTCTTCATCGAAGATGGCCTGGGGATATTTGATGGTTTCCCACTTCTCTTCGGGGATCGCGGTGATGGCCTTCTTGATGGAGGGGTTCATCCGCACTGTCACCGACATGTCAGCCCCGTGTTTCAGGGCCCGGGCGACCGCGGATTGGTTGTAGTACGCCGAGTCGGCACGTACCAAAAACCGCCCGTGGGTGCCCAGTGAACGGCTGGTGGCCAGGGACGCGGCAATGAAGCTCGCTGCCCCGCGAGCCGAGGACGCCGAGCCCTTGCGTAGGCGCTGGGCCACGATCACCGGTGCGTGCCCGGGGCTCGAGGCAATGCCGATCAGGGCGTTCAGTCCCCGGACCCCGGAGTAGCCGAATCCGGCGCCTTGTTTCTGGTGCCCGAAGACCTCGATGATCGTGTCATCGACGTCGACATACACGAAGTCCCCGGCTGCCGGGGTGCCGATCAGGGGAACCTGCGCTGAGAGGTTCCCCAAGAAGGCGCGGGCGGCGGATTGCAGTTGGCGTACGTGCCCGAAGGTGAAGGTCCGCAGGTAGGAGCCGAGGGTGGAGGGTGCGTAGCAGCCAGCGAAGAGCTTGTTCATTGCTCCATGGCGTAGCAGGCTCATGTCATCGATGCTGTCGGCCCCGGCGATCATCCCGGCGACCAGGGCCGGAGCCTGTCAGATGGAGTGTGTAAATGACCTAGTCACCATCTGATTCAGAGGACAATTATGACCGTGATAGAACGCAAAAAACCGGCAGGGAAAGTAGACGCCTCGGCAGCGGCCGAGCGCATGGCCGCCGTCGGGAACATGGAAGAACTCAAGGCCTCGGGGGCCTTCGATGAGCTGATGGGCCAGATCGACCGCGGCGAGATCGAACTCGATGGCAAGGACGGGTTCATCCAGCACCTGATCCGGGCCGGTCTGGAACGGGGCCTGAAGACCGAATTGACCGAGCACCTGGGCTACGAGAAGCACGAGTACGCCGGCCGCGAGGTCACGAACTCCCGCAACGGTTCCTACCCCAAGACGGTGTCCACCAGCGCCGGGGACATCGACCTGGCAGTACCGCGGGACCGGGCCGGGACCTTCGTCCCGCGCCTGGTTCCCAAGGGCACCCGGCATACCGGGCAGCTGGCGGACATGATCGTGAGCCTCTATGCCGGGGGCATGACGGTGCGGGACATCGAACACCACCTGGCCTCCACCCTGGGCACCGAACTCTCGCGCGAGACGATCTCGAAGATCACCGACGAGATCCTTGACGAGGTCATCGCCTGGCAGAACCGCCCCTTGGATCCGATCTACCCGATCATGTACCTGGATGCGATCGTGATCAAGGTCCGCGACGGCGCGCACGTGAAGAACAAGGCCGCGCACATCGCCGTGGGCGTGGACATGGACGGGATCAAGCACGTGCTGGGGATCTGGATCGCCGCGGCCGAGGGCGCGAAGTTCTGGGCGCAGGTCTGCTCCGAGCTGGCCAACCGCGGGGTGAAGGACGTGCTGATCGTCTGCTGCGACGGGCTCACCGGTTTCCCCGAGGCCATCGAGGCGACGTGGCCCCACGCGACGGTGCAGACCTGCGTGGTGCACCTGATCCGTTCTTCGATGCGTTTCGTTTCCTACGCAGACCGGCAGAAGGTCGCCGCCCAGCTGCGGCTCATCTACACGGCCCCGAACGAGGAAGCCGCCGGTGCGGCCCTGAAGGAGTTCAGCGACGGCGAGTGGGGCACCAGGTATCCGGCGGCGGTGAAGACGTGGCAGAGCGCCTGGGAGCGTTTCACCCCGTTCCTCGCGTTTCCCCCTGCCTTGAGGAAGGTCATTTATACGACCAATGCCATCGAGTCGTTGAATTTCCAACTTCGAAAAGTCACCAAGAACCGTGGTCACTTCCCTAACGACGCGGCCGCGGTGAAGCTGCTGTGGTTGGCGATCTGCAACATCGAGGACAAGCGCGCCATCGAACGTGCCAAGGTCCGGGCCGGCACCCGGGCCTCCAGCGGACGCCTCCTGGAGGGGGCCAAGACCACCGGTTGGAACCAGGCCCTGCAGTACCTGTGCCTGACCTATCCCGAACGCGTGGAAGCCTACCTGGATTAGAATCGAATCTTCGCCTTAAAGGGCCTCAAGGATTAGAGCAAGAAACACTATCTGACTAGTTCATTTACACAGACAACTTGACAGGCCCCAGGGCCGAGAGCTTCAGTCCGGGGTTTGCGCCTTTGTCGGTGGGCAGTTTCACTGCCTCGTCGACCAGTTCCACCAGGTTGGCCTCGCGGGCCAGAGCCATCACCGGGACCAGGCCTGCGGCGCCGACCAAATTCACATCGTCGAAGGAAACTGACAGCGCGGGGAGAGTGTGGGAAACTTGCATCTGCGAAGTGCTCCGATTTCGGTGGTCAATGTGCTCTAGATAAGCTCCATTTTCCCCTGAATGACGGGCATTTCGTATTTAAACCGCCGATGGCACCGAAAATTCATCGATGGATCGAGGGTAAGTGCCCCGGCCCCGGCCGGAACCATGGAGCGTGCAGCTGTGTCTGCGAGGGCGAGGATGGCAAAGGCGGTGATGCCGTGGGCCGCCGCCCGGCCGGCGGTTCGGGAACGCACTGGCCGGAGATGGAGGGTGGCGATGGCCGCGATCATGCTCCAGGCCGCGGTTGCTGCCTGAGGGACCACCTTCGCCGCGATGAGAGGGACGGCAATTTTGCAGGCCTTGCGCATGGTGTGTTCCTTGGCAGCGGCGGTACGAATGCTGTGTCGGGTGATGACCGCTGCGACCGTCCGGTCTGGGCAGCGTGTCATCTCCGGGCCATCGGAGCCCCGGAGATGACGGGGCGTCGACCTGGTCCGGGCCGCGGAACAGCATGGAAGGATGCCGGTTTCCGGGTGCTACCGGGCCGCGGCTGCCATGGTGGAGAACAGTTCTTCGGGATCCGCGTCATGGCCGTGCGCCGTGAACCAGTGGCACATGTTTGCGCAGTCGCGCTTCAGCAGTTCCATCGCGCCGCTGTTTCCGGCAAGATCCACCATTTGGGGCAGATCGATGATGACCAGCCGGTCCCCGGCGCCGAGCACGTTATAGGGGGACAGGTCCCCGTGGGCGTACCCGAGTCGGGCCATGGCCTCCATCGCCCGGAGGAGTTGCCGCCAGTAGCCCTCCAGCCTGTCCGGTGCGGGATGGAGCTGCTGCAGGCGGGGCGCGGCGATACCGGGATGTTCGGGATCCCCGATGAATTCCATCAGGACCTCGGTCCCGTCCAGCTGCACCGGGTAGGGGACCGGGACCCCGGCCTCGAAGCATTGGCGCAGGCAGGTCCATTCGGAGGCGGCCCAGCCGGCGGCCTCGACGGAGCGGCCGAAGCCGCTTCCCTTTTCCAGGGCGCGGGCATCGCGTGAACGGCGGACGCTGCGCCCCTCGGTGTAGGCGGCCGAGCGGTGGAAGAGGCGCAGTGTCTCGGAACGGTAGCGTTTGGAGGCGAGGAGCGCCCGGTTGCCGGGGACGGCGCGTTCGAGCAGGATGACATCGGCCTCCTTGCCCGTTTTCAGGACGCCCAGGTCGGTGTCGATGGCCGCCGCATCCTCGATGACGAACTCGGGGTAGGGACGCGGGCCGCGCATCAGTTTTCCGGCGTCCGGC
The DNA here is from genome assembly GCF_014190875.1 of Paeniglutamicibacter cryotolerans. Classification (NCBI taxonomy): domain Bacteria; kingdom Bacillati; phylum Actinomycetota; class Actinomycetes; order Micrococcales; family Micrococcaceae; genus Paeniglutamicibacter; species Paeniglutamicibacter cryotolerans. The sequence continues at coordinate 352,251 of NZ_JACHVS010000001.1, read as the reverse complement.
CAGGTGGAGAAGCGCTGGTTGACGGCGAGCCCGACGTCGAGCATGTTCCAGTCGGCGCCGCGGTCCGGACGGGGCTGCCGGCGGCGGATCGATTCAGTGCCGGGGTTCTCGCCGTGACGGGTTGGGGGATGTTTTTTCATGGTGGTTGCGGCTCCCATGGGGATCGGAGGGGACTGCTGTTGGCTGCTGGATGGCAGTCATGGTGCGTTCCTCCTCGCTCTGGGTGACCGATGCTTGTCCTTTCATGAAAACACGTGCGATTGATACTTGTCAATCACTTTTCGAATGGCGTGGCGATGCCGCGCTGACCAGTGCTCTCCCTATGCTGGGCACATGACTGAAACCCGCTGGATCACCGCCACGCGTTCGGCCTACGACACCGTCGCCATCGACTATGCCCAGTTGCTGCTCCACGAGCTCGACGGCAAGTCGCTTGACCGGGCCCTGCTCGCGGTATTCGCCGAGCAGGCCGGGCAGCTGCCGGGGCGGATCGCCGACCTGGGCTGTGGGCCCGGTCGGGTGACACGGTTCCTATCCAACTTGGGGGCCGACGTCTTCGGGATGGACCTCTCCCCGAAGATGGTCGAGGTTGCCCGGAACACCTATCCGGACCTGCGCTTCGGAGTCGGTTCGATGGAGTCGCTGGATCTGGACGATGCCACGCTTTCCGGAATCGTCGCCTGGTATTCGATCATCCACGCTCCACCCCACGCGCTGCCGGGCATCTTCGCCGAGTTCCACCGGACCCTGATCCCGGGAGGGTGCCTGTTGCTGGCCTTCCAGGCCGGAGATGCACGGGTGGACATCAAACGCGCCTATGGCCATGAGGTCGACTTCGACGGTTACCGGCTGGATCCAGGGAACATCGCCGCGCTGTTGGCTGATGCCGGCCTCACCGTTGAATCCACGACGGTCAGGGAACCGGGCTATGGGGAATCGACGCCCCAGGCCTACCTGCTGGCCAGCAAGGCCGCGGCCTGAGGAGGTTCCCCCAGGCTGCCGGGGCCCGCGGCGCGGATGGTGCGAGAATGGTGCACTGGACAGGGTTGCAGGGTCCGGCATGACCGCATGCCAGGTTCCTCACCGATCGAACACCGGAGGGAGACGACGATGCTGCTGCCTCCAAGCAGCCTTTCCCGGGCCGAAAGATGGAAATGGCGGTTCGTGACGGCCGGCAATATCATCATGCTGTTGGTGGGTGCGATTTCGCCGTTTACCTCGACTCCGATGAACCCGCTCTTGTCCGGCGCCCTGATACTGATGGGCATCCTCTTCACGGCGACCGGACTGGTGATGCTGCGCGGGTTGCCAAAGCGGCTGGGGCCGCTGGCCTACCGGCGTATCGTGGCGGTGGCGGGGTTGGTCTTCGGACTTGCGGGGCTGCTGCTCGCGCTCTTTGCCTTGGGTGAGCCGGACCCCTCCTTTCCGAAGCGATATTCGCGCGGTTTTATGATCGTTGCCGGCTTTGCTGCGGCCGTGTTCATGGGTTCGGCGGGGATCGTCGGGCTTTTCGGCAAGAATCCGAAATAGCTTCTCCTCCCTTACCTGAACGGGGCGGGTAGGGTCCAAGGCCAGCCAACCCGTGGCGTCTGACTGTGATGGCCGCCAAAACATATCGATAATCATCGGGTAGCGGTGGGCTCCAGGGGACGGCACGAGATGCTTCATCGCGGGAGCGCTGCCCGCTGAGTGCACCCTGGTGGTTGCTTTTCGGCCTGGGTTCCCGTGAGCGTGCGGGGCACGCGCCTGGTCGCCGTCAATGATGCCGTGGTTTCCGGCAGCAGAGTCATCTGGGCTGGAGGCTGGAGGCTGGAGGCTGGAGGCTGGAGGCTGGAGGCGCCGGCGGTGCAGGTGACTGTGCCCGTCCAAGCGCCCTGGCCCGAACTGCCGCCATCTGCGCCGGTCTGATTCGACAGCTTGCCTTGACTCCGATCGCCGGGCGCCGGGTACGGATCACCGGTGCGGCAACCATTATCTGCGGCCTGTGCCGGCAGTTGCTGGGCGGATGGGGACGTTCGATGGCCTCCCAGCAGGCGCTGGGGCGTGACGGTGGGCCGTGGAATGAGGACATCGCCGGTTGGCAGGGGCCGTCGCAGATACTGGGCATGCCACCGCCCTGGTGTTGAAAACGGGCAGAAGCTGCAGCGGGGAACTGCGCGCCTCATCTAGTGCCGCTCGAAGGAGGACGAGTAAACCGGGATCGGCTGCCGGCTCGGTGGGTTGCCCGAAGCCCGCGGCATGACACTGTCGAGGTTCAGCGAACTCACCGGGATCAGCGTGGTGAACCTTTCGGTGCTGAAGCATAGCCGGGCCCAAGCGATCCGCTATTCGACACTGCTCCTGATCTGCGATGCGCTGGGCTGCGAGGGGGGAGCTGCTTCCCGGGGGCACGAAGTAGCCGATGCCGGGCTGGATTCCTTGAAGCGACCTTGACTAGTATCGCTTCATGAACCTGACGTTCATGTACCATCCTGTGGCCGATCCGGGGGCTGCGGTGGCCTTCCAGCACGACGTGCTCGGTTTGGATGCGGACTGGCGCGAAGGAACTGACACGGTCGTCTTTTCCTTGCCCGGAACCGAGGTCCAGCTGATGCTCGACGCGAGCGGTTCAAGCGCTGCCGGCCCCAATGGTTTCTACCAGGTGGCCGACGTCGACGCGTTCCACGCCGCCCGCCGGGATCCGGTCACCTGCGTAGAGCCCCCGGCCGACCTGCCGCCGATCCGGTGTGCCGCATTCCGGGACCCCGCCGGAAACCTGATGAGGATCTTCCATGAACTCGCTGAACATCCCGGGCTGGCCTAAACCATGTCGGGAAGCCATCGCCGCAGCCCCCTGGCGTTCACGCTCCGGGCTGAGGCAGCCATGGTCGTCGCGGTAGTGGCCGCGGGATGCGTGGGATGGAATGCGTGGGCCGCCACCGCGCGCCACAAGGTCCAGGTCCTGATCGATGCGGAGGCCTTTAGCTGTGAGTCCAGCGGTGACGTGACCAGCAAGGAAGCGCTGGTGGGATCAGGCAACGGCGCGACGCTCAACGTTCCCGCCCTAGTGCTGTCCCCTGGATTGGCTTGCAGGTTCGAATTCGTGCTCCGGAACACCGGCGGACGAAAGGTGGTCTTGAACGAACTGATCATCCCCTTCATGGGATCGAACGGTGGAACCGGGCTGCAGGCGATGATGCTTGATTCATTCATGCTGAACCGGGTCGATGATGGCGGTTTGGATGCGCGTTTCGTGTTCCCCCGGGGGTACCCCACGGTGCTCGAAGGCGGTGAGGACCTGCGGATCTCGGCGCTGCTGGCCTGGCAGGACGGCTGCATCGAGGAGGGTGGATCAATGACCGTCGATGATGCGCCCCGGCTGAAGGTCTCGGCGTTGGGGCTGCCCGGGGAGATCCTGCACGGGGGTGGTTCCTACGCAATGATCGGCACCGTTTTCTCCATGGCAGCCAATTGCGGATGGGAACAGCGAGGGCAGGGGGAATAACGGCTTCTTGCGGGCGGTTGTGAGCAGCATGGAGATCAGGAACATTCCCATCGACAAGATGGATGGCACCAAGACGTCGTTGAACGAGTACGCCGGCGACGTGGTGCTGGTGGTGAACGTGGCATCGCGGTGCGGTCTGGCCCCGCAGTACGCCAAGCTCGAGGAGCTCCAGCGCGAGTACGGCAACCGCGGCTTCAGCGTGTTGGGCTTCCCCAGCAACCAGTTCCTTCAGGAACTATCGAGCAAAGAAGCGATCCAGGAATTCTGCTCGACGACCTACGGGGTCACCTTCCCGGTGTTCGACAAGATCCGGGTCAACGGCCGCCACACGCACCCGCTCTACAGCGAGCTGAAGAAGACGAAGGACGATGGCGGCAAGGCCGGGCGGATCCGCTGGAACTTCGAGAAGTTTCTCATCCTGCCCAACGGGCAGACCCGCTGCTTCAGTCCGCGGACCGAACCGGACGATCCGGCCATCGTGGGGCTGATCGAAGCCAATCTGCCACGTTGAGCGCGGCGCGGCACGGCCGTGGCATGATGGGCCGATGACGTTTGAACGGGTTCAGGCCGCGGCTGTGGACAAGGCGGCGGCGGCACTGATGTGGTCGGACTACGCGGCAGCCCAGCCGGAGGCGGTACGGCTGTGCCCCGACTACACTGTCGAGCATTTCGGGGATTCAGCTGCGCTCGCCGATCAGCTGCTGCATGCGGTCACCCATGGGCTCAAGCGCGCCACTTCCGAGCTGGCGGCCGAATACCTGGCCGCCGGCGAATCGATTCCCCGCGTCGGGTCGCACTGGATCGCCTGCGACGGCGCCGGGGTGCCGACGGTGGTGTTGCGCAGCATCGAACTACGGCTCGGCGACTTCGCCTCGGCCGATGCCGCCTTTGCCTACGACGAGGGCGAGGACGATAGGTCCCTGGAACGCTGGCGGACCGAGCACCGCAGGTACTGGCAGCGGGGGTGCGCTGCACGGGGTGCCAAATGGAGGCAGGACGAGGAGATCGTCTTCGAGCGCTTCACCGTTGTGTGGCCGCCGGAGTACGCCGACGCGTAGGCAGGAGGCGTGCCGGTCCTAGCCGGCGTGCTTCCAGAGGTTCCCGGTCAGTTTGACCCACTCGCCCTGCTCATCGGGTGCCATCGTGTGGCCGTCTTGGGTCAGGGCGACCACTGGATTTGGTGCCACATAAAGCTCCACGATGCTGCCGATGGCGCCAGCACCGCAGCCGATGGAAGACGTCTGCTCGGCTGTTTCGTATTGGGCAAGGCAATAGCCGGAGGATTCGGCGGACTTCGCCACGAAGTACTGCAGGCCATCGAACTCACCGAGCGAGCGGATCGAGTCGGCGGCCAGGGACTCGTTCTGGGTCAGTACCGACGGCGGTGCGATGGCGGAGGCCGCGGTGTCCATGATGGCCATGCCGGACGCCGACTAGTTGCAGCCGGTGGACAGCAGGCCCAGTGCCAACAGTGTCGCGCCCAGTGCCGATGCCCGTCCAATTTTCATCGTTCCCCCTTGTCCAGCATCCTTATCGGAGCCATCGTCCGTTTCCGGGAGGCTATCGTGGAACACCCGACGGGGGAAGGGCGTCTTAGCTGCTGGTCGGTGCCGGGCGGGGGGCTGCGGCGGCCTACTTCCTGATGTCGATGACCAGGTTGGTGATCCGCATCGGGCATGCGTCAGCCGATGCCCTGATGCCATCTCCTGGATCTCATGATCCAACCGCACCCCGGTCGGCTGGACAGACCCCCAGGCGACGGGCCGGCGGTCACGCTGCCGACAGAGGAAAACGGCCCCTGCTGTCGGGGAATCACCCGGACGTTCTGCGGAACAGGTAGATGCCCGTGACGTTTCCCCTCGTCACCACTCCCTGACCGGTGGACATCACCCGGTTCGTTGAGGTTGACCCGGTTTCGATGAAAACGTATCCGACATGTTCCAGCCGCCAACCTACTTTTTCGATCTGGCCCAAGGTGTCAGTTGATTTCCCCGAGTGATGCACATCGTTTTCGGAGGATCCAAAAAACGAGGCTGTTCCCGTCAGGGAGCTCACTTCGATTTGAACTTGAAAGAAGGCGTCGCCGTTCGTGTGGGCGGCAATCGCAAGTCCCAGGGGACTTGCCGCGAATTCGGCGGCCTCTTCGGCTTCTCGCTGCTCCGTTTCGCGGGCATTTCTTGCCGCTTGTTCTTCTGCCTTCTGTTCCTCGCTTTTACCCCAAGCCATGAGTCATCCGTTCCGCGTCGGCATCGTACCAAGGTGTTCATAGGCTCCCACGAAAACGATGCATGTCGAGGCGTGGCGCACCGGGCGGCGTTTCACGTGGGCTCCCCGGCCGCTGTAGGACAACGCGGTCGGCCTACTTCCTGATGTCGATGACCAGGTTGGTGATCCGCATCGTGCATAGGCGCTCGCCGGCCTCGTTCTGAAGCACTACCTGGTGGCTGGTCATGCGCCGGCCCAGGCTGATCGGGGTGGCAGTGATGGTGATCGTCCCCTCGCGGGCGCCCTTGTGGTGGGTGGCCGAGACATCGACTCCGACGGCGGACTTGCCCATGGTGGAGGCGTGCTTGACTGCCGCCCAGGAGCCGACGGCCTCACCGACCGCCAGCGATGCGCCGCCGTGCAACAGCCCGAAGGACTGCCGGTTCCCCTCGACCGGCATGGTGGCAACGACCTTTTGCACCGATTCTTCGACGATTTTGATGCCCATCTTGAGGTCCAGTTCGCCCAGGGCGATCATCCATGTCCCGTCGGTCATCGACTCGGGCGTGGGGGCTGTCGGGCGCTGCTCGCTCATGCGTCATACTCCTTGTCATCCGGGGCTAACGGGTCCCGGGCCGGTGACTGGTACTGCCCCATACTGTACTGTGGATGCTAATACTGACCGATCGTTCAGGAAGGACCCGTCGATGACGACTTCTCCAATGGCCCAGCTAGTTCCCAGCTATGCACAAGGGCAATGGTGGACCCCTGCGGGCGATCCCGCAGGCACCCAGGTGCTCGATGCCAACACCGGCGAACTGCTCGCCCGCGTTAATTCGGACGGACTGGACCTGGCCGGCATGGTCAACTACGGCCGCACCGTCGGCCAGCGTGAGCTTGGCAAGCTGAGCCTGCACGAGCGTGCCCTGGTGCTGAAGGAACTGGCCCAGTACCTCAACGCCCGCCGCGAGGAGCTCTACGCGCTGTCCTTCCAGACAGGTGCCACGAAGATCGACTCGATGGTCGACATCGACGGCGGCATTGGCGTGCTGTTCACATACTCCTCCAAGGGACGCCGCGAACTGCCGAACTCGAACGTCATCCTCGACGGGCCGATGGAGGTGCTCTCCAAGGACGGTTCGTTCGCCGGCGAGCACATCTACACCCGCATCCCGGGCGTCGCCGCCCAGATCAACGCCTTCAACTTCCCGGTGTGGGGCATGCTGGAGAAGTTCGCCCCGGCCTTCATCGCCGGCGTTCCGACCATCGCCAAGCCCGCCACCCCGACCGGCTACGTCGCCGAGGCGGCCGTGCGCCTGATGGTCGAATCCGGGTTGCTGCCCGAGGGCTCGCTGCAGCTGATCTCCGGCTCGGCCCGCACCCTGCTGGACGAACTGGACTACCGCGACGTGCTCGCGTTCACCGGTTCGGCCTCCACGGCCAACTCGCTGAAGGCCCACGTGAACGTCGTCGAGGGCGGCGTGCGCTTCACTTGCGAAACCGACTCGCTGAACGCCGCGATCCTCGGCCCGGATGCCGTCCCCGGCACCCCCGAGTTCGACGCCTTCGTCAAGTCGATGGTCACCGAGATGACGGTCAAGGCCGGCCAGAAGTGCACCGCCATCCGCCGGGCCATCGTGCCGCAGGGCATGGTCCCGGATGTGGTCGCAGCAGTCGGCGCCCGCCTGGATGCGCGCATCGTGGTGGGCGACCCGCGCGCCGAGGGCGTCACCATGGGAGCCCTGGCCTCCCTGGAGCAGCTGCGCGACGTGCGCGGCGCGGTGGAAGAGATGATCGCCGCCGGCGGCGAGCTGGCTTACGGCACACTTGATGCACCGGTGGTGCGCAGCACTTCGGGCGAGGATTCCGTGGTCGACGCCGGTGCCTTCATGTCCCCGTTGCTACTCACCTGGGACGATGTCCGCAACCAGGCGGTACACGGGCTCGAGGCCTTCGGCCCGGTCAGTTCCGTGATCGGTTACGCCGACCTGGATGAGGCCATCGAACTGGCGGCCATGGGCTCCGGCTCGCTGGTGGCCACTGTCTGCACCAACGACGGCGAAACCGCCCGCGTGCTGACCACCGGCATCGCAGCCCACCACGGTCGCGTGCACATGCTCAACCGCGAAACCGCGCGTTCCTCCACGGGCCACGGCTCCCCGGTTCCGCACCTGGTCCACGGTGGACCGGGCCGCGCCGGCGGCGGCGAAGAGCTGGGAGGCATCCGCGCCGTGAAGCACCACATGCAGCGTACGGCCATCCAGGGTTCCCCGAACCTGCTGACGGCCGTGACCGGCGTCTGGCACACCGGCGCGGACCGCGTCATCGCCGGTGCTGCCGAATTCGGGGCAGTGGAAGGTGCGATCCACCCGTTCCGCAAGTCGCTGGCCGAGCTGAACATCGGCGATGCCTTCGCCTCGCCGCTGCGCCGGGTCTCGCTGGAGGAAATCACTGCCTTCGCCCACGAAACCGGTGATACCTTCTACGCGCACGTCGACAATGCGGCAGCGGAAGCCAACCCGTTCTTCCCGGGCATCGTCGCGCACGGCTACCTGCTGGTCTCCTGGGCCGCCGGACTCTTCGTCCAGCCGGCCCCGGGCCCGGTCCTGGCCAACTACGGCCTGGAGAACCTGCGCTTCATCACCCCGGTCCCTGCCGGCGATTCGATCCGCGTCACGCTGACGGCGAAGAAGATCACCCCGCGCGTGACGGACGAATACGGAGAGGTTGCCTGGGATGCTGTCATCAACAACCAGGACGGCGAAATCGTGGCAACCTACGATGTGCTGACCCTGGTGGAAAAGGAAGACGTGACCTACAAGAACTGGAAGTAGTCCTTCAGGTTCTGGTTCGTCCCCAGAGAAGGCGTCGGCAGCAGCTCCCGAAAGGGTGCAGCGGCCGACGCCTTGTCGTTCTCGGGGGTGATTGGAGCGGGGATCGCCCAGTCAGTGGGGGAGCGGTCCCTGGCGGGGTTGCCGGGTCTTGCCGATCTGTCCGGTTGCCGGCGGTGGCCCGGGCAGGTGCAGGTCCGGAACCGGATGCACGTTCACGTCCTTGATCACCGAAGCCCGCCCCACGGCCGCGCAGAACCCGACCGACACCGCATAAAGGAAGGGCATGCGCAGCGAGGTCCAGGGAATGGTCAGTTGCATGACGGCGAAGGTCAGGATGGCAAACCCGAAGAAGAAGGCAGCGACATGTACCCATTGGCGGCGGACCACGCGCAGCAGCAGGCCGAAGACCAGGGCCACCGGGGTGCCGATGAAGACGGCAATGAACAAGCTGAACGCCAGCACCAGGCCCCAGAAGTCCACCGCCGAGTCGTCGCCCGCGGCCAGCGAGCTGGCGATGCTGATCAGCAGGGTCAGGGCGGCCCAGGCGATGTAGGTGACCGCCCAGCCCTTGGCGAAGGCAAACAGCCCGAAAGTCACGCGGAAGTGCCCGGGAACCGGCCTGCTTCCATACCGTCCAGCCAACGAATCACCATCGGGCTGGTGGTCGTGGGGCGTTGGCGGGTCGGGCTTGTTCATAAGGAAACGCTAACCCATCTGCACCGATACTCGACCAATGGGGGACATGCAACGGGTCATGGGGGGGGGAAGCTGTAATACTGAACGGCATGAGCCCCTTGCCTGAATCCGCAGCTGCTGAGAGCGTCGTCGGCTGGTCCGAACGTGAACAACTGGACTTCTTCTCCTCCGGTGAGCTCCTCGCGTTGTTGTCGGAGGTGTCCTCGGGTGTGATCGGGGGCGATCCCGATGTGAGCCTCGTGGAGGTCCACCACCGTCCAGGCGCGGGGGTTTCCGGCGTCTTCGAGGTCGTGGGGGACGCCGAAACCATCTATCTTGGGGCCACGGCGGAGAAGCTGCCCCGGGTACCGGAGGGAACCGTCACGCTGGAAGGCCCCAACGGACGCGTTGTGGTCTGGCTGCATCCGGCGGATCCGATGCTGCCGGGGCTCGGCCTGGCCACCACCCCGGAGGCCGTCGGCGAAACCTGGGGTGGCGGGCGCCGGCTCGAGGACCTGCGGACCCTGACCTATCGACCGCTGCGGCGGGCCGTGATGCTGGCGCGTTTCGACGACGGGGAAGAGCTCTTCCTGAAGGTGTTGCGCAGGGATGCCGCTGTCATGCACGCCAAGCACGAGATGCTGCTGGCGGTGGGCATTCCGGCTCCGGTGCCGGCGGGTCTCCCCGTTGCGGAGGTGCTGGCCCTGCGCCGGGTTGCGGGAATGCCGCTGGCTGAGGACCTGATGCATTCCGGTGTGCTGCCGCTTTCACCCGAACGCATCGTTGCCCTGCTCGACTCGCTGCCGCAGGGTCTCATGGATGTTCCGGTGCGTGAATCCTGGAGCGACAGGCTCGAATGGTACGTGCTGGCGGCAGTCACCGCCCTGCCCGCCGCCGAGCAAAGGATCCGCGCTCTGGGCAGCAGGATTGACGTCGTACTGGATTCGGCGCGCCGAGGACCGCTGGTTCCCAGCCACGGTGATTTCTATGAGGCGAACATCTTCGTGGCCGGGGGGAAGATCACCGGGCTGCTGGACATCGATTCGGCCGGCCCCGGATACCTGGTGGACGACCTGGCCTGTTTCATCGGGCATCTAGCAGTGCTGCCCGGAATCGACGGCCGCTATGTCGATGTCGACGGGTACCTGAACGACTACGCGCGGGCTTTTGCCTCCGAACTGGAACGCCGGGACACCGATCCGGCCGGCTTCTACGCGCGGTCCGCCGCAGTGGTGCTCTCGCTCGTGGCCGGGGCCCGGGACGAGGAGGACCCCGACTGGGAAACCCTGGCCTTGGACCGGATTGTCATTGCCGAGGAGCTGCTGCGCCGAGCATGAGAGCCTTCCCGTCGGGCTCTCCTCGTTGTTTCACCTGGAACCTCCCTGCTGGGTATGGATAGGCACCAGCAAAGGACCCGCCGAGGCAGTGGCTTCACCGGCGCCGGGCGGTGTGGGAACGGGGGTGAGGGGCCCTTTGCCAAGCACGATACCCGGGCCCAGATCCACGGAGGGCGGGGTGGCCGCTTGCCGAATCATCCAAGTGACTCCGGCCGCCGGCACCAGGAGGACCGTCAGCGCCACTGCGATGCGTCGAGTCCTGACCGGGCCCAGGGAGAACATTATGTTCAGCGCAGACGGGCCGCAGCTGAGAAGTAGATTCTCCCGGGGCCACCCGGCGATCGGGGACCCGGGTGGCCCCACGGAGCACTTCGGGTTAAGAATGGGGGGGGCTGGAACCAACGGGTCGTGCGCCGGTGGGTAGGCTTGAACCGGCGGAATCCACGATGGGAGCCGTGGAGGAGACGGAGCTGAGCATGAATCGGAATTTCGGGGCCCTGGACCAGATCGGGATCGTCGTGCGGCACCTGGAGAGGGTCCGCGAATCCATGGAGGCGATCTTCGGCATCCTGCCCACGGCGACCTCCGTGAACAACTACGAGGGAGTCAGCTACCGCGGGGAAATCGTCGACACGGCGATGGAGTCGCTGGTCTACAGCCACTTCGGCATCGAACTTCAGTTCATTGCCCCGTTGGGCAGCGAGAACGTCTGGGATGACTTCCTGCAGCAGCGCGGCGAGGGCATCCACCACCTGCGCTTCCAAGTCGAAGACCAGACCGCCGCCATGCTGGAACTGGCGGACCAGGGCATGGCGGTGGCGCAGGCGGGGGATTCAGCCGTGGGCGCCGGGGTGGCCTACGCCTACTTCGACTCCGTTCCCGAGCTCGGTTTCACCGTGGAGACCATCAACAGCGCTGGCATCGCCCGGTTGGCCGCCAGCGTCAAGCCCGGCCCGGACGCGGCGCGGATGATCCCGCTGTCGCTGGAAATCGACATCGGCATCGAGCAACCCCTCTTGTTGAACCTCATCGACATTGACCGGGGCCATACGACGTTGCGCTTCCGGGTTCCGGAGGCGGCCGGTTTCTGGCGGGGCGGGAGGCAGCCCGTATTGCGGCTGGATGACGGTCGGGGCACCGACTTCGGCATCCCGGTCGCCCAATGGGCCCTCCCGCCACTGGATGACGTGCTGCAGGTCAGTTTCCCCGGCGTACCGGACCCGGCAGCCACGACGCTGCTCATTCGTGCGGAGGGCGAACCGCGGTTTGAGGTTGCCGCGACGCTGGCTGCATCGATGCGTTGACAGTGGCCGCAGATGGGTCGAGCCTGAAAGGGTGGGCCCCACCGGAACCGCATAGGTGACGAAGGTGCAGGCCGGCAAAGGGAAAGCATAATGGGGAGAGGCCCGGCGATGACGACATTCCCGACCACCGAGATGATGCGCAACGGCTGGCTGGATGCGGTGCAGGCAGCACCCGCTTATTTTCAGGGCCGGCATGTCAAGAAGGTGGTCCCCTTGCTCGGCGAGGCTGCCGGACCCAAGCGCGGCGTGGCCGATGCCGCTGGAACGGGCGGGGTGCCGCTGCGGCTGCTGGTGATCGGGGAATCCACCGTTGCGGGGACCGGGGCCCCGACCCACGATGTCGCGTTGACCGGGCAATTGGCCATGGGACTGTCGACCCGCCGGAGCCGCCCCGTGGCCTGGGAGGCCGAGGGCTCCAACGGCGCCACCATGGAGCGCATCAGGCGCGAAGTGCTGGGCCTGATACAGGAGCACGACCCGGATATCGTCTTTTTGGCCGCCGGTGCAAACGATGCCATGATCGGCCGGCTGCCGGGACACTGGGGCAGGGACCTGCGCTTGGTGATCGACGTCTTCATCGAACCGGTTCGGTCCCGGGAAATCGTGGTCGCCGGCGTGCCTCCGTTCCGGAACTTCCCGGCGCTGCCGGTGCCGCTGAATGAATTCCTCGAACGCCGGGCCCGGCGCCTGGATGCGGTTTCGGCACGGATCTGCGCCGAGTTGGGCATCGGGTTCGTGGGATTCGCCGGGGACCCTCCATTGGGCGATGATTTCTATGCCTCCGACCACTTCCATCCCTCGGTCGCCGGATACGGTCACTGGGCGTCCTTCCTGCTCGATGAGCTGGAACGCGATCGGCATTAACGACAAGCTGGTGCCGGTTCCATCCCCTGGAATGGAACCGGCACCAGCCCGGTGCATGTCGGTGGCTGTTAGTAGGCCTTGACGCGCTGTTCGACGATCAGGTGGATCAGGGCGAACTGGCCCTGCTCGTCGATGGCTTCCAGCGCCGCCTCGAGTGCAGCGGGGACATCGGCGTCGTTTTCGACGCGAATGCCGAATCCACCGAAGGCCTGGGCCATCAGGGCGAAGTCCGGGTTCTTCAGCTGGGTGCCGGAGATGCGCTGCGGGTAGTGACGCTCCTGGTGTGTGCGGATCGTGCCGTATTCCTGGTTGTCCATCACGATGACCAGCGGGGTCGCACCGTACTGGGCCGCCGTGGCCAGTTCCTGGCCGTTCATCAGGAACTCGCCGTCGCCGGCGATGGTCACCACGCGGCGGCCCGGGAAGTTCAGCGAGGCGGCGATGGCGGAGGGTACGGAGTAGCCCATGGAGCCATTGCGGGCGCTGACCATCGAGGCATAGCGCTCGGTGGGGAAGTAGCGGTGGGCCCAGTTGGTGTGCTCGCCGGCGCCGAGGGTGATCATGGCGTCCTGCGGCAGCCCGGCGCAGAGGTTGGCCATCATGGTGTCCATGCGGGCCGGACCCGCCGACGGGGTGGCAGAGGGAAGGGCAGCGAACTTCAGCTGTTCACCGCGCATGCGCTCGGTCCATGACTGCCATGCGGGACGCACCGCAAGATCCATCATGATCAGGTCACGCACGAAGACATCGGGCTTGGAGACGATCTGGTGCGAAACGGCGCCGGAGCGGCCGCGCAGCGACGGGTCGATGGTGACCAGGAAGTTCTTCTTGTCCCAGTCCTGGCGGACCAGGAAGCCGTCGGTGATGACGTCGCCGGGGACCGTGCCGACGAAGACCAGCAGATCGGTCTCCTCGAGCAGGTCGTAGGTCGGCTTGGGGCGGCCATAGCCGATGGGACCGACGTAGGAGGGCGAGCTGAACGGGATGGTGCCCTCGCACCGCCATTCCACAGCGGCGGGGATCTGGTGCTCTTCGAGCCAGACGGTCAGCGCGGTGGCGCCTTCTTGAGTCCAGTCGTTGCCGCCCACGACGAACAGCGGCTTCTCGGAGGCCTTCAGTGCGGACTGCAGCGCCTTCCAATCGGTGACAGTCATGCCGCCGTCGGCGACCGGGATGATCGGGTGCGCGGTGGCGTCGACCATCTCGCGGATGATGTCTTCGGGCAGGCCGACCACGACCGGGCCCGGCCGTCCGCTCATGGCGGCGAACATGGCCTCGGCGACGATTTCTGAGGCGCGCTCGGGGTGGTCCAGGACCATCACGCGCTTGGCGCCGGTGTCGAACCAGGCCTTGATGTCGAATTCCTGGAAGGCCTCGCGGTCGCGGTGGGCGAAGGGGATCAGCCCGACGAAGAGCACCATCGGGGTCGAGTCCTGCCAAGCGGTGTGCAGGCCGACATGGGCGTTTGCCGCACCCGGTCCACGGGTGACCATGGCGATGCCGGGGCGCTGGTGCATCTTGCCATCGGCCTCGGCCATGTAGGCGGCGCCGCCCTCATGGCGGCAGACGATCGTCTCGATGGGGGAGTTGTGCAGCCCGTCGAGGACTTCGAGGTAGCTTTCGCCCGGGATCACGTAGGTGCGCTCGACGCCGTGCGCCACGAGCGCGTCGACGATGATGTGTCCGGCCGACTTCAGCGCTGGTGCCGCAGGGGCCGATTCCAGTGGTGTGGTGTCCAGGAGGGTCATGGAGTGATTCCTTGTCTCTTTCGCCATTGAAAGTGTCTAGGGGCCGGCCTATGGTGCGATTGCATGAATTCCGGCAGTGTATTTCGAGCAAACGTACATGAGTTTCCCTGTTTTCGAGAAGTCTCTGGCGAAATGCCTCGGTAATGAATGCGTCAATGGTCACATTGACTTGCCTTTGGAGAAATGTTGAACATTGCGGGTTCGGAATCCGAGGCCATTTCCCGCATCGATACATGGAGCGGGGTGAACAAGGGATACCCGGCAGGATCCTTCCGGCTCGGAGGAATGCCCGATTGCCCGGGCAGCAGGAGTGCCGCGACGGGTGCTATGCCCGCCGCGGCATTGCTGCGCCCGTCCTATGAGGCGTGTACCGGAGCAGCTCCTGAACGGACCGGTCCGGCGAGCCACTCGGACATGAGGCTGTTGTGTTGGCCGAGCTTCGGCGCCGGTTCCGGCGCAACGGAACCGGTGAGCCGCAGTGGCGAGGCGAGGGTCTTGAAGCCGTCGGCCTCCGTGGCCACCAGGCCACGGTGGATTGCGTGTTCGCTGGTCAGCGCCTCGTTCACTGAGTAGACCTTGGAAGTGGGGACCTGGTGCTTGGACAGGAGCTCGATGGCCTGCTCGGCGTTGAAGGGCCGCAATGCCTCCTCCAACGCAGCCCGGAATTCAACGGGGAACTCGTTTCGGCGGGCCTGCTCGTTGAAACGCTCATCCGCCAGCCACTCGGGCCGGTCGAGGGCATCGGTCAGCCTCGGGAAAAGGCGGTCTCCGGCGATCGCTATGGCGATGGCACCGTTGCCGGTCTGATAGGTGCTGAACGGGGTGGACATTGCATGGTCGTTTCCACACGCGACTGGGTTTTCGCCATGCAGGGCCCGCATCCCCACGGACTCCAGGACCGAGGTCAGGCTGTCCAGCATCGATACGTCGATATGCTGACCCAGACCGGTGTGGTGGCGCTCGTTGAGGGCAGCCAGGGCGGCGATGGCACCGTATAGGCCGGGGACAAGGTCTCCGAGGCTGATGCCAACGCGGGTCGGCTGGCCCCCGGGCCAGCCGGTCACTGACATCAGTCCACTCATGGCCTGGGCGATCAGGTCGTAGGCAGGGGCTTGTTGTAGCGGGCCTTCCTGCCCAAAGCCGGAGATGCTGACGATGATCAGACGGGGGTTCTCTTCCAGGAGGCGCTGGGCGGATAGTCCCAACCGGGCC
This sequence comes from Paeniglutamicibacter cryotolerans, assembly GCF_014190875.1. NCBI lineage: Bacteria > Bacillati > Actinomycetota > Actinomycetes > Micrococcales > Micrococcaceae > Paeniglutamicibacter > Paeniglutamicibacter cryotolerans. The sequence goes on along the minus strand of NZ_JACHVS010000001.1, from coordinate 336,588 downwards.
ATGACGCCCGGGCGGAAGTTCTCGATCACAACGTCGGAGCGGCGGACCAGCTCGAGCAGGTTGTCGCGCTCCTCCTCGATCTTCAGGTCCATGGTGACGCCGTACTTGCTGCGGTTGAACAAGCGGTAGTAGGCCGAGTCGCCGTTGAACCACGGGCCGAATTGGCGGGAGTCGTCACCCTCCGGGCTTTCGACCTTGATGACTTCGGCACCGAGATCGGCCAGGATCATGGCGCAGAACGGTCCTGCCAAGACCCGGGACAGGTCCAAGACGCGCAGACCTTCGAGGGAGCCGGCGCGGCCAATGCCGGTACCCGATGAATCGTTCTCGTACTGGATCTTGGATGACATGGTTGGTTTTCCTTCGAGCTGGAGGTCTTGCTATGTCGATGCGGAGCTATGCAATCCATCACACCATCGGACAGCTGATGAACGAAGCCTTCTTCGAAGTAACAGTCTGTGATGGCAGACATTAGATCGATAGGGTGTACGCATGAATGCATCACGCATTGCTCCTCAGGTTCCTGCAGCCAAGAACGTGTTGTCGGTCCTGCGCTACGTGGCCATGCAGGCTGGCCCGGTGGGCGCCGCAGCAATTGCCCGTGACGTCGGGCTGCCTCGCTCGACCACATATCACCTGCTGACGGCCCTCGTCGAAGACGGATTCGTCCTGCACCTTGCCGAAGAGCGCAAATACGCCTTGGGAGTCACTGCTCACGAGCTCGGTACGGGGTATTCACGTCAGGCGCCGTTGCAACGAATCGCCAAGTTTCCGATCTCGCGGCTCGTCGCCAGGACCATGCGTACGGCGCACTTGGCGGTCATGCACGGCAGGGAGGTTGTCTACGTGATCGAGGAACAGGCAAAGCGGCAGACCGAGCTGGTCACGAAACCAGGGGTCCGGTTGCCCGCCCATTTGACTGCCAGCGGGCGGGCCATGCTGGCATCGATGACCGCCGCCCAGGTGGCGTCGCTCTATCCGGGCCCCGAGGCTTTTCCTGCCCGGTTCGAACAGGGCGTCCATTCGGCCCCGGCGCTGAACGGACTGCTGGAACGGGTCCGGGCCAGGGGGTTTTCCTGGGAACAGGACGAGATCTCCGAGGGGTTCTCCAGCCTGGCCGTGCCGGTGCTGGATCGCAGCGGTTACGCCGTGGCAAGCGTGACGCTCACCGTTTCGAACCGAAAGGTGGTGACGCCGGCTGCGGCCATGGGCAATGCCCGGCAGGGGTCCGCTCCAGCGCGCGCGATCGGTGTGGACGAGCTTGCCGAGCGGTGGCTTCCGGATGTGACGCGGTGTGCGGCCGAGATCTCCCGGCGGCTGAGCCCGTCGGACTAGCCCCTACGGCGGGCATCAACTTCGGATGCTTCCATCCACGTTGAGTTGAAGGGATGGCTTTCCGGCTTCGGGAGTGAACGCAGCAGCTCCCTGCCCGGTGATGGCCCGGGCACACGAGGAAGGCGGTTGTGGGATTTTCATCCCCGCGATCCAGGCAAGAAATGAAACCCTGTTTGGGCGCGCATGGGGCGTGTCCAAACAGGGTTCCCAGGAGGAACGGCACTTCACGCGGCGCGTGATCCCATGATTGTCGGCCAGCCGGCCGCCGCCATCTTGCCCGGGTGTTGGCGGTACCCAGGCTTAGGGGCTTGTGGTGAGCACCCAGGTTGTGCGGGCGGGTGGCCTGCAGGTCCACCGGGTAGATCATTTCCGACGGCGGGTTCTGGAACCGCTTCGCCACTGGGTAGTAGGCGAACGCGGTGACAATCGGGCCCACGATCCAAGAAATGTCGGCACCATCCGGGAGCGCGGTCATCGGCCCGGTGTATATGGTTTGGGCGAGGAAGGGGATCTGCACGAGACGCCTATCAAGGTAGGTGGGCAGCGTAGGAACATTCCAGGCGCCATAGCGTCTCTTGGGGTCGTGCAGTGCCGGAATATCAACTTTTTCCTTGGAGATGAGGTAGCAGCCCATGAGGTTGATGGAGCTCCACGGGATGGAGACCATCGGCAGCCGCAAGGCGAAGTTCTTGAAGTCGGCGAGGAAGTTCTCGGTTGCGACAAGGGCGATGATGACTGGACCCGTAATGAATCCCATGAGGTAGGCACAACGCACACCTGGTTGGTGAAGCCACTGACCGGCGTCAGGATCGTCATGTTGCTAGCTTAGGAATTCAGCGTGTTTACGGTGAGCTCGCGGACCATGATCACGATGTACGTCAGGATGGCGAGGGCGCCTCGGTCAGCCAGATTTCCGACGAACCCGACCTGGTTTTCGAGGAACGACTGGCCTGCCGGCATGGCGATGGCGGCAAAAAGGGCTCCAAGGGTCATGGCCCACTGTGCACCGGTGACCGAGCCGCAAAAGCAAGCGAAGAAGGTCCTGCGCTCCGGTGTGTCAGCGAGAAGATAGCGGGAATAGTCGGCGCCATACGGACCATATGGCATCTGCCACCCGGCGCTCAGCGAGATGGACAAGAGGAACGTCGGCAGGGTACACCCCTCCGTGCCGAGGGCGGAAGCAAGGTCTTCCTGATAGGAGCCGTCGGATACCAAGGTAAGAGAATCCTAGAGCGCCCACAATGGTGGAAGCCCGGCCCAGAATATGGATGTACTTGTACCCCATGGCCGCCACGAGGATCATCAGGGCGCCGAAGACAACAACGCCCTCGGTCGGGTTACCGGTAGGGATGATCTGGTCAACCGCCTGTCCAGCCAGCACGGCACCGGTTGCGGCGAAGCCCAAAAACATCTGGACCGCCATGACCAGGAACAGCGCGGCGCCGTATACGCCGACCTGAGCGCGGCTGGAGATCATTTGCGGAAAGCCCCGATCGGGGACCCTGAGCGGTGTGTAATGCCATGACTGTGTGAGCGAGAAGGTCTCCTAGGAAGAAGCCGAACATTCCCCAGGACGCGTTTGCTTTGAAGAGGACGGCAAATGAGCCGGTCACGATAGCCGTGACCTGAATGTTTTCTCCGAGCCGAAGGGTGAACTGGCCAAAGGGCTTGCCCTGACGCTCGTTGTGCGGGAGAAAATCGATGGATCTACGCTCAAACAGTGGTGCCACGTTATTTGCTGCTTCTGTTTCTGGCAGGCATTCCCCCAAGGGGACATGAACGCCTTACCCGTTTGGTGAATGAGCAAGGCGTTCAAATTTCAATGTATTCATCCGAGTCCATTGAACCGTCATAAATATGACGCTTGTCACTAGTGCTGTCTGGGATTACAGATGTTGATGAAATTTCAGTGATCTGGGCTATTCCTGAGTGGATGTCGGGCTATGTTCGGAATAGCCCGGGGATCCTGCCCCTCAGGAGTCGGAAGGCGCGGCCTGGGGACTCCACAGGGAGTTTTCGACATCCCAGCTTAGAACTCGCGCACCAGTATGCGCGCCCCATGAGAGAAGGTTTCCATGAGCGACCACACAGTTTCCGCGACCACCCTGCCCTATCTGGACGGTGACTTCTTCCATTTTGAAAGCCTGTTGCCGGCCGAGGAGCTGGAGCGGCTCAATGTCATCCGCGATTGGATGGAAGCCGAGGTCCGCCCTATCTCGCGAGATTTCTGGAATCGCAGCGAATTTCCTAAACACCTGATTCCGAAAGTCGCCGAGCTGGACATGATCAGCCCGGTCCGCCGTCAGGGCAGGTCGCACCTCTTTGCGGGCATGGTCACGGCCGCCGTTCACCGAGTTGACGCATCCTTCGGCACCTTCTTCAGCGGCCATGACGGCCTGTTTACCGGATCCATTGAACTGCTCGCCTCCGAGGAGCAGAAGGCGATGTGGCTTCCCGACATCTATGCGCTGAAGAAGACCGGGGTCTTTGCCATCACCGAGCCGCTGGCCGGATCCGATGTTGCCGGCGGCACGACCACCACGGCGGTGCGTGACGGCGACAACTGGGTCCTCAATGGCGAAAAGCGTTGGATCGGAAACTCCACCTTCTCCGATTACGTGCTTGTCTGGGCCAAGGACGTCGAGGACAGCCAGGTCAAGGGCTTCCTCGTGGAGACCTCCAGCCCGGGCTTCCATGCAACGCTGATCGAAAACCGCATCTCACTGCGTGCCGTGCAGAATGCCGACATCGTCATGACCAACCTGGTGGTCCCGGATTCGCACAAGCTGGCCGGGGCGAACAGCTTCCGCGATACCAACAAAGTCCTGAAGACCACGCGTGCCACGGTGGGCTGGCAGGCCGTCGGGATGCAGATGGCGGCCTTCGACGTAGCAAGAAAATATGCCGTAGAGCGCCATCAGTTCGGTAAGCCGATCGCCAGCTTCCAGCTCATTCAGGAACAACTGGTCACCATGCTTTCCAATGCCCAGGCGTCCATGGGCATGATGGTCCGCCTGGCCCAGATGGAGGATGCCGGAACCAGCCGCAACGAGCACTCGGCCTTGGCCAAGGCCTTTGTCACCAAATGCATGCGTGAGACGGTGGCGATGGGACGCGGCATCCTCGGCGGTAACGGGGTCCACGTGGACTACGAGATGGCCAAGATCTTCTGCGACGCGGAAGCCATCTACACCTATGAGGGCACTTATGAAATCAACACATTGGTGGCCGGCCGAGCGATTACGGGCATTGCGGCTTTCGTCTAACCGGGATATTTCCGAAGTGAAGCGGGCCAAGTGCCCGTGCAGCTGAGACGTTGCCCAGGGGGCTCCTTGGCAAAGGGTGGGAGTCTTCCTGTCTGAACCGGTCAGCGTGTTGCACTACGTAGACCGGCAGGATTTGGCAGATGGCGGCGCTGATGCTCCTCCTGAGCATGGGCGTGGTCCGCCACGTGAGTGCCGGTGGCTGTCCCGGTGGAAGTGTCTTCCGGGAATGGCCGCTGCCGATTTGGGATCCAGGCATCAGCGAAGGCCCGCGGCGGGGTTTATTGTCCAGGCCCTCCTATTTACCGGCGCCCGCGGCCCTCGGCGTTCAATGGTTAAATGTGACTGAGGGCAAGCGGAATCATTGCCCCTCGGTTCATCGCTGAATGCGGTGGCTCTAATCCAAGGCGGTCCACTTGAAGATGAGGCAGGAATTGAATATCTGGCGCGTGGCGGAATGGCCCTATGGAGTCTCCCCTGAACATGGGTGCACCGCCATGCGGGAGTCGGTTCGATGAGCGCGGTCTTCAGCGGCATCGACTTCGAGTCCACGGGTAAGCAGATCGGGTACGGGCACGTGGTGCATTCCGACCAGGTGCATGACGGATCGGTGATTCCGGTGCCGATTGCCGTCATCTCATCGGGGCCGGGCCCCACCACCCTGCTCGTCGCGGGGACACACGGTGACGAATACGAGGGGCAGGTCCTGCTCCATGAGCTCATCCGCATCATCGAACCGGAGGACCTGGCCGGAACGTTGATCATCGTGCCCGCGGCGAACTCGGCGGCAGTGCGTGCCGGAATGAGGGTCTCGCCAATCGACGGCGGAAACCTGAACCGATCCTATCCGGGCGACGCCCGGGGAGGCCCCACCGAACAGGTGGCGGATATGATCGCCGGGTCGCTTCTACCGCGTGCGGACTTCGTCATTGACATGCATTCTGGCGGGGTGAATTCGACCTATCTGCCCATCACCTCCATCTCCCGTGGACCTGATGCGGAGCGGTGGAAGGCAAAGCTCGCGGCGGTCCGAGCCTTGGGCTTGCCGTACGCCATGGTTGCCGCCCCATTGCTGGAGATCGGTTCCATTAGCAATGCCGCTGATCGAGCAGGAATTCCGACGATTTCGACCGAGCTTGCCGGTTCGGGCACCATGGACCGTCGCACGCTGAAGAACATGCGCCGTGGTGTCGATGAGTTGTTGCGGAGCCTTGGCGTGCTTCGCTCCGGGCCGGAGGCCGGTGGTCCTGCGGATCCGGAACCAGTAGAGCCGGTATGGATTGAGCTCACCGGTGAATCCCCGGTGACCTCAACCGCTGTGGGACTCTTCGAGCCACTGGTTGATCTGGGCGACTGGGTGACGGCCGGCGACCCGGTGGCCCAAGTGCATTTCATTGACGAGCTGGACCGCGAACCTCGCACATATGCTGCCCGGGTTGATGGGGTCGTGGCGATCATGCGCCGACCCACGCTCGTGGACGTGGGCGCGCACCTGATGCATATCGCGCCGATGCTGGACATTTCGGCCATCTAGCGCCGTAGGCCGCGGTTTCTGGTAGATGCTGATAGCGAGGGTTTGCTCCGAGGCATCCTGTGGGTGAAATTTGCCTTGCCTCGCCCAGACGGTATCGTTCCCTGAGGCCAAGGCCGGACGGGGCGCCCGCGCATGAGTGGCGGATTCCCGGGTTGCCAGATCCTGAAACTCAATGTGATTTCCAAGGTCATTGGCACCGGCCAAACGGCCGTTGCCGCGCTGCGCGCGGTCGGCCTGTACATGGACGCTGGCGAATTCGCAGCGGCCATGGGCCGGTCGGGCTCGGGCAATTCCTCGTTGGCCAACCACCGAGTGACAACGCTGGACCGGGACGTCGTGGGAACAGCGGTTGGCCCCTGTGCGCTGGCTTGAGCGGTAGCGTTCCTGGTGCTGGGCTCCTACTTGATCCTGGATCCGGATTGCTGTTGTGGCAGCTCGGCCGGGGCGGCCTCTGGATGGCGAACTGGGGGGCCAACAAGCGCAACCAAGGCGGCCTGGACGCCAGCGATACGGCGGGGGCAGGCTTCCGCAGCAAGCCGGCGTCGAGGCTGCTAGCAGGCCGGATCGATGGCCCCGACTGGGGAGGGGGCATCGCCGTGGCCAAGGCCTGCCAGCATGTGAACTCTCCTCCTAACAGCTCGGTCGGTTGCCGGCCAACACGCCCTGCCTTCCCCACCGGTGGCGGATCCCACCGAAATAGCCTCGGGATGCTCGCCCGGGGCGTGTCAAGCGGCCTGCCGTCGGAGCCCATGCCATGCGGGGACCATGAAAATGCTTCCGAAATCCGGTCAGTCACTCTTGGTTCGCACCGATTTCTCCGACCAGGCGGCCTGGCAGCTCCTGGCGGTCGAGGCAGAAGCTGAAAACGAGGACGGTTGCATGGCCCATCTCGACATGATCGACGATCCGGCATTCATCGACGCTGCGGCCCCACGTTTGCGGGCAGCTGTTCCCACCAATGAATATGGGGCTTCGGTGCTCTTCGCCGCCGACCTGCGCACGCTGACAGAGGAAGGGAGCCCGGTCATCGTGATCGCGCTGGGGGAGGACCCCACTGCGTTCCGTTGCGCAGTCTCCGAGCTGTGGGCGGTGGGAAAAACCTCAACATCGCAAACATGGACTGGGAAGCTTTCTCCGAGAACGCCGGGGCCGCCGGGGTCCTCCGTGGGTTCGAGTAAGAGGGATTTTTCGGGTACGCGAACCAGCTGCTTGGGTTAGGGCTGGACCTCACGATGGTTCACAGTGCCTGCGGACCACAGTCCGCCCGTGAAGCAAAATTGCTCCCCGGCCGAAGTAGCAGGGGAGCAATTCGAACCGACCTACGCGTTGTAGGGGCTCGGCGGGTATTCGTTCGACTCGGCTTCGGCCGGCTCGGCGTCGGCAGGGGACTGGCGCCAACAGAACCAGCCGTAAAGCGATGCCAGGAACTGGAAGACCAGCAGGCCCAGTGTGGCCAGGGCAGGGGCGTTGGTGAACAGGATTGCCACGTAGGCAACGGCCGAGATGGTGATGGCCAGCCAGGCCCAGCGCAGCCCGTTCGCGATGCCGATCAGGGCAGCGAGTACGACTGCCTCGAGCGCCGCAAGAATCCAGATGTTCAGCACGTTCTGCGAGAAGGCGAACCCGGTGGTGAGCATCGGACCCAGCTTCAGCGCAGTGAACACGAGAGTCAGCACAGCACCCCAGATCAGCGACTTCACGGAAAAGCCGTGGACCGGAACGGCGCGGCCGAAGCGGCCGACGTTGGGGGACTTGCTGAACTTCCAGAGTCCGAAGGCAGCGGTGCCCATGGCGGGGGCTGCCAGCAGCAGCATGGCGTAGTCGTACTGCAGGGCGATGGCCAGCGGGCCGGCGAAGACAGCGAGGATCTGGGCCCACCAGCCCAGGTCGTTGCGCCGTGCCAGTAGCAGCAGGGCAAAACAGGTCAGTAGCGTTGAGACGGCATACAGGGAGACCTGCGTGCCGGTATCGGTGCCCAACGGCTGGCCGAAGAGATTGAAAAAGAGTTCGTCCACGAAAAATGTGCCTATCAAACAGTGGGGCGGAATGGCGGTGCGAGAGCCATCTCGATCCTAGCCGGTGGGGGTACGAAGGGCCCTATCGCTTGCCGCCGTGCAACCCGTCGAACATCATCGTGATGGCGTGTTCCTCGACCTGTTCGGCCGAAACAGGACCACCCTCCCGGAACCATTCGACCAGGGAGTTGATGGTGCCGAAAAGCAGACGGGTCGCCGTACGCGGATCGATGTCGGCGCGCAGCGAGCCCTCCTGTTGGGCCTCGACGACCAGGTCGGAGACGCGGCGGTCCACGGCGCGCCGCCGGTCCAGTGCATCGCGTTCGATCTCGGTGTTGCCACGCAGGCGCAGCAGCAGCGTGACGTACTGTTGGCGTTTGACCAGGACCTGGATGGTGGAGCGCAGGAAGAACTCGAGGCGTTGTTCGGCGGTGCCGATGGTGGCGCGTTCGTCTTCGACGATGGCTTCGAGCGGGATGAGGGCCTCGTCCAGGGCCAGGCGCAGCAGGTCGCCCTTGGAGGGGACGTGATGGTAGATCGCCGATTTGCTGATGCCCAGGTTCTCGGCCAGGGTCCCCATCGAGGTGGCGTCGTATCCGTGCTTGTTGAAAACGGAGACGGCAATGCTCAAGACGGATTCCTGGTCGTAACCGGGGCGTCCGCGCTTGGTGGCGGGGGACTTGGCAGTGCTAGTGGGCATAGTTCTTGATTCTTTCACAAACGGTGCTGCCCGATGGCCGTTCCTGATGCGGGAAGGGGCCACTGGGCAGCAGCGGGGCGTTGGCCCTTACTTGTTGCGCAGGTCGTAGATGCGCTTGAGCTTGCCGGAGGAACGCTCAAGCGAGCCCGGATCCACGACCCGGATCTCGCAGGACGAACCGACATGGATCTTGATTTCACGCTGCAGTTCGCGGGCCGCTGCATCGGCACGGTCGGAGGTGCAATCCTCGCGGCGTTCGATGAGCACCGCCAGCTGGTCCATGCGGCCCGGCCGGGTGATCTCGAGGCGGAAGTGCGGGGACAGGCCGGGCACGCGCAGGGCGATTTCCTCGATCTGCGACGGGAACAGGTTCACGCCGCGCATGATGATCATGTCATCGCTGCGTCCGGTGATCCTGCCCATGCGGCGGTGGCCGGGCCGGGCCGTACCCGGAAGCAGCCGGGTCAGGTCGTGCGTGCGGTAGCGGATGATGGGCAGGGCCTTCTTGGTCAGCGAGGTGAACACGAGTTCGCCCGGTTCGCCGTCGCCTAGTACCTTGGTCTCGTCGAACGCGTCGACGATCTCCGGGCGGAAGTGGTCCTCCCAGATGTGGCTGCCGTCCTTGGTGACGTTGGATTCGCCGGCGACTCCCGGGCCCATGACCTCGGACAGGCCGTAGATGTCGCAGGCGTCGATCTGGAACATGGTTTCCAGTTCGTGGCGCATTTCCTCGGTCCACGGCTCGGCACCCAGCACGGCGACCTTCAAGGAGGTGGACGCCGGGTCGATGCCGCGCTTCTGCATGGCATCGCCGATGGTCAGCAGATAGGTCGGGGTACACAGGATGGCGTGGGGCGCGAAGTCCTGGATCAGCGTGATTTGCTTGTCGGTCTGGCCGCCGGACATCGGAATGACAGTGGTGCCCAGGCGCTCGGCAGCCGCGTGGGCACCGAGTCCGCCAGTGAACAGGCCGTAGCCGTAGGCGTTGTGGACCTTCCAGCCGGGCTTGACGCCGGAGAGGCGTAGGCAGCGGGCGCCGAGCTTGGCCCAGTCGTCCAGGTCGGACTGGGTGTAGCCGACGACGGTGGCGCGGCCGGTGGTGCCGGAGGAAGCGTGGATGCGGGCGACCTCGTGCTGCGGCACGGCAAACATGCCGAACGGGTAGGTCTTGCGCAGGTCCTCCTTCTCCGTGAAGGGGAACTTCGCCAGGTCGGGGAGTTCTTTCAGGTCGCTCGGGTGCACACCGGCGGTATCGTACTTCTCCTTGTAGAGCGGAACTCGGTCGTAGGCGTAGGCCAGCGTTTCCTGCAGGCGCGCGAGCTGGATCGATTCGATCTGGTCGCGGCTCATGGTTTCTTCTGGATCCAACGGATTCGGAAGCTCGACGTTGGACGAGTTTTCGCTCATTTGTGGGCCTTACTGTGTGTTTGGGAGGTGGTGGGGGAGGAGTCGTTAGCGCTTGGGAATGGTGCGGGAACGGCCGCGGAATTCGGCAAGGACCTCGTCCGGGGCGCCGGGAACGGTTTGCAGCACCTGGATGTCGAAGATGCCGCTGCGCCCGGTCTGGGCGCGGCGGTCGGCCACGGCGGTGAGCAGGCGGCCGGGGATACCCGGGCGCATGAAGTTGATGTCGACACCGGAGGCGACGGTGATGGTGTCTTCCGAGCCGGTGTGCGGGTTGCAGGCCAGCGCGAAGGCAGTGTCGGCGAAGGCGAAGAGCATGCCGCCGTGGGCGATGCCGAAACCGTTGAGCATTTCGGGACGCAGCTTCATGGTGATGGTGGCGTGGCCGTCGTCGACTTGGATGACTTCGATGCCCATCCATTCGGAGGCTGGATCGTTGGCCAGAATCGGGTGGGCCAAGGCCTTTTCCGGGGTCGGGGTTGCTTCGGACCCGGTGCCCGCGTGGGCCGCGTCGACGTTGGTTTCGCTCATGTGATACCTCTCACCGTTATTTACCGAATGTTCATTAGGTAATCCCGAATCCACGAATATGTCAAGACGGGACGGGGCCAAAGAGCGTCATCCAGCCGCCGTGACGGCCTGATTCTTGCCTTTTCGAAGGCTTGTGTCTACAGGGGCTCCCGTGAGGGGTCTCGGCCATCGTCCGAAGGGCCGCCGGCCCCCTCCATCGGCTCGGCAAGAAGACGTGCTGTAACCCGGGCACGGTACCTCCAGGCCAGGAGCCCGGCGAGCACGAAGGCCGGGACAGTGGCAAGGAACGGCGGGAAAGCAAACATCAGCCCGAGCATCGGGACCAGCTCGAGCCCCGGGTAGGCGAGCAGTGCTGCAAGGACGGCGCTTGCGGCAAGGTTCAGTGCAAAGGCCCGCGTCGCCCACGCCGTGCCGAAACCCGGAGGCCGGAATTCAACGAGAAGGAGAATGCCTAGGGTGCCGAGGAGCAACGAGCCGGAATAGCCAAGTGCCGCCTCCCACCGGCCTATGGCAACAAACACACCGATCGAGGGTGTCAGCGACCAGAGCCCGCCAAGGGCCACCGCCCACCCTGCACCCTGCCGGCGGCCGATCTTCGCGCCAGCGACAAAACCGAAAGTGGTCTCCCGGCCGCCGGGCCGCAGCGCCATGACGACAAGCCCGGCAAAGCCCAAGAGGAACAGAGCCAAACCAAGGGGGAGGATCCACTCCATCTCGGTGAGCTGCTCGGCGGGAGCAGTGCGCAGCAGGCCCCCGGTGGATCTGTCCGGGGAGAAGAACTGCCGCACCCAGGGCAGCTGCGCAGCCTGCTCGGCCGTGGTCGCTGGAATGCAGGGCGTGTAGAGGCAGCCCTCGCCGGGGTCCTTGCCCTGCCCCGGACGGAAGGCGTTGGCCAGGATGCCGAAACGCGCGAGCAGCAGCGCGCCGATTCCTGCGACGAGCGCGAACACAGCCCACAGTGGGTTCGTTCTGGGCTGGCCGTATCCGTTGGCGATGGAGCACTCCTGATGGTTCGACGTCGACGGGTGTCACCACTGCGGTAACGGTTTTCCCATCTGATCCTATGCCCGACGCGGCGGTCTCGTCGTGTGCCGGCGAATTGCCTAGCGTGCGGCATTGAAGAGTGCGTCGAGCCGCGGCGTCGGCGTGCCGGCCATCAGTTGGAGCACGTCGTCCTGTAGTTGGGTCAGTTCCGTGTGGCGCGTGGCTACAGCATGTGGCTCGAGGCCCAGGCGCCCCAAATCTCCGGCCAGCTGGCGGCGCCAATAGGCGGTTGCGAACCACAACGGCAGGCTCAGGAAAATAAGCCGCACCGCAGCCGGAGCCGCCCTGGTGCCGCGCGCCTCGAGGGCACGCAGGCCCTCCCGGACCGCTGCCACTGCGTTGCGTGTCGCTTTACGGTCGGCGGCAAGGGACACCACCCCGCCGGGCGTGGCAACGATGGCCGATTCGAAGGCCGAAATGAACACGGCATGGGACTGCATCCAGGTGGCCATGTCTTCTGCGGTGCGGAATTTCATCCCGGCTGATCGCAGCAGCCCGCCGACTTCTTCGACGCCTCCGGCAGGGCCACCGACGTTGCCGAGAATGGTCGGTTGCTGGGCGAGCTCCAGATAATGCAGCGTTCCCTTCCGGTCCAGGGAGCCGGCGACGCCCGGGAACCCCGGGATGAAGCGTTCCGACCCGACGGCGGCGCCGAACCCGGCGAGCCCGAGGGGAAGGTTGACGAGGCTGACGATGATGCGGGCCCGGACGGTGGCGATATCAGCAAGTGCGTCCCCTACCTGATCTCGGCGGATCGCCACGAATGCGACATCGAACTCCCCGGCTTCCTGCGGGGTTTCGAGGACTGCCGGGTATATCGCCTCGGCTGCCGTATGGCCCCGCTGCAGGGTGATGCCGGATTCCCGCAGCTGTTCGGCTTTTGCTCCGCGGGCCAAGATCGATACCTGGTGACCGGTTGCCGCCAGTCGTGCGGCATAGATCCTCCCGATGACTCCAGCCCCGAAAACCAGAACACGCATGAAGCCCTCCGTCCCATGCCCTCAAAAGTGGCCCACATGCCATCGTGCGGACATACCCCGAGGATAGGGGCGCTGACTCGTGCTGGGAACCCCGGGTTCGCCGCCACCCCTCCGGTCTTCTGGTAGGGGGAAAACCACGGTATTGAAATCGACGGGATGTACGTGGGAGCTGATCGGTCCGGGCGCCATGCCGGGGAAGGCGGGAATGCTCCGCCGAGGCAATAGACCGGAAAATCCACGGTATCAAAAGCTACCGCCGCAAAGCGGCCGTAGCAGTCATGACGCTTGGAAGCGGCCTTGGTGATCCTCATTTCCACTGCCGTCTTGGATGGCGATGCGCATGATGCACTGGTCAGCTCCACTCGACCCGTCGTACAGGCCACGATGCTCAGGGAGGATGCCTCCGGCTGCGGGGCGCTCATCGAGCTCGCCGGGTCCGAGCATGAGGCTGTGACCTCCTGCGGGCCGTCCTCCTTCGCGTCCGGTGATACCGTGTGGGTGGCCCGCGATCCGGCCGAGCCGGCACGGTTCCTCGTAGTGGTTGCCGGGGAGGGGTGGTTCGAGCCCGATGCCGTGGACCGGGCCCTCGGCGTTGCCTTGGGGCTGGGACTGGGCCTTGCAGCCCTGGCCGGCGGGTATCGGGGCCTGCTTCGGCGTGATGCGCCCAGTGCCGGCGGGCCGGTCAAACCGCGGACACTGGCCGACGGGTTACCCTGCCGTGCCGGTCCGGATCGGGACGAGTCCTTCCTGGTGGATGCCGAGGCCGGATGGGAGGGGTTCAAGGCGTCTGTGGGACACCGCCTGGAGCGCTTCGCCGAGTCGGATATCCGCCTGCGTGGTTCGCTGATGAGCTTGGTAGTCATCGCTGTCTTCTGGATCGTGGTTTCGACCTCCGTGGGTACAAGCCGGGAAATGAGTACGGACCGGGCCATCGTGCGCTCAGGGCAGCCCGTCGATGTGGCGCTTCTCGAGTACGCAAACGATGACTTTCCGCCGATAGTTCGCTACCAGAACACCCGCACGGAGCTGGCCTACGACCTGGTTTCGGGAGAGGGCCAAGAGCTGGGGGACGCGGTGAAGGTCGTCGTTGACCCGCATGACGCGGGTCAGCTGATACCCGTGAGCATGGCCGCCAGGATCGGACTGTTCGCCTGGTTCGAGGCCCACCTGCACATGCTGGTCTTCGGGCTGGCCCTTCTCTGGGGTGTTGGAAGTCTGCTGATAGGGCGCGAGGTCGGCGACCGCGTGTCGGGCGTGATGAGAAGGCTGGGATTCGGCTACTGACCGGATGCTCCGGGCACACTCCGGGCCGGCCGGGACGAAAGCCCCTACCGGTCCGGTTGGCCGCGGTCCAGACTGGGATCTAAGAGCCGCCCTGTGTGGCGAAAACCCGGTATGGAGGTGTTTTTCATGCGTACTTGGAAGCGTTGGGAAGACTGGACGGTCGTGGCCATGGGCTTGGTCATGGCCCTGACGCCGATTTGGGCGGCGCACCTGGGCAGTTCGGTCCCGATGATGATCACCTCCGGCTCGCTGCTAGTGCTAGTGGGCCTGGTGAACCTGGGCGGACCGAACCTCTACGGGATCGAGATCGGAGCGCTGCTGGCCTCCGTCGTGGCGATCATCATTCCGGGGCTCGGCGGCTTCGCTGGCGCTAACGTCCCGGCCATCACAGCATGGGCTGCCGGCGGAGTGTCACTGGTGGTGACGGCGCTGGCCATGCGGCCGAGCATCAACGCCTCGCATGACCACTATTTCGAGATGCGCCGGACCTGAACGACCCCGGCCCATGAAAGGGGCCCCGGGTCGGTACTTCGGCCGCCCTTGGCGGCGCGGTACCGAGCCGGGGCCCCTTTTCGAATCCGGGCACTGCCCGTGGCGCTAGATGCGCGCCGTGGCACCGAGCGTGTCGAGGATGAACGCGTAGTCCCAGGCCCGGGTCTTCCAGCCCTCGTAGCGGCCCGAGGCGCCGCCGTGTCCTCCGTCCATCTCGATCTTCATCACAATCGGTTCGGATCCCGTGCTGAACTCGCGCAGCCTAGCCACCCATTTGGCTGGCTCCACGTACAGGACGCGGGTGTCGTTCAGCGAGGTAACGGCGGCGATCTTCGGGTAGTCGACGGCGGTGATGTTCTCATAGGGGGAGTATGACTTCATATACGCGTAGACCTCGGAGTCCTCTATCGGGTTGCCCCACTCCTCCCATTCCAGGGCCGAGAGCGGCAGCTCCGGATCCAGGATCGAGGTCAGCGCATCGACGAACGGGACCTGGGCGACGATGCCCGCATAGAGCGCCGGGGCCAGGTTGGCCACCGCGCCCATGAGCAGGCCACCGGCGGACCCGCCGAGTGCTGCGATCCGTGCCGGGTCGGCCCAGCCAGCCTCGATCAGGTGCTCGGTGACCCGTACGAAGTCGGTGAAGGTGTTCTTCTTGGCCAGCTTCTTCCCGTTTTCGTACCAGGAGCGGCCCACCTCGCCGCCGCCGCGCACGTGCGCGACGGCAAAGACGACGCCGCGGTCCAGCAGGCTCAGCCGGGCGATGGAGAACGCCGGGTCCATGCTCGCCTCGTAGCTTCCGTAGCCGTAGACCAGCACGGGGTTCGTCGAATCCGGCTGGAGCTCGCGGCGGCGCATGACGGTGACCGGGATCCGGGCGCCATCGGCCGCGACAGCCCATTCGCGGGTGGCCAGGTAGTTCGCCGGGTCATAGCCGCCGTGTACCGGGGTCTGCTTGCGCAGCGTCAGCGTCCCGTCGGCAAGCGCATAGTCGTACACCCGCGGCGGGGTGAAGTCACTGGTGTAGGTCAGCCGGATGAGGGGGGAATCGAGTTCGGCGTTGGCCAGCGCGCAGGTGTAGAGCTCCTCGTCGAAGCCCGGCTCCACGGCCTCGCCCTGCGTGGGCGTGCCGAGCCCGGCCAGCGGCATGATCTGCACGCGTTCGGTGGTGTCCTTTCGGACCGAGAGCATCAGGTGCGTCGCCGTCACTGCCGTGCCCTCGACCTTCACCGCCTCGTCGTGCCCGACGATGGTGATCCACTGCTGCTGCGCGTAGGGCAGCGCTACCTGTGCAGCCGGAAGCAGCGAGACCATGTTGTTCGGTGCATCGCGGTCGTGGGTGATCAGGTAGCCGCGCGCTCCGTCAAGCACCACCGGGTCCATCGAGTGCAGGATGTGCTCGGCGCGGGACAGCAACATGCGCGGCTCGGCCGCGGCGTCGGTCAGGTCCAGCGAGCGGGTCTCGGAGTATTCGGAATTGCCGATCCCGATCAGCAGTTCGCAGCGGTCCTGGGACAGATCGAAGCCCATCCACATGCCCGGGTCGTCCTCTTGGATGATCACCGTGTCGGTGGCTGGATCGGTTCCCAGCACGTGCGCCTTGATCTGGTGCGGGCGCCAGGAATCGTCGACCACCGTGTAGTAGACGCGGGTCGCGTCGGGGGAGAAGGCCAGACCATAGAAGACGTTCTCGATCACGTCGGGGAACAGCTCGCCGGTGCGCAGGTCCTTGATCCGCAGCGTGAAGCGCTCGTCACCGGCGTTGTCCTGCGCGTAAGCCAGCAGATTTCCGTCCTCGCTGACGGACAGGCCGCCCAGGGCGAAGAAGGGCTTGCCCTCGGCTTCGGCGTTGCCGTCCAGCAGCACCTGTTCGCCATTGATGGCGACACCGGCCTCGATGACCGGCGGGGTCCAATCGGCGACCGGATCACCGGAGTCGGTGGCGGCGACGCGGCAGTGGATGGCGTACTGGCTGCCCTCTGCGGTGCGTGCGAAGTACCACCAGCCGCGCTTGCGCGCCGGAACGGAGAGGTCGGTTTCCTCGGTGCGTTCCTTGATCTCGGTGAAGATCGCATCGCGCAGCGGCGCCTGGTGTTCGGTGACCGCCTCGGCGTAGGCGTTTTCGGCCTTCAGGTGCTCGACGACCTGCGGGCTCTCCTTCTCGCGCAACCATTCGTAGTCATCCACGAACGTATCCCCGTGGTGGGTGCGTTCGGTGGGTATTTTCGCCGTGACCGGAGGGGTCGGGGCGGCATTCGTTGGGCTCATGGAACCATCTAATCCGATCCGGACCCCGCTGTGTGGTTCCTTCGCCCAGCGCGGACAAAAGGAGGGTTCCGCGTGCCCGTCATATTTGCTCCCTGTTCGCCCACCCCAAGCTGTCGGGACAGCCGAGGATCCCGAGGAAGTGCTACGGACATGGGACTTTTCAGAACAGCGGCCAGGACGGCGGCCGCGGGCTCAGCAGCAGACTGCGACCGTGCCTGAGCAGGTGCGGTCCCTCGTGGTTCCGGGGTCACCCGGATGCTTAGTTCACCAACCAGACGACGAGGGTGGCCACGGCGGCCACGGCAATGAACAGTACCGAAGGCAGCAGGTCGACCCAGGGGCTCTTCCGGGAGGCGGGTTGCCGTGAGAGGGGTTCGACGATGTGGTCCGCCGGCGTGCGCCGGAGTTCGACGAAGCTCCACACCGCACCGATCAGCAGCAGGGCGGCCATCGCCAGGGCGAGGGGGCCGGCATCGAGCACCAGCCACTCGGTGCCCGCTGCCGACCGTCCAAGGAAGCCGGCGGTCATGGCGCTGCCGATGGTGATGGCGACGATGGAGATGAGTGCCCACCTGTGCCGCACCAAGGTGGTGAAGTAGAGCGGCAGCAGCACGATGGCTAGGACTGGAATGCTCAGTAGGGCCAGTTGTGCTGCAGCGAATTCCACGAGCTCCCCGGAGATGAAGGCGCCGATGGCCGGGATGTAAACGGTCAGTGCGAGGGTGCTCAAGCCCGCGGCCATGACGATGGACATGATCCCCGAAGATCCGTCTCCCGCTGGGAGCCCGAGCCGGGAGACATGGTCCCTCGGCTCACCGAATGCCTCGGTCGGTTCCTGCCCGCTGTCTGCTAGGAACTCCCGCACCTGGGCAACGGCATCCCCGATGGCCCGGCCACCGACGTCGCTCAGCCTGAGCTCGAGGATGAACGCATCGATCCACTGCTCGGTCATGTTGTTCTTCGTGCCCATGCTCATGCTCCTTGTCCGGCGTGTTCTGGCGAGTTCAGGAAACCCGTCGTGGTGTGCGTGAAATTCCGCCAGGCTTCACGTTGTTCGGCAAGTGTCCGGCGTCCGTCGGCCGTAAGTGAAAAGTATTTCCGACCCGGGCCACCCTCGCCCGGACGCCATTCGGTGGCTACCCAGCCAGCTGCCTCGAAGCGGGTCAGCAGGGGATAGAGCGTGCCGCCCTTGATGGTGCCCAACCCGGCGCCGGCCAGCGCCGAGATGATCGCGTATCCATACGACGGTCCGGATTCCAGTGCCCTGAGTGCGCACATGCCCAACGTCGCGCGCAGCCAGTCGCTGGGCCAGTCGACGGGTTCTTGTTTTGCCTGCATAACTAGATTGTGTCTCTAGCTAGTAAGCGTGTCAATCATTGACTCCCGGCATGTAACAGCGTGTTGTCGATTGACGGATTCGTGATTTCCCGCATATCCTGAACGAACGGTCAGTAAATAAACATTCGTCCACAGTGAGGTGAGCACTATGGCTACACAGAACGACGCCGGAGGGCATTTGTCCGCGGTTTTGTCGCCTGAGGAGCAGGCAGGCGAGGAGCGCTTCAACGCGCTCATCGCCGAGGATTCCCGCATCGAGCCCCGCGATTGGATGCCGGAAGCGTACCGCAAGACGCTGACGCGCCAGATGTCGCAGCACGCGCACTCCGAGATCATCGGGATGCAGCCGGAAGCGAACTGGATTACCCGCGCCCCGTCGCTGAAGCGCAAGGCCATCCTGATGGCCAAGGTCCAGGACGAGGCCGGTCATGGCCTGTACCTGTACTCGGGCACCGAAACCCTCGGTACGCCGCGTGACGTGCTCAACGACCAGCTGATGTCAGGCAAGGCGAAGTACTCCTCGATCTTCAACTACCCGGCACGCTCCTGGGCAGACATGGGCGCCATTGGCTGGCTGGTCGACGGCGCAGCCATTGCCAACCAGGTCCCGCTGTGCCGTGCCTCCTACGGCCCGTATGGCCGTGCGATGGTGCGCATCTGCAAGGAAGAATCCTTCCACCAGCGCCAGGGCTTCGAGATCCTGCTTGAGCTGGCCAACGGCACCGCGGCGCAGAAGAAGATGGCGCAGGATGCCGTCAACAACTTCTACGCCCCGTCCCTGATGATGTTCGGCCCGCCGGATGGCGATTCACCGAACTCGGTGCAGTCGACCGCCTGGAAGATCAAGCGCTTCTCGAACGACGAACTGCGCCAGCGCTTCGTCGGCATGATCGTGGAACAGGTCAAGATCCTTGGCCTGACTCTTCCGGATGACGAACTGCGTTTCGACGAGGAAACCGGCACCTGGCTCCACAAGGAACTGGACTGGACCGAGTTCAAGGCAGTCATCGCCGGCAGCGGACCCTGCAACTCGCAGCGCCTGCAGCGCCGCCGTGATGCACACAACGAAGGCGCCTGGGTGCGCGAAGCTGCCGCGGCATACGCGGCAAAGATGGCTCGAAAGACTGAGGTTGCTTAGGTTATGACCGCACATGAAGGCTCCTGGCCGCTCTGGGAAGTATTCGTCCGTTCATCGCGCGGACTTTCGCACGTGCACGCCGGTTCGTTGCACGCACCGGATGCTGAAATGGCACTGCGCAACGCCCGTGACCTCTATACCCGCCGCAACGAGGGAATCTCGCTGTGGATCGTCAAGAGCACGGACATCATCGCCTCGGATCCCGATGCGAAAGGCGCGTTCTTCGAGTCCCCGCAGGGCAAGGACTACCGCCACGCGACGTACTACACCAAGAGCGAAGGCGTGAAGCACCTGTGAGCGCGGTCGATCACTCATTGGACAGCTTCGGCGATGCCACGGCATCGGCGACCCGGGTCACCCCCGGCAACGCGTTGCGCCCGGAAGATATCGCGATCCAGCAGGAGAAGCCTAACGACGCCGTAGCCCGCTATGCGGTGCGCCTCGGTGACGATGCCCTGATCCTCGCCCAGCGCCTCTCGCACTGGATCTCGCGCGGACCGGAGCTCGAGGAGGACATTGCCCTGGGCAACATCGCCCTGGACCAACTGGGCCACGCCCGCTCGTTCCTCAGCTACGCCGCCCTGGCGTGGGATAAGACCGAGGACGATTTGGCCTACTTCCGCGAGGAAGAGGAATTCCGTTCGCTGCACATGGTTGAGCAGCCCAACGGCGACTTCGCCGCGACCATCGTGCGCCAGCTGGTCATCTCGATCTACCAGCACCTGCTCTACACGGCACTGCTCGAATCCAGCGATGAGACCATCGCAGCGATCAGCGCCAAGGCAGTCAAGGAGGTCGACTACCACCGCGACCACGCCATCATGTGGACCCTGCGTCTGGGCCTGGGCACCGAGGAATCGGCGCGCCGCATGCGCGACGCCCTGGATAACCTGTGGCCTTACGTCGGCGAGATCTTCGAGGACGAGGCACTGCACGCCGAGCTCGGCGACGCCGGCGTCGCCCCGTCGACGCTGCGTGCAGCCTGGGACGAGGAATTCGGTGCCGTCCTGGCCGACGCCGAACTCTCCGTGCCGACAGTTCCCTACGCCATGGCCCGCGGCCGCCGTGGCGAGCACTCGGAGCACTTGGGCTTCATCCTGGCCGAGATGCAGGTCCTGGCGCGCAAGCACCCGGGCGCCACCTGGTAACCGAAGGAAAACGAAACACATGATTGCCTCCATCGCCGAGCTCCGGGAGATCGCGTCCCGCGTCACCGACCCCGAAATCCCCGTACTCACCATCGAGGACCTGGGGATCCTGCGGAACGTCGAAATGCAGGGGGAGACCGTGGTTATCACGATCACCCCCACGTATTCCGGATGCCCGGCGATGGATGCCATCCGTGAGGACCTGGGCACCGTCTTCGCCGAAGCCGGATTCTCCAGCGTCCGCGTCGACCTGGTCCTCGCCCCGGCCTGGAGCACCGACTGGATGACCGAATCCGGCAAGGTCAAGCTCGAGGCCTACGGCATCGCCCCGCCCACCGGCACCGGTCACCGCGGCCGTGTCACCCTGGGCATGGCAGTGAAGTGCCCGCAATGCCATTCGCTGAATACTCAAGAACTCTCCCGATTCGGCTCCACGTCCTGCAAGTCCATGTACCAATGCAAGGACTGCCTGGAGCCGTTCGACTACTTCAAGGTGCTCTCATGACAGAAACGACAGCCTCCCTTCCCGACGCCGAGGGCATCGACCCCGCAATTCCGGGCCGCCGCCGGACCACGTTCCACACGCTGACCGTGGCCGAGGTGCGCAAGCTCACCGCCGACGCGATCGAGGTGACCTTCGAGATCCCCGCTGATCTGCAGGAGCAGTACGACTACCTGCCGGGCCAGTACGTGGCACTGCGCAAGGAACTCGAGGATGCCGAAGGCAACTCGTTCGAACTGCGCCGCAGCTACTCGATTTGCGCCGAGCCGGTCCCGGGCGAGATCCGCGTCGCCATCAAGCGCGACATCGGCGGCATCTTCTCCACTTGGGCGAACAGCTCGCTTGAGGCCGGGGACACCATGGACGTCATGAGTCCAACCGGTGGCTTCATCTCCAAGCACCAGATGACCGGGATGAACCATCCCGAGTCCATCGACACCGAGAACGAGGACACCTTCGTTGCGGTGGCTGCCGGATCCGGCATCACCCCGGTGATGGCCATCGCCCGCACGGTGCTGGCAGCCAACGAACACGTGAACTTCGATCTCGTGTATGCCAACAAGGCAGCCATGGACGTCATGTTCCTCGAGGAATTGGCTGATCTGAAGGACCGTTACCCGGCGCGCTTCGCCCTGCACCACGTGCTCTCGCGTGAACAGCGCATTTCGCCGCTGCTCTCGGGCCGCATCGATGCCCAGAAGCTGAGCACGCTGCTCGGCTCGGTCATCCGCACCGACCAGGTCGACGAATGGTTCCTCTGCGGACCGTTCGAACTCGTCCAGCTGGTGCGCGACAACCTCGCCGCCCAGGGAGTTCCTGCCGAGAAGGTCCGCTTCGAGCTGTTCACCACAGGCGATTCGAACCGTCCCGAGGGAAACATCGGCCGCCCTGTCGTCATCGAGGACACCGATGAGACCTTCGACATCTCCTTCAAGCTCGACGGCCTGCAGGGCGAGGTCAAGAGCCCGGTCAAGGCCAACGAGACGATCCTGAACGCCGCATTGCGCGTTCGTCCGGACGTACCGTTCGCCTGTGCTGGCGGCGTCTGCGGCACCTGCCGCGCCAAGGTCGTCACCGGGACCGTCAAGATGGACGAGAACTACGCGCTGGAGCCGGACGAGGTGGCGAAGGGCTACGTCCTGACCTGCCAGTCGCGCCCGACCAGTGACAGCGTCCTGGTCGACTACGACGCCTGATCATTGCATGACGATGGAAGGCCCGCCGCCCGGAATTCGGGAGGGCGGGCCTTCTGCCAATCGAAAGGACCTCACCATGATCGAATTGACCATCACCGACGGCGTTGCCGAAATCGTGCTCAACGCCCCGCAAAAGATGAACTCGCTGGACGAGGCTGCACTGGCCGAGCTCGAGGCGGCCTACGACCAGGCAGCCGAGGCGGCCGGCACCGGAGAGGTGCGAGCACTGCTGCTGCACGGCGAAGGCCGCGGTTTCTGCGCCGGCCGTGACATCTCGGCCGTCACCCCGGCAGATGATGACGTGCTGGGATACCTGGGCGAGAAGGTCCAGCCGCTGCTGCAGAAGATGGCTTCCTTCCCGGCCCCGACGTTCGCCGCCGTGCAGGGCGCCTGCCTGGGTGTCGGACTCGGCCTGGCCATCGCCACCGACGTGGTCTACGTGGCGGAGAACGCCAAGATCGGTTCCCCGTTCGCCAACTTGGGCGCGACGCTGGACTCCGGAGGACACTGGCTCTTCACCGAGCGGCTCGGTGCCCACCGCACGCTGGACATGATCTACACGGCCGAGCTGATCAGCGGCGCCGACGCCGTTGCCTCGGGCCTGTTCAGCCGCGCCATGCCGGCCGACGAGCTGCTGGATAACACCCGCGCCATCGTCGCCAAGGTCGCCAACGGCGCCACCCACGCGTTCCGGGCCTCCAAGGACCTGGTCGCGACCATCCGCGACCAGCGCATCGGGCTGTGGGAGTCGATGGCCTCGGAGAACCAGGCCCAGGCCGACCTCTGCGCCACCGAGGACTACGCCGAGGGTTTCAAGGCCTTCCAAGAAAAGCGCAAGCCGGTCTTCAAGGGCTGATTGCAACACTCCAAACGGCAGGGACCCGCCGGACCGATCGTTGTGATCGGACCTGTAGGCCCCTGCCGTTTTTCATGGTGAGGGAAAGGCTCCGCCTTGGAGGCAAAGGTTGTCGCGCCAGTTATCCGAAGACCGTGGCGCATTCTTCCTCCGGTACTTACCGTTTCGGCCCGGGAACGCCATCAGCTGATCGCCCGTGCACGGCGGCTTCCCGGACCAGTTTCCCCCGGCTGGTTCCATGTCGGCCGCTCGGCCGGCCCGCGCCGGGCGTCGTCATCGGCCACGGTGGGCCTCCGTTTCGTTCGGGTCCACCAGCCAGGCATCGCCGACGGACAGGGCCCGGACGCTACCGGCTGCGGAATGCCCGGCCGGGTCATGTCCGAGGTCTTGTCTCCGGGTTCATCGCCGGGCAAAATGGCGGCATGAACGCCAATGCGTTGTCCCCCTGGCTGTCGACCTCGTTCCGGCCCGGGGGACTACCTGGTGTCGAGGTCCTCGAAGATCAGTGTCGTCTGGGTGTCCAGGATGCCCGGGATCGACTGCAGTACGTCGAAGACCACCCGGCGCAGGTCCACGTTGTCCAGGGCGCGCACCAGCAGGATGACGTCGTAGTTTCCGCCGACCAATCCGATGTGGTGGACCTCGGGGATCGCCGAGAGGCGGTCACGCATTTCGCGCCACGAGTGCTGGCGCAGTTTCAGCGTCACGTAGGCCGAGGCGCGCAGTCCTGCGCGCAGCGGATCGACCACGGCGGAGTAGCGGGAAATCACTCCCTCGTCCTGAAGCCGGTTGATCCTGGAGTAGGCATGTGCTCGGGAAACGTGGACCTTTTGGGCCACCGTCGTCACCGACTGACGGCCGTCGCGGGTGAGCTCGTCGAGGATGCGGCGGTCGACGTCGTCCAAGCGTACGGATGGGCTATCCATGGGCCTTAACCTTCTTTGTCTACGGGAAACCATGTTGTCCGTGTCACGTCTACAATTCGTCCACGAAATCAACTGTTCTGATACCACTATTCCATATTATTTAGAGCTACTGGATACGGAACGTCAGCAATACTCATACTAGAGACAAGAAGTGGAATCCGTTGTCCTTACGCGGCACTGGATTTCGAGCGCCATTCCAACGAAGTGGAAAGGGGAACACCGTGACCCAATCAGAGCAACGGCACCTGAGCGACGAGGTGAGCAGCAAGTTCGGCATCAGCGTCGAGGACTACATGCTTCCGGCCCGCGACCAGATCCAGATGATCGACGACAACGGCGCGCTGCGCCCGGCCGCCGAACAGGGCACCGAGCCGGGCCACGCGTACCCGATCCCGGGCGCCGAGGAACTGCAGCGCGGCTACGAGCAGCTGGTCATCGGCCGTCGCGTCAACGACCAGAACTCGGCCCTCGTGCGTCAGGGTCGCATGGCCGTCTACCCCTCCAGCCACGGCCAGGAGGCCTGCCAGGTGGCAGCCGCCCTGTGCCTGGGCGAGGGCGACTGGATGTTCCCCACCTACCGCGACTCCGTCGCCGTCATGGCCAAGGGCGTCGACCCGATGGAGGTCATGACGATCTTCCGCGGTGATTGGCACGGTGGCTACGACCCGACGCAGTACAAGGTCGGCATCCAGTCCACCCCGCTGACCACGCAGCTGCTGCACGCGGTCGGCGTTGCCCACGCGGCAAAGCTGCGCGGTGAGGACACCGTCGTGTTGGCCATGTGCGGCGACGGCGCCACCTCGGAGGGCGATTTCCACGAGGCGCTGAACTTCGCCGCCGTATTCAACCTTCCGGTGATCTTCTTCGTACAGAACAACAAGTACGCGATCTCGGTTCCGTTGTCCTCGCAGACAGTTGCCCCGTCGTTGGCCCACAAGGCGGTCGGCTACGGCATGGCCGGCGAACGCGTCGACGGCAACGACCTGGTTGCGTTGATGTCTGTGCTCGACCGCGCGGTGAAGCTGGCCCGCGAGGGCAATGGCCCGCTGTTGATCGAGGCGCACACCTACCGCATGCAGGCGCACACCAACGCCGATGACGCGACCCGCTACCGCGAAGACGACGAGGTCAAAGCATGGATGGCCAAGGATCCGGTCAACCGGATGCGTGGCTTCCTGAAGGGTCAGGGCCTGCTCACCGAGGCCGACGAGGAGCGCATTGCCGCCCGCGCCGAGGAAACGGCAAGCTACCTGCGCGATGGCATGAACAGCGAAGAGACGCCGGATCCGCAGGACCTCTTCCGCTGGGTATACGCCACACCCACCCCGCAATTGATCGAACAGTCCGCCATGCTGGCCGACGAACTCTCCCGTGAGGAGGACGGAAAATGAGCATCGTGACCACCTCGTCCGAAGCCAATGGAAACGTCAGCGCCGCAACCGCCCGCGCGGCGGCCAGCGCCGCCGCTTCGGCGCCGCAGCCGGTGACCTTCGCCAAGGCGCTGAACACCGCCCTGCGCGACGCCATGAACCAGGACAACGCAGTCACCATCTTCGGCGAGGACGTCGGAGTCCTCGGTGGCGTCTTCCGCATCACCGACGGCCTGACCGCCGAGTTCGGCAAGTCCCGCTGCTTCGACACGCCCCTGGCCGAATCCGGCATTGTGGGCATGGCGCTGGGCATGGCCATGAACGGCATGCGCCCGGTCATCGAAATGCAGTTCGACGCGTTCGCCTACCCGGCGTTCGAGCAGGTCGCCTCGCACGTGGCCAAGATGCACAACCGCACCAAGGGCAAGCTGCCGCTGCCGATGGTCATCCGCATCCCGTACGCCGGCGGCATCGGCGGCGTGGAGCACCACTGCGACTCTTCCGAGGCCTACTACGCGCACACGCCCGGCCTGAAGGTCTACACCCCGGCTACCGTCACCGACGCATACCGGATGCTGCGCGAGGCCATCGACTCCCCGGATCCGGTCGTCTTCCTCGAGCCGAAGAAGCTCTACTGGTCCAAGGACACTGTCGATCTCGAGGCACTGCGCCTGGAGCACGAGAACAAGGCCACCCCGTCGATGGAGGGCAAGGCGGCCATCGCCCGCCCCGGCACCGACGCGACGCTGATCGCCTACGGCCCCTCTGTCTCCACCGCCATGGCTGCCGCCGAGGCTGCTGCGGCCGAGGGGCGCAGCCTGGAGGTCATCGACGTGCGCTCCATCGTGCCGTTCGACGACGAAACCATCTGCGCCTCGGTGCGCCGTACCGGCCGTGCAGTGGTCATCGCCGAGGCTCAGGGCTTTGCCTCGGTTGCCAGCGAAATCGTTGCCCGCGTGCAGGAGAGGTGCTTCCACTCGCTGGCGGCACCCGTGCTGCGCGTGACCGGCTTCGACGTGCCGTTCCCGGCACCGAAACTTGAGAAGTACTACCTGCCCAGCGTCGATAGGATCCTTGACACGGTGGACCAGCTGCAGTGGGAGGAAAACGCATGAGCATCCGGACTTTCCTGCTCCCGGACCTGGGAGAGGGCCTGACCGAGGCCGACCTGGTCACCTGGCTGGTCAAGGTCGGCGACACGGTGGTCATCGACCAGCCGATCGCCGAGGTTGAAACAGCCAAATCGATGGTGGAGGTGCCCAGCCCCTACGCCGGGACCGTGCACCAGCTGCACGGCGCAGCCGGCGAGACGATGGACGTCGGCAAGCCGCTGATCTCGGTGGAGGACGGCGTTGCCGCTCCCGCGGCTGCTGCAGCCCCGGCCACCGAGGGTGCGCTGACCTACCGCGAGGAGGAGCGTGCCGGTGTCGTGGAGCCCGAAGAAGAAGCCGGTTCCGGCAACGTCCTGATCGGCTACGGTACCCCGGGCGGCCTGGGTAATAAGACCCGCACCCGTCGTCCGCGCAACGCGGCCACGGCAGTGTCGACCGCTCCGGCGGCGGCCTCGGCGGGTGTTCCGGCCCCGTTGGTGATTTCCCCGATCGTGCGCCGCATGGCCCGCGAAAACGGCATCGACGTGGCATCGCTGCGTGGATCCGGTATCGGCGGACTGATCGTTCGTTCCGACGTCGAGGCGGCCATCTCCGGTGGCGCCTCGGCGCCGGTTGCCGCGCCACTGGCACCCGTTGCCGTTCCGGCTCCCGTTGCGGCTCCGGCGGCAGCGGCACCGATCGCAGTCACCGGCGACCAGGACGCCCGCTCGGGTCTGGGCATTGCAGCACGCACCCCGATGAAGGGCGTGCGCAAGACCATTGCCGCCGCCATGTCGCGGTCGCGCAGCGAAATCCCCGAGGCCACGGTGTGGGTCGACGTGGATGCCACGGCATTGCTCGAGCTGCGCGCCTCGATGAAGGCATCGAACCCGGAGACCACCCCGGGCCTGCTGGCCCTCATTGCCCGCTTCACCCTGGCCGGCCTGGCCAAGTACCCGGAGCTGAACACCCGGATCCAGCCCGCCGCGGACGGCGGGGAAGAGATCCTCTCGTTCAACGGCGTGAACTTGGGCTTCGCCGCCCAGACCGACCGCGGCCTGATGGTGCCCAGCATCCAGAACGCGGACAAGCTCAGCGCCCGCGGGATCGATGCCGAGCTCAAGCGCCTGACAGCTGTCGCGCGTTCGGGCAAGGCCACCCCGCAGGAGCTGACCAGCGGCACCTTCACGCTGAACAACTACGGGGTCTTCGGTGTTGACGGTTCGGCCGCCATCATCAACTACCCCGAGGCGGCGATCCTCGGCGTCGGTCGCATCATCGACCGCGCCTGGGTCGTCGACGGTGAACTGGCCGTCCGCAAGGTCACCGAACTGACGCTGACCTTCGACCACCGGGTCTGCGACGGCGGAACCGCCGGCGGCTTCCTGCGCTTTGTCGCGGACGCCATCGAGAACCCGATGTCCGTGCTCGCGGACTTGTAAGCGAACCGGCATCTTCGGGCCCGTGCGGCCCCTGGCAACAGGGGGCGCGCGGGCCTCTGCCATTTGCGGCCGAAGCCGCCTATCCTTTTGCCATGAAGGATCTACCAGTGGCCTACCAGGAATTCCTTGCCGGTTTGGATGAGCACCTTGCGGCGACGCTGCTGCCCATCTTCCGCGAGTCCGTTGCCGAGGGTGAGAACGGGGTCCTGATCCGGGGTCTCGGTACGCACTCGGAACAGGCCGTGGTCGATGAGCACGTACCCTTTGGCGAGGTGCGGATAGCCAACCACGGCTGAGCGTGGGGCTGTTCGAAGCGGCCGGGGTTGACGCATTCGGCGTCACCGGCTGCTTTTTCGCGCTTATGCGGTCCCGTGCGGGGTATTTTTGGGTGAGAACCGGACTCACGAAGGGCGCACCCATGGGAATGCAGGAAACCGAACCAACACAGGAACTGAAAACCGCTGCCGAGGCTGCTGGTTGGGAGTACATCGGTGAACGCAGCTGGGTGCTGGTCCATGCGGGGTTCACCATGAACACCGGGTTGATCGTCGGCGACGAGCGCGCCCTGGTCATCGACCCGGGAGCAGGCCCCCGCGAGGCGGCCCCCACCTACGCCGCCGTCAGGGCCGTGACCAACCTGCCACTGACGCTGATCAACACCCATGCCCACGGGGACCACTTCTTCGGCAACGACTACTTCCGGGCCAAGGGGATTGACGGGATCTGGGCGCACCTGCGGGCGGCGGAGGAAATCGCCCTCAACGGCGAGTCCCAGCGCGCATTGGTTGTCGATACAGAACCCGAGATGGCTGCGGGGCGGGGAGACTACACGGAGATCGTGCTCCCCGATTCGCTGGTGCGCGATCACCCCGTGGACATCGATCTGGGCAACCACGTGGTGACGCTCTTCCACCTTGGCCGCGGCCACACCGATGGCGACCTGCTTGTCTCCGCGGGATCCGTGCTGTTCGCCGGTGATTTGCTTGAACAGGGCGCTCCGCCGAGCTTCGAGGATTCCTTCCCGATGGAATGGCAGAAGGTGCTCGGCAAACTAATAGCGATAGACGACCTGTACACGGTGATCGTCCCCGGGCACGGGGACCCGGTGGACCTGGCCTTCGTGCGCACCGAGTTCCACAAGCTCCGTCAGGCGATCCTGACCTGTACCGGAGCGATTCAGGAGCAGGCGGATGACTTCACCAAGGCCATCCCGGTGCTTCCCTACGGACCGATTCAGTCCCGACACCTGCTGAACCGGGTCAATGCCACCCGGGCGCAGCTTCGCTAGGCGTACAGCTAGGGACCCCTGGTGGCAGGTAGGGGTTGCCTCGGCAGAAGCTCGGCTACCACCTGAAGATGCTCGAGGAACACGGACTGGTGGAGCTGGTTGAAACGCGGCGCCGGGAGAACCTGACCGAGCGGCTCGTCCGGGCCACCGCCACGGCCCTTGTCATTTCACCCGAGGCCCTGCCCGAACTGGCGCCGGACCCGGGACGACTACGCGATCAGGCATCGGCCTGGTGGATGCTGGCGCTGGCCGCCCGGCTGGTGCGCGAGCTGGGCCGGCTGATCGCCGGTGCCACCGCTTCCAAACAGCAACTACCGGTCTTTGCCATTGACGCCGAGATCATCTTCGCCGATGCCCGGGCGCGCACCGCATTCAGCGCCGAACTGGGGACCACGATGGCCGGCCTAGTCGAAAAATACCACGACGGAACGGCACCGAAGGGGCGCAACCACCGCGTCCTCGTGGCGCTGCACCCGAAACCCAAGGAGAAGCAGTCATGAGCAGGGAATTCGAAATCATTCACGATTCGGTGCTTCCGGCGACGCCGGAGCGCATCTGGGAAGCCGTCACCGCGGGCACTCCGGCCTGGATGTTCCCGACCGATCAGTGGCCCGTCGCGCGCACGGTGGAGGAACACCCCACACATCTGGTCACACGGATGGAGGGACCGGACGGCTGGTACAACCAGCTTGAACACGTGCTCACCCCGGGCGATCAAGGAACGGCGCTTCATTATGTCCACAGCGGCATCTTCGTCGACGACTGGGATCAACAGTACGATGCCGCCTCGAAGCACACCGCCTTCTACCTGCACACCCTGGGCCAGTACCTGTTGCACTTCGATGGCCGACCGGTCGTCTTCTGCGAGGTTCAGGGACCCGCGGCGGCTGTGGCACCCGGAGCGCTGGACACCTTGCTCGCCGCCTTGGGCCTCGCGGACGTGGTGGCCGGGCAGGACGTGAACCTCCAGCTTCCCGGGCTCGGACGGGTGGATGCCGTGGTGGACTTCGGGAACGAGAACTTCCTGGGCCTGCGCACCGATGATGCCATGGTGCGGATCTTCGGACGTAATGCCTTCGGCGCCCGGGTCGGTCTGACGGTGCACGACTTCGCTCCGGGAGCCGATGCGGCGGCAACCAGCGGAGCCTGGAACGGATACCTGGAATCCGTCTTTGCTGCCCCGACTGCCTGAGCCGGGGCTCCGCGCCCCGGGCATAGGGTGGGGGGATGAGCGAACCCCCCTTCAGCCTGCGCGCCACGGCCCTGAAGGTCTATGCCCCTTCGCTGCTGTACTCGGTCGGCCTCGGTGCCGTCATGCCGGTGATCGCGCTCTCGGCCAGGGAACGCGGCGCGTCCATTGCCGCCGCCGCCCTGGTCATCACGCTGGTCGGCGTCGGATCGCTGCTCTCCAACGTTCCCCCGCGCTGATGACCGCCAAGTGGGGCGAACGCAAGGCGATGACGGCCGCAGCTGCCTGGGCCGCGCTCGGCATGGGGCTGGGCATTTTCGATTCGCAGCTCGGCATCTTCGCCATCGGCGTGCTGATGATCGGCATGGCCGGATCGGTCTTCAACCTGGCCCGACAGAGCTATCTGGCCGAGGCCGTCCCACCCGAATTCCGGGCCCGGGCCATGTCCACACTCGGCGGGGTGGCGCGCATCGGCGTATTCATCGGCCCTTTTGCCGCTGCCGGCGTGATGAGCCTGATCGGGATCACCGGGGCCTACTGGGTGGGTCTGGGCGCCCTGATCGCCGCCATGGTGATCAGCCTGCGCATACCGGACCTCGAAGTGCGGTCGCCCCCTCGAGCAGCCGACGGCACCACGCGGAAGATCACCATGGCGGGGATCGCGAGAAACCACTGGCGCCCGCTAGCCACAGTAGGGCTCGGGGTGTTCTGCATCGCCGCCGTGCGGGCTTCGCGCCAGGTGGTGATCCCGCTCTGGGCGGACAATCTGGGCCTGGATGCCACCACTGCATCGCTGATCTACGGGCTGTCCGGGGCGATCGACATGCTGGTCTTCTACCCGGCAGGCAAGGTCATGGACCGGCGCGGACGGGTCTGGGTTGCCGTGCCGTGCATGCTCATCATGGCAGTTGCACTGGGCCTGATGCCGTTGGCTTCCGGGGGCACGACGCTCTTGCTGGCGGCCATGTTGCTGGGCTTGGGCAACGGCATCGGTTCGGGCATTGTCATGACACTGGGTGCCGACCACTCGCCCGAGCATGGACGCCCGCAGTTTCTGGGGCTGTGGCGTCTGATGGCCGATGGTGGTGTCATGGCCGGCCCCGTCCTGCTTTCCGCCCTGGCAGCGACCCTTTCGCTGGCAGTCGGCATCTGGGCTGTCGCTGGCATCTCGCTGCTCGGCGCAGTGCTCTTTGGCTACTTCATTCCGAGGTCGCGACCGCGGTGACCTGCGGCATCGACCCGATAGTGGGCCAGTATCCATTGCATGCCCACGGTCAGCACCATCGCCAGGGACAGGATCAACAACAAGGTAGCCGACAGCACCAACAGGTATCGGGACTGGTTTGCGGCCACGGAACCGGAGGCAGATACCAACAGCCAGAGGGTCGAGCCGATGCAGGTTCCCAGGACGCCCAAGGCGAAAAGTAGACGGGGAACGAACCCGATCCTTTCGTGTGTTGTTAAGGAGAGCGCATGGCAGTTGCCGGGGCGGGCCGACCAGATGGCAAGCCCCGCGGCCCCCAGTACGGCCCAGAAGGCGGCGACGAGGTAGGCGGCCAGCACGTCCGAGGGCCGGTGCCAGCCGAGCAGCAGCGTCGCGGCGCCGGCAATGGCAGCAAAGCCACCTCCAACAACCGATACCCACGTGCGGAAAGCCGGTGGGGTGAGCAGCAGGACGGTGAACAGGGCAGACGCGGCGGTGGTGGTGTGCCCCGAGGGGAACGAGTTCATGGTGGCCTCGGAAATTCCGTGGTTGGGACGCACGAGGATCCCGTGTTTCAAGACCTGGGTACTCAGCACAGCAGCAGCAAATGACATAGCGGCTATGGCGGGGGGCGCAACGAGCCGTCCGCGAACAAAAGCCAGTATCAGGGCAAGGACTGCAATAACGGCACAGACAGCTGGCATCGCATTCATGAAGTCCATGGCCGGCTGTCGTATTGCATTGGCATTCATGAAGTGCAATGCGCTGACGAGGGCAGCATCGTCGATCCGCTGGCCCTTGCGGGATAAGACGAAGAGTGCGTAGACGCCGCAGAACACGATGCCAAGCCCCGCGCAGAATCCGAACCAGGAGCGGGACAGGGCGAGGCTGGGACGTGTGCTTCGTAGACCGCGGTGCCGGTTCGCCATCAGGTCATCCATTGCCTTTAAGGGTGCCATAGTCTCCTCTGAACTTCCTCTGAACTTCCTCTGCCACCGGGATCGGAGGATATGCTCGAAGGTATGATGACGCTGCCCCCGCTGGAAGAAATGATCGCCCGGGCCCACGTGGTTTCACTGCCGATGCGAGTGAAATTCCGTGGTGTGCTGGAGCGAGAGGTCATGATTTTCGAGGGGCCGGTCGGGTTTTCAGAGTTTTCGCCTTTTCTGGAATACGGCCCGGACGAGGCGTCCGCCTGGCTAGCTGCAGCCATTGAGGCCGGCTGGGAGGGCTTCCCGGAACCGGTGCGCGATGCCGTGCCGGTTAACGCGACGGTTCCCGCGGTTTCCGTGGACGGGGTCCACTCCGTGCTTGCCAACTACGACGCGACACACACGGTTAAGGTGAAGGTCGCCGAACGTGGTCAGGACCTCGCCGCCGATGTGGCCCGCGTAGCCGAAGTCCGCCGGCTGTTGCCCGATGCTGCGATTCGCATCGATGCCAACGAGGGCTGGAACCATGAGCAGGCACTGGCCGCGCTCGAAGCACTGGCCCCCTACTGCCTGCAGTATGCCGAACAACCGGTTGCGGGCATCGGGGGCCTGCGCCGGCTGCGGCTCGAGGTGGCCCGTCGTGGGCTGGGTGTGCTGATAGCGGCCGATGAATCCGTGCGTAAGGAATCCGATCCGATCGCCGTGGCCCGCCAGGATGCGGCAGACCTGATCGTCGTCAAGGCTCAGCCGCTCGGTGGGGTCCGCCGGGCCCTTGATATCGTCACGCGTGCCGGATTGCCGGCGGTGGTCAGCTCGGCATTGGACTCCTCGGTGGGTTTGCGCATGGGCGCCGCGCTGGCTGCTGCCCTCCCCGAACTTCCGTTCGCGTGCGGGCTGGGCACCGGTTCGCTGTTGGCAGCGGACGTCACCACGGATCCCTACACCGCCGTCGACGGGGAACTGGACCTGCGGGAGGTCATTGCCGATCCCGAACTGCTAGAGCGGCATGCTGCGCTTGCCGAACGTGTGGACTGGTGGATGCGGCGCCTCCGGCTGGCTTATGCCCGGCTAGAGGCCCGATAGGGCAATCCGCAACAGCTAGGTGCCGAGCTAGGCTGGATTACATGATCTTTGCCGTGATACTCATGCTGGCCTGTTACCTCGTGCTCATGGTGGTGGCACGTCGCTGCGCTGACGGACGTATCGGCGTTAATTCGCTGGTGGGCATCCGCACCACAACGACCATGTCCAGCCCGGCGACCTGGACCGCGGCACATCGAGCTGCCGAACGTCCCACAGTCATCGGTGCGTATATTGCCATTGCCTGTGCACTTCCGGCCTTTTTACTCCCTGCGGAAGTGCCGCAGGCCGTGGCGTTGGGACTGTCCACTGCATCGATGCTGGCAGGGGTCATCTACGGTGCTATCGCCGGCGACAAGGCCGCACGAGCGGTCCTATCCCCATAGGGGACTTCGGCCGGCGGCCCGATCAGTGCTTCAGGAGGAGCATCCAGTGACGTGCCGCAGAGAACTCTCGTGCACTGGGGCCCTCGTTTATTAGCACGCTGGAGCGATGTGCAGCCAAGGGTGGGGTATCGAGCAGAGGGGGCTTCCAACCACCACACGGGCACACACTGCATCATGCTCGGCTGATCGACTGCTGATGGGCCCGGTCGCAGCTTCGCAGGGACGGTAGCAGGCCCCTCTCCGACTGGCATGCCAGCGGGAAAGAAGCCTGCCCCTCCACTGCCCGAGGTGGTCCGGAAGCGTTCCGCCATCCGGACCGAACCTATTTACTGCTGCTGGCCTTCTCCTCGGCCTGATCCACCAGAAGGCGCACCTGAGCATCGGTTAGCTGCACCCAAGGCGAATCGGGTGCGCCCTGAAGCGCCGCCTGGGGACTATTGGCCTGAGTCCACCACTTCGCTTCAAAGATGCGTCCCTCAAGTACGACCCGGTCAGCCTTCTGATAGACGATGGTCGGGGACCAAGCGGGGTATAGGCCCTTGGGTATGGCCGGTAGTGCGGCCGGCTTGTCGCCGGGAAGTACCGGACCGATCAGTAGCCATGGGGTGGACGCCGCCTCGGCGACCGGTGCGTCGGGTGCGTCTCCCTGGGTCCACCACTTGGCCTCATAGACGTTGCCGCGCCACACAATTCGTTCCGCCTTGGGGTAGGCGGCTTGGACATTCCATATCGGGTAAGGGCTCTTGGCTGGGTCGTCCACGATCGCCGTCTCGACCGGTGCAGGCATCGGCGACGGATCTGGAAGGGCGATCACTTTAGTCGCGTCGAGATTTGCTGAAAGTGCTACAGCGAAGGACCCGTCCTGTTGAGGTGTGCCGCTGCAATTGTTCGAGACTCGTTGGGGATCCGGGTTATTCGGCCCGCAATCCTGATCGCGGTTGGCTGACCACATGGAAACCCGACCAACGCGGTTGGCCACGGCAAAGGAATTCAATGCAGCGGCATCATCGAGGGTGAAGACCTCTCCGAGCAAATCGTTCTGCCCAATCATCGGGGTCAGCCCAATTTTCGACCAGAGGGTCTGGTCCCCGATGTCGAGGCCCATTTGTCGGTAGAGCTCTTTGAGCTGGGCATGGGTGCTGTTGGCTGCCTGCTCGGAGGCATCAGCCATGCTTTGGCCAGCTGCCCGTGTTTCACCGAAATTCATCGTCATCAGGTTGACCCCGGTGAGGTCCACGCCGCCATCGAGCAAGCGCTGCACCTCCGAGAGTCCGCTGGCGGTCAATCCGCGGGTATCCACCGGGAGAGTGACCCATACCTGAACCGGTTTCCCTGCCTTGGCCGCATGTTCCTGAACGGAGGCAACAGCGTCAGCCCTGCGAGCTCCGGAGTCCACGTCTTCCAAATCGTCGCCCTCGACATCGAGGTCAAGGACGGTCGAGTCGTATCGCTCCAGCAACTGTTCGTAGCCTTCGACGATTTTTGGTACGTCCTTACACGCGGTCGCCAATTCGTCGTTGAGCAACCCGCCGGTGGAAACGACCACGGAGCCACCCTGCTCCTTCAAGCGTGCTATTTGACGGTCCAGGTCGAAGGTCTCGTTCGCTTGATCCATCGTGTAGTAGCCGCCCCACGACGGTCGGCAGGGCTCTTTTGGATCCGCTACGGCGAAGGCCAACACGACTCGCTGGCCTTCGCCGATGTTTTCCGCGAGTGGATAGAACGGAGTCGACGTGGCATCGACGTATGAGCCGAACCATTGGCCAGACTCGGCGGCCCGTGCCGCATCGCGGTTTGACGTCCAAGACGACATTCCGACCAAGACCAGGGCAGCCAGAAGGCCGACAACTAGCAGTAACCGAACCCATGAGAGGCGTCGGCCATCCATGCGACGAGACATTGTTTCCCCTTGACGTAACAAAAGACTGCATCACAGGGACCCTGCATGCACAACAAACTCCAGCGCTGTAGCGGGCCCCTGCGCCGATTCAGTGAACTCGAATTAATCCGAGAAAATGACAGCTCCGAAAGTCCGATATGGCCAGCTCAGCAAGCATAGGACAATGATGTAGGCTCAGACCACTTCGGCCGTATTTTGACTTTATTCAGTTGTCGGCGCATTTGATTTCACGTGGGGGAGAAGTTTCTTGAAAGACCACCGTCAGGATCCTGAGCTCCGTGAGCCCACTGACTCAGCATCGCTTCCAGTTGAGCAATCTCCAACTGAGCCGGTTCGCAAGCGCCAATGGGGTTCGGAGAAGCGATCAGAGCCGCTCTCGATCGTGCACCCCGCTCCATCGCGGCGGAAGATCGCATGGGGACGTATCGGCATCGTGGTCACCATCCTCGCTTGGGTTTCATACGTTATTTCGACAATCTTCCGCCAGCTGGCCAATAACCCGGACGTCGGGTTCAGGTTCCAATTCGAAGCGGTTATGTACCTGACGGTTGTCAGTTTCCTGACTTTCTCCGCACTCATGTACCTCACTGCCCGGCAGGCGGCACTTCATCGCTTTGCTGCTCATCGGCGTGCGCCACGTGGGGAACTCGACCGTCACTTCCGGTCCTATTCCGGGTCGATCACTGCGTTGGTCCCCAGTTATGCCGAAGAGCCGGGTGTGGTCCGCCAGACCCTTTGGTCGGCGGCACTTCAGGAATTCTCCTCGCTCCGCGTGGTCTTACTGATTGACGACAACCCGTACCCCACCGATCCCGTAGTCGCTGCACGGCTTGACGCGACGAGGAAACTGGTCATCGACATCGAGCAGGAACTCAAGGCACCACATGGTGCCGCGCAGGCCGCATTCAGGGTCTTCGTTGAGGGCCGTGCCGGGGGAGCGACTCCCGCAGAGCTGCTGCCCAAGGTCTGTGAGGCCTACTCCGAGGCGGCCTGTTGGCTTGAATCCATGGCTGCCTCAGAACCGATAAACGACCATGTCGATGAGTTCTTCGTTGATTCGGTGATCATGGGCCTGGCACGTGAACTGCGTTTGACGCTTCTGGCGCTCAA
Organism: Paeniglutamicibacter cryotolerans; assembly: GCF_014190875.1. Classification (NCBI taxonomy): domain Bacteria; kingdom Bacillati; phylum Actinomycetota; class Actinomycetes; order Micrococcales; family Micrococcaceae; genus Paeniglutamicibacter; species Paeniglutamicibacter cryotolerans. The sequence goes on along the minus strand of NZ_JACHVS010000001.1, from coordinate 299,642 downwards.
CGCGGCACAATCCCAGAATGAATCCCCTGACTTGGACCGGCTTGAAGAACTTTACTTGCGGCTGGTCCGAATTTTCGCCTGCCAGCTTTCGAGTTTTGAACGCAAACGTTATGCGAACCTCTCGCGTGAGTCGAACAAGGCCATGAACCTCAACTCATATATCTCGTTGATGGGTTCGCGCTGGGTCACCGATCCGCGAGGTGATGTCGACATCCTCCGTAAGGTGGGCGAAGACGATGTTCTCGGTGAGGGGGCGCAGGTTCTCGACGTTCCGGACTCAAAGTATCTGTTGACCCTGGACGCAGACTCGTTGCTGCTGCGTGATTACTGCCTGCGTCTGGTCTACTTCCTGGAAGCCGAAGAAAATTCGCATATTGCCGTGACGCAGACGCCTTATTCCTCATTCCGTGGAGCCCCGACACGCATTGAACGTGTGGCTGGCGCAACGACCGATATCCAGCACATCCTGCATCAGGGCATGACCCACTACGGCGCAACGTTCTGGGTGGGGGCTAACGCGATCATCCTCAAGCGGGCAATATTGGATATCAGCGAGACCAATATGGTGGGCGGATACGAGATTCAAACCTATATCCAAGACCGTACGGTGATCGAAGATACCGAATCCAGCATTGACCTAGGCAATCATGGGTGGGGTCTTGCCAACTATCCGGAACGGCTGAGCTACAGCGCCACTCCTCCCGACTTTGGCTCGCTGGTCGTCCAGCGACGTCGCTGGGCCAATGGTGGTTTGCTGATCCTGCCGAAATTCTGGCGCCAAATAAGCGAACGCCGCCAACGTCGGGAACGCGTAGGGCTGCGTGAAGTACTTTTGCGAACCAACTACATGGCCTCGATCGCGTGGGCTAGTGCCGGACTCGTTTTCTTGCTCGTCTATCCCTACGACGGGCGCCTGCTCAGCCCCTTGATCTTCATCGCGGCGCTGCCATATTTCCTGGCCATGGGTAACGACCTCAGGACCTGCGGGCATCGGTTCAGCGATATTTTCAGGATCTACGGGTTCAACTTGGTGCTGTTGCCAGTGAATATCGCCGGTGTCCTCAAATCAGTGGAGCAGGCCTTCACCGGCGAAAAGATTCCCTTCGTAAGGACTCCAAAGGTTCGGGACCGCACGGCTGCTCCGGGGTTGTACGTCGCGATTCCGTACCTCATTGTGGCCTTCTCGCTCTTCACGCTCTGGCGGGATTTCCAGGAATCGAATTGGGGCAACGTCGCCTTTGCCGGGTTCAACGCGATCTTGGCTACCTTCGCTATCCGCGCATACATCGGCTTCAAGAATTCCGCCGTCGACATGGCGCTAGGCGTGATGGATTGGATGTACGTGTCTCCGCGCACGGCGAAACCCAAGCCTGTTCCATACCCAGTGGCGACCCCGGAAAACACCGATTGGTCCACCTTGTTGTACCAGGGCGATCGGCGGCTGGACCGGGACTTGCGTGGGGGCGATGATCGACGGAGGCGTATCGGTGTCAAATGACGTTGCACCCCGGCAGTACGAGGTCAGTGGGCACGAGGAGAAATCAGCATCCTTGACCCATGTTTCTGATCCCGAGACGGCAGCTGCCCAGCTCTGGACCTGGACTGCTCCTTTCTCCCGTATGACGTTCTCGGAAGACAACGTGCTGGAAGTCGGTTTCTCGCCGGGGACGACGCTGACAGTTGCTACCTTTATGCACATGCAGGAGCAATATTTCTCCAGGACCAGCGAATTAGACGCGCACCTGATCATCGATATCTCAGGACTGGACGGTGTCGCTGTGGGGGTGGCCGAATACTTCAGCAAGGTCGTTTCGAAAAACCGCGTGGCAATCCTGGGTTCAGGTCCTGCCGACCGGGTTTTGGCGCGATTCTTCATACGCAAGCTGTTAAGAGATCATAGTTGCGCATATTTTGAACGTTTCTCCGCGGCCCGGGAGCATGTGTTGACACATGCCTGAAAGTTCTCACTCCGCGGGGGTGGACCCCCGGATCGATCAGATCGTTTCCGCGATCCTGAGGATTGCGGACATGGACTTCGAACTCCTGCTCCGACCAAGCCCACAACGGGACGAAATTGATGCAATCATCGTTGGCATCAATGCCATGGCCGGGGAATTGGAATCGGTCTACCAGGACCTCGACGATCGGGTTGCCCAACGCACGCATCAGCTTGAACAGGCGCGGCGACAAATGGAAACCCTGGCCTACAGCGATCCCCTGACCGGGCTGTCTAACCGGTCTGCGCTGATGCGGGCCATCGAGGAATGCTTAGAGGAATTCCGTGCGGGCGCTGCAGCACCCAGCCTTCTCTTCCTTGACTTGGACGCTTTCAAGATCGTCAACGATACCCACGGTCATGCCATAGGCGACAAGGTGCTGTGCCAGCTCGCCGAGCGGCTGCGTATCGATGTCCGTGAAGGCGACCTCATTGCGCGCTTGGGCGGTGACGAATTCGCTATTCTCTTGCGATCCCAAGAAACGGGAGCACATGCCCTGGGGCTGCGGATTCTCGAGTCGATTAACCAGGAAATGATGGTAGATGGGATCAGCCTCATGCCAGGCGCGAGTGTGGGTATCGCCGTAGCGCTCGCTGATCACGACGCCGAACGCTTAATGCTTGAGGCCGATACTGCGATGTACGTGGCCAAGCATTCCTCGGCTTGCAAGGTCCACGAGTTCGAGCCCTACATGCTTCTTGAACGGCAGGAAAAGGCGGCACTGGTCAATGACCTCCGTGTGGCTTTGAGCCTGGGCGAAATGATGCCCGTCTATCAGGGTCTTTTTAGGCTTGAGGATCAGGAAATCGTCGGCGCAGAGGTTCTGGTCAGATGGCAACGCCCGGGCCATGGGCTCTTATCCCCTGCGGCATTTCTGGTTGCCGCAGAGGAAGCCGGCATGATGGGTGCGATCACCGAGTACATCTTGGATGAGGCACTGCGGGAGCTATCCGAGTGGAGGGAGCGTGGTTTGGTCGGCCCCGAGTTCAAGGTCCATGTCAACGTCAACTCGCGTGAGCTGCACTTGCTGGGCTTCCCGGACATGGTCCGGACAGCGTTATTGCGCTATGGGCTTCCCACCAGCGTGCTGGCCTTGGAAATTACCGAGGATAAGCTCATGAGCGCCGACCACTTGCACCAATACACGCTCAAGGCATTTCGGGCGATGGGGGTCGAAGTGCACATCGATGACTTTGGTACCGGGTATTCGTCTATCGGGTACTTGCGCGAACTGGCCGTAGCTGGCGTAAAAATTGATAAGAAGCTGGTGGACGACGTTGCCACGGACCCGCAACAAGCTGACTTGGTGCGCGCAGTTTACAGCTTGGTTTCCGCTTGCGGCCTGGACTGCGTGGTCGAGGGAATCGAGACGCCCGAACAGGCCCAGATGCTCAAAGACATCGGATTCAAATATGCGCAAGGTTATCTTTTTGGCAAGCCAATGTCCGCCGCCGACTTCACCGCAGGCTTCCAGTCCCAGACGATGAGTGAAGAATAGATCTATTGCCCAATGCCCAGCGGCTGAACGCCTGGTAGTTCTTTTCTTTGCCAACGAAGTGTGGCTGATCGATGTGACGCAGTGCCGGGCGCTGCTGATCGGATAAGAATCGAGCGATGCATAACAACGTCGAAAAACAACAGGCAGCCGAGACCGGGGCAAACACTCAAGGCGCCGGTCCGCGGCTGACTGTCAGACGCTTAGAGCGGCCAGTTGTTGTTTCCGGAAAGCTGGCTGATGCCGCCGCCCGGCGTCACTGTCGTGTTGCTGCCCGGTGCCTGGTTTGCTGCGCTTCCGAAGAACACGCCACCGGCGAGCACCATGGTTGCCAAGGTAAGACCCAAGAACTTTTTCAAGATGACTCTTTTCATTTGCTGTGTGGGACATATTCGGGGTCGTACCCACCATGCCGGACAAGTTTTTGACCGGCCACCCCGAGATAGAATCCTATCCCTACCGGCTCCCTAATTGACGTGTTGACGCAGGTCAAATAACCATTGTCTACAATTTGAAAAATTGTCTGTCAAACTTTTGCCGAAGACGGATGCCTCCCAAGCATCCCCTAGTCGTTTCTTGGGCACCGATGAACGATAATTGTTCAATGCTCTCTTCTCTACAGTTGGTCGATGCCTTGCGCTATGAGGCGCAATATCGAAAGGTCGAAGCCGTTGGCGACCCACAGCAAATGGCCATCGCTGCCGAGAAATGTGCCAGCGCCTATAGCCAACTGGGCGATGCAACCAAGGAATGGGACTACTACTATCTCGTAGCCAAGGCGCAGATTCTTTTGGGGACATACTCCGCGGCACTGCGAACCGTATCGCACATGATGCAGTGCGCGGCGACTGAGGGTGATGTCACCTTGAAGGTCCGCTCGTTGATACTCCGCGCGGCGGCACTGCGTAATAAATCCCAGCATGAGCGGGCCATAGCTAGCGCCCGTGAGGCGCTGGCTCTCTTGGACGTTCCTTCTGCGAATCCCCAGATCTGTTCCGACGCCTATCAAGGACTGATTGCGTGCCTCGTGGAGGCTGATCGGATTGATGATGCCTGGGCCCTGCGCGATCCGCTGACCAAGGTACTGGAACGGGTCTCCAATACCGCGGCGGCCAGTCAAGGGCATTGGACCCTAGGTAATGTGGCGTTTGCCTATGGTGAACATGAGCAGGGAACGGCGCACCACGAGCTTGCCGCCGAACTCCTTGCTGCCGTTAACGACATCCATGCTTGGGCCCGCTTCAACAAGGGTGTGGCCGATGTCCGGATCCAGGCCGGGATCACCGATGCCCACACCCTGCATTGCATCGATCGGTCCCAGATAGCTTATGACGTCATCGGGGGCACCGAATCCGAACGTATTGGCCTGGCAGCCACGCGCGCACGCTGGAACATGGCCACCGGAAACCTGCTCGAAGCCTCCGAGACATTGAGGAAGGTCCTGGACGTGCGCACCGGCAGCGAAGACTCCGAGCACGTATCGGTTCATTTGCTCTGGGCCGAGATCTTGACCGGGCTTGAACGGCATGAGCAGGCACGGCATCAGCGTAGTGAAGCCGAGAGAATTCAAGGACTAGCCGCATTGGGCCGCAATTAGCCGAGGGTTCCGAGGTTCTGATCACTGTGGGCGCCCACCTGAACGAGTCCCTATCACTTGATCGGTATGACTAGGCCAGCCGTGTCACGCTCGGCTCGAGCACGGACCTAAGATTGAAGGATGAGTCCCCACCCGCGCTCCCTGTCCTCGATGGTTGCCGCCCGGCATGCGGTGGCGAGTCTGCTGGAAGGGGGAGTGGAGCATGTCATCATCTGCCCCGGGTCACGCAGTGCACCGCTGGCCTATGCGCTTGCGGAGGCCGAGGCCCGCGGCGAGGTGACGCTCCACGTACGCATCGACGAGCGGGATGCCGGCTTTACCGCGCTGGGCTTGGGGCTTGCCACCGGGCTGCCCGCGGCGATCGTCACCACCTCGGGCACTGCGGTGGGAGAGCTTTTGCCAGCTGTCATGGAGGCCAACCACGCGGGGATCCCGCTGCTGGTGCTTTCCGCCGACCGGCCCGAGGAACTACACGGCACGGGGGCCAATCAAACGACCCGACAGCTCGGGCTCTTTTCCTCCCATGTGCGCCACTGCGCCGACATCGAGGCGGGCATCGACCCGTGCCGCGAGGTAGAGGCCGGTGTACTGATTTGCCGGGGACTCGATGCGGCCGGCGTGCCGGTCGGCGCGCACGCTGCCTGCCCCAGGCCCGGCGTTCCCGGGCCGGTCCAACTGAACATCGGCTTCCGGGACCCACTGGTGCCAGGTCCCGGTGATTCTCTGGCCACGGCCACGGCTGGCTGCAGGGTGTCCTGCAATGAGGCATCGAGTGATACGCCGGAAGCTGTCGCGGCGAATCCGGGCGAGCTGGCGGAAAGCCGCACAGTGGTGGTTGCCGGCCATGGTGCCGGCCTGGCGGCCGAGCGCTTTGCCCGGGAGCATGGACTGCCGCTGCTGGCCGAACCCAGCTCCAATGCCCGCTTTGGTCCCACCGCCATTGCCCCCTACCGGCTGCTGATTGATTTCTTCTCGGAACGGATCGAACGCGTGGTGGTTTTCGGACGCCCGACCCTGAGCCGGCCGGTGGCACGGCTGTTGAACCGTCCCGGACTTCCCGCCGCGCTGTACATTCCGACCCCGGTCGCCTGGTTCGAACCCGGGCGTCGAGCCGAGGTCGTCATCACCGAGGCGTCCGAACTTTCGCTGTTCGCCCGTCGCGGACCACGGGGCTGGCTGGATCAATGGCAGCGGGCAGGGCAGAATGCAGCCAGAGCGATCGGGACGGTACTCGAGGACCATGAGGGACTGACCGGGCCCGAGCTCGCGCGCGAGGTGTGGGACGCGGCGAAGGGCCCGCTGGTGATTGGTTCATCGAATGCGATCCGGGACGCCGACCTCTGTGCCGTGCCGGGCGCCATGCCCTTTGGCCCGGTCTATGCCAACCGGGGTCTTGCCGGCATCGACGGCACGCTGGCCACCGCCACGGGGGTGGCGCTGGCTGGCACGGGCGGGCGCACCACGGTGCTGGTGGGTGACGTGACGTTCCTTCACGACGTGGGCGGGTTGCTGCTGGGAGCGGGTGAACCGGAGCCCGAGCTGGATATCGTGGTGCTCAACGACGCCGGCGGGGCGATCTTCTCCACCCTCGAACACGGCGGTGTCGCCGCCGCCGGACGCTATGGCCACACCGTCCAGCGGCTTTTCGGCACGCCACAGAACGTTGACCTGAGTTCGCTAGCCGTCGCCTACAAGCTGGGCTATGTGGCTGTGGGCGATGTGGCCGGGCTGCGCGCGGCGCTGCGGGTCGAAGCCAGGGGCCGGCGGATCATCGATGTCTCCATCGACAGTTCTGATCTGCGGCAGTTGCATGCAGCGATCTCCCGTGCGGTGAAGAAGGCCATATCGGAACAACAACGCTGACCCCGCACAAGAAAAGAAACGGCCGGAGGCAATGCGAGGGCATTGCCTCCAACCATTTCGGTTGGCACTCGGTGTCGATCAGTCCTGCAAGTCAACATGGGTGGGGTCGAGCACGCGCTTGAGGAAATCCTTGGTGCGCGGCTGCTGCGGATTGCCGATGAGGTCCTGAGCCGGACCCTGCTCGACGACGACTCCACCGTCCATGAAGATCACCCGGTCTGCGACCTCCTTGGCGAAGCCCATCTCGTGGGTCACCACCAACATGGTCATGCCGTCCTGGGCCAAATTACGCATGATGGCCAGCACTTCGCCGACCGTTTCCGGATCCAGTGCCGATGTCGGCTCGTCGAAGAGCATCAACGTGGGATCCATGGACAGCGCCCGGGCGATGGCCACGCGCTGCTGTTGGCCACCGGAGAGTTCATCCGGGTAGCGGGCTCCGAACTCGCCCAGCCCGACCTTCGTCAGGTGCTCAAGTGCCGCCGCCGAAGCCGTGGCCTTGGAGCGTTTGAGGACTTTGACCTGGGCGACGGTGCAGTTTTGCAGCACGGTCAGGTGCGGGAACAGGTTGAACTGCTGGAACACCATGCCGACCTTCTGGCGCATTTTATCCAGGTCGACATCGGGATCGGTCGTCTCGAAGCCGCCGACGTGGATGGTGCCCTTGTTGGGCTGTTCCAGCAGGTTCACGCAGCGCAGCAACGTCGATTTGCCCGAGCCGGAGGGCCCAATCAGGCAGACCACCTCACCGGGTTTGACATCAAGGTCGATGCCCTTGAGTACCTCGTTGGATCCATAGGACTTGTGCAACCCGACAATGGAGACGCCGGCGGCCTTGAAGGCCGGCTGCGGGTCGTTTTTTTCATTCATGAGAGGTCCCTGCCTATCGGTTCGCACGTGCGGTGCGGGATTCGAACTTGCGTGCTACCAGGCTCAAGGGGATCGTGATCACCAGGTACATGCCGCCGGCAACGATCAGCGGGGTAATGCCCGCACCGAGGCTGATCACCCCGTCACGGCCGAACTTGGTCAACTCGAACTGCGTAGCCATGGCCCCGAGGATGAAGGCAAGCGAGGAGTCCTTGGTCAGCAGGATGACCTCGTTGGTCAGCGGGGGGAGCACGATCTTGAAGGCCTGGGGGATCACGATAGTGACCATCGCGCGCCAGGCGGGCATGCCCAGCGAACGGGCCGCTTCCATTTGTCCCTTGGGCACAGCCTGCAACCCTGCACGTAGCGTCTCGGCAATATAGGCGGAGGAGACCAGTCCCAGCGCGGTCATGACGACCACCGGTTGTGGCCAGAGGACCCCGGGGAACGCCGTGGGGATGCCAAAGCCGAGGGTGATCAGTACCAGGATTGCCGGGACCCCGCGGAAGAATTCAATGAAACCGGTGGCGAGCCAGCGGTAGGGGGCAAAGGCTGCGGTCTTCATCAAGGCCAGGATCAATCCGAGCGTCAGGCCGAAGGCGAAGGAAATGACCGTGTAGTAAAGGGTGTTCTTCAGGCCGATGGTAATGATGCCGGGGAACATGGGGGCGATCTTCTCGAAGTTGAAGAACGTCTCACCCAGCACTTTCCAGTCGATGCTGATCAGGAATGCCAGGATCGCACCGACGAAGATGACGATTTGAACTATTTTGCTTATCCGGGCTCGTCGACGAGGAGTCATGGCCATGGGGTGTAAGCCTTCCGTGAAAGTGGGCGAGGCCCCGGTTCCGCTTGGGAGCCTGGGCCTCGCCTGGGTAAAAATACTTGTTTATCAGGAAAGGTTAGTTAATGGAACCGAACCAGGTGTCCTTGAACTTGGCCATGGAGCCGTCGCCTTCAAGGCGCTTGAGCGTGCCGTTGATCTTTTCCAAGAGCGCAGTGTTGCCCTTGCCCACCGCGATGCCCAGCTGCTCTCCGGACTTGAAGTCCTGCACGCGCTTGAGCGTCGGTTCGTTCTTGATCGCGTAGCCCAGGATCGACTGGTTGCCCAGTGAAGCCACGGTCTGGCCGGCCTTCAGGGACATGACCTGATCGTTCCCGGTGTCGTATTCGACCGGGACGAGCCCGTTCTCCTTGGCGAAATCTGCACCGGTGGTGGCAGACTGCACGCCGACCTTCTGGCCCTTGGCGGATTCGATATCGGTGATGCCCGAACCTTCCTTGGCCACCAGGGTCAGGTCATCATCCATGTAGGGGGTGGAGAAGTCCATGTTCCCCTTACGCTTCTCCGTAATGGAGACCGAAGAGATGGCCGCATCGCACTGGGTCTTGAAGAGCCCGGACTGGATGGAGTCGAAGCTCGCGACGATGACGTTCAGTTCCACGTCGAGGTCCTTGGCGATTTCCCCGGCGATGTCCATGTCGAATCCGACGTTCTTGCCGTCCTTGTCGACGAATTCGAACGGCTCGTACGGGATGTCGGAGCATACGGTGAACTTTCCGGCATTGATGAGCTTCACCGCGTTCGGGTCTGCCGGAGCGGCCGGGGTGTCGCTGCTGCTGCCGCAGGCGGTCAGGGAAAGCGCGCCGATGGCGGCAATGGCCAGCGTCTTGGCAATGTTACGAGAAATCCGCATGGGGTGATTCGTCCTTCGCGATAGTGAGTCTGAGGCAGACCGGTGGATCAAGCTGATTCTAGCCTGAGTTCCAGCGCAATGAGATATGCATCACAGGCTACACCTGATTACTTATTGTCAACAATTCGCGCCGTAGAGCGGTTATTTGGCCCTTCAGATATTCAGCGCCTCGCGCATTGGTCGCATTTTTGCCCAAGATTCTGCCAATTCGGCCTCCGGAAGCGATGCCGCAACGATGCCACAGCCGGCAAACAGTCGGACCCGGCATGGGGATTCAATGACCCCGCCGCGTAGGGCTATGCCGAATTCGCCATTGCCGGCGGCATCCACCCAGCCGACGGGGCCGGCGTACGGTCCGCGGTCCATGCCCTCGAGCTCGCGAATCACCTCGCCGGCGATCTTCGTGGGGGTTCCGCAGACCGCAGCCGTGGGGTGCAGGACCTCGACGAGGTCCAGTGCGGTGGGCGTCGAGCCGTCGGCGCGCTCGCGCAGTCGGGCCTCGACGTCGGAGGCCAGGTGCCAGACATTGGGTAGCTGCAGGACGAAGGGTTCGGCCGGCGAGTCCATGCCCGAGACCAGCGGCCCGAGTTCCTCGGTCAGAGAGTCGATGGCCAGTTGGTGCTCATGGCGCTGCTTCTCGTCCCCGGAGAGCATCCGGTGTGCGTAGTCCGGGTCGTTTGCCGGGGCCGTCGCCCGGTCCAGGGTCCCGGCGAGCACGCGGGCCCGGGCCACCTGGCCCTTGACTTCGACCAGCATTTCCGGAGTAGTGCCGATCAGCCCATCCACCGAGTAGGTCCAGCAATCGGCATAGCGCAGAGCGAGTTGGCGCAGCACCTGGGCCACGGCGATCGGGGAAGCCAGCTCTGCCACCGCATCTCGGGCCAGCACCAGCTTTGTCAGCCGGCCCGCCTCGATGGCTGCTACGCCCTTGGCAACGGACTCAAGGTAGCCGTCCTCGGACACGGTGCCGGCAACCAGCCGGTCATCGCCACGGGACAATTCGCGTTCCTCGGAGACCTCCTCGAGCAGTTCCGCCAGCCGGGCCTCGGCCGCATTGATGCTCAACTCGGCGAGCGGGTCGGCGGGGGTGTAAGTGATCCAGCTGCGGTCTCCGGTGCGGCCCACGATGATCTCCGGGACGATCATCCGCGAGGCGTAGGTGCTGGTGTAGGAGAACGAGAAGGAGGCAAAGGCCAGCGGACCCGTGCCCGGAAGCTCCATCGGGTTCTCCACCTTGGCGGCGGCGATGACGGAGTTCCACCAGTCGCGGGCCAAGGCAAACCGCTCCGAGCCGGTGGATTCGAAGCGGACGCTTTCGCCGAAGCCGATCATTCCGTCGCCGCGTCGACCCCAGAGGAGGGAATCGTCGCGCACCACGTAATCCAGCAATCCGTGATCGCTCATCGGCGGTCGCTCGACGGTCAGGCTGCGCAACAGGGGGATGGCCGGGGAAGCAACGGCTTCCTGCTGGCCCCGGGGAGGAATTGTCATGATGTTCCAAGCCTACCGCCGCAGCGGGCAAGGGAATCCGCGCACGTGGGCGGGGTCACCCGGCGGGTTCGCCGGGGGCGGTCCAGGACCCGGTCAGCGCGCCCTTTTCCCCTGCGCCCGGAACTTTGCGACAATGGGAGAGTGAGCCGTGCATCGCTGGAAAAGCGCCCCGAAGAAGTCCAAGCCATGTTTGATGGAGTAGCTGCGCGCTACGACCTGACAAACGACATTGCGTCGTTGGGTCAGACCCGCCGCTGGCGTAGGACCGTGGTCGAGGCGGTCGGTGCCCAACGCGGGCAGCGCGTGCTTGACCTGGCCGCCGGAACCGGCACCTCCTCGGAGCCCTACGCCGACGCCGGGATCTCCGTTGTCGCGTGCGACTTCTCCCAGGGCATGCTGGAGGTCGGTAAACGCCGCCGCCCCGATATCGACTTCGTTGCCGGCGACGCGATGAACCTGCCGTTCGCCGACAACACGTTCGATGCCGCAACCATCAGCTTCGGGTTGCGCAACGTCAACGAGCCCAAGGTCGGCCTGGCGGAGATGCTGCGCGTGACCAAGCCCGGCGGCAAGCTCGTGGTGGCCGAGTTCTCGCACCCGACCTTCCCGCCGTTCCGCAAGATCTACACCGAGTACCTGATGCGGGCGCTTCCGGAACTGGCTTCGAAGGTCTCCTCGAACCCCAGTGCCTACGTGTACCTCGCCGAATCGATCCGCGACTGGCCGAACCAGGACGGCCTGGCCGCCTGGATCGCCGAGGCCGGATGGGAAGGCTGCCAGTACCGCAACCTCACCGGCGGAATCGTGGCCGTCCACCGCGCCACCAAACCGCTCTAACGGCGCCGGATCACGGCCAGCCGGACGCCCGCGCGTTTGGGGATAGAGTGATCAGTGTGCTTGAACAGCTGGTCCCATCCGCCAGCGCCCCGGTGCGACGCGCGAGCGGGCACCGGAAACCCGACCGCCCCGACAGATAGTAAGTCTTAGAACAGTGACTGATTCCCAGACCAACTGGACCGCCGCCGGGCATGGTGTCCCCGCATCGCTTGACCTCAATCCCGAGACCTCGGCCCTGGCCGCCGCGATGAGCCTGCCGGCGGGCTTCGCAGCCATCGCCCAGGACCCCGGGTTCGGCCCGGCCATCGCCACCGGCATGGCCAAGGTCGAAAAGCTGTTGCGCGATGCCATCGCTAACTCAGACCCGTTGATCGATGCCACGAGCCGGCACCTAGTCGAGGCCGGGGGCAAGCGCATCCGCCCGTTGCTGGTGGTGCTGGCATCGCTGCTCGGCGAGGGCGTCACCGACGAGGTCATCAAGGCCGCCGCCATCGTGGAGCTCACGCACTTGGCCACGCTCTACCACGACGACGTCATGGACTCGGCCCCGGTGCGCCGCGGCGCCCCCACGGCCCACGAGGTCTGGGGCAACTCGGTGGCCATCCTCACCGGCGACCTGATCTTCGCCCGTGCCTCGATCCTCGGCGCCGAGCTGGGCCCGGAGGCAGTTTCCCTCCAGGCCCGCACGTTCGAGCGCCTGTGCCTGGGCCAGCTGCATGAATCGGTCGGCCCGCGCGAGGGCGACGACCCGGTTCAGCACCACCTGAGCGTCATCGCCGACAAGACTGCATCGCTGCTGGCCGCCTCGGGTGTCTTCGGTGCGATCTTCGGTGCCGCACCGCAGTTCAAGGAGGTCATGCGCGACTACGGCGAGAAGGTCGGAGTGGCCTTCCAGCTCGCTGATGACGTCATTGACGTGACCGGCGCGCAGATCCGTTCGGGCAAGACCCCGGGCACCGACCTGCGCGAGGGTGTTCCGACGCTCCCGATCCTGCTCATGCGCGATGCGGCAGCCGCGGGCGACGCCCATGCGGTAGCCGTACTCGAACTCGTCGATGGTGACCTGACCAGCGACGATGCACTGGCTGAGGCGGTTAAAGCCGTCTCCGGCCACGCGGCCACTGCGGCGGCCTGGGCGGTGGCCCGGCAGTGGGCCGATGACGCGGCCACTGCCCTGGAGCCACTGCCCGAGGGGCCGGTCAAGGCCTCGCTCACGGCGTTCGCCGATGCCGTGGTCACCCGCGAGGTCTAGTCCCGGCATAGGTTTTACTCAAGGATTCCGGGCCGCCGGCGGCCCGGTCATCCCGCCCGCAGGGCGGCCCGTAGTTCGTTGGCCTTGGCGGCTCGGACCTCGACCGGGACACGGTGGCGCAGGTGCCGGTAGAGGTTGTCATCGCCATAGCGCGGGAACACATGCTGGTGGTAGTGCCAAACGTGCTGGTTCCCGGCGGGCTCGTTGTGCTGCCGGGTGGAGGTACCCTCCGGATTCCACGCCCGTTTCATAGCCACGGCGGTAGCGCGGGTGGCCAGCATGATCGCCGTGGCGACATCGTCGGGCAGCCCGTAGAGCGACTCGTGGTGGGCGCGCGGGATCACCATGGCGTGCCCGCCGTAGGGGCCGAAGCCGTCGCAGGCCATGATGACGGCGACCAGTTCGTCGCTGTGGACCAGATCCGTCGGAGCACAGAGGTTTCCCTCGGAAAGTGGGCCGCCGGCCAACAGCTCACAGAACGGGCAGCTGTATCCGGCCGGGGCGTGCGAGGTGAATTCTGGCCCCATCGCGGTCCTAGTTTTCGAGCTCGGGCTCGAGCTCTTCGAAGACCCATGCGAACATGTCGAGCACGTATTCGCTGAAGGTGCCTTCCTCGCTCTTCCAGGTGCCGCGGGCGTTGAGCCGGCGGAAGACCATCGGGTCCGGGACGTCGAGCTGGTCGGCGCGGATGCCCCAGACGTATTCCTCCTCCTCGTCCTCGAGGAACAGGAGGTAGCCGTCTTCGATGGCCAGCTCGTCGGGGTCGAAGAAGTAGTAGTAGGCCTCCATGAGGTCTTCGCAGCCACCCAGGGCCAGGTAGAACTCGCGCAGTACCAGCGGGATGTCGACGCCCGCGGTGTCCAGCTCCTCGGTGAGGATGTCGGCGGGCAGCCCGTCTTCGGGCTGCCACTCGTCCTCGAGATAGCGCGGAACCAGGGATTGGAACTTCTCAAGGAACATATCAGCCATGCAACAAATCCTAGCCGGTGTCCGGGGCCTAGCGGGAGTTTCCTAGCTAATCACTCCGATAGTCATGTCACACCTAGTCAGTGTCGGTTTTTAGTGACCGGAAATGTATGACCTAACTTTTCTTCGGGGCCAGCTTGGCGAGGTTGAAGATTTCGGCAAGGTTGGCGTGGGTGTCGATTTCTTCGGTGAGCATGCGCCGGGCCTTGGGGCGGCCTCCGGTGGAGGGGTAGATCATCACGGTTTCGCCGATGCTGGCCAGTCGTTCGAGCAGTTCTCGTACGGAGTGGTGTTCGCCGGCCTGTTCGACGTCGCGGCGCATGAGGTGGGCGATCTGCAGGGCCAGGACGCAGGTGAAGGTGTGGATGCGGATGTTGTGTTCGGTCCAGTGGTTCATGGGTGAGAACGAGACCACGTGGGGGTCCTTGAGCTGCCGGAACCCGAATTCCGCGTCCGATTGGGACCGGTAGGCGTCGACCACCTCGGCCACCGGCCAGTTCTCGTGGGTGGTGACCAGGATCCTTTTCCCGAACACCTCGTCTTCCAGCTCCTTGCGTGCGGTCTCGTTGACGCTGACGGAGAGCCTGTGGGTGGCCGGTGTGGTGCCGGTGACCTCGCAGAGCAGGACGCGCTGGAGCCAGGAGTCGCGAGTGATCGATTTGATGTGCTCGGCCAGCTCTCCGGTGGTGCGGCGGGCCTTTCCGCGGGCCAGTGTCTCGGCGAGGTCCGCGAGCTTTGCCTGGGCCTTGGCCAGGGTTTGGGCAAAGCCTGCGGCCTGCTTTTGGTGCAGTGTCGGTGAGTGGGTGAGGATCACCCGGCGCTCGGTCCCGTAGACATCCCTACGGGACTCCACTGCGCTGAGCCCCTCGAAGCGTTCCTCCTCCATGATCACGCGGTCCTTGGCCGGTATCTTGAGCAGGTCCGTGACCTGGGAGGGTGGGATGGAGCCGACGAAGGCGAGGTCGGTGTCGGTGACGCGGGTGAAGTTGGAGGCCGAGTTCTGTCCGGCGTCGAACACCACGGTGACTTCCGGGTTACCGGAGATCCCGGCGGTTTCGGCGAGCTTGCGGTGCCGCGCTCCGAGCGCGTCGATCATGAGCGGGAATTGGGTGACGTCGGGTTTGTTTCCCGGGTAGGCGTGGGCGAGCAGCGGGATGCCGCCATCGCGGGTGATGACCAGTCCCAGGCCGACCAGGCGCAGGTCGTTGCGTTTCTGTTTGGCCTTGCCGCGTTGGGCGATCGGCGCTTTCTCGTTGGTGGAGTCGATGTAGGTGGCGAAGTTGGTCATGTCCAGGGCCAGGGCGGAGATGTCCAGGTTGAATTCGGTGATCATCGCCAATGCGATGCGTTCCTCGATCACCGCGAGCTGTTCCAGGGTGACCTTGTGCATGGCGTCCCAGAAGCGCCGGTGGTCCAGCACGGACGCGGGGATCTTGGTGAAGCGGTCCGCCGCGGTGGTTTTCCACCAATCACTGAAGCCGGCCTTGGAGGTGGGTGCCACGACCCGGTTCAGCGCCGCCAGGGACAGGTAGGTGCCTACCGAGGCACCTGCGTCCGTGCGGCGTGGGCCAACGGCCTCGTCGATAATCCCGGCGATGTCCAGGCGTTGCAGGATGCCCCAGACCGCGGCGGAATCCCCGAAGCCCAGGTGCCGCGTTTTCTCTGGCACGGTTGCGGCTTCCTTGGCGTCCAGGAGCTTTTCGATGTCCTTGGCGCTTCCCAGGTACCGCTCGGAAACCATCTTCGGCTTCCCGTCCACCCGCGCCATCTCACGCAGGTACCAGTACACGTTGCCGTTGATCGTTTTCTTGTAGAGCGCCATGTCATAAATCATACTTTAGGTCATACATATTTCGGCAGATGGAAGGCCCCGACACGCCGCTGATTCCGCGGTTTATTTCTTGTCGGGGCCTTCGAAAACGAAATAGCTAGGAAACTCCCGCTAGGTGACGTCGCGGGCCGTGATGGCCAGCCAGAGCTGGACCCGGTCCGCCGTGGTGGTCGGGTCGTATCCCGAGAGCTCACTGACCTGCTGGAGGCGGTAGCGCACCGTATTGCGGTGCAGTCCGAGCTTTTCGGCCACCGCCCCGACGCTGCCGTCCTGTTCCAGATAGCAGCGCAGCGTGAGCAACAACTCGGCCGAGTGGGCCTTGTCGAAGGTCTCCAGCGGTTCCAGCGCCTCGGCTGCCAGGGCGGCCAGCGGCACGTCGCGGGCCGCCAGCAGCAGGGATGTCAGCGAGAGCTTGGAGGGGGTGTTGATGCGCTGGCCGTGACGCAGTGCCTCGAGGGCCTCGAAGAAGCTCCAGCGCAGCCCGTTGGCCTGGGCGTAGCCGCCCCCGAAGCCGACGCGGGCATTGACCCCGGCGCCGTGCACGTATTCGTCCAGCTGCCGCGCTGCCGCCTCGGCGTCCGTGGTGGCCAAGACGATGGCCAACCGGTCCTCGGTGATCCCGGAGATCGGCGCCTCGAAGTGCGGGGGGAGCGGTAGCGTGCGCAGCGCCCGCTCGGAACCGGGGGCCGCCTCGATCAGCAGGACGGCGTGCGGTTCGCTGGGGGTAATGCCCACGCCCTGCAGGCGCAGGGCCGCCTCGGGCCCGGCCAGGGCACCGTGCACCAGGTCCTGGAGCACCTGGCCGGCGACCCTGCGGGTAGATTCGCGCAGCCTCGCCTGGTTGGCCAATTCGAGCCCGATCATGCCCTGGGCGTAGTCGAGCAGCCCGTCGCGCGGATGCTCCAGGGCGATGGCCAACGTGCAGCGGTCCTTGAGCCCGGTGGCGATGGGCACCTCGTGCCACGGCACGTCTCCGGGCTCCGGGCCGTAGACCCGGACGCCGTATTGGCTCAGGGCCACGGGGGCCGCAAGCAGCCGGGAGAGCTCACGCAGCATCAGTTCCAGCCCGCCACCGAGCAGCGCCGATGCCAGTTGCTGGTGCCCGCTGAGCAGGCGCTGGAGCCGGCCGAGGTGGTCGGCGGAAATCGCATCGGCAATCATCTTGGTGATGGCGACGAAGGGCGTCTCGTAGGGAACCTCGAAGACCGGAAGGCCCAGCTCCTCGGCGCGGCGCACCACGGCAGCGGGGACGTTGCCGTGCTGGAGGCCAATCCCGAAGCCCAGGGCCAGGACACCGGCCTCGTGGATGATCTCGACGAAAGAACGCTGGGCCGCCGCAGTGGTCTGGCGCAGCCCGGTGGTGAGTACTATCTCGCCGCCGCTGAGGAACGGGGAGGGGTCGCGCAGTTCGGTGACGGCGGCCCAGGGGATGGGGGAGCCGTCGGCGGCCGAGGTTTCGGTGAGGGCTCGCAGATTCAGCGGCGCGGACCCGAGCAGTCCGGACAGGGTTATGGCCATGCACTAATTCTAGGGACTGCGTTGTGCATTAGTACGGACATTTGCCGTTTCGACGCGATTCCTCTCATGACCGGTGTCACTCACGGGGGTCACCTTACGGTTAAGGTGTATCAATGACCACTCCATCTTCAAACGGGAGCGCCAAAGCGGCCCCCGAGCGCCGGGAGACCTTCTCCTCGCGCAAACTCTTCATTCTCTCGGCCATCGGTTCGGCCGTCGGCCTGGGAAACATCTGGCGTTTCCCCTACGTTGCCTACGAAAACGGCGGCGGCGCGTTCCTGATCCCGTACCTCGTGGCACTGCTGTGCGCGGGTATCCCGCTGCTGTTCCTCGACTACTCGGTCGGCCACCGCGGACGCGGTTCGGCCCCCCTGGCGTACCGCCGGCTCAGCCGTGCCGCCGAGCCGCTGGGCTGGTGGCAGGTGCTGATCTGCTTCATCATCGCCATCTACTACGCGGCGATCATCGCCTGGGCGGCCATGTACGCGTGGTTCTCGATCACCAAGGCCTGGGGCGACGACGCGGGCAAGTTCTTCGGGGACTATCTCAAGACGGCACCCGAAGCAGGCGTCTCGTTCGACTTCGTCTCCGGGGTATTCTTTCCGATGCTCGCCGTCTGGATCATTGCCATCGTGATCATGGTCGCCGGCGTGAACAAGGGCATTTCGCGGGCCAACGCGATCTTCCTGCCACTGCTGGTGGTCATGTTCGTGATCCTGGTCATCCAGGCGGTCCTGCTGCCCGGCGCCATGGAAGGCCTGAACGCCTTCTTCACCCCGAACTGGGAAGCACTGCAGAATCCGGGCGTGTGGGCTGCTGCCTTCGGGCACATCTTCTTCTCGCTCTCGGTGGCCTTCGGCATCATGGTCACCTACTCGTCCTACCTCAAGCGCAAGACCGACCTGACCGGTTCGGGCATGGTCGTCGCCTTTGCCAACTCCGGCTTCGAAATCCTCGCCGGCATCGGCGTCTTCGCCGCGCTCGGCTTCATGGCGGCGGCCTCCGGCCAAGCCGTGTCGGAAGTGGCAGGCGGCGGCATCGGCCTGGCGTTCATCGCCTTCCCGACCATCGTCTCGAATGCGCCGTTCGGTGCCGTGCTGGGCGTGCTGTTCTTCGGCTCTCTGGTCTTCGCGGGCCTGACCTCCCTGGTCTCGATCCTCGAGGTCATCGTCGCCGCGTTCCAGGACAAGCTGGGCTGGAGCCGCAAGTCGGCCACGCTGATCGTCACCATTCCGGTCGCCGTGATCTCGATGCTGCTCTTCCCGACCACCACCGGGCTCTACCTGCTGGATACCTCGGACGCGTTCGTGAACCAGTTCGGCATCCTGGCCTGCGCCCTGGTCACTGTCATCGTGCTCAGCGCAGGCTTGACGGCGCTGCCGAAGCTGCAGAAACACCTGAACCGGACCTCGTCGATCAAGATGGGCACCAAATGGCGCATCCTGGTTGGCGGCATCGCGCCGGTAGCCCTGGGCTACATGCTGATTAATGAGATCCAGACCAAGAGCGCCGAACCATATGAGGGCTACCCCATCTGGTTCAACGGGATCTTCGGCTGGGGCATGGCTGGCGCACTGATCGTTGGCGCCGTGCTGCTTTCGCTGATTCCGTGGAGCGATAAATCCAAGCTCAAGGACCCCGAATACGATGAATTCGAGGCCGCCCTCGCGGCCGAAGACGCAGTAGAGGAGCTGAAGTCATGACCCCGGTTGCCATCACCATGATGATCATTGCCATGGTCACCGTCTGGGGAGGCCTCGGCCTCGCCATGTGGAACCTGTCCCGTCACCCCGAGGATGAGGAACAGCTCCCCGAGGAAATGCCGCACGAGCTTTAGGCCCGCTGCGGTTCCATGGAGCCTCCATTCAAAGCCCCCGTCGACGCGTTGCGTCGGCGGGGGCTTTCGGCATGACCGGGGTTGCTGTGCAACTGCACTGCGACCTGTGGCGGGTGCTGTGCCGATCCCCCTAGCGGGCCCGCCATCGGCGGACATAGTCTGGAGGGGAACATACCCCCTTCATCACCCCTCCGGCGCGGAATCCACGTGCATGCCCCGGCGCCACTGCGCCGGCCGCAGTGCTCCGCCCCCGGGAAAGGAAACCACACCCATGGACATCACGTACCGCCTCGAGCAGAAGCGCAACATCACCGGCGCCTTCCCGGGCCCGAAGTCCGTCGAGCTCTCGGCCCGCCGCGTCGCCGCTGTCGCCACCGGCGTCGCCTCGTCGCTGCCGGTCTACGTCGCCGACGCCGACGGCGGCGTGATTGTCGATGTC
The DNA here is from genome assembly GCF_014190875.1 of Paeniglutamicibacter cryotolerans. Taxonomy (NCBI): domain Bacteria; kingdom Bacillati; phylum Actinomycetota; class Actinomycetes; order Micrococcales; family Micrococcaceae; genus Paeniglutamicibacter; species Paeniglutamicibacter cryotolerans. Next base: position 279,952 of record NZ_JACHVS010000001.1, on the reverse strand, counting down.
GATGGAAACTCCCTGATCGATCTGGGTTCCGGCATTGCCGTGACCAGCGTCGGCGCCTCCAACGCGAAGGTCGCCGCGGCGGTTGCCGCCCAGGCCGCCCGTTTCACCCACACCTGCTTCATGGTCACCCCCTACGAGGGCTATGTGGAGCTGGCCGAGAAGCTGGCCGAGATCACCCCGGGTGACCACGCCAAGAAGGCGGTGTTCTTCAATTCCGGTTCCGAGGCCGTTGAAAACGCCATCAAGGTGGCCCGCGTGGCCACCGGGCGCACTGCAGTTGTCGCCTTCGACCACGCCTACCACGGCCGCACCAACCTCACGATGGGCCTGACCGCCAAGGCAGCCCCGTACAAGCGCGGCTTCGGTCCGCTGGCACCGGAGATCTACCGGATGCCGATGAGCTACCCCTTCCGTGAGGAAAACCCGAACATCTCGGGCAAGGAAGCCGCCGAGCGCGCCATCCTGGCCATGGAGAAGCAGATCGGCGGGGACCAGATCGCCGCGATCATCATCGAACCGATCCAGGGCGAGGGCGGCTTCATCGTTCCGGCGGAGGGCTTCCTTCCGCGCATCGCCGAGTGGGCCAAGGAGCAGGGCATCGTGTTCGTCGCCGACGAGGTCCAGGCCGGCTTCTGCCGTTCCGGCGCCTGGTTCGCCTCCGACATCGAGGGTATCGTCCCGGACATCATTACCGTGGCCAAGGGCATCGCCGGCGGCATGCCGCTCTCGGGCATCGTCGGCCGCGCCGAACTGCTCGACTCGGTTCACCCCGGTGGCCTGGGCGGCACCTACGGAGGCAACCCGGTGGCCGTCGCCGCGGCGCTGGAAACCATCAAGTTCATGGAGGAGCAGGACCTCTCTGCCCGTGCCCGCGAAATCGAGGCGCAGTTCTTCTCCCGCATGACCGCACTGGCCTCCGAGGTCAAGGTCATCGGTGACATCCGCGGTCGCGGTGCCATGGTCGCCATCGAGCTGGTCAAGGCCGGCGGGACCGAGCCGGATGCGGACATCACCAAGAAGATCGCCGCCGACTGCCTGGCCGAGGGCGTACTGATCCTCACCTGCGGCACCTACGGCAACGTCATCCGCCTGCTGCCGCCGCTGGTCATTTCCGACGAGCTGCTGGCCGACGCGTTCGAGGTGCTTGAAGCGGCGGTTCGCAAGAACGCCTAGTCCTGAGGTCCGATTCGGCGGGCAGGGATCTGCGGGGCATCTGCCGCGCAGAACCCGGCCCGCTTTTTCATGCCCGGGAATCCGGGGCCCGGCCCAGGGGCCGGTGCGGACGACCAGTTCGCCGGTCGCCCGCGTCATCGCCACATGGCGGTCCACCGCACCCTCGATGCCGGTTCCGGACGCCTCGGGGGTTCACGGGCACCACCAGATCGAATTCCAGCCCCGTGGCCCGTTCCGGGGCCAGCGAGCCGGCCCGCGGCATCGGTGCGGATCCCGGGACGCCGATGAGGCCGGCTGCCAGCAGGGCTTGGGCCTGCCGGCAGTGGTCCATGAACCCGTCGCTGGTGTCCTGCTGCCGCGGGCCCATGGGTCCACGGTTCTGCCCGCCGATGAGGGGTACCAGTGCCGGAACCGGTCGGTGTCAGCCGTTGAAGTATGTCTGGATGGTCTGGACCGGGCGCCCGGTCTGTATCAGCTGACCGCGGCCGGCCGGCAGCGGTCGGGCCCGGACGTTGTTGATCAGCCCGCCCTCGGAGCGGTCCCCGGACATGATCAGCGCGCCGGATCCCGAGTCTCGGAGCGTGGCGAAGAACGACTCGTACATCCCGCGCCCGGCCCCGCGCACCTTGCGCGTGAGGAACACGTTCAGGTTCAGTTCGGCCGCCATCGGCAGGTAGGTGGCCAGCCGGCCCATCGGGGAGGAGCCCGATGCAGTGAGCACGTCGTAGTCGTCGATGATGATGACCAGCCGCGCGGTGCCCGGCTTCTCGTCGTCCGTGCCGCCGGTGGTGCGCAGCGCCAGTTCCTTCACCAACGCGGCCGATAGCTGCTCGGCCACGGCGGCGCTGCCGGCATAGCCGCCCAGGTAGTCGTCGGGGACGACGTCGTCCAGGCCCTTGCGCGGGTCGTAGACCCCGAAGAGCAGCTCGTCGGGGGTATGCGTGGCGACCAGGGTGGCGATGATGGTGCGCAGCAGGTTGCTCTTGCCCGATTCCTCGTCGCCCATGACGATGAAGTGCCGGTCCTTGGACGTGGCATCGAGGACCTGTGCGCCCAGGTCGACCTCGCGCAGTCCGAGCGGGATCAGCCCGGGGGACAGGAGCTGCGGTGCAGCAGGGAGCGGAGCGATGGCCGGCAGCACGCGCACCGGCATGGCAGTGCCGCGGGTGGATTCGGCGACCCGGCGGACCAGCTCGCGCAGCCCCTCGGAAAGATCCTCGGGGTCCGCTGTCCCGTCGATGCGCGGCAAGGCCACATGGCCGATCAGCTTCCTGTCGGACAGCGCCCGCCCGGGGGCCAACGCGTTGACACCGGCGGCCACCTTGCGGTCGATCGAGGAGTCGGCCGGGTCGGTGAGCGCAGTCTCGATGCGGTTGCCGAAGAAGCCTTGTTGCGCCATGCGCAGCTCGGCGTTGCGGTTCAGCGTGGTGATGACGTGGATGCCGTAGCCCCCGCCGCGCATGATCAGGTTGTTCACCGCCTCCTGGATCTCGGTGAAGTCGTCACCGATCTGTCCGAAGCCGTCAATGACCAGGAAGACGTCGGCGCTGGGCAGCTCGGGCAGCCGGCCCTCGGCGCAGAGCGCACGCATGGTGGCTAATGAGTCGATGCCATGTTGTTCGAAGGCCCGCTCGCGCACGGCGAGCATGCCCAGCAGTTCCTCCACGGTGCGCCGGACCACTTCGCGGTTGGTGCGGATTGCCGTGCCGCCCACATGCGGCAGCCCGGCCAGGGCCAGCAGCCCGGAGCCGAGGAGGTCCACGGCATAGATGCCGACCTCCTGCGGGGAATGGGTGAGCGCGAGCGAGGCTACCAGGGTGCGCAGCAGCGTGCTGCGCCCGGACTGCGGGCCGCCGACGATGACCAGATTGCCGCCGCCTGCGCTGAAATCAATCTCCCAACGGCCCTGCCACTGGCGGGCCGGATCATCAAGGATGCCGATGGGGACCCGCAGCCTGCCACCGGATTGAAGCCGCAACCCGGCCGCATGTTCGCTCAGGCCGCCGGCCGCTGCATCGAGCGTCAGCGCGCCGGGCAGCGGGGGCAGCCAGATCTCCTGCACCGAGCGCGGGAAGGAGCGCAGCGTCGCCATGAGCGTGGACATCACCGTGGGCCCGGTGGTGCGCGCGGCGGCTGCTGGCCGGGCCACGGCGGCAGAGTCGGTGGAACCTCCGGCGGCCGGCTCGGCCGCATAGCGCGGCACCGGGTACACCGGCGGCACCTCCAAGGCATCGGCGGACCGGGTCTCGGGCTCCTCGGCGGAAAGCGGTCCGGAAACGTAGCCGGACTTGAACCGGGTGTAGACGGTGGTGTCGACCTTGAGGTATCCGTAGCCGGGAACCGGAGGCAGGTGGAACGCGTCACCGGTATCGAGCACGGTGCGCGATTCGGATTCGGAGAGCGTGCGCAACCCGATCCGGTAGGACAGGTAGGTTTCGAGCCCGCGCAGTTTTCCGGCCTCGACCCGCTGGCTGGAGAGCAGCAGGTGCACCCCGATGGAGCGGCCGATGCGCCCGATGGAGAGGAACAGGTCGATGAAGTCGGGCCGGGCGGTGAGCAGCTCGCCGAACTCGTCGATGATCACCACCAGGTGCGGTAGCGGCTCCATGGTCCCGCCGCGAGCCAGGGCCTCGTTGCGGTGGATCTGGTAGTCGGTGATGTTGGCGATGTTACCCGCCGCCTTGAGCACCTCCTGGCGACGCAGGATCTCCCCGTTCAGGCTGGCATAGACCCGCTCCACCAACGAGAGGTCCTCGGAAAGGTTGGTGATGATGCCGGCGACCTGGGGAGCGCCCTCGAACGGGGCGAACGTCGCGCCGCCCTTGAAGTCGATCAGCACCATGGCCAGCAGGTCAGGTGAATGCGTGGCCAGGAGCCCGAACACCAGCGAGCGCAGCATCTCGGACTTGCCCGAACCGGTGGCGCCAACGCACAGCCCGTGCGGGCCCATGCCGAACTGCGCCGATTCCTTCAGGTCCAGCATGGTCGGCTTGCCGCGGTCGTCCGGGCCCAGCGGAATGCGCAGGAATCCGGCATCGGAGCGTGGCGTCCAGGCCCGCAGCACGTCGGCGCGGTCCAGCGCCGGGCTCAGCCCGAGCATGTCCAGGAAGCTGGCCGAGCCCTCGGTGGCGGTGTCGTGCTCCAGCGAGTCGGCGGAGAGGCGCAGCGGAGCCAGTTCCCGGGCGAGCGCCGCCGCCGTGGCAGCCGACAGCGGATCCAACACGCCGGTGCTGGTCAGCGGATGGACGGGGTCCAGGCCGTAGTCCTGGACGGTGAAGCCGTCGGCGGACTGGCTGATGCGCAGGCCCACCTCGGAAGGCTCCTGGGAACGGTCCTCGGCCAGGTGCAGCACCGTCAGGCCCAGGGTCCCCGGCTCGGTGAAGCGGTCTGCCAACGGCAGCTCGGTGGCCCGGGCCCCGTGCGTATCGGAGAGAAGCAGCCGGCGCGAGAGGCTCCTGGACGCCGTGGCGCTTCGACCAGCCTCCGCCGCCGCCTTGGCCCGGCGATGCAGGTCCGCGCCCATCAGATCCGCCAGTGACGACGTATCCGGGGCGATCCGGCGTACCGGGCCCGCGGTGGTCAGCTGATCCTGGTCGGCCAGATGTGGCAGCCAGTCGGCCCAATCCCAATCGGCGCGCAGGTCCTGTGCGACAGCCAGGCCGATGCCCAGGTCCTCGGGGGAGTGGAAGGCTGCGGCCGAGACCAGGATCGCGCGGGAAACTGCCAGCACGAAGGCGCGGTCCCCGATGATGCTCACGTTGCCGCGGGCGTCCAGCGGGAGCGTGATCGGCATGTCCGGGGCGGTGGAGTAGCGGCGCTTGAGGATCTGCGCCTCGGCCGACATGAAAGCGTCGAGCTGTTGCGCCGAACCGGCGGTATCGGTGATGCCGATGGTGCGGCAGGGCCGGGCTCCGGTGCCGATGCGTACCTGCAGGAAGTCCTCGTTGCCGCGCCGGCGTTCCCACACCCGCAGTTCGGTGCGCACGATGTCGAACAGGGCCTCCGGCGGCGGGCAGCCCAGCCGGGCCACCGATTGCGCCTCCTGCTCCTCGGTGCGCAGCTTCACCCGGGTGCGTTCGAGATAGCGCATGTAGTTGTCCCGCACGGCTCGGCGCGAGGCCGCCGCCTTGCCTCGTTGGCCGAACATCATGAACAGCGCCAGCACCACGGTCAGGATCATCATCATGGCCCCCACGGCGGCAAACGGGGAGTTCCTGAACATCATCATGACGGTCATCGACACGGCCCCGCCGAGCATGGGCACGATGGCCATCATGTTCATGCCCGGCGCACCGGCCTCCACGGGGGGCGGGCCGTCGATGTCGAAGGGGCGGAAATCGCGCAGCGGGGCGGTGGTGCGGGCCGGGCGGTGGATGAGCTTCTGGGTCATGGGATTCAGCGCACCGCGTTGGCGTCGGCCAGCAGTTCGGCTGCCAGTTCGGTGGCGGCCAGCCGGTGTGCGGGGGCCAGCCGGGCGAGTGAGATCCGGGACCCGGCGGCCAGATGCCGGTCGTAGCCGATGGCATGGGCGCGCAGTCCGAGCGATGACAGCCGCCCGGCCAGCGCCGTGGCGGTGAGGGCCGATGCCCGATCCTGTTCGAGCACCAGCAGCGTCAGTGGCACCGTGGCCAGGTGCCGGTCGGCAAACCAGCCGGCCAGCTGGGCCAGCGCGTTGTCCATGCCGGACAGCGTGGAGGGCAGCACGAACAGCGCTCCGTGGCAGTCGGCCAGGGCCGCTGCGGTGGCCGGGTCATCGAGCGTGGTGGGGCAGTCGAGCAGTGTGATCGGGAAATAGCGCGAGAGCGCGGCCGAGCCCTCGCGCAGGGCGCGGGAGTCGAGCGGTGCGCCCCGTCCACCGGCGGTGCGCGGTCCGGTGGCAAAGAGGTTCGGCGCAGCGTGGCCGAGCATCCCGGCCAGTTCCCCGGCTCCGGGCAGGGAACCAGCCGTGACGGCGGTTCCCAGCACATCGATCGGTGCGGCGTTCTCGGTGCCCAGGCGCAGGCCCAGGCTTCCGGCTCCGGGATCCAGGTCAAGGACGGCTATGGTGTCGGAGCGTACAGCGGAGTAGACCCGGCCCAGCAGCGCCGCCGCCGTGCTTTTCCCCGCACCGCCGCGGGTGGACACCACGGCTATCCTGCGCCCCGTAACCACCGGAGCCTGCGCCCCGGCCGCAGCCCGGGCCATCCGTTCGGGATCCCGGCGGGAGGTGAACAGGGCGCCGAGCAGGGCCCCGATGCCACCGGCGCGCGAGGCCCGGACCTTCGCCAGCCGGCGCTTGTCGCCATCGAGCATCTGTCCGACGCCGCCGGGCATATCGGTTCCGAACGCCGGTGCCCGGTAGGCGGAAGGCGACGGGACCGGTGGCTCGTGGAACTGCAGTGGTCCGGACGGTGCCGCAGCGGGCAGCCCGGGGTCGGTGAACGGTGCGGGGCGCCGTGAGCGCCGGGTGGAGGGAGCCGGGGCCCAGGGATCGAAGTCCGGGGCCGGCTGCTGGGGATCGGTCATCTGTTGATTCCTGGGGACCTAGAAGGTGGCAAGCATCTGGGAGTACACGCCGAAGTAGCCGGCGATCAGGGGCACGGTGGCCAGCACGGCCACGGTCTCGACGCGTTCGGCGACCTGTCGGATCCGTGCCCCGGTGTGGGCCGGCAGCCGCACTGCGAGCCCGAGCCCGATCAGCAGCGCCAGCACCAGCACCCCGGCACCGACCAGGGCCCGCAGATCCGGGTTCAGCCGCGACAACGCCAAGACGCCGCCGAGTGTTCCCACGGCACAGGCGCCATGCAGGGCGTGGCGTTCGATGGCCATCGGGAAGGCGCTGGAGCGCAGCAGCGTGGCGAGCACCAGTGCCAGCAACAGCGGAAGGCTCCAGGCGGGGGCGGCGGCATCGGTGGAGAGCAGCCACATGCCGGCTGCCGCCGAGAGGGCTGACGCCACGGTGGACAGGGTGAGACCGGAGTGGGCCGAGTGCAGCGCGGCCAGCGCGTCGCGGCGCCAGATCACCGCTCCGGCGGCCCGGCTGTCATCCAGGGTGGCCAGGCCGGAGACCGACAAGGCGATCGAAGGAAGAAGGCCCATGACCAGTACCGAGCAAATGGCCGCGAGACCGCCGACGGCCGCCAGGGATCCGGTACCGGGGGATGAAGAGGCCCACGCGGCAAAGGGCACGGCGGCGGCCCAGATCCCACTGAGCGAACCGGTGACGGCTGCCGCCAGCAGCAGCGAGCGCGGGCGGCTGGACACGGTGGCCAGGGTCGCGATGAAGACGGTGGTGGCGGCGGCGGCCAGGAGCAGCCGCGGGCCCGTTCCGGTGTCGGTATGCAGCAGTCCGAGCAGGGCCGCGCCCCAGCCGGCGGTCAGCACCGTGGCGGCCACGGGCTTGTGGGCCGAGGCGATCGACGAACCCAGTGCCAGCAGCGCGCCGCCCACCACCGGGTAGATCCACCAGCGGCTCTCGGCCGCCACGGACCCGAAGAGCAGTTCCATCCCGATCCAGAGCGCGAGCACGGCAAAGACGCCGGAGGCCGTGATGAGCTGGATCCGGTTCCAGCGCCCGGCCGGGTCGGCCGACTCCTCGACCACCGTGTCGGAGATGTCGTAGGCAACGGCCGGAGGCGGGGCATCGTAGTGGTTGGCCAGGGTCAGCCAGGCGCCGTCGAGCACTCCGGCACCTGCCAGCGACTGGCTGGTGGGTACCGGGGTCCCGTCGGCTGCCAGCAGCACCTTGGTGCCCACCCGCCCGTCGGGCCGGTCGCCGAGCAGGTCGAGGATCTGCGGCATGAGGGCTCCGACAGGGGCCCCTGAAGGCAGCAGCAGGTCGACGTGGCGTTGCCTGCCCAGAAGCGTGACGCGGGTGTAGGGCTGTGGCATGGGCTTTTCAGATTCCCGTCGGATCGGTGGAGGCGGGTGTCGCCGGTACATGCAGCGGTGCCGAGTTCAGCTTTTGTTCGCGTTCCTGCTGCTGCCGTTGCTGGTTGGCCATCAGATTGCCGACGAACGCCACGCCGACGCAGATCGCCGCTATCAAGGCGGCAGCGACGATGCTGAAGACGAAGCTTCGGGCGGTGCTCTTCCAACGCCGCTCGGTAGAGTTGGAACCGTAGAGCAGGGCATCGGAGAGGCGGTTTCGGCGCACCGTGACAGACTCGATCAGTTGGCTGTCGAATTCCGTCGCCATCGGCGCTCCTTCTTGCTCTGCTGGCCGGGGTGCCGGTCTGCACTCCCCACCCCATCATTCCAGCATAGGGAACCTGCGCGGCATCCCCTTACGCGCCGGTGGGTAGTTCTGCCCATGCTGTCCGCTTGACCCGAAGCGTGGATCGGAGTTCGATTGGATTAACCCGGGGTGCCGCTGGAAACCCAGCGGCCCGGTTCATTAACGCACGGCAGGGAAGGGGGCACGCCCCTTCATGGAGAGGCAGGAACGACGCACATGAGTTTCAAGGGAAAAATGAACGTACCGGCCATGGGCGATGCCGTATCGCAGTCGGAGGCCTCCGGCAGCGAACTGCTGATCCTGGTCCAGGAGCTGACAGACGGCGTCGAGGACCTGGAAAGCAGCTTCTCCGGTAACGGCGCCGTGTCCTACCGCAACTTCATGGCCGAATCCAATCGCGTCCAGCAGGAACTGATCCGCGCGCTGGCCTCCATCAACGCCGGCCAGGCGAAGACGGCGCAGGCCTACATCCAGATGGATGACCAGATGGAAGACGAGGGCCGCTCGGCGCAGGGCGCGGCGGCAGGCGTGCAGATCAAGGGCTTCAACGGCGGGCTCTAAGTCCCCGTCCGCTCACCAGACTTCCCCCAAACACCCCGGTCCGCGCGGACCGCATTGAAAGGACCCCCACATCATGGCCAAGGGCGATAAAGACACGATTGGTTTCGACACCGCACACGCGGCCCGCATCGAAGGAGATGTCCTGCGCATCGCGGGACGGATCGAAACCATCATCGGCGACCGTGAACAGCAGAAGAAGTTCGTTGCCGACAACTGGGAGGACAGCAACAGCCGAGAAGGTTACGACACCAAGGAAAACGCCTGGGTCACCGCCGCCGGTGACACCCTGGAACTGGTCCGTCGGGCCCGGAAGCTGTTGGCCGACAACCAGGTAACGGCCCAGGACTCAAGCAACCAGGTCTCGAAGATCATCGACGCCATCTGATCCACACCCGCACGCCGAACGCCCCGTGGAATCCAGGTGGAATCCACGGGGCGTTCGGCGTGCGGGACCGGTTCAGGCGGCGAGGGTGGCCCGGCGTCTGGATTGCCGGGCCAGGTCCACGCAGACCAGGATGACGGCCACCCAGACCAGCGAGAACCCGGCCAGGCGTTCCGGCGGCATCGGTTCGCCCAAGACAATGACGGCAATCGCGAATTGCAGGATCGGGGCGATGAATTGCAGGGCGCCGACCAGGCTCAGCGGGAGCCGGCGCGCCGATGCGCCGAAGAGCAGCAGCGGGACTGCCGTAAGGACTCCGCCGGCGATCATCAGCCACAGGTGCAGCGGTCCGGCGGTGAAAACGGTGGATTCGCCCCGCGCCATGAGCCAGGCCATGACCGCCGCGGCGGGCAGGGCAAGCAGTGCCGTTTCCATGGTCAGCGAGGTGAGCGCCGTGGCGGTTCGGCCCACCCGGTTCTTGATCAGGCCGTAGAGCCCGAACGAGAAGCCGAGCGCCAGGGCAATGAAGGGGATCTTGCCATAGGCGATGAACAACACCACCACGGAGCCCAAACCGAAGCCCATGGCGGTCCACTGCAACCGGGTGAGCCTCTCCTTGAGCACCAGCACGCCGAGCGCCGCAGAGATCAGCGGGTTCATGAAATAGCCCAGTGAGGCCTCCACCGCCTGCCCGTTGAGCACTGCGAAGGTGTAGGTCAGCCAGTTGATCGCGATGAGGAAGGCGGCGAGGGCCAGTTTCGCCACGGCACCGCGGTCCTTGGCGAGGGCGATGAATTGCGGCCAGGCGCGGGTAAGGGTGAGCAGGAGGGCACAAAAGACAATGGACCAGACGATCCGGTTGGCCACGATCTCCACCGGCGAGGCGATCGAGATGGCGACGAAGTACAGCGGAAGCAGACCCCACAAACCATAGGCGCTCAGCCCCTGGACGAGTCCCTTGTTGTGCTCGCTTGCCTGGGGCCGGGTAATGCCCGTAGTGGTTTCCGTGCGGCTCATGCTCGAATCAACAGCTGGGACATGACTTCCATTCCGGGTCTTTCGTGGGCGGCGGGCGTGTGCCCGGGCCGGAAACCGGCGGGCAGGCGCCCTGCCGCTATTCCGGTGTCCAGCCTACATCCGGGGAACTGGTCGAAGGATCAGGGAACGGTCGTCTGGCGCACGATCAAGCGTGGTGGCAACAGCACCGATTCGGGATTGCCGCCGGCCAGTTGCTGAAGCAGCATCCCGATGCTGAGCCTGCCCATTTCGTCGAGTTCGGACCGCACGGAGGTCAGGGGCGTTGGAAGGGTCGCTGCAAGGTCCATGTCGTTGTATCCGACCAGTCCGACATCCGTGCCCAACCGTTTTCCGGCATTGCGGATGGCGCCCATTGCCCCGAAGGCCAGCAGGTCGTGCACAGTAAAAATGGCCGTGGGCGAATCGGGTAGGGCCATCAGTCGGGTTGCCGCGGCTAGCCCGCCCCCGACGTCGAAGCCCGCCGTGGTGACGACCAGCTCCGGGGCCACGGGGAATCCGGCCTCGGCGCAGGCGGCGAGGAATCCCCGGGTGCGTTCGATGCCGGTGCTGACAGTGGGGTCTCCGGCGATCACTGCGATCCGGCGGTGCCCGAGGTCCAGCAGGTGTTCGGCAGCCAGCCGGCCGCCCAACTCGTCGTCGATGCCCACCGAGGCATGGCCCTGGAGCTTGCGCATCACCAGGACGTAGGGAATGCCCCTGGCGCCGAGCTCATAGGCAGTCGTGTCCCCCAGGTGGGAATCGGCAATGATGACGCCGTCGATGCGCCGGGACAGCATCGCATCGAGCCGCGAGCGGCGCTGTGCCGGGTCATCCAGGGTGTTGGCGACCACGGTGTCGTATCCGGCCCGGCTGGCCGCCTCGTCGATGCTTCCGTAGATTGCGGCAAGGACCGTATCGGTCAGGCGAGGAACGAGGACCCCGATGAGATGGGAGCTGCCGGTCCTGAGCCCAGCGGCGCCGATGTCCCTTGAGTAGCCCAGTGCCAGGGCCAGCTCCCGCACCCTGTTGGCGGTTTCCGGACTGATCCCGGACGGATCGGGACCCAGGGCCCGGGAAACGGTGGAAACATGAACCTGGGCATGGTGCGCGAGCGTCGCGAGAGTGACGCGCTTCGGGGGCTGCGGCGGCTCGTTCATGGTGGCGGCTCCTCAAGAATGATTCTGTTAGATCCATGATGCTGCGGCGGCCGCCGGTAGGGCAATGGATTGCGAAAACATGGCGGAAGCCGCTGGCTTTCGCTTAGCAAAGGAACGACTACTTTGAATTCACTGTGATCTAAGGCATATTGATTCGTGTCACACTCGAATGCAATCGTTTGCGCACAATCGAAGGGAAGCCATGTTCGAATCGACGTTGGTGCGTACCGAAAGCGATGAACGGCTGGCCCGGTCGTTGACCGAGATTTCCGGTTACCGCGATACCGGCAGGGACGGCTGGAGCCGAGAGGTCTTCAGCGATCCCTATCGGGTATCCCGGTCCATGGTCGCCCGGACCATGTCCGGTGCGGGGCTCGAGGTCCACCGGGACGGCGCCGGAAACATCATCGGCAGGCTGCCCGGAAGCAATCCACTGGCTCCGCCGCTGGTCTCCGGATCACACACGGACACGGTCGATGGCGGCGGCCGCTTTGACGGCATCGTCGGCGTCATGGGTGCCATCGAAGCGGCCCGGAGCATCCGCGAATCGGGGTCCCGGCTGACCCGAGACCTGCTCGTCGTTGACTTCCTCGGCGAGGAATCAAATGAATTCGGCCTCAGTTGCCTGGGCAGCCGCTCCATTGCCGGGCAGCTCGACGCCGCAGATCTCGCCCGGACGAACGGTGCCGGGGACACCTTGGGCGGCCGCTACGCAAGCTTCGGGCTTGACCCCGACGAGGTGATCCGATCGGTCTGGCCATCGGCTCGACGTCCGCACGCCTTCGTTGAACTCCACATCGAGCAAGGGCCCACCCTGGAGACGAACAAGCTCCCGTTGGGCATCGTCACCGCGATCACCGGCATCGAACGGATGGTCGCCACGTTCGCCGGCGCTGCCGACCATGCCGGCACCACGTCCATGACCGACCGGGTGGACGCCATGGTCGCAGCGGCCGAGGCCGTGCTGGCCGTGCGCCGCGAGGCCTGTGGAGCACCCAACCACGCAGTGGCCACGACCACGGCCCTGGAATCGGCGTCCCACTCGACGAACGTGGTGCCCTCCCGGATCCGAATGCTCAGCGAGGTGCGCAGCGTCGACGGCGAGTGGCTCCGGGGCGTGCGCGGCCGCCTCACCCGGGAAATCCTGCTCAAGGCCCGAGAAACCGGTGTCGAGGTCGATTTCGACTGGTCGACCGACAATGATGTCATCCCGGCACACCGCGGCATCCAGGACGTCATGGCCCAAGCCATCGACGCCTCCGGGCTGCCCTGGATGGCCCTGCCCAGCGGGGCAACCCACGATGCCGCCCATCTGGCATCGATAGCCCCGATGGGCATGTTGTTTGTCCCGTCCCGCGGCGGCAAGAGCCATTGCCCCGAGGAATGGTCCGATCTGAAGGACATTTCCACGGGCGTCGCCGCCCTGGCCCAGACCCTCATGAAGCTCGACCAGTTGGAACCCACCCGGTAGTCCCCGTCCTTCCCCCTTGGAGTATCCATGAAAACAGCACTACCCGCAGTCGGGTCGTCCACGGACATCCTGGCCATTGCCAACATGCCGATCCTTTGGATCCTGGCCCTGGGCGTTTTTGCCGCCATCATCCTGCAGTCCCTGGTCTACATGCGCGCAGCCCGGAAAGCCGGGGCCGCGGCCGACATCTCCCAGGCCGAACTCAAGGTTTCCTTCCGGGCCGGAGCCGTGGCAGCGGTCGGTCCGTCGCTGGCAGTAGTCCTGGTGAGCATCGCCCTGTTGACGCTCTTCGGAACGCCGGCGGTCTTGGTGCGGATCGGCCTGGTCGGATCCGCCGCCACCGAGTCGGCCTCGGCGAGCATCGCCGCCGAGACCATGGGGGCAACCCTGGGTGGTCCCGACTACACACAGGCCGTGTTCGTCGTGGCATTCATGGCCATGAGCCTGTCCGGTGCCGGTTGGATGATCTCCACGCTCATCCTGACCCCGATCCTCAAGCGCGGCGATTCCAAGCTCCGGAAGGTCAACCCGGCGCTCATGGCCATCGTTCCCGCTGCCGCCCTGATCGGTGCCTTCGCCAGCCTGGGCATTGCCGAACTCGGCAAGACGCAAATCCACATCGTTTCGGTGCTGGCTTCGGCGGCGACCATGGCGATCTGCCTGCTGCTGGCACGGAAACCCTCCACCCTCTGGCTGCGCGAATGGGGCTTGGGCATCTCCATCATGACCGGACTCCTGGTCGCCTTCATCGCCCATACCTCCGGCATGGGTCCGACGGCCTAGGCCGCCCGGACCTCGAAAGGAATCATGCACATGTCCGTTAATCTCGCCGGGGTAGCAACCTCCGGATCCATCGAAGAATTCGACCGGACCACGTCCCGCTGGGGACGTGCCACGATGAGCGCGGCGCTGCTGCTCTCATTGGCCGCTCCGATCTACCTGGTCACTTTCGTTGACCTCGGCATCGCCCCTGCCATGGTCTGGACCGCCTACTTCGCCGTGGCCGCTGCCTTCTCGGTGCTGTGGATCGTCGAACCGCTGACCTATTTCCCGGTGCTCGGCCCGGCCGGCATGTACCAGGCCTTCATGATCGGCAACATCGCCAACAAGCTTCTGCCCTCGGCCCTCGTTGCCCAGGCGACCATCGGGGCCAAAGCCGGAACCAAACGCGGCGAATTCGCGGCGCTGATGGCCATCTGCGGAGCCGCCATGGTCCACGTGCTGTCGATGCTGATCTTCGTCGGCCTGCTGGGCACTTGGCTGCTCAGCGTCATCCCCGCCGACATCATCAACGTGGCCCGGCTGTACATTTTTCCGAGCATCATCGGTGGCGTGCTGGTGCAGCTGATTGTCACGGTGAAGCAGCCGAGGGTCACCATCATCGCCATCGTCGTGGCGGTGCTCGTGCTCTTCGTGCTCGTTCCGATGGTGCCGGTATTGGCAAAGATGGCCACGGGCGTCGTGGTGCTGCTGACCGCGGTCCTGGCCTGGTTCTTGAGGAACAAGAGCGTCGAAGCGAAGCAGGGCCCGCTGGTCAACTGACACCGACCGGGCACAGAGAAGAATCCACCACCAGAAAGCAGGACCCCCCATGAACACCCTCACGGTAATTCCCGAGCTCACGGCAACCCATATCCGGCAGCTGGAGGAGACCTACTGGCACCTGCATGAAACCCCTGAACTTTCCATGCAGGAATCAAAGACGGCAGGGTTCATCCTCGCCGAACTGGCCCAGATGGGCTTCGAGGCCTTCCCGTGCGGCGGCACCGGCGTCGTCGGGGTCCTGCGCAACGGGGCGGGGCCCGTGGTGGCCTACCGTGCTGATACCGACGGACTGCCGATCGCCGAGGATACCGGGCTTGCCCGCGCCAGCACGGTGCGCGGGACCCTGCCCGATGGAAGCGACGTCCCGGTCATGCACGGCTGCGGCCACGACACCCACATGGCGGTCGCCCTGACCACCGCGCGGCTGCTGGCCGAGGATACGTCAAGCTGGTCGGGCACCGTGGTCTTCATCTTCCAGCCGGGCGAGGAAACCGCCGAGGGCGCGGTGGCCATGATCGAGGACGGGCTGTGGGATAAGGCACCGAAGCCGAGCGTCATCTACGGCCAGCACGTCTGGCCGGGTCTGGCCGGCACGCTGAACATCAGCTCCGGGACGGCCATGGCCATGGCCGATTCCTGGAAGGTCACGGTCCTGGGCAAGCAGGCCCATGGATCCCAGCCGGAGCAGTCGATTGACCCGATCGTGCTCGGTGCGCACATGATCGTGCGCATTCAGACGATTGTGGCCCGCGAAGTGCACCCGATGAAGTCCGCTGTCGTTACCATCGGAACCTTCCACGGTGGACTGAAGGAAAACATCATTCCGGGCTCGGCCGAGTTCACGTTGAACGTGCGGAACTTCGATCCAAAGGTGCGTGAAAGGGTCTTGGGTTCACTGCGTCGGATCATTGCCGCGGAGGCGGACGCCTCGGGCGCTCCGGCCCCGGTCATCGAGGAAATCTCGACCTTCCCCGAGTGCTACAACGACCCGGCGACGACCGCCGAGCTCGTCACAGCCTTCCACGGGGTCTTGGGGGAGGAAGCTGTCAACGTGGTTCCGCCGGTGATGGGCAGCGAGGACTTCGGCGTTCTGGCCCAGGCGTTGGGGGTCCCGTCGGTCTATTGGATGTTCGGCGCCTTCGGCCAGGATCGCCTTGACGGCGGGGACGTGGCGGGCAACCACTCGCCGGAGTTCGCCCCGGACCTCGACCCCACGCTCGCCACCGGGGTCCGGGCCGCGCTGACGGCGCTGCTCTCGAAGCTTGGCCACGCCGGCTAGCGGCCAACGCCGAGGATGGGTGTCCGGTGCGCTGGCGTGCGCCGGGCACCTGTGATGGCTTCGAGGCCCGGCTGCCATGGCGCTGGCAGCGGCCGGTGGTGAAAACGGACACAAGGTTTCGCCGATGCGGGGGAGCAACAATTAGACTAGGGAGTCGTGTGTTATTTTCTGCACGCAGCCGAACATTCTCCGGAAGGAACCTCCTCGTGTCTGAAACAGCCGCTCGCCCGCTCCGCGTCGCCATCATCGGCGCCGGCCCCGCAGGCGTCTACGCTGCCGATATCCTCACGAAGGCCGAGCGCGAGTTCGAGGTCAGCATCGACCTGCTCGATGCCTATCCGGCCCCCTACGGACTGATCCGCTACGGCGTGGCACCGGACCACCCGCGCATCAAGGGCATCGTCAACGCGCTGCACAAGGTGCTGGACCGCGGCGACATCCGGTTCCTGGGCAACATCACCTACGGGCGCGACCTGACACTGAGTGACATCCGTTCGATGTACGACGCCGTCATCTTCGCCACCGGTGCGATCAAGGACGCGGCCATCGAGGTACCGGGCATCGGCCTGGCGGGCTCCTACGGGGCAGCGGACTTCGTTTCCTGGTACGACGGACACCCGGACGTACCGCGCGAATGGCCGCTGGAGGCCAAGGAAATCGCGGTGATCGGCAACGGCAACGTGGCGCTGGACGTCGCCCGGGTGCTGTCCAAGCACGCCGAGGACCTGCTGGTCACCGAGATCCCGGAGAACGTCTACGCGGGGCTGAAGGATTCACCGGTCACCGACGTGCACATCTTCGGGCGCCGCGGCCCGGCCCAGGTGAAGTTCACCCCGCTGGAGCTGCGCGAGCTCAGCCACAGCCGGGACGTGGACATCGTGCTCTACCCGGAGGACTTCGAGTTCGACGAGGCGTCCGATGCCGCGATCAAGAGCAACAACCAGATCAAGACCATGGTCAACACGCTGACCAACTGGCTGGTCGAGGAACAGGACACCGGCGCCTCACGCCGCCTGCACCTGCACTTCCTGCACAACCCGGTCGAGATCATCGGGGAAGACGGCAGGGTCAGCGGGATCAAATTCGAACGCCAGGAACTGGATGGCACCGGCAACGTCCGGGGGACCGGGGAATTCCTGGACTACCCGGTCCAGGCCGTCTACCGCGCCATCGGCTACTTCGGTTCCGAGCTGGACCAGCTGGAATTCGACGAGCGCCGCGGCGTGATCCCCAACGAGGGCGGACGCGTACTGGGTGCCGACGGAACCCACGTTCCGGGCCTGTATGCCACCGGCTGGATCAAGCGCGGACCGGTGGGCCTGATCGGGCACACCAAGGGCGATGCACTGGAAACGATCGGTAACCTGCTCGAAGACCGGCTGGCACTGCCGGCGGCCGAGCACCCAAGTGAAAGCGCCATCATCGAGCTGCTCGAATCACGTGGCGTGCAGTACACCACGTGGGAGGGCTGGCTGAAGCTGGACGCCCACGAGATCGGTCTCGGAACCGCTGCCGGAACGATCGGGACCCCGGCCGGGGACATCACCCGCACTCGGGTGAAGGTCGTCGACCGTGCGGAAATGGTCGAAATCTCGCGCGGCTAGCCTCCTCCCCGGATGAGCCAAGGGCCCGTGGCCTCCCTCTCCCCAAGAGGGAGGCCACGGGCTCTTCGCGCATCCGAGTGGCGCCGACGAGCTTGGCGCCCAGGGCGTGGTGAGTAGCGGGATGGCTTCCTCGGGCAGACCTGCAGCGGTTCGCCGTCCATCCGGACCCGAATCCGGACCTGAATCAGGTCGCACAGACAGCCATAGCCCAGGAGCATCGCCTCGAGGTCCACCGGTTTCGGTTCACGACGAAGAAGGATTCAGCGTTGCGGCGCATCAGCATCCATGAGCCGGTCGCCGCGGTGCGTCGCCGTGGCCCCATGGCAGGCCGCTCACGGTGAGGGCTCCGACCTCCGCCGTCACGGCCCACAGCAGGAGACAACGTCACGAGCAGGCAACGGATGCCGGATGATGGCGATCAGGCAGTTCCTGCCCGTGTCGGGAACCTCGGCGTAGGATTCGCGCACCCGCTTCTCGGTGAGGGCGAGCACCAGCTCCTGAACGTCCGCCGGCTGGTCGATGGCAAAGAACGAACACACGTCTGCGAGCGCCTCACTTATCCCCGTGCCGTGAGCGGCCCGTTGGCGAGCCAGCACCCGCACCGCATCGGTGGAACGGGCGTTCTGGATCAGGATCCGGGCCAGACCGGCGGTTCGGGACAGGGTCGATCACCTTCACGGCGCCGGCCGTCATGCTGGCTCCGCCGCCGGCAGCCAGCGTGAAGCAGACCACCGCGATCCCGGGTGCCGGACCGAGCTGGAATTTCCCGTGCTTTCAGGCCCGTTGAGAGGCTCGGGTACGCGGAACATGACGCGCAATGCCCGTTCTTTTCCGGCGGGCCGGAAAGGCCCGAACCGGGCGCCCATCAGCCGCAGGCTACTCCTGCTGCAGGTCCGGGCCGAAAACGGAGACCGGCATGCGCACGCAGGGAAAGCGGAAGAGTTGGGTCCACGCGATGCCGAGCTCATCACCACGGGCAGGTCCGAAGGCGGCCAGGCTTTCGGGTAGCTTCATGACAGGCACCACGTGGTTGCCCGGGCGGCCGAGGGGTTCGCCAAGGTCTTTGCCATCATCGGCGTTGACGGCGGGCCCGACAGTTTCTTCCGCATCTGCCTCTGCACTGCAGTTTCCCGGCTGACCTATGCCAACAACACGGGCAACAAGCAGCTGCCGACCAACGAGATCGAGGCCTTCGGCGGGGCGGATGAGCACGCCGAGCCGATCATGGACGAATTCGGAGTGGTGTCCACAGCCTTCAGATTGTTTCCCGAACGCTGGCAGCCGGTGTTCTGGTACTCCGAGGTTGCCGGGACGAAGCCGGTGGCGATATCCCCGCTGCTTGGCTTTTCCGCCAACGCCAGCTCCGCCCTGGCGTGCGTTCCCGCGGAGGACTGCGTCATGCCTATCTTCCATCCCCTGCCGCCGTGACTGCGATCGGCGCAGGAAATTACGCCATCTTCGCCACCCAGCTTGGATCCTTTGCGCGTGCGGGACTCAACGCCCGGAAGGCTGAAAGGTGGGCGATCACCTGGATGAATGTGCCAAGGGCAGGTCGATGACGTGGGTGTCTCCATGCTCGGCATCATCGCAACCCTGTTCCTTGGCCCCCTGTCGTTATTCGGCGGGTGGCAAGCAGCGGGTTCGATGACCGGCGCAACGCCGGGCGCGGCCACCAGTGCGCTCGCGCCGGCAGCACCCTGATATCCAGCGCGGCATCTGGTGCCGGTAGCGCGGTGGGCTCCGGCAGTATGCTCCAAGGTGTCGTAGGAGCCGTGGGAATCGGACTGCCGGCGGTCAGCTGGACCCGCCCACGAGTGTGGCAGCGGCGCCGGAACTGGCAACACCGGCAGTTCGGCACCGGCAGCACCGGAATCCCCGGCGTCGAACGACGCCACGGCTACGGGAGACCCGCCGCCCCCGCGCTGGAACAGGTCGATGCTCCGCGGCGAGGTCGAGTCGACAGTCGAACCTGGGGTTTGAGCTGTCGGCTGGATGGCGGTCGCAGAGCGCTGATGTTCCGGGCAATGACGAAAATGGCTGCGACGCCCCGGATGACCGGTTGACGGGACGCCTGCGCCACGAGGGCTAATCCGCTTCGAAGAGCCGGAGGACCTGGTAGCGACGATTCCGCCTCCCGGCTCCAGACAGCAGCGGCCCGCATCCCCTGGACGGGGATGCGGGCCGCTGTCATAGGGCCGTGGAACTAGTGCTTTCCGGCCATTTCGGCCGCGCCGTCCTTGGCGCCTTCGAGCCCGGCTGCCCAGCCGGCGCGCAGGATTGCACCGAGGTTCGCATCCACGTTCGTCCAGTACTGGAAGAAGCGTTCACGGATGGACTCGATCGAGATGCCGCCGCACTGGCCCAGCAAGGTGGCGTGGAAGCGCTCCTTGGACTCTGCGCTGAAGACCTCGCGGTACAGGGTGCCGGCCTGGCCGAAGTCGCTGTCTTCCGAGCGCAGGGTCTGCGCCGAGCGGACGAGCTCGCCGTCGGTTTCCCAGCTGCCTTCGCCGGCGCGTGCCGCGTCAGCAGCCGGGCCACCGAAGGAGTTCGGGGTGTAGACGCGGGCGTCTGCATCGTTGAAGTGGTACTGCATGGCACCTTCGTGCATGTAGGTACGCACGGTTGCCGCGTGCGGCTGGTTGACCGGCAGCTGGTTGTAGTTGGTGCCGATGCGGTTGCGCTGTGCATCCGGGTAGGAGAACACGCGGGCCATCAGCATCTTATCGGGGCTGATGTCGATGCCCGGAACGAGGTTCGACGGGGAGAACGCTGCCTGCTCGATCTCGGCGAAGAAGTTCTGCGGGTTGCGGTTCAACGTGAAGTGTCCCACCGGGATCAGCGGGTAATCCTTGTGCGACCAGGTCTTGGTGATGTCGAACGGGTTGAAGCGGTAGGTCTTGCCCTCTTCGTACGGCATGATCTGGACCTTGACGTCCCAGGTCGGGAAGTTCCCGGCTTCGATGTTCTCGAACAGGTCGCGACGGTAGAAATCGGCGTCGGCGCCGGCGATCTTCTCTGCCTCTTCGGCTCCCATGTTGTGGACACCCTGACGGGAGATGAAGTGGTACTGGACCCAGAAGCGCTCGCCTTCGGCGTTGATCCACTGGTAGGTGTGCGAGCCGTAGCCGTTCATTTCACGCCACGAGGTCGGCAGGCCGCGGTCGCCCATCAGGTAGGTGACCTGGTGTGCGGATTCCGGGGAGTGCGTCCAGAAGTCCCACTGCATGTCGGCGTTGCGCAGGCCGGAGGCGCCCATGCGCTTCTGCGAGTGGATGAAGTCCGGGAACTTGATGCCGTCGCGGATGAAGAACACCGGGGTGTTATTGCCGACGACGTCGTAGTTGCCCTCGGTGGTGTAGAAGCGAAGTGCGTAGCCACGCACGTCGCGCCAGGTGTCGGGGGAGCCCTGCTCGCCGGCGACGGAGGAGAAGCGCAGCAGCGTCTCGGAGGTGGCGCCCGGCTGGAAAACAGCGGCACGGGTGTACTTCGAAACGTCTTCGGTGACGGTGAATTCACCGAATGCTCCGCCGCCCTTGGCGTGCGGGTTGCGCTCCGGCACGCGCTCGCGGTTGAACGAGGCCAGCTTTTCGACGAGGTAGCGGTCGTGGAGGGCGGTGACGCCGTCCGGGCCGGTGGTCAGCGAGTGCTCGTCGCTGGCGACCGGAGCACCGCTCTGGGTGGTGGTGAAGTTCTCGGTCAAGAGATTCTCCTTCTTAGTGTGGTTGATCAATCTTCTGCAGTGGGGCGGAACCGGCCTTTTCAGCCTCCGCCTTCCGGCAGCCTTCGCAGGTGCCCTGGTACAGGACATCGGCAATTTGTATGGTCATGCCGTGTGAATCCGAGGGCGTCAGGCAGGGGGCGTGGCCCACCGCGCAGTCGACGTCTTCGATACGCCCGCAGGCGGTGCATACGGCATGATGGTGGTTGTCGTTCGCCCGCGTCTCGTAGAGTGCCGCCGAGCCAGGGGGCGTGAACCGCCGCAGCAGGCCCAGTCCGGTCAGGTCGTTGAGTACGTTGTAGACCGACTGCATGGACAAATCCGGCAACTCGGAGTGGACCTTGGTGATGACAGCATCAGCCGAGGAGTGCGGATGGTTTTCGAGCACGTTGAGCACGGCCAGGCGCTGGCGGGTTACCCGCAGGCCGTGGTCGCGTAATTGTGCTGGGAAGTCCATGACATTCATTTCATCCTCTTATTTTGATGAAGTCAAGATAAGGCGCGATTAATTCATGATGAACTCCTCGAAATATCTGGTTGGACCATTCTGACGTGGTGTTACGCCAGCATGTTGTGATTGGGCTGGAACATGGTTTCGTGATCATGGATCCGTTTGATGTCCAGTAGGCGGTGCATGGAACCGGAGCCATGGACCGGTGCCTTAGATCCGGAACGGATCCGGGGCTCGGCGCCCATGAAGTCCGGGAATTCGTCCCCCGTGGAATACGGCTGCGTCCCCGAAGCCAGCGACCGGACATGCCCGGCCTCTGGCCGGGTTGATTGACGCGGCCCCGACACAGGTTTTCCGCTGCGGTGGAAGCAGGGTCAATGGCGGCACGGCACGGAAAGCAAGCACGGTTTTGCTGAGCCCAGTCGCTAGACTCGTCCGATGCCCCGACTTCTAGCCGATCTGACCCCGCTGCGCGAGAGCCCGGCATTCCGCCGATTATGGATCGGTAACTCGCTCTCGGCCGTGGGCAGCCAGCTGACGCTGGTCGCTGTCAGCCTGGAAATCTACAAACTCACCAACTCCTCCTTCCACGTCGGACTGCTGGGCCTCTTTGCGTTGGTGCCGCTGGTGTTGGCCGGGCTCTACGGCGGATCCATCGCCGATGCACACGACCGGCGAAAGGTCGCGCTCGGCTCGGCGATCGTGCTCTGGGCCGCCACCGCGGGCATTGCGGCCCAAGCCTGGCTGCAGGTGGACAACGTGTGGGTGCTCTACGGGCTGGTCGCCATCCACTCGGGTGCCGGGGGCATCAATCAGCCGGTGCGCGGGGCCATCATCCCGGCCATCGTCGGCGCACGGCTGCTACCGGCGGCAAACTCGCTGAACATGGTCACCTTCGGCATTGCGATGATGGTTGGACCGCTGCTCGGAGGGTTGCTGGTGGCGAGGATTGGCTACGGCTGGACCTACACGATCGATGTCGTCACCTACGCGGCCGCCGTCTGGTCGGTCTACCGTCTGCCCTCCCTGCCCCCGGTCGGTGCCGGGGTGAAGGCCGGGCTCCGATCGGTCGTTGACGGCTTCAAGTTCCTGGGGACGCAGCCGAACCTGCGGATGACGTTCTTCATCGACCTGGTTGCCATGATCATGGCCGCCCCCCGGGCGCTGCTCCCGGCCATCGGGGCGGTCTTGATCGGCGGGGACGAGCTGACCGTCGGCATCCTGCTGGCCGCGACGGCGATGGGCGCGTTCCTGGCCGGCCTGTTCTCCGGTTCGCTGGGCCGGATCCACCATCAAGGCAGGGCTGTATTCATCTCGGTGTGTGCCTGGGGGCTGAGCATCCTCGCCTTCGGCGTCGTGGTGATCATGGCCCGCGGCACCGGGCTGCCGCCGGGCGGAGGCGCCAACGCCTGGATCTGGCCCGCGGCCGCCTGCATGGCAGGGGCCGGCATAGCCGATGCGATCAGCTCGGTCTTCCGCACCACGATCCTGCAAACCGCGACGCCGGACCATTTGCGCGGTCGGCTGCAGGGTGTGTTCATCGTGGTGGTGGCCGGCGGTCCTCGGGTGGGGGAGATCCTTTCCGGCGGGGTGGCAAGCGGCATCGGCGAGGGCTGGACGCTGGCGCTGGGAGGGCTGGCCTGCATTTTGCTGGCCACCGTCTTGATGCGTTGGCAGCCGGGCTTCCTGCGCTATGACGCGCGGGATCCGCGGCCCTAAGATGGGGAAGGCCACGGGAACAGCCGGAGCCCGTGGTGCGTTGATGCTGATAGAGGGGGCCCCATAAGGGCCCCGACGGTACCGACGCCGGCGGGCACACGAGGAGCATCATGACAGTGCACAATCACAACAACGGATTGAAGACAGCCGCTCTGCTGGGTGGAATGTTTGCCGTCCTGCTGGCGTTGGGCGCACTGATCGCCTCCGGTACGGGCAACTCCAGCTTCATCTGGATCTTTGCCGGCATCGGCTTGGCCACCACCGCTTACGGCTACTGGAATTCGGACAAACTGGCCATCCGCTCGATGCAGGCCTACCCGGTGACCGAGGCCGAGCAGCCGGCCATGTACCGGATCGTCAGTGAGCTTTCAATCGCGGCGCAGCAGCCAATGCCGCGGCTCTACGTCTCGCCGACCAACGCCCCGAACGCGTTCGCCACCGGACGGAACCCGCAGAACGCCGCGGTGTGCTGTACCGAAGGCATCCTTGAGTTGCTCACGGAACGTGAGTTGCGCGGAGTGCTGGGCCATGAGCTGATGCACGTCTACAACCGGGATATCCTCACCTCGTCGGTCGCCGCGGCCGTGGGCGGAGTGATCACCTCGATCGCCCAGTTCATGCTCTTCTTCGGAGGTGGAGACCGGCGCAACGCCAACCCGCTGGCCATGATCGCCCTGGCCTTGCTGGCGCCGCTGGCCTCCACCGTCATTCAGATGGCCATCAGCAGGACCCGCGAATACGATGCCGACGAGGATGGCGCGAAGCTCACCAATGACCCGCTTGCCCTGGCCTCGGCGCTGAACAAGCTGGAAACCGGGGTGCAGCTGGCCCCGCTTCCCGACGACGACCAGCATCTGGTCAACACCTCGCACCTGATGATCGCCAATCCGTTCCGTGCCGGGGCGGCACGCAAGCTCTTCGCCACGCACCCGCCGATGGCCGACCGCATCGCCCGGCTCGAGGGCATGGCCGGACGCAAACTCGGATCCTGACCCGGGTTCGACGACGTAATAATTCCGAGGGACCGGTTCCGCATCTTGGTGCGGCCCCGGCCCCTTCTGCGTTTCCGGGCCCGGGGCAGCCACGGGATGTGCGCCCGTGCGCAGGCTGTAATCAGCGCCGAAGCCCGCGGGAGGGTCCCGGGGCAAGCCTGCGGGAGGTACCGGGTCGAGTGGAGCCGGAGTCCTCGTGCTGCCGGGAAGGGTCAGTGAAGGCCGTGTTGATTTTGCAAGATCAGGTGGGTGGGGCGTAATCTCTGAAGGAAATGTAAGCCTTGCCTAATTCGCGGCGGTTGTCCGTGGAGGGTGGGGATTCCGTCTGACAGCCAAGACTAAGGTGCAGCATGACCGCCAACTTCCTGATCGGACTACGCGAGGGGCTCGAAGCCGTCCTCGTCGTGGTCCTGCTTCTTGCCTACCTGAAGAAGAGCGGACGAACACACCTGTACCCGAGGATCTTTGCCGGTGTCGGCGTCGCCGTGGCCATCTCGCTGGCCTTCGGGGCGATCCTGACGTTCGGCCCGCGCGGACTGACCTTCGAGGCGCAGGAAGCCATCGGCGGAGGACTGTCGATCCTGGCCGTCGGCTTCGTGACGTGGATGGTGTTCTGGATGGCGACGGCATCCCGCACCATGGCCTCGGATTTGCGCGGAAAGGTCGATACCGCGGCCGACGGTTCAAGCTGGGCGCTGGTTCTGGTCGCGGCGCTGGCGGTGGGTCGCGAGGGACTGGAAACGGCTCTCTTCCTCTGGGCGGCCACCCGGGCCACCGGTGAAACCTGGGAACCGCTGCTCGGGGCCGGACTGGGCATCCTGGTAGCGGTCGGACTCGGCGTCTTGCTCCACCGGGGCGCGGTGCGCATCAACCTGTCCAAGTTCTTCACCTGGACCGGGGCCGCCCTGATAGTCGTGGCGGGCGGCGTGCTCGCCTACGGGGTGCACGACCTGCAGGAGGCGGGCATGGTGCCGGGCCTGCACAACCTTGCTTTCGACGTCTCCCACATCATTTCTCCGTCGGGATTCCTCGGAACGCTGCTCAAGGGAGTCTTCAATTTCTCCCCGGCAACGACCTGGCTCGAAGCCATCGTCTGGGTGCTTTACGTCGTTCCGGTCATGTTCATCTACCTGCGCCGCGTCAACGCGGTCAAGCCTCCCCAGGCGGCCGTTCAGCCCGCCGAAGCCACCGCTTAATTTCTCACCTCCAGCTTCACAGATCGAAGGAACAGCATGAAAATCACTGCCCCCCTCTGTGCCACGGCGGCCGTTGCCCTGGTTGCGCTCACCCTCACCGGATGCACCGAGAACACTCCGGAGTCCTCCGGCGACGGTTCGGTCCAGATCACCAGCACCGCCGACGCCTGCGACGTCTCGACCGCGACGGCGCCCGGGGGAACCGTGAAATTCCAGATCAAGAACGCCGGCACCCAGGTGACCGAGTTCTACCTGCTGGCCGAGGACGGACTGCGGATTGTCGGTGAGGTGGAGAACATCGGCCCCGGACTCAGCCGGGACCTGATCGTCATAGCCCCCGAAGGCAAGTACATCACCGCCTGCAAGCCGGGCATGATCGGAGAGGGAATCCGTGCCGACTTCGCGTTGACCGCAGCCCCCGCGGGCCAGGCCGTGAGCGCAGACCGCGCCAAGCTGGGCGAAACGGCAGTCACGCTCTACACCGCCTATGTCAAGGACCAGATCGAGCAGCTGGTCACCGGGACCGGTGACTTCGCCGACGCGTTTGCCGCGGGCGACACCGCCAAGGCGAAGGAACTCTACGCCGCTGTACGCATGCACTGGGAGCGCATCGAGCCGGTGGCCGAGTCCTTCGGTGACCTGGACCCGATCCTCGATGCACGCGAGGCCGATTTGGAACCGGGGCAAAAGTGGACCGGATGGCACCGTGCCGAGAAGGACCTGTGGCCGCCGGCGACGGGCTACACCGCTATGACCAAGGCCGAGCGCGGAAAGCTTGCCGAGAAGATGGTCGCCGACACCAACGAACTGGCCAAGCGCGTCCAAGACCTGGAATACAACCCGGCAACCCTGGCCAACGGCGCGAAGGAACTGCTCGATGAAGTGGCCACCGGAAAGGTCACCGGCGAGGAGGAAATCTGGTCGCACACCGACCTGTGGGACTTCCAGGCCAACGTCGATGGCGCCCGCATTGCCTATGAAGACCTGAAGCCGCTGCTGGCCGGATCCGCTGCGGCGCTCGATGAGCAGTTGCAGAACCGGTTTACCGACCTGCAAAAACTGCTCGACCAGCACAAGCGTGGCGCGGGTTTCATTTACTACGATGAGCTCACCGAGGCGCAGAAGACGGAACTGAGCTCGGCGGTCGACGCATTGGCCGAACCGCTGTCCAAACTCACCGCAGCCGTGGCGAAGTAGCCGACATGTCTCTCTGGCGTTCCCGCTCAGACCGGTCCCATGGCGCTGGACCCAGCCGACGTTCCCTGCTGACCGCCGCCGGCGCCGGCGGGCTGGGCGTCGCCGCGGGTGCGCTGGGGCACTCGGTCGCAGCGAATGCCGCACCGCGGATGGCGCTTGTCTCCGACGTCGTGCCCTTCTACGGCGAGCACCAGGCGGGCATCGACACACAGGCCCAAGACCGGATGCACATGGCGGCCTTCGATGTCACCGCCACCGGACGCGAGGAACTGATCGCCCTGCTCACCGAATGGACGGCGGCGATCGAGCAAATGACCCGCGGGGCCGAGGTCGGACAGGACGGAGCCACCGGAGGGGACTACGAGGCTCCGCCCGAAGACACCGGGGAGGCCATTGACCTGTCGGCGTCCAACCTGACAGTCACCGTGGGATTCGGCCGCTCGCTGTTCACCGACGGCAGGAAGGCCCGCTTCGACCTCGGGGGCAAGCTTCCCGAGGCGCTGATCTCGATGCCGCATTTCCCCGGGGATTTCCTCGAGGAGGCCAGGAGCGGCGGGGACATCGTCGTGCAGGCTTGCGCCGATGATCCGCAAGTCGCCGTGCACGCTGTGCGCAACTTGGCACGGATTGCCTTCGGACGTGCTCGCGTGCGCTGGTCCCAGATTGGTTTCGGTCGGACCTCCTCGACTTCCGCGACGCAGAAAACGCCGCGGAACCTGTTCGGATTCAAGGACGGAACGGCCAACATCATGTCCGAGGACGGTGCCGCGCTCTCCGAACATGTCTGGGTCAAGGGGGCCCAAGGTCCCGAGGCGTGGATGAACGGCGGAAGCTACCTGGTCGCACGGCGGATCAGGATGCACATCGAGACCTGGGACAGGTCCCCGTTGGGGGATCAGGAAAGGATCATCGGGCGTACCAAGCGCGGGGGAGCACCGCTGTCCGGCGGTGATGAATTCACCGAGCCGGACTTCGAGATGCCCGGCCGCGGTGGGCCGGTCATGCCAGTGGACTCCCACGTGGCCATCGCCCACCCTAGGGTTAATGGCGGGGTAAGAATGCTGCGCCGCGGATTCAACTACACCGATGGTTCCGACGGGCTGGGCCGGCTCGATGCCGGGCTGTTCTTCATCGCCTTCGTCGTGGATCCGCGAACCCACTACGTGCCGATGCAAAATGCCATGGCAAAGAACGATGCGCTCTCCGAATACCTCAGGCACACCGGGTCCGGGCTCTTCGCCGTGCCTCCCGGGGTGCAGCCCGGCGGGTATCTGGGGCAGGGCCTGTTCGAACTCTGAGAGAAGCAACTAGATTGGCCCGCTGGGCAGGCCATTGGAAACGCTGGACCTATCGACGGGGAAATAGCTGCGAATACCCCTATCTCAATGATTGCCTGGGGGCTGCAGCATCACCAAGGATGGTTGAGCGTCCACTGGATCGAATAGACACCCACATCAAATTGCATCTGGATGAATTCGGGTAAATGGATCCGGGCCCCTTACCGGTAAGGGGTCTCGTTGTTACTGATCGGTTGCCGGCAAGGTCAGCGATCGAACTATTGCACTTGGTACTTGCGAACAGCTGATGCATTCGCGGTGCGCAAGAATGCGCGAGGGCCGCAGCCATCGGAAGGATGGCTGCGGCCCCTGGAAGCTCTTCAGGCTCTCACGCTAAGAGCCATGGCCAGCTGGGCCATCGGCGAGTGCCTAGCGGAAGTTCACGAACTGAAGGTCGGACTCTTCGAAGGTGCGCAGCAGTGCCATGGTTGCTTGCAGATCATCGCGGGACTTCGAGGAGACGCGGAGCTCATCGCCCTGAATGGTGGATTTGACGCCCTTGGGAGCCTCGTCGCGGATCAGCTTGTTGATCTTCTTGGCAACGTCCTGGGCAATGCCCTCGACGATGGACGCCTCGATCCGGTATTCCTTGCCCGAGGCAAACGGCTCGCCGCATTCCAGGGACTTCAGGCTGATGTTGCGCTTGACCAGTTTGCTCTGGAAGACGTCCAGGACCGCTTTGACGCGTTCCTCGGAGTTGGCCTTCATCAGGATTTTTTCACCGCTGAAATCGATCTCTGCCCCGACGCCCTTGAAATCGTAGCGCTGCACAATTTCCTTCTGGGCCTGGTTCAGTGCGTTGGACACTTCCTGGCTGTCGACCTTGCTTACGACGTCGAACGTTGAATCGCTAGCCATTCGATCCTCCTTGGGGTAGTAAATAACGGGTTTAGTACCAGCCTACCGGGGTCCGGCAACAGCCTGAAGTCCGGGGTGCGACATGCCAGGGACGCCCTTGATTTTATTATTCGCGAAAATGTGTGTAGAGTTTCTACTCGTTCCCAAGGGGAATGTTCGGCAGATTACCCGAGCGGCCAAAGGGGGCTGACTGTAAATCAGCTGGCAACGCCTTCACTGGTTCGAATCCAGTATCTGCCACCGAACATGAAAGACCGGCTTCCTTACCTACCTAAGGAAGCCGGTCTTTCGCTTTAAAGACGACGGCTCGTTCTGTGTTCCGCATCCCGGGGTTTCGGCGCTCCGGGCTTCATGCGGCCAGCCGTTCGGTCATCGGCGCCACGTAGACATCCCACAGCAGCATGTACGATCCTGGCCGAGCATTCAGGACGGCGTTGTAATGGGCCCATTGCCATTCGGTGGCCCCATTGGCGTCCGCCGGTGCGGGAGGGCATCGCCCGGGGGTGAGCCAAAGCCGCCCGTCCCAGATGGCCTGCAGCGCTCCGACCGACGTCGCTGCCGAATCCGAGGCCGCGAGCCGGCGCGGGTAGGACGCCTTCTCCCGAATGGTTTCGCTCGGTGCCATGGCGAATGGGCACGATTGGATGATGGACAAATCGACTGGCAGACTGTTCACATATTTTTCCGCCAGCATTATTCCTTCGGCCAGTGCCCGGCGCACGGAATCCCCCGTGGTGATGAGCAACAACGTGCAGCGTGCCATGGTCTTCGCCTCTCTGGGTTTTCCCCGAGGTTAGGACTGCTGGGGGAAGTGCCGCCAGGGGCCGGAGCCGCCGTGTGGAAAACTGCGGAGAAACGGCGCAAAACGGACCGGAGACGGGTCGGTTTCCCCACAGTGAACCGAGGAAAGGGGACATCATGTGCAACAACGGTTAAGGTAGGCATATGGCTACCATTGATATGACCGAGACCGAATTTACCAAGACGCTTGAAACGAACGAGATCGTTTTCGTGGATTTCTGGGCCGCTTGGTGCGGTCCCTGCCGTCAATTCGCACCGGTTTACCAGCAGGTTTCCGAGAAGTACCCCGAGGTGAAGTTCGCCAAGGTGGACACCGAGGCGGAACAGGGCTTGGCCCGCGCCGCAAACATCACCTCCATCCCGACGCTGATGGCTTTCCGCGACTCCGTGCTCGTGTTCTCGCAGCCCGGCGCCCTGAATGCCTCGCAGCTTGAGGACCTCGTCGTCGCCGTCAAGGGCATTGACATGACCGAGGTGCACGCCCAGATCGCCGAGCAGGAAGCCCAAGCCCAGTAACCTCGCTCAGCGGTGCCGGTGGTCCATCGGCGCCAACCGCGGGCCGAACGCCTGCTTTTTCACCCCGGAGAGCCCCAGCAAGCGCACGACGCGCTGGCGGTGCCCGCTCCACGGTTCAAGTAGTTCAAGCATCCGCGCATCATCGACCCGTCGCCCGGTGAGGGCCTGGCCCACAAAGGCAGCCAGATGGTAGTCGCCCACCGAGACGTGGTCCGGGGATCCGTGGGTTCGCTGCAGTGTCTCGGCGATGGTCCAAAGCCCGATCCCGGGAAGCGATGCCAGTGCCGCATCGACCCCTATCCCGTTGCGCGGATCAAGCCCACCCAATGGCCGGGAACCCCAGCGCTCCAGTGCTGGCGCGACCGCTGCCGCGCGAACCGCGGAGCTGGAGCGTTGTGCATCAACCCGGGCCGCGTGCCATTGCCAGGGTGTAACGGCACGGATGGCTGCCGGCGTCGGGGGCAAACGCATTCCCTGCGGTACCGGTCCCGGGGGCCGTTCCCCGAAGTTCATCGCCAGGTAACGCCACGCGAACCGCGCCTCGATGGTTGTCACGCGTTGTTCCAGAACCGCTATCAACAGGGCGTCGAACATCCGTCCGGTAGAGGGAAGCCGCAATCCCGGGTGTCGTCGTCTGGCCTCGGTCACCAGAGGTGGCAGCGATGCGCTGAATCCCCGTTCATCGAAGCCTGACCAGTCGTCCCCGGCGCCCAGCAGGCGTGGCGCCCCCGCAACGGCGGCCCCTGCACCCGGGCCCCAGGCACTAATGAACACCGGGGACGCGCCGCCGGCCCCGGCCTGGAGTCCCTTCCGTTGCAACAGCAGCGTTACGGGCCCCTCGGTAGTGGAAAAGCACAGCCAGGCTTCGTAGCGGCCGACCTGTACACAGGGGTCAGCTGAGCCGCGCTGGAGAACCGCGAGCGTGCCGGACAGGGAATAGGGCCCCCTCGGATCCCATGACCCCCGCGCCTCGGCAGCGGGCAGGTGGCCAGGAACGGTGTCCGGGATCGATTGCTCCATGCCTTCCATGGTGCCACCGCCGGCACTCCAATACGCCACCAATGCCCTCCGCGGCCCAATGGTGACGTTTAGCTACGCCGGGCCTCCCGCGCGGTCCAGCCCGCCGGTAGAGTCTGGCTCATGAAATACGCCTCCACAGTCCTGGACCTGATCGGCAACACTCCGCTGGTGAAGCTCAACCACGTCACCGCCGGGCTCGCCGCGACGGTGCTGGTCAAGCTCGAATACCTGAACCCGGGCGGAAGCATCAAGGACCGGATAGCGCTGAAGATGATCGAGCGTGCCGAGGCCTCCGGCGAGCTGCTTCCCGGAGGAACCATCGTGGAACCCACCAGCGGGAACACCGGGGTCGGGTTGGCCCTGGTCGGGCAGATGAAGGGCTACAAGACCATTTTCGTCACCCCGGACAAGGTCGGGGAGGAAAAGCGCGACGTGCTGCGGGCCTATGGGGCCGAAGTCGTCGTCACCCCCACCGCCGTGGCTCCGGATTCCCCCGAGTCCTACTACGGCGTCTCGGACCGGCTGGTACGGGAGATCCCCGGGGCCTACAAGCCCGACCAGTTCTCCAATCCGGCCGCCCCCGACAGCCACTACGGCTCCACCGGGCCGGAAATCTGGAACGACACCGACGGGCTGGTGACCCATGTGGTCATCGGCGCGGGCACCGGGGGCACCATCACCGGTACCGGCCGCTACCTCAAGGAGGCCTCGGCTCACCGCGCGTCCGGCCCGGTGCGGGTCATTGCCGCTGACCCCGATGGCTCGGTCTACTCCGGGGGAACCGGGCGCCCCTACTTCGTGGAGGGAGTGGGGGAGGACATGTGGCCAGGGAATTACGACCCGAGCGTCCCCGACGAGGTCATTGCCGTCTCCGACGCGGACTCGTTTGCGATGACCCGCCGCCTGGCCAAGGAGGAGGGCCTGCTGGTCGGCGGCTCTTCGGGCATGGCGGTGGCCGCCGCGCTGCGCGCCGCCGGCGACCTGCCCGCCGACGCGGTGGTGGTGGTGATCCTGCCCGATGGCGGGCGCGGCTACCTGGCCAAGATCTTCAATGACGACTGGATGCGCTCCTACGGCTTCATTGCGGACCACGGGGACCATACGGTCGAGGCACTGCTCGCGGCCAAGGGAGCGAAGTTGCCCGACCTGATCCACGCCCACGCCGGGGATACGGTGCGCGACGTCATCGGGATCATGAACGAATACGGCGTCTCCATCCTGCCGGTGCTTTCCACCGAGCCGCCGGTACGGATCGGGGAGGTGCGCGGCTCCATCGACGAGCGCACCCTCACCGAGCGGCTTTTCCGCGGGGAGATAGCGCTTACCGATGCCATCGGCCCATTGATCGGCCCGCGGCTGGAGCTGATTGGCGCCAGCGACTCGGTCGACGCGGCCCGCAGCGGGCTCCAGCACCGGGACGCGCTGCTGGCCACCCGCGACGGCGCCGCCATCGGCGTGATTACCCGCCACGACCTGCTTTCCTACCTCACCCACTGAAGGAACACACGATGAGCATGCCCACACCTGGATTCAACACCCGCGCCATCCACGCCGGACAGGGATTCGAACCCCGCACCGGGGCAGTGGTGCCGCCGGTGCACTTCTCTTCCACCTACGCCCAAGACGGCATCGGCGGGTTGCGCGACGGCTACGAGTACGGCCGCGGCACCAACCCGACCCGCGACTCGCTGCAGGAACAGCTGGCAGCCTTGGAAAACGGCACCCACGCCTTCTCTTTCTCCTCCGGCCTGGCCGCCGAGGACTCGCTGATCCGCGCGCTCACCGGCCCCGGGGACCACATCGTGCTCGGCAACGACGCCTACGGGGGCACTTACCGGCTGATCAACCGGGTGCTGGGGCCGTGGGGGATCGGCAATACGCCGGTTGACCTCTCCGACGCCGGTGCCGTCACTGCGGCACTGGCAGCCTACCCGGTTAAACTGGTCTGGGTGGAGACGCCCTCGAACCCGATGATGCGCATCACCGATATCGCGGCGCTCGCCGATGCCGCCCACGCCGTCGGGGCGCTGCTGGTGGTGGACAACACGTTCGCCTCGCCGTACCTGCAGCAGCCGCTTGATCTGGGCGCCGACGTAGTGGTGCACTCCACCACCAAATACATCGGCGGGCACTCCGATGTGGTCGGCGGGGCCGTCATCGTGAAGGACGCGGAGCTGGCTGAGAAGATCGGCTTCGTGCAGTTCGCCGTGGGGGCCGTCTCGGGGCCGATGGACGCGTTCCTGACCACCCGCGGGCTGAAGACCCTGGGTGTGCG
This sequence comes from Paeniglutamicibacter cryotolerans, assembly GCF_014190875.1. Taxonomy (NCBI): domain Bacteria; kingdom Bacillati; phylum Actinomycetota; class Actinomycetes; order Micrococcales; family Micrococcaceae; genus Paeniglutamicibacter; species Paeniglutamicibacter cryotolerans. The sequence goes on along the minus strand of NZ_JACHVS010000001.1, from coordinate 246,467 downwards.
GATGGACCGGCACTGCACCAACGCGCAGGCGGTGGCGCAGTGGTTGCTCGCGCGGCCCGAGGTGGAAGCCGTGCACTACCCGGGGCTCGAGTCACACCCGGGCCACGAGCTGGCCAAGAAGCAGATGAGCGGTTTCGGCGGCATGGTCTCGGTGCAGTTGGCCGGGGGAGAGGCGGCGGCGCGCAGCATTGCCGAATCCACGCGGGTGTTCACCCTGGCAGAATCCCTGGGTGGGATCGAATCGCTGATGAACTACCCCTCGGAAATGACCCACGCCTCGGTGAAGGGCACCGAGCTGGCCGTCCCCGTGAACCTGCTGCGGCTCTCGGTGGGCATCGAGGACGTGGCCGATCTGCTGGCCGATCTGGAACAGGCCTTCAGCCAGCTGTAGGGGGCGGACCCGGTCCCGCCTATTCGGGAACGACCTTCCGGGGTGCGACGTTGACCCGGCGCTGCGCGTGGTCATACTCCATCACCTGGGCCCCGCCGATCCAGACGCGCAGCGCCCGGGACATGACATCGAGCGGATCCCCGCTCCACAACACCAGGTCCGCGTCCTTGCCCGCCTCCAACGAACCGATCCGCTCTGCCAGCCCCAGCACCCGGGCCGGGTTAATGGTGATCGAGCGCAGCGCCGTCTCGCGGTCCAGGCCCTCCTTTACCGCCAGCGTGCACTGGTGGACCAGGAAGTTGATGGGGATCACGGGGTGGTCGGTGATGATGGAGATCTGTACCCCGGCGTTGGCCAGCCTGCCCGGGTTCGCCAGCGAGCGCCCGCGCAGCTCCACTTTGGACTTGGTGGTGAATAGCGGGCCGATCAGCACCGGGATGTTCCGCTCGGCGATCAGGTCACCCAGCACGTGGGCTTCGGTACCGTGGTCCAGGACCAGGTCGTAGCCGAACTCCTCGGCCAGCCGCAGCGCAGTGGCGACGTCGTCGGCGCGGTGGCAGTGTTGGCGCCACGGGATCTCGCGGCGCAGTACCGATGCCAGTGCCTCCAGCTTCGCGTCGTACGGTTTCGGGTCTTCCTGGGCCAGGTAGTTGCGTGCGGCGATGAATGCCTCGCGGATCACCAACGCGTTGCCCAGCCGGGTGGACGGAGTTTTCTTCTGGGCGCCGTAGATTCGTTTCGGGTTCTCACCGAGGGCCGATTTGATCCCGCTGGGTGCGCGCAGCACCATCTCGTCGATGTAGCGCCCGTGCGTATGGATGGCGGCGGCTTGCCCGCCGATCGGGTTGCCCGAGCCCGGATTGACGTTCACCGTGGTGATACCGCCGGCCAGTGCGTCGTCGAAGCCCGGATCGAACGGGTCGATGGCGTCGATGGCGCGCACTGCGGCCATATTCGGATCGGTCATCTCGTTCACGTCGGAGGTGGAGCCGTCCTCTCCCTCCGGATGCATGCCCAGATGCACGTGCGCATCGATGAATCCCGGCAGCAGCCAGGAGCCCGCGGCATCGATGGTTTCGGTGCCCTCCGGGATGGGCACATCCGGGCCCAGGGCGCCGATGCGCCCCTCGTTCACCAGCACAGTGCCGTCAAAGGCGGGAGCGGTGACGGGAACGACGTGGGCGTTGATGATGGCGAGGTTCGGCATGGCTGCTGGCTCTTCCGGTCGACGAGGTGGGGTGCGTCACACGATACCGGTTTCGGCGACCAGCGGGGCTCAGCGGCCGGTGCGGCTGCGTTCGGCCTTGCGGGCCGCCCGGGCGGACTGGGACTGGTCCTTGAAGAAGGACATCGAGGCCGGCAGCCAGAGCAGCACCACTCCGATCAGCAGCACCATGGCTGGCAGCCCGAAGCGCAGACCGCGGGTCAACATCGGAATGCCGGCGATCAGCCCGAACCAGGTCAGCGTCGTACGCCCGGCGAGCCTGCCGCGCCACAGCTGGTAGCCGCCGGTGCCCAGCACCACCGCCGCCCCGCACAGGGCCAGGCCCAAGGTGATGAAGCCGGTACGCTGCCCGGGGTCCCGCAGTGCCGCATTGCCGAAGAACCCCGCGCCCACCGCCAGTGCCGCGAGGGCCAAGGTCAGCCACCAGCCGGTGGCCAGGCGCAGAACGCCGGGCTTATGGCGCATCAGCGTTTGACCGATGGGATCTGGTGCGTGCGCACGTCCTCAGCGCTCCAGCATTCGAGCCCATCGAGTTCGGGCATTTGGTCGGCGGTGAAGACCGGGTCCAGCCCCTTTTTGCTCTGGTTGGTGTAGTTGCGCAGCAGCTTGAACACGATGCCCGACAGCAGGGCAATGGCCACCAGGTTGATCAGCGCCATCAGGCCCATGACCCCATCGGCGAAGTTCCAGATGACGTCGGCCGAGGACAGCGCGCCCACCAGCACGGCGAGCGTTGCCAACAGCCGGTAGCCGAACATGACCTTGGTGCTCTTGGTGATGAAGCCGATGTTCGATTCGCCGTAGTAGTAGTTGCCGATCACCGAGGAGAAGCCCAGTAGGAAGATGATTAACGTCAGCACCGATCCGGCCCAGGCCCCCAGCGAGGTGGTGAGCGCCGACAGGGTCAGCTCGATGCCGCGGCCCGCGCCGACCGGATCCTGGATCGATACCAAGATGATGAAGGCGGTGATCGAGCAGATCAGGAACGTATCGAAGTAGACGCCCAGGGTCTGGACCAGACCCTGCTTGACCGGGTGCGTCACCGATGCGGTGGCGCCGGCGTTCGGGGCCGATCCGAGGCCGGCCTCGTTGGAGAACATGCCGCGCTTGATGCCCTGCAGGATCACGGCACCCAGCCCGCCGCCGATGGCCGACTGGACGTTGAATGCCTCGGAGAAGATCTCGGCGAAGACCACGGGGATCTGCTCAAGATGCATCAGCATCACCGCCACGCCCAACGCCAGGTAGAGCACCGCCATGGACGGAACCAGGGCCTCGGTGACCTTGGCGATGCGGCGGACCCCACCAAAGACGACGGCGGCCGTCAGCACCGACAGCACCACGCCGACCACGATCAGCAGGGTGCCATTGCTGGAATCGGAGTTGCCGAAGGCGCCGGCCGCCGAGGCGGCGATCGTGTTGGCCTGCAGCGAGCTGAAGGCGAAGGGGAAGCAGACGATCAGGATCACGGCGAAGGCAACACCCATCCAGCGGGCCTTGAGGCCGCGCTGCATGTAATAGGCAGGCCCGCCGCGGTAGCCGTCCTTGGTCTTGACCTTGTACAGCTGGCCCAGCGTCGACTCGACGAAGCTGGAGGCGCCGCCGATGAACGCCATGGCCCACATCCAGAACACGGCACCCGGGCCGCCGACGGCGATGGCAGTGGCGACACCGGCGATGTTGCCGGTACCCACGCGTGACGCTGCGGAGATGGTGAAGGCCTGGAAAGAGGAAATCGACTTCTTCTCCCCGCTCTCGTCCACCAGCGCCTTGTCCGTCAGGGTGCGGAACATGGCCGGGATCATCCGGAACTGCACGGCCTTGGTCCGGATCGTAAAGTAGATGCCCACGATGGCCAGCACCGGCAGGACGGCGTAGGTCCAGAGCAGGTTTCCGTAGTCGGCAAACCAATCGGCAAGGGCCGCATTCTCAAGAAACTCCATGCGTCGGAGAATACCGTAACGTCGCTCATGAGGGCAGGGTCGTGCGCGGCGAAAACGCCGGATGGCGCCGACGGCCCGACACGTCGGGATAGCGGGTGTGCTCAAGTTCACCGTGGAATCGCCGTCGGGTACTCCGAATCAACGCTAAGGTTAAGTGTTCACTGTTTCCGGCTTCCCTTGCATTCTGCCCAATTTTTGAGGCAGGAGCTTTATCGTGTGTGAACCCGCGTTTTGCGGGCAGTGTCATATGGGGAGCAGCCGGACCACTTAGTGATGAGTCCGAATGTGCTGCGGAAGGCCACTCGATTTACGAGTTGCCTTACCCGCCCCTATGAATGAGGTAATTCCTTATGTCTAACGACATGCCCAAAAACGCCACTCCCGACGAAGATACCGTCGAGGAAAACCCGATTCTCTTCTCCGATCTCGGACTTGACGGCCGCGTCCTCGCCGCCGTTGCCGACCTCGGCTACGAAAAGCCGTCCCCGATCCAGGCGGCAACCATCCCGCTGCTGCTCGCGGGCCACGACGTTGTCGGCGTCGCCCAGACCGGTACCGGCAAGACCGCTGCGTTCGCGCTTCCGGCACTGTCGAAGATGGCAGAGCTTGCGGACCTGAACGGTACCGCCCGCAAGACCCAGGTCCTGGTCCTGGCACCGACCCGCGAGCTGGCGCTCCAGGTTGCCGAGGCCTTCACCTCCTACGCCAAGCACATGGGCGACTTCACTGTCCTTCCGGTGTACGGCGGCTCGCCGTACGGCCCGCAGCTCGCCGGCCTCCGCCGCGGCGCCCAGGTTGTCGTCGGCACCCCGGGCCGCGTCATCGACCACATCTCCAAGGGTTCGCTGGACCTCTCGGACCTGCAGTACGTCGTGCTGGATGAGGCAGATGAAATGCTGCGCATGGGCTTCGCCGAGGAAGTCGACAAGATCCTCGAAGCCACCCCGGAAAACAAGCAGGTCGTGCTGTTCTCGGCGACCATGCCTTCCTCGATCCGCCGGATCTCCAAGCAGTACCTGCGCAACCCGCAGGAAGTTTCGGTCAAGTCGAACACCTCGACCGGCAAGAACATCACCCAGCGCTATGTGCAGGTCATGGGCCCGCACAAGCTGGACGCGCTGACCCGCATCCTCGAGGCCGAGCCGTTCGACGGCGTCATCGCCTTCGTGCGCACCAAGATGGCCACCGAGGACCTCGCCGATAAGCTGAAGGCCCGCGGCTTCATGGCTGCAGCCATCAACGGCGACATCCCGCAGCAGCAGCGTGAGCGCACCATCGAGAACCTGCGCAACGGCAAGATCGATATCCTGGTCGCCACCGACGTCGCGGCCCGCGGCCTGGACGTCGAGCGCGTCAGCCACGTCGTGAACTACGACATCCCGCACGACACCGAGTCCTACGTGCACCGCATCGGCCGTACCGGCCGTGCCGGCCGTAAGGGCGACGCGATCCTCTTCATGACCCCGCGCGAGAAGTACCTGCTGCGTGCCATCGAAAAGGCCACCCGCCAGTCGGTCGACCTGATGCACCTGCCCAGCGTCGACTCGGTCAACGACAAGCGCCTGGCCAAGTTCGCGGACCAGATCGGCGAGACCATTTCCTCGCAGGACCTGACTGTCTTCCGCAACCTGGTGGAGAAGTTCTCCGCCGAGCACGTGGACATCGACGAAGTCCAGATCGCCGCCGCGCTGGCCCACATGGCCCAGGGCGGGCGTCCGCTGCTGATGCAGGAAATGCCCGTTGCTCCGGCCAAGCAGGCCCGCCTGGCCAAGGGCGGCAACGACGGCTTCGGTTCCCGCGGCCCGACGCGTGCGCTCACCGAGGGCAACGCCACCTACCGCCTCGCGGTCGGCCGTCGCCAGCGGGTCATGCCCGGCTCCATCGTTGGCGCCCTCGCTAATGAAGGCGGCCTGACCAGCGCCCAGATCGGTGGCATCGACATCCGTGCCGACCACACCCTGGTCGAGCTCCCGGCGGATTTGTCCTCCGAGCAGCTGCAGTCGCTCTCCCGCACCCGCATCGGTGGCGAACTGATCCACCTCGAGCTGGACAACGGTCGTCGTCCGGCCCGCGAAGAAGGCGGCAGCAGCTACGGTGGCGCACGCCGTGAAGGTGGCGGCGGCGGTTACCGCGGCGGCAACGGCGGCGGCGGCTACCGTGGCGGCGAAAGCCGTGGCGAAGGTGGCGGCGGCTACCGTGGCGGTGAAAGCCGTGGCGAAGGTGGCGGCGGCTACCGTGGCGGTGAAAGCCGTGGCGGCGGCAGCAGCTTCGGCGGATCGCGCAAGCCGCGCACCGCCGGTGGCACCGGCGGCCCGCGCCGTCGCGACTACTAAGCACCCGGTCTGACCAGACCACAGGAACCCCCGTTCCCCTCCGCCGCAAGGTCGGAAGGGAAACGGGGGTTCCCTGCTTTCCGGGCTCGGCCGGGAAGCGGCGGCTAGGCTGGCCCCATGGACATTGACATGGACGAGGATCTCTTCGACGGACCGGCCATGCCGGCTCCGGGGCCCCTGCCCTCGGAGTCGAAGCTGGTATCGGAAGCGATCCAGGCCTCCGTTGCACAGGTCTCCATGGGGCAGTTGCGCCATGTGAGCGGCTATCGTCCCTTCGTGGGCTATTGCGCCCGGCAGGGGGTGAGTGCAGTTGAGCTGGCCCGGAACATCGACCTGCTGATCGGTTTCCTGCGCGCGCATGGAGTCGAACTCGCCGCCAACCCCGAACTGCGGGACGCCGCGGCGGTTTTTGCCGCCAATTCCCTCGTGCTGCTGCGCCCCGATGCGCGCTGGCTGGGGATCAGCGGGGGCTCACCGCTGGCCGGTAACGACGATACGCAATTCGAGACGCTGCACCTGGTCGACGGGCTGGCGGGGCTCCCCCAGGATTCCCTCGACGGCCTGCTCAAACACCTGCACGCCTGGGCGGATGAACCCGTGGACGATAGCCCGGAGCTCGAGCCGCCCGCCCTGGCCGCCCGCGATGAACCCCGGTTTACCCGTCCGGTGCTGCCCGTGGCTAGCTACGTCGATACCCGGGGTGAACCGATCGACTACGGGAACCGCTGGACCCAGCGTGAGGTGCCGGAGAGCGCCTACGAGGACAGAAGCCACCTTGAACGCTTTGTAGGGCTGCACGCGGTCGCCGCGGCCCTGATACGGCATCTGGAGGCGTCCTACGACGTCAGGGCAATTGAACTGACACCGACGGGCGCACCGGGCGAGGGGCCGGAGCGGATCCTGCGTGCAGTGCTTCTTGAACCAGCCGGAGGCCAAGGCGCGCCCCTGGAATTCGTCGTGACCGATCCTCCGGCAGCCAAGGTGCGGGCCGGGGTGCTGAACACCTTCGTCTTCCCGTCGTGTGATTGCGACGCCTGCGACGAGACGGCATCGACCGCGGCCGATGGGCTGGAGGGCATTGTCCTGTCCGTGGTAGCGGGTGGATACCGGGAACGATATCCCTCCGGGCCGAAGCGGCTAAGCGAATATGCGTTGACCGGCCTCGACGGATCGGGATCCAGCTTCGGTCGGGGAGAGCCCGAAACCACCGAACCCGAGGTGCTCCGCGCCGCCGAGGATCGGTTGCGGCTCATTCCGGAGGGATGGCAGGCCTGGCCGCTTCGCTCCCGCTGAGCACGGTGTCCGATGCCGGCGTCCGGGCGATGTGCACCGCGGATGTGCGGCGTTCGTGAGGCGGAATACCCGGCAAATCCACAATTTCTTGTGCGCCTCATCACAAAGGCCTGGCTTGATTTCCCCTGCCGAAAAAACGCTGGTAGAGTTTTTTCTCGTTGCCCCCCTAGCTCAGTGGTAGAGCGCGTTCTTGGTAAGAACGAGGTCACCGGATCGATTCCGGTGGGGGGCTCTGAATGGACTAGCCCGCGTCTGAGTCGGCTCGCAAGAGTGCATGGCGTAGACGCGGGCTTTCCCATTCGTGGCGGCTTAGCTCAGCTGGTTAGAGCGCACGACTCATAATCGTGAGGTCCCGGGATCGAGTCCCGGAGCCGCTACAGATTGATCCCCGCCTCCCTCGTGGAGGCGGGGATTTTTCATATCCAGGGATGCCGGCGGGGCGGCGGACAGGGCCTGGGCGGCTTGGTTTAAGGGTGGCGCGAGACGCCGGAAAATGCTGGTAGAGTATTTACTCGTTGCCCCCCTAGCTCAGTGGTAGAGCGCGTTCTTGGTAAGAACGAGGTCACCGGATCGATTCCGGTGGGGGGCTCTGAATGGACTAGCCCGCGTCTGAGTCGGCTCGCAAGAGTGCATGGCGTAGACGCGGGCTTTCCCATTCGTGGCGGCTTAGCTCAGCTGGTTAGAGCGCACGACTCATAATCGTGAGGTCCCGGGATCGAGTCCCGGAGCCGCTACAGATTGATCCCCGTCTCCCTCGTGGAGGCGGGGATTTTTTGTGGCATCCTGACCTGCGCCCGGCGCGGGCCCTGGCCAGCCCGCGCCGGGCGCAGGGTGGCCGAAGACAGCTGGTACCGGCCCCAGGCTCACGGTGGGCATCGGACGGCGATGAATGCGCAGCTTCGTCCGCCCGCCACGCTGGAAAGCTCCTACTTCGTGTCCCTGGATTGGCCGGAGAGCGGTTCCGAAACAGCCGGCGAGATCTCCGATGTCCGGACCTCGCGAACGCCACCGGGATGTTCGTTGAAGTCTGCGTCGACGGATTCTCGCAAAGGGTGGACGGCCGGGTGGCAGGTAGCTGCGGCCCGAACCCGATCAGGTCCGGTGGCAATCGCAACCAGGCCGCGGTGTTCACGGTGGAGCTGACCAGCGGCGCAGCCCGGGCGGGCCTTGCGGGGGTTCCCCGGCAGGCACCTAACTAGTGAGCTTTACAAGGCCCTGAGCCGGCCATGGCAACAATATCCGGCCAAGCCCGCCAGCCCGGGGAACCAGGGCCGGGCAATGCGCGACTCAGGCGGTGGGTGTCGTCTCGTCATGCACGTCGGTCTTGCGGCGCAGCGAAACCGCACCGCTGAAGTAGGTCACCACCCGGTCGATGCCGAGCCCCAGAACCATGGCGACGGCGATGGCGACGACCATGCCCAGCAGGTGGTGTTCCTTGAACCAGCTTCCGGCAACAATGCCCACCATGACCGAGTAGACGGCCCAGGCGAGGGCCGAACAGGAGGTCAGGAACGCAAAGCGGCGGTGCGGGTACTTCGTGGCACCGGCCACCAGATTGACCGCCACGCGTCCGATCGGCACGAACCGGGCGACCAGGATCAGCGATACCGGACGTTTCCTCAGCTCGACGCCGGCCCATTCGAATCCGCGTTGCAGGCGCGGACGGCGCATCCAGGCAAAGCGGTCGGTACCGATGGAACGGCCGATCACGTAGGCCACGTTGTCGCCCACGAAGGCGCCGAGTGCTGCAACGCCGCCGAGCAGCCACGGGTTGGGCACCCCATGCGACATGATGAGCGACGCCAGCGAGACGACTACCGATTCACTGGGGATCGGCGGGAAGAAGCCGTCGATGGCGCAGCAGAGGAAGACCAGCAAGTAGACGAAGGGGTTGTCGGCCGCGTCGATGATGAATGTGCTGATGGCCGCCATGAGTGCCGAGAACTGCTCCATATCGGCTCCTTTCGTCATGCACGGCGGGACACCGGGCAATTGCTTCACCGGTCGTCGGATCAATCCAATCTGCTCCAAGAATGTCAGTTTGCCGGGCCACGGCCAAAAACCCCCTCCCTCGGGTGGTTCTGCGACGAGTAGCCCGGCGGCCGAAAACCGGGCGAAGCGGCCCCGGATGTCCTGCGCCGGAAGGGGTTTTCCCGATAGGGTGTTCTAAAAGCCGGGCTCCGAACGGACCTGCCGGGATCTGTCGGCATGGCCAGCAGATGACGAGGGGGGATTGATCTTCCGCCGACGAATCGAATGAACCTGAAAGGACAAATCGAATGCCAATGGGGGACCTCAACGAAGAATTCCCGACGCGGGCGTCGCTTCGCCAAGCCCGAAGGGACGAGGAAGCCCGACGCAAGACCGCTGCCACACAGGGTGCCCCGGGTTCCCCTGCCGGTGATGAATTCGATGCGGTGCCGGAAACTTCCCCCATGGCAGAACCGGCCACCCAGGCCGTTCCGCAGGTCGACGCCCCGTCGCAGACGCCAGCGGATATCCGCAAGGCACATGGCAGGCACACCGGGCAGCTACCCGTGGTTTCCGGACCGGCGGCAGCGAAGCCGACCGCCGCCAAACCCGTACCCACGGCTCCCAAGCCCCTGGCCCCGGGCGCCTTCAAGCCCTCGGGCCAGGCTGCGGTTCCAACTGCCGACGCCACTGCGGCCACAGCCGGCAAGGGAAAATCCAACGTGAAATCGGCGTCGAGTCCGGCCAAGCCGGCGTCGGTGAAACCATCGGACGTTGCCAAGCCAGCACTCAAGCCCATCCCAGCCCCGCATCCGGACGGGAAGCCGACCACTGCCGTTCCCGCCGCCAAGACCCCCGGAAAGCCCGCGCGGTCTGCCCTGTCGCCGGCCAGATCCACGACGAAGCCGGCAGCACCCGCCAAGGAGGCCGCCAAGCCGAAGCCTGCGGTCACGGCGAAGCCGGGAGCTGATCCGAAACCGTCAGAGGCCGCAAAAGCGTTAGTCACAGCCAAGCCGGGCGAGAATCGGAAACCCGTGGTCACGGCCAAGCCCACCGCCGTCCCGAAGCCCGTCGCCACGGTAAAGCCCGCGGCTGTAGCCCCTGGTGCAAAAACGGCAAAGCCCAGCGAGCCCATGGTTCAGGCTCGGCCGGATACGACCAAGGCGGCCGACCCTGCGACCGGATTGACCCGCCCGGCGGGTACCTCGGCCACCACTGCACCCGCAGCGGTGGCAGAGCCGGGTTCGGCGGGTGCACGCCAAGTGAAGAACGATGACTTGACGACGTCCGAGGGTCGCCGACAAGCCCTGCGCGAGCTGGTTCCGGGACCGGGGGAGCGCGATACCTTCCTGCGCCCCGAGGACGAACCGACGTTCCGTCCCGAACGCGGTTTCCGTGGCTTCCTGGCCCGGATGGGATTCTCGATCGATCCGTCGGCCGAGGAGCTCGAGGAGCGTGCCTGGCGCCGTGCCATTGGTACGCGGTCGGCCTCGCCCAAGACGATTTCCGTGGTCAACGGCAAGGGCGGGGCAAATAAGACGCCCACCGCCGTCCTGCTGGCAGCGGCCTTCGGTCGTAATAGCGGGGACCCGATCCTGGTCTGGGACAACAATGGAACCCGTGGCACCCTGGGCTGGCGCACCGCCCGGGCCGGCCACGATGCCCACTCCATGGACCTGCTCGCCGCCGCCCCGCGGCTGGTCAAGGCCATGGCCGGGGAGCAGGTGATCAACGACTTCGTGCACTACCAGCCGGAAGACCGCTACAGCGTGCTGCGCACCGATCCCACGCTGCTGGCCTCCGAACAGCTGGTGACGGCCAAGGACTTCGACGTGCTCCATGACGCCGTCACCCGATTCTTCCAGCTCGTCGTGGTGGATTCGGGCAACGATGAATCAGCCGAGCGCTGGATGCGCATGATTGACCACACCGATCAGCTGGTCATCGCCAGCACCACTGTGGAGGAGCACGCCGAAGCGGGTGCCCTGCTGCTTGAGGCGCTGGCCAAACGCGGTGGGCATTACGCCGATCTTGCCCGCAACGCCGTGGTGATCATCAGCCAGCACCAGCCCCAGGGCAGGACCGATCAGCTGGACCGGATAGTGCATGGTTTCCGCCGGTTGGCCCGCGACGTGGTCACCGTTCCCTACGATGCCGCACTGGTCAAGGGCCAGATCCGCTTCGAGGGCCTGCGTCCCGCAACACGCCGCAGCTGGCTTCATGCCGCAGCGGCGGTGGCGGGTGCCCTGAACCACCAGCAGTGACCGGGGCGCTGAACTGCCACGGCATTTCGTGGCCCGCCAGCGACGGGACAGCGGCGCTGGCGCTGCGCACCGCCGCGGGCGATGACCGGCGGATCGCACTCGAGCCCGGGACGCGGCTGGGCTTCAGGGTACTGCCCGGACGCTGGTGCCTGGGCCATGTCCTGGTCCACGGGGTGGGGGAGCGCACTTCCGTGCCCTGTCCCGAAGCGAACCAGGTGGCGTACGGAACCCAATGCGCGCTGTGCCTCTCGAAGGACCAGTCCCGGGCGATGCACGACTTCCACCGGTCGGGAATCGCCTCACCGGGACTACGGGCCTATCTTGCCCAGCCGCATTGGCTCTACGTGGCGACGTTCGCCCACGGTGTGTCCAAGGTCGGTACGGCGGCTCAGGGCAGCAAATGGCGGCGCCTGGCCGAACAGGGCGCGGTCGCCGCGCAGTACGTGGCGCTGGCCCCCGACGGCGCCATAGTGCGCCGGCTCGAGGACAGGGTCAGTGAACGGTTCGGCATGGTCCAGGGAGTGCGGGCCAAGGCCAAGACGGCCGGGCTGCTTGGATACCTGCCCCAAGGGTCCGGCGCCGACTCGAATCATCCGGCGCGGCTCAACCAGATCGCGGTTCAGCTGGTTGCCGCACTGCTGGACCAGCTTTACCGCGCCGGTGAACTGGACTTCCGGCCGGTCGCCGAGTCCTGGGTGCATCCGGCGCTGGCCGATCCGATCCTGGAGCTGCTGGGCAGCGGTGAAATGCAGCCCTACCCGTGGGAAGCGGATCATGGACGCCATGGGTTCACCGTCTGTGCCGTGCTGGGACAGGGCCTGCTGGTACGGCTGGACGGATCTGACCTGCCCTTTCTGCTTGATGCGGCCGCACTGAAGGGGCGCCGGGTGGAGCCGGGGGATTTCTCCACGCGGATCCCGGTGCTGCAGGAATCCCTCTTCTGAACCCGGGGGCCCGCGGCTGAACTAGAATTGTTGGCATGACGAATACCCCCTGGCATGCGGCCTCCAGCCTGTACAAGAAACTGGCCATTGGCTCCATGATCATTTCGGGCACCGGCATCGTGCTGGCCCTGGTTGCCGTGAACATGCGCATCCACCCGCTGACGTACGTCGCCATCGCCATCATCGTCGTCGGCCTGCTGACGCACGTGTCGGGGCTCGTGGTCCGCACCCGCGACGCCAAGGCCTACCGCGTTGCCCAGGGCCTGATGCCCGCCCCGAAACCGCGCAAGAAGGCGGCCAAGGAATCCTAACGGTTTCGCCGGCCCCGCCCCACGACCGAACGCAGCAACAGTAGAGGACACGATGAGCATCAATCCCGCCCTGCAGGGGCGCGTCTACCCACCCGAGGCACCGTACCTGGTGGGCCGGGAAAAGATCAGCGAATTCGCCGCGGCCGTCAAGGCCACGCACCGCGCACACTTCGACCCGGCGGCCGCCGCCGAGCTCGGCCACGCCGACGTCGTGGCGCCGCCGACCTTCGCGATCATCGTCGCGCAGAAGGCCGACGCCCGGCTGATCCTGGACCCCGAGTCCGGGATCGACTTCTCCCGCGTGGTCCACGCCGACCAGCGCTTCACCCACCACCGCCCGATCGTGGCCGGGGACGAGCTGCTCGCCGAGCTGCACGTCGATACGGTCAGGGCCATGGGCGGCGGAGCCATGCTCACCACCCGCGCAGAAATTACGCTCATCACCGGGGAGCGCGTGGCCACCACCGTTTCCTCGCTGCTCGTCCGCGGAGAGGACCAGTAATGCCCGCCATCGATTTCGGCACACTCGAGGTGGGGGCGCCCATCGGCGCCTCCAGCGTCCGTGTGAACCGCGCGGACCTCATCCGCTACGCCGGTGCCTCCGGCGACTTCAACCCGATCCACTGGAACGAGCGCTTCGCGCTCGAGGTCGGGCTGCCCGGCGTCATCGCCCACGGCATGTTCACCATGGGTGCCGCCGTCCAGCTGGTCACCGACTGGGCCGGGGATCCGGGAGCCGTCATCGACTACCAGTCCCGCTTTACCAAGCCAGTTCTCGTCGAGGACCCGGCGGGCTCGAACCCGGGCGACTTCGAAGGCACGGAGATAGTGCTTGAGGGCAAGATCGGCGCGCTGGATGCCGAGGCCCGCACGGCGCGAGTCGACATCACCGTCAGCGTCGGGGGCCAGAAGGTCCTGATGAAGTCCCAGGCAGTGGTCCGGTTCTGAAAACCGATTCCGGGACCTTGGCCTGGCGCAACGGCGTCATAGCGGGGTACCTCGCGTCGGGCCTGGTCATCTCCACCCTGGTCTCCAGACTCCCCGCGATCCGGGACGGGCTCGGCCTGAGCCACGGCGAGGTAGGCCTGCTGCTGTTGTGCATGTCGGCGGGCTCCTTCCTCTCCGTCTCGCTCTCTGGCTTAGTGGTGCTGCGGCTCGGCTCCAAACGCACCATCCTGGCCGGCGCCACACTGACCGCGCTGGCGATGGCCCTGATCGGGTTCTTCTCCAGCGTCGTCGGCTCAGTGGCGCTCACCGGTGTTGCCCTGTTCCTCCAGGGCAGCGGCACCGCCTGCTGGAACGTCGCGTCGAACGTCCAGGGCGCGGCGATGGAGCGCGGGCTCGGCCGGAACATCATGCCGGTGCTGCATGGCTTCTTCAGTGTCGGCACCGTCGTGGGAGCGGCCATCGGCGTGCTCTTCTCCTGGATCCATCTGCCCGTGGCCTGGCACTTCGTGCTGCTGGCCGCCATCGTGCTGATCCTGATCCACGGTGGCGGCCGCTCCTACCGGCCCGACACCCGGCACACCGGTGTCGGCGGCAACCGCTCGCTGCTCTCCGCCGCCTGGCGCGAGCCGCGCACCGTGTTGCTGGGCATCATGGTGCTGGGCATGGCCCTGGCAGAAGGAGCAGCCGGGGACTGGGTGGCGCTGGCCCTGACCGACGGCTACGGCACGGCAAACTCCATCGGAGCCGTGGGATATGGCATCTTCGTCACGGCGATGACCGTCGCCCGACTACTCGGCGGGAGGGTCCTGGCCCGCTTCGGCCGGGTCGCCGTGATGCGCGGCAGCGCCGTTCTGGCCCTGGCCGGGGTGGTGCTCTTCGTCTACGGACACTCGGTGCAGATGGCCATGGCGGCCCTGGTGCTGTGGGGCCTGGGCGTCGCGCTGACCTTCCCCGTAGCCATGTCGGCGGCCTCCGACGAACCGATCCGGGCGGCGGCCCGCGTCTCGGTGGTCTCGACCATCGGCTACGGGGCGTTCCTCGGCGGGCCCCCGCTGCTGGGACTGCTGGCCGACCGGGTCGGACTGCTCAACGCATTGCTGGCCATCTGCGTGCTCGTGGTGGCCTCCTTCGCCCTGGCCGGCGCCACTGCGGCCCGGCCCGCACCCTCGATCATGAACACCGATAAGGACCAGGTACCCGAACAGTGAGTACAGTGCTGCTTTCCCAGATGACCACCACCGGCGTGGGCGGCCCGGCCGGTACAGTGCTCGAGGCGGCGACCGAGGAGGAAATCCTCTCCGTCGTGCGATCCAACGATGCGTTGGGCACCGACCTGCTGATCATCGCTGGCGGCTCCAACCTGGTCGTCTCCGACGACGGATTTCCCGGCACGGTGCTGCGGCTGACCGGCACTGGCATCGAGATCGGCGGGGCGCTTCCCGGAGGCAGGGTCCTGCTCACCGTGGAGGCCGGCCACCCGTGGGACGACTTCGTGGCCCGCTCCATCGAGGCCGGGTTCGGCGGGCTCGCCGCGCTCTCTGGCATCCCCGGCTCCACCGGTGCGACCCCGGTGCAGAACGTGGGCGCCTATGGAGCCGACGTGTCGCAGAGCATCGTCTCGGTGCGCTGCTGGGACCGCCGCGACGAAAACCTCGTCGAATTCACCAACGCCGAGCTGGAATTCGGCTACCGCGATTCGCTGCTCAAGGCCAACACCGACAACGGCTCCCCGCGCTACGTGGTGCTGAAGGTGACCTTCGGGCTGATGCCGGGCACGGAATCCTCACCGATCGCCTATGCCGAGCTGGCCCGTTCCCTGGGCATCGAGCAGGGCGACGCGGCCGAGGCCCGCGCCGTGCGCGAGAAGGTGCTGTCGCTGCGCTCCGGCAAGGGCATGGTGCTGGATCCCGCTGACCGGGACACGTATTCGACCGGTTCCTTCTTCACCAACCCGATAGTGCCCGAGGCGCTGCTGGAGAAGCTGCCGCAAGACGCTCCGCGCTTCCCCTCCGGCCAAGAGGGACACCTGAAGCTCTCCGCCGCCTGGCTGATCGACCGGGCCGGCTTCTCCAAGGGCTATGGCCTGCCCGGTACGGCAGGGGAGTCCATCGCCGGGGGACGGGCCGCGTTGTCCTCCAAGCACACGCTGGCCATCACCAACCGCGGGGGTGCCAGCGCCCAGGACGTGCTGGCCATTGCCCGGGCAGTGCGTGCCGGCGTGCTGGAGGCCTTCGGCATCGAACTGCACAACGAGCCGCTGTTGATCGGCTGCTCCCTTGGCTAGCCTCTAGCCCATGGACCCCGTGCTGAAGCGAACGGAGCAGACCGGGCACGATGCGGTGGCCCGGCTGCGGCTGCGTGCTCAGGGGCTGCTGCCGGATCCGGGAAACCCTCCCGATCCGGCTGCCGTGGTGCGCCGGCTGGGCATGATGCAGGCCCAGGATCTGGCCCAGGCGTTCTGGGCGCTGGGGGTGAGGATTCCGGGCAGCACGGCCGGCACCGTGCGGGCGGCTTTGGACCGGGGACTGGTGGTGCGAACCTGGGGCGCCCGCGGCACGCTGATGCTGCTGGCCCCCGAGACCGTCCGGCCGCTGCTGTCCATCACGGCACCGCGCATGCGCGCGCAAAGTGCTGCCACCCACCGGCGCGAGAACATCACCGAAGCCGAGCTGGCTGCCCTGCTGCCGTTGGCGCTGGCGGCCTGCGCCCCGGCAGGGGCAAGCCGGGCCCGGCTCATGGAGGTCTTCGCGGAGGCCGGCCACGACGTCGCTGCCCAACGCGGATACCACCTGCTGGTGGCGTTGTGCCTGTCCGGGGAGCTCGTCCAGGGACCGATGGAACCGGGATCGAACACCCGCCAACTATTTGTCGGTTCCTCAACGTGGCTGCCGCGGGGCACCTCGGTGGCGGACAACCGGGCTCCCGATGCCTTGCCGGGATGGGGGCTGCTGTATTTCCAGGGCCACGGCCCGGCGACGGTGGCCGATTGCGCCTGGTGGCTGGGACTTCCGCTGACCCCGGTCCGGGCGGCACTTGCCACGCTCGAGGGACAGCTGGGCGAGCGGGTGCTGGACGGCCAGCGCTACCTGTTCGATCCGGGATCCGAGGACGCATGGGAGGAACCGCCCGGTGGCGACAGCGTCTTGGTGCTGCCGGGGTTCGACGAGTTCCTGCTCGGCTACAAGGACCGCACGGCCACCCTCCCGACGGAGCACGCCGATGCCGTGACACCCGGCGGCAACGGGGTCTTCCGCCGCACGCTCACCGTCGGAGGGCAGACCATCGGAACCTGTCAGCCCCCGGCCGGCCGCGTTCAGGACGGAGCGGTGTTGCCCTTTGCCCGGCACCCGTCGGCGCGGCTGGAACGGCTGGCGCTGGCCCGGATCCGCGCGTACGGGACGTTCCGCGACAGCTAACTACCTGCCGGGCAGGTTTCGCGACCCGTCACCCTTGTCCGCCGGGAGCCTTCGGCGCACGATGGTGAACGTACGGTAGGACGATCACGCGGGCACAGCGGAGGACTGATGGTTGATTCCCCGGCAGGAGGGGTGGGTCATGGTGCGGGCGGGCCGGAACGTGCTCCACGCGCGGTCCCGGCCCGCAGCTGGCTGGGCGTGGCGTTCGCGCTGGCCATCGTGGCAACGGCGGCCCTGCTGTTCCTGCCGTTCTACGGCGGCGTCAGCGTTTCAAGCAACGGCGGGCAAAGCACTGAAACAGCCACGCTGCTCCAGGAAAACTCCCCCGTCGTGCTGATCGTGTTGGCCGTGCCGCTGCTCCTGACGCTTCTTCCCCTCTGCCCGCCGCCGAAGTCCCGGCGGATCGTGGCCGTGACCTGCCTCGTCGTTCTGGCTGCCTTCGTCCTTGTTTCCTTGCTGACGATCGGTCGGTTCTACCTCCCGGCCCTCGTCGTATCGCTGGTTTCCGTGCTTCCCCGGCCCGGTCGGCCGAAGGGGCCACCGGATCCGGCCGGGAGATGAGCTCTGGACCGCCGGTGGCACCAGTGGCGGAGCCGTCGACGGCGACCGGTTTCAGCAGTTCAGGTGGCCGAGTCCGGATCCGTGGCAGCGATGTGCCCAGGGTCGCTGGAGGAGGGGACCCGTTGCCCGAAGGCGTGGTATTCGGCCATGTAGTGGTGCAGGAATGCCGCTGTGGATGCGTTCTCCCGCTCTCCGTCCGTGCCATTTGCTGCCCGGTCGAAGGTGATGTGGGCCTCGGGCCCGGTGAGTTGCGGAGCGTCCGGGAAGCTCAGTACGCTGCGCATGGACGATTGCATGGACGATTGCATGGCGGTCGTGCCGATGCCTCCGGGCGAGGCACCGATGATGCCTGTGGGCTTGCGGGCGAAAGAATTGGTGCTCAGGGGCGTGAACCCCATCCGATGGCGTTCTTCAGCGCGACGGGGATGGAGCGGTTGTATTCGGGGGAGATGATCAGGATGCCGTCGGAGGCTTCGATGGCTGCCTTCGGGTGGGCTTCGTCGACGGCGGTGCAGATGGAGGTGTCACGGTCATAGACACGGATCTTGGAGAGGTCGCGGGAGTCGTAGCGGATGGTGATGGTGTGCCCGACAAATGGTGCCAGAGTGGTAGCCAGGAAGCGCTGGCCCTGGAAGTGGATGCCCTCGCGTTGCACGACGCGGTTCTTCGAAACGGTGAGCAGACGCCCGTCGAGTTCCCCGAGGGTTTCGGGCATGCGCGGTAGCCGTCCGTCAGCGACCCACGCGTCCCGGGGTGGGATGCCCAGCTCGCCATGGGTGCGGTCGTTGTAGGTAGTGATGAATGCGCCGATCTCGCGGTCGAGGCCCGGAAGATCGAGGGCCGGCTGCGGGGTGCGGCTTCCGGGGCCGAGGTGTCCGGGTAGCGCAGCGAGCACTTCGGTGTTGATGGTGCCGAAGAAGCGCTCAATCTTACCCCGGCCCTGAGGGCGGCCCACGATGGAATGGATGATCCGGACGTACAGTTCGACGGCGGTGCGCTCGAGATGGTGGCTGGTGGGTCGTGGGCCCCTGATGCATAGCCAGCCCAAGGTGATCCGGCTTCGGCGGCAATCTTGGTGGTGCTGGTGTGGTGGTAGGCCAGCGCTTGGGCGAGGACAGGCGCCGGGTTCTGGAGCGCAAGGTGTCGTATTGGGGAGGTTCATCCGCGTTGGGGCGGGATGTCGATTTTGTGCAAGAAGCCGCGGATGGTGGCCGGGTGAGGGGGCCCTCCGGCGCGTTGTCCCGGGGAATCCCCCACGTTGCCAATGGACGGTTCCAGACCCTCGATTGTCAGTGCTTCGGTGTAGCGGGTTGACGTGTAATGCGACCCTGCATCGAATGATGGATGAGTCCCCGGGCAATAGGCCGGTTGGCGTGGTTCCGGCGCCATAACGTCATTTTGAGGGGTTGCTCCACGAGCTCGGTGACGTGTGTAGCTGTAGCCCTAGCCGGGAATTTTATTCGTGTTCATGATGAGCTCCAAGCCTGTCCGAACAGCCACCACCACGACGTGCTGAAAAGCCCATGGCGTCAAAGGTGCGCGTTGAATCACTGTCAATGGGGTGATGGTGGTCCCAGATCGCCCCTGTTACGATGTTGGCAGATTCACCTTGCGGGACCCGGATTTGGGGTTGCGTACCGATTCATTCTGGCGTTCTTGCGCCGGGGGAGAAGGATCGTCATGGGCACCAGCATGAATAGCGGATTGACCGATGCATTGATCAAGACCCGAAGATTTTTTACCAACAAGGAAGTTGTGTCCCCCGATGGGCGCACCCTGCTCAAGGTCGGCGGGCGTACCGGGGACGCGTTCTATCGCGATCGCTGGAGCCACGACAAGGTGGTCCGCTCCACCCATGGGGTGAACTGCACGGGCTCCTGCTCGTGGAACGTGTACGTCAAGGACGGCATCATCACCTGGGAAACTCAGGCCGTCGATTACCCCACCACAGGTCCCGACAAGCCCGAATACGAGCCGCGCGGCTGTCCGCGTGGTGCTTCCTTCTCCTGGTACACCTACTCGCCGACCCGGACCCGTTATCCGTACATCCGCGGGGTCTTGCTGGAGATGTACCGGGAAGCCAAATCCCGGCTGAAGGATCCGGTGCTGGCTTGGGCGGATGTCACCGAGGACCCGGAACGGGCCGCGAGGTACAAACAGGCCCGCGGCAAGGGCGGACTTGTGCGCGCATCCTGGGACGAGGCGGTCGAGATCGTCGCCGCCGCGCATGTGCACACCATTCGCAAATGGGGGCCGGACCGGGTGGCAGGGTTCTCGCCGATCCCCGCCATGTCGATGGTCTCCCACGCTTCCGGGGCCCGTTTCGTGAACCTGATCGGCGGCTCGATGCTGAGCTTCTACGACTGGTATGCCGACATGCCGATCGCCTCCCCGCAGGTTTTCGGCGACCAGACGGATGTGCCCGAATCGGGGGACTGGTGGGATGCCGGCTACCTCATGATGTGGGGCTCCAACGTTCCGGTGACCCGGACCCCTGACGCACACTGGATGACCGAGGCTCGTTACCGTGGGCAAAAAGTGGTCGTGGTGTCTCCCGACTTTGCCGACAGCACCAAGTTCGCCGATGAATGGCTGGCCGCCGAGCCGGGCACCGACGGCGCCCTGGCGATGGCCATGGGACATGTGATCCTCAAGGAATTCCATGTCGAACGCCAGACCCCTTACTTCACCGGGTACGTGAAGAAGTACACCGACCTGCCGTTCTTGGTCATCCTGGACGAAGCGCGGGACGCGGACGGGGAACGCACCTTCACCGCCGGAAAATTCCTCACCGCCGAGGACCTGACCACGGAAATTGCCTTTGAAGAGGAGAATGCGGCCTTCAAGGCGGTGCTCGTGGATGCGGCGACCGACTCCCTGGTGGTGCCCCCGGGCACCCTGGGCCACCGCTACGGCGAATCGGGGGTGGGCAAGTGGAACCTGGATCTAGGGGAAATCGACCCGAGGCTCACGCTGTTCGATCATGCCGATGAAAACGTGAGTGTGGACATGCCGCGCTTCGACGCCGGCCAGGGCAACATCGGGGTCATTCGCCGCGGGGTTCCGGCACGCCGGGTCGCCGGACGTTGGGTGACCACCGTCTACGACTTGCTGCTCGCCCAATACGGAGTGGGGCGCCCCGGACTTCCGGGGCGGTGGCCTACCGGATACGACGACGCCGACTCCCCATACACCCCGGCCTGGCAGGAAAGAATCACCGGTGTCAAGGCCGCTTCGGCGGAGAAGATCGGTCGGGAATTCGCGCAGAACGCCGAAGATTCCAAGGGCCGTTCCATGATCCTGATGGGCGCCGGAACCAACCACTGGTTCCACTCGGACACCATCTACCGCACGTTTTTGACCCTGACCACGGTCACCGGGTGCCAAGGGGTGAACGGTGGCGGCTGGGCGCACTATGTGGGCCAGGAAAAGGTCCGTCCGTTGACCGGTTACACCCAGCTGGCCAATGGCCTGGATTGGATGCGCCCGCCGCGAAACAT
Organism: Paeniglutamicibacter cryotolerans; assembly: GCF_014190875.1. NCBI lineage: Bacteria > Bacillati > Actinomycetota > Actinomycetes > Micrococcales > Micrococcaceae > Paeniglutamicibacter > Paeniglutamicibacter cryotolerans. The sequence goes on along the minus strand of NZ_JACHVS010000001.1, from coordinate 225,367 downwards.
GGTGCAGACTGCCTATTGGTACCTGCACACCGACCAGTTCCGTTACGACCAGTTCGGTGCGGACGCGCTCACCGCCCGGACAGGCAAGGGCCAGCTGGCGGGCAAGACGATGGCCGATGTCATCGCACAATCCGCGCGGCTGGGCTGGATGCCCTCCTATCCCACCTTTGACCGCAACCCTCTGGTAATCGGCGCGCAAGCCCGCGAGAAGGGGCAAACTGCCAAGGACTACGTGGTCGAGGAACTCAAGGCAGGGAAACTGAATTTCGCCGCGGAGGACCCCGACGCGCCGGAGAACTTTCCCCGGGTGCTTTCGCTGTGGCGCTCGAACCTGATCGGTTCCTCGGCCAAGGGAAACGAGTACTTCCTGAATCACTTGCTGGGGGCCTCGCACACCATCACCGCGAAGGAAACCACCGAACGTTTCAGACCCAAGGACGTGAAATGGCATGAGAAGGCGCCGATCGGCAAACTTGATTTGCTGACGACGCTGGATTTTCGGATGACCAGTTCGACCCTGCACTCGGATATCGTGCTGCCGGCAGCGACCTGGTATGAGAAATACGATCTGTCTACCACTGACATGCACCCCTTCGTGAACTCCTTCAACCCCGCCATTTCCCCGCCTTGGCTCGCGCGCACGGACTGGGATGCGTGGCAGGAGATCGCCAGGGTCTTCAGCAAACTTGCAGAACGCCACCTGGGCACGCAGACCGACGTGGTTGCCGCGCCGCTGACCCATGACACCCCCGACGCGATGGCTGCTCCGCACGGAAAGGTACGGGACTGGAAGTACGGCGAATGCGAGCCCGAGCCGGGGGTGACCATGCCGAAGATCATCGAGGTCGAGCGGGACTACACCGCGATCGGAGAGAAGATGCGCTCGGTGGGTCCCCTGCTGGACACCCTGGGGGCCACCACCAAGGGCGTCACCTTTGACTTGGGCCCGGAGATCGAGGAGCTGAAAAAGAAGAACGGGGTTGTCCGCGGTGGCACGGCCCACGGGCGTCCGGACATCCTGAAGGACTTCCAGGCTTGCGAGATGATCCTGATGCTCTCGGGCACCACTAACGGGCGCCTGGCGACCGAGGGCTTCAAGACGCTGGAGAAACGCACCGGCACCAAGCTGCACGATTTGGCTTCGGAGCACGAGGGCAAGCGCATCACCTTTGCCGACACCCAGCGTGGGCCGGTGCCGGTGATCACCTCCCCGGAGTGGTCCGGCTCCGAATCCGGGGGACGGCGGTATTCCCCGTTCACCATCAATGTCGAGCGGCTCAAGCCGTGGCACACGCTCACCGGGCGGATGCATTTCTACCTGGACCACGACTGGATGACCGAGCTGGGCGAGTCCCTTCCAACCTTCCGCCCGCCGCTGGACATGACGGCGCTGTTCGACGAACCGGCCATCGGTTCCACATCATCCACGGGAATCACAGTGCGGTACCTGACGCCGCACAACAAATGGTCCATCCACTCCGAGTACCAGGACAACCTGTTCATGCTCTCGCTGTTCCGGGGCGGGCCGGGGATCTGGATGAGCCCGATCGATGCGCAGAAGATCGGGGTGAAGGACAACGAGTGGATCGAGGCGGTCAACCGCAACGGCACCGTCACCGCCCGGGCCATCGTCTCCCACCGGATGCCCGAGGGAACCGTCTACATGTACCACTCCCAGGACCGGCTGATCGACATGCCCCTGTCGGAGACCAGCGGCCAGCGCGGCGGCAACCACAACTCGCTGACCCGGCTGATGATCAAGCCCACGCACATGATCGGCGGCTACGCCCAACAAACCTACGCCTTCAATTACATGGGGCCCACGGGAAACCAACGCGACGAAGTCACAGTGATCCGCCGCCGCAACCAGAAGGTGGAGTACTGATGCGTGTCATGTCACAGATGGCCATGGTGATGAACTTGGACAAGTGCATCGGCTGCCACACCTGTTCGGTCACCTGCAAGCAGGTCTGGACCAACAGGTCCGGGGCCGAGCACGTCTGGTTCAACAACGTGGAAACCCGGCCCGGACAGGGATACCCGCGCACCTACGAGGACCAGGAGAAGTGGAAAGGAGGTTGGACGCTGACCAAGCGCGGCCGGATCAAGCTCAAGGCAGGCGGACGGCTGAAGAACCTCATGACCATCTTCGCGGCCCCCAACCTGCCGGGCATCAAGGACTACTACGAACCATGGACCTACGACTACGACAACCTGACCACCGCCCCTGCCCAAAAGCACATGCCGGTGGCACGGCCCAAGTCGCTGCTCACCGGTCAGGACACCAAGATCACCTGGTCCTCGAACTGGGACGACGACCTGGCCGGGTCAACCCAGAACACGCACAACGACCCGATCCTCAAGCAGATCGGGGACAAGATCAAGTTCGAATACGAACAAACCTTCATGTTCTACCTGCCGCGCATCTGTGAGCACTGCCTGAACCCCTCCTGCGTTTCCTCCTGCCCTACCGGGGCCATCTACAAGCGCGAGGAGGACGGAATCGTACTGGTGGACCAGGACCGCTGCCGCGGCTGGCGCCAGTGCGTGGGCGGCTGCCCGTACAAGAAGATGTATTTCAACCACAAGACCGGCAAGGTCGAGAAATGCACCTTCTGCTACCCGCGCATCGAGATCGGCCAGCCCACCATCTGCTCGGAGACCTGCGTGGGGCGCCTGCGCTACCTCGGGCTGATGCTCTACGACGCTGACAAGGTATTGGAGGCAGCATCCACCACCGACGAACACGGACTCTACGAGGCCCAGCGCGACGTGTTCCTAGATCCGCGGGACCCGGAAGTCGTTCGCGAGGCGAAGCTGGCCGGTATTCCGGATGACTGGGTGGATGCTGCCCAGCGCTCTCCGATTTGGGCGTTGATCAATGAATACAAGGTGGCCCTGCCGCTGCACCCCGAGTACCGCACCATGCCGATGGTCTGGTACATTCCGCCGCTCTCCCCGGTGGTGGATGCGGTCAGCGATACCGGGGAAGATGCGGAGCGCAAGGAAAACCTGTTTGCGGCCATCGATCAGCTTCGGATCCCGATCGAGTACCTGGCAGGACTCTTCACCGCGGGTGACACGGTGCCGGTGGACAATGTCCTGCACAAGCTTGCCGCCATGCGCTCCTACATGCGTGACATCAACATGGGATGGGAACCCAACGAATCCATCGCCGAATCGGTGGGGATGACCGGGCAACAGATCCAGGACATGTACCGGCTGCTGGCCATCGCCAAGTACGAGGAACGCTACGTGATCCCGGCGGCCCATTATGAGGACGCCCACAAGCTGGAGAACATCGCCACCGACTGCTCGTTGAATGTCGATGGCGGACCTGGCATGGGCGGCATGGATGATTCCTTCAGTGAAAACCCCGGGGCCGCGGGACCGGATGTCCCGGGCCGCCCCGAAGGGGTGCGCATCAACCTGCTGAACTGGGACGGCCAGGGCATCCCCACCGGGCTGTTCCCCGATCCTCCACCTGCCCGGGGAACCAACCCGTGACGCCCAAGGTGCCGTCCCTGAAGTATTCCCCGGACGAAATCACCGCGGTCTGGCAGTGCGCATCCGTCCTGCTGGACTACCCCGACGAGCTGCTGCTTTCTCGCCTGGATATGCTCAACGAGGTCGCCGCGAGCCTGCCGGCCAAGATCGGGACGGGCCTGCTGGAAACGATCGAGTACCTGCGGAGGCCAACAGTGAGTGCGACGCAGAGCGAATACGTTGACACCTTCGATACACGCCGGCGCGGCTGCCTGTTCCTGACGTACTTTTCAAATGGCGAGACCAGGAAAAGGGGGCTGGCGTTGCTGCGCATCAAGCAGGTCTACGCCAGGGCAGGGCTGAACCTGGCTGAGGAACAGCTGCCAGACCATTTGTGTGTGGTTCTGGAGTTCGGTGCCCTGACCGATGCGCGGGCCGGCCTGAAAATGATCCTGGACAACCGGGCGGGCCTGGAGCTTTTGCGGATCCACCTGCGGGAGGCGGACTCGGGGTGGTCGGGGGCCCTTGAATCGGTCTGCGCGACCCTTCCGCCGCTGAAGGGCAATGATCACGAAGTCGTGGCGCGGCTGATTGCCGAAGGGCCCGAAGAGGAGCAGGTCGGCCTGAACACCTACGGAATGCCTGATGTGGCACCGATGCCGGGAGGCGTGTGATGGATGTTTTCTTGTGGCTGATTTTCCCCTACATCTGCTTGACGATCTTTGTCCTGGGGCACATCTGGCGATACCGCTATGACAAGTTCGGATGGACGTCGCGCTCGAGCCAGATGTATGAGAGCAGCATCCTGCGGTGGGCCAACCCGATGTTCCACTTCGGCATTCTGGCCGTCTTCCTCGGGCACGTGATGGGCCTCGGTATTCCCAAGTCCTGGACGGACGCCATGGGCGTTTCGGATGGAATGTACCACTTCATGGCGATCTCGGTGGGCGCCGTTGCCGGGGTCTTCACCATTGTTGGATTCTTCGGGCTGCTCTACCGGCGCCGCTTCACCAAGGCGGTGATGGGGGCAACCACGGTGATGGACAAGATCATGTACCTCGTGCTTGGCATTGTGATCCTGGGCGGGCTGGTGAACACCGCCTCCGGAGTGGCTGGGGACTACAACTACCGGGAAGGGGTCTCGGTCTGGTTCCGCAGCATCTTCTACTTCAACCCGCAGCCGGAGTTGATGGTCGGTGCCCCGTTGAGTTTCCAGTTCCACGCGATTGCCGCCATCACCTTGTTTGCGCTGTGGCCCTTCACCCGCTTGGTGCACGTGTTCACGGCGCCCGTGGGATACCTCTTCCGCCCGTATGTCCTGTACCGCAGCAGGGACGCCCACGAGGGATCGCGGGCACACCGGCGTGGGTGGGACAAGGTCGATACGATCCCCCGTCGCCGAAAATGAAGACCAAGCGAACAGCATTTTGCCCTCGGGGTCAGGCCGGCTGTTTCTTGGATGGGAAGCCTTGGGCGCGGAAGGTCCCCTTGCCGCGTTGTTGGTAGCTTCCTTATGGCCGGTGATCCGGCTGCGTTTCACGGAGATTTCGGCGGTGGCGAAGCCATGTGATTGCTGCAAGGGCCATGGCGAGGGCCGACGCAAGCCAGGCGAGCAGCGCCACCCAAATGATGATCTGGCCAAGGACCACCATGAAGTCCAGCCCCTGCCCCCTGCCAAAGAGCATGCTGGCGCTGGCATACATGCCAAGCGGGAAAACGATGCTCCATAGGCTAATTTCATAGCGCAACGGCCGGTGCCGCAGCACGTGCCGCCAGATCCCGAAGAGAAGCAACAGCGGGATCCACCACAGGCCAAGGGCCCACAAGATGTAGCTGACTCCGGCCACGACCGGCGCCGCCGTTTCCAGGATGGGCATCTCGGCGGGAAGCCGCAATATCTGCGATCCGGCCAGTACGGAGATGGCCGTGGCACCCATGTAGATCCAGTAGGTGGGGCTCAGCGACGCTGGATCCACAGAATGGGTGAGCAACCGTATCGTGACAAGTGTGGCCACGATCAAGTAGAGCATCACACCCACACCCCACAGGCCGACGGCAGCAGCCCCCATCAGGGCCGATCCGCCCAACCGGGAAGTCATGGCTGCGGCCACGGCAACGGACTGGGTTCCCACGACCCACAGAAACCAGCTGCCGTTGATTTCCGCGATGATGGGTTTTTTGCGCTCCGCGACCAGCAGTTCCGTGGGCAGCGTGTAGTTGAGCACCACCCACATGATGGCACCCAAGACGGCCATCGCCATGGCCGTCTTGGTCCATCCGTGCATTTCGAAACGCGTGCCTAGCACATTGGCGGCCGCGACGATCGTGAAAAAACCAAAAGCACGGCCGGGACTGCGGACATCGCGCATCACCAGACCGAACGTCCCGACTAATCGAAGTAGGGTCGCGACGGCTAGCGCCATGCCGCCGAGAATGGCAACGATGAAAAGTATCAGCGCCGGCAACGGTGCACCGTAGAGGTCCAGGCCGGTCGAGACTATTCCAGTGGCCATCACAAAGGAAAAGGAAGCCGGTGGCAGGTTGGCGATCAGCCCCTCCGATGATTTTTCCACACCGGGGAACGGGGCGTTGGTGGGATTAAGCTGTCCTTCGCTGGAATCGTCCGAGGGCTGCATGGTCAGTTGTAAGGCAACGGACGGATGGAAGCGATTGGTTGCACAGGTCTCAGGCCCGTGTTGGGTTGCCCCGTTTTAGTGCTATCGGCTGAGCCTGATTTCTTTGACCTTAATTTCATGCCTTCACCCTATGCATCCAACGGAGCACATACCAGTTGCCGTTTGCCACGGACACGTGTCCACACGGCGTGCGTAGCCGGGTGGACCTTGGAGTATGCACTGAATCTACGAATCGGTGTCATCGAGGCGGAGGTCAAGGAAATTGGGATTCATGAAGATCAGCGAGTTCGGGAACTGGGAAGCGCTGCGATTGTGGCTGCGGGGCCTCCGCGCGGCGGCGGGGGCCCGGTGTGGGCCGGCATCGGCAGGACGTTTTGTTACGGTCCGGACATGCCCCCGACGAGGGTGTTGACCGCGACGAGCAGTGCAAAGTGGGCTGCGTTGGCGCGAAAACCCAGAGCAGGGATGCGTATGGCGGTGGCTGGCTTCAGGCGGGAATTTCTGGCGTGGTGGGACTGGAGCAGGGGTCCATCTTGGAAGAACGAACCGAATCAGCCGCGCAGGGCGAGCCGTTCATATCGATTCCGCACACCGTGACCGATCTGGATGACGTCGTTGGGAATCCCGACAGGATTTTCGACAAAGTCACCTACCGGCCCATTCCGCACAACATCCGCCACGACACGATCTTCGGTGCGCTGGACTCCCTGGCAGTGGGCAGCGGTCCAATCCGGGTGGCACCGCACAATCCGTTGCGGCTGTTTGCCCGGCTTGAGGCGCGGGCCCAGGGCGGTTTCGCAACCAGCTGCCTCGAAGAGGGTCCGGAGGCTTGGCGCCTGCGGCTGATCCGCGAAACTTAACCAATCGGGGGAAATTCGTGGGACCCTTTTTCCGAATACGTTAGGACCCCACGAATTTTTTGGGCCGCCCACCCGCCAAAGGGGCAGGTACGCGACCGACCCCGACCGACCGCGACGGCCTGCTACTGGAAGTCTGCCAGCCAAAGGTCGGGGCCAAAGACCTCGTATTGGATGTCCTTGGCCGGAATGCCACGTGCGATGAGTGCACTGCGCACATGCTGCATGAACGGCAGGGGGCCGCACAGGTAGTACTCCGCGTCCTCGGCCACTTCGGTGTCCTCAAGGTTCATGAAACCTGCATGTTCATTCTGCGCGGGCTCCAGGCCGGGCGTCACGAACCAGGCGTCGAGCTTCCCGTCCGGCAGTTCCGCCAGAGATTCCTCGACCTGGCTGCGCAGGGCGAAGGACCCCGGATCCGCGTCGGCATGCAAAAGGTGGACCTTGCGGTCGACCCCGGCCTTGGCCATGTGTGAGAGCATCCCGGCCATGGGAGTAATTCCGATCCCGGCGCTGGCAAACACCACCGGCCGGTTGGAGTACTTCAACACCACGTCCCCGAACGGCGCCGAGAGCTGGACGCGGTCTCCCACCTTGAGCGAAGAATGCAGCAGCTTGCTCATTTCGCCGTCGGGGTTCCCGTCGAGACCGGCCACCCGCTTGACCGCAAATTGCCGGTGGTCCCCGTCGTCGGCCTTGGTGAGGCTGTATTGGCGCAGCTGGTGCACACCGTCGTTCATCAGCATTTTCAGCGAGACATACTGGCCCGGCAGTGAGGGCTTGGTGGGGCGCGGGTCGGTGCGCCTGACCGTGAAGCTGACCACATCGGGGGTTTCCTCGATTCGGGCGGCGACCTCCCAGGTGCGCCAGATCTCGTCCGGGTTCAGGTCCAGCGCCGAGTAGAGCCCGCGTTCCTTGTTGATCAGCATGTTCGCCATGATCCAATAGACCTCGTCCCAGGCCGCTGCGACCTCGGGGGTCACCGCCGCCCCCAAGGTGTCGCCGATGGCCCACATCAAGTTCTCATGGACGATTGCGTACTGGTTGGGACGCAGGCCCAGCGAGACATGCTTGTGCGCCACTCGATCCAGCAGGTTCTCCGGGAGGCGGTCGGGCCGTTCCACCAGTGCGGTTGCGAAGGCAGCAATCGATCCAGCCAGCGCCTGCTGTTGCTTTCCGTCGGCCTGGTTGCCCCGGTTGAACAACCCGTCGAGCAGTTCCGGCCGACCGGCGAACATGTGCTCATAGAAGCGGCTGGCGATCTCCTGGATGTTTTCGCCGACCACCGGAAGCGTGGCCTTGATGATGGGCAGGGATGAATCGGAAAGCATTCCTTTGGCTCCTCACTTGTGCCTGTTCCCCCGTGGAACCCGTGCACGACGGGCGTTAGGTGGAACCTATCACCGGCCTTGGCCCGCCAACAGGAAGACCCCGAAAGGTGACGCATGTCAGCTCGGGGCCCCGCGCCGCCACGCAATCTGCCGGCAAGTTGGCCATCCTGGGATGACTAGTACCGCGGCTTGCAATGTTTGCTTTCCTAGTCTGATGGCCGGGGCCGGGGCCGGTTCCCGTTGCGGGCACGGTGTTTTCGGCGCACGCTGGTGGTACGGGTTTCCGCCCTTCCCAGGAGGCTGCGATGACACATCATGTGACGGTTCGAGACATCGAGGCCGACGAAGAGGCCCGGCTGCTGCAGATCGTGTGGCGCGGCGGGTCCGGACCGGTGGTAACCTGGCGCCGGGCCCAGATGGTGCTGCTCTCGGCCCGGGGCATGGACGTGGCCCCGATCGCCGAAGTCGCCTTCACCAGCCCCGACCGGGTCCGAGACGTCCTGCACCACTTCAACACCGACGGGCTCGACTCGTTGGAACCCCACTATGCCGGCGGGCGCCCGGCGAAATTCACCGACGCCCAACGCGAACAGATCCGCAGGATCGCCCTGGATCGCCCAGGGGACCACGACCTGCCGTTCTCCACCTGGAGCCTGTCCAAACTGGTCGACTACCTGGTTCAGAAGGAGGTGGTAGAGGACATTTCCCATGAGGGACTGCGCATGCTGTTGCGCCAACAAAATGTCTCCTTTCCAATCCATCAAAACCTGGAAGGGCAGCACGGATCCGGACTACGAAGCGAAGAAGGATCGCGTCCTTCACCTCTATGACATCGCCGACGGAAAGGCCAACCCCGGTGACGGGGATCCGGAGGTCGTCATCTGCTTCGACGAATTCGGGCCCTTGAACCTGCAGCCGCATCCCGGGCACCAATGGGCACCGAAGGCCGCCGGCCCAGGGGATCAGGCTGCCCCGCGCCGCCGCCGACGGCGGGCGACCTACCAGCGACCGAACGGGGTACGGCACCTGCTGGCCGGCTACGACCTGTCCACCAACCGGCTCTACGGACACGTCAAGGCCCGCAAGCGCCGGACGGAGTTCCTGGCTTTCGCCCGCTACCTGAGGTCGCTGCATCCCGCAGCCCAGCGGATCGCGATCATCATGGATAACTACTCCCCGCACCGCTCCACGAAGGTCGATACCCGGGTCGGGGACTGGGCTGCGGCGAACAACGTCGAGATCGCCTACGTGCCGTATTACAGCTCGTGGCTGAACCGGATTGAGCCCCAGTTCACCGCGCTGCGCTACTTTGCCCTGGATGGCACGGACCATCCCAGCCACCGGGCCCAGGCCGGGATGATCCGCCGCTTCATTATTTGGCGTAACCACCACAGCACCGACCCGAAGCTGCGCAAGGTCATTCGTCGGGCCTCACTCATCAAACGGGCAAAGGTTGCCTGACGCGGTACTAGCAGGGTTGTATTGCCAGTCATTTGGCCATTACGCGATTCTCCACGCGTCGGTGGTGTTTTGGTGCGCAGATCCAACCGTGCGGCCCGGGGCAACCGGGCGCTTGCCATCTTCGGGCGCAGGCCTGTTGCCCGTCAGGCACGGGCATGCTAAGCCGCGGTCCCGGCGCACCTGGTCGGCTCTCGCGGCTTGCCCCGTCCGGCAGGAATCGAAGCCTGCTGTCCCGGGTGTCCGGCCCGGCGATGTCGACCATCCAGTCAACGCCGAACTTGTCGCTGAGCATGCCGAACCAGTCGCCCCACGGTGCCGGGGCAAGCTGTTCCCCGATCTGGGCCCCGTCGCTGGGATTCTCCGAGTACGCCGTCATTTCATCCTTGTCATCGCCGCTGAGCGTGACCGAAATGGCGGTGCCGCCTTTCCGTTCCATAGACGCGGGGGTGTCGGCCGCCTTCAGGTTCATTCCGTTGGGCGCGCGCAGGTCTCCGTGCATCACCTTGTTCTCATCGGCGGCGCCGTCGGTCTTGGTGAAGTCAAAATCGGCAAAGGGGCGATCCGTGCCGCGGAAGCTGACCTAGGGATTCGGGATGGTATCCATGGTGTTCTCCATAATGTTTGGCGGGATTCGGCAACAGGGCAATTTTGCCCGTCAACACCGGCGCGGTGCCCCCAGCGGACCGACAGTTTGCCGCGGGTCCGCCCGCCCGCCCGGGAGACAATCGGCTTACGGGCCGCTGGCGCGACACCGAGTGATCACTGAAAGCCGCCACGAAGCGATCAAATCCACAGCTGCAGCAGCGAGGTCACCACTTCTACGTCCTTGATCTCCGGGATGTTACGCAAAACCTAGCGTCTATTGCCCCACAGGGATGCGGCTCTGGTCCTGGGGGCATGGTTTTTGGTGCCGTGCACCTGAACACGCCGCATCAACGGAACACCACTACGCATCGTTGGAACCCTGGGCGTCTTCATCCAGCCCTCAGTTCCGCCACCGGCGGCCAAGCAGCCCGGCAGGCTCAGATCAAGATGGCTTCCCGGTCCAAGATGCCGACATTGCCGATGGGTCCAGGGGCTTGGCAGCCGGAGCCAGGTGGATTATCCGGCGGCACCTGACTCATGCGATTCCCACATGGCCGCGTACTCCCCGCCCAGCTTGAGCAGTTCCTCATGTGAACCGGATTCCACGATCCGCCCCTGCGACAGCACAACGATCCTGTCGGCTGTCCTTGCCGTTTGCAGTCGGTGTGCGATCAGCACGGTGGTGCGGCCCTTGGATAGTCGGCGCATGGCAGCGCCGACCTTTGCCTCGGTGGCCAGGTCCAGGTTTGAGGTGGCCTCGTCAAGCATCAAGATGGCGGGGTCCACCAGCTCGGCCCGGGCCAAGGCGATGAGCTGGCGCTGCCCGGCCGACAGCGAGCGCCCGCGCTCCGCAAGCTCGTGCCGGTAGCCACCGTCGAGCATGGCAATGAAGTCGTGGGCACCCACGGCACGGGCGGCGGCCTCCACCGTGGCATCGTCGGCATCGGGACGGCCATAGGCGATGTTGTCACGGACGGAACCCGTGAACAGGAACGGCTCCTGCGGGACATAGCCCAGCCTGCGCCGATATCCGGTGAGGTCCAGGGCACGCAGGTCCATGCCGTCAAGCCTGACACTGCCGGTATCGGGGTCGTAAAAACGGATCAACAGCTTCAAGACGGTTGACTTCCCCGCACCCGTCTCGCCCACCAGCGCCACTGTCTCTCCTGGTTCGATCCGCAACTGCACGCCGCGGACTGCTTCGGGCGGCTTGCCGGTGCCGGCATAGGCAGGGCCGGTCTGACGGGCATCGGCTGGTCCGCGGAGGGCAGGGCGGCCACTGCGGTGGATGGGCTCGGACGGATAGCTGAAGTGGACCCCCTCCAGCTCGAGCCTTCCCTCGACCATGCCGGGATCCGCGGCCGCCGGGGCATTGGGCGTGAGCGTTTCCATCCGCATCAGGTCCGCAATCCGCAGGACCGACACACGGGTCTGCTGCCAGGCGTCAAATACCTGGGAGAGCTGTTGGATGGGAGAGAAGAACATGTCGATGTACAGCAGGAACGCAATCAGGGCGCCAGCGGTGAGCGCTCCGCCGGTGACCATGCCGGCGCCAACGCCCAGGACAATGGCGGCTGCCCCGTCGGCAAGGAACGCGACAAAGGGAAAGTACGTGGCAACCAGTCTTTGTGCGGCCATCCTGGAATCCAGGTAGCGGCGCCCGAGCTCCTTGAACCGCTCAATCGTGACGGCCTCGTGCACAAACGCCTGCGACTCGCGCACCCCCGCCAGGCTTTCCTGGAAGTCGGCATTGACGACGGCGATGCGGTCGCGCGATTGGTCGTAGAGCCGGGCTGCCCGGTTCCTGAACATCACTGTGGCAATGACGAGGGGAATGACGATGGAGAACACGCTCAAGGCGAGTTCGGCGTTGAAGATGACAAGTGCCGTTCCAACCCCGGCAAAGGTGACGAAGGCGACGAGGGCCGAGAGCAGCCCGTTTTCAATCAACGACTCGAACTGGTCCACGTCGGTGGTCATGCGGGTCATGATGCGCCCGGTCATTTCACGCTCATAGTAGTCAAGGGAAAGGCGCTGCAGTTGGGCCCAAATCCTGATCCGCAGGGACAGCATGATCCGCTGCGCAGTGCGGCCCGTGACAAAGGTTTCACCGATCTCGATGATCAGGTCCGCCAGCGTGGCGATGAGGTAGATGCCCGATGCGGCGAACAGCACCGATTCCAGTCCTTGGCTGACGCCCTGGTCGATGCCGGCACGGACAAGGATGGGCCCCACCAGGGAGGTGCCGGCGTCGAGCACCACCAGCAGCAGTCCGAGCAGCAGCGGCCGGCGGAATTCGCGCAGCAGCCCCCACAGGGTAAAGGCCGGGTTAGGGCGCGTCTCCTTGGCCAGGTCGACGGCGGCCGTATCCCGTACTGGACGCAGGCGAGCCACCCGGGCCAGTAGTTCCGGGGTAGGCGCAAGATTCCGCCGCCAGCCGCCTCCCCCTCCGCGGCCCAGCCCGGCACCGATGCTGGGTGCGCCGACGCCTGCCGTCCCCCGTCCCGTGCCGGAAGCAGCACTTGGGCCGGACCCGTTTCCCCGCGGCTCCCCCCACGCGGCGGAGGTGGTGCCGGAGAAGCCGTTGGCAGTGGTTCCCCGGCTCGAATCCGTCGCAGCCCTGACCTTCTTTCTTGCCGAGTAGGCAGCGAGCACCTCGATGCCGGATCCGGCGGGGGGGAGGGGCCTCCTCGTCCTCGACGAGTCCTGTCAGTAGTGAGCGGTAGATGGTGCTGGTGGCCAGCAGGTGCTCGTGGGTGCCGCCCGCCACGACCCGCCCGGCGTCGAACACGAGGATCCGGTCGGCAAGATGAAGGGAGGAAAGCCGATGCGCAGCCATGAGTGTGGTCCGCCCTTGCATGACCCCGCGCAGCCCGTCATGGATGGCCTCCTCCGTCCTGGCATCGATGGCACTCGTGGCGTTGTCGAGGATGAGGATGCGCGGGTCGGCCACGATGGCCCGCGCCAGCGCGATCCGTTGGCGTTGGCCGCCCGAGAGAATCAGCCCGCGCTCGCCCACCAGGGTGTCGTACCCGGCGGGTAACGCCTGGATGAAGCCGTGCGCCTGGCAGATTCGTGCGGCTGCCTTGATCTCCTCCTCGGTGGCACCGGGCCTGCCGTAGGCAATGTTGGCCCTGACGGTGTCGGAAAACAGGAAGCTCTCCTCAAACACGGATCCGATCCGGCTGCGCAGCGACTTCAGGGTGAGGTCGCGGACGTCATGTCCATCAACCAGCACGGCACCTGCTGGGGGGTCGTAAAAGCGGGAGACCAGACTCGTCGCCGTTGACTTGCCGCTGCCGCTGGGGCCGACCAGGGCCACGCGTTCCCCTTGGCGAATGTGGAAGCTGATGCCATCGAGCACTGTCGTGGCACGGCCGTCGGTCATCCCCGTGTAGCCGAAGGTGACGTTACGGAACTCGATGTCGCCGGCAACGTCGGGCAGTTCGATCGCTCCGGGGGCGTCGGCAATGGCTGGTTTGAGGTCAAGGAGCTGGAAGATGCGCTCCAGGCCCGCGCGGGCCTGCTGGCCGATGGTGAGCAGGCCGGCCAGCTGCCGTGCGGGAGCCATGAGCTGGCCGACGTAGGTCGAAAATGCCAGGAACGTGCCGAGCGTGATTTCCTGATGCAGGACGAGGTAGCCGCCGACGGCGAGCACCGCGACCTGCCCCAGGGAGGGGATCGCCTGCAGCAGCGGCTGGTAGCGGGCCTGCAGCCGGGTGGCGCGCATCTGCGAGCCGTAGAGTTTTCCGGCGGCGTCGGCGACCCTGCCGATCTCATGCTGCTCCTGCCCGAAGGCCTTCACGACACGGACGCCGTTGACCGTCTCGTGAACGATCTGGATGACGTCGCCCTCACGCTGCTGCGCGTCCCAGGTGGCGGGAAAGATCCGCCAGCGCATCCGGTAGGAAACCAGCAGCAGGGCGGGGGCCATGAGGAGGCTGATGACCGCCAACAAGGGCGAGAGGTAAAGCATGACGCCAATGGACATCAGCATCATCAGCACGTTCCCGCTCACGATGGGCAGAAAGGAGAGCAGGCCCTGGACAAGTGCGGAGTCGGAATTGGCGCGCGCCACGAGCTGGCCGGTGGGCATCCGGTCAAGATTGCCGGCGTCCATGAGCTGCAGATGCTCCTGCATGTCGTTGCGCAGATCGTACTGCACCGAAAGCGCAACCCGCCCGCCGTGGTAGCGGCGCAGATAGGAGAAGGCGAACGTCGCCACCCCCAGCAGGATCAACAGGGCAAGCCATGGCCACAGCGGAGACGTCGGGATGAGGATGACGTTGTCCACGATCTGCCGCGTGACCAGTGGGACGAGAACCTGGGCCGTGCTGCCGAGTATCGCGGCACCTAGGGAAATCGTCAGGTCGGACCGGTGCCGCATCAGGTATCCGCCGAGTCTGCGCACCCAGCCCTGGCCCTTTTCCCGTCCGTGGCCCACCTTCTGCGTGCAGGTTCCAAGGGCGCGGGCCCGGGACTGGGTCACGGTTCCGCCGGTCCACCGCGTGTGGAGGAAGCTGCTGCCGCCGCTGTTCCAGGTTTGATGCCGGTGTGTCCGGCCCGGCGTTCGGCGTACGTTGCACTGACAGCCTCGTTGAGCAAGCCAATTGTTTCAAACAGGCCTTCGGGGTCGGCCGTCTTCGCGGCAAGCACCCTCAGCTCACCCGACATTGCCGCGTCCGCTCGGGCCAGCGTCTCCCAGCCCGCAGCGGTCAGGCGCAGTGCCACCGTCCGCTGGTCCCCGGCAACATCGACACGGACCAGTAGTCCACGTTCAGCAAGGGATGCGACGGCGGCGCTCACCGCCGGGCGGCCCAGCGCGAGACGCGCGGCAACCCTCGACGCCAGTTCTTCACCGGTTGAAAGGGCCGCCAGCACCCGGTAGTGCGGCAGGCTTAGTTCTTCCAACGACCGTTCCAGGAGGCGTGAAACGCGCACCAGAGCCCGCACGGCCGCCGCCGCGGCATCAAGTTCGCCGGCAAACTCCCGCTGTTGCATGGTTAAAGCGTAGACACTTTGTTCGGACATCGAACCATCTTTTTCGCTGTGAATTTGCCGGGGTTCCGTGATGTTGGCCCGAAGCTCTCACGGTACCGCCCAGCCCGCATGGCCCGGCATGGGTGGGTGTGCTTTGGCAACGGCTGGTCCCGAACAATCACCAGGGCAGGGGTAATGCCGTTTCCGAACTGTTTGGCCGGTCCGGGCCCGCCATCGGTGCCGGGCTCGGAGGCGTGCTCGCTACGACTTGTGGTCCTGGCAATCCCGTTCTTGGCAGGAGCGACAGCCCTCATCCTTTGCGCACTTGTCGCTTCGCCCAACCTAGACAAAGGCCGGAACGCTTCTCATGTGCTCCGTTGATTCAAATCGTTTTCATCCAGTCTGATATCATCCGACGCCCCATACCTTGGCGTTGGGTCACCCGGCAGAAGTCCAATGACTGTGTGGGTTTCGTGTCCGAGAATGGAGACAAGGGGAAATACACACGTCATCACACGTAATCCTCAGCGAGGTGGCGAAGTGGAAAATCTGGGCCCCGAACCCCGCAGTGCCGCGGATATGGCGATGAAGAAGTCTGTGGCTTTCGAAAATCTGCCGGCCAGATCATCGGCCAGAACCGCTCCACAGCGGCGGCTGCAGAAATTCGTTTCGAAGGCATACCTTCCGCTAATATTTCCCCGGAACCGTCAGGTCGACCGTTGTTATTCGACCCCAGCGCCGTGAACAATAGAGGCGAAAGCATGCTCCATGCACGCCCATGGCCGGACAGTAACCTCCAGAAGCCCACTGCTTCGCTCCAGCAATCCGGCACTTCGGAACCCCTCGGCTACCCTTGGCTTATGCCCCCAGCTAACACCCGAGCATCCGAGCCCGGACCACGACCTAAGCCGAAAAAACCTGGAACGGGAAGAGCGGCCCGTGTTCACAATCGGGTTGCCGACCTGCTGGATTCGCTGCGGTCCCAATTGTGGCCGGTGCCGCTGACCGCAATCGTGCTGGCGATCGCAGCGGGCCAGTTTCTCCCCGATTTGGACAGGAAGCTGGGAGGCAACGGCGACTCCAGCGTCTCTGCGTTGCTCTTTGGCGGCGGGTCCGAGGCTGCCAGCAACCTGCTGCAAACCATTGCCGGGGCCATGATCACGGTGACCGCACTGACCTTTTCACTCACCGTGGTGACGTTGCAGCTTGCTAGCAGCCAATTCTCCCCACGCCTGTTGCGGACCTTCACGCGCGACAGGATCGTACACGGTACGCTGGCGCTTTTTCTGGCCACCTTTGTATTCGCCCTGACCGTCCTGCGCAGCGTCAGGAACCCTTCGGGCGCGTACGAGGGGTTCGTCCCCCGGATCTCCACGACAGTTGCCTTTTTGCTGGCCGTGGCCAGCGTCCTGGCGCTGGTCGGCTTCCTGTCCCATCTGGCCCGACAAATCCGCGTCGAGAGCATGCTCCAAACGGTCTTCGACGAGGCCGCGGCCACCCTCAAGCGCGTTTTCAGTGATGCCGAGGATCCCGGCCAGGTGCGGCCCAGCGTGCAGACCGGCCGCGGCCAGGGATTCCGGCCGATCGAGAGCCGGTCCTCGGGTTTCCTGCTCACCGTGGACTATGCAGCGGTATGTGCCGCAGCAACCGCCTCCGGGGTCTTCATCGTATTCGAGTCGGTCCCCGGAGATTCGCTGGTGCGTGGGGTTCCCTTCGCCCGTGCCCGCCATGGCGCCGGCGGCGAGCTGAACAACGAGGCGCTTGCAGCCCTTGCCGATGCGATGGAAGAATGCGTTGCCACCGGGTTTGAAAGGACCTCGGCGCAAGATGCGACCCTGGGACTGCAACAGTTGCTGGACATTGCGGCCCGGGCGCTCTCCCCAGGAATCAACGACGCCACCACCGCCGTACACGCCATCGGGCACGTTTCGGCGCTGTTATGTGGGTTGATGGGGCGCGCCACCGGGGCCCATCTGGTCTGTGATGAGGACGGGATTGCCCGCGTGCTGGTGCCGCGTCCCGGACTCGAGGACATGCTCGATCTCACCATGCGCCAATTGCTGCGCTATGCCATGGACGACCCCCGAGCCGCCGAACGCAGCATCAAGATGCTGGCCGAGCTGGCATGGGTCGATCACACGGGCTTGCTGACCAGCTCGTTGGCGGCACAGGGCCGTGCAACAGCGCAGGCTTTGCAGGACAGCCCGATCAACGGCGCAGAAACAGGTCGTCTCCTGGCCCTCCTGGATGCTGAACCCCCGACCAGGTAGACGTTGTTTCCGTCCCGCGCTGCCAGCTGGAGGGCGTGCCGACGGTGGGTGCTCAGGAAGCGGCGGCCTTCACCAGTTCGGTGACCTTCTGCTCAACCGCCGGGCTCCACGATTGGAGCGCGAATGACACGGGCCAGATCTCGCCGTCGTCGAGGCGTGCTGCATCCTGGAACTCGATGGTCGAGTAGCGTGCATTGAACTTGCCAGAATTCTTGAAGCAGAAAACGACCTTGCCGTCCTCATTTGCGTAGGCCGGCATTCCGTACCAGGTCTTTGGCGATAACCCCGGCGCCTGCGCCGAAACGATGACATGCACGCGCTCGGCGAGCACACGGTCCTCCGGTTCCATCTTCGCAATGGCCTCGAGCACCGACTGCAGCCCCTCGGCCTTCTTGGCGCCCGGCTTCCCCTCGGCACGCAACTCTGCCGCGCGTGCTTTCATCGCTTCATGCTCAGCTGCGCTGAAGCCCGGGGGCGTGGTGGTGTTTTGCTCTGTCATCGCTGGCCGTTCCTTCATCAGTTGCGGGGCCGGGTGCCACCGCTTTCCCTGAACACGCTACGTCCTGCCAGCCGTTTGCGCTTCTCCGTCTCTGCTTGGATGGTGAGTCGTTGAAGAAGCGTGGGCAGCCGACGTCTCGCCGCTGGGCGAACACAACACGTTCGCGAGGAGCACACACGGAAGGCCCCGTCCACGGCAGTGGACGGGGCCTTCGAAGATCGTGCGGCAGGGGGGCTTGTTTAGAGGCGGCCCTGGGCGATTGCAAGCATGCGGCGCAGCGGCTCGGCCGCACCCCACAGCAATTGGTCGCCGACGGTGAAGGCCGAGATGTAATTCGGGCCCATCTCCATCTTGCGGATGCGGCCGACCGGGATGTCCAGGGTGCCGGAGGCGGCAACCGGGGTCAGTGCATCGACGGTGGCTTCCTTGGTATTCGGAACGACCTTGGCCCACTCGTTGTTTTCGGCGAGCAGCTTCTCGATCTCGGCGACCGGGATGTCCTCGGTGAGCTTGAGCGTCAGAGCCTGCGAGTGCGAACGCATGGCACCGATGCGGACACACAGCCCGTCCATGATGACCCGGCCGGCCTCTGTGGTGCCCAGGATCTTGTTGGTTTCAACCCCGGCCTTCCACTCTTCCTTGGACTGGCCGTTGCCCAGATCGGCATCGATCCACGGGATCAGTGAACCGGCCAGCGGAACGCCGAACTGGGTGGCGTCGAGCCCGCCGCGCTGGGCGGCAAGGACCTTGCGGTCGATCTCGAGGATCGCCGATGCGGGATCGTCGAGTTCGGCCGAGACGTGGGCGTTGATGTCGCCGAACTGGGTGAGCAGTTCGCGCATGTGCCGAGCGCCGCCGCCGGAGGCCGCCTGGTAGGTCATGGCCGTGCCCCATTCGACCAGGCCGTTGCTGAACAGTCCGCCCAGACCCATGAGCATGCAGGAGACGGTGCAGTTGCCGCCGACGAAGTCCCTGGTCCCGGAGGCCAGGCCGGCATCGATGACGTCCCGGTTCACCGGATCGAGCACGATGATCGAGTTATCGTTCATGCGCAGGGTGGAGGCCGCGTCCATCCAGAGCCCGTCCCAGCCGCGGGCGCGCAGCTTGGAGTGCACGGCGGAGGTGTAGTCCCCGCCCTGGGCGGTGACGATGATCGGCAGCTTGGCCAATTCGTCCAGGTCGTAAGCGTCCTTCAGCGTGCCCGCACCGTCGGCGAACGCCGGAGCGGCGCCTCCGGCGTTGGAGGTGGAGAAGAACACTGGATCGAGGTGAGCAAAGTCGCCCTCCTCCTGCATGCGATGCATCAGGACGGAGCCGACCATGCCGCGGTAACCGACAAAGCCAACGGAAGAATTCATGGGACTAGCGTACGGGCTGGGGGAGTGCGGAGAAGAGTCCGTTACTTCCGGAGGCGGGCGGAATCCGGGTTGCGGGCCCGATGGTTGACGAATGTCACACACACCAGGTGTCTGGATCGTCCGACACGATGATTCGCCGCATCACAGAGTTGTCGGGGTCTTCGCCAACCTCGGGGAGGCAGCCTCCTTCGCCGAACGGATGCAGGACCGGTTCGAGAACGGGCTGTTCTACGCCCGATACGAGATCGGATACCGCTTCGATGCGGGCAGCAGCGGCTATTCCAGCAGCAGCTGAGCCGTCGTGCCGATCAGCCGTGTGAATCCAGGATCGGTTCGGGCAGCTTGCGCTTCCTGCGCAGACGCTTTGCCCGATTCTCGCGCCTCCAATAAGCCAGGAACATCAGGCCTATGCCCATCACGAAGAGCGCGGCGAAGACCATGCCCGTCTGTTCGTCACCAGTTTTTTCGGGAGTGGTGAAGGCGAAGTACAGGGGGATCAGGGCCATGAGGGAGCACAGGATGGCCATGACCAGCATGCCGGTGCCGGTTCTGAGCTTGGTTCCTGATCTGGAGGTGGTGAAGCCGATCTCCTCGGCCCGGTAGCTGTGCAGCTCCCCCGCCGTGGTGCGTAGCAGCAGCCGGTCATCGCCAGGCGATGCTGCCATATTGTGCCACGCCCGGGTGGCCTCGTCACGCTGTTCCCTGGCGGGATCGTAGTGGCTCATGCTGCAAGGCCGTTATGAGGCGGCCGAGTCCTTTTCCACTGCGGCTGCCTCTTCGAGCAGGGCGCGCTTGCGCCTGCCCACGGCCCACAGTGAACCGAAGGCGAAGACCTGGGTGACGACCAAGAGCATGATCAGTCCGGTGATCTTGTGGCCGTCCAGGACCATCCACAGGCCCATGCCGGCACAGACCAGGGCGAAGAACGGCAGCAGCATATGGCCGAGCACGAACAGCGGTTCGGGCTTGGAGAACATTTCCTTGAAGGCTTCCTTCATTAGTTCTTCTCCCACAGTTCGATGCGGTATTCCTGGGTGGACGACGAGGTGAGCCAGCCGTTGGCCGGTTCGACCATGGTGCTCTTCCACGTCGAGTCCAGCTGCGGGGCGCGGGTGTCGCCCGGCGCCGCGGAGTTGATCACGGTGATGACCGCGAGGCTGGCCGCATCGGCCAGGGCGTCGAAGATTTCCCCGCCGCCGATGATCCAGATCTCCTCGGAGCCCTCGGCCGCGCGGGCCGTCTTCAGCGCCTGTTCGGGAGATGACACGACTGTTGCTCCGGCCGCTGTCATTTCCCGGCGGGCCGCCTCGTTGCGGGTGATGACGATGTTCGTGCGTCCGGGCAGCGGACGGAACTTCTCCGGGAACGAATCCCAGGTCTTACGGCCCATGATGACCGGGTGGCCGATGGTAGTGCGCTTGAAGTGCGCGAGGTCCTCGGGGACCGACCACGGCATCGAACCGGCTGCGCCGATGACACCGTCAGTGGTCCGGGCATAGATCATGCCGATGCGTTCGGTGGCGGGTGCTGTGTCCGCGCGGTGTCCGGCGGTCGTCTGGGCTCTGCTCATACGGCGATCGGTGCCTTAATCGTGGGGTGGTGTCGGTAGCCGCGGACCTCGAAGTCCTCCAACGCGTAGTCGAAGATCGATTCGGGAGTGCGGGTGATGGCGAGCTGCGGGTACGGGTAGGGTTCGCGGCTCAGCTGCTCTTTTACCTGGTCCAGGTGGTTGGTGTAGATGTGCACGTCCCCGCCGGTCCAGACGAATTCGCCCAGGCCGAGTCCGAGCTGCTGGGCGACCATGGTGGTCAGCAGCGCGTACGAGGCGATGTTGAAAGGGACGCCGAGGAACATGTCGGCGCTGCGCTGGTAGAGCTGGCAGGAGAGCTTGCCATCGGCCACATAGAACTGGAAGAACGCATGGCACGGTGGCAGCGCCATGTCCTGGATCTCGCCGACGTTCCAGGCCGAGACGATGTGCCGGCGTGAGTCGGGGTTCTGCGCGAGTGAGTCCATGACTTGGGTGATCTGGTCGATGTGTCCGCCCTCGGGGGTCGGCCAGGAGCGCCATTGCACCCCATAGACCGGACCGAGTTCGCCGTCGGCGTCCGCCCACTCATCCCAGATCTTGACGCCGCTTTCCTGCAGCCAGCGCACGTTCGAATCCCCACGCAGGAACCACAACAGCTCGAGCGCGACCGACTTGAAATGGACCCGCTTGGTAGTGACCAGCGGGAACGAATCGGCCAGGTCGAAGCGCAGCTGCCGGCCGAACACACTGAGTGTCCCGGTGCCGGTACGGTCGCCTTTGGGTGTGCCGTTGGCGAGCACATCGCGCAGCAGGTCCTCGTAGGGAGTAGGAATCGTCACCATGACAGTCTACCGTTGCGAGCGGCCGCCACATCCGCGCGCCGGCCGTCGAACGCCGAACTGGGATGATCCCCACACCCGGAATCCCTGCTCAGCGTCTGGTACGCAAACGCCCCCGGAGCAGGTCAAGCAGCGTCTGGTCATCAATTCCTGCCTGGTCGGCCTCGGCCACCAACAGGTCAAGCGCGCGGTGCAGATCAAGGTTCTCGGCCGCTCCGGCGCCTCCTGGGCCGGAGCCTTCGGCGGGTCGGGTGACCACGGTGCCGAGCCTGCGCCGGCTGGCGATGAGCCCGGAGGACTCTAGTTCCTTATAGGCGCGCGATACCGTGCCGGTGGCCACGCCTAGGTCCGCGGCCAGGGCCCTGACGGTGGGCAGGCGCTCGCCATCGGTAAGCGTGCCGATGGCGATCAGCGAGGCGACTTGGGCCCTGATCTGCTCATACGGAGGAGTCGCATCGCGCAGGTCGACGGTGATCAACGCGCTCATGTGCGGCTCGCCTCCGGTGGCCGGATCCGCAGTTGCCTGGCCACCTCGGAACCGGCGTTCCGGAGCCGGGCGTCGAACCGCGTCCAGCAACCGAGGCTGCGGGCCATGGCAACGGTGTCAAAATCCCACGGGCACCGCACCATGAACCGCACCACCAGGGGCAGGCGCAGCGCAAGCACGAATTCGTCGGCCATGGCCGCGGTGGAACTCATCGGGTTCCGGCCTGTTTTGCGGCGGAGCCGGTGCCCAGCAGCGACTCGGCATGCCGCGTGCCCACGGTTGCTGCGGGCAGGAAGCACCACAGCACCCCCAGCACCGAGAACACGATGGTGACCGCGGTGGGGTTCCCGTCGGTCTGGAGCAGGGCGGGGTTCCCGGAGAGCGGGGCCAGCATCGGACCGGCATGATCGAGTGCCGAGGACAGGATGCCGATGCAGATCAGGCTCAGGCCTCCGGCGACCCGCACGGCCCGGTGCGCGATAATGATCCGCAGCGTCACGTCCTCGCGACCATTGCCGAGCAGCAGTGGGCCGGTGATCTGGGCCAGCCGGTACAACCCGGCGCCGATCAGTGCCGTGATGGCCAACATGGCGGCAAGCCACCAAGCAGATACGGCCCCGGCGGTCGTACCGCCGAGCGCGTAGAGCGCCACCGCGATCAGGGCCGCCACCAGCATGGCCGCGTTGGTGATCAGGAACCAGCGGGGGAGCAGCGGTTGCACTGCGGCACGTGTGGTCCTGCCGTCGCAGAGCCGGAAGCCGATCCACGAGACCACGGAAAAATGCAGTATGTAGTAGAGCACGACGAGGACCAACAGCAGTGTGGCAGGGGTCAGGAACCCGGCAAAGGGGACCTCGGGGGTTGTTTCGATCAAATGCTGGACCTGTTGCCCGTCGGGGCCCATTTCGCTCACCATGACCTCGGAACGGGTCGTGGTCCCGCTCACGGCGAACGTTGCGGCTGTACCGGCAACCAGCAATACCAGGATGGCGACGAACTGGGTGGCGGTCAGCAGGGTCATGGCCACCCGGTAACCGGGGGATGCGCCACCGGCTAGGTCCTCCGCGTCGGCCGGTGCGCTCAGCGCCGGTGCTGGCCAGAAGAGCATGGCCAGCGCTGTGACGAGCAGCGCGCCGACGGCTATCGAACCCGGCAGGAACACCAGGCCCTCCGCGATGCGTGCTGGGGATGCGCTTTCCAACGCCGCCAGCGTTTCGCGCTGCTCCTGGGCGAAGCCGACAAACTGCACCGCGGCCGCGGCATACCCGATGGCGACGAGCACGCCGGTGCGCAACAGCCGGTTCATCCAGAGCGTGCGCAGCGTTGCATCCTCCTCGGCATCCAGCACCGAGAGCGCCGGGCGCGAGGTGATCACGAAGAGCATGGTGATGACCGCCGCCACGAGCACCAGCAGGCCCGTCAGCAGCAGCGGGGCGATCTGGTTTCCGGGCAGGTTGCCCAGGGCCCCGTACTCGGTATCCATGTCATTGAACCCCGGCGTATTGCCGTAGCCCGGACCCAGGATGAAACGCACCCCGTCGGCACCGGTGGCGGTCGCCGTGTTGGGTGTGCCCGGAGTGCCCCAGGCCCACGCCATGACGCCCGCCGCCACCAAGACCGAGCCGGCGAAGACGGCGGCAAGCGTCCTGGGCACGTAATTGGTCATCCGGCGGATCCGCAGCGACGCCGAACGGGCACTGCCGACCTGCCGCGGCCAGGTGAACTGACCCAGCAGGTAGATGGCCCCGAGCCACAGCCCCGGACCCAAGGCCTGGGGCACATGCACCCAGATGTCCTGCGCGGGGATGCTCGAGGCGGAGGTACCGGCACCGTCAATCGTCCAGATGGAAGGCAGGCCCAGTGTACCGCTGGCGAACAGGGCGATGAATGCCGTCCACCAGGCATGGCGCCTGACCACCAGCAGCGGGTGTTCACGCCCCCTGCCGGAGGAGAGATGGCGCAGCCACGCGTAGACGATGGCCGCTACCAGTGCGATGCTCAAACCGAGGTTCAGATACAGCGAGGTGGTCATGGCGAGTTCCTTCGGTGCGGCAGGGGAGTGGTGGGCGTCTGTTGCGTGCGCTCGCCGGGTGGGCCGGTCGGGCATGTGCGGTCTGAGGGTGTGTTTCCACCGGGGGGACGGGGTACCGGGATCATGTCAGGGCCCGCATTCCCGGGGTGGGGCTGAGCCGCTGCGCCAGCTTCGGGGGAGCCCACGGAACGAGGACCACCCTAGCCACCAGCCTCAGGCCCTGGCCGATGTTGGCGATCAGGCTCAGCAGGGGCAGCAGGAAGACCGGGCCGAGGTCCGTGACCGGGCGGTCCACGTAGTTCAGTGATGCGCCGCCGATGATCAACACGGCCCAGGAGCCGGTGCGCAGGAGCCGGTTCACCCGGATCCGGCGCAGCGCATCGTTTTCCTGCTCGTCCAGGGTGCCCAGCGGTGGGCGGCGCACCGCCAGCGCTACCAGCAACGCCGTTGCGGCAGCCGGGAGCACAATGGCAACCAGGAAGTGCGGACCCGCAACGCTGCCGGGTACCAGTCCGGCAGTACCTGCGGTGTGCCCCACCTACAGTCCTGCCGCATCGAACAGCGGCCCCGGGGGTTGCGGGGAATATCCGGGGCGGACCAGCGACGCGGCGGCCACGGCCAGCGCCAAGGCAACACAGGCGGCGAAGAACCAGGTCAGCTTGCGCGGTAGGTAGCTGGAGAGCCTGCGTGCCTGGAGCGTTGCCCGGCGCACGGAACCGGTCCGCTTCGGCCTGGTGTGCCAGCCGATCAGGTGGATGAGCACCAGTGCGATGGCCGAGATCCATCCCGCATGCCGGGGTACTCCCAGGCCCGCGGGGCCGGAACCGGGGTTCCCTGCCATGAAGCGCAGCCCGGCGTAGGCGAAGACGGCAAGGACTGCAGCCGATGTCGCGCTCGCCGAAAGTGCCTGCATGAATTGCGTGCCCATCGGGAACCCCCTGGATTGATCTTTGTCTCAATGTATCAAGTCATTGAGACAAAGATCAACGGATGGAGCAGATTATCTCAGTCGGACCGGACAAAGGAACGCAGCGCAGGGGAGTCGTCCCCGCCGACCAGCGAGAAGCCCAGCGATGCATGGAAGGCGGCCTGCCCCGGTTCGCCGTCGGTGAGCAGCACCTTCTGCCGCACCCGCGGATAGCGACCGAACAGCAGGCAAGCCAGGCGTGCGCCGAGCCCGGTCCGCCGGTGCTCCGGGTGGACCAGTACGTCCTGCAGGTAACAGATGCTGGCGCCGTCGGACACGACCCGGGCCAGTCCGATCAGCTCGCCCTCCGCCAGGGCCGCCGCAACCGCCGAGGATCCGGTCAACGCGGCGAACAGCGTGTTCGGATCCCTCGTATGGGCGCTCCAGCCCACGGCGTCGTACAGGCCAGCACCTGTCCCCGGTCCAGGTCGGCGGGGTCGACGATGGCAGGTTCGACCGCGGACGGGGCGCAGGGCCCTGGTTCAGGCACGGACGAGCAGGTCGTTGTATTCGGGGTAGCGGCGCAGGTAGCCGGCCACGTAGGTGCACTCCGGGATGATTTTCAGCCCGCGGGCGCGCATCTGGTCCAGCACGAGGGTGACCAGGGCGCGCGCATAGCCGTGGCGCCCGTATTCCTCGTTGATGATGGTGTGCTGCAGGGTGGCGACCCCGTCTTGGACCCTGTAACCGAGGAAGCCGATGTAGGTGACGCCCTGCCACAGCGAATAGCGGCCGCGATCCTCGTCGTGGTCCAGTCGCAGGCCCTCGTGGACTATCTTGGCGGGCTGCTGGTGACGGATGTGCATCTTGGGCTCCTTACCGCGTGCGAACGCTGCCGGCGCGCGGCCCGCGTGTGGAACCGCCGCGTTACTGCCACCCTACAGCGCCGCCGTTGCCGGCGGCACCGGCGGGGTGGTTTCAGTCGGCGAATGCGTCGTAAATTTCGAGCGAGACGATTTTCCCCTTTCCCGCCACCGGCTGGTGGGCCACGATCAGCGCGCCGGGGCGCAGGTACGGGTCCTCGGCCGGCAGCCGGGCTGCCAGCTTGCGCCCCATCCGCGAGGCGAGTTCCTCCAGCACCAGCGGCAGCACCGGGCGGTGCGTGCAAACAGCTTGCGGGCGGACCTTGTCGATCAGCTTGGCAATGGCCTTGCTGGCTTTGGCCGGGTTGCGTGTGGCCTCGTGCTCGGTGAGCTGGGCCATCAGCTTCACCGTGTAGCGGTGCTGGTGAAGATAGGGCGCGACCGTCTGCACGCAGCGGGTCCACGGGCTGGAAGCCACCTTGGCCGGACGCCAGGCGGCCAACAGCCGGGCCACAGCCAGGGCCTGGCGCTGCCCGGTGGCGGCCAGCGGGCGCCTGCCCTCCTCGCGGGTCCAGCTCGAGCGAGGCTTGGCCTTGGCATGGCGCACCACGATGAACGGGACGGTATCGAGCTTGCCGGCCTCGTGCGCGGCGACCAGCGCGTGAAGCGGTTCGACATCGGAGGGATTGGTCATCCACTTGGCCGCTGTCTTGGGCTCGCACCAGCGCACCGCATCCGTTTCCTTGCCATCGGGCACGGCAACGGTGCCCGGGGATTTCGCCGCCCAGTAGTACACGACCTTGCGCCGGGAACCGACCAGGTATTCGATGGCCGGCAGCGGAATGCCCAGGGTGATGTCCATGCCGATCTCCTCGAACACCTCGCGGGTCGCGGCCTCGGGCGCCGTTTCCCCGGGGTCCAGCTTGCCCTTGGGCCAGGACCAGTCGTCGTAGCGGTCGCGGTGGATCATCAGCACCTCGAGGGTGCCGTCGGTGATGCGCCAGGGGATGGCGCCGGCGGCCACCACGGAAAAGCCGCCCTCGGCGATGGCGGCCGAGTCGGAGGATCGGGCAAGGTGCAGCATCAGCGTCGGGCCGCTCCGCGCTGGCGGGTCCGCGACTCGAGCAACCAGCTCTGCACATCCAGCAGCGGGTTGCCCTCGGCGTCCTTGTGGTGCCGGGTCCAGACTCCCTGTGCATCGAGGTGCCAGCTGGCGGTTCCCGGATCCAGGTAGCGGTCCAGCAGCGAGCCCAGCTCGGCGATGTCCTCCCGGTTGGACAGGCGCACCAGCGCCTCCACGCGGCGGTCCAGGTTCCGGTGCATCATGTCGGCCGAGCCGATGTACACGCACGGGTTGCCGGCGTTGGCGAAGTAGAACACACGCGAGTGCTCCAGGAAGCGGCCCAGCACCGAGCGCACCGAGATGTTCTCGCTCAGACCCGGCACGCCCGGGCGCAGCGCGCAGATCCCGCGCACGATCACGTCGACCCGCACCCCGGCCTGGCTGGCCCGGTACAACGCGTCGATGATGGCCTCGTCGACCATCGAGTTCACCTTGATCACCACGCGTGCAGCGAGGCCCGCCTTGCGGTTGGCGATCTCGGTCTCGATCCTGTCGATCAGGCCCGAGCGCAGCGAGCGCGGGGCGACCAGCAGGCGCTTGAAGGTGGAGCGCGGAGCATACCCGGAGAGCTGGTTGAACAGCCGCGAAAGGTCCTCGCCGACCTGGTCGTCGGTGGTCAGCAGGCCCAGGTCCTCGTAGTAGCGGGCGGTGCGCGGGTGGTAGTTGCCGGTGCCGATGTGGCAGTACCGGCGCAGCTTGTCTCCTTCGCGGCGCACCACCAGGGAGAGCTTGGAATGCGTCTTGAGCCCGACGATGCCGTAGACCACGTGCACGCCTGCCTGTTCGAGCTTCCGTGCCCAGGAGAT
Organism: Paeniglutamicibacter cryotolerans; assembly: GCF_014190875.1. NCBI lineage: Bacteria > Bacillati > Actinomycetota > Actinomycetes > Micrococcales > Micrococcaceae > Paeniglutamicibacter > Paeniglutamicibacter cryotolerans. Next base: position 197,316 of record NZ_JACHVS010000001.1, on the reverse strand, counting down.
GTTTGCCTGCTCGTCGAAGCGGGCCTTGATCTCCACCAGGGCGAGGACCTGCTTGCCGGCCTCCGCGGCGTCGATCAGCGCATCCACGATCGGCGAATCGCCACTGGTGCGGTACAGGGTCTGCTTGATGGCCATGACCTTCGGGTCGCTGGCCGCCTGCTCCAGGAACGCCTGCACCGAGGTGGAGAACGAGTCGTAGGGGTGGTGCAGCAGGATGTCGCGGCGGCGCATCGCGGCGAACACGTTGGCCGCCTTGGAGGTCTCCGACTCGTTCAGGGCGCGGCTGGTGTGGGCCAGGTGCTTGGGGTAGTGCAGGTCCACCCGGTCGATGCCGGCGATCACCGAGAGCCCGCGCAGATCCAGCGGGGCCGGCAGCGCGAACACCTCATCCTCCTCGATGCCCAGCTCGCGCACCAGCAACGCCAGGATGTTCGGGGCGATGTCGTTGGCCACCTCGAGGCGCACCGGCGGACCGAATCGGCGGCGCAGCAGTTCCTTCTCCAGTGCCTGGAGCAGGTTCTCGGCATCGTCCTCCTCCACCTCGAGGTCCTCGTTGCGGGTGACGCGGAACGTGTGGTGCTCGACGATGTCCATGCCCGGGAACAGGTGTTCCAGGTGGACGGCGATGACCTCCTCGAGCGTCACGAAGCGGGCCACGCGCCAGGCGGTGTTCCCTGCGCGCGGGCCGTCCACCGAAATCAGCCGCGGCATCCGGTCCGGCACCTTCACGCGGGCGAAGAGCTCCTTGCCGGAGACCGGGTTGCGCACCACCACGGCAAGGTTCAGCGAGAGCCCGGAGATGTACGGGAAGGGGTGTGCGGGGTCCACGGCGAGCGGGGTCAGCACGGGGAAGATCTGGTCGATGAACCAGCGGTGCAGTTCCTCGCGGGCGCGCTCATCGAGTTCGGCCCAGCGGGTGAGCAGGATCTGTTCTGCCGCCAAGGCGGGGCGGACCTGCTCGGCAAAGACGTGCGCGTGCCGGCGCTGCAGGTCCTTGGCCTCGTTGAGGATCAGTTCGAGCTGGTCGATCGGGCTCAGCCCGGCTGCCGAGGGCACAGCCAATCCGGTGGCAATGCGGCGTTTGAGCCCGGCGACGCGGACCATGAAGAACTCGTCGAGGTTCGAGGCGAAGATGGAGAGGAAACCGACCCGCTCCAGCAGGTACAAGTCCGGGTCCTCGGCCAGTTCGAGCACGCGGGAGTTGAAGTGCAGCCAGCTGAGCTCCCGGTCCAGGAAGCGGTCCTCGGCGAAGTCGCCCTCCGGGCCGAGCGGCGGTTCGAACTCGGGCAGCTCGATGCGGTCCTGGGTGGCCCGTGCCGCAGGCACGTCCGTAATGCCCAGCGATGAGGTGGCGGGTTGCGGATCCATGTAACGGTGTCCCCTATGCGTGCTGGATGGAACCCGTGCCCGCGGTAGGCCGGGGCACGGCAGTGCGTCTGTCCCCTACTCTACCGAAGCCGGTGCGTACATCACGTCGACATCCCAGCGGGTGAAGCCCAATTTCCGGTACAGCTTCACCGCCGCCTCGTTATCCGCGTCGACGTAGAGCATGACGGCCTCGAGCCCGGCATTGCGCAGGTGCCTGATGCCTGCCAGCGTCAGTGCCTTGCCCAGCCCGGTGCCCTGGGCCTCGGGGACGACACCGACGACGTAGACCTCGCCGATTCCCGGGTGCGGGCCGCCGGTACCCGGTGCCGGGACATGGACCTTGGTCCAGTGGAAGCCGAGCATCGTGCCGGCCTCGTCCACGGCGATCAGGAACCCCGCCGGATCGAACCAGTCCTCGGCCATGCGGGCGTCGAGGTCCGAGCGGGTCATCGAGCCCTGTTCCGGGTGGTGGGCGAAGGCGGCAGCGTTCGCCGCCAGCCACGCGTCGGGATCGGTCGCCGTGTTGAAGGCGCGCAGCGTGACTCCGGCGGGCAGTGCGGGCTCTGCCAGGTCCGCCTGGTGTACCAGGCGCATCCGCCATAGTTCGCGGACCGGAATGAAGCAATGGGCGGCGGCGAGCTTCGCGGCGGCTTCGTGGTTGCCGTGGGCCCAGGCGCGCAGCCGTTCCAAGCCGATGCCCGCGCCCAGCGATTCAACCAGCGCCGAACCAATACCGCAGTTCCTGAATTCCGGATGCACCGCGATCTCCAGCGTGCCCGGTGAACCGTCGGTGGGAAGCACTGCCACCGCGGCGCCGATCAGTTCCCCGGAATCGTGGGTTGCGCCCTCGGAGAGGTAGGCGTAGGCGCCGAGAAGCATATCCGGGTCATCGGCTGTGCGCAGCTCCACGAGCGTCTGTTCGCTCAGTGGCGGGTTGCCATCGGATTCCTCGGCGGCGGTGGCCAAGGCGCGTACCCGGGCGAAGATATCGGGTTCTGGCGCGCCCTTGACGGTATCGATGGTCCAGTTGGAGCTGGTCGGTGCGTTCATGTTCCTAACATAGCCGCCGCGGCTCCACGACGTCGACGGGCAGTGGTTCCGGCCGGTGGCGCGTCGGGCCTGCTCAGGCCCCGATGAGCTCGGTGGAATCCTCGCGCTGCTGGGCGAAGCGGTAGCCCACGTTGCGTACGGTTCCGATCAGCTGCTCGTTCTCGGTGCCCAGCTTCGCGCGCAACCGGCGCACGTGCACGTCCACTGTCCGGGTGCCTCCGTAGTAGTCGTAGCCCCAGACCTCGTGCAGCAACTGGTCGCGGGTGAAGACCCGCCCCGGGTGTTGGGCCAGGTACTTGAGCAGCTCGAATTCCTTGTAGGTCAGGTTCAGCGGCAATCCGTGGACCTTCGCCGTGTAGCTCGCTTCGTCGATCACGACGCCGGCGGCACGGATCGGAGCCACCTCGAGTGCCTGGGCGGGTTGCGCGCGGGCCAGGGCCAGGCGCAGCCTGGCTTCGACCTCCGCCGGACCGGCGGAATCCAGCACGACGTCGTCGACCTGCCAGAGTCCGGAGACCGCCGCCATGCCGCCCTCGGTGAGCACCAGCAGCGTCGGGGTCGCGGATCCGGTGCTGCGCAGCAGCTGGCAGAGCGCCCGGGCACCGACCAAGTCCTTGCGGGCATCGACCATGATCACGTCCCCGGGTTCGGCACCGAGCAGTGCCGTGGCGCTGGCGGGAAGCAGTAGAAGCTCGTGGCCCAGCAGCCCGAGGGCGGGCAGCACGCCGTGGGCGGGACCGGGGGCATCGCTCAGGAGCCGGATGCTGGCCACGGGGTGCCTCCTTATGAGGTGTTGAACGGAAACGGAACCGGACACTTCCTCGGGGTCGGGGTGGTTTTCAGTATAGTTTGCCCACGGAACCACGCCGCAGAGCATGACGAACGGCCGCCCGGTGGGCCTGAAAACGGTGCGGTAAGGCAGGATAGATAAGGTGAGACTCAAAGTCATGGCCTCGGCCATTCTGGCAACCCTGCTGATCGTGGGGGCCTCCTACGCGCCCACCGAATCCTCGTTCGCGGCCCTCGGGGTGGTGGTGGTGCTGTTGGCGGGGCTCGCCCTCGGGTGGGGGAGCCTGCTGGGCTTCCCGGGCAAGGCGGCACTCGGCGTCGTGTTGCTGATTGCCGGAGCGGGAGCTTCCGCGCTGGCGATCGGAACCGGATCCGGGCCGACCATGGACTGGCTGGCTCCCTGCGTTGCCGCCGGCGTGCTCCTGGCCTTCCTGGCCCAGCTGCTGCGTGGAACCGGGGGCGCGATGCGCCTCGAGGGAACGGCCATCGGTGCCACCGGCGTGCTCATCGCGGTACTCGGCTCCGGCTGGGTGGCGTTGGACGGGCTGGGCCACAGCACCCCGGTAGTCGTGGTGGCCGGCATCAGCATGGTCGGCGCCGGGCTGATCGGAGCGATCCGCTGGCCGGACCGGATCGTGGCCCCGCTGGGCTGGATTGTCGCCGTGTTGCTGGGAGGCGTCAGCAGCGTGCTGTTCGCGGACGTGGACCTGGTGCCGGCGCTCGTGCTTGGCGCGGTCACCGGTGCAGTCATCGTGGCGTTCCGTGCGATCCTGGTCAGCGAGGGCGGCCCCGCGGATAACCGCGGTGCAATAGCCGCCGGCATCGTGCCGGTGCTCGTCTGCGGTGCCATGGCCTGGTTCGTCGAAACGCTGCTGGTCAGCTGACCACCCCGCGGCGGCGCCGAGGATGTGGCGTGCATCGCATAATTCCGTCCCGCGACGCGGAGCGGAAACGGGACGGGCAAAAGCGTTAGGATGGTGCCATGGAAACTTACCTCGCCCTGGAAATCTTCTTCATCTCGCTGCTCGTCGTTGCCGGTGTCGGCATGGCTGGCTTCGCCGGCCTCGTGGTCACCCGCCTGTTCAAGGGTCAGAAGTAAGCACCGCCTACTCCCCAGGAAGGCTTCCGGCATGCCCATCGAAATCCCCACGGACCTCACTCCCGAACTCGTTCCGCTTTCCTGGCTGATCGGCACCTGGGAGGGCGCCGGCCGGCTCGGGGAGGGCGAAGCCGACGACGAGCACTTCTTCCAGTCCGTCGTCTTCAGCCATATCGGCCTGCCGTACCTCGAGTACCGGGCCGAGTCCTGGTTGACCGACGAGGCCGGCACCAAGCTGCGCCCACTGTCCATCGAGACCGGATTCTGGTCCCTGGAACGGCCGCTGCTCGATGCCGACGGAGGACCGGGCATGCGCCCGGGCGACGTGGTGCCGGCGCTGCGATCGGCCGATGCCGTGGAGGAGCTGCGCACCGAGGAGTGCGGCTTCAAGATCCAGGTCGGCATAGTGCACCCCGGGGGAATCTCCGAGCTGTACTACGGCCAGATCAGGGGCCCGCAGATCCACCTGGCAACTGATCTGGTGATGCGCGGGTCCCACGCCAAGGAATATGCCTCGGCGACCCGCATGTATGGATTGGTCAACGGCGACCTGTATTGGCGATGGGATGTCTCCACCGGAGACAATGACCTCAAGGCCCACGCTTCGGCTGCACTGAAGAAAACGGCGTAACAAACATGACCTCACCCCTGCTCAAACGTCCCGGCGCCGTCGAAGGCGCGGGCATCGACGCCGGGGTGGCGGCCCACTACGGCGACCCGAGCGGCGAACAGCGCCGGCTGCTCGGCGGCCAGGCCCTCGCCGACCTCTCGCACTTCGGCGTAGTCACCGTCTCCGGGGAAGACCGGCTCTCCTGGCTCAACAGCCTGAGCAGCCAGCTGCTGCTGGGACTCGAACCGGGCGTCGCCGTCCAGACCCTGCTGCTGAGCGTGCAGGGGCGCATCGAGCACGACCTGCGCCTGGTCGATGACGGGCAGACCTCCTGGCTGATCGTCGAACCGGGCCAAGCCCCGAGCATCGCCGGGTGGCTGGACCGCATGCGCTTCATGCTGCGCGTTTCGGTCACCGACGTCAGTGCCGACTATGCCGTCGTCGCCTCGTGCGCTCCGGTTCCCGAGTTCTCCGGCCTAACCTGCTGGCGCGATCCCTGGCCAGGCGTCGTCACCGGCGGCTACGCCTACTCGGCCGCCGAGCACCCGGGCGTCGAACGCCCCTGGTATGAATACCTCGTCCCGCGCCCGGAGCTCGAATCGGCGACGGCGTCGATGAAGCTCGCGGGCATGATGGCCGTCGAGGCGCTGCGCATCGCCGCCTGGCGACCGCGCGCCGGGGTGGACACCGATGAGAAGACGATCCCGCACGAACTGGATTTGATGCGCACTGCGGTGCACCTGGACAAGGGCTGCTACAAGGGCCAGGAGACCATCGCGCGCGTCCATAACCTCGGCCACCCGCCGCGCCGCCTGGTCTTCCTGCACCTGGACGGTTCGATGCACACGCTTCCCGCACCGGGCTCCGAGGTCCGGTTGGGGGAGAAGGCCGTCGGCCGGATCACCTCCGACGCGCTGCACTTCGAGGCCGGGCCCATTGCCCTGGCCGTCATCAAGCGAAACGTCGACCCGGCGGCTGGGCTCAGCGTCGTGGACGGCGATGAGGCCTATGCCGCGGCCCAGGAAATGATCGTGGCAACCGATGCCGGACAGGTGCTCGGACGCCAAACCGGTTTCCTGCGCGGCGGACCGCGCCGCTAGCGGCCAACAACCCAAGCGCGTAGTGAACCACACCCAGGCGAACCACCGGCAGCCCGCTGCCGGTGGTTCGCCTGGGTGGCGGGCCTGGTCGCGGGCTAAACACCTGAGGGGGTCCCGTCCGGCCCCTCGGCATAGGATGATCGGATGCTGACCCAACAAGGAAAGCGGGAGGCCATCCTCACCGCGTACCTGAACCTGATCGTGTACCAAGGCATGCGTGCAGCCACCCTCGAAGCGCTCGGGGTCGCCTGCGGCCTCTCCAAGGCCGGGGTCCTCTACCACTTTTCCTCCATGGACGCGCTGCGCCAGGGCATCTTTGCCGAGCTCCGAGCGCAGGCCGCCGCCGACGCGCACCGGATGCTGGCCGACCCCCCGAACGCAGCACGGTACTACGTGGTCTCCTCCCAACGGCGCGACAGCTTGCTGGAACGGCTCATCGAGGCGGTGTACCGGCTGGGGCAAACCGGCGACGAGGCCGCACTCGAGCTGCTGAGGACCTGCCGCGAGGGCTGGTACGAGGCGCTGCTGCAGGGGTTGGGGGATGAACTGCTGGCCAAGCTGGTGCTCTTTGCCGGCGACGGCATCAACCATAACGCGCTGCTGAGCCTGGGCGAGGGTGACGAATCGTTCCTGGGCGCCTCGGTGGCAACGGACCTGCTGGGAATGATCGAGCGGCTGCAGCAAGCGGCCGGTCCGCGGGCCTAACCGGGATTCGAGGCCTCTGCGGAACACCACCCAATGACAGTGCCATGCGTCACTTTGTGAACTTACCAACCAGATGGTAGGTTTTAGGTCACAACCGCCTATGCGGTGGATCACAAAGCTAGCAGGGGTGCCCGAATGCAAACCACGAAGTCGAAACCAGTCGTCCAACAGGCTGGGCCGGCTATGTCCGGCAAGGGCCTGGCCGCGGGGACGCTGGGCATCGCCGGCTCGACGATCATCGGGCTGGCCTCCACGGCGCCGCTCTTCTCGATCGCCGCGACACTGGGCTACGTGGTGCTGGCCGTCGGCGCGCAGGCTCCCATCGCCTTCATCATCGCCTTCGTCCCGATGATGTTCACCGCCTTCGCCTACCGCGAGCTCAACAACGCGCTTCCGGACTGCGGCACCGTCTTTACCTGGGCGGCCAAGGCCTTCGGACCGCGCACCGGTTGGTTCTCCGGCTGGGCCCTCGCCGTCGCCGGCATCTTCGTCATGGCGAACCTCGCCGAAATCACCGCCATCTACATCCTGCACCTGGTCGGAGACGGCTCGCTCGTCGAAAACCGGGTCCTGGTCGTGGGCCTGGGCGCCGTGACCATCGCCATCATGACCTACGTGTCGATGCGCGGCGTGGAACTCGGCGAGAAAGTGCAGACGGTCCTGCTGCTCATCCAGTACGCAGCCATGGCCGCCTTCGTCATCGGCTGCCTCGTCGGCTATTTCACCGGCAACGCACCGGATGCCACCCCGATCTCCCTTGACTGGTTCAACCCGATGTTGGCGGATCACTCGGGCATGGTCCAGGCAGTCATGCTGGCCCTGTTCATCTACTGGGGCTGGGACACCTGCCTGGCGCTGACAGAGGAAACCAAGGACCCGAAAAAGACCCCGGGCCGCGCGGCCATCCTCTCCACCGTCCTGCTGCTGGTCACATACGTCGGCATCACCCTCGCCGTGATGATGTACGCCGGCGTCGGCGATACGGGCACCGGGCTGGCGAACGAGTCGCACGCGGACGACGTCTTCTACGGACTGGCCTCGCTGGCCATGGGGCCGCTGGGCTGGTTCCTGGTCATCGCCGTCGCCATCTCCGCGCTGTCCTCCTCGCAGACCACCATCCTGCCCACGGCCCGCGGCACCTTCGCCATGGGCATCTACAAGGCGCTGCCGGCGCGTTTCGCCAAGGTCAGCGAGAAGTCGCAGACCCCGACGTTCTCCACGCTGCTGATGGGCATCATCTCCATCGCCTACTTCGTGGGCATGAGCATGGTCAGCAACAACGTGCTGCAGGACTCGGTGCTCTCCATCGGCCTGGCCATCGCGCTGTTCTACGGCATCGCATCCTTCGCCTGCATCTGGTACTTCCGCTCCAGCCTGTTCGCCTCCGCGCGCAACTTCTTCCACCGCTTCTTCTTCCCGCTGCTCGGCGGGGTGTTCATGGCCTGGGCCTTTGTGCAGTCGGCCATCGACATGGCCGATCCCGACTACGGAAACGCGACGATCGCCGGAGTCGGAAGCACCTTCGTCATCGGAATCGGCTCGCTGGCCCTGGGTGTCGTGGCGATGTTCGCCTGGGCGGCGTTCCCGGAGTCGAAGCCGTACTTCAAGAAGGAAACCATCAACAAGGATTCAAAGATCCTGGCCCCAGAATAAACCCGGGACGCCACACCCCCGGTCGCAGACTTCTTCCCCCGATCCGGTGCAATCGCCGGATCACCACGCAGCACACTGCCATTAGAAAGGCCTCATCATGCAGATCCTCATCATCGGCGCCGGCGGCGTCGGCGCGGCGGCAGCCCGCATCGCCAAGCGCCGCAGCTTCTTCACCACCTGCGTCATCGCCGACTACGACCCCTCCCGTCCCGAGGCCCTGGTCACCGAGCTGGCCGACCCCCGCTTCAAGGCGGCCCAGGTTGACGCGTCCGACGCCGCCGCGGTCGAGGCGCTGGTCCGGAAGCACGGCATCACCCACACTCTGAACGCCGTTGACCCGCGCTTCGTCATGCCGATCTTCACCGGTGTCACCACCGCGGGGGCGACCTACCTGGACATGGCCATGAGCCTGTCCAGCCCGCACCCCGAAAACCCGCACGAGCTCACCGGCGTGAAGCTCGGCGACGAACAGTTCAAGCAGAGCGAAGAGCTCGCCGCCCGCGGCGTCCTGGCCCTGTGCGGCATCGGCGTCGAGCCGGGTCTCTCCGATGTCTTCGCCCGCTACGCTGCGGACGAGCTGTTCGGCGAAATCGACGAGCTCGGTGTGCGCGACGGAGCGAATCTGACGGTCGATGGCTACGAATTCGCCCCGTCGTTCTCCATCTGGACCACCATCGAGGAATGCCTGAACCCGCCGGTGATGTATGAGGCGGACCGCGGCTGGTTCACCACGGCACCGTTCTCCGAGCCGGAGGTCTTCGACTTCCCCGAGGGCATCGGCGAGGTCGAGTGCGTGAACGTGGAGCACGAAGAGGTGCTGCTGATGCCGCGCTGGATCGATGCCAAGAGGGTCAACTTCAAGTACGGCCTGGGCGAGGAATTCATTTCAGTGCTCAAGACCCTGCACATGCTTGGCCTGGACTCCACCCAGCCGGTCAACGTCAAGGGCCAGATGGTTTCCCCGCGCGACATGGTCGCCGCCGTGTTGCCGGATCCGGCACAGCTGGGCCACCTGATGAAGGGCAAGACCTGCGCCGGGCTGCTGGTCACCGGCAAGGACAAGGACGGTGCCGCGAAACGCGTCTACCTCTACCACGTGGCCGACAACGAGGAGACAATGGCCCGGGACAACTCCCAGGCCGTTGTCTGGCAGACCGCGCTTAACCCGGTCATCGCGCTGGAACTGCTGGCCACCGGCGTCTGGACCGGAGCCGGAGTGCTGGGCCCGGAGGCCTTTGACGCCAAGCCGTTCCTCGAGCTGCTCGGCTCCCCGGAGGGCTACGACTCGCCCTGGCACATCCAGGACCGCACGCACGAGCTGGGCGCCTGAAACACCCGTTGTCGTAGCGAAACGCAGACGTCACGATACGGGGTCCCGGCCATTGGCCGGGACTCCGTCCGCCTACCGGCCTCCGGCCGCATCGGAGAGCTCCAAGCGCCTCCCCGTCCATCCGCGGCGCAGCCACCTGTCGTGCGATGCCACGACCACGGCGCCGGGGTAATCCGGGATCGCGGCCTCCAACATGGTGGCAAGCACCAGCGACAGGTGGTTGGTCGGCTCATCGAGCAGCAACACATCAGGCGGGTCGGCCAGGAGGATCGCCAGTGCCAGCCGGCGCTGCTGACCGACGCTGAGCGTTGCCACCGGGCGGTTCTCGTCCCGGCCGGCGACCAGGCCGAACAACCGCAGCGGCACCTCGGATGCCAGCCGCTCTCCGACGAGATCGGTGTAGGCCCGCAGGACGGTGCGCCCGGGGCCGCGTTCCCGCGGATCCGGTAGCTCGACGTCTTGGGCCAGCAGGCCGATGCGCAGCGAAGCCGGGGCGTTCACCGACCCGGCATCCGGGGCCAACCGCCCGGCCAAGAGGTCCAACAGCGTGGACTTGCCCGATCCGTGGGGACCCGTGATGAGCCATTTCTCACCGGCTGCCACACTCAGCGAGCTCGCCGGCAGGCGGCCGTCCACTGCAACAGCGGCGGCTGCCAGCACCGGACCGGAGAAGGACCGCCCGGAACCGGCAGTGGATCCGGCTGCATTCAGGCCGCTGAAGCACAGTTCCCTTGGGGGCTTGCGGATCTGCTGCGCTTGGAGTTCATCAAGCCGGGAGCGTGAGTCGTTGACCCGACGGGAAACGACCTTCGCGTTCCTGTCGGAAGAGAACTTCGCCATCGCCCGGACCTCGCTGCGGGGCTTCCAATTGGCATGTCCGACACCCTGGTTCTCCCGTACCGAGGCCCGCAAACGCTTGAGTTCGGCTTGTTCATCGGTGTACCGGCGCTCCCAGTGTTCGCGGGAATCGAGCCTGGCCTGCAGGTAGCCGGTGTAACTGCCGCTGAAGCGGGTGGTGCCGATCCCCGAACCGTCCCCATCCCCGACCAGGGATCGGGCAAACGCCTGCGGCATCGGTGACGGATCAAGGTCGATCAGCGAGGTGAGCGAGTCATCGAGGAAGGACCGGTCATGGCTGGCAATCAGTACCGGCCCCGGCCACGCGGCCAACACGGTGCGCAGGTGGGCCGTCGCCGCGTCGTCGAGGTGGTTGGTCGGCTCATCCAGCAGCAGCACATCCGGGGCGCTGAGCAGCACCCAGAGCAGTGACAGCCGTGAGAGCTGGCCGCCCGAGAGCGCACCCGTTGTCCCCTCGAGGTCCAGGTCCGACAGCCCGAAGCCGGAGCACATCGAGGAGATGTGGGAATCGATGTCCCAGGTCCCCAGCCGTTCGGTCAGCTCCAAGGCCGCCGAGAACGCGTCGCTGGCGGCGACGTCCCCGGGGGAGGCGGCCATTGCCGCGGCGCTCTGTTCAAGCGCCGCGGCGGCGGCGCGCACCGGTGCGACTGCCGATTCCAACGCCTGGAGGACGGTGTCATCGGGGGAAAACGGCGGTTCCTGATGCAGCAGCCCGATCCGGGCTGCCCTACCGCCAGGCAGCACTGCGCTCACCGAACCGGCATCCGCGCTCGCCAGTCCGGCGATGATGCGCAGCAGCGTCGACTTGCCGGAACCGTTTTCCCCGATCAGTCCTGCGCGTTCACCGCCGGGGAGGGTAAAGCTGATGCCGGTCAGGACGCGGCGGTCGGCAAAGGAGTGTGAAATGCCATCAACGCGCAGGTGGGCGGCGACGGAAAGGGCAGGTGCCACGGGCGCGGGAACGAAGGAGGATTACCTGAGCAGGGGGAAAGCATATACACGCTTTCGTGGCACTGTCCAACACGCGGAGAGGCGGACTGGCGCGATAGCGCGGCTCAGGAGCCCAACGACATGGCTGTCAGCGAGCCGGCCGAGACGAAGCCCAGGGTGCGGGCCGTCATGTGCGCGGCGCGGTGTTCGACCGGGGCGCACCACTGCGGGATCAGACCCTGCGTGAGCGCGTCGTCGATGGCCACCGCCGTGACGAAAGAACCGAGCCCGTGCCGGCGCAGACCGGGCTGGGTCAGCGTGCCGACATCGGCCAGGATCCCCTCCCCGACCACATAGCCGGAACCGGCAAGCGGGGTCCGGTCCTCGGTGGAAAGCAGGGTGAAGTGGTGGTCGAATCCGGTGAGTCCGACCTCCGCGACGTCGTCGCGGGGGCACAGTTGCTCGAGTTCGGCGGCATGCTGAGCATCGTGGGAGACCACCACGGAATCGGAGCCGACGATGTCCATCGGCTCGTCCAGGTAGTAGAGCGTGGCTTCGCCCATCCCGCGTGCACCCGGTGCCCTGCCCGAATCGCGGGCCACCCGCAGCAGCGCCTGCTCCTCGGAAAGTGCCGCATCTCCGTATCCTGCGGCCGCGTCCAGGAACCACTGCGGCCCGGCGAGCACGCAGTGCCCCATCAGGCGCAGGAACCGCACGGTGTCGGCCTCCTCCTCGGGCAGCAGCATCCGCTCCGAGCAGATGCCGGTGTCCAGGGGTTGCAGCGCGGAATCGGCCAGACCGAATCGCCGGGCCCATGCCAAACCGATGATGGCACGGGTGCCGAACTCAAGTTCCATACCTGACACGTTATCCGAAGAGGATGCGCGCCTCGTCGTATCGGGCCTGCGGCACGCGCTTGAGGTTGTTCAGCGCGGCTTGGAAGGGAACCCGGTTGATGTTCGTGCCGCGCAGCGAGACCATGGTGCCCCAGGCCGCCTCCTGCACCGAATCCACCGCCGCCATGCCCAGGCGGGTGGCCAGCACCCGGTCGAAGGCGCTCGGAACGCCGCCACGTTGGATGTGCCCGAGTACAGTGGCGCGGGTCTCGATGCCGGTGGCGTCCTCGATCAGCGGGGCCAGGCGTTCGCCGATGCCGCCTAGGCGAGGGCGCCCGAAGGTGTCCAGTCCGCGTTCGGAGTGCGGCGCCTCTGCGCCCTCCGGAACGAACCCCTCGGCCACCACCACCAGCGGCGCACGGCCGCGGTCGTGGGCCTCGCGTACCCAGGTGTTGATCTGCGCCATGGTGACCGACTGCTCGGGAATCAGGATCGCGTGCGCGCCAGCCGCCATGCCCGCATGCAGCGCAAGCCAGCCGACGTGGCGGCCCATGACCTCGGCGACCATGCAGCGGTGATGTGATTCGCCGGTGGTGCGTAGTCGGTCGATGGCCTCCACGGCGATCTGGTTCGCCGTGTCGAAGCCGAAGGTGTAGTCGGTGGCGTCCAGGTCGTTGTCGATGGTCTTGGGCACGCCCACGATGTCCAATCCGGCCTCGGTCAGCCGCTTGGCCCCGGCCAGCGTCCCCTCGCCGCCGATCGCTATCACCGCGTCGATGCCCAGACGCTGCAGCGTTTCCTTGATGTTCTCCGGACCGCCCCGGTCGCCCTCGTAGGGGTTGGTGCGCGATGTGCCCAGGATGGTGCCGCCCTGCTTGGAGATGCCGCGCACCGCATGGCGGGGAAGCTCGATGACGTCGCCTTCGACCACGCCGCGCCAGCCATCGAGGAAGCCGACGAACTCGTGCCCGTAGCTCTTGATGCCGTTCAGCACTGCCCCGCGGATCACCGCGTTCAGACCCGGGCAGTCCCCGCCGCTGGTCAGGATTCCGATTCGCATGTTCACTCAGCTTTCATTTGCGCTCTCACCACCAACTACGGCGGTCTTCGGTGGAGCGCGACGCTGGGCTCAATGCCCCTCAGTCTACCGAGCGCACTGTGTGACGGCCAACACCAGGTGCTTCCATGTCGCGCCGCGGCCATCCCTGACATGCGCTCAGTGGGGATGCCGGGCTCGCACACTGCCCGCGGCCCGGGCCTTGCGCCACCGGGGGGGTCTGGACGTTGTTGCCGCGTCATTAATTGAGTTCAAGCAGGTGAAGGCTTAACCAGAGCAGTAGGGTGTCCTCTGGCTGGTCTAGGTCGACGTCAAACAAGTCACCGACCCGTTTGAGGCGGTACCGCAAGGTGTTTTGGTGGAGGGACAACTCGGCTGCGGTCCGGGCGGAATCGCGGGAACAGTCAAGGTAGGTCCGCAGCGTTTTCGCATATTCGGAACCGGTCCGGGCATCGCATGCGGTGATGCTTTCCGCGGCGGCCGACATCAGGTTCGGCGTCGTGCGCACATGCGCGGCCAGGTCCAGGAGGGCAAGCTTGCTGCGGACCTCGCTCGCGCTCGCATAGGTGCCGGTGGCAGGGTTGGAACCGAGCATGAGCAGGACCAGATCGGCCTGGTGCCTGGCCCGGGCGATCTCCGATGCGCTGGCGGCCGCGGGCCCGGCGGCAATGCGCAGCTCAACGGCCAGGGATACTCGAGATCGCTCGGTGATTCGCCGGGCCAGGGATTCAATGGGCCTGAACGATGAGGGATCCACCTCGGAGAATAGCGCATAGATGGTGGTGCCCATCAGTACGCACTGCGCCCCCCGACGGTGGACCTCGCATTCGGTCGCGACGAGGTCCACGAGCCGGCCCAGCGTCATCTCCGTCGCCTGTCCCATGTCCGGTTGGACGGCGATGACCATGAACGGGCCGGAGTTCCGAAGCCCCAGCTGCTCTGCGATCAGCGTGGCGTCCTCCCCGCCTTCCATGAGGTTGCGCAGGAACTCGGCGCGCTGTTGGCGGGCCAGGTCGTAGGCGCTTCGGGCCCGCAGCATGTGCAGGGCGGCCAGCTCGGCGGCCCGTTCCAAGGCCTGCTCGGCGCCGGCATCCAGGTCACCGTCTTGGTCCACCACCCAAATCGACCCGAGGGGCTCTCTGCCGGCCCGGACGGCAATGGCCAGCCGGTCCAACGCCGAACCGACCCCTTCGATCCGGACCACCCCGCGGGAGCGGAATACGGCAGCGTACTGTCCGGCGTTCTCCGGAAGATACGGAACCTGGCGACCCAGGATTCCCTGGCGCCTGTCCTCATCGATGGGCTGGTGGGCGAGGGTTGAATAGGCCAGCACTTGTTCCTGCAGATTCTCGATGGCCGTGGCACCACCCACCATGGCCGCTATGGCATTGGCCAAGGCGAAGAGGTCGCCCACGCCCAGCGTGGACAGCGTGCTTCCGGCTTCCGCCGAGGCCTTGAGCGCCGAGTCCAGGAGCGTATCGAGCTGGCGCCACCCGATGTCGTCGTCGACCACCAGCAGTGCGATGCCCGACCGGTCGGCTGCGGCGATGACGTGCCCCAGCTCCTGGGCATATTGCTTGATGACCAGCGCGGCAAAACCCGCCGCCGCGGCCTCGCGCACGATGGAGGTGGTGAGGGGTTCGGCCGGGTGGAGTCCAAGCCCGAGGAGAATGGCCCCGGGGATTGCCTCCATTGGTGCATGCGGGTCGTGCAGCGCGGGACTGGTCAGCGACAGCGCTGGGGGAATCGCATGGGAGCGCAGCGTGACGGCGGGACTCGCCAAAACGCGAAGTAGCGCCGGCAAGGTGATGTTGCCGGGTGATCCGGACTCGGTGGCCATGAGGAACAATGCTAATGCGGCTTGTGCCCAGACACAATGCATTGGCTTTAGGCTGGTGCTCTGCGCCGAAGCCAAGAGGAGGGCATCCCCCCGAGAGTAGACACATGTCAATGACTCTCGATGCGGGCCCCCTCGCCAGCCAGGCCGCCGAGGCGGCGACCGCCGCCGCAGCCAAAGCAGGCGTCCTCGTGGTGGATGAACACGACCGTGAACGGCTCCGGGACGTCGAAGGACTCCTCATCTCGATCTGGGGCATGTCACCCCACGGGGCGCCGGTTCCCTATGACCTGCTACGCAGCATTTCGCATGCCGGGTGCAATGTGTCGGCCGCCTATGATCGGGCCGGACGTCTCTGCGGGGCCGCCGTGGGGATCGTTACGCCCGGTGGGACGGCCACCTATTCGCTGATCGCCGGCGTCCTGCCCGGGACCGGTGACAGGGGCGTCGGATTCGCCCTGAAACAGCACCAACGGGCCTGGTCCCTGGCCCGGGGCATCGAGTCCATGACGTGGACATTTGATCCGCTGGTGAGCCGGAACGCCCGATTCAACCTGACCAAGCTCGGTGCCGTGGCTTCGGAATACGCCCGAGACTTTTACGGCGCAATGTTGGACGACATCAACGCCAACGACGAGAGCGACCGGCTCGTTGCGCACTGGCCGCTGGTCTCCGAACGCAGCGTCCAAGCCAGCCGCGGACTCCCCGGGGAGGTGGAATTCGACCCCCGAACCCGCGTCAAGGTGTTGGAATACGGTCCGGATCAGCAGCCCGGCCTTTTCCAAGCCGACGGCGGCCTCTGGTGCCGTGCCCCCGAAGACATCGTCCTGATGCGGGCCACTGACCCCGGGCAAGCCGGCCAATGGCGTAGCCACCTGCGCGGGATCCTGGAATCCTCGCTTGCCTCCGGCTACCTGGCCACCGGCGTCACCCGCAGTGGCTGGTACCGCCTGAGCCTGACCGATCCGTCTTAACCCACCCCGAAGGAGCACCATATGAGTACCGACCATCGTGGGGCAAGAGCCCGAATGATGTTTGCCCTGGCAGGACTGAGCCTCGGAGTGGGCCTGACGGCCTGCTCGGCGGGAGCGACGACAGCAACCAACGTCGAGGCGCCTTCGGCCGCCGATGTCGACCCGGCCGCGGCCGCGCTACTGCCCGAAAGCTACCGGAGCTCCGGCGTCATCAAGGTCGCCTCCGACATCCCCTATCCACCCATGGAGATGTTTGATGAGAACCAGCAGCTCACCGGCCTGGATTACGATCTGGCCCAAGCCATGGGCGCGAAGCTCGGGGTGAGGCTCGAGCTGCAGACCCAGGCCTTCGACAGCATCATCCCGTCGCTGCAATCGGGCAAGAACGACATCATCATGTCGGGGATGAACGACACGGCCGAACGCCAGAAGACCCTGGATTTCGTGGACTACTTCCATGCAGGATTCTCCATCCTCGTCCCCGCGGGAAATCCAAAGAACATCACCACGGTACTGGACCTCTGCGACAAGGACGTCGCGGTGCAGAAGGCCACCGTCCAGGCAGAGATCCTGCACGGCTACGACCAGCAATGCATCGGGAGGGGTTCCAGTCCGATCCGCGTGTCGGAGCTCCCCCTGGAGACCGACGTGCAGACCGCGGTCCGCTCCGGGAAGGCCGATGCGGACGTGGTGGACTCGGCAGCGGCGGCTTACGCCGCGCAGACTGCCGGGGACGGCAAAATCTTCGACCTGGTCAACGACCCGGCCTACCCGGCCGGGTACAACCCGGTCCATACCGGAATCGGCGTGCTGAAAAAGGATGCTGAACTTTCCAAGGCCCTGCAGGCGGCCCTCCAGTCGATCATTGACGACGGCAACTACGAAACCATCCTGGCCAAGTACGACCTCTCGGCCTACGCCGTGAAGGAAGCCGGCCTGAACGTGGGAGCAGCCAAACCATGAAACAGGGAACCGCGACCATCCCCCCGGGGGAAGGCTCCGCGACGGCCGATGAGCGGTCCATCGACGGGGCAGCCCCGGACGACGTCGTCGCCGTCCCGCTCAGGCATCCTTGGCGCTGGGTCGGGGCGGGCCTGCTGGCACTTGGTTTCGCGGCGCTGGCATCCTCGTTGTGGGAGAACCCCAACATCGACCACGCAACGATCAGCAGCTTCGTCTTCAACCCGCGGATCCTCAACGGAGTGGGCCTCACCCTGATCCTGACCGTGGTAGCGATGGTGGTATCCACCATCCTCGGTGTCCTGCTGGCGATCATGCGGCTATCGAAGAACCCCGTGATGAACGCGTTCGCCTGGTTCTATGTCTGGGTTTTCCGGGGCACCCCGTTGCTGATCCAAATCGTCTTCTGGGGCTACCTCGGGCTACTGTATGCGCAGATTTCCCTCGGCATTCCCTTGACCGAGCTCACGGCGTTTTCCATCGACACCAATACCCTGGTGCCGGCCTTCACCGCCGGGCTCCTGGCCATGACACTGAACCAGGCCGCATACTCTGCCGAGATCATCCGCGGCGGCATGCTCTCGGTCGACACCGGCCAGCACGAAGCAGCGTCGTCGCTGGGCATGTCCCCGACCTTCACCCTCTTCAGGGTGGTGCTTCCGCAAGCCATGCGGGTCATCATCCCGCCGATGGGCAACGAGACCATCTCGATGCTGAAGAACACCTCGCTGCTCTCCGTGATCGCGGTGCTCGAGTTGTACACCGTGGCCACCCAGATCTCTTCCCAGAACCTGCGCCAGGTGGAGCTGCTGGTCGTGGTCAGCTGCTGGTACCTCTTCCTCACATCCATCCTCGCCATTCCCCAGTACTACCTGGAACGCCACTACGGCAAGGGCAACTCCCGTCAGCTGGCCCCCACCCCGCTGGGCAGGATCAGTGCGGCATGGCGTAGGACCCCGGGCCACCCAGTACCGAAAGGAACCCAGCCATGATCGAGGCACCAGCCCCGACCGGCCGCCGTGATGTCCCTGCGGCAACCGCCCCGCTCGTCGTCGCCACCAACGTCCGGAAACACTATGGCGGACTGGAGGTGTTGAAGGGGATTTCCCTGACCGTGAATGTCGGCGAAGTCATGTGCCTGTTGGGCCCCTCCGGTTCCGGCAAATCCACCTTCCTGCGCTGCATCAACCACCTCGAACGGATTGACGGAGGCAGGATCTCGGTAGGTGGCGAGCTGATCGGCTACGCGCAACGCCACGGCAGGATCTTCGAAATGAATCCCCGCGAAGTGGCGAAGCAGCGCAGCGGCATCGGCATGGTCTTCCAGCGCTTCAACCTTTTCCCGCACATGACGGCCCTGGAGAACATCTGGGCCGCTCCCTCGGGCGTCAAGAAGATCCCCAAGCAACAAGCCCTCCGGCGGGGGATGGAACTGCTGGACCGGGTGGGCCTGGCGCCCCTGGCCAAAGCCTATCCGGCGCAACTTTCCGGCGGCCAACAGCAACGGGTCGCCATCGCCCGGGCCCTGGCCATGGATCCCCAGCTCCTGCTGTTCGACGAGCCCACGAGCGCGCTGGACCCGGAACTGGTGGGCGACGTTCTCGACGTCATGCGCACGCTGGCCGCCGAGGGCATGACCATGATCGTAGTGACCCACGAGATCGGCTTCGCCCGCAGCGCCGCGGACAGCGTGGTCTTCATGGACGGCGGCGTAGTGGTCGAATCCGGTACCCCCGCCGAGGTGCTGGACCACCCGAAGAACCCACGGACCATCGCCTTCCTCGAAAGCGTCATGTGAGCCTCCGTGCCCACGGCACGGATCCGTTGCCCAGACCGCCTTGCCCCACCCATGAATAGCGAGCCACTCCATGAAGATCTCCCGCGTCATCATCACGCTCATCGACGTTCCCCTGCTGGAACCATTCGTGGTTTCATACGCCACCTACGATTCGATGCCCAGCGTCATCCTCACCCTGGAGACCGACGATGGGGCGATCGGTTACGGCGAAAGCGTCCCGGATGCCCACATCACCGGCGAGACGCCCGCCGGGGTGGCCCTGGCGCTGGAAACCGAACTCATCCCCGCGATCCTGGGAATGGACCCGCGAGACATCACGGCAATACACCAGCAGCTAGACCGCACGCTTAGGGGCTGCGGAGCAGCGAAGGCCGCCGTCGACATAGCCTGCTGGGACCTTGCCGGCAAGGCGGCCGGGCGACCGGTCTATGCCCTGCTGGGTGGACGCCGGCCTCAAGCCCCCACCATCGCCAAGGTGATGAGCATCCTTGCGCCCGGAGTCCTGGCGGAACAAGCCGTCCAGGCGCGGAGCCAAGGGTATCGTCAGCTTAAGATGAAGCTCGGCGGCAACGACGGCCTGGACATCGAACGGGTGCGCGCGGTCAGGGCGGCGATCAACAACGACCTGGACATCCGGGTGGACGCCAACCAAGGATGGTCCGACCCGGCGACGGCACGGGACATGATCCGCGCCTTGGAACCCTACCGGATCGACTGGGTGGAACAGCCGCTCAGGGCCGGGGACATCGATGGTTTTCGGCTTTTGCGCCAAGACACCACTACCCGCCTCATGGCCGATGAATCGGTAATCGACGCCGACGACCTGGCCCGCTTCGTCAGCGACCGCTCAGTGGACATGGTCAACCTCAAACTCATGAAAAGCGGCGGGATCACCCCGTGCCACCGCCTGGCCACCCAGGCCGAACTCGGTGGCTTAAAGGTGCAGATCGGATCGATGCTGGAAACCAGCATCGCTTCCGCCGCGGGATTCCATCTCGCCGTCAGCCATCCCAACATCGTTTCCACGGAGCTCTCGGGACCCGTGAAGTTCACGAAGGAACCCGGAAACCTCCAATACCTGCTGCCCGAAGTCCAGCTCACGGAGGGACCGGGCCTGGGCATCGACGTCGACCTGGACATCCTGGCCGAACTGACGGTCAGCACCAGGCAAATCAGTCGATGACGCCGCCGGACAGGCACCGCCGACACAGGACGGAACGAAGGCCACACCCGGATGACGGCGATGTCGGGGACGCGCGAGGGGGTCTGGGACCGTTGGAGCGGTTCGGGATCCCCCAGGCGGCTACTTCCGGGTGAGCATCCGCTCGAGCACTATCGAGTCGTCCTGGTAGGGCAGCACCAGCCACAACACCAGGTACAGGCCGATGCCGATCACCGGCAGCAGGAACGAGAGCAGCATCCCGATGCGGACGAGATTGACATCCCAACCGAACTTCTCGGCGATGCCGCCGGCCACGCCGGCGAGCATGCGCTTGGGGCCGCGGCGCAGCGGGATCGAACGGAGGGCCGAGTAGATGTTATCCATGGGATTGAGTCTTTCAGGTGGGAGGTGCCGTGGGAAAGGGGTGGGAGGCTCAGCGGTGCCGGCGGCTGGCGGCGATGCCGCCGATGACCAGCACCAGGCCGGCGGCTACCAGCACGCAGATGGCGAGCATGCCGGGGTTGAAGGTGAACCCGGTCAGCAGCGACACCAGCAGCAGCGCCCCGACCAGGACCAGGACGAGTCCGAACACCAGCGTCCCGACGGGGAACCGGACGGGTTCCTCGGGGAGGGCGGGGGATTCGGCGGTGGATGGCTCGCTCATGGTGTCACCGTTGCTTTCTGGGAGGTGACGGTGGCGCTGGTGAACGCTCCGTCGAGTTTGATGGTCAGAGTCGGTCCGGTGGCTCCGGGGTTCAGCTGCCCGGAGCTGGTGCTCGTCCCGGTGACGCCGTCGGCAGTGCGCAGCTCGAGGCTGCTGAAGACGCCGGTGGATTCCACCACTACCGGTATGTTGCCCGGTACGGCGATGTCCACCGAGGAAAAGACGTTGTCGACGGTGAGCGTGGTGTTTTGGGTGATGGTGGAATACCCGGTCAGGTCAAGCTGCCCGGAGTGGAACACATAGGTGTAGGCGTTGCCGGTCTGGTCGGTGATTCCGCCGATCCAGGCGGTGCGGCTGGCGGAACCCAGCGCAGTCCCGCCGAAGACCAGCGAGAGCACCAGTACCGGGATGCCCAGGCCGATCAGCACGCCGCCGGTGTGCCGGCGCACCGCGGCGGCGATGACGCCGATGCCGATCACCAGCAACGCCGCGGCCAGGGCGACCGCCACCGGGCTGGCGCCCAGGCTGATGACGTTCATGTTCTCCAGGGCCAGGATCAGGCCTGCTGCCAGGGCCGCGATGCCGAGCACGATGGCGCCCTGGTATCCGGGAAGCGGGTGTGCCCGCGGGATCCGCGGAGCCCGGGGTTCGGCCGGAGCCGGAACATAGGCAGGCGGCTGGTAGCCGGAGTCGAATCCGGCATCGAAGCCGCTGTCGAATCCGGAGCCGAATCCAGCGGAATCGGCCGGTGGCTTGTGCAGGCTGACCGGTCCCGGCTCGGTGCCGGAGGCCGGATCGGTGGGAGAAGTGTTGTTCATGTCGGTGGCGTCCTCGGGTAGCGGCGGGATGGTTCCCGTGGTGGATGCGGCGTGGGTGGATTGCGCCGCAGTGGAGTAGCCGCCCCGCGGCCCCTGCTGACCGAAGGCCGCCTTGAACCGGGAGGTGCGGGTGGATCCGTCGGCGTCGGCTCCCGGTGATTCACGGGACAAAACCAGCCACAGCACCAAGGCCACGGCGCCGACCGGCCAGATCCAGCCCCAGCCGCCGTCCCAGCCCCACCAGCCCACACCCCAGGGCTCGCCGACGCTGCCCACGATGAAGAAGATCAGCGCACCGGTCATCCCGCTGGCCCAACGGCCGCGGGCCGCCTCCTGCAGGTGGATGCGGCCGTCGTGCCCCGGCAGCAGGGCCCACGCCAATCCATAGGCGGCTATGCCGAACCCGCCGAACAGGGCGAGGACCACCATGATGCCGCGGGCCAGGACCGGGTCGATGCCGAACCGGGCGCCGATGCCGGAGGCGACGCCGCCGATCCAGCCGTGTTCGCTGCGGTTGACCCCCAGGGTCCTGACCCAGCGGAAAAATCCGTTTTCAACAGGTGCTTCGTTCATGCTTCCATCCTTCCGCGGAACTTCGGCCCCCGCCATGGGGGTCGGCCCTGAGTGAACCCTGAAACCGCACCGGGATTACCCCCGAAACCCCGGTTCCCGACCCCGAACCGTGCTTGGATGGAAGCATGACAACAGCCCAGACCCGCCCCGCCTTGGTTCGCGCGGAGCCGCGCATCCTGGCCGGCGTCTGCGCCGGACTCGCCGCGCACCTGGGCCTCTCGCCGCGAGCCGTGCGCCTGCTGATGGTCGCAGCGGTGTTCGCCGGGGGTGCCGGGATAGTGCTCTACGGCTGGCTCTGGATCTTCATGCCCACGCTGGACGATGCCGCCCGCGAGGCGGAACTGCGGGCCGGCCCGGGCCGCACCTCCCTTGCTGAATCGCTGAACCGGGTGGTGGAATCGCAGCGCGCGGGAAGCGGCGGCGCCAACCGGGAGATCCTCGCCGGTGCCGGCCTGCTGCTGGTCGCCGGCCTGGTCGCCGCCCAGCTGCTGGGCCTTCAGATCAACTGGGGCGTGATCTGGCCGGTGCTGATCATCGTCGCCGGCGCTGTCATCACGTGGATGCAGCTTGACTCCGGCGGACGCGAGGGGCTGATCCGCAGCGCCGGGGCCAACCGTGCCGCCGGCCTGGCCCGGCTGGTGGCCGGCGTCGCACTGGTGGTGCTGGGCCTGGTCCTGCTGCTCTCGGGCACCGTCGCCTGGTCGGCGCTGCTCTCCGGGCTGCTGGTCGGCGCGGTGCTGCTCGGCGGCGTGGCACTGGTGCTGCTGCCCTGGGCGTTGCGCTTCTGGCGTGGTTACAAGGTCGAACGTGCCTCGCGGATCCGCGCCGACGAACGTGCGGAGATAGCGGCCCACCTGCACGATTCGGTGCTGCAGACGCTCGCGTTGATCCAACGCCGGGCAGGGGACCCGGCCCGGGTGATGCTGCTGGCCCGGGCCCAGGAACGCGAACTGCGCCAATGGCTCTACCGTGAGGCCCCGGCCGCCGAGGGCGACATCGCCGAGGCCATCCGAGGCGAGGCGGCGCTGGTGGAGGAAAGCCACGGGGCGCACATCGACGTGGTCACCGTCGGGCAGCTTTCCGGCCTGGCCGGGCACGACGCGCTGCTGCAGGCCGCCCGCGAGGCAATGGTCAATGCGGCCAAGCACGCCGGCGGGTCGGTCTCGGTCTACGTGGAGGCGCGCGGCGACGGCGTCGAGGTGTTCGTCCGGGACCACGGTCCCGGCTTCGACGTCGGGGCCGTGGCGCAGGACCGGCTCGGCGTCCGCGAATCGATCATCGGGCGCATGGACCGCAATGGCGGCTCGGCGTCCATCGGCAGTTCAGAGGACGGCACCGAGGTGCGCCTGTCCATGAAGCACATCCAGGGAGAAGAACATGAATGAGCCGTTGCGCGTGGTCATCATCGATGACCACGGCATCTTCCGGTCCGGGCTGAAGGCCGACCTCGACGCGCGGATCACCGTGGTGGGGGAGGGGGCCTCGGTCGAGGAGGCCATCGAACGGATTCACCTGCACCGTCCCGACGTGGTACTGCTGGACGTGCACCTGCCCGGCGGACGCGGCGGCGGCGGGGCCGAGGTGCTCGCCGGGTGCACCGATCTGTTCGCGGAGACCCGTTTCCTCGCCTTGAGCGTCTCTGACGCGGCGGAGGACGTGGTCACGGTGATCCGTGCCGGCGCCCGCGGCTATGTGACCAAGAGCATCTCGGGTGCGCAGATTTCCGATGCCGTCGCCCGGGTGGCCGGCGGGGACGCGGTGTTTTCCCCGCGGCTTGCCGGTTTCGTGCTCGACGCGTTCGGCACCCAGGCCGCGGTCAGTGCCGACGGGGACCTTGACCTGCTCTCGGCTCGCGAGCTGGAGGTGATGCGGCTGATAGCCCGCGGCTACAGCTACAAGGAGGTCGCCAAGGACCTGTTCATCTCGGTCAAGACGGTGGAAACCCACGTGTCCTCGGTGCTGCGCAAGCTCCAGCTCTCCAATCGCCATGAACTCACCCGCTGGGCGGTGGACCGGCGCATCCTGTAATCCTGTCACCGGTTAAACCGGACCGGCCGGCGTCCCCGCAGTGCGGGAACCCGGCCGGTCCGTCGTCATGGTGGGGCTACTGGGCCTCGCCGAGCAGCGACTGGATGCGTGCCACGCCCTCGGCCAGGTCATCGTCGCCCAGCGCGTAGGACAGGCGGATGTAGCCCGAGGGGCCGAACGCCTCGCCCGGAACCACCGCCACCTCGGCCTGCTCGAGGATCAGCGCGGCCAGCTCGGCGGAGGTCGCCGGGACGATGCCGCGGATCTCGCGCCCGAACATGCCGCGCACGTCGGCATAGGCGTAGAACGCACCCTCCGGTGTCGGGCAGTCCACGCCGTCGATAGAGTTCAGGGCGGTGACCATGGCCTTGCGGCGGCGGTCGAACGCGGTGCGCATCCGCGCGACGGCATCGAGCGAGCCGGAGACGGCTGCCAGCGCCGCCATCTGCGAGACGTTGGCGACGTTCGAGGTGGCGTGGGACTGCAGGTTGGTCGCCGCCTTGATCACGTCAGCCGGTCCGGCCATCCATCCCACGCGCCAGCCGGTCATCGCGTAGGTCTTGGCGACGCCGTTGAGGATGATGACCTTGTCGCCCAGTTCCGGGGCCGCCGTGGCGATCGAGGTGAACGATGCCGCATCGTAGGTCAGGTGTTCGTAGATCTCATCGGTGACGACCCAGAGGTCCTTCGACGCAGCCCAGCGGCCGATCTGCGCGACCATCTCCGGGGAGTACACGGCGCCGGTCGGGTTGGACGGGGAAACGAACAAAAGCACCTTGGTGCGCTCGGTCAGTGCCGCCTCGAGCTGCTCGATGGTGACCTTGTAGCCCTGTTCGGGGCCGGCGAAGACCTCGACCGGCACGCCGCCGGCCAGCCGGATGGCCTCCGGATAGGTGGTCCAGTACGGTGCCGGCAGGAGGACCTCATCCCCCGGGTCCAGCAGCGTGGCGAAGGTGTTGTAGACGGCCTGCTTGCCGCCGTTGGTGACCAGCACCTGGTTCGCTTCGATGCCGTAGCCCGAATCGCGCATGGTCTTCTCGGCGATCGCGGCACGCAGCTCGGGCAGTCCGGCGGCGGGGGAATAACGGTGGAAGCGCGGGTTGCGCGCCGCCTCGACCGCGGCTTCGACGATGTAGTCGGGGGTCGGGAAGTCGGGCTCCCCGGCGCCGAACCCGATGACCGGGCGGCCGGCGGCCTTCAGCGCTTTCGCCTTGGCGTCTACGGCGAGGGTGGCGGACTCTGCGATGGACCCGATGCGTCGGGAGATGCGTGACATGTCGTCGCTTCCTGGAAGGGGAGATGAAGTTCACCACCCACTTTAGTGGTGGTGTCGCCCCGGGGCGAAGAACGGGCACGAATGTAACGTGTCCGGAGGGCCCGCGGCGCCCTCCGGCCAGGCTGAAGGGGGGCTACTGGCCCGGTAGCGTGCCGTAGCGGCTGCGGTGCAGCTCATCGGCCGCGCTGGCCTCCCGCACGATGTCCCCGCCGGTGCGCAACCGCCACCATGAGTAGGCTGCGGCCCCGGTAAGGATCAGCGGCGCCAACACTCCAGCCAGGACGTAGCCGAAACCGGCGGCGGGCAGCATGCCGAACTGCACGCCCGCGCACAGCACCAGCAGCACGGTGCCGACCCACATCAGTTCGTTACGGCCCAGGCGCATCGCCCAGAGCACCAATCCGGCGCCCAGATACCAGCTCAACGGTGCCGCCGAACCGGCCGTTGCCAGTCCCAGCACGGCGGCAAGCAGCACCTGCAGGACCATGACCCCGCGGACCTCCTTCTGCCGGCGCAGCACGAACCATGCGGCCAGGCTGATCAGCATCGGCAGGGCAACCACCGCGGCCCTCAATCCGTTGCGCCCGTCCACGTCTGGTCCCGCCATGAGTTCGAGCACTGCACCGGGAACGGCTCCCGCGGCGAAAACGGTGAGGATCAGGGTGCCGATGCGGGCGGGGAAATGGAGCGGCGAAGCGGGGGAAGTCATGACCCCCAGACTACCGCGACGGTCCGGTCGGGGCAGGCCGCCTGTGCCCAAGGAGCTGCCCACAGGCGGGGGAACAATGCTCAACGGCAACAGTCACGCCGGACTCCACGCCAGGCCTGCATGCAGCTGCCTGGTGCTCAATTCCCTCGCCGGGGTGCCGGTCCATCCCTCCACCGAGATCAGTGTGGGGGGTGGCCCTCGGCTGGAAGCCACTGCCCTGCGAACGGTTTGATGACCCGGCGATGACGGAGCCGGGCAACCGGGTCTCGTCGGGTGGACTGCCGCGCACCGTACCTTCTTCGAAGGACCTGGCCGGCCTGCCCGGCCTCCGTGATGAAACGGACGCGTCCTGGGTGGCGCCGGGTGCCCGCTATGGCTTCAAGTGGTCGGCATCCGCATTTGATGCGGTGCTGCGCATTTTTTCGGATTCCTGCGGTACGGAAAACAACAACGACTGGCCCGGACAGGGGTGCCCCGCTCAGGAGCTGAATCGTCTTTGGAAAATCCCCTGGAACACAAGGATTTTTTTCCGCGGATGAACTCGGTTCGACATTGGGCCCCGTCTTTGCGTAGACTTGATCCTCGGTGTTGAAAAACACCGCGATGTATCAAGCCGGAGCACTTTCGGTGGGGAACATCACGCGGATTTCGGTCCGAAGGGTAGTGGCGCAATTGGTAGCGCAGCGGTCTCCAAAACCGCAGGTTGCAGGTTCGAGTCCTGTCTGCCCTGCGCAGTAGCTGAAACCCGGCTTTGCCGGGAGGAAGCGCACGCAAATTCACGTCACGGTGTGTTGTGGTCAATGGCTGCAGCGCACCGTGGCTGTTTCATCTGGCTAACGCGAAATGAGGAACCGGTGACCGAAACGGCTGCGGCAAGTTCGCAGGACGGCCCGCACGGCAAGAAGCCCGTCAAGGCAGGCATCTTTGCCGGTCTGGTCCTGTTCTTCCGTCAGATGATCTCCGAGCTTAAAAAGGTGGTGACCCCCACCCGAAGCGAGTTGGTGAACTACACGCTGGTGGTCCTGGGTTTCGTCGCTCTGATGATGCTGATCGTTACCGGCTTGGACTTCCTCTTCAGTAACGGATCGATCCTGGTCTTCACCAATCCTCCCGAGCAGTAAGCCGGAACGAAGCACACCATTTCGTCTGGTGATCCAGTAAAAGAAAGCAGGAACCCCAGTGTCCGAACAGGAACTCGAACCGCAAGCCATCGACGAAGTCGTTGAGCAGGCAGCAGAGGTCGATACCGAAGAGGTATCGGCCGATTCCGTCGTTTCCGAGGACGCCGAGCAGGCTCCCGCCGTTTCCGAGGATGTCGACGATTCCGAAGAAGCCGAGCAGGCTCCGGAAGTTGACCCGGTTGAGGAATTCCGTACGCAGCTTCGCCGCCAGCCCGGCGACTGGTACGTCATCCACTCCTACGCGGGTTACGAAAACCGGGTCAAGCTCAATATGGAGACCCGCATCCAGACCCTGTCCATGGAGGATTTCATCTACGAAATCCAGGTCCCCATGGAAGAGGTCGTGGAAATCAAGAACACCACGCGTAAGATCGTTCGCCGCGTACGCATCCCCGGCTACGTCCTGGTCCGCATGGAACTGACCGATGCCTCGTGGGGCGCAGTGCGCCACACCCCGGGTGTCACCGGCTTCGTTGGCAACGCACATGATCCGGTGCCGCTGTCCCTTGACGAGGTCTTCTCGATGCTCAAGCACACCATCGTCACCGAAGATCCTTCCGAGTCCGGTAAGCCGGGCCGCGCCCCGATCACCGAGGTCAACGTCGACTTCGAGGTCGGCGAAGCAGTCATCGTCAACGACGGACCGTTCGAGACCCTTCCGGCTACGATCTCCGAGATCAAGCTGGATTCCTCGCAGCTGGTCGTCTTGGTATCGATCTTCGAACGCGAAACCCCGGTGACCCTGTCCTTCGCACAGGTCACCAAGATCGTCTAACACCCCAAAATCTTCGTTCCGGCCGGATGCTTTACCGGCAGGGAACGATCCGGCCGCCGCGCCACGGCGGCCAAACCCCCGGACACGCTCCTGTGCTGCGGGGAATTCATATGAGTAGTAAGGACCTGAAAATGGCTCCCAAGAAGAAGGTCACCGGCCTTATCAAGCTGCAGATCAAGGCAGGCGCCGCCAACCCGGCACCGCCGATCGGTCCCGCGCTTGGCCAGCACGGTGTCAACATCATGGAATTCTGCAAGGCCTACAACGCCGCAACGGAAGCCCAGCGCGGCAACGTGATCCCCGTGGAGATCACGGTCTACGAAGACCGTTCCTTCACCTTCATCACGAAGACCCCGCCGGCAGCCGAGCTGATCAAAAAGGCTGCAGGCGTTGCCAAGGGTTCCGCTACCCCGCACACCGTCAAGGTTGCGAAGCTGACCCAGGCACAGGTTGAGGAGATCGCCACCACGAAGATGGAAGACCTCAACGCCAACGACATCAAGGCTGCTGCCCTGATCATCGCCGGCACCGCCCGTTCCATGGGCATCACCGTAGAGGGCTAACAGCCCTCGACCGCACCCCTCGGGGAGCACCACCAACATAGATTACGACGACGGAACCCCGGCACCCGGGGCACCGCGTCGCAGTGGCAGGGTCGCGCGCGACCCATGAATGACCACGACTGCAAAAGGAGAAAAAGCAGATGGCAAAGCGCAGCAAAGCATACGTAGCCGCCGCGGCTAAGATCGATGCCGACAACCTCTACAGCCCGGTCGAGGCAATCGCCCTGGCCAAGGAGAATACGGCCTCGAAGATGGACTCGACCGTTGAGGTTGCCTTCCGCCTCGGCGTCGACCCCCGCAAGGCCGACCAGATGGTTCGCGGCACCGTGAACCTTCCGCACGGCACCGGCAAGGTTGCCCGCGTCCTGGTGTTCGCAAACGGCGAAAAGGCAGAGGCAGCAATCGCAGCCGGCGCCGACTTCGTTGGCTCGGACGACCTGATCGCCAAGATCGCTGGCGGCTGGACCGACTTCGACGCCGCGGTTGCGACCCCGGACCTCATGGGCAAGGTTGGCCGCTTGGGCAAGGTCCTGGGCCCGCGTAACCTGATGCCGAACCCGAAGACCGGCACGGTGACCATGGATGTCGCCAAGGCAGTCAACGACATCAAGGGTGGCAAGATCGACTTCCGCGTCGACAAGCACTCGAACCTGCACTTCATCATTGGCAAGGTTTCCTTCGACGCCGCAAAGCTGGCCGAGAACTACGCAGCAGCACTGGAGGAGGTGCTTCGTTTGAAGCCGTCCTCCTCCAAGGGCCGCTACATCACCAAGGCCACCGTGGCCACCACGTTCGGCCCGGGCATCCCGGTTGACCCGAACGTCACCAAGGTGCTCGTCGAAGGCTAGTCCTTCACCTTTGGCAGGAATTCCCCCGTGGCTCAGCCGCGGGGGAATTTTTGATTAACAAGTGCTTTGCCCGCAGCCGGGGGAGCCAGCGCGGACAACCGCATCATCGAGCACCGTAATTTCCTCCTCCACGGAAGGCTGAGCCGCGATTCGGTGATGCCCTTGACCTTGACACAGTGAAGAAGTGCGAGGTTCTTGCCCGAGGCGACTCGGCCGCGGACCTTCCGGCTGTGTCCGGGCCGGAATGCGTGGGCAATTCCCGTGCCGGCGGTGTCAGCATTGCCGACACGGCAGCACTGCGCTGGACGTGAGGCTGCTGTGGCCAACGGATCCAGGGACCAGATCAAGTAGAAGCGCACAGTAGGGATGCCGGGGATGCGAGGATTCCGGAACCATCCGGATGCCGGATTGCGTTTCCAACCCCTTTGGATGTTCAGTTGCCGCTGCGTCGTACGCATCAACCCCGCACCGGTTGTCCAGCCGGCAGGAGACCGTCGTTGCCCTTCTCACCCCGGATGATGAGGGAGCATGTCGCGCCGGACGGGAAACGAGAGCAGTCGACCCCTGCAGCAGCTCGCCGGTCCGAATCCAGGCTCTGTTACGCTGCCGCGAAAACCCGTCTCGATACCGGGGGACTGGATGCTGATCCGGGCGGTAGGGAATCAACCCACCGAGATATTCGATGGCGTCCCTCTCAGCGATGGCAGCACCCGCGGTGTGGCGGGCGAAGAGAATCCCCTGCCGTGCGTGGCTTGAGGTGCTGGGCGGGATATCTCGAGGAGCTTGGATTGAAGGATCCGATCGATGCTGTGAATACCGACAATCGATCGATCCACCGGGACGCAAAAAGGATAGTGGAATTCATCAGATCCGGACAGCGGGCTTGGCTTGCCGAAATGGTCGGTAAGGGGTCCCGGACGAGGCGTTTTATCCCCGATAAATCCCAGGGAACCTCATTAGTACACCGTGTGATGTTTATTGCTTCGTGGTAGTGGACGAGCATTCAACGGAAATGTGTCAAAATGGCGGCCATTCTCACCTTCCGTACCTGAGCTGGGACGACGCGTTGAATTGCCGAGGTCTCGGGAGGCTTGGAACGGAAAAAGACCAACGAATTGACATTACTGTAACAAACTTTTCATCTGTGCGGATCTGTTTAACCCTGCTAGTCTTAAATGGTTGACTCATTGAAGTCAACGAGGTGCTTCGGCGCCACTGATTTTTGGTTGGACCCCCAAAGCCACCAAGAGTCAACTGTGCAACGGTCTGTACCCCCAAGCCATACCGTTGCATGTGAGGCCGGGTGCTTCCGCTCTATCCCCCAAGTTGAGCGACTGCAGCCGGCCTCAGCCATTTAAGTTTCATGATTCCGAACGGTCGGGGCCACTCGATTTGGCGTGGGCCGTCCGGCACTGTTACGCTGAAATCTACCAAAGACCGTCGGTTGGGAAGATTCGTGCTTGCACGGAGAATTCCTCGAAAGTTCCCCTAGGGACGACCTGCGCAGGTGAACGAAGTTTGTAGCTCATCAGTTTGACTGGTTCGAGTTTCAGCCCCGTGCATCTGCATGGGGCGTTTTTTATGTCAGGCTCGATCCTGACCGGGGTTCCGGGTACGACCGGCATCAGATCTATACCCCGGAAGGAGTGTTATGGCAACGCCGACTAAGGTTTCCGCAGTTGAAGAAATCACCGCCGACTTCAAGGAGTCGACCGCCGCTGTCCTGACCGAATACCGTGGGCTTACCGTTGCACAGCTCAAGGAATTGCGCCGTTCACTTGGTCTCGAAACCAAGTACGCGGTCGTCAAGAACACCTTGACTGGCATCGCAGCAAAGGAAGCCGGCATCGACGCGTTCGATGGCCAGCTTGCCGGCCCGACGGCAATCGCCTTCATCAAGGGCGATGCTATTGCTGCTGCAAAGAGCCTCACGGATTTCGCAAAGGCCAACAAGGAACTCATCATCAAGACCGGCTTCTTCGAGGGCAAGTCCCTTGACGCTGCAGGTGTGGCCGCTCTGGCTGCGCTCGAGTCTCGTGAATTCCAGCTGGCCCGTGTTGCTGGTGTATTGCAGGCTCCGGCTTCCGCCGCGATCCGCAGCATCGACGCACTGCGCATCAAGCTCGAAGAAAATAGTGGCGCTGCCCCGGCCGAGGCCGATGCTCCCGCTGCTGAGGCCGAGGAAGCACCCGCTGCCGAAGCCACCACCGAAGAAGCCTAAGGCTT
Source organism: Paeniglutamicibacter cryotolerans (assembly GCF_014190875.1). Classification (NCBI taxonomy): domain Bacteria; kingdom Bacillati; phylum Actinomycetota; class Actinomycetes; order Micrococcales; family Micrococcaceae; genus Paeniglutamicibacter; species Paeniglutamicibacter cryotolerans. Next base: position 165,539 of record NZ_JACHVS010000001.1, on the reverse strand, counting down.
TTTCAAACTCCCTATTTTTTCGTGGCATGTAAATGCCGCCCCCTGGAAAGGACGCCTTCATCATGGCGAAGCTCAGCACCGAAGAATTGCTTGAAGCATTCAAGGAAATGACCATCATCGAGCTCTCCGAGTTCGTAAAGACCTTCGAAGAGACCTTCGAAGTCACCGCCGCTGCTGTTGCAGTTGCAGGCCCGGCCGCCGGTGGCGCAGCCGAAGCCGAAGAGCAGACCGAATTCGACGTAGTCCTCGAGTCGGCTGGCGAAAAGAAGATCGCAGTGATCAAGGAAGTTCGCGCGCTGACTTCCCTGGGCCTGAAGGAAGCCAAGGAGGTCGTTGATTCGGCTCCCAAGGCCGTCCTCGAAGGTGCAACCAAGGAAGCTGCCGAGAAGGCCAAGGAGGCCCTCGAGGCCGCCGGCGCCACGGTTACCGTCAAGTAGTAACCGCGCTTTGCGCGAAGGGCCCCCGTTGATCGCAAGATCGGCGGGGGTCCTTCCCTTTTAACCGCCGTGCGGTGAACTGCCCTTGCTTTGCGCATTTCCCCGCCGGGACGACACGAGCGAGGGACCGGCCCGTGGTTTCCCGGGGCGCGCCCATTTGGCGATGCTAGTGTAACGATTCGTTATGAATGAACCTGTGATGAATGAGGTCAGCAAAATGGGTTATCCGGCCCAAGGGCGAGAAGCGCCATCCACTCAGCCTCGGGAGGCAGCTGCCCCCGCTCCAGGACCTAGGCTGTCATTGTTGGATGGACTTCGCTTCGTGGCAGCGATGCTGGTGGTGCTGTACCACTACACCGCCTGGCACCACGAATTCTGGAACGGGACTCAGGCAAAGGAGGCCTGGCCTGATCTTTCTCGCGTGACCATGTTCGGGAACATGGGCGTACAGCTGTTCTTCATCATCAGTGGATTCGTCATCCTGCTCTCCTCATACGGCAAGGACATCCCGGCATTCGTGGGCAGCCGCATCGGCAGGCTCTTTCCCGCATACTGGGTTGCGGTGATAGTTTCCGGAATCCTCGTCCTGTTTATTTGGCCCGCGATGGGGGAGGGCCGGACCATCGTGGACTGGATGGTGAACCTTACGATGCTCCAGCAGGGTTTTGGCATTCCACATATGGACGGGGTCTATTGGACGTTGTGGGCCGAGTTGCGCTTCTACGTCTGGATCGCCGCGCTGATGCTCCTGCGCTGTATGACACCCTTACGGTTACTGGCCTTCACCATGCTGTGGCCACTGGCCGTCATCGCGACGAGCGGGATCCACGCCAATTGGCGTGAGCAGATGCTGGTCCCCGAGTACGCCCCGCTCTTCGCCGGTGGGATGGTCCTCTTTCTGATCTACCGCTTCGGGCACACCCCGGCACGATGGCTAGTGCTCGGATTCAACGTCGTCTTTGCCGCTTACCAGACGGGGGCCGGCGCGAGCCGGGACGCCGCCGAACTGGTCGGGTACGCGGTGCCCGCCTGGGTCTATTGGATGATCGTAGTGGCACTCTTTGCCGCCATCGCACTGATCTCCCTGACTCGGTTGGGCCATGTGTCACTCCCAGGCCTCGCGCTGGCCGGTGCGCTGACCTACCCGGTCTACTTGCTGCACGAGGTCTGGGGATGGTGGCTGATCAAGCAGCTGAGCCCGATACTGGATCCGTATGCCGTGTTGCTAATCGTGCTCGGCGTGGTTTTGACCGCTGCCTACCTGGTCTATCGGTTCGTTGAGCTCCGCTGGGGCCGGAAGCTATCCAAGGCGACGGCTGCGGGCCTGCGCAGGATCACCGTGTCGTTGACGGGATTCCTCGGTGGAACCTCGGAGCGATTGCACCGGGAACGAAGCTGACGACTCAGGCCTGATCACGGGTGTCTGCGCTCACCGCACCGAGCCCGGCGACTAATTCATCGGCATCCATGAAGGCCGAGCATCCGTGGGCGCCGGCGCCGATGGTGACCAGCTGCCCTTGCACCGAGGCGTCGGCATAGCCGGGCCACGGCGTGCTTGAGCCCAGGGGAGTGATGGTGCCGCGGTCATAACCTGGGGCCTCGAGTGCCAATTCGTCGCTGGGCAGAGGCAGGCGGCATACGCCGAGCAACGCGCGCAGCTTGGGCCAGGAGACCTGCCGGTCGCCGGGGATCAGTGCGAAGAAGAAGGACCCGTCCTTGTGCCTGATCACCAATGACTTGACGATATCCGAGGGCTTTAAGCCCAAGATCCGGCCCAGCCTCCGGCAGCGAAGAGGCCGCAGGCCGGGCCCACGACTTCGACCGTGATGCCGCGGGCCGCCGCTTCACGGACGAAGCGCTCCAAGCCCGGCCCGGTCATGGGGCTAGGGTTCGCGAATCAGCAGCAGGGCCTCGCCCTGCCCGCCGCCGCCGCACAGGCTCACGGCAGCGCGGCCGGAACCGCGACGCTTGAGTTCGAGCGCCGCATGCAGGGCCAGACGCGCCCCAGAAGCGCCGATCGGGTGCCCCAGTGCGATGGCACCGCCGTGGATGTTCGCCTTTTCCCAGGGGTAGTCCAGGTCCTTGAGCGACTGGCAGGCCACTGCTCCGAAGGCCTCGTTGATTTCGATGAAGTCCAGATCCCCGGTGTTCCACCCAGCGCTGGCCAACGCCACCGTGATCGCGTGCGAGGGCTGAGAGTGCAGCGAATTATCCGGTCCCGCCACCTGTCCCGGTGCACCGATGGCGGCAAGTACCACGAGGTTGTTCGCCTCGGCGTATTCGCGCGAGGTGAGGATGAGGGCTGCGGCCCCGTCGGAAAGCGGCGATGAATTGCCCGCAGTGATGGTGCCGTCCGTGGCGAAGGCCGGACGCAACGCCGCCAGAGACTCGACGGTGGTATCAGGTCGGATTCCCTCGTCGGTGCTGAGCAGCAACGGCTCGCCCTTGCGTTGTGCAATAGCCACCGGAACGATTTCCTGCTCGAAGATCCCGGCGTCGGCAGCTGCTGCGGCGCGCTGGTGAGAACCTGCGGCGATGGTGTCCTGCTCGGTGCGGCCCAGACCCAGTACGGTGTTCTTCGCTTCGGTGCTCACACCCATGGAATTGCCGTCAAAGGCGTCCGTGAGTCCGTCGTGGGCTACCGAATCCAAGGCCGTGATGTTTCCATAGGTCCAGCCCTGGCGGCTGCCGGGCAGCAGGTGCGGGGAGTTGGTCATGGATTCCTGGCCGCCAGCCACGACGACATCGGCCTCGCCCAGACGGATGAGCCGGGCGGCGTCGGTGATCGCGGCAAGACCGGACAGGCAGACCTTGTTGGTGGTGGAGGCCGGGACGTCCCAGCCGATCCCTGCGGCGATGGCTGACTGGCGAGCAGGGTTCTGTCCGCAGCCGGCCTGCACCACATGGCCCATGATGACAGCCTGGACGTCCTCGGCCGGCACCCCCGAACGTTCGAGGGCGCCGCGGATGGCTGCGGCTCCGAGCTGGACTGCGGTAAGCGGGGCCAGCTGGCCTTTGAGCCGCCCGAACGGGGTGCGGGCTCCGGCAATAATGACTGCGTCGCGAGGTGAGGCCATGTTCGATCTGCCTGCTTTCGGAATGGTGTGCTTGAGCGGACTTTCCTCCAGACTAGCCCCTGTGGTGCCCGCCACAGAATGCACGGCGAGGCTGGCGGCGGCGTACCCGGGAGCAAGTGGCCGGGTGGTCCGGCTGCGCGGTGGACGAGTGTGGTTGCGCGCGGGGCGTTCGACATGGTAGGCGGAAACGTGTAGTATGGAGCTTTGCGTCTTCCCTCTTTACCTTCGGCCCTCATATAGCGGTAGGCCTGCTCACAAGGTGCTGTTCATGGGCTATCCCATGCAGAAGGGCGGGCGTCGGAAACCTGACGGTCTGTGGAAGGATCCCTCTTGGTCGCCTCGAGCACCTCTAATAACCAAACCGCTAGCTCGGCCCGAAGCGCAGAATATGCCGGCCGACTCTCATTCGCAAAGATTCACGAGCCCCTTGACGTGCCTAACCTCCTGGCGCTGCAGACCGAGAGCTTTGATTGGCTCGTCGGCAACCAGCGTTGGAAGAAGCGCGTGGAAAAGGCCCGTGAGGAAGGCATCTCCGGCGTGGCATCCACGTCCGGCCTTGCCGAGATCTTCGAAGAGATCTCCCCGATCGAGGATTTCCAGGAGACTATGTCCCTGAGCTTCTCGGAACCGGAATTTGCCGATCCGAAGTACACCATGGCCGAGTGCAAGGACCGCGACGCCACATACGCCGCGCCGCTGTACGTCAAGGCCGAGTTCATGAACAACAACACGGGCGAAATCAAGCAGCAGACCGTGTTCATGGGCGATTTCCCGCTGATGACCGACAAGGGCACCTTCATCATCAACGGCACCGAGCGTGTCGTCGTGTCTCAGCTGGTCCGCTCCCCGGGTGCCTACTTCGAGCGCACCCCGGACAAGACCAGTGACAAGGACATCTTCACCGCGAAGATCATCCCGTCGCGTGGTGCCTGGTTCGAACTCGAAATCGACAAGCGCGACCAGGTCGGCGTTCGCCTCGACCGCAAGCGCAAGCAGTCGGTCACCGTATTGCTGAAGGCACTCGGCTGGACCGAAGGCCAGATCCTGGAAGAGTTCGGCCAGTACGAGTCAATCCGTGCGACCCTCGAAAAGGACACCACGGATACCCAGGAAGAAGCACTGCTGGATATCTACCGCAAGCTTCGCCCGGGCGAGCCGCCGACAGTTGATGCGGCGCAGTCGCTGCTGGACAACCTGTACTTCAATTCCAAGCGCTACGACCTGGCGAAGGTTGGTCGTTACAAGATCAACCGCAAGCTCGGCGTCGAAACCCCGCTGGACTCCTCGATTGCTTCTGTGCTGAACCTGGACGACATCGTTGCGATGATTAAGTTCCTGGTGGCGTTGCACGCAGGCGAGAAGACCATCGGCGGCATCCGCAACGGCGAACCGGTGAACGTGCGCGTTGAGGTCGATGACATCGACCACTTCGGCAACCGCCGCATCCGCGCCGTTGGCGAGCTCATCGAGAACCAGGTCCGTACCGGCCTGTCCCGCATGGAGCGCGTCGTCCGCGAACGCATGACGACCCAGGACGTCGAGGCCATCACGCCGCAGACCCTGATCAACATCCGTCCCGTTGTCGCTGCCATCAAGGAGTTCTTCGGAACCTCCCAGCTGTCGCAGTTCATGGACCAGAACAACCCGCTGGCCGGTCTGACGCACAAGCGTCGTCTTTCCGCGCTGGGCCCGGGTGGCCTGTCCCGTGACCGCGCCGGCATGGAAGTTCGAGACGTTCACCCGTCGCACTACGGCCGCATGTGCCCGATTGAAACCCCTGAAGGCCCGAACATTGGTCTGATCGGCTCGCTGGCAACCTACGCCCGCATCAACGCCTATGGTTTCATCGAGTCCCCGTACCGTAAGGTCGTGGACGGCATCGTGACCGCCCAGATCGATTACCTGACCGCGGATGAAGAGCTCGAGAGCATCATCGCGCAGGCCAACGCGCCCATGAACGAAGCCAATGGCTTCGTCGAGGACCTGGTCCTCTGCCGTGAGCGTGGCGGCGGCGGCGAGCCCGTGCTCGTGGATCCGTCGGAAATCGACTACATGGACGTTTCCCCTCGCCAGATGGTTTCGGCAGCAACCGCGCTGATCCCGTTCCTCGAGCACGATGACGCGAACCGCGCACTGATGGGCGCCAACATGCAGCGCCAGGCCGTGCCGCTGTTGGCTTCGGAATCCCCGCTCGTCGGTACCGGCATGGAGAAGTACGTCGCGATCGACGCCGGTGACTCGATCACCGCCGTCAACCCGGGCGTCGTCTCCGAGGTCTCTGCGGACCTGATCACCGTCATGAACGACGACGGAACTGAATCCGCCTACCCGGTGATGAAGTTCGCACGCTCCAACCAGGGCAACGCCTACAACCAGCGCGTCATGGTCTCCGAGGGCGACCGCGTCGAGTTCAACTCGATCTTGGCCGACGGCCCGTCCACCGACAAGGGTGAACTGGCACTGGGCAAGAACCTGTTGGTTGCCTTCATGTCTTGGGAAGGCCACAACTTCGAGGATGCCATCATCCTCTCGCAGCGCATGGTTTCCGACGATGTGCTGACCTCGATCCACATCGAGGAGCACGAGGTTGACGCCCGCGACACCAAGCTTGGTGCCGAGGAAGTCACCCGTGACATCCCGAACGTGTCCGAGGACATCTTGGCCCAGCTCGACGAGCGCGGCATCATCCATATCGGTGCCGAGGTCGAAGCAGGGGACATCCTGGTTGGCCGAGTCACGCCGAAGGGCGAAACCGAGCTCACCCCCGAGGAGCGCCTGTTGCGCGCCATCTTCGGCGAGAAGTCCCGCGAAGTGCGCGACACCTCGTTGAAGGTTCCACACGGCGAGTCCGGCACAGTCATCGGTGTTCGCATCTTCGACCGCGACAACGACGACGAGCTGCCCCCGGGCGTCAACCAGCTGGTCCGCGTCTACGTGGCACAGAAGCGCAAGATCACCAATGGTGACAAGCTGGCAGGGCGCCACGGTAACAAGGGCGTCATCTCCAAGATCCTTCCGATCGAGGACATGCCGTTCATGGAAGACGGAACCCCCGTTGACGTCGTCCTGAACCCGCTGGGTGTTCCGGGTCGAATGAACGTCGGCCAGGTTCTGGAAATCCACCTGGGCTGGGCAGCCAGGCAGGGCTGGAAGATCGAGGGCGAGCCGGAATGGATTAAGAACCTTCCGAACTTGCCGCGTGAATCCGCTCCGACGACCGTTTCCACCCCGGTGTTCGACGGTGCGGACGAGAACGAGATCCGCGGGCTGCTCGACCACACGGCGAAGACCCGTGACGGTGAGCGCCTGATCGGCAACTCCGGCAAGGCGCGCCTGTTCGACGGCCGCTCCGGCGAGCCGTTCCCGGATCCGGTGTCCGTTGGCTACATGTACATCCTGAAGCTGCACCACTTGGTCGACGACAAGATCCACGCACGTTCCACCGGTCCGTACTCCATGATCACGCAGCAGCCGCTGGGTGGTAAGGCCCAGTTCGGCGGCCAGCGCTTCGGTGAGATGGAAGTGTGGGCCCTGGAGGCCTACGGTGCCGCCTACACCCTGCAGGAACTGCTGACGATCAAGTCCGATGATATCCACGGCCGTGTGAAGGTCTATGAGGCCATCGTCAAGGGCGAGAACATCCCGGAGCCCGGCGTGCCGGAATCCTTCAAGGTGCTCATCAAGGAAATGCAGTCGCTGTGCCTGAACGTGGAAGTCCTCTCCACCGACGGCACCACGATCGAAATGCGGGACTCGGACGAAGAAGTCTTCCGGGCCGCGGAAGAACTCGGCATCGACCTTTCCCGGTCGGAACCGAACTCCGTCGAAGAGGTCTAGCTAGGAGCGCGGGGTCCCGGTGAACAACCGGGCCCCCGCCTCCGGCAACGGACCCCTCAAAGACCCACGTGGCGGAATCCCCACCGTCACGGCAACAGACTTCAGAGAACATACGAGAGAGACAGGGACCATATGTCCAGCGAATCCTCATTCGGCCTTATGCGCATTGGCCTCGCAACCGCGGAAGAGATCCGCGGGTGGAGCTACGGCGAGGTTAAGAAGCCGGAAACCATCAACTACCGCACGCTCAAGCCGGAAAAGGACGGACTCTTCTGCGAGAAGATCTTCGGCCCCTCCCGCGACTGGGAGTGCTACTGCGGTAAGTACAAGCGCGTGCGCTTCAAGGGCATCATCTGCGAACGCTGCGGCGTCGAAGTTACCCGAGCCAAGGTGCGCCGCGAACGCATGGGCCACATCGAGCTTGCCGCTCCCGTGACCCACATCTGGTACTTCAAGGGCGTTCCCTCGCGCTTGGGCTACCTGCTTGACCTGGCACCGAAGGATCTTGAGAAGATCATCTACTTCGCTGCCTACATGATCACCGCAGTCGACGAAGACCGCCGTCATGCCGAGCTCCCGAACCTGCAGGCACAGCACGATCTGGAACGCAAGAACCTGATCGACACCCGCGACTCCGACATCGCTGCCATCGCGCGCGATCTGGAAGAGACGCTGGCACGCCTGGAGGGCGAAGGCGCCAAGGCAGCGGAAAAGAAGAAGGCCCGCGACTTCGCCGATAAGACGATGGCCCAGGTGCGTAAGCGCGCCGACGCCGAGATCGAGCGGATGGAGCAGGTCTGGGACCGCTTCAAGAACCTGAAGGTCGCCGACCTGGAAGGCGACGAAGGACTGTTCCGTCAGCTGCGCGAGCGCTACGGACTGTTCTTCGAAGGCTCCATGGGCGCCGAAGCCATCAAGAAGCGCCTCCAGGGCTTCGACATGGAAGCCGAAGCGGAGATCCTGCGCGAAATCATCCAGAACGGCAAGGGCCAGCGCAAGACGCGTGCCCTGAAGCGCCTGAAGGTTGTCAACGCGTTCCTCACCACGACCAACTCCCCGTTGGGCATGGTTCTGGACGCCGTACCGGTCATCCCGCCGGAACTGCGCCCGATGGTGCAGCTGGACGGTGGCCGCTTCGCGACCTCCGACCTCAACGACCTGTACCGCCGTGTGATCAACCGCAACAACCGCCTCAAGCGCTTGTTGGACCTCGGCGCTCCGGAAATCATCGTGAACAACGAGAAGCGCATGCTTCAGGAAGCCGTTGACTCGCTGTTCGACAACGGCCGTCGTGGCCGTCCGGTCACCGGACCGGGCAACCGTCCGTTGAAGTCCCTGAGCGACATGCTCAAGGGCAAGCAGGGTCGTTTCCGTCAGAACCTCCTCGGCAAGCGCGTCGACTACTCCGGCCGTTCGGTCATCGTCGTCGGCCCGCAGCTGAAGCTGCACCAGTGTGGTCTGCCCAAGCAGATGGCGCTGGAGCTCTTCAAGCCGTTCGTGATGAAGCGCTTGGTTGACCTTAACCACGCGCAGAACATCAAGAGCGCCAAGCGCATGGTCGAGCGCTACCGTCCGCAGGTCTGGGATGTACTGGAAGAGATCATCACCGAACACCCGGTGCTGCTCAACCGTGCACCCACCCTGCACCGCCTAGGCATCCAGGCATTCGAACCGCAGCTGGTCGAGGGCAAGGCCCTTCAGCTGCACCCGCTTGTTTGTGCCGCGTTCAACGCCGACTTCGACGGTGACCAGATGGCAGTCCACCTGCCGCTGAGCCCCGAGGCCCAGGCAGAGGCGCGCATCCTGATGCTTTCCTCGCACAACATCTTGAAGCCTTCCGATGGCCGCCCGGTTGCCCTGCCCACGCAGGATATGATCATCGGCCTTCACCACCTGACCACCAAGCGTCCGGGTGAAAAGGGCGAGGGACGGGCATTCACCTCGGCATCCGAGGCCATCATGGCCATGGACCGCGGCGAATTGCACCTGAACTCGATCGTCAAGATCCGTGTTGACGGCTTCGTGCCGTCCGAGGAGCAGCCGGCCCCGGAAGGTTGGGAAGCAGGCACGCCTGCCCTCATCGAAACCTCCCTCGGTCAGGTCCTGTTCAACGAGACGCTGCCCGTGGACTACCCTTGGGTTGCCCGTGTCGCAGGCAAGGATGCCCTTTCGGACATCGTCAACGACCTCGCTGAGCGCTACCCGAAGGTCGTCACAGCAGCAACGCTGGATAACCTCAAGGATTCCGGCTTCAAGTGGGCGACTCGCTCCGGCATCACCGTGGCGATCTCGGACATTACCTCGAACATGGACAAGGCCGCAATCCTTGCCCCGTACGAAGTGCGTGCGTTGAAGGTCCAGCAGCAGTACGACAAGGGCCTCATCGCCGACGTCGAGCGCCGTTCGGACCTGATCGACATCTGGACCAAGGCGACCGACGAGGTTGCCGCGGCCATGCAGGCCGGCATGGAAGAGCTGAACACCATTAACCGAATGGTGACCTCCAAGGCTCGCGGTAACTGGTTGCAGCTGCGCCAGATCGCCGGTATCCGTGGCCTGGTGTCAAACCCCAAGGGTGAGATCATCCCGCGCCCGATCAAGTCCTCGTACCGCGAGGGCCTGTCGGTCCTCGAGTACTTCATCGCGACCCACGGTGCCCGTAAGGGCCTGGCGGATACCGCGCTGAAGACCGCCAACTCGGGTTACCTGACCCGTCGTCTGGTGGACGTCTCGCAGGATGTCATCGTTCGCGAGTCCGACTGCGGCACCGAGCGCGGCCTGACCGTGCCGATCGCCTCGGTGGACGAGATCGGTACGGTTCGCATGCACGAGACCGTCGAGAACTCGGCGTACACCCGTACGCTGGCAACCGACGTCATCGATGCAAAGGGCACCGTCCTGGCCGCGGGCGGCTCTGACGTGGGCGACGTGCTCATCGACAAACTGTTCAAGGCCGGCGTCACCGAGATCAAGGTCCGCTCCGTGCTGACCTGTGAATCGGCAGTCGGAACTTGTGCGCTGTGCTACGGCCGTTCGCTGGCCACCGGCAAGACCGTGGACATCGGCGAAGCCGTGGGCATCATTGCAGCCCAGTCCATTGGCGAGCCGGGTACCCAGCTGACCATGCGTACCTTCCACACCGGTGGTGCCGCCTCGGCGGAAGACATCACCCAGGGTCTGCCCCGTATCCAGGAGCTCTTCGAGGCGCGTACCCCCAAGGGTGTCGCCCCGATCTCCGAGGTTGCCGGCCGAGTCACCATCGAAGATGGCGACAAGCAGCTGCGCGTGGTCATCACTCCGGACAATGGCGACGAAGAAATCGCCTACCCGGTTCTGCGTCGTGCCCGCCTGCTCGTGCAGGACGGCGACAACGTCGCCGTCGGCCAGCAGCTGGTTGCCGGTGCAATCGACCCGAAGCAGGTCCTGCGTGTCCTGGGCCCGCGCGAGGCACAGAAGTTCCTCGTCCGCGAAGTCCAGGAGGTCTACCAGTCCCAGGGCGTAGGCATCCACGATAAGCACGTGGAAGTCATCGTTCGTCAGATGCTTCGCCGCATCACCGTCATCGAGTCGGGCGAAACCGACCTGCTGCCCGGTGAATTGGCAGAGCGTAACCGTTTCCAGAACGAGAACCGCCGTGCGGTCTCCGAAGGAAAGACCCCGGCTTCGGGACGTGACGAGCTCATGGGCATCACCAAGGCCTCGCTGGCCACGGATTCCTGGCTGTCCGCCGCATCCTTCCAGGAGACCACGCGTGTCCTGACCCAGGCTGCAATGGAAGGCAAGTCCGATCCGCTGCTCGGCCTGAAGGAAAACGTCATCATCGGTAAGCTGATCCCGGCCGGTACCGGTCTGGATCGCTACACCCAGGTGACGGTCGAACCGACCGAAGCGGCCAAGGCGAACCTGTTCACCGGTCAGAGCGCGTTTGCAACGGGCTTCGACTACGACGGTGTTGAGCCGGGCATGAGCCCGGAATTCCACGCCATCGCGATGGACGACTACGACCTCGGTAACGACTACCGCTAAGGCACCGGAGATGTCCGGGACCAACGGTTCCGGACACCACCCGATGTAACACCACTGGCCGGCATGCCCCATTCGGGGTATGTCGGCCAGTGGCATCTGTAGGCTTAAGCGCTGAGGGCATCGGGCCAGGGAACCGGGAAGGAAATGCGTGGCAAATTCACTCTCGGGGGAGTCCGTGATTGAACGGACGGTGAAGATCCTGCGCGCCTTCGGACGTGACACGCCGAAGCTGACCATGAGCGAGCTCGCACGGTCCACCGGCCTGTCCACCAGCACCACGCATCGGCTGGCCACGGAGCTGCTCGATGCGGGACTGCTCGAACGCGATCCCGAAGGCCGACTGGGCGTGGGCATCCAGATGTGGGAACTGGCGGCGCGCAGCAACCCGGCAGAGGACTTTCGCCGTCGAGGTCTTCCGGTGCTTGAGGGCATCCATGCGGCAGTAAGGCAACACGTTTCGCTATCGATTCCGCGCTTCGAATCCCACAGCGTGCTATATCTGGAACGGCTTGACCAGCACGGTACGGCTTCGATCCTGGCCGAAGTTGCCGGACGACTCGACATGCACACCACCTCAGCCGGCCTGACGATGATGGCCCACGCACCGCATCCGGTCCAGGAGCGATTCCTGTCCACGGATCTCGAGCGGGTGACTCCGTCTACCGATATCGATCCCATCAGTATCAGGTCGCACTTGGCACTGATCCGCGAACGCGGCTATTCCTGCCTCAAGGGCGTTCTAGTCGAGTCGAACGTGGCCTATTCCGTGCCGGTATTCGGGGTGCGGAATGCGGTGGTCGGCGCGATCGCCGTAGTCACTCCGGTGGCCGAGGACTCCCCACAGCTGATCATTCCGGTCTTGGTTGCCGCCGGGCACTCGCTCTCACGCACGATGGGCGCCGAGAAGCGCCCCTATGGCAACCGGTCGTGGCTGGATGAGGGCCGTTCTTAACCCCTCGGGAAAGCGGACTGCATCACGGCGATGATCCAGCGGATGCGGTGCCGTCGCCGGAGTGTTTTCCTGGCGGTCAGGGCCGGAGGAACCGTCGGCTGGAAACCATGCTCAGCCCCTATATAATCAATGGCAAAAATATCGTGGACAGTACATGGTTGGGCGTTTCATACGGTTCTGACGGCGCGGCGGTGAAGCACAGTCCTTATGCCAACGGGGAGTCGTGAAACAGTGCCCTGCATAACAGTGGGACCGAGAAGTGGATATCTTGGTGCTCGCCACAGGTGCGGCGTGGCTTTCTGCAGCATTGATCACCTCCGCGCACGGCGCGTGCGTGCTGGCAGCAGAAAAGACCGAATACTTGAGCAGGGGCACGGCCTCTTCGGCGGGGACCTGTTGGGTGCGCGGTAACCGGTTCCAGAGCGAGGGCGGGAACCATGACGACCGGGAGCGTGTGGTGCGCTGCCTCGATGCGGTGGGTCTCGAGGTAACCGTTGCCGAGTTCAATAAAAACGCCCGGCTGGGCGTAGATCCGAAGTTCGGCAGCGGGGCCAGCGAATTCAAGCGCTATGGCGGAGGCCCGAAGAACGCCTCGAGCCCGACGCTGGGCACCCTTGAGAAGTGGCCGTTCCATGTGGTGAAGAGCGTGCCCGGATCCTTCGGCACCTTTGCCGGGATGGTTGCGGATGCTCGTTCCAGGGTGCTGCGCAGCGATGGGACGGCCATCGGGGGGGCTGCGTGTGGTGGGCAACGACCAAGCCAGCATCAGGGGAGTGCATGACACCGCCGGTGGTATTAACATAGGCCCGGCGCGGACCTTCGGTGACATCGCCGGTCGGGACCTGGCGGGGATGGCGGCAAACGAGCACGACGGGAGCATGACAGCCGACTCCACGACATCCCGCAAACCACCGGCTTTTCGGGCTGAAGGCGCCGTGTCAGCCCAGGGATCTTGGACATGGCAGCGCGTCTTCGGCGTCTGTGCAGCATTGCTCGGGAGCGTCGGCCGTGGCGAAGCAGTGAATCGGGCAGGAGATAACCAGTCTTCCCGATGCGCGCGCGGCTTCCGCCGGTCGTGTGATGAGATCCACGTCATTAAGGTGTTCGAGTTCGTGCTACTCTTGTGTTAATTGTTTTTATGTGTGGCAAATGGACACGGTCCGGGTTGCGGGTAGGTTGCGCAACAGATGCCACACTTTTGCACGCCTACGGTCGAATCCGCGGACGGTGCGATGAAACGACCAAAAGCGCAGTTCCTGCAGCCTCGTCAAGAGTGGCAGGTGCGGCAGAACCAAGAAATCGGAGGACACGAAAGTGCCTACTATTCAGCAGCTGGTCCGTAAGGGCCGCTCGCCGAAGGTCAAAAAGACCAAGGCCCCTGCCCTTAAGGGCAACCCGATGCGTCGTGGCGTATGCACCCGTGTGTACACCACCACCCCGAAGAAGCCGAACTCGGCACTCCGTAAGGTTGCCCGCGTGCGCCTTGCCGGCGGCGTTGAAGTTACCGCTTACATCCCGGGCGTCGGCCACAACCTGCAGGAGCACTCCATCGTGCTTGTCCGCGGTGGTCGAGTGAAGGACCTTCCGGGTGTGCGCTACAAGATCGTGCGTGGCGCCCTCGATACCCAGGGTGTCAAGAACCGTAAGCAGGCTCGTTCCCGCTACGGTGCCAAGAAGGAGAGTAAGTAATGCCTCGTAAGGGCCCCGCGCCTCAGCGCCCCCTCGTTTCCGACCCGGTCTACGGTGCCCCGTTGGTCACGCAGCTGATCAACAAGGTACTCGTCGACGGCAAGAAGTCCACCGCAGAGCGCATCGTTTACGGAGCACTCGAAGGCGTACTGGCCAAGAGCGGAAACGACCCGGTCGTGACCCTGAAGAAGGCCATGGACAACGTCCGCCCGGCCCTCGAGGTTCGCTCACGCCGCGTCGGCGGCGCCACCTACCAGGTTCCGGTTGAGGTCAAGCCGGGCCGCTCCACCGCGCTGGCTCTTCGCTGGCTCGTTGGCTACTCCAAGGCCCGTCGCGAAAAGACGATGATCGAACGTCTCATGAACGAGATCCTGGACGCGTCCAACGGTCTCGGTGCCGCTGTCAAGCGCCGCGAAGACACGCACAAGATGGCTGAATCCAACAAGGCATTCGCCCACTACCGCTGGTAAAAAGCGGTTTTTGACAACGACGGAATGGGCACTTAAGTGCCGATTCCGTCGTTGTACCGGACACAACCAACTAAGGGAGACATCGTGGCACAGGACGTGCTTACCGACCTCAATAAGGTCCGCAATATCGGCATCATGGCGCACATCGATGCCGGTAAGACCACCACCACGGAGCGCATCCTGTTCTACACGGGTGTGAACCACAAGCTCGGCGAAACGCACGATGGTGCTTCGACGACTGACTGGATGGAGCAGGAAAAGGAACGCGGCATCACGATTACGTCTGCCGCCGTAACCTGCTTCTGGAACAACAACCAGATCAACATCATTGACACCCCGGGTCACGTTGACTTCACCGTTGAGGTGGAGCGCTCCCTGCGCGTGCTCGATGGCGCCGTTGCCGTCTTCGATGGCAAGGAAGGCGTCGAGCCGCAGTCTGAGACTGTCTGGCGTCAGGCTGACAAGTACAACGTTCCGCGTATCTGCTTCGTCAACAAGATGGACAAGCTGGGTGCCGACTTCTACTACACCGTCGACACCATCATCAAGCGCCTTGGTGCCAAGCCGCTGGTCATGCAGCTGCCGATCGGCTCCGAGTCGGAGTTCACCGGCGTTGTCGACCTCCTGACGATGAAGGCTTTCGTCTGGGAAGGCGACTCCAAGGGCGACGTCACCATGGGTGCCGCCTACGAAATCCAGGAGATCCCCGCGGATCTTCAGGAAAAGGCCGAGGAATACCGCGCCAACCTGGTTGAGGCCGTCGCCGAGGGCTCTGACGAGCTCATGGAGAAGTTCCTCGAAGGCGAAGAGATCAGCATTGCTGAACTCAAGGCCGGCATTCGCAAGATGGTCATCAACTCGGAGATCTACCCGGTCTTCTGTGGTTCAGCCTTCAAGAACCGTGGCGTTCAGCCGATGCTTGATGCCGTTATCGACTTCCTTCCTAACCCGATGGATGTCGGCGCGACGATCGGTCACGATCCGAAGAACGAAGAAATCGAAATCACTCGCCAGCCGAGTGAAGACGAGCCGTTCTCGGCACTTGCTTTCAAGATCGCAACGCACCCGTTCTTCGGCCAGTTGAACTTCATCCGCGTGTACTCCGGTAAGGCAACTCCGGGTACTCAGCTGCTGAACTCGACGAAGCAGAAGAAGGAACGCATTGGCAAGCTCTTCCAGATGCACGCCAATAAGGAAATGCCGGTAGAAGAGGTCCACGCGGGCCACATCTACGCTGTGATTGGCCTCAAGGACACCACCACCGGTGATACCTTGTGCGATCCGGCCAACCCGATCGTTCTCGAATCGATGTCCTTCCCGGCACCGGTTATCTTCGTGGCCATCGAGCCGAAGACCAAGGGTGATCAGGAGAAGCTCTCCACGGCCATCCAGAAGCTCTCCGCTGAGGACCCGACGTTCACCGTTTCCCTCAACGAGGACACTGGCCAGACCGAAATCGGCGGCATGGGCGAGCTCCACCTGGATATCCTGGTGGACCGCATGCGCCGCGAATTCCGCGTCGAAGCCAATGTCGGCAAGCCGCAGGTTGCTTACCGCGAAACGATCAAGAAGGCCGCCGAAAAGGTCGACTTCACTCACAAGAAGCAGACCGGTGGCTCCGGCCAGTTCGCAAAGGTGCAGGTCACCTTCGAGCCGCTTGAGGTCGTTGATGGTGTCATCTACGAATTCAAGAACGCCGTCACCGGCGGCCGTATCCCGCGCGAGTACATCCCGTCGATCGACGCCGGTATCCAGGACGCCATGAAGTTTGGCATCCTGGCCGGTTACCCGATGGTCGGCGTGAAGGCAATCGTCCTCGACGGTGCCTACCACGACGTTGACTCCTCGGAAATGGCGTTCAAGATTGCTGGTTCACAGGTGTTCAAGGAAGGCGCACGCCGCGCCCAGCCGATCATCCTCGAGCCGGTCATGGATGTCGAAGTCCGTACTCCCGAGGAGTACATGGGCGATGTCATCGGTGACCTGAACTCCCGCCGTGGATCCATCGCCTCGATGGAAGACGCAGTGGGCGTGAAGGTTATCCGAGCTACGGTTCCGCTGTCTGAGATGTTTGGTTACATTGGTGACCTGCGTTCAAAGACCCAGGGTCGTGCCGTCTACTCGATGACCTTCGCTAGTTACGCTGAGGTCCCGAAGGCTGTTGCCGACGAGATCATCCAGAAGTCCCGCGGCGAGTAATCTCCCAAGGATGCATTATTGGTTGTGAACCCGGCAATCCGGGCAAGCACCGCAACGTGGATGCCCTGGCCTGGAATTCCAGGCCAGGGCCCCTGCGGGCCGACTGATGGACTCGGTAAGAGCCCCGATGGAAGCCAAGATTTAAAGAATTCATTCAGCCCCCAGTAGACTTGTATGAGTTCGCCCGCGATCCGAGTGGGCGAGGTACGTCTTCTGTAAACGTTTCTAGGAGGAACCTGTGGCAAAGGCAAAGTTCGAGCGGAACAAGCCGCACGTCAACATCGGCACCATTGGTCACGTTGACCACGGTAAGACCACGTTGACCGCCGCCATTTCCAAGGTGCTTGCTGACAAGTACCCGGATCTTAACGAGCAGCGCGATTTCTCGCAGATCGACTCGGCTCCGGAAGAGCGCCAGCGCGGCATTACCATCAACATCTCGCACGTTGAGTACCAGACCGAGAAGCGCCACTACGCGCACGTTGATGCCCCGGGTCACGCTGACTACATCAAGAACATGATCACCGGTGCTGCCCAGATGGACGGCGCTATCCTGGTGGTTGCCGCTACTGACGGCCCGATGGCTCAGACCCGCGAGCACGTTCTGCTGGCCCGCCAGGTTGGCGTGCCCTACCTGCTGGTCGCACTGAACAAGTCCGACATGGTCGATGACGAAGAGCTGCTTGACCTCGTGGAAATGGAAGTTCGCGAACTTCTGTCCTCGCAGGGCTTCGACGGCGACGAGGCACCGGTTGTCCGCGTTTCGGGCCTGAAGGCTCTGGAAGGCGACCCGGTTTGGGTCAAGTCCGTTGAGGACCTGATGGACGCCGTTGACGAGCACGTGCCGACCCCGGTTCGTGACCGCGACAAGCCGTTCCTGATGCCGGTTGAAGACGTCTTCACCATCACCGGCCGTGGCACCGTTGTTACGGGCCGCGCCGAGCGTGGTACCCTCGCCATCAACTCCGAGGTCGAGATCGTCGGCATCCGTCCGGTCCAGAAGACCACGGTTACCGGTATCGAGATGTTCCACAAGCAGCTCGACGAGGCTTGGGCCGGCGAGAACTGTGGTCTGCTTCTTCGCGGCATCAAGCGCGAAGACGTCGAGCGTGGCCAGGTTATCGTCAAGCCGGGTTCCATCACCCCGCACACCGATTTCGAGGCCAACGTCTACATCCTCTCGAAGGATGAAGGCGGACGTCACAACCCGTTCTACTCGAACTACCGCCCGCAGTTCTACTTCCGCACAACGGACGTAACCGGCGTCATCACCCTGCCCGAGGGCACGGAAATGGTCATGCCAGGCGACAACACCGAAATGTCGGTCGTGCTGATCCAGCCGATCGCCATGGAAGAGGGCCTCGGCTTCGCTATCCGCGAAGGCGGCCGCACCGTTGGTTCAGGCAAGGTCACCAAGATCACCGCTTAATTTCAAGCTTTGATCCTGGCCTGATTGGCTAACGAAAGACCCCGATGCTTCGGCATCGGGGTCTTTCGTCTTTTACCGGACATATATATCCATCAGTTAGTTTGAATGCGGGAAAAGTGGTTCTTCTAGGGTTAAGCTTGGATATTCAAGACTTTCCGGAGAAGGAGATTCCCCATGTGGTTGCTGTTGGCGGTCGTATGTCTGCTCATCGGGCTGCTCATCGGTTGGGGGCAGGGCCGGAACGGACAGGGCGCAACGAACCGGCTCAAGCTCGAGCTGGCCAAGGCCTGGCAACAGGGCTTCGACGCGGCAAGCGCATCTGCGGGTGCGAAGTCCACCACGCCAGGTTTCCCGCCTCCGAACAGACCGGAGCCTCAGCCGGTCTCGGCCCGGCAAGGAACGGCGCAGGACCTGCATGGACCAGCAAATTTCGGTACGACCGATGCCGGGAGCCCGATGGTTTCCGTACCCTTTGACCCTGTCCTCGTGACAGCGTCGCCGACACCGGTTTGGGTGCTGCCGCCGGCCGCCCAAAGGCCTGCACTGAGCCCTGAGCAGCGAACGCTCCGCAATATCAACATCACGCTGTATGTTGCTGCGCTGATGGTGGTTGCGGCCTCCTCCCTCATCATCGGTCTCGTCTTCCCCGCGCTGGTGAAAGTGCTCGGGCTGGGACTGCTGACCGTTGCTTTCTACACTGGTGGACTGCTGATGCATGCCAAAAGCAGTAGATTGCGGCCCGCCGCAGTCGCCTTCGCCGGGACAGGTCTGGCGCTGATCCCGATCACCGCTTTGGCCTATTACCTGCTGCTTGGAAAGGATTCGGGGGCCTCATGGTTTGGCGGTTCCCTAGTGGGAACGGCGGCATTTATTTTTGCCTGCTCGCGCATGAAAAGCCGGGTGCTTGCTGCCCTATCCACCGTGTTCCTCGTTTCTACAGCATGGTCCGGGGGAGCCGTTTTGAACCGCGGTTTGATTTGGTATTTCATTTTCAGCATGATTGTCGCTTCCGGCCTGACCCTATTGGCAGCCCGGCGACCACGCTGGCTCCATAGCATCTATCTGGAATCCTTCACTGCAGCACATCGTTTCCTGGTGCCTGCAACGGTTGCAGCAGCCTTGCTGTCCTTCAAGGTCCTCACCGCAGCCGAGTACCTCTGGGTCTTCACGGCCGCTGCGGTCTACTACACAGTGGCCTTTTTTCAGGCCGGCCCAGCCGAACGTCGCATTCACCTGATGGCAATCAGGTTAAGCGGAACGCTTGCTTTGAGTGCATTGCTGAGCCATTTCGAGGTCGGAAACGAAATGGCTTTTCGAGTCACTGCCTGCTTCGTATTGGCTCAACAGCTGACCGTCTTGGCAGCCCGCCGGCGCTATATGGGGCTGGCAGGGATGGATGAGTCCAAGCTGGCCGCTGAAACAAAGATTGTGCTTGGCGTGACGGCACTACTGGTACTTGCCGGTGGTGAACGCTGGATTGCGGGGGATCAAAGTGCCTGGGCCGTAGCTGATCTGAACTGGTCTATCCTGGCGCTGTTGCTGACGGCGGCCTGCGCAACACGCGTGCTCGGAGCAAAGCTGCGTTGGATGCCATTGTTGGCGGCATTGCCGGTAGTCGTTGAACCTTTCAATGGAGCTCCAGGTCGGCAGGGTTTGGTGCTGATCGCCGCGATCATCTTGGCCTGGTGGGCTGTCCGCCGGGTGGATCCTGTATTGCGTGGACAGGTGGGGCTTGCCATGAGGGCCCTGACGCCGATTACCGCTGCGGCTCTGGTTGGATGGCTAGCGGCGGGGGCCACCTTCGCACCGAGCATGGTGGGAGGCAGGGACGCATCCGTCGGCAGCCTTGTTCTCCAGGCCGCGGGTGTGGGATTCATTCTCATGACGATCCTTCAGCTGCTGGTTTCGGCGTCCCGCTTGAGCCCGTACCGAGCGAACACTTCTGTGGGCCAGAAATCAGTGGTTGCCTTTGTGCCCGAGGCGGTGATGTTAGCTGTAGGTTCCTTGACTGCCACCGCGGTGTTGGGGCTGCTCATCGGTGCCGGCGGTGTTTTCGACTTCAACGGAAGAACGGAGCCGGAATGGCTGTTGATGCCATGGGCAAGATTGATGGCAATAGTGCTGCTTATTGCATTGTTCGTTGCCGCCACCATTGTCTTGGGAACGCACTGGCATGAACGAGAACCTGCTTCCAATACCTCTAGAGATCTTGACTGGGTGGACCCGCGTGGGTCCGCGGCTGGCATGGCCAGATTGGTCGCCCACTTTATTGGGCTCTTGGGGATTGCTTTCGTCCTACCAGTCCTTGCTCTGATAGAGCCAGATTGGTTGCTGATCGCTGGAGCGAGCGTTGCGTTGGTTTATGTAGGGGGCCGCATATCCGCACCGGGACGCCCTCAGGTCAAGGGATGGTACGCAATTCTGGCACAGCTGCTCTTCACGGGTTCAGCGTTGCGGCTGGCTGATATGTGGGGTGCCGACGCGCACGGAAGAATGGCGCTAGCCGCGTTTACGCTGGCGCTCGCTCAATCATTCAGATTCTGGTTCAAAAATGGATCTTTGGGGTTCGGCGGGATCGGACTGCGCCGGGAAATGGGCTGGTTAACTCAGGGCGTTTTGCTCATGCTCCCTGTATCGTATGTCGCGTTTGCCGGCACACAGGTCGACCAGGCTGCGCTATTGGTCCAAGGACTGTGCCTGAGCGGATTCTCCCTGGGGTGGTGGCTGCGCGGAGATTCAGCACCGCATCTCGGCCTTCACAAGATGGCTTCTCTCGGAGTGGGCCTAGGGGTGTTGATCCTTGTGGTGACACCGGTGTGGGAACCGGGGCTGCGCGACGGGGGGTGGCTGCCGAAACCTCTGTGGGATTCGGTCGTGGCCACACTCTTGTGCACCGCACTTGCCACAGCGCTGCTCAAGGCTGAGGCCTCGGCTATCGGGGGAGTGGGATACCGAGGCTTGCGTGCATTCTTCGTCACGGTTTTCGCCGGGACGATTCTGGTGCTCCAGATAAGTGGTTCATCGAGCTGGATGCTGTTGGCCTACCTGCTCGGTGCCCTTGCTTTTGCGGTTTTCTCCGCGACTACAGGACGGGCAATACTGGTATCCGGCACGGTGTTGCTAACCGTTCCCGCCGCACTGGCCGCGATCAGTTGGTGGCATGAGGCTCTTCAACTGCGTTGGACTGAACCTGCCGATTCGGTTGCTGGACTCTCGACAGCAGCCGCGGTGTTGTTCATAGCGGGACTTGCCGGAGGCCGGTTCCATGCACCGATCATGTCATTGAAGGGCATTGGATCCGTACATCAGGGGTGGTGCAACGCCCACGCGCGGATACTTCACCTCGGCGCACTGCTGATTCTAGGCATGGCGGGGTTGATCGGTGCCACAAGTTTTGGAACCTGGGCCTATACCGGATGCATCCTGCTCGTGGTCGCGGCCTTCGCCGCCGGATGGACCGAATTTCCGGTTTCCCTCCGGGAAACCGGGATGGAAGCTGCCTTGCTGGTTGCTGCCGCTTCGGCGCAAAGAGGATGGACCGTGTATCGGGACGGAATCGACCTTTTCTGGGGTACCCAGTACTGGGTTGTCATCTTGGCCTTATTTGCGGGCTATGAATTCATGAGACGGCGTGGTGCTCGGGCGACTGTCCTTCTGGGGGCATCGGCGGGGCTTCTCAGTCTGGGCGCCATCGCCGGGTGGACACCGGGGCGCCAGCTCTGGATTCTGCTGGCTTACACGGGGCTGTTGGCCGCGGGGTTGCTGCTCAACCGCCGAACTTTTGTCATCTGGGGCGCTGTCGGCAGCGGGCTGATGGTGCTGTGGTTCCTGCGCGGATACACTTTCCTGTTGCTCTTTGTCCTGGCCGGTGGATTGATTGCCGTAGCCCTTTGGCGGCTTGCGCGAATGGGTAAACGCCAGCCACCGCAACATACGGGCGCGCCTGCCGCCCCGGTGCCCGAGGCAGCAGCGCTCGTGACACCCCCGCCGCCGCCGCCCGGCCGATAGCCAGCGGTCACAAAGACAGACGGTGACTTTTGCCACCTCACCTACGGTTAGACAGAATATCGATCGCCGCTCAGTGATGGGCATTGGCGGAGTTTCCGGCTTGAAAATGCGGGATTTTCGGCCCGGTACTCCCTTCATCAGCGCCGCTGGCCCAGCGGAGGACGTGAGCTGATGGAGACGTCGATTTGGCGTTTGGCTGCAATACCTGCCACACTGGACAAGTTGTTCGATAGCTTTTCCGTGCTCTCTGTCTGCCGATCGGTTCTCCGATACCGGGACAGTGGGTTATTCAACAGGGATCGCGTCTCGCCCGGGATAATGCCCGGGGCCAGGGAGCGGTACGGCCGAAGTGGAAAAGCGAAAGACGACACCCCCTCGAATTTCTACGGTTCGTGAAGCGCTAAAAACGCGACACGCCCGAGCGCGGGGGTCGGCCTCGGCGGGGTGAGGAACCCGGATTTCATCCGGATTCAGTCCGATATGAGGCGTGCCGGTCCGTCAAGGACCCGTAGGGCACAGTAATTTGACAGAGAGTGCTATCAGAAAGAGGCATGACGCCATGGCGGGACAAAAAATCCGCATCCGGCTGAAGTCGTATGACCACGAGGTCATTGACGTTTCTGCCCGGAAGATCGTTGAGACGGTCACGCGCGCAGGCGCAACCGTAGTTGGCCCTGTGCCGCTGCCGACGGAGAAGAACGTGTACTGCGTTATCCGTTCGCCGCACAAGTACAAGGACAGCCGTGAGCACTTTGAAATGCGCACGCACAAGCGTCTGATCGACATCATCGATCCGACCCCGAAGGCCGTAGATTCGCTGATGCGTCTCGACCTGCCGGCGGACGTCAACATCGAAATCAAGCTCTAGGGGAGGTGGCGAGAAAACTATGACCGCAACCCGTAATGTAAAGGGCCTGCTGGGCACGAAGCTCGGCATGACCCAGGTATGGGATGAGAACAACAACCTCATTCCGGTAACCGTTGTGCAGGCCGACAGCAACGTTGTCACCCAGCTTCGCAACGCCGAGCGCGATGGCTACGTAGCGGTTCAGATCGGCTACGGCCAGATCGACCCGCGCAAGGTCACCAAGCCGCTCGCAGGTCACTTCGAAGCAGCCGGGGTTACCCCGCGCCGCCACGTCGTTGAACTGCGCACCGCCGACGCCGCTTCCTACGCCCTGGGCCAGGAACTGTCCGTCGAGCTCTTCGCCGCCGGCCAGAAGGTCGACGTCGTTGGAACCTCCAAGGGCAAGGGCTTTGCCGGTGTCATGAAGCGTCACGGCTTCCACGGCGCTCCGGCATCGCACGGTGCTCACAAGAACCACCGTAAGCCGGGTTCCATTGGTGGAGCATCCACCCCGGGACGCGTCTTCAAGGGCCAGAAAATGGCCGGCCGCATGGGTGCCGAGCGCGTCACGACCATGAACCTCACGGTTCACGGTGTCGATGCCGAGAAGAACCTCCTGCTGATCAAGGGTGCCGTTCCCGGCCCCCGTGGCAAGGTCGTCCTCGTCCGCTCTGCCGTGAAGGGAGCATAAGTACATGTCTATCAAGGCACTCAACGTCGAACTCCCCTCCGGGATCTTTGATGTCCAGACGAACGTTCCGCTGCTGCACCAGGTCGTTGTGGCCCAGTTGGCTGCTGCTCGTCAGGGTACGCACAAGACCAAGACCCGCGCCGAGGTTTCCGGCGCAGGTCGCAAGCCGCACGCTCAGAAGGGCACCGGCCGCGCCCGTCAGGGTTCCATCCGTGCTCCTCACATGACCGGTGGTGGCGTCGTACACGGCCCGACCCCGCGTGACTACAGCCAGCGCACCCCCAAGAAGATGAAGGCTGCTGCACTGCGCGGCGCCCTGTCTGACCGCGCTCGCAACAACCGCGTTCACGTCATCGAAGCCCTGGTCGCCGGCACTACGCCGTCCACCAAGGAAGCACTGGCGAACCTTCGCGCTCTGTCCGAGCGCAAGAACCTGCTCGTAGTCATCGAGCGCAACAACGACGTAGCAGCACTTTCGGTGCGCAACATCGTTGAGGTGCACGTGCTCTACGTAGACCAGCTCAACACCTACGATGTGCTGGTTTCCGATGACATCATCTTCACCAAGGCAGCATTCGATGCCATGGTCCAGAAGGAGGAAGCCAAGTGAGCACCTTCTCCAAGGCTCCGCACGATGTGGTCATCGCACCCGTCGTCTCGGAAAAGAGCTACGGTCTGATCGACGAAGGCAAATACACCTTCCTGGTCGACCCGCGCTCGAACAAGACGGAAATCAAGCTGGCAGTGGAGAGCATCTTCAACGTCAAGGTTGATTCCGTCAACACCCTTAATCGTGTTGGCAAGCGCAAGCGCACCAAATTCGGATGGGGTGCACGCAAAGCTACCAAGCGCGCGATCGTTTCCCTTAAAGAAGGCACGATCGACATCTTCGGCGGTCCGCTTTCTTAAGCGGAGACCACTTTAACGAGGAAATATACTATGGGAATCCGTAAATACAAGCCGACTACCCCGGGCCTTCGCGGCTCGAGCGTAGCTGACTTCGCAGAAATCACCCGGTCCACCCCGGAAAAGTCGTTGCTCCGCCCGCTCCACAAGACTGGCGGCCGTAACAACACCGGTAAGATCACCACCCGTCACAAGGGTGGCGGACACAAGCGCCAGTACCGTCTGATCGACTTCCGTCGTCACGACAAGGACGGCGTGCCGGCAAAGGTCGCTCACATCGAGTATGACCCGAACCGCACGGCTCGCATTGCGCTGCTGCACTACATTGATGGAACCAAGCGTTACATCATTGCCCCGAACAAGCTGAAGCAGGGCGACTCGATTGAAGCCGGCGCAGGCGCCGACATCAAGCCGGGCAACAACCTGCCGCTGCGCAACATCCCGGTGGGTACCGTTATCCACGCCGTGGAGCTGCGTCCGGGTGGCGGCGCCAAGATGGGCCGCTCCGCCGGTGCATCGATCCAGCTGGTTGCCCGTGAGGGCCGCTTCGCTCAGCTGCGTCTGCCGTCGGGCGAAATCCGCAACGTTGATGTGCGCTGCCGCGCAACCATCGGCGAGGTTGGCAACGCCGAGCAGTCGAACATCAACTGGGGCAAGGCAGGGCGCATGCGCTGGAAGGGCGTCCGCCCGACCGTCCGTGGCGTTGCCATGAACCCGGTAGATCACCCGCACGGTGGTGGCGAGGGTAAGACGTCCGGTGGACGTCACCCCGTCAACCCGAACGGTAAGCGTGAAGGACGCACCCGTCGTCCGAACAAGGAAAGCGACAAGCTCATTGTGCGTCGCCGTCGTACCGGCAAGAACAAGCGATAGGAGCCTGGAAACATGCCACGCAGCCTGAAGAAAGGCCCCTTCGTCGATCAGCACCTCTTCCTCAAGGTCGAAGCTGAAAACGAAAAGGGCACCAAAAACGTCATCAAGACGTGGTCCCGCCGTTCGATGATCATCCCCGACATGCTGGGGCACACGATCGCCGTGCACGACGGACGCAAGCACATCCCTGTGTTTGTCACCGAGTCGATGGTCGGGCACAAGCTCGGCGAATTCGCTTTGACGCGGACGTTCCGCAGCCACGTGAAGGACGACAAGAAGGGCAAGCGCCGCTAACCCCCTGGGGTTAGCGAGTGCTTAGCACTTCTTCGATAGACGAGAGAAGGAAAGCAATGGAAGCCAAGGCAATTGCGCGCCATATCCGCGTAACGCCTATGAAGGCCCGGCGCGTCGTCAACCTTGTTCGTGGCAAGCAAGCGAATGAGGCATTGGCGATTCTGAAGTTTGCTCCTCAGCAGGCATCGGAACCGGTATTCAAGGTTGTAGCGTCGGCCGTGGCAAATGCCCGTGCCGCCGCAGATCGCGACGGAGTCGCGTTCAACGAAGACGAGCTGTTCATCAGCGAAGCGTTTGTTGACGAGGGCCCGACCATGAAGCGGTTCCAGCCGCGTGCTCAGGGTCGTGCATACCAGATCAAGAAGCGCACCAGCCACATCACTGTGGTCGTTGCGAGCCCGGAGAAGGGTGGGGAAAAGTAAATGGGACAGAAAGTCAACCCGCATGGGTTCCGACTCGGTATCACTACCGACCACGTTTCGCACTGGTTCGCAGACAGCAACAAGCCAGGTCAGCGCTACAAGGACTTCGTTCGTGAGGACGTAAAGATCCGCGAGCTCATGACCACTGGCATGGAGCGCGCAGGCATCGCCCGCGTTGAGATCGAGCGTACTCGTGACCGTGTGCGTGTGGATATCCACACCGCACGCCCGGGCATCGTTATCGGCCGCCGCGGCGCCGAAGCCGATCGCATCCGTGGCGAGCTGGAAAAGCTCACCGCAAAGCAGGTTCAGCTGAACATCCTCGAGGTCAAGAACCCCGAGATCGAAGCTCAGCTTGTTGCTCAGGGCATCGCCGAGCAGCTGACTTCCCGCGTGGCTTTCCGCCGTGCGATGAAGAAGGCAATGCAGTCGGCCATGCGCGCCGGAGCCAAGGGCATCCGTGTCCAGTGCTCGGGTCGCCTGGGTGGGGCCGAAATGTCCCGCAAGGAGTTCTACCGCGAAGGCCGTGTGCCGCTGCACACCCTGCGTGCGAACATCGACTACGGCAAGTTCGAAGCCAAGACCACCTTCGGCCGCATCGGCGTGAAGGTTTGGATCTACAAGGGCGACGTGACCTCGAAGGAACTGGCAGCTCAGGCTGCAGCAGCTCCGGCTCGTGGCCGCGGCGAACGTGGCGATCGTCCGGGCGGCGCTCGTCCGGCCGCCGGTGGCGAACGCCGTCGTCGTAACGACCGCAACACCGCTGCTCCGGCAGCTGAAGCAGCAGCAGCTGTAGAGGCACCGGCGGCGGCTGTAGAAGGAGGACAGGCTTAAATGCTTATCCCACGCCGAGTTAAGTACCGCAAGCAGCACCACCCCGGTCGGAGTGGCGCAGCAACTGGCGGAACGACGGTAGCCTTCGGTGAGTACGGCATCCAGGCTCTAACGCCTGCATACGTCACGAACCGCCAGATTGAGGCCGCTCGTATCGCCATGACCCGTCACATCAAGCGCGGCGGAAAGGTCTGGATCAACATCTACCCGGACCGTCCGTTGACGAAGAAGCCTGCCGAAACCCGTATGGGTTCCGGTAAGGGTTCGCCTGAGTGGTGGATCGCAAACGTCAAGCCGGGACGAGTTCTCTTCGAGCTCTCCGGTGTAAGTGAAGAGGTAGCTCGCGAGGCACTGCGCCTGGCAATCCATAAGCTGCCGCTTAAGGCACGCATCGTGCGTCGTGAGGGTGGTGAATAGGAATGGCAATCGGATCCAAGGATCTCGTAACCGAGCAGCTGGACGGCTTTGATAACGCCCGTCTGGTTGAGGAACTGAAGAAGGCCAAGGAGGAGCTGTTCAACCTCCGTTTCCAGTCGGCCACCGGTCAGCTCGAATCGCACGGCCGTCTGAAGACTGTCAAGCGCGACATCGCCCGCATCTACACGGTGCTGCGCGAACGCGAACTGGGCATTCGTCAGGAAGTCGTCGTTCCGGTTGAGGAAGCCAAGAAGGCTAAGAAGTCTTCCAAGAAGGCGACCGAAGCCGAAGCGACTGAGGAAGCCAAGTAATGAGCGAGAAGGAGAACGCAGTGGCTGCAGCAGCAGAGCGCGGCGACCGCAAGACCCTCCGCGGGTACGTGGTTTCCGACAAGATGCAGAAGACCATCGTCGTTGACGTCGAGGACCGTGTTAAGCACGCCCTTTACGGCAAGGTGTTGCGTCGCAACAAGAACGTGAAGGCTCACGACGAAGAGAACAGCGCCGGCATCGGCGACCTCGTTGTCATCGTTGAGACCCGTCCGCTGTCCGCTGACAAGCGCTGGCGTCTCGTGGAGATCGTCGAAAAGGCTAAGTAGCCTGATCGTCGTTCCCACTCGGAACGTTCGGACCGCCTAGTGCGGACCACCTGAGCGAGGCCCGAAATCCCGTGTTTATCACAGGATTTCGGGTCTCGCTCTTTTTAACGTAAGATTGAAATCCTGTGCGTCTTGTATGTAGAGACTATCCACCTCTCGATTCGAGACTACTAGTGCCCAGAAGCCGGCTTGCCGCCGGATTCTAGGGTGCGGCACGGCTCTGCGGCGCATCGCCTCGGCCCTGTCTCCCCAGCAGCAGCGAACTTGTTCGCCACTGTTTGGAGATGGGGGTAAGCGACAGCCGGAGATGGACCATATCTGTTCCGCTAGGCTCCCTGGGAGAACCGGCGAGACGACAGGAGTAAAAAGTGATTCAGCAGGAATCGCGACTGAAGGTTGCCGATAACACCGGTGCTAAGGAAATCCTTACCATTCGTGTTCTCGGGGGCTCAGGCCGTCGCTACGCAGGCATCGGCGACGTTATCGTCGCTACCGTCAAGGATGCAATCCCGGGCGGAAACGTAAAGAAGGGTGACGTCGTCAAGGCTGTCATCGTTCGCACCAAGAAGGAACGTCGCCGCGTCGACGGTTCCTACATCAAGTTCGATGAGAACGCCGCCGTAATCCTCAAGGCTGACGGCGAACCCCGCGGAACCCGTATTTTCGGACCGGTTGGGCGTGAGCTTCGCGATAAGAAGTTCATGAAGATCGTTTCCCTGGCTCCGGAGGTGCTGTAACCATGGGTGCAAAAATCAAAAAGGGTGACCTGGTTCAGGTCATCGCTGGCTCGGACAACGGCAAGCAGGGCAAGGTCCTGAAGGTCGTCACCGAGACCAACCGCGTGTTGGTTGAGGGCGTTAATCGCGTCACCAAGCACACCAAGGCAGGCCAGACCGAGCGTGGCACGCAGACCGGCGGCATCGAGGTTGTTGAAGCCCCGATCCACGCGTCGAACGTCGCCATCGTTGACCCGGAAACCAAGAAGCCGACCCGCGTCGGTTTCCGCGAGGAATCTGTGGAAAAGAACGGCGTGAAGAAGACTGTGCGTGTTCGTTACGCCAAGGCTTCCGGAAAGGCACTGTAATGACTGAAGCAGCTGTGAATATCCAGCCCCGCCTCAAGGCCAAGTACGCCGCGGAAATCCGCGAGGCCATGCAGAACGAATTCAAGTACGAAAACGTTATGCAGATCCCGGGCCTGGTCAAGGTCGTCGTGAACATGGGTGTTGGCGAAGCCGCCAAGGATTCCAAGCTCATCGACGGCGCAGTCCGCGACCTCACCGCCATCACCGGCCAGAAGCCGCTGGTTACCAAGGCACGCAAGTCGATCGCACAGTTCAAGCTGCGCGAAGGCATGCCGATTGGTACCCACGCAACGCTTCGCGGCGATCGCATGTGGGAATTCCTCGACCGCTTGGTAACCCTTGCACTGCCCCGTATCCGCGACTTCCGCGGCCTGAGCGGCAAGCAGTTCGACGGTAACGGCAACTACACCTTCGGTCTGACGGAACAGTCCATGTTCCACGAAATCGACCAGGATTCCATCGACCGCGTTCGCGGCATGGATATCACCGTAGTTACCACGGCCAAGACTGATGCGGAAGGTCGCGCGCTGCTTAAGGCGCTTGGCTTCCCGTTCAAGACCGACAACTAGACTAACTACGTTGCAGGTCCGTGCTTGCGCGGAAACCGTAACGAGGAAGGGCAGAAGCCCAAATGACAATGACAGATCCTGTCGCAGATATGCTGACTCGTCTGCGCAACGCCAACTCGGCTTACCACGACACGGTATCCATGCCGTCGTCGAAGCTGAAGGTGCGCGTTGCTCAGATCCTTAAGGAACAGGGCTACATCGGCTCCTTCGTTGAGGAAGCAGCCGAGGTTGGCAAGACGCTGACCATCAGCCTGAAGTTCGGCCCGAGCCGCGAGCGTTCAATCGCTGGCGTTCGCCGTATTTCGAAGCCGGGCCTGCGTGTATACGCAAAGTCCACCAACTTGCCGCATGTCCTCGGGGGCCTCGGCATCGCTATCCTGTCCACGTCCTCCGGTCTGCTTACCGACCGCCAGGCAGCCAAGAAGGGTGTAGGTGGGGAAGTCCTCGCCTACGTCTGGTAACCGGAAAGGGATTAGAAACCATGTCACGTATTGGACGTCTTCCCATCACGGTTCCTGCCGGCGTTGAGGTAAAGATCGACGGAGATACCGTCTCCGTCAAGGGTGCAAAGGGCGAGCTGAACCACGTAGTGGCCAGCCCGATCTCCGTTGTACTGGACGAAGCCACGATTACGGTCTCGCGCCCGAACGACGAGCGGGATTCCCGTTCGTTGCACGGCCTGACCCGCACCCTGATCGAGAACATGATCATCGGTGTTACCGCTGGCTACGAAAAGAAGCTGGAAATCCACGGTACGGGTTACCGCGTTGTAGCGAAGGGCCAGAGCCTCGAGTTCGCCCTGGGCTTCTCGCACCCGGTCATCGTTGAGCCGCCGGTAGGCATCACGTTTACCGTTGAGGGCAACACGAAGATCACCGTTTCCGGCATTGACAAGCAGGCTGTGGGCGAAGTTTCCGCCAACATCCGCAAGCTGCGCAGGCCGGACCCGTACAAGGGTAAGGGCGTGCGCTACGCAGGCGAAATCCTGCGTCGCAAGGTCGGAAAGGCCGGTAAGTAACCATGGCTCTCGGAATCAAGGGTAAGAGCAAGGCAGCCGCACGCGGCCGTCGTCACCTGCGTGTTCGTAAGCGCATCACAGGCACCGAGGCGCGTCCGCGCCTGGTCGTCAACCGTTCGGCACGTCACATGTTCGTGCAGATCGTCGATGACAGCAAGGGCATCACCGTGGCGTCCGCGTCCACGTTGGAAGCAGACTTGCGCGCCCTCGACGGTGACAAGACCGCCAAGGCCAAGCGCGTTGGTGAGCTCGTCGCCGAGCGTGCCAAGGCTGCTGGCATCGATGCAGTGGTCTTCGATCGCGGCGGCAACAAGTACCACGGTCGCGTGGCAGCTGTTGCAGACGGCGCACGCGAAGGTGGGCTGGCACTGTGAGCGAAGCTACTAACAAGAAGGAAACTCAGGTGTCTGAAGCTACCGAGGCAGTCGAGACTGCTGCTGCTCCCGCCGCGGACAACGCCGGCGCTCGTCGCGGCGAAAGCCGTGGACGTGGCGGCGAAAGCCGCGGACGTGGCGAGGGTCGTGGCCGTGGCCGCGATTCGAAGGACAGCCGCAACGAAGACAAGGACAAGTTCCTTGAGCGCGTTGTAGCGATCAACCGCGTTTCCAAGGTCGTCAAGGGCGGCCGTCGCTTTAGCTTCACCGCACTTGTTGTGGTTGGAGACGGCAACGGCATGGTCGGCGTCGGCTACGGCAAGGCCAAGGAAGTTCCCGCGGCCATCGCCAAGGGCGTTGAAGAAGCAAAGAAGTCCTTCTTCCGCGTTCCCCGCATCGGCACCACCATCCCGCACATGGTGCAGGGTGAAGCCGCTGCAGGCGTCGTTCTGCTTCGTCCGGCGTCCCCGGGTACCGGCGTCATCGCCGGTGGTCCGGTTCGCGCCGTGCTCGAATGCGCAGGCATCCACGACGTTCTTTCCAAGTCCATGGGTTCCACGAACCAGATCAACATCGTCCACGGTACCGTGGCCGCGTTGAAGGCCCTGGAAGAGCCGGCAGCAGTTGCCGCTCGCCGTGGGTTGCCGTTGGATGAAGTTGTTTCGGAGCAGATGCTGCGTAACATCCAGAACCAGAAGGCAGGTGCGTAATAGTGGCTAAGAACATTATCCCTAGCGACGCGACGCTGGCAATCACCCAGATCAAGTCCACCATTGGTGGCAAGCAGAACCAGCGCGATACCCTGCGTTCACTCGGCCTGAAGCGCATCGGACACACCGTGTTCCGTACCGCCGATGCTGTGACCGTTGGCATGATCAACACGGTTCCGCACCTCTTAAAGGTTGAGGAGGCGAAGTAATCATGGCTGAAAAAGACAACGCATTGAAGGTTCACCACCTGCGTCCGGCCGAAGGCGCCAAAACCCGTAAGACCCGTGTGGGTCGCGGTGAAGGCTCCAAGGGCAAGACTGCTGGTCGTGGCACCAAGGGCACCAAGGCACGCTACCAGGTCAAGGCCGGCTTCGCCGGCGGCCAGCTGCCGTTGCACATGCGCCTTCCGAAGCTTCGCGGCTTCAAGAACCCGTTCCGCGTCGAGTTCCAGGTTGTCAACCTGGACAAGATCTCGGAGCTGTTCCCCGAAGGTGGCGAGGTCACTGTCGAGGCACTGGTCGAGAAGGGTGCAGTTCGCAAGAACCAGCCCGTCAAGGTCCTGGGCACCGGCGACATCACCGTCAAGGTCGACGTGAAGGTCAACGCCTTCTCGAAGTCGGCTTCTGAGAAGATCGCCGCTGCCGGCGGCTCGGTTATCGAGCTCTAAGCCAGCTGGTCATCTGATCAACTGAAGAAGGTCCCATCCGGACCGGGATATCCCGGTTTCGGATGGGACCTTCTTTTCGTTTACCGGGCTCCATTGACGCACTGAGGAAGCTGTTTTTATGTCTGTGGCGTGGGCTGCGGAGAATACGCCGGAGACGGAGGATTGCCGTCATGCTTGAAATCACGCGCTACATTTGCGCGGTGAGGGGCATCACCCGGTAGACTCAGGAGGTCAACTCCGGCCCTAGCCGGATCCACATCATTCAGGAGGACGCTTGTTCAGCGCCATTGCCCGGGTATTCCGGACGCCTGACCTGCGACGCAAGTTGTTGTTCACGCTCGGCATCATAGCGATCTATCGCATTGGTGTTTACATACCCGCACCCGGAGTTAACTACGGAAACGTCCAGATGTGCTTGGAGGCGAGCAACACCACTGGTGGTCTTTACCAGTTTGTGAACCTCTTCAGCGGCGGCGCCCTCCTGCAGGTGTCTGTCTTCGCGATGGGCATCATGCCCTACATCACGGCATCGATCATCGTTCAGCTTCTACGCGTGGTCATTCCCCGCTTCGAGGAACTGCACAAGGAAGGCCAGTCCGGCCAGGCGATCCTCACGCAGTACACCCGCTACCTGACCATTGCCTTGGGCCTGCTTCAGGCAACTACACTGGTCTCGTTGGCGCGCAGCGGCACCTTGTTCCCGGGCTGCCAGTTCCCCGTGGTTCCCGATGAATCGCTGATTGTCATCCTCTTGATGATCATCACGCTGACAGCGGGCACCGGCCTGATCATGTGGATGGGCGAAATGATCACGGAGAGCGGCGTCGGCAACGGCATGTCCATCCTGATCTTCATCTCCATCGCCTCGGGCTTCCCGACTTCCATGGGGACCATCGCCAACACGCAGGGCTGGGGCACCTTCGTTGGTGTCATTATCATCGGTCTGGCGATCGTCGCACTGGTGGTCTTCGTTGAACAGTCACAGCGCCGGATCCCGGTCCAGTACGCCAAACGCATGGTGGGACGCCGGACCGTCGGTGGAACTTCAACCTACATCCCGATCAAGGTCAACATGGCCGGCGTCATTCCGGTCATCTTTGCCTCCTCGATGTTGGCGCTGCCGAGCATGCTGACGCAGTTCAACGTGCGCGCGGATGGGACTATGCCGGAGTGGGCCATTTGGCTGCAGTCCAACTTCTCCGGCTCCTCGCCGTTGTACATGATCGTCTATACGCTGTTGATCATTGCCTTCACCTACTTCTATGTCGCGATCACCTTCAACCCGACCGAGGTTGCCGACAACATGAAGAAGTACGGTGGGTTCATCCCGGGCATCCGCGCAGGACGTCCGACGGCGGAGTACCTGGAATACGTGCTCAGCCGCATCACACTGCCCGGAGCCATTTACCTGGCATTCGTGGCCCTGATCCCGTTGATCGCGTTCGTGTTGATCAACGCCGATCACAACTTCCCCTTTGGCGGCACCTCGATCCTCATCATGGTTGGCGTGGGTCTTGAGACCGTCAAGCAAATCAACGCTCAAATGCAGCAGCGCAACTACGAAGGACTTCTGCGATGACCAAACTGTTGATCATTGGCCCTCCCGGTTCGGGCAAGGGCACCCAGGCTGCACGGATTTCCGAACGCCTCAACGTGGTGGCTATTTCCACCGGCGATATTTTCCGCGCCAACGTGAAGGAACAGACCGAGTTGGGACTGGAGGCGAAGAAGTACATCGACGCCGGAAACTTCGTCCCGGATTCCGTCACCAACAACATGGTCCGGGACCGTCTGGCCCAGGCCGACGCGGCTGAGGGCTTCCTGCTCGATGGCTACCCGCGTACCAGCGCCCAAGTCGACGAACTCGACTCGATCCTCGGTGACGAGGCACTGGACGCCGTGCTGCAGCTGACCGCCGACGACGAGGAACTCATCGCCCGCCTGCTCAAGCGCGCACAGATCGAAGGTCGTGCCGATGACACCGAGGACGTCATCCGCCACCGCCTTGCCCTGTACCACGAGCAGACCCAGGTCGTCGTCGACCGATACCTGGACCGCGGCATTGTCCGCCAGGTGGACGGACTCGGCGATATCGACGATGTGACCGCGCGCGTGCTCAACGCGTTGGGCCAGAACGTCTAACACCCCCCCCGTGTTGAACCAGTGAGGATCCCCGCCCGCCCGGCGGGGATCCTCACTGGTCTTATGTGGGATATTTAAGCAACAGCAATCCGGAAGGAACCCCCTCCCATGGCATTCGGCCAGCCCAAAATCGAATATAAGACCAATTCGCAGATCCTGAAGATGCGCGAGGCAGGCCTGGTCCTGGCCGAAGCGCTGGATGAGGCAGTGGCAGCGGCCCAGATCGGCGTCACCACCGCGCGTCTGGACGAGGTCTTTGCCGGCGTGCTTGAGCGTCACGGCGCCACCAGCAACTTCAAGGGATACCATGGCTTCCCTGCCTCCATCTGCGCATCGGTGAACGAGGAAGTGGTACACGGTTTCCCGAGCGGCTACGTGCTTGCCGACGGTGACGTGTTGAAGATCGACGGCGGTGCCATCATCGAGGGCTGGCACGCCGACTCTGCACGCACCGTGATCGTCGGTACTGCCGATCCGGAAGACCAGCGCCTTTC
The DNA here is from genome assembly GCF_014190875.1 of Paeniglutamicibacter cryotolerans. NCBI lineage: Bacteria > Bacillati > Actinomycetota > Actinomycetes > Micrococcales > Micrococcaceae > Paeniglutamicibacter > Paeniglutamicibacter cryotolerans. Next base: position 130,475 of record NZ_JACHVS010000001.1, on the reverse strand, counting down.
GGACGTCACCCGCGAGGCCATGTGGCGCGGGATCGCCTCGCTGGCCGAGGCCCGCTATGTCGGAGCCATCGGCGATGCCATCGACGACTTCGTCTCAGGTGTCCCCGGTGCGCCGCTGGGCATCCTGGAGGACTACGTCGGCCACGGGATCGGTTCGGAAATGCACCAGGCCCCCGACGTGCTGAACTTCCGCACCGGGCACCGTGGCGCACGCATCAAGCCCGGCATGTGCCTGGCCATCGAGCCGATGCTGGTCCGTGGTGGCATCGAGACCAAGGTGTTGGCCGACGACTGGACGGTGGTGACCACCGACGGTGCGCGCGCCTCGCAGTGGGAGCACAGCGTGGCCATCCACCTCGGCGGCATCTGGGTCCTCACGGCCCATGACGGGGGAGTGGAGGGGCTGGCCCCCTTTGGCGTCGTGCCGACCCCGATCATGCCCTAGCCCCTTCGGGTTCGGGACCCGTCGGGCGCCGTAGCAGAACGGATAGGACCGGTACCGCCCGATGGGTGGCCCTGGTCCTATCCACTTAACTAATGGCGTGTGTCGAAGGTAACAGTGTGCTGTTCGCGGGATGATTTCCATTTTCGCTGATGAACACGTAGGCTTGATTGTTGGTTGTCTCTATGTCTGTGCCCAAAATGGCCGTTATGGTCGGGTCGGATGGCAGCAACCACAAACCATACACGCCGGTGGCACCCGTCATCGGCATAAAAGTTAGCGGAGGATATGGCCAAGAAAGAGGGTGTCATCGAGGTAGAAGGCACCGTGTCGGAGGCGCTGCCCAATGCGATGTTTCGTGTTGAGCTGCCGAACGGGCACGTGGTACTTGCGACTATCTCGGGAAAGATGCGTCAGCACTACATTCGAATCCTCCCTGAGGACCGTGTAGTGGTGGAACTCAGTCCATACGACCTCAACCGCGGACGTATCGTCTACCGCTACAAGTAAAGACTTTCGACCGACGGGCACCGCCCGCCGGCGCTGGTAGTTACTGCTCCACTGAAACAGCAACCGCAAAGGAAATAAACCGTGAAGGTTAACCCTAGCGTGAAGCCGATCTGCGACAAGTGCAAGGTGATCCGTCGTAACGGCCGGGTCATGGTGATCTGCGAAAACCCACGCCACAAGCAGCGCCAGGGCTAAGTTTCCCCTCTCGGGAGCTTTGACCTGCGCGTAGCTAATAATTCGGCAGTACAGCGTCCACTACGCGGGACGCACACCCTCGGCACGGAGGCCGGGGACCGGGAAACCGGGTTATGTACTGCTTTAGACCTCCGCATATCGAAAGGTAGACACCAAATATGGCTCGTCTAGCTGGCGTAGACATCCCGCGCGAAAAGCGCGTGATCATTGCGCTTACCTACATCTACGGCGTGGGCAAGACCCGTGCAGAACATACTATTGCCGAGACCGGGATCAACCCCGACACTCGTGTCAAGGATCTCACCGACGCTGAACTCGTTCAGCTGCGTGACTTCATTGAAGGCAGCTTCAAGGTCGAGGGTGACCTCCGCCGTGAGGTGGCAGCCGATATCCGCCGCAAGGTCGAGATTGGCTCCTACGAGGGCATTCGCCACCGCAAGGGCCTGCCGGTCCGCGGTCAGCGCACCAAGACGAACGCACGTACCCGTAAGGGCCCGAAGCGCACCGTTGCCGGTAAGAAGAAGACCCGCTAAACCTAGCGGTCCCCTTAGCCAAATCATTTCGTAGGAGTAAGCATGCCCCCCAAGACTCGTGGAGCGGTCCGCAAACCGCGTCGCAAGGACAAGAAGAACATCGCGCTGGGTCAGGCGCACATCAAGAGCACCTTCAACAACACCATCGTGTCCATCACGGACCCGTCCGGTGCTGTAATCTCCTGGGCCTCGGCCGGCGAGGTTGGATTCAAGGGTTCGCGTAAGTCGACTCCGTACGCCGCACAGATGGCTGCTGAAGCAGCTGCCAAGCGCGCACAGGAGCACGGCATGCGCAAGGTCGACGTTTTCGTGAAGGGCCCGGGCTCGGGCCGCGAAACCGCGATCCGCTCGCTGCAGGCCGCCGGCCTTGAGGTTGGGTCCATCCAGGACGTTTCCCCGAGCGCACACAACGGTTGCCGCCCGCCGAAGCGTCGCCGCGTCTAATAGACCGCCAAAGCGTCCCTGCCGCCGCAGATCCCCTGGGGGAGTTGCGGCGGCATGGACGCCCCGCGGCCTGACCAGACCGAAACCGACGTACGCCTCGCGGCCATCGTCCTTTCCACCCCCTGTGTTGCGTCATATAGCGGATGCTCGCTGAAAGGAAATGTAAGTGCTTATTGCACAGCGACCCACCCTGACCGAAGAAGTAGTAGCGGAAAACCGTTCCCGGTTTGTCATTGAACCGTTGGAGCCGGGCTTCGGCTACACCCTTGGTAACTCGCTCCGCCGTACCCTGCTGTCCTCCATCCCTGGTGCAGCTGTCACCAGTGTGCGGATTGACGGTGTACTGCATGAGTTCACCACCGTAGCGGGTGTGAAGGAAGACGTCACCGAACTGATCCTGAACATCAAGAACCTTTCGGTGTCCTCCGAGCACGACGAACCTGTCGTCGCCTACCTGCGCAAGCAGGGTCCCGGCGTCGTCACGGCAGCGGATATCACTCCGCCGGCCGGCGTCGAGTTCCACAACCCGGACCTGCACATCGCGACTTTGAACGCGAAGGGCAAGTTCGACATGGAGCTGACCATCGAACGTGGCCGCGGTTACGTTTCGGCTTCGCAGAACAAGAGCGCGGATCAGGAAATCGGCCGTATTCCGGTCGACTCCATCTACTCGCCTGTTCTGAAGGTGACTTTCCGCGTGGAAGCCACCCGTGTTGAGCAGCGCACCGACTTCGACAAGTTGATTGTCGACGTTGAAACCAAGGATTCAATCGCACCGCGTGACGCCGTGGCGTCTGCCGGTACGACCCTGGTCGAGCTGTTTGGTCTGGCCCGTGAACTCAACACGGCAGCCGAAGGCATCGAGATTGGCCCGTCCCCGACGGATGCCGCACTCGCCGCCGACATGGCGCTGCCAATTGAGGATCTTGAACTGACCGTTCGCTCGTACAACTGCCTCAAGCGCGAGGGCATCCACACCGTGGGTGAACTCGTGGCACGTTCCGAGGCCGACCTGATGGACATCCGTAACTTCGGTGCAAAGTCCATCGACGAGGTCAAGGCGAAGCTGATCGATCTTGGTCTGTCCCTGAAGGATTCACCTCCAGGGTTCGACCTTGCCGCTCGCGCCGCCGCGATCGATGAAGACGACGTTTACGGTGATGAAGAGGCCTAGGCCCCTTCGACCATAAAGAACTTTTGCCCTCCGGTCCGCACCTTCGCGGTGTGGACCGGTGGGTACCATCTGAGGAGATTACATCATGCCTACCCCACCAAAGGGAGCGCGTCTCGGCGGTAGCGCCGCGCACGAGCGCCTGATGCTCGCGAACCTGTCGGCACAGCTGTTCGAGCACAAATCCATCACCACCACGCTGACCAAGGCCAAGCGCCTTCGCCCGCATGCAGAGCGTCTGATCACGTTCGCAAAGCGCGGAGACCTGGCCAACCGTCGTCGTGTGCAGGGCATCATTGCCTCGCGCAGCCGCACCAACAAGAGCATCGTTCACGAGCTCTTCGAGAACATCGCACCGGTCATGGCCGAGCGCGATGGTGGCTACACCCGCATCACCAAGATCGGTAACCGCAAGGGCGACAACGCGCCCATGGCAGTCATCGAACTGGTCATGGAGCCGGTGTCCCCGAAGCAGGCAGTCGTGAAGGAGGCCGTCAAGGCCGCCGAAAAGGCTGCAGCTGTCGAGGTCGTCGAGGCAGAGGTCGTCGAGACCGAAGCTCCGGCAACCGAGGCCACCGAAGAGAACAAGGCCTAGTCCTTTCTCGAAGTGAACCTGGTGGACATGGTCCGTTCCCGCATCGCGGGGACGGACCATGTCCCGTTTAACGGTCTTGGGGGAGCCCCGGCGCTGGCTAAAATGGATGCCATGAAGACTGCGCCCATCATCCCCTCGCTCGAATCGATCGGTCTGAGCCCGGAGTCGCGGCACGGCGGGGAGCCGGCGACGGTTCGGCTGCGGGCCACGCTGGCCTACGACGGGGCAGCCTATTCGGGCTGGGGGGTCCAGCCAACCCTGCCCACCGTCCAAGGCGTGCTCGAGCACGGGCTCTCGCTGCTGATCCGCCGACAGATCCGCACGGTGGTTGCCGGACGTACCGATGCCGGTGTCCATGCGAGTGCCCAAGTGGTTCACTTCGACCTGACCCCCACCGAATACAGCCAACTTCCGCGTGGCAAGGACCTGGACCCCTGCGAGGCGCTGCTGCGCCGCCTGTACGGCATCCTGGGACGCCAGGGCGGAGCCGTGGTCGTCCACGAGATCTCCGTGGCGCCAGAAGGATTCGACGCGCGCTTTTCCGCGCTATGGCGTCGCTATTCATACCGGATCGCCGACGGCCCGGACAAATGGGACCCGCTGCGCCGCCACGTGACCATGTGGCATGGTGAGGCATTGGACGAGGGGCTCATGAATGACGAGGCGGAGTCGCTGCTCGGCCGCCACGACTTCCTGACATTCTGCAAGCCCAAGCCGATGGCAACGACCATCCGCACGCTGACCGAGTTCCATTTCGCCCGCGATGCGGAGGGCCTCCTGGTGGCCCATGTGAAGGCGGACGCCTTCTGCCACAACATGGTCCGCTCGCTCATCGGGGCGGCGCTCATGGTCGGCGACGGTCGGAAGGAGCCTGGCTGGATGGCGCACCGCTTGGGGGAGCGGGTGCGCGATTCGCTCAGCAAGCTCGCTGTGCCCCATGCCCTGGTGCTCGAGGAGGTTGCGTACCCGTCCGACACCTTGATGGGTGAACGAGCCGAACTCACTCGTGCCCGGCGGTTGCCGGGTTCCGACACCACTCATCTGCCCCCACGCGTGGATGCTCCAGTTGGGCTATGACGTGCTATTTCATTCATCAATCCAGGTCATGCTCGTTTTTCTGGGAGGCGGGGCTGGATACTAAGTTGCTTCTAGGGTGAGGAGAAGCACAAAGTCGCGTTGTGGGTTGGTGCCCCATTAGATGTTGGCATCGGGTCATTTTTGGTGCCTGAGTCGGGCCATCGGAAGCACGAAGCGCAGGGTCAAGGAACTAAGCGATGGCGGGGCCCGGAGCGGAAGCCTCCCGGACGCTGGCGGCGGAACGTGCTTCATGGACCGGTAGGGTCCGGGAAATCCATCGCCGTGTCATGGACCCTCGAGTTGAGCAACGATTCGACGGTGGTTCGCGTCGTCCAGCAAGCTAGACCACTCCGGCCGCGCTGAGCTTGCCTTGCGCCATGACGGATTGGTCCACCGGCAGCGAACTGCGTCAGTGCCATCGAGCGCCTCGTGGATCAGACCGGCGTTTTGTCCGGGGCAAGGGCGAGCCAGGCTTGCGGGTTGGTGCTCTTTGGTCAATTCAGCCAGCTCCAGCTGACGTTTTCCGTGGCTCTGGACGTGCCGGGTGACGCGGCAGCGCTGGGTAGTCTGTGCGGAGCCTGGAGCCTGGATCCTTGCCGAGGTAGCTTTTGCCGCGCTGGTGCCACGGGATGCGGTGTTGCGTACTGGAGGACCGTTTTCCCCGGGAGTGCCGGTGCCTCCGCCGGACAAGAGGTACATCGGATCACCGCTGCGCTGCGTCGTGCCCTGCGGAGCGCAAGAATGAAGCCCGGCACCGTGGCTGAGCGTCTCCGGACCCCGCTGGCTGGACCAGTCCTGCCTGTGGCCGCAAGCCGGATGTCCGTCGCGGGAACTCCGCGGGATGCCCGATGGGTCCCCTGCGCACTGCCTCCGCCTATTGGACGTGGTAGCGACGGGGGTCGCCGGCAAGTGGGAGATGGGTATCCGGAAAATCCGGCTTTTGTACGGCTAGGCTTAATCCGGTAGTATTTAATGCTGTTGTGCGTGTCCTTTGTTCGACACAACTTTCTTCGCGTGACGGCCCGGTTGCAGGGCCACTGGTCTGCGGAGAATGCGAACATTACGAGGACAGCCGGTTGACTTCAGTCCTCACCTGAAAAACTGGTACAGCGCATGGATAACACAGCGCACCAACCGACGAAGGATCTCACAGCCTTAGTCAGGGCGGGCGCTTGACCAGTAACTAAGGAAACGAAGGCAATCACAGTGCGTACGTACACTCCAAAGCCGGCCGACCAGGAACGCTCATGGCTGATCATTGACGCCACCGACGTAGTTCTCGGCCGTCTTGCCGTCCAGGCCGCAACCCTGCTGCGCGGCAAGCACAAGGCAACCTATGCCGCTCACATGGACATGGGCGACCATGTCATCATCATCAATGCCGAGAAGGTTGCCCTCACCGGCGCCAAGCTCGAGCAGAAGCGCGCCTACCGCCACTCCGGTTTCCCGGGTGGCCTGAAGTCGGTGAGCTACACCGAACTTCTCGAGAAGAACCCGGTGCTCGCCGTAGAGAAGGCCATCAAGGGCATGCTTCCGAAGAACTCCCTGGCTGCCCAGCAGCTGTCCAAGCTCAAGGTCTACCGCGGTGCCGAGCACCCGCACGCTGCCCAGCAGCCGAAGGCCTTCGAAATCACCCAGGTCGCGCAGTAGCGCTGGGCCCCGAGTAAAAAGACTTTAGGAGATTATCGTGGCTCAGAACACTGAAGAGCAGAACGAATTCGAGGGTGAAGCTCCGGCTTCGTACACCTCGGAATCCGTGACCGTTGAAGAAACCGCAGTCAAGGAGCGCCCGGCACTGACCGTTGCCGGCGCAGCCGTTGGCCGTCGCAAGCAGGCAATTGCCCGCGTTCGCGTCGTCCCGGGCTCCGGCAAGTGGACCATCAATGGCCGCCAGCTGGACAACTACTTCCCGAACAAGCTGCACCAGCAGGATGTCAACGAACCGTTCAAGCTCCTCGAGCTCGACGGCGCGTACGACGTCATTGCACGCATCCACGGCGGTGGCCCCTCGGGCCAGGCCGGTGCTCTGCGTCTGGGCATCGCCCGTTCGCTGAACGAAATCGACCGCGACAACAACCGTGCGGCCCTGAAGAAGGCCGGCTACTTGACTCGTGACGCACGTGTCATCGAGCGCAAGAAGGCTGGCCTCAAGAAGGCCCGTAAGGCTTCGCAGTTCTCCAAGCGCTAAACCGCTTGCCTCGGCCCCCGGGCCGGAACCCTCGGGGACCCGAACGGAACATGTTTCCGCTCGGGTCCCCGAGTCGTTTAAGCACACACAGGCCCGTGCGTGGATGCCGGCTCGGTGTGAAATCAATTCAATTTGCACTGGCCAGCCCGTGCCCCTGGCCTGTGACGGCCTCCGGAGCCCTATGATGGAGAACAATGGCAAGGTTATTTGGCACCGATGGTGTGCGCGGAAAAGCAAATGAACTCCTGACCCCGGAGCTGACGATGAGGCTGGCGCAGGCCGCCTCCGTCGTTTTGGGGTTCGACAAGATCACCGACGGCCGCAGGCCGGTCGCGGTGGTCGCCAAGGACCCCCGAATCAGCGGTGACTTCATTTCCGCTGCCATCGAGGCTGGGCTCGCCGCATCTGGCGTGGATGTCTTCGATGCCGGCACCCTGCCCACCCCCGCGGCCGCCTATCTGGTCGCCGACCTGAACGCCGACTTCGGCGTGATGATCTCGGCCTCGCACAACCCGGCGCCTGACAATGGAATCAAGTTCCTGGCCCGTGGCGGCCAGAAGCTCGACGACGCGCTCGAAGACGCCATCGAGGCGCACCTGGAGCTTGAACCACGGCGTCCCGTAGCCGGCGACGTGGGCAGGGTCCAGCGCTTTGCCGACGCCGAGGACCGCTACATACTGCACCTGCTGCAGACACTGCCGAACCGGCTCGATGGCCTGAAAGTCGTGCTCGACTGTGCCCACGGCGCCGCCAGCGGCTGTTCGCCCGAGGTTTTCAAGGCCGCCGGGGCCGAGCTCTTCGTGATCGGCGCCGAACCGGACGGCATCAACATCAACGAGGGCTACGGCTCCACCCACCTGGAAAAGCTGCAGGCCGCCGTGCTTGAACACGGTGCGGACCTGGGCATCGCCCACGACGGTGATGCCGACCGCTGCCTGGCAGTTGACCACGAAGGCACTGTCGTCGACGGCGACCAGATCATGGCAGTCATGGCCAGCGCACTCAAGGACGCCGGCAAACTGAAGGACAATACCCTCGTCGCTACGGTCATGAGCAATCTCGGCCTGAAGATCGCGATGCAGGAAGCCGGGATCAACATCCTGGAAACCGGTGTCGGGGACCGCTACGTGCTTGAGGGCATGCGCGCCAACGGATACAACCTCGGTGGCGAGCAGTCCGGCCACGTCATTTTCGCCGACCACGCCACCACGGGTGACGGTGTGCTCACCGGCCTGCAGATCGCTGCCCGGATGAAGGCCACCGGCAAGACGCTGAAGGAGCTCGCCTCCGTGATGACGGTGCTTCCGCAGGTATTGATCAACGTCAAGGGCGTCGACAAGGCGGCTGCCGACAGCAATGAGGCCCTGAGCGCCGCCGTGGCAGCGGTCGAGGCCGAGCTGGGTCACGGCGGCCGCGTGCTGCTGCGCCCCTCCGGCACCGAACCGGTGGTCCGGGTCATGGTCGAGGCGCGTGACCAAGCCACCGCCGAGGCCCATGCCCGTGCGCTGGCCGACGTGGTCAGCCGCGAGCTGGCACTCTAGGGGGCCGGCATGTCACTGAAGGTATCGGTGATCGGCACCGGTTACCTCGGTGCGACGCATGCCGCTTGCATGGCGGAACTGGGCTTCGAGGTCATCGGGCTGGACATCGACCAGGCCAAGATCGAGCGCCTAGCTGAGGGCCTGCTGCCCTTCCACGAGCCCGAGTTACCCGAGCTGCTGCGCAAGCACGTGGCTTCCGGACGGCTGCGCTTCACGACCTCCTACGCTGAGGTCGGGGAATGGGCCGATGTGCACTTCATCGGCGTCGGTACGCCACAACGTACCGACGGCCAGGGGGCAGACATGTCATACGTCGATGCCGCCGCCACCTCGCTGGCGCGGCATATCACCCGTGATGCGCTGATTGTGGGCAAATCGACCGTCCCGGTCGGCACGGCCCGTCGACTCGAGGCGCTGCTGGCCGAACACGCGCGTCCGGGAGTGGAGCTGTCGCTGGCGTGGAACCCCGAGTTCCTGCGCGAGGGCTTCGCCGTGCGCGACACAATGACCCCGGACCGGCTGGTCTTCGGCATCGGCACGATAGACAGCGAGGCCATGCTGCGCGAGGTCTACGCAACGGCACTGGAGGCCGGGACCCCCGTCGTGGTGACAGACTTCGAGACGTCCGAACTGGTCAAGGTGGCGGCCAACGCGTTCCTGGCCACGAAGATCTCCTTCATCAACGCCTTCGCCGAGGTCACCGAGACCGTCGGCGGGGATATCGGCACGCTGGCCGATGCGCTGGGCTACGATGCGCGCATCGGGCGCCGTTTCCTGAATGCCGGTGTCGGCTTCGGCGGCGGCTGCCTGCCCAAGGACATCAGGGCCCTGCAGTCGCGGGTCAGCGAACTGGGCCTGAGCCACACCATGGGCTTCCTGGCCGAGGTCGACGAGATCAACCTGCGCCGCCGCGACCGGGTGGTGCACCTGGCCGAGGCCATGCTCGCAGACGAGCTGGCGGGGGCCAAAATCGCCGTGCTGGGTGTGAGCTTCAAGCCGGATAGCGATGATGTGCGGGACTCTCCGGCGCTGGACGTCGCGACCCGGCTCTTCAACGCCGGCGCCGAGGTGGCCGTCTACGATCCGAAGGGCAATGCGAACGCCGCCCGGCGCTTCCCCCGCCTGGACTATTGCGATTCGCTCTACGAAGCGGTGGATGGCGCCTCGCTGGTGCTGCTGCTGACCGAGTGGGAAGAGTTCAAGGCGCTTCAGCCCGGCGACCTGGAACCGTTGGTGCGGAAGAAGCGGATCATCGACGGACGCAACGTGCTCGACCACGCAGGCTGGGAAGCCTCAGGATGGTCCGTGGCGGCCATGGGGCGCCGCTACCCCAACCCGTAGGCGCCCAGGGCCCGTAGAGATCGCCTGAGCGCCACTGGGGGCTCATGGCCCTCGGGCCGCCGCTCAGACTCCGAGGTCGCGCAGCGCTACCGGCAGTGTCTGCAACAGGGTGGCCGCACCAAAGGGCCCCCCAGCAGCGGCAAGGACGCCGGCCCGGCCATGGATGTATGCGGCAGCAGCCGCAAGGCGCACCAGCGTGCGGGCATCCGGGTGCGGCCCGGCGGCCGCCAGCAGCGAACCGAGCAGGCCGGTGAGTACGTCCCCGCTGCCCGCCGTGGCCAGCTCGGCCCCGCCGGACCGCGAGACCACCGTGTACCCGTCGGGTCCTGCGCACACGGTGGCCGGGCCCTTGAGCAGAACCACGGCGTCGTAGGACACTGCGGTCCAACGGGCCCAGCGCAGGGGGTCTGCGGCAATCTCTGCGGCGCCGATATGCAGTCCGGTCCGGGCCAGCAACGCCGACAGCTCGCCGGCATGCGGGGTCAGGATCCATCGGGCCTCGCCGGCGCCGGGAGTCACCGCGGACAGGGCCCCGGCGTCGATGACCGCCGGCAGCTCCGAGGCCAGCGCATGGGCCAGAGCTCCGTTGCCGTCCGTCGCATCGAGCCCGGGGCCCAGGGCCCATGCGCCGATGCGGCCAGTGGTCGACTTGTCGTTGCGCCTGCTACGTACGCCCAGCTGCTTCAGCTCCGTAGCGCTCAACGGCACGGCCTCCGGGGCGGCTGCGAGCAGTGCGGCTCCAATAGCGGGCGGGACATGGGTGCGCAGCATGCCCAGGCCGGCGGCGACGGCGGCGCCCGCGCTGAGCAGGGCTGCACCGGGGTAGGCTTCTGATCCGGCAATCAGGCCCAGCACCCCGCGGCGGTACTTGTGCACCGAGCCTGCGCGCCAGCCGGGATCTGAGCTGTGCAGGATCTTGGACACGTCGTGGTCTTCGAGCACCCAGGCTTCGGGTTCGGGCAGGTGGCGCCCCAGTCCGATATCGGCGACCCTGATCCTTCCAGCAGCCAGATGGCCGTCGCCGACCACCAGCCCGGTCTTCAACGCCCCGAAAGTGACGGTGGCGTGGGCTCCGGGAACAGCGCCCAGGGCGGCGCCGGTGTCGGCATCGATACCGCTGGGCAGATCACAGGCCAGCACGCGCAGGTCGGAAGGAATCCGCGGCAATTGAACCGGGCGGGTTGCCCCGAGTCCAAGGACCCCGTCCAGCAGCAGGTCGACCCTCTCCAGCAGGTCGTCCAGCTCCGAGGCCTCCGCCGTGCGGCCGCCTGCCCGGACAAAGGCTGCGAGGGCCTCGGGGTGGGCGGTGGAACCTGTAAGCACGACGCTGATCCGCACCCCGCGAGGGGCCAATGCCGCCAGCGCGTACAACGTGTCGCCGCCGTTGTTTCCGGGACCGATGAGTCCGAGGACATGGGAACCGTATACCCGGCCGTAGAGGTCCCGCAGTTCGAGGACCGCCTGGTTGGCCAGGGCGTGGGCAGCTGACTGCATCAGGGCAGGCCCCTGTCCGGCTTCGAGCAGTGGACGTTCGGCGCGGCGAATCTGCGCCCCGGTGTAGGCAGGAATCATGTGTACAGAGTATCGAGATCCGAGGCCGGTTGCTTGCAATGCCCCGGCCGGACCTCAGCGCTCGGCCACGACCATGGCGGTGGCGAGGTCACCGTCGTGGCTCATGGACAGGTGCCAATGCACGACGCCTTTGGCTGCTGCTGCCTCCGCCACCGACCCGTCTACATGCACCTGTGGGTCGCCCGAGGCGTCCTTGATGATCTGGCAGTGCTGCCAGTTCATGCCCGCTGGAGCACCCAGCGCCTTGGCGATGGCCTCCTTCGCCGCGAAGCGGGCCGCCAGCGAGCGCACATGCAGGCCGCGTTCGGCTGGGACGAAGAGGCGTTCGAGCAGGGCCGGAGTCCTTTCCAGCTGTGCCTTGAAACGGGAAACCTGAACGACATCGACACCAATACCCACGATCATGCCCCGATTCTATCGGTGAACGCGGGGCGGTGACTTCGGGCCTCGTCCGGTCTAGGCTCGGGCGAAGGGAAACCAGTACCGAAGGAGCCTGCCCATGTGGATTGCCACTGAATTGCTGTTGGACGGTTTCGGCAGGATCCGGGAGTCTGTCAACGAGGTGCTCGAGGGCGCGGACGGGCAGTTGCTGCTGCACCGGCCCGGACCCCGGGCGAATTCCGTGGGCTGGCTGCTGTGGCACCTGACCCGTGTCCAGGACGACCATATGGCGGGCCTGGCCCGGGCCCTGGGCTTTGACGCGGTGTCGGGCCAATGCTGGGGCGAAGGGGGTTGGGACGAGCGTTTTGCGCTGCCGTATGGTCGGTGGGATACCGGCTATGGCCACAGCGAGGAGGAGGTGGCGGGATTCTGTGTGGGCGATCCCGGGTTGCTTGCCGGCTACCACGAGCGGGTGCAGGAAGTGACGACGGGCATCGTTCGCCAACTGACCGCGGAGGACTATGTGAAAATCGTCGACGCCCGTTTCACTCCACAGGTCAGCGCCGGCGTGCGGCTGATCTCCGTGCTCAATGAGACGGGCCAGCACATCGGTCAGGCCGCCTATGCCAAGGGGATCTACCTGGCCCGTGGAGGTTCTGGCAGCGAATGAGATCAATTATTAGTAGATAAAGCAACCGGGGGATATGTCTCCTTGTTTTGTGCCGGGTGGTGCGAGCCCGGAGCACGGCAGGCCCCGCCGTTCAGGTTGAACGACGGGGCCTGCCGTGCAGGAATCCGTTCTGGCTTACTCGACGGTGACGGACTTGGCCAGGTTACGCGGCTGGTCGACATCCAGGCCCTTGACCGTCGCCAGTTCGCAGGCGAAGAGCTGCAGCGGCACGGTGGACAGGAGCGGCATCAACAGCGTCGGCGTCTCCGGGACGTAGAACACGAACTCGGCGAACTCGGCCACTGCCTGGTCGCCAGCCTCTGCGATGACCAGGGTCTTGGCGCCGCGGGCGCGGACCTCCTGGATGTTCGAGACGACCTTGGAGTGCAGTGAATCGCGGCCGCGCGGTGAGGGCACCACGACGAAGACCGGCTGGCCCTCGTCGATCAGCGCGATCGGGCCGTGCTTCAGTTCGCCGGCGGCAAAGCCCTCTGCGTGGATGTAGGCGATCTCCTTGAGCTTCAGCGCGCCTTCCATGGCTACCGGGTAGCCCACATGGCGGCCCAGGAAGAGCACCGAACTGGCATCGGACATGGAGCGTGCCAGTTCCTTGATCTCCTCGGCGCGATCCAGGATCGACTGGATCTTGGACGGGATCTTGCCCAGGTCGGCCAGGATGTCCTTGATCTGTCCGGTGAACAGGTTTCCACGCAGCTGGCCCAGGTACAGCCCCAACAGGTAGGTGGCGGTGATCTGTGCCAGGAACGCCTTGGTGGACGCGACGGCGATCTCCGGGCCGGCGTGCGTATAGAGCACCGCATCGGATTCGCGCGGGATGGTCGACCCATTGGTGTTGCAGATGGACAGGGTGAGGGCGCCCTGCTCCTTGGCATAGCGGACGGCCATCAGCGTGTCCATGGTTTCGCCGGACTGCGAGATCGACACGACCAGGGTGTTGGCATCGACGATCGGATCGCGGTAGCGGAATTCGTGGCTCAGCTCGACCTCGACGGGGATCCGGCACCAGTTCTCGATCGCATACTTGGCCACGGATCCGGCATATGCCGAGGTGCCGCAGGCCAGCACGACGATCTTGGTGACCTTCTTCAGGGCCTCCGGGTCGATGCGCATCTCGTCCAGCGTCAGCCGGCTGAAGGCGTCGACGCGGCCCAGCAGGGTGTCGGCGACGGCGGCCGGCTGGTCGTTGATTTCCTTTTCCATGAAGGAGGGGTAACCGCCCTTTTCTGCGGAGGCCGCATCCCAGTCGACGTGGAATTCCTTGCCCTCGGCAGGGTTTCCGTTGAAGTCGGTGATGGAATGGGCCTCCGGGGTGATGGTCACGATCTGGTCCTGGCCCAGCTCGACGGCACGACGGGTGAAATCGATGAAGCCGGAAACATCCGAACCCAGGAAGTTCTCACCGTCGCCCAGGCCCAGGACCAGCGGGGAGTTGCGGCGGGCGGCCACGACGACACCGGGGTGGTCCCGGTGGACGGCGAGCAGCGTGAAAGCGCCTTCGAGGCGCTGGGCGGTGAGCTGCATCGATCGGGTCAGGTCCCCGGCGCCGGCGCCGCGGTAGATGCTTCCGAGCAGGGCTGCGGCGACCTCGGTATCTGTCTGCGAGGTGAAGTGCACTCCCTCTTTGACCAGGGCGGCCTTGAGCTCGGAGAAGTTCTCGATGATGCCGTTGTGGATCAGGGCCAGGTGGCCGTTGTCGGCCAGATGCGGGTGGGCATTCACATCGGTCGGTCCACCGTGGGTTGCCCAGCGGGTATGGCCGATGCCGGTCAGTGACGCCGGAAGCGGGGCGTCCTCGATTTCGGCGATCAGGTTCGAGAGCTTGCCGGACTTCTTGCGCATATGCACCGCGTCCTGAGCGACCAGCGCGATGCCGGCCGAGTCGTAACCACGGTATTCAAGACGACGGAGACCTTCAAGGACGACGTCTTGGGCGCCGTGGGTTCCTGAGGTTTTCTGGGGTGAGCCTACATAGCCAACGATTCCACACATGGAAAAAGCGTACATGCCGCTGAATGCCGCATTTGCATAAACGTGACGCATGTCGTGCCTGTGGGCGCGATATTTCCGGCCACGTCAAGCCGTTTGCCCGTCGCCGCGTTTGGGAATAGGCCCCCGACCTTGACAGAATGCAACGGTGAACGGACAGCGTGGAGCCGAAGCCGGGGCAACCCCCTTCGTTGAACTAGACCGACAGACGTGGGCCCGGCTGTCCAATGAAATCGAGCAACCCCTCAACGAGGCGGACCTCGAACGCCTCAGTGGCCTGGGCGAGCAGCTGAATCTCAACGAGATCAGCGAGGTCTACCTGCCGCTGTCGCGCCTGCTGAACCTGTATGTCCAGGGTTCCGGGGCGCTGCACCGGGCAACCAATACGTTCCTGGGTGAATCGACGCGGCGGACCCCGTTCGTCATTGGCGTGGCGGGATCCGTGGCGGTGGGAAAATCGACGACGGCCCGCGTACTGCAGGAGATGCTGCGACGGTGGCCCGATACTCCCGACGTCCAGCTGATCACGACCGACGGTTTCCTCTACCCGAACGCGGAGCTGGAAAAGCGCGGGATGATGCATCGCAAGGGCTTCCCCGAGTCCTATGACCGGCGACGGCTACTTCGTTTCGTCTCCGAGGTGAAGTCCGGCGCCCCCGAGGTCCGGGCGCCCTGGTACTCGCATTTGACCTACGACATCGTCCCAGGGCGCGAAATCGTGGTGCGCAGTCCCCAGGTGCTTATCGTCGAGGGACTGAACGTGCTGGCACCGGCCCGGGCCCGGCAGGATGGAACGGCAGGGCTGGCCCTGAGTGACTTCTTCGACTTCTCCGTCTATGTCGATGCCCGCACCTCGGATATCGAGGAGTGGTACATCAGCCGTTTCATGCGCCTGCGCGACGGGGCCTTTGCCGATCCGGCATCCTACTTCCACCGCTACGCAGTGCTCAGCGACGATGAGGCGAGGGAAACCGCCCACGGGATCTGGAAACGGATCAACGAGCCGAACCTGAGGGAAAACGTGCTGCCGACCCGGGGCCGGGCGCAGCTGGTGCTGAGTAAGGATTCGGACCACTCCATCCGGCGGATGCTGCTGCGCAAGATCTAAGCGCGACCCGACGGGGCTGCTGCTTGGCGGGCAGGTGGAGTTTGGGTAACGGATCAGGTTTCCACTAGTCATGCAGTGACGAGCGGGCTAATGCGTTGTAGTGTGAGCCTCATGCTCAAGGGATTCAGAGATTTCATCATGAAGGGCAACGTCGTAGACCTTGCCGTTGCAGTCGTCATCGGCGCAGCCTTCGGAGCCGTCATCACGGCGCTGGTTGGCAACATCATCATGCCGTTGATTTCAGCGCTTGTCGGGTCGCCGAACTTCGACGCCTTCCTGGTGCTGGACATCAATGGGAACAAGATCTTGTTCGGCGCATTCCTGACGGTGCTGGTCAATTTCCTGCTCATTGCGGCGGCCATCTACTTCATCGTCGTGCTGCCGATGAACAAGATCACCGCTCGGGCGGAGGCCCGCAGGGGCATCGTCGAAGAAGAATTACCGATGGATCCGCAAGTGGAACTGCTGGCCGAAATTCGCGACGAACTCAAGCGCCGCGGCTGATCCACTCGCCCTAGACCAGCCCGCATCCGCGGGGCACCGTCAAGCCCTTCCCCACTTCGGTGGGGGAGGGCTTTCCTGTTTGACGCTGCGGTCTGCGGTTGGGATAACCAATGAATGTGACAATTTATAATGTAAATATCCTGTAAATAAAAAGATTTGGATCATTTCAATAAATCGCTGGACATTAAGCAAAGATCGGTTAGATACTAATTACATCGGGCAAGCCGCCAGCATCGGATAACAATCTCCACCACTGGTGCCCAATGAATTTTTTGAATCTTGACCAACAACTTTCTGGAGAGGACGCGCCATGAACAAGCGAATCACCACCATCCACCCGGTCCGGGGCATGTCCGCAGCAGCAACCGTTGGCGAATGGCCGCACATCGTGGGCGAATGGCCGCACCGTGTCGGCGAATGGCCCCACTAAGCGCAGAAGCGGCAAAACCACCCAGTGGCCGCCCATCGAATTCGGTGTGGCGGCCACGGTGCTGTGTCACACAGTGGGAGAATGAAACGGTGACTGCTCAAACCCACCCCGAATCCTCCCTTGCAGCCAACGACCCCACCAGGGAAAACACCTGGGAACGGCGTGCGCTAATCGATCTCTCGGCCATCCGGGAAAACGTCAAACGGATCAGTGCCCTGGTGGCTCCGGCCAAACTGATGGCCGTCGTCAAGGCCGACGCCTACGGACATGGCGCCATTCCCGTGGCCCGGGCCGCCATCCACGCCGGGGCATCCTGGATCGGCGCGGCCCATGTCACCGAGGTCCTAGCCCTCCGAACCGCTGGCATCACGTCACCGGCACTGGCTTGGCTGCATACGGCCGACACGCCCTTCGGACTGGCCATCGCCGAGAACATCGACATCGCCGTTTCCGGATGGGAGCTGGCGGTGGTCGCCGAAGCCGCCCGCAGTGCCGCGCAACCGGCCCGGGTCCACCTGAAGATCGACACCGGTCTGGGCCGCAACGGATGCACGCCGGAGGACTGGGCCGCATTGCTAGGCCAAGCCGCCGCCTACCAGGAAGAGGGCTTGCTGCGCGTGGTGGGGGTGTTCTCCCACCTTGCCGTCGCCGACGAGCCGCAACGGCCCGAAACCGACGAGCAGCTCGGCGCGTTCCGCCAGGCGGTTGCGCTCGCCGAGGACGCCGGATTTGACCTGCAGGTACGCCACCTGGCCAACACGCCGGCAATCCTTTCTCGTCCGGATACACACTTCGACATGGTCCGGCTGGGCCTTGGCCTCTACGGCCTGAGTCCCTTCGCCGACGAGGCGCACGACTCCTTGGGCCTGCGCCCCGCGATGCGCCTGGAAGCCAAGGTCGCCAACGTCAAGAAGGTCCCCGCCGCCCACGGTGTTTCCTATGGAATGAACTACCGCACCAACGCCCCCACCTACTTGGGCCTGGTGCCGCTGGGCTACGCCGACGGGATCCCGCGCGTTGCCGAGGGCGGCCCGGTGCTGATCAACGGCATCACCTACCGCAGCGTCGGCCGGGTGGCCATGGACCAGTTCGTCGTGGACTTGGGCCCGGACATTGATCCGGGGCAGTACATGGGGGCCACTGCCGTGCTCTTCGGCGAGGGCGGACCGAACGTCGAGGAATGGGCCGACGCGTCCGGAACCATCAACTACGAGGTGGTCACCCGGATTTCGCCGCGCGTCCCACGCACCTACGTCGAGGGCACCTGGGGCGAATCCGGTGACTGAGCCCAGGGAACCATGCTGGGAAAAAACGCTGACGGTGGCCGACGTCGCAGAAACCCAGGAGCTGGCCCGGAGCATCGGGGCGGACCTGCGCGCCGGTGACCTGTTGGTGCTCACCGGGGGGCTGGGCGCGGGCAAGACCACCTTTACCCAGGGGTTGGGCGAGAGCCTGGGCGTACGTGAGGGAATCATCTCACCGACCTTCGTGCTGATGCGCATCCACCCGTCGCTGCGCGGCGGCCCTGACCTGGTCCACGTTGACGCCTACCGGCTGTCCTCCGCCGGGGAACTCGATGACTTGGACCTGGAATCCACGCTGGCCCGGTCGGTGACGGTGGTCGAATGGGGTGCGGGCAAGGTCGAGCAGCTCAGTGATTCGCGGTTGGAGATCACGCTCTCGCGCGCCGCCGGCCAAGGGATCGGCAGCGAGCTGATCTTCGACTTCGAGGAACTGGACGCCGAGGAACCCCGCACCGTCCATGTGGCTGGCTATGGCCCGCGCTGGGACGGCATCCAGCCCGGATAGGGTGGCGGCCGCGGGCGCATAAGATGGACGCGTGCTTATCTTGGCTATCGACACCTCAGCAATCGCCTCCGCGGCCATCCTTCGCGCCGGGGCGGACGGAACAACCACGACCTTGGCGGCCTTCGCCTCCGAGGAGACGAATAACCACTCCGAGGTCCTGGCCCCGGCGGTTGCCGGCCTCCTCGAGGAGGCCGGGCTCACCGGCGGACAACTGGACCGGATCATCGTCGGCGTGGGACCGGGGCCCTTCACCGGCTTGCGCGTCGGCCTGGTCACTGCCCGGACGCTCGGCTTCGCCTGGGGCGTGCCGGTCCAGGGCATGATGAGCCTGGACGCCATTGCCGGCCAGGTCCTGGAATCGGGTCGCGAAACCCCCTTCACAGTGGCGATCGACGCGAGGCGCAAGGAGGTCTACTGGGCCGCCTACGACGGAGCCGGAAACCTGCTCAGCGGCCCGGAGGTAACCACGGCCGAGCAGGTCCCGTCCGGAGAGGTCTTCGGCGCAGGGGCCGGCATCTACGCCCAGCGTCTGGCTGCCGCCGGCGCCGTGGCAGACCCGCAGTTCCTGGCACACCACCCCACGGCCGATGCCTTGGGCCGCCGCGCCGTCCAGGTGCTGGCCGCCGGCGGGGCTCTGCTGCCCACCACACCGCTCTACCTGCGCGAATCCGACGCCAAGGTCCCTGCCGCGATGCTCAAGGGCCGCAACGCATGAGCGCCGCTGACGGGTACACGCTGCGGGTGATGACGGAAGCCGACATCGACGCCGTCTGGGCGCTTGAACAGGAGCTCTTTCCGGAGGATGCCTGGCCGCGGAGGATGTTTCAAGAGGAGCTGGCCCACAGCCAGACCCGGCGGTTCTGGGTGGCCGAGGAGGGTGGCGCCATCATCGCCTACTGCGGGATGATGTGCGTGCTGCCGTTGGCCGACGTGCAGACCATTGGCGTGGCAAGCGCCTTCGAAGGCAGGGGCCTTGGTTCCCGGCTGTTGGAGACGTTGATAGCCGAGGCCCGGGACCGCGGTGCGAACGACGTGCTGCTGGAGGTGCGGGCCGATAACCCCCGTGCCCGGCAGCTCTACCTGCGTTTCGGGTTCGAACAGATCCATGTCCGCCCGCGCTACTACAAGGGCGGGATCGACGCGCTGATCATGCGCAAGCAGCTGGAGAACGCTGACTGATCCCCTCGCCGGCCTACCGGGCCGGTGCCCGCAGCGCCAGCTGCATGTCGAGGCGGCGCTGCGGATCATCCAGGGCCTCCCCGAAAACCTCACGTAGCTGGGCGATTCTGTAGCCCACCGTCTGGACATGGACGCCGAGCTCCTGGGCCATGGGCGCGCGCTGGCCCCAATGTCGAAGCCAGGAGGCGAGGGTCAGCGTCAGTCGCTTGCGCTGCCCCGGGCGTAGATCCTCGAGCTCTCGAATCGACTGGGTGGCCAACGCCGAAACGACCGTCGGCTCGCTGGCAAGAAGCAGGTCCGTCAGGTGCTCTTCGGCCCAGATCGGGGGACCGTCCGTTCCCTCGGCGGGCTTGATCGCCGTGGCGGCCAACATGGCCAGGCGCAGCGAGTCGGCTGCCTGCTGCCAGGGGACGGCCGTGCCGATGCATGCGCCGCGTCCACGCAGGGCCTTGGACAGTTCGGCGTGGGCCCGTGCCGAGCCCCTGGCCGGGACTAGTGCCACCGCATCCGAATCCCGCTCCACCAGCAGCGCCCCGGGACCCAGCCGGTGGCCCACGCCAGAGGCGCGAGCCAGGGGAAGGAAAACGGCCCGAAGCGTGGTCGGCAGCTGCCAGTCCGCAACGGCAGCCGCGCGGAACGCCGAAACCTCATCCGCCCGGCCGTGGAGCAGCAGCTCCAGAAGCTCGGTGCGGCGCCGGCCCTGCTGGCCGGCGTGCAGCGACTGCTCGAAGGCATAGGCCTCCGCGCTCACGGCGGAGAGCTCGTCGATGTAGGCGAGGATGCACTCGCCGAGGGTGACCACCGCCTCCATGCCGAGGTGGTGTTCGGTGGCGACCTTCGACATTTCACGGAACGTGACCCTGGCCCCGGTGCGGTAGGCGCCGAGCAGCGCATCCATGCTTCGGCCTTGGCGGCATTCGCCGATTCCGAGTCCCTCGACCAGCTTGCGGCTTTCGGGCGAGAGGGCGGCCTTGCGGGTGCCGGGCAATTCGAGGAACCGTTCCAATGCCGTGGCAACACCGCTGCGCAGGCCGCGGCCGAAACGGCCCTCGATGGGCCGGGCGTAGGCGGGTACCTGCAGCGGGACCGCCTCGATGATGGACTCGACCACACCGGGCAGCAGGGGACGGATCATCTCGGATACCTCCTTCGGCAGGGAGAGCCAAGGGGGGTCGATACGTTGGTTGGAAGCATTTCGGGGCGACATTTTGGCTTTGACCTCCGGAGTTTCCTAAATATTATCCTGGCACGCTAGTTTTAAGATAAATATCGTATGCCCAAGGCAGAGAAAAATGATGCGTGGCACTATAGGCTTGTGACATGGTTCGGCTCCGTCCGCTGGCACATGCCGCATCGATGTTAATCACCCCGCTCGCTCCCGAGGATTTCCTGGCGCTCTTCAGCCCGGCGTTCTCCGCCCGCCAATTGCGCGGCATAGTCACCCGGGTGGTCTCGGAAACGGCGAATTCCGCCACCATCTACTTCCGCCCCGGACGCGGCTGGCGACGGCACGTGGCCGGCCAATGGGCCCGCATCGGCGTCGAGCTCAACGGTGTCCGCCACTGGCGCTCGTATTCGCTCAGCGCCGCGGCCGGAGGGGAACCCTCCATCACCGTCACCGATGTCGGCGCCGTCTCCGGCGCCCTGGTCCGGGAAACGGCGGTGGGCGACGTGCTCTTCCTGGCCCCGCCGCAAGGGGACTTCGTGCTTCCGGAGCACCCGCGTCCCCTGCTGATGCTCACCGCGGGCAGCGGCATCACGCCGGTCATGTCGATGATCCGCACGCTGGTTCCGAACCGTCCCGACGCCGACGTGGTGTTGATCCATTCTTCGAGCGAGCGCGCCGATGCCATCTTCCACGAGGAATTGGCGGAACTCGCCGACCAGTTCCCCGGGTTCAAGGTCCACCACCACCACACCGATGCCGACGGCCGGATCGACTTATCCGATACCGAACAAATGGCGGGCTACTGCGCCGATTGGCAAGAACGCGCCGCCTACGCCTGCGGGCCCGAGGCGTTCCTCGACTCGGCCGAGGCGCTCTGGCTGGCCGAGGGCCGCGGCGTGACCAATGCCGGGGACGGAAGCAACACGGCAGTCGCCGGGAACGGGCTGATGATCGAACGCTTCGGCACCACGCTTGCCGCAGGGGCCGAAGGCGAAGGCGGCAGGGTCACCTTCGAGGTTTCCGATAGGGAAATCGACGCCCCGGGTGACCAGACGCTGCTCGACGCCGGTGAAGATGCCGGGTTGATCATGCCCAGCGGCTGCCGCATGGGCATCTGCCATTCCTGCTTGACTCCGCTGCGCTCCGGCCAGGTCCGCGATCTGCGCACCGGAGAAGTCTTCGGGGAACCCGGACAACTTATCCAGACCTGTGTTTCGGCAGCAGCCGGACCCGTCAACCTCGAACTCTAGGGGAGCTCCACCCGACATGACAGCCACCTCAGCACGTCCCACCCACGGCGCATCCGCCCAACACCAGCCGAGGGACTCGGCCAAGCCGAGGGCTCCGCGCCCCGGCGCGCTGGCCGAATCAGGTGAGCCGAGCGTCCGCCCGCCGGCCGCGGCACACCTGAGCAACGAACAGATCGCCGAGCTCGGCCGTGAACTGGACGCGATTCGCGACGAGGTCCTGGCCGTACGCGGCGCGTCCGACGCCGCCTATATCCGCCGGGTGATCAAGATCCAGCGCACCCTGGAATTCGCCGGCCGGGCAGCCCTCGTCGGATCGCGCAACAAGGTGGCTTGGGTCGCCGGAACCGGCATGCTTGCCACGGCCAAGATCCTGGAAAACATGGAGATCGGGCACAACGTGCTGCATGGCCAGTGGGACTGGATGCGCGATCCGGACATCCACTCCACCACCTGGGAATGGGACTTCGTCACCCCGGCACGGGCCTGGCAGCACACCCACAACGACCTGCACCACCGCTGGACCAACGTCGTGGGCAAGGACCGCGACGTCGGATACACCATCCTGCGCATGGACGAGGACCAGCCCTGGCACCCGGCAAACCTCGGCAATCCGCTCTACAACGCCCTGCTGGCCCCCGTCTTCGAATGGGGCATCGCGATCTACGACCTGGAGATCGACGAGTACAAGGCGGGCAACAAGCCCAAGGCCGAATTCGTTGCCGGGCTCAAGGCACTGGGTAAGAAGGCAGCGAAGCAATTCGCCAAGGACTACGCCGCCACCCCCGCCGTGGCCATGCTGACCGGGTCGGGAAAGCAGGCGCTGATCGGCACGCTGACCGCCAACGCCATCCGCAACGTCTGGGCGCACGCCGTGATTTTCTGCGGGCATTTCCCCGACGGGGCCGAGACCTTCACCGAGGAAATGGTGGAGGGGGAGACCCGCGGCGACTGGTACGTGCGCCAGATGGTCGGTTCGGCAAACATCACCGGTTCGAAGCTCATGCACCTGATGACGGGCAACCTCTCGCACCAGGTCGAGCACCACCTCTTCCCGGACCTTCCCTCGAACCGCTACCACCAGGTGGCACCGAAGGTGAAGGAAATTTGTGAGCGCTACGGACTGCCCTACAACGCCGGTCCGCTGCTCAAGCAGGTCGGCTCGGCCTGGGCCAAGGTCTTCCGTCTGGCACTGCCGTAGCCCCTGTGCCAGTTGGTTCGGGGACCGTTCCAGCACCGCTGGAACGGTCCCCGTTTCGTTGGTTCCGGGACCAAGCAATTAAGCTGGATCCCATGACCTCCTCCACACCGTTGATCCTCGGCATCGAATCCTCCTGCGACGAAACCGGGATCGGCATCGTGCGGGGGGACGAATTGCTGGCCAACGCCGTGTCCTCCTCGATGGACGAGCACGTACGCTTCGGCGGAGTGATCCCCGAGATCGCCTCCCGGGCGCACCTCGAGGCCTTCATCCCGACGCTGGAACAGGCGCTGGAAACGGCCGGCGTCACCTTGGCGGAGATCGATGCCATCGCCGTGACCAGCGGACCGGGTCTCTCCGGTGCGCTGATGGTCGGTGTCTCGGCTGCAAAGGCGCTGGCGCTGGCGACCGGCAAACCGCTCTACGCCATTAACCACCTGGTCGCCCATGTGGGCGTCGGAGTCCTTGACGGAGGCAAGCTGCCGGAAAACCTCGGCGCGCTGCTGGTCTCCGGCGGGCACACCGAGATCCTGAAGGTCGATTCGCTCACCGACAGCGTGACGCTGCTGGGATCCACCATCGACGATGCCGCCGGCGAGGCCTACGACAAGGTCGCCCGGCTGCTCGGCCTGGGCTACCCGGGCGGTCCGGCCATCGACGCGATGGCCAAGACCGGGGACGCGAAGGCGATCAGGTTCCCGCGCGGGCTGTCGCTGCCCAAATTCGTGGGTACGGCGGAGGAACCGGGCAAGCACCGGAACGATTTCTCCTTCTCCGGGCTGAAGACCGCAGTGGCCCGCTGCGTGGAGCAGTACGAAGCCCGTGGCGAGGAGGTGCCGGTGGCCGATATCGCCGCCAGCTTCCAGGAGGCGGTGGTCGATGTGATTACCTCCAAGGCGGTGCGCGCCTGCAAAGAGAACGGCATCACCAACCTGATGCTCGGTGGCGGCGTGGCAGCCAACTCGCGGTTGCGCGAACTGCTCGCCGCGCGCTGCACTTCGGCAGGGATCTCGCTGCGCGTGCCCACGGTGAGCCTGTGCACCGACAACGGGGCCATGGTCGCTGCCTTGGGCGCGCAGATCGTGATGGCCGGCGGCAGTCCCTCGGGCCTGTCCTTCGCCACCGATTCGGGCCAGCCGGTCAGCCTGATCTGTTTGTAGCCGCCTGCCGGTCCAGGGGCGGCCAACTGGCTCAGACCATTTTGCCGGCAATGATCTGTTTGGCCTTCTTCAGATGCGTGGCGGTGCATTTGCCGCCATATCCGGCCGTCCATGAGTTGGTGTACCCGGTTTTGGGATCATAATCCGTGCCGGTACGTTTGGCACCCATGACATCGGCCATGCAATCGGCCATGTGCTCGATCCCCGCGGCTTTCCGGGGTTTTCCGTAAACCACGTTCATTCGCTGATCCAGCTTGGTGAAGTCGTACTTGTAGGCACGGAACTGCAGGATGTGAGCACATTCGTGATATTGAACGGCAATGGCCATCGGATGGTTGGGGTCAAGCTTTTTACTAAAAAGCCCCGCAGTACCAAGGGTGATCGATTCCTTCATCTTCCCCGTGTAGCCACTGGCCGTGGCATAGTTCCCGTTGTTCGGCCCGGCGCTGATGGGAACACCCTTGCACCACTTCCTGATGTTCTTGGCTGCTGACTTCGCGAAGGAGAGTTTGCCGACCTTAACGGACAAGGCGACGGCCGAGAGGCCTTTGGCGGCGACCCACCCGGTCTTGCCCTTGTATTCAAGCTGGATCCGGCCGGAGGACTTGGCGTTGGTGCGGGTAGCCAGGGTGTAGTCCGCGGGGATGGCCGCACTTTTTACCGTGGCCGATGCCGAGGCGTAAAACGGTGTCGGACGGTTGGTCTGGTACTTGGCCGTCACCGGTCGTTGGACCAGGGATGCTGCAGTCCAGCCCGTCTTGCCGGTGCGGTAGAGCTGGATATAGCGTCCGGATTTCCTGCCCGTGGCATAGCCGGTGCTGCCCTTGGCCAAGACGGTGATGGTCTTGCCTCTGCCCGGGGTGGCCCGCAGGGTTAACTTTGCCTTTGCCTCGTAGCGTGTCTGCGCCAGCTTCTTGGCAGATGAGAGCGGCAGCCAACCAGCCCGTCCCTTGTACGTCACACGCACCCAGCTTCCCTTGAGCTCTTTCAGGGCAACATAGCTGGCCTTCTTCACCGTGGTGAGGCGCGTGGATTTGGTGGATGCCGAGGCATGGAGGGGCTGGATCTTTGTTGATTGGTAGAGGACCGGCGGTCTGGCCGCGATCGTCGCTGTGCTCGCCACCGGTGCGGTCACCGACAACGCAGCGGGCGCCGCTTGAACGGGGGCCGGCCCCAGAAAGGCAAGCAGCGATGCCACAAGAATCGCAGCCAGTGGTCGTCTCATGGTGTATCCTTCCGGATCCGGAGCCGCGCTGCCTGCCCGGTCACCGTTCCGCGATTCTACACCAGGAAAAGCGGGCCTGTCAGCGCTCAGGCCTGCTTCATCCGCGCCACGTTATCGCGCACCACGGCGCGCAGGTCCCCGCCGTGGGCCGCCGCCACCTTGTGCTGCCACTGGTAGCCGGCACCGCCGTTGATGATCCGCTTGACGGCTGCCAGTTCCTCGACGCAGTCGAGCTTCTCGGCCACCGGGGCCAGCCGTTCGACCTCCTGGAGCAGGTGGTCGGTGACGAGCATTTCGTCGCCTGCCGCATTGAGGATGATGATCGCTTCCATCCCATAGCGGGCGGCACGCCACTTGTTTTCCATCCGGTACCACGGCGGCATGACCGGGATGGACTCGCCGTTATCGATCCGGGTGGACATGTCATCGACCAGGCACTGGGTCAGCGCGGCGATGGCGCCAATGTCCTGCAGCGAGGACAGCCCGTCGCTGATGCGCATTTCCACCGTGCCCAGGCGTGGGACCGGGCGCACATCCCAGCGGATCTCGGAGACGTCGTCGATGACCCCGGTGTGCTTCATGTCGGCGACATAGGCCTCATACCCGGCCCAGTCCTCGAAGTGGTAAGGAACCCCTGCGGTGGGCAGCTGCTGGAACATCAGCGCGCGGTGCGAGGCGTAGCCCGTGTCCTCGCCGCCCCAGAAGGGGCTGGAGGCGGACAGCGCCTGGAAATGCGGCTGGTAGTTCACCAGTCCGTCGGTGATCGGCAGGGCCTTTTCGCGGCTGTCCAGGCCCACATGCACGTGAACCCCGTAGATGACCATCTGCTGGCCCCACCATTGGGTACGGTCGATCAGCCGGGAGTAACGTTCCTTGTCGGTCACCGGCTGTTCCTTGGGCGGAGCGAAGGGGTGGGAACCGGCGCAGTACAGGTCGATGCCCATGGGGTCGGTCAGGGCACGGATGGCGGCGAGGTTCTCGCTCAGTTCGGCCTTGGCCTGGGCGACGTTTTCGCAGATGCCGGTCACTATTTCCACGGTGTTCAGCAGCAGTTCCTGCTTGACGAAGGGGTGTTCCTCATCGGGGCCCAGACCGCCGTGCTGGGCATGCAGCTGGCCGAGGACTTCCTCGGCTACGGAGCGCAGGTCACCGGTTTCGCGGTCGACCAGGGCGATCTCCCATTCGACACCGAGGGTGGACTGCCTGGACTTGGCGAAATCAATCTTCATCGGGTCTCCTGACCTATCAAAGCAACCAGCAACCCCAATGGTTTGGCCTTCAGTACCATTCTATGCGTGCGCACCGGAGATCCGCGGATTGGTGTGGGCCCGCACAGGGCAGGGATCCAGCCCGGACACCCGTCTCAGTCGACCGGCTCGACCTCGATGGCAAAGCGTTGCTCGCCGATGCGCGTGAGTACCAGCGTCGCCTTCTTCTTGGAGGACTTGCCCGTTCCCGCGAGCAGGATCTTGCGCAGTTCCTCGGGGGTGACATCGAGCCCCCGCTTCTTGATGTCCAGCACCCCGATCTTCTCCGTTTTCACCCACGCACGGAGCGACTTCACGTTGTAGGGACGCACTTGAAGAACCCGGTAGGCGCGGGCCAGCGGCGTGGGCGTGTGCACGGCGGCGCAGAAGTAGGCGATGTGCGGGTCAAGCAGGTGCCCGTCCACGGTGGCCAGCAGGTCCGCGACGAGCCCGGCCCGGATCACCGCTCCGTCCGGCTCATAGAGGTAGCCCTCGGCCGGTCCCACCGGCACCTCGCCGCGCAGTGCTGCATCCGGATCGTGGTCCACCGCGCTGGTCAGCTCGGTAGCGCCGTCCGGGCCGATGACCAGTGCCGCGCGGCGTACGCCGGGCCGGGCCAGCGGACCGAACCAGAAGGCCGCTTCGGTCACGTCCCCGTTGACCGATACCCATTGGGCCTCGCACTGGGCGGGGACGGCTTCATGCGGGATGCCGGGGCCCATCTTGACCCCGACCGCCAGGCCGCGGTCGGCCAGGGCCTCGACGAAGGACAGCGGCGGGCTGAACGCCTCGGGGTCGAAGAGCCGGGACGTGCCGGAGGTGCTGGTGGTGCGCCGGGCCGGATCCAGCCAGACCCCGTCGAACCCGGTGAGATCGAATGCCGTGGCATCGGCGTTCACCACGCGGGCATTGGGCCAGGGCATCAGGTTCAGCGTTGCCGCTGCCGCGGTTGTCTCATCCATTTCCACGGCGGTGACATCCAGCTCGGCGCTGGCCAGGGCGAGCGAATCGGCGCCGATGCCACAGCCCAGGTCGGCGACCTTTTTGACTCCGGCGCGGGTGAACCGCTGCGCGTGCAGGGCCGCGAGGTTCAACCGGGTGGCCTGTTCGAGCCCGGCGGGGGTGAACACCATGGAATCGGCAAAGGGACCGAATTTGGCCCGGGCGCGGGCCCGCAGCCGGGTCTGCTGCACCACGGCCGTCACCAGCTCGACGGGGTGGCCCTCCTTGCGCAGGCGCAGGTTCAGCGCCAGTGCCGCGGAGTCGTTTCCGGCCTCAGAGGGGTCGATCGAGTTCAGCAGTGCCCAACCGGTGCTGCTGAGCAGAAGGGCAAGCGGTTCGGCGCCCGGGGATGAACCCGGTGCTGTGGGGGAGGAAGCCATGTGCTTAAGCCTAGCTGGCCGCGGTGGGGCCGGTGATCCGCCACGGGTTCGCGGTACGGTGGGGGAGTGGATATGAATCAGGCCGGAAGCACCCGCGAGGCCCGCGCCGAGGTGCCCGCCGAAGAGCTGCAGCAAGACGACGAGCTCATCGAAGAGACCGATGGCACCGACGACCTCGAGCCCAGCGATGGTTCCAGCGGGCGGTGGCTGGACCGTTTCCCCGAGGCGCTCGATGCCGATCCGGGGCCCGCCGCGCCGATGCGGACCTCCGCGCTGGCCTACCGGTTGCTGTTCTACCTCGGCATGGG
The DNA here is from genome assembly GCF_014190875.1 of Paeniglutamicibacter cryotolerans. Lineage (NCBI taxonomy): Bacteria > Bacillati > Actinomycetota > Actinomycetes > Micrococcales > Micrococcaceae > Paeniglutamicibacter > Paeniglutamicibacter cryotolerans. Next base: position 101,840 of record NZ_JACHVS010000001.1, on the reverse strand, counting down.
AGTGGGAGTCATCGCCTCGCTGGCACTGCTGGCTTCCGTGTTCTTCCAGGGCTGGGTGGCAACAAACTTCATCCAGGCCGGAGGGGACTACCTGGGTTCCGGACCGGAGGCGCAGGCGGCACGCGACGTGTTGGGCATCCCGCTGGGCGGCTTCGTGGTGGCGCTGTTGGCCGGCTTTGCCGCACTGAGCGTCGGGGCCATCGGCGTGCTGCGCGGACGCCGCTAACTGTAGCAAACGCAAACGGCACGGGAGCCCTCCACCCCATGCCGTTTTTTGTTGGCGACTATTGCTATGCGGGCAGCGGTGTACGCAGGTCCCAGCTCTGGCCCTCGAGGATCACCTGGGCGCAGGCCAACGTGCTGGCATTGACCAGGATCGGTGCGAGCAGATTGACGGTGGGATTGGAATCTGAGGTATTGACCACTACCAGCACACGCTGCTGATCCGGTTCAGTGATGCCAGCCAGGTCGCGCTGGCCGTCGGTGAACACCGGGGTGTAGTGGGGCAGGTGCAGCGCTGCATCCAGGACGAAGAGGCGCAAGGCCGGATCCTGCACGGATTCCAGCGAGTGGAGCCCCATGGTGCCTTCAACATCTTCAAGCCTAAACCCGGCGCTCGACTCGAAACCGGGGAACGGAATGGCAGGAACCAGCAGCAGGCTCATCGCAGGAAATCCATCAGTGAGGGCTGCAGGGTGCGGGCGGCCGCCGACAGTGCAGCCTGGTAACCCAGTTCCTGGCTCTTGAGTTCCAGGGCGACAAGGCCCAGATCGATATCCTCGATTTTGCTTCGCCTTCCTTCAAGTTCCACGGAGTCGGTGAGCAATGCCCACTCGGCCGTCAACGCAGCCGCATGACTGGCACCGTTTGTTGCCCGGACGCCGTTGACGGCCTTCAGGCGTTCATCGATGTCGCCCACGCGGAACCCGACGTTCGTCCCGTCGCGAAGTTCGGCTGCGATGGTCTTGACCAGTGCAAAAATGCTTTCGGACTGGCCCTGGCCAAAGGCCTTCGCTCCGTCGGCATCGACCCGGACGGTGGAGTTGGGGCCGATGCGTCGATCAACCGAACCGGTAGCAGAGAAATTGTAGTCATCATCCACGGCTGCGGCCGCATCGGATGTTCCGGCAAAGACACTACGGCCCATGAACTTGGTGTTGGCCTGAGTGAGCAGTGCGTCGTGGATCTGATCCAATTCCAGGGCGATTGCTTCCTTGGCGTCGGGACCCATGGCGCCGTCGTTGGCACCCAACAGCGTCAGGTCGCGCATGCGTTGGAGCAGTTCAGTGGTGGCGCCGAGCGAGCTGTCCACAGTACTCAACCAGCCCTGGGCGTCTTGGACGTTACGTGCGAACTGCTGGTTGGCCCGTTGTTCGGCACGCACCAACATGGCGTTGGAGGTGCCGGACGGGTCGTCGCTGGGACGCGTGATCTCCCGCTGCGAGGAGGCTTTTTCCTGGATCGCGGCCAGCCGGCCCATGGCGGCCTGGAGGTTGCGGTCGGCGGATGTGCTCATCGCAATGTTGGTGATTCTGCTCATGGTGTTCAGTGCCTATCGTCCGACAATGCCGGTGCGGTTAATCAGTGTGTCAAGCATTTCATCCACTGCCGTCATGACCCGGGCGGCGCCCTGGAAGGCGTGCTGGGAAGCCAACAAGGAGACGTTTTCCTCGTCGAGCGACACCGCAGACAGGGACATCTGGGCTCCGGCGGCGGTGGATGCCGCCACTGCCGAGGCAAGTGCCTGCTGTGCGGCGGACTTAGAAGCGACACCGACGGTGATCACGGTGGCGTTCCACAGGGCGTCGGGTCCGTCCTTGGCGCTTCCCAAGCCGGACATGCGCAGCGCGTTCGAGCCATCCAGTGCACCTCCGCCCGGGGTTCCCGTGGCAAGGTCTGATGCGCCTGTGGCCACGACTCTCAGGCTGGTGGCCGGATTATCAAGGTCGAAGGCGAAGAACGGGGGGCCGACTGTGCCTGACACCGTCCGGCCCTCCGACTGCACCAGATTGACGCGGGTGGCCAGCTCACGTGCGATGGAGTCCAACGACTTCACCATCTCGGCCAGCTTGCCCCCTGTGCCCTGCGCGGTGGCCGGTGCCAACAGGGAGAGGGCGGCTGCCATGCGGCCGGATTCCAGGGCGATGGGCTCGCCGATGCGGTGCGCCCATTGCAGGGACGGTGCGACGGTTCCATCGATCGTCGCGGACCCACTGACCTGAACGGGTCGGATAGTAGTCCCCGAAACCAGTGCATTTCCGTCCAGCAACACGTCTACCGAGCCATCGGCGTTATCGCGGACGGTTGCCCCGGAGATTTCGGCCATGCGCTCCGTCAGCTGGGAGCGCTGGTCAAGCAGGGCGTTGGGGCTGCCTCCGGTGGCCGTGGCTGAACGGATCTGTCCGTTCAGCTCGGCAACGGCAGCGGCCGCCGAGTTCAACTCGGATGCCATGGTATCGAGGGTGGCACGCTGGGACGACCATTGCCCGGAGACCTCGCTGTGGGTGAGGGCGAAACGGTCGGCGATGGACTTCGCACGTTCCAGCAGCACAGCGGCCGGTGAGCTTTCACCGGGTTGGTTCGCGACATCCTGCCACCCGGCCCAGAAGTCGTTCAGGAGCGCCGAGAGTCCGTTTTCGCCGGGTTCGCGCAGCACGCCTTCGAGGTTGCTCAGGCCCTCTGCCTTGGTGTCCGAGTAGGAGGCAATGGCCAGGGTGCCACGAACGCGGGCGTCAAGGTGGGCATCGGCCAGCCGGGCGATGCCACCGAAGGCAACTCCCTGGCCCGGCCCGGAGCGGCCGGCCAGGCGCCCGATCGTGGCGACGGAGCCGATCGAGTCGAACTCGGCTCGTTGCCTGGTGTAGCCGGCGGTCTTGACGTTGGTCATGTTGTTGCCAGCCGTCTCCATGGCCATGCGGGCCGCGGCCAATCCGGTCATGGCCGTGTTCAGGCCGCTGAACGTACTCACATGGTCTCCCTAGAGCTTCGTGTCGATGATGTATGCGCTGGTGCTGTGTGCGGCCGAGGCGCCGGAGGGCCCGTACAGTGAGGTGTCGTTGCCCAGCGTGGCCAGGGTTTCCTGGCTGGAGCGGTAGGCAGCGCGAAGGTACTGGTCGTTGGCTTCACGCAGTTGCGAAATATCACCCGTGATGGTGCGCAGTGCGGTCAGGTGCGCCGTGAGGATTTCGCGCCAGGGTCCCTCCGGAGCAGACTCGATGATCTGCGACAGCGGTGCGTCCTCGGGGCAGCCCCATGCCGTAGCGACGTTCGATGCCTCGATCGACCGGGCCAAGCCCGCCGCATGGACCTTCTCCAAGACCTTTTCCACTTCACGGGTGGCTAGCGAAATCCAGCGGGACTTTCCTGAAACAAGCAGAAGCTGTTCTTCTTCCAATTTAAATTGGAGAAGTTCCAGCAGTTCGCGTTCCTCCCACAAAAGCACCGAAAGCTGATTGGCTCCCATGTACGACACCTCCCAAGAATCGAAATTCCCCAATTTTCCCCTGCCTTATTCGAACCCTATCGGCCGTTCCAATGCGAATGTAAGGAGTAATCGCACATGAGAGCCCGGTTTGCCGCTACTATCTCTAGGGGGAAGGTCACATAAGCCATATTTGGGGTGGTGGGGACCGATGTTTAACTTGTCGGTGTCGATGAATTATTAATGCTGAGGATTCCCAAATTGGATCAAGACGCGCGCAACCGTCTGGTGGTAGAAAATCTTCCGCTGGTGGGGTATCTCGCATCGGAGTTGTGTGCCAAGGCCACCCATCTCTCCCGTGAAGACCTGGTCTCTGTCGGAGCCATTGCCCTGATGACTGCAGCAGGCTCGTACAATTCCGCGCTGGGGGTACCTTTCGGAGCCTATGCCAGACGCCGAATCGTCGGCGCCTTTGCCGACGACATGCGCTCGAACGACTGGGCGACCCGCGGTGCCCGCCGGCGGATGACCGAGACCCGTTCGGCCCAAGAGGCCCTGAGCGGTGCGCTGGGACGCCAGCCCACCGTCGCGGAACTCGCCGAAACCATGGGTATCAGCCAAGGCGAAGTTCTTGCGGTACTCGGCAATGCCGAACGCACGGTGGTGGGGATAGATGATGCCATGGCCGACTACCTGAGCTCTGATACCCAAAGCCCCGAGGAGCAAGCGCTTGATGCTGAACGAACCCAGACGGTCCGCTCTGCGGTCGATGCGCTGCCGGAAAACCTCCGTCTGGTCATCGAGAGTGTCTACTTCAGGGGGAGTACCGTCAAGGAGCTCGCCGCAGAGCTCGGTGTGACCCACTCGGCCGTATCGCAACGACGGACAGCTGCCATCAAGCTCATCCAAGAGGGCCTGCAGTCCGGATACCTGTCCGAGGAAAAGCCGGCGGTTCCGATAGTACTGACCCGCTCGGCCGAACGCCGCCGCGAAGAATACCTGGCCGAATTCGGCCAGCGGACGGCCGGGGGTTTGACGCGTAATTCATCGGCCTCGTCGGGTTTCCCTGTTAATCATGAAAAGAAACTCCCAGTCGGCTAACGGATTTCGAAGGCCGGCCGATAGGAGGGTGTGGGGCCCATGGATGGGCCCCTGACAAACACCCGTCTCACGGAGGAATTCACCATGGGTATGCAGATCAACACGAACATTTCGGCGATGAACGCTCACCGGAACCTGTCCAACACGCAGAACGACCTGTCGAAGTCGCTGGAGAAGCTATCCTCCGGCCTGCGCATCAACCGCGCAGCAGATGACGCGGCAGGCCTGTCCATCTCTGAGGGCCTGCGCTCACAGGTCAACGGCCTGGCTGTTGCAGCCCGCAACGCCCAGGACGGCATCTCGGTCATCCAGACCGCTGAAGGCGCCCTGACCGAGGTCCACTCCATCCTGCAGCGAGTCCGAGACCTGGCCGTGCAGTCCGGCAACGACTCGAATAATACTGAATCGCGTGAGGCCATCAAGGCCGAATCCGATGCGCTGGGCGACGAGCTGATCCGCATCGGCGGTGCCACGAACTTCAACGGCATCGCGCTGCTTGACGGCAGCGCAGACCTGACCTTCCAGGTCGGCGCGGGCTCGACCGCCGCCAATGACCAGATCGGCGTTGACCTCACCGGGACCAACTTGGCAACACTCGGTGCCACCGTCAAGGCCCTGACCTACGTCGATTCCGCCGTCGCGCTGACAAGCATCGCATCGGTCGACACCGAGATCACGGCCATCTCCACACAGCGCTCCGAGATCGGCGCAGTGCAGAACCGCTTCGAGTCGGCGATCAACTCGCTGAACGTCTCGCGCGAAAACCTCGCGGCTGCCGAATCCCGCATCCGCGATGTTGACATGGCCGGCGAAATGGTTAAGTTCACTGCCAAGAACATCCTGTCCCAGGCAGGTACCGCCATGCTCGCGCAGGCCAACCAGTCCAACCAGGGTGTCCTTTCGCTCCTGCGCTAGGCCTCGGTCTAAAGCTCCCGAATCCGGCCACACCGACGGCGCTCCAAGCACCGAGGGCGTGGCAAGACCGGGGTGAGCAACGGCAGCATCAGCAGTAAACCCACGACCTCCCGCAGAATCCGGATATCTCCTAAGTGACCGGAGATCCTGCGGGAGGTTTGTGGCACCACCAGCACACGAAAACGGAGGCAGCATGGGCCTGGCACTTGACGGACTCGCCAGTGGCTTGGACACCGCGGCATTGATCAAGTCACTGATGCAGGTCGAGGCGATCCCGCAGAACATTCTGAAGAACAAGTCCAAGTCGACCCAGACGATGGTTACTGCGCTTCAGGCACTGAATACCAAGGTCGCCGACCTTGCCAAGCTTGCCGCCAAGTCGGCCAAGCCCGATTCGCTGCAGTTGTTCAGTACATCTACGAGCTCTGATGCCATTAAGGTCACCGCCGGTGCTGGGGCCGCGCCCGGATCGTTGGAACTGACTGTTAAGCAAACGGCACAAAGCCAGCTCATCGTCTCCGGACCGATCGCCGAATGGGATTCGGACTCCTTCACCATCACCGCCAACGACGGCAGTGAAACCACGATCAGCGCCGCGTCGAACTCGCTGGACGACGTGATCAAGGCCGTCAACGCCTCCGCATCCGGGGTCAAGGCGGTCAAGGTGGCTGCCGGTAACGGTGAATTCCGCGTGCAGTTCACCTCAGCCGATTCCGGCGAGAAGAACTCCTTCTCCATCAGCGGCAGCACAGTGCCGCTGACTGAGATTCGCGTCGCCCAGGACGCACAAGTCACCCTGTGGACAGGAACCGACGCCGAGCAAACGATCTCCTCGGCCACGAATACCTTCACAGCCCTGATGCACGGGGTCGACGTGAGCGTCTCCAAGGCCTCCACCGAACCAGTTACGCTCACCATCGGTCGGGATACCGAAGCTTCCTCGAAGGTAGCCGCCGGCTTGGTGGAGTCACTCAATGGGCTGTTTAAATTCATTGCCACGAACTCGGCAGTCACTGCAGGCTCCGAAGGGGCGACCTCCGGGATGATCTTCACTGGAGACGGCACCGTTCGCGATGTCAACCGCAGGATCATGGATGCTGCCATCGGCCCGGTTGATGGACGTTCCCCCTCGGAGATCGGCATTTCGGTCAACCGCAACGGGTCGATCGACTTCGATGCCGAGAAGTTCGCTAAAGCGCTGAACGATGACCCGGCACGCGTCGAAAAGGTGCTGCAGGCTATTTCCAGCCGTGTGACCGGGGTTGCGGAGACACTATCCGATAAGTATGACGGGCAGATCACTACCAGGATCACTGGCCAGGAATCGATGGCCAAGCGCCTTGATGGGCAGATCATGGACTGGGATCGACGTCTGGCCACCCGTGAGGCGACCCTCAAGCGCACCTATGCGGCACTGGAGGTCCAGCTGAGCAAGCTGAATGCGCAGTCCGGCTATTTGATCTCGCAGCTGGGTTCGTTGCCGAACAACTCGCAGAACAACTAATGATGATGAACGCTGCCGCCAAACGCGCACAATTGAACCGTGAGGCCATCCTTTCGGCCAGTCCCGCCCGCCTGCTGACCATGCTGTATGACCGGCTGCTGCTGGATCTGGGCCGTGCCGAGGCTGCTCAGCTGGCCGAGCAGTGGTCGGTGGCCTCCGAGAACCTGATCCACGCGCAAGAGATCATTGCCGAACTTTCCTCGTCGCTGGATACAGGGGCTTGGGACGGGGCGGAGGGTCTGGCCGGTCTATACGCTTACCTGGGCACCGCCCTGGTTGGGGCCAACATCAACCGTGATCCGGCGCGCATCCGGGAGGCCATCGGTCTGCTCGAGCCGCTGCGCGTTGCCTGGCACGAGGCGGCTGTTGCAAACCCCATCGGGACCGCCGGGGGACTGGGCATTGGCTGAATCGGCCCCGGCGGCCGAGGAAGCCGGGTGGCTTGAGCTGATAGCTGTCATGGAGTCGGAGCTTTCGGCGCTGCGCGGCACGCTCGCCCGGGGCGGGGACCCGGAGCCGGACCCGGCCCCTTGGACACCCCCTGCCGGCCTGGGGCCGCTGCCCGTCTCGCTGGAGCCGCGCGTGTCTGCCTTGCTCGCCGAGATGGATGATGCCAAGTTGACTGTCGCCGGGAAGCGCGATGAGGCGTCGAGGCAGTTACGCGCCGTGGCAATTGTCCCGCGGCCAGCGCCCGGCAACTCGGTCTACCTTGATGTGACCGGTTAGACAGAAACAGCTAACGGCAGGTCAGCGCCTGCCGATGGTGTGCAGTAGAGCATGGATCGCTCTACCCCTTCATGCCCACGGATGGGCTGCAGAACGACCCTGGAGCAACCCCGTCGTGTTCGAATCCGTCACGTCGTTGGCCCTGGAAAGCGCCCTCGACGGTTTGGCGATGCGCCAACGTGCCATCGCCAACAACGTTGCCAACGTCAACACCCCCGGTTTCCACGCCCGTCGCGTCGATTTCGAGGACTCCCTGTCCCGGTCCATTGCCAATGGCAACGGCCGCAACAGCGCCACCACCTCGACCTCACTCGAGCCGACCCGGTTGGACGGCTCAAACGTGAACCTGGATACCGAGACGCTGTCGAACATCGATACGGTGCTGCGCTTCCAGTTCGCCGCCCAGGCTGCCTCAGGCCCGCTCAACGCTATCCGCACCGCGCTGAGGAGCAACTAATGCCCGACGCCATCGGCATTGCCGGAACCGCCCTGACGGTGCACCGCAAATGGCTCGATGCCGTTGCGGACAACCTGGCCAACGTCAACACGGCCACCGCCACCTCCGGCGATGCCTTCCGTGCCCGCTACATCGTCGCCCGCGCCGATGCCTCGGGGCAGGGCGTGCACGTGGATGGCGTCGAGTTCGGCGACGCGCAGGGGCGCATCGTGCACGAACCAAACCACCCGTTAGCCGACGCGGACGGCAACGTCCGCTACCCGGACATCGACATGTCCGAACAGATGGGTGCGCTCATCATGGCCCAGCGCGGCTACCAGGCCAATGCGGCAGTGGTCGACCGAGCCAAGGAAACCTACCAGGCAGCACTTCAGATCGGACGCAACTAATGCCCATGAGCATCGCCCCCGTTACCGCAGTGGCGCCCACCCTGGGCACCGGCTATGTGGAACCTGCCGGCGCGGCACTCACCGACGGCTCGGCCTTCGCCACGGCACTGAGCGGTGCCGTCGATAATGTCCAGTCGCTGCAGGGAACCTCGAATGACCTGGCACTGAAGGCCGTCACCGGGGATCTGACGGACATCCACGCGGCGACCTTGGCTTCCACCCGCGCCGCGGTTGCCATGGAGCTCATCTCCACCGTCCGTAACCGCGGCGTCGAGGCGTTTAACGAGATCATGAGGATGCAGGGCTGATGGCGGGCATGCCTGCGCCCCTGGCCAAACTGGGGGACTCGGTCAAGGGATTCACCCTGGCCCAGCGCACCATCGCCATCATTGGTGTCGCCGTGCTCGTGCTGGGCGGAATCGCCCTGGCCACCTATCTGAACAAACCGAACCTCTCCCCGCTGTACTCCGGGCTGGCCCCGGCCGACGCCTCCACCATCGTGGAGCAGCTCAAGGCCGATTCCATTCCCTACGAACTCACCGGCGGCGGCGGAACCATCATGGTCCCCGAGCAGAACGTCTACGACGCACGGCTCAAGGCCGCGGCCGCGGGGTTGCCCAGTTCCTCCAACGCCGGCTACTCGCTGCTGGACAACATGGGTGTGACCTCCAGCGAATTCCAGCAGGGCATCACCTACAAGCGCGCCCTGGAGGGCGAACTGGCCTCCACCATCCAGGCCATGGACGGTGTGCGAGCCGCCTCGGTGAAGCTGGCGATCCCCGAACAGAGTGTCTTCGTCGATTCCAAGACCAACCCCACGGCCTCGATCTTCATCGAAACGAAGCCCGGGGCGTCCTTGAGCCGCGACCAGGTCCAGGCGCTGGTGCACCTGACCTCCGCCGCGGTGGATGGGCTCAAGCCCGAGGATGTCGCCGTGGTCGATGCCTCCGGCAGGCTGCTCTCCGCCGTCGGTGTCGGAGCCACCGGGGGAGCTGACACGCAGGCACTGGACTACGAGGCTCGCGTGGGCACCTCGGTCCAGGCGATGCTCGACCGGATCGTGGGCCAGGGCAATGCCACCGTCGCCGTCGCCGCCGACATGAGCATGGAATCGGCCGAACGCACCTCGGAGAAGTTCAAGAATCCCAAGGGCAAACCGGCACTAAGTGAAAGCCTGAAGACCGAGAAGCTCACCGGTGCCGGCGCAAACGGTGCCGGTGCCACCGGTGTCCTGGGTCCGGATAACATCGCCGTGCCCAACGGAGCCACCAAGGACAGCAATTTCAATTCCAAGGACTCCCAACGCAACAACGCGATCGACAAAGTCACGGAGAACCGGGTGATCCCCGCCGGTTCGCTGCGCCGCCAAACGGTCTCCGTGGCCATCGATGCGCCAACGGCCCAGGGCTTGAACATGGCCGACGTGACCCAGCTGGTCTCCGGTGCCGCCGGCATCGATACGGCCCGCGGCGATGCGCTGAACGTCTCTGTCGTGCCCTTCAACATGGCAGCCGCGACAGCCGCCAAGGACGCGCTTGCAGCTGCTGCCGCCGATGAGGCGGCAGCACGCACGGCCCAGCTGCAACACCAATTGATCATCGCCGGGGTCGTCGCCCTCGCACTGGTGCTCGCCGCCGCCTACGCCCTGTACGCCCGACGGAACAAGCAGAGCCGCGAGGCCATCGACCTGGGTGAATTCCGCGAGTACCCGTCGGTCATCGAGTCCCTGGGCGAGATCCCCGGCCCGGCAACCACGACCATGGCAGTGATCCCGGCACCCGAACTGGTGCCGGCCTTCGCCTCCGACGCAAATGAAAAGCGTCGCGAGCTGTCGATGATAGCGGCAAACGATCCCAGGCAGATGGCCGACTACCTGCGCAGCGTCATGGACGATGGGAGGAACGAATGAGGAACCAGAGCCAGATCCAACTGACCGGAACCCAGAAGGTCGCCGTGGTGCTCATGCAGATGGAGCGCGAACACGCCGCCGAGGTGATGCGCCAGTTCACCGAGTTCGAGGCAGACGAGATTGCAGCCGAGCTGGTGCGCCTGCGCCGGGTTGACCCGGACCTCGCGGCCAGTGCCATCGATGAGGTGCACGAGCTGACCACCTCGGGACGCCGCAACCAGCGTGGCGGCCGGGATGTTGCAGCCGGACTGCTGGAAGCATCGTTTGGCGTCGAGCGCGCCGGTGCCGTCATGGACCGGCTCTCCTCCTCGCTTGCCGGGATGAGCTTCGACTTCCTGGACAGTGCCGAGGCCCCGCAGCTGATTGCCCTGCTGGACGGGGAACTGCCGCAGACCATCGCCCTGGTCATTGGGCACCTGCGCCCGGAGGTAGGCTCCGCCGTGCTGTCCGGGTTCGACCCGCTCATGCGTACCGAGATCGCCCGTGCGCTGGCCACCATGGGCCCGGCCTCCCCGGAGGCCGTCCGGGTGGTGGCCGAGGCGCTGAAGCTACGCGCCATCGCCGTGGTGACCCCGCGTGAGCCGGTCGAGGCAGTCGGAGGCATTGCGCCGCTGGTGGAGATCCTGAACCGCTCGGACGTGGCCGTGGAAAAGGAGCTGCTGGCCGGGCTGGATGCCCGCGACCCGAAGCTGGCCGAAGAGGTCCGCTCGCGCATGCTCACCTTCGCCGATCTGGTGAAGTTCGAGCCCCGCGACGTGCAGCGCATCCTGCGTGGCCTCGATCCCAAGACCTTGGCCTTTGCGCTGCGTGGCGCCGCCGAATCGGTGGCCGATTCCATCCGCGCCAACGTCTCCGAGCGCACCCGCGAACTGCTCGAGGCCGAATCCTCCACCATGGGCAGGGTCAGGCTCAGCGCAGTCGAGGAGGCGCGCGCCGAGGTGGTACGGATGATCCGCCAACTGGAAAACCAGGGCGAGATCACCATGACGCGCGGGGAGGAAGACTATGTCCTGTGAACCGCTGGTCTTCGAACCGGCCGCATACACTGCGTTGGCTGGGCTTGGACCCGGCGAAGATGCGACAGTGTCGGCCCGCACCCGCGGCTATGCCGAGGGGTACGCGCATGGCATCCGGGCTGCCGAGTCGGCAGCCCGGAACCAGCGCCGGGAGTTGGAGGCGCGGACCATCGAGGCCGAACGGGCCCGGACTCGCGACCACGCCCGGGCCATCGCCGTGCTGCGCACGGCGAGCGAGGCGCTGGAACGGCGCACCGTTCCGGCACTCGATCATGCCTCCGCGGTGCTGGCTGAATCGGCCCTGCTGCTGGCCGAGGCAATCCTCGGCGTTGAACTCTCAAATGCCCCCTCCGGAGCCCGGGCTGCCCTTGATCGGGCCCTGTCGGCAGGACGCGATGCCGAGATCCACTCGATCCGGATGAACCCCGCCGATCTGGGACTGCTGGACCCGGCCGTCGGCCCGGCGGCCGGCGTGAAGCTGGTGGCTGATGCCGGCCTGCTTCCCGGGGATGCCATCAGCGAATTTGCCGACGGTTTCCTCGATTCACGCATCTCCACGGCACTGGACCGCGCTCGAACCGCCCTGTTGGGCGGGGCCACATGAGCGTCGGGACCCTGACTGCCGGGTCTTGGACCGCTTTACAGTCGGCAGTGGGTGCAGCCGCACCCACGCGGGTCGGCATCGTCACCTCGGTGCTCGGCCTGGGCCTGGATATCGCCGGGCTTTCCTGCCCGCTGGGCACTGTCGTGGGCATTGGCCCGGACCGGGTCCCGGCAGAGGTCGTCGCAGCCCGGTCCAGCGGACTGCATTGCATGCCGCTGGGCTCCCTGGACGGCATCACTGTCGGGGACGAGGCCCATGCCGGATCGGGCCCCGCCCTGGTCCCGGTGGGCAGCGGCCTGCTTGGCCGGGTCATTGACGGACTCGGCCGGCCCCTTGACGGCAAGGGTCCGCTGGGCCCGCATGCCCTGGTGCAGTTGGACCGGGACCCGCCCTCGCCGCTTGAACGCCGCCGGATCACCACCCCGCTGCAACTCGGCGTGCGGGTCATGGACACGCTGACCGCCGTGGGCTCCGGGCAGCGCATCGGGCTGTTCGCCGGTTCCGGCGTCGGCAAGTCCTCGCTGCTCTCGATGATCGCCCGGGGCACCGATGCCCAGGTGAACGTGATTGCCCTGGTGGGCGAGCGCGGCCGCGAGGTGCGTGAGTTCCTCGAGGAGGATTTGGGCCCCGAGGGCCTGGCCCGTTCCATCGTGGTGGTCTCCACCTCGGATGAACCGGCACGGATGCGCCTGCGTGCCGCCTTCGTGGCGACCCGCATCGCCGAGGAGTTCCGCGCCGGCGGCGCCGAGGCGCTGCTGATGATGGATTCGCTCACCCGTGTTGCCATGGCGCAGCGCGAAATCGGGCTCTCCGCCGGCGAGCCGCCGGCAACCCGCGGCTACCCACCCTCCACCTTTTCGCTGCTGGCGCGGCTGCTCGAGCGTGCCGGCACATCGGCCGAGGGATCCATCACCGGCATCTATACGGTGCTGGTGGACGGCGATGACCACAATGAGCCGATCGCCGACTCGGCCCGCTCGCTGCTGGACGGACACATCGTGCTGGATAGGAAGCTGGCCGTGGCCGGGCACTTCCCCTCCATCGACGCCCTGGCCTCGGTCTCCCGTGTCGCATCGAAGGTCACCACCGGGCCCCAGCGTGCCGCTGCCTCGACGCTTCGCCGGGTCATGGCAGCCCGGGCCTCGGCCCAGGACCTGCTCGATGTCGGTGCCTATCAGCGCGGGGTTAACCCGCTGGTTGACGCTGCGGTAGATAACCAGGACGCCATTTCCGCGTTCCTCTGCCAGCGCCTGGATGAGCCGATGCCAGCCTCCGGATCCTGGGCGCATCTGGATGCGTTGCTGCATGGACTGGGGGTGTGCTGATGGGACGCGTTTTCCCACTGGCCGGCCTGCTGCGGCTACGTGAACTTCAGGAAAAGCGGGCTGCCGGCAAACTCGCTTCGGCGAACTCGGCGCTGCATGGTGGACAGGAGCGGGTCCTGCGGGTCCGCGACACCGTGGCAGCGTCCACGGCCGAGCCGGTGGATGCTGATGCACTGTTGGCCATCGCTGCTGCCCGGGCCTCGAGCCGCAGCATGTTGCTTGAACTCAACGCGCTGGTGGAGTCACAGGCTACCCACGTACTCAACGCGGAAACCGACTACCTGCAGGCCCGCGGCTCGGCGGCGATGCTGCAAAAACTTGCCGAGAAGCACGAAGTGATGGTCCGGACCGAGGACCTCGCCCGCGAACAGCTGCTACTTGATGATTTGGGAACCCGCCAGGGTGCCGGAAGGGCTGCATCGTGAGTTTGAATGAGGTGATGGGCCGCATCGGCGAGATTCGCGAAACGATGGCCAGCCTGACCGGCTACCGCGATGGAGCATCCGCCGGAACCGCAGGTTCCGAGGCACGGCCGGTGACCCTGCAGGACCGGATCCAGAACTCGACGGTGGCGGGCGGAACCCCCGTGGCCCCGTCGGGTATCGATCCGGAGGCCTTCACCCAGGCACTCGGTGCGGCGCTGGGCAACGGGGACGCCGTGTCGCAGCTCTCTGCCGCGCTGAACCCGGTACCGGTATCGGCCACGGTGCAGGCTACCGGGCAGGCCGGCGTGCAGTCCACGGCGCTGGTACCTGGCGCCGCACCGGTTCAGGCGGTTGCCGGGCCGGTGACATCGGGCAGCGGCACCACCGGTGACGACGTGGTCGCCGCGGCCCGCAAATACCTCGGCGTTCCCTATATATGGGGCGGAAACAACCCCAAGATCGGGTTGGACTGCTCCTCACTGGTCCAGCATGCCTTCAAGGACCTGGGCGTGAGCCTGCCCCGGGTCGCCCGGGACCAGGCAAAACAGGGCACAGAGGTTCCCTCGCTGAAACAGGCCAAGCCGGGGGATTTGATAGTGACCCGCGGTGGCGGCCACATCGGCATCTACCTGGGCGATAACAGGATGCTCCATGCTCCCCGGCCAGGGGAAAACGTGAGCATCAGGGAACTCTTTGAAACGGACGCCGACATCATGACCATCAGACGCATTGTCCCGGCAAATGCCGCGCAGGCGGCATCCGTGCCGACCGGGCATCCGACCGGTGCCGATCGCGGGCTTGCCGCGCAGCGCGCCGCGTTTGAGGGGGCTAAGACATGAACCCGGTCAGCTTCCTGACGCCGGCACCCGGTGCCCAACGATCCTCAACTGCCCCCGTCTCGGCTCCCGGCCAGTTCGAAGACGTGCTCTCCTCCTTGCTCGGTGCCGGGGAAAACACCCTCGAAGCCGGAACACCGGCGCCCGTAGAAGATTCAGCCGGTGAGCAGGGGGCCGGTACCCAGCTAACCGTCCCTGGCTTTGTGCTGCCCGATGACTATCGTCCGATGGCCCCCACCGTTTCCGGTGAACCGGCTGCCGGTGCGCCTGCTGCTCTGGCTGTCGTTGCGCCCGGTGCGCCCGTTGCGCCCGGTGCGCCTGCTGCTCTGGCTGTCGTTGCGCCCGGTGCGCCCGTTGCGCCCGGTGCGCCTGCTGCTCTGGCTGTCGCCGCGCCCGGTGCACCCGCCGCGCCCGGTGCGCTGGCTGTCGCCGCGCCCGGTGCGCCTGCTGCTCTCGCTGTCGCTGCTCCGGCTGCTCCGGCTGTCGAAGGTATCGCTACACCCGCTACACCCGCTGTAGTGGACATGGTGGGGGCAGGAACCCCGGATGCCGGAACAGCCTTACCAGCAACCACGCAGCAGCTGACCGGACCAGAGCTTGATGCTGCTTCACCGTTGCCAGCCGTCGCATCGCAGCCGGAGGAATCCGCAGTGCAGGAGCCGACCGAGGACGCTATTGGGACAGCAGCGACCACCGTCAATCCAGGGCATGTCCCGGCCGGGTTCACCGCGACGGCACCAGCTCGAGCGGCCATGGCGGTTCACGCCGAATCCCCGGTACGGCCGCTCACGGCCGCCGCGGTACTTACGGCAGGGCCGGGCGCGGAGCAGGTCCAAGGCGCCGCGCTAACGACGTCCTCCCACCCGGTTCCGCCGCTTGCCGCAACGGCGGGGCAACCAGTAGTTGCCCTTCCGATCCCGCTGCTCGTCCCCGTTGAGGAGACACCGGCAGGCGCCGCCCCGCATGGAATGGCCAATGCTTCGGTACAGCTGGAACCCGCCACTGCTCTGGCACCCGCTCTTGCCTCCGCCCCGGTTCGGGCGCCACAGGCCGAACCCCTGCACCGCCAGTTGGCCGGTCCGTTGCTGATGCTAGCCACCGGCCCGCACGGCGAACGCACGCTCAGCATCCAGGTAGCCCCGGAAGCCCTGGGGCCGATCACCGTCAAAGCGGTGATCGGAGTCGAGGGGTTGCGTGTTGAACTCACGGCACCCGGTGAAGCCGGCCGTGAGGCACTACGGAACATGCTTCCTGAGCTGCGCCGCGAACTTGCTTCCACGGGCGCCGGAACGGTGCACATCGGCACCGGACCGGAGCAGGGTGGCACAGGCAACGGTCCGGCCTCCGGGGGAGCGGGGCACTTTGCCCCGGGCCGCCAATGCCCCGGATCGGCAGCGGGTCCCCAGCCGGGGAGCCCTGCGCAGCTGCCGGAACCCGCTGCACCGGTAACATCCACCACCCGTTCATCCGGCCTCGACATACTGGCCTAGGAAGGAAGACATGCCTATTCCACCTATCGGTGTGGCCACCGCGGGAGCTGCCGCCCAGCCACCTCGAGTCCCCAAAAAGACCTTGGACGGCGAAGTGTTCCTGCACCTGCTGGTGACCCAGCTGGCCAACCAGGATCCGAGCTCGCCCATGGATACCAACGAGATGATTGCCCAGACCACTCAGCTGGCCTCCATGGAGAAGCTGAACATGCTCAGCGCCACGCAGGACGTCGCGTTGGGCTTCCAGCAGCGCACCGCTGTCGCATCGTTGATCGGCACGGAGGTCACCACCGGTGGTGACAGCCCGATCACCGGGATAGTCACGGGCGTCTCCTTCGCCGGGAACGAGCCGCAACTGACTATCGGGGATCAACAGGTGTCCTACGGCAACGTCCTGAGCATCCGCCAGGTCTCTGGCAGCCCGGGAATACCCGATCTCCCGGAAACCCCTGATGCCCCAGAGTCTCCCGAACCCCCCGAAGTCCCGGAAATCGGCACCGCGGCGTAACGCCCTCCATCATCTTTTTTCCCCATACCGCTCGCTGAAAGGCACATCATGCTCCGCTCGCTGTACTCCGGAATCTCCGGCCTCCGCGCCCACCAGACCATGCTCGACACCACTGGCAACAACATCGCCAACGTGAACACAGCGGGCTTCAAGTCCTCCTCGGTCCAGTTCCAGGACACGCTCTCGCAGATGACCCAGGGTGCCACCACGCCCCAGGCCAACACCGGTGGCCGCAACCCGGCCCAGGTCGGCCTCGGCGTGCAGGTCGCCGGCATTGCCATGAACTTCACCCAGGGTTCGGCGCAGAACACCGGCCGCGCTACCGACATGATGATCGCCGGCGACGGCTTCTTCCTGACCCGTTCGGGGACTACTACCACGCTGACCCGTGCCGGTGCCTTCGACTTCGATCCCCGCGGGCGCCTGACCAGCCCCGACGGCGGCATCGTGCAGGGCTGGATGGCCGACAACAACGGCGTGCTGCCCAACGGCGGCTCCGTCCAGGACATCATCTTGCCCAGTGGCCTCATCGCCCCCGGAGCCGCAACCACCACGGCAAAGCTGGCTGGCAACCTGCCCAAGGAAACCGCGGTAGGCGACACCATCACGCAGGACAAGGAGGTCTTCGCTGCCGACGGATCCAGCCGCACCATGAATATGACCTTCACCCGCACCGCGGCCGGATGGGACATTGCGGCCAACGACGGCATCGGCCCCGTCGTGAACCAGTCGTTGATGCTGGACGGCCAGGGC
The DNA here is from genome assembly GCF_014190875.1 of Paeniglutamicibacter cryotolerans. NCBI lineage: Bacteria > Bacillati > Actinomycetota > Actinomycetes > Micrococcales > Micrococcaceae > Paeniglutamicibacter > Paeniglutamicibacter cryotolerans. The sequence goes on along the minus strand of NZ_JACHVS010000001.1, from coordinate 84,461 downwards.
AAGCTGAACGGCACCAGCATGGCCGTCGGCGGCATCACCGTGGACCTGACCAAGGTCACCGGCTACGCCGGACTGAAGACCGTGTCCATCTCCGAGCAGAACGGCCGCTCGGCCGGATCCTTGGAGTCCTACACGTTGGGCTCGGACGGTACCCTGACCGGTACCTTCAGCAATGGAACCCAGCAGGCCATTGCCCAGATCGTGCTCGGCTCCGTGTCAAACCCGGCCGGCCTGCAGAAGACCGGTGGCTCGGGCTACGCCGTCACTGCCAACTCCGGTGAAGTGGAATTCGGCACACCGGGCGCCGGTGCCATGGGCGCCATCGCCGGCGGCATGCTGGAGATGTCCAACGTCGACCTTTCCCAGGAATTCACCAACCTGATCGTGGCCCAGCGCGGCTTCCAGGCCAACGCACGCATCATCACCACCAGCGACGAGATCCTGCAGGAACTGGCCAACCTCAAGCGCTAAAACCGCCTGTGACCACCACGTAAAAACCCCGCTGCACAAAGACTTGCGCAACGGGGTTTTTACGTGGGCAGGACTGGCAGCTGCTGCCGCATCGCCACCGTCCGGGGCGCGGGGCGGGCTGGTCCCGGGCCGGTGCTTGACCTGCCTGGTACGCTCCCGGGCCGGGGTGGTGGGAGCTGCGTCATGCGGGGTCCTGGCGCTTCCACCCAGCTAACGGGAACGGCCCGGCTGCCGAGAGTGTGGGCTGAAAGGACCGGTGTAAACATGATCGTTGTGACAAGGCTTAACGCCACCCGTTTCGCGATCAATCCCGATCTGATCGAACGGATCCAGGAGAACCCCGACACCGTGGTGGTGTTGGTGAACGGGGCCAAATACGTGGTCACCGAATCCATGGAAGAGCTCATCGGGCTGATCGCTGCCCAGCGCGCGCGCGTGGTGTCCCTGGCCCACCTTGGTGGCCCCGAAGACCGGATCCCCTCAACACCCCAGCCCTTACCCCGGAGGCCATAGTGGATCCCGCAACCCTCATAGGCCTGCTGCTGGCCTTCGGTGCCATGTTCACCATGCTGCAGATGGAGGGCGCCAACGTCTCCTCCATCCTGCTTCCCGCCCCGATGATCATCGTGTTTTTCGGAACCATCGCCGTCGGCCTGGCCAGCGGTACCCTGGCCGACGCCTTGCTCGCCGTGAAGGCACTGCCCTCGGCCTTCAAGGGAAAGATCAGCTCAGCATCGGTACTCATCGAACGGCTGGTGGAACTGGCTGGAATCGCCCGCGGCAACGGGCTGCTGGCGCTCGAAGCCGAGGCCCACGTCACCAAAGACCCGTTCCTGGCCCGCGCACTGCAGTCGCTGGCCGACGGGGTCGACGGCGATGACCTGCGCGACGCGCTTGAGGACGAGATAGCCACCCGTGAACGCGTCGATGCCGTCGCCTACAAGTGGTTCGCCACGCTCGGCGGCTTCGCACCGACAGTGGGCATCATCGGCACGGTGATCTCCCTGACGCACGTGCTGGAAAACCTTTCCAAGCCCGACGAGCTCGGGCACATGATCGCGGCGGCCTTCGTGGCCACACTGTGGGGCCTGGTCTCTGCCAACTTCATCTGGCTGCCCATCGGTACCAGGCTGCGCCGGCTTGCGGAGATCGAGGCGGACCGCATGGTGCTGGCAATGGAGGGCATCCTCGCCATCCAGGCCGGCACCCAGCCGATCCTGCTTGAGGAGCGTCTGCGTTCCATGGTCCCGGCCCATGAACTGCGTGGCAGCAAGTCGAAGAAGGAAGCCACCGCTGAATCACCGCTGCGCGAATTCGAGGAGGCGGCATGAGTTCCCGCAGCCGAAGTTCCCGGCGCGGCCGCGGCGGTGGCGCCGCCGGCGGCCACGATGGCCCCGATGAGCGTTGGATGGCCTCCTACATGGACATGGTCACCGTGCTGATGTGCTTGTTCATCGTGCTCTACGCGATGTCCACGGTGGATCAGGACAAGTTCGCGGCGTTGAAGAACTCGCTGGCCACGGGGTTCGGCAGCGTGGCCTCACAGAATGCGGATACGGCGGAGGGAATCGTGGTGCCCCCGGAACTCATCGGTTCCGAGGGGCTGCTGGCCAGCGCCGAGCTCGATGACAAGACCAGGGAAACGCTGACGGCGCTGGCCAAGTCCGAGCAGGACGATCTGCTGGAGCTCAAGGAGCGCATCGAGGGACGGCTCGAGGAATCCGGCCACAAGGGCGCAGCAGCCTTCTCGATCAACCAGCGCGGGCTGACCATCAGGCTGGTCAGTGCCGAGACCTTTTTCGAACCCAACAGCGCGACGATGACGGCCAATGCGAAGCAGATCCTGGGCGCCATCGCCCCGGTGCTGGCCCCGACGGACCGGCACTTCGAGATCGAGGGGTTCGCCGACGTGCTGACCCCCGCGGCCCCGTACCCTACCAACTGGGAACTCTCTGCCAGCCGGGCCACCCGGGTGCTGCGTAACCTGGTCGAGGACGGCGGGGTCAAGGCTCCGCGGATCTCCTCCGTCGGCTATGGCGATGCACGGCCGATCGCCGGCCGCAAGAACCTCTCGCTGAACCGGCGCGTGGACGTCGTGGTGCTGTCCAACCAGCCGGAAAGCGTGCGCAACCTGCTGCCCGGATACTCCGGCTGATTCAGCCTTGGACCTTCCGCACGCCCCCCTGCCCGGGGCGCGGGTGGCGAATCTGGAGAACTGCTAACGCTTGCACCGAGCCGTCCGATAGTGGAAACCGTGACTGCCCTGCCCGTGCGGGATCCCGATGAGGGGACTCCTAGACAAACACGCCCCAACGCCGCTGAAGCAGTACCCTACGACTTCCGTCGGCCCACCACACTGGCCCGCGAGCACGCCCGCGTGCTGGAACTGGCCTTTGAGACCTTCGCCCGGCAGTGGGGCACCCAGCTCACGGCCAAGGTCAGGGTCATGTCCCAGGTCTCCTTGGTCTCCCTCTGCATGCAGGCCTATGACGACTACGTGTCCCTGCTTCCAGCCACCACGACCATGGTGCTCTGCGAAACACCCGGTTCCGGTGCCAAGGCCAAGGCCGTCATCCAGTTCCCGGCAGCGGCAGCACTTAACTGGATCTCGCACATGCTCGGCAGTCCCGGTCCCAGTGACATCGCCGAACGCAAGTTCACCCGGATCGAGCAGACGCTGGTCCGCGGACTGATGAACGAGGCCTTGGAAGACCTGCATTACTCGCTGGGCACCCTGCTAGAACGGCCCCTGAGCGTGGACGGGATTACGCATAACTCGCAGTTCGCGCAGGCTGCGGCAAAGTCCGAGCTCGTCATTGCCGCGACGCTGCGCGTCCGCGTGGGGGAGCGCAGCACCGTGGCAAGCATCGCGCTTCCCGCCGAACTCTTGTTGCCCCAGCTGGGGGACGCAGACACCGGCCCCGCCGACGGGGATACCGCCGGGCTGCTCGCCCAGCACCTCTCCGGCATTCCGGTGGACCTGGCGTTGCGCCTGGCGCCCTCCGCCGTCACCCCCGGCACCATCTTGAACCTCGCGGTGGGCGACGTCCTGGCACTGCCGCACCCCACGCACCGCCCCTTTGAACTGTCAGTCGACGGGCGGCGGCTGGGTACAGCTGCGGCCGGGACCCGCAGCGGCCGGATTGCCGCAGTTGTCGTATCCACCGAGGAGAACCCAGCATGAACCACCCACCAGTCTCCAGCCCGGTCCTGCACTCCACCGCGCTGTACACCGCCGCTGCACAGGCACTCGCCGCGATGCTGCCCACCGAGGCCCCGGTCACCGCGACGCTGTGCTCCGGCCCGCGTCCGGTCATGAGCTCCGCTGGCCACGGTGCCGGTGCCAGCTTCGTCGGAGAACTTTCGGCCGACGTGCTGGTCCAGGTGAACGCCGGACTGCTCGGCGGAACCCCCGGCGATACCAGTGCCCTGGTTTCCGGGGCCGACGTGCTGCGTCCCGCGCTGGAGGCATCCACCGGCGTGCTGGGCACCGGCGTGCTTTCCGCCGGCCCGGCGATCCAGGACGACGCGCTGCTCGGCGATGGCGAAACCGTGTGCTTCGACCTGGCCAGCGCCGGTGAACTGATCGGCTTCTTCGCCCTGCGCATCCGCGAAAACGCAGCCCCCGAGGCGGCCCGGGCGACATCCGATGCCGAGCGTGCCGATGTCGGCGCCCGCCTGGGCCGGATCAACAGCGTAGAAATGGCGCTGACGGTGGAAATCGGGCGCACCCGGATGTCGGTGCGCGACGTGCTGAACCTGGAAACCGGTGCCGTGGTCGAGCTGGACCGTTCGGCCGGCGCCCCGGCCGACGTGCTGCTCAACGGCCGGCTCATCGCCCATGGCGAGGTGGTCGTGATGGACCAGGACTACGGGATCCGCATCACCAAGATCCTCGACGTTGCCGAGGGCCTGGGCTAGATTGGACACTTTTTTCCTCCTGCTGCGGGTACTGGTTTCACTCGCTGCGGTGCTTGGCCTGCTCTTCTACCTGCGCAAGCGCCTGCTGCCGCGCTTTGCCTCGGCCGCCACCGGCGAGGTGCGGATCATCGAGCGCCACGGTGTCGGTCCGAAGTCCTCCGTCGTGCTGCTCGAATCGGGTTCCAAGCGCTACCTGCTGGGCGTCGGTGAGGCCTCGGTCAACGTGCTCGACAGCTATGACGCGCCCGAGGTCCAGGAGCCGGAACTCCCGGTTTCCACCGGCACCGGCCCGCGCTTCGCATTGAGCCTGCTGAAGGCCTCCGGCCCGGCCGCCCCGGAGCCGAAGCATGCCCGGGCCGGATTCGATCAGGACGCGGAACCCGGCCTTGCCGCCTTCGATGAGCTGCTCGATCCCTCGCGGCGCTCCAGGCGTACCGTTCCGGGGCCCCTCCGGCCGCAAGCAACCGGCGTGCTTGCCGGTTCGATCCTTTCCCCGGCGACCTGGAAGCAGGCCGCCGAGGCACTGAAGCGGAGCATCTCCGCATGAGTTCACCCGTCATTGCGCACCGGCTCCCGGTGCGCCTGCTGATCCTTGGCGCGTGCATCGCGCTGCTGGTCCTGGCCCTGGCGGTGCTCGGCATCCCGGGCGCCGCCCCGGCATCCGCAGCCCCGCTTGACCCCGGGAGCACCCCGGGCTCCGGCAATGGCGGGGTCTCGGTGGAGATCAACGGGCCCGACGGCGCCCCCAGTTCGGCCATCGTCACGCTGATTGCCATCACCCTGCTCTCGGTCGCCCCGGCATTGCTGCTGATGATGAGTTCGTTCACCAAGATCTTCGTGGTGCTGGCGATGACCCGCAACGCGCTGGCGCTGCCGACCATTCCGCCGAACCAGGTGCTCGCCGGCCTGGCGCTGTTCCTTTCGCTGTTCATCATGGCCCCGGTGCTGAGCCAGATGAACGAGCTCGGCGTGCAGCCCTATCTCGATGGCACGTTGGACTTCGGCCAAGCCCTGGAGGCCGGCGTCGAACCGCTGCGCCAATTCATGCTGCTGCATACGCGCGAGGCGGACATCGCGCTGATGACCCGGGCCGCGCAAATGCCCAACCCGGCGACCCCGGCCGACGTGGAACTGACCACGTTGATCCCCGCCTTCATGCTCTCGGAGCTGCGGGCCGCGTTCATCATCGGCTTCGTCGTCTTCGTCCCGTTCCTGGTCATCGACCTGGTGGTCTCCTCGGCGCTGATGTCGATGGGCATGATGATGCTCCCGCCGGTGATGATCTCGCTGCCGTTCAAGATCCTGCTCTTCGTGCTGGTGGACGGCTGGGCCCTGATCCTCACGGCGTTGATCGGCAGTTACAGGACGGGTGGTTGACATGGATCCCAATGCCGTATTGGACATCGGGCTTGCGGGCCTGCTGGTGGCCGCCAAGCTGGCCGCACCGGTGCTGATCACCTCGCTGGTGGTCGGCTTCTCCATCTCGTTGTTCCAGTCGATGACCCAGATCCAGGAGGTCACCCTCTCCTTCGTGCCCAAGGCGGCCGCCGTGGCCATGGCGCTGCTGGTCTGCGGGCACTGGATGATCTCCGAGATGATGCTCTTCACCCACGAACTCTTCGATAAGCTGCCCTCGCTGCTGCAGGGCGGCTGAGGTGGAGGTCTCGCTGCCGCTCGCCACGCTCGAGGCCATGCTGCTTGCCTCGCTGCGCGTGACGGCGTTCATCGTGGTGGCGCCCCCGTTCTCGCATAATGCGTTCCCGCTGCGGATCAAGGCGATGATCGGCGTGGGCCTGGCGCTTGCCGTGGTTCCGCGGACCAGCGCCGGGTACACCTCGCTGGAAACCGGACCCTTCCTGGGCGCGCTGGTGCTCGAACTGATCACCGGTGCGGCGCTGGGCCTGCTGGTGATGATCGTCTTTTCCGCCGTCCAGGCGGCCGGCGGGCTGCTCGATCTGTTCGGCGGCTTCCAGATGGCCCAGGGCTTTGACCCGCAGTCGATGGTCAACGGCGCCCAGTTCTCCCGCTTCTTCCACTTTGCCGCGCTGGCGCTGCTGCTCGCCTCCGACGGCTACCAGCTGGTGCTCGCCGGGCTGTTCCGCTCCTTCGACGTGATACCGCTGGGCGGCGGCATCGGGCTGGATGCCGTCGCCTACCAGGGTGTTGCCGCCGTGGGCCAGATGTTCATTGCCGCCGTGCAGATCGCCGGACCGCTGCTGGTGGTGCTGGTGCTCGCGGACATCGGCCTGGGCCTGCTCACCCGAGCGGCGCCGGCACTCAACGCGTTCGCGATGGGCTTCCCGCTGAAGATCATGTTGACCCTGGCCCTGGCCGGCACGGTGTTCGTGGTGCTGCCATCGGTCGTCTCGGCGCTGGTACGCCAGGGGCTGGAAGCCATCGGGGCGGTGATCGGGCCATGAGCGAGGATTCGGGCGAACGCAGCGAAAAAGCCACCGACCAGCGGATGAAGGATGTCCGTTCCAAGGGCAAGACCTCCCGCTCGCAGGACCTCGCCGCCTGGCTGGGCATCGGCGCCGCTGCACTGATGATTCCGGGGCTGATTTCACTGGCCACGCAGGCGATGCGCGTCCAGGTGCAGACGTTCGAGGCTGTCATCGCCCACCCGGAGCCGGCCGTCGCGCTGGCCGCGCTGGATGCCGGCTTCGCTTCGATGCCGGGCATCCTGGCGCCGATGCTCATCGTGGCGTTGGTGACGGTGATAGCCGTCTCCACGGCCCAGGGCGGGATCCGCTTCAAGAAGTTCAAGATCGATCCGAAGAACCTGGACCTGATCGCCGGAACCAAACGGGTCTTCGGGCCGCAGGCCCTGTGGCAGGGGCTCAAGGCGCTGCTGAAGCTCACGGTGATCGCCCTGGTGCTCTGGACCGTGATCTCCACGCTGATGCCGCTGCTGCTGCTGTCCGGTTCGTTGCCGCTGTCATCGCTGCTGGCGTCGGGTTCCGCCGGGGCGACATCGCTGATCCGGGCCTCGGTGATGGCCGGCATGGTGCTGGCCGCCATCGACGTCTTCGTGGTCATGCGGCGCAACCGGAAGCACACCCGGATGACCCGCAAGGAAGTCACCGACGAGCACAAGCGCTCCGACGGCGACCCGCTGATCAAATCCCAGCGCCGCTCCCGGCAGATGGCCATGAGCCGGAACCGGATGATGGCCGGCATTGCCGATGCCGACGTGGTCATCGTGAACCCGGTGCACTTTGCCGTGGCACTGAAATACGAACCCGGCGTCTCGGCCCCGCGGGTTGTCGCCAAGGGCGCCGGGCATGTGGCCGGGCGCATCCGCGAGGAAGCCGGGCGCACCCGGGTCCCGCTGGTCAAGGACATTGCCCTGGCCCGGATGCTGCATGCCGACTGCGGGATCGGCTCCGAAATCCCGGTGGGTGCCTACGACCAGGTCGCCCGGGTGCTGGCCTTCGTGATGGCGCTGAAGGTCCGCGGAGCCGCCGACGCCATCCACACGCTCCCGGGCGCAAGCCCGGTTCCCGACCCCGTCCACACCACCGGAGGCACCGAATGAAACTAGCCGGCCTGTCCAAGATCGCCGTCCCGTTGGGCGTGGTGGGCATCATCATGCTGCTGGTGGTACCGATCCCCGCCGCGCTGCTCGACGTGCTGATAGCCGTCAGCATCATGCTGGCGCTGGTCATCCTGCTCACCACGATGTTCGCCAAGCGGCCGCTGGACTTCTCCGTGTTCCCCTCGCTGCTGCTGGTGGCAACGCTGCTGCGCCTGGGCCTGAACGTCGCCTCCACCCGGCTGGTGCTGGGCAACGGCTATGCCGGGGAGGTCATCGGTGCTTTCGGCGATATCGCCGTGGGCGGCTCGCTGATCATCGGCTGCGTGATCTTCCTGATCCTGGTGGTCATCCAGTTCGTCGTGGTCACCAAGGGTGCCGAGCGCGTCGCCGAGGTCGGTGCCCGCTTCACCCTGGATGCGATGCCGGGCAAGCAGATGGCCATCGACGCGGACCTGAACGCCGGGCTGATCACCGACTCGCAGGCGCGCGAGCGCCGGGCCGAGGTGGCTGCCGAGGCCGACTTCTACGGTGCCATGGACGGTGCTTCGAAGTTCGTCAAGGGCGATGCCATCGCCGGGCTGATCATCATCATCATCAACCTCGTCGGTGGCATCGCCATCGGCATGATCCAGCGCGGCATGGAGGTCGGCGAGGCGTTGAACACCTATGCGCTGCTGACCATCGGCGATGGGCTGGCCACGCAGATCCCGGCGCTGCTCATGGCCGTGTCCACCGGCATGATCGTCACCCGCTCCAATGCAGCGGACGACATGGGTTCCACCGCCTCGGCGCAGCTGGCGCAGTCGCGCACGGCGCTGCTGATCGCCGGCTCCTCGGCAATTGCCCTGGCCCTGGTGCCGGGCATGCCCAAGCTCCCGTTCGTGTTGATCGGCGGGCTGCTGATCTTCACCGCACAGCGGATCAAGGCGATCACCGCCGCGAAGGAAGCAGCGCAAAAGTCAATGGCAGCGGCCGAATCGGCGGTGGTGCCCAAGGAGACCACGGAGGACCTGCTCGAGGCGATGCGGGTGCATGCGCTGGAAATCCAGTTGGCACCGGATTTGGTCGACGTGGTCAATGGGGGAGGAGATGACCTGCTGGCCCGGGTGCGTGCGCTGCGCAGGCGCATCGCCCTGGAGCTGGGCATCGTGGTGCCCCCGGTGCGCACGCGAGACTCCGTGGACCTGCCGCCGGCCACCTACGTCATCCGCATCGCCGGGGTCGAAGCCGGCCGCGGGACGGCCCCGCGCGGCAAGGTGCTGGCCCTGGGCGACCAGCTGGATGCGCTGCCCGGTATCGCCGTGAACGAGCCGGTCTTCGGACTGGCCGGTAAATGGATCCCCGCCGAGCTGCGGCACAACGCCGAAATGGCCGGTGCCACCACCATCGACCGGGTCTCGGTGGTGGTCACCCACCTGTCCTCGATCGTGCAGTCGCAGGCGGCGCGGCTGCTCACCCGGGAGGATGTGCGCGTGCTCACCGAGGGAGTGCGCGAGGTCAGCCCATCGGCAGTCGACGAGCTGGTGCCCGCGATGCTGTCCCTGGCCGAGGTCCAGCGCGTGCTGCAGGGGCTGCTGGTCGAAGGGGTGGCCATCAACGACCTGCAGCGCATCTACGAGGCGCTGAGCCTGCGCGCCAAGGCCTCCACCGACCCCGAGGGGCTCATTGAGGCGGCGCGGACCGCGCTGGGTCCGGCGCTGGCAGTGCCGTACCTCGAGGGCAATCTGCTGCGCGTGGTGATGATCGACCCGGTACTTGAGCAGTCGATGCTCGAGGGCCTGCGCCCCTCCGAACACGGAACCCAGATCATGCTCGATGCCCACCGGCTTGAGTCGGTGCTCGGATCGGTGAAGGATACCGCCGCGCTGATCGAATCCCGCGGGCTTTCGGCCGTGCTGGTCTGCGCCCCGGCGCTGCGCCCCGCCGTGCGCAGGTTGCTGGCCGGTAACGCCGCTTCCCTGCCGGTGCTCTCCTACCAGGAGGCCACGGCGGGCGGCACGGAGATCGAAACCGTGGGGGTGGTGCGCGGTGCCGAGCAGATTACGGCTTGAGGCACCCAGCGCCGCGGAACTGACGAGGCGGATCCGGGCCGAGCACGGACCGGCAGCCCGGATCATTTCCGCCGAGAAGGTCACGCGCGGGGGAGTGGGCGGCTTCCTGGGCCGGACCCACTATGAGGCGCTCATCGAGATCCCGGACGAGGGGACGGGCCCTGCGGCCCCGGTTCCCGCGGCCGTTCCCGGTCCGGCAGTTCCGGCGGCACCGGCTTCCCGCGGTCGGCGCTCGCGTGCCACGGCGCCGGCCTCGCGGGTGGGCATCGCCGCGTTGCTGGCCGAGGCCGAGGGTGCCGAAGCCAGGATCCACGGGCGCGAGGAGCCGGTGGTTGCCACCGGCACCCCGGACTTTGCCCGGGTCATGGACCAGTTGGCCTTCGAGCAGTCCCCGCGCCGACGGGCGCTGGAGCCGGGACCGGCACCGGCCTCCGCTGCCACACCCACCGGCCCGGGCGTGCGGGTTCCGCTTTTCCCGGGCCCGGCCCGGCTGGCAGCGCAGGATGTCGCAGCGCCGCGCGGACCGCTGCCGCTGCACGGCCCCGGCGACCTGGTCCTGGTGATCGGGTTGTGGGCCGACGCGCACGGTGCCGCGCGCGTGCTGGCACCCGAGGGTGCCATCGTGGCGGCCGTCGGCGAACTGGCCGCGATGTTCGCCGCAGGTTCCGCCGCCGTGGCGCCGCTGGCCGACCGCCGTGCCGTGCTGGGCGCCCGTGCCGGCGCGGTGGCCGCCGGTGTTCCGCTGGTCGTCGCCCTGGCACTGGACCCGGTGGCCGACATGGCGGCCCAGCTGGCACCGCTCGAGCTCCTGTCCCCGGACCAGCTCTGGGCCGCCGTCGATGCCGGGCGCAAACCGGTTGACAGTGCGGCATGGCTGGCGGCGCTGGGTGCCGTGCATCAGATCGATGCCGTTGCGGCACTGAACCGGGCCGAGACGCTGAGCCCGGAAACAGTGGATGAGTTGGGCTTTCCGGTGTTGGATGTGGCTGCCTTCGGGCGCGCCCGAACGAAGGTGAAGCCCGTTACTGGGCTATGATGAGCCGGTGCTGGTACTTACCCGGAAGGTCGGAGAACAGATCCTGATTGGCGAGGACATCGTGGTGACCGTCCTTGATGTCCGCGGTGAATCGATCAAGATCGGCATCGACGCGCCCAAGGGCGTGCGGATCCAGCGCCAGGAAGTCATCGCAGCCGTCGCCGAGGTCAACCGCGCCGCGGCAGCCGCCAACAATGCGGCCACGGCGTCCCGCCTGAGCTCGTTGCTTTCCGGTGGAATGCCGGCCGCACCAGCCACCCCCACCGAACCCGACGCCTGAGCGCCCGCCCCAAAGCCCTGCGCCGAGGGCGTAAAGCTGACACAAACTGGCACTCGCCTTGACCGAGTGCCAGCCGTTGCCTAGAGTCGTTTACGGCACCCGGCCCGTTCGGGAGCCGAAAGCCTGAGGTACTTGCCAGCTGGCACCGCGACGACGGTTGGTAGCGCCCCAACGGCCCGTAAACCATTGGTAACTCATGCAAAGGAGAGATCCGTGTCGATCTCCATCAAGCCTCTCGAGGATCGTATTGTTGTCCAGCCGCTCGAAGCAGAGCTGACGACGGCTTCCGGCCTCGTTATCCCGGACTCCGCCAAGGAAAAGCCCCAGGAGGGCAAGGTCGTGGCTGTTGGACCGGGCCGCGTCGATGACAACGGCAACCGCGTTCCGGTCGACGTTGCCGAGGGCGACGTCGTGATCTACTCCAAGTACGGCGGAACCGAAGTCAAGGTTGCCGGCGAGGAGTACCTCGTACTCTCCGCCCGCGACGTGCTGGCCATCGTCGTCAAGTAGTTTCCCCGTGTGAAGCCCCGGTCCACAGGCCGGGGCTTCTCGCAGCCTAAAAGGAGTATCGAATGGCAAAGCAGCTAGTTTTCAACGAAGACGCGCGCCGCGCACTGGAGGCGGGCATCGACAAGCTCGCCGACACGGTCAAGGTCACCCTGGGCCCGCGCGGCCGCAACGTCGTCCTGGCCAAGGCCTGGGGCGCCCCGACGATCACCAATGACGGCGTCACCATCGCCCGCGAGATCGAGCTCGAGGACAATTACGAGAACCTCGGTGCGCAGCTGGCCAAGGAAGTAGCCACCAAGACCAACGACGTGGCAGGCGACGGCACCACCACGGCCACCGTGCTGGCCCAGGCACTGGTCAAGGAGGGCCTGCGCAACGTTGCAGCGGGCGCCGACCCGCTCGCGCTCAAGCGTGGCATCGAGGTGGCCGTTGCTGCAGTCGTCGGCCGCCTGGCCGAAAACGCCCGACCGGTAGAGGGCAAGCAGGTCGCCAACGTGGCTGCCATCTCCGCCCAGAGCGATGAAATCGGCGACCTGCTCGCCGAGGCCTTCGGCACCGTCGGCACCGAGGGCGTCATCACCATCGAAGAGTCCTCCACGACAGCCACCGAGCTGGTCGTCACCGAGGGCATGCAGTTCGACAAGGGCTACCTGTCCCCGCAGTTCATCACCGATGCCGAGCGCCAGGAAGTCGTCCTGGAAGACGCGCTGATCCTGGTCAACGCCGGCAAGATCTCCACCGTGGCGGAATTCCTGCCGCTGTTGGAGAAGGTGCTGGCAGCCGGCAAGCCGCTGTTCATCATCGCCGAGGACACCGAGGGCGAAGCCCTCTCCACCCTGGTGGTCAACAAGATCCGCGGAACCCTGAGCACCGTTGCCGTCAAGGCCCCGGGCTTCGGCGACCGCCGCAAGGCCATGCTGCAGGACATCGCGATCCTCACCGGCGCCCAGGTCGTTTCCCCGGAACTGGGCCTGAAGCTGGACCAGGTCGGCCTCGAGGTCCTGGGTTCGGCACGCCGCATCACCATCACCAAGGACAACACCACGATCGTTGACGGGGCCGGCGCAGCCGACGACGTCGCGGACCGCGTTGCCCAGCTGAAGGCCGAGCTCAAGCGCACCGATTCCGATTGGGACCGCGAGAAGCTCTCCGAGCGCCTGGCCAAGCTCTCGGGCGGCATCGGCGTGATCAAGGTCGGCGCAGCCACCGAGGTCGAGCTGAAGGAACGCAAGCACCGCATCGAGGACGCCGTGTCCTCCACGCGTGCAGCGCTCGAAGAGGGCATCGTCGCCGGCGGCGGCACCGCCCTGGTCGACGCCCTGGCAGTGCTCGACACCGATGCGGCCGTGGCCGCACTGACCGGCGACGCGCTGGCAGGCGTCGGCATCGTGCGCCGTGCACTGGTCCAGCCGCTGCGCTGGATTGCACAGAACGCCGGCTTCGACGGCTACGTCGTGATTTCCAAGGTTGCCGAGTCCGCTCCGAACCACGGCTTCAACGCCAAGTCCGGCGTGTACGAGGACCTGCTGGCAGCCGGCGTCATCGACCCGGTGAAGGTCACCCGTTCGGCCCTCGCCAACGCCGCCTCGATCGCAGCCCTGGTGCTGACGACCGAGACGCTCGTTGCCGAGAAGCAGAGCGGCGAGCAGGACTCCCACGCGGGCCACTCGCACTAGCGGACCGCTGCCGAAGGCCGCCTAGGCAATCCCCTTCGCCGGGGGAGCGCCTCGGCGGCCTTTTCGTTCCACCCCCCCTGCCCGGCGGCGGAGCCTTAGTGCATGCGCGCCTTGAGCAGCACGATGACCAGCCCCAACGAGGAGGTCATGACACCGGCCAGGAGCCGGTAGCCCGGATCCTGGTCCATCCGCGCGAGACGAGGTAGCCCAGCAGCCCCAGCAGCAGCCCGATCGAGTGCCTCAGCGCAAGTGCCAGGGCGTCGTGGATATCCGGAGTGCCGGCCGTTGAAATGCTCAGCCGGGCCAGGGTTCCGGCAAAGAGATGCGCCAGCCAGAACACCAGGACGGTGCCCAGGGCCGTGCCGAAGGCCTCGGCCGAGGCGATCCCATGCTGCTCGGTGACAAGGATCAGGGCCGAAACCATGATCAGTCCGTAGATCGTTGGTGCGCAGAGGATGTCCTCGCCATGGCGTCCTGCGGTGCCCGGGCGGCGGCGCCCGGCCGTGTCACTTCTCGACTCCCCAGCTGGTTCCCGTCCCGGCTCCTCACGTCCCGCAGTGGTTTTGCTCAGTGTCGATGAGTTTCATGTTCCTCTCCATGAGGGGGGTGCCCCGCAGGGCCGCCGGTTGGGGATTGAAGCCAAGCGTCAGTAACGAACGAATAACGGTGTTGCTAGAATGATGGACGCCACCAAGGTCCCGTTCGGCCCTGGGCCCTTTTCAGCAACGAAAGTCATCGATGTCCCGTTTCACCCTTGCGCCGGCCCCGGCACTGGAGGCGGGAAACATGCTCCCTGTTTCCCGTGCCCCGTTCCGTCCCGAGCTCCAGGGCCTTCGTGCCCTCTCCGTCGTCTTGGTCATGGTCTATCACGTGTGGATGGGCCGGGTTTCAGGCGGCGTCGACGTGTTCCTCATGCTCTCGGCCTTCTTCCTGACCGGTTCCTTCATCCGCAAGGCGGAGAGCGGGCGCTCCTTCGACCTTCCCGGATACTGGCTCAACACCTTCCGCCGGTTGCTGCCTGCCGCCGTGGCGGTGCTGCTTGCCTCGCTGGTGGCCACCGCTGCACTGCTGCCCTCCAGCCGCTGGAGCTCCATCTTCGAACAGGCCTGGGCGAGCCTGTTCTACCGGCAAAACTGGCAACTGGCCCAGGACGCGGTCGATTACTACGCGGCGAACAGCGCCACCACCAGCCCGCTACAGCACTTCTGGTCGTTGTCCATCCAGGGCCAGGTCTTCCTCTTGTGGCCGCTGCTCCTGGGCGCCGGGCTGCTGGTCCACCGCTTGCTGGTGCGCCGCTTCCCCCGCCTGCGCTATGCGATGGTGATGGCAATGCTGTTTGCAGTGGTGTTCGCAGCCTCGCTGACCTACTCGATCCGGATCACGGCCTCGGATCAGGCCTGGGCCTACTTCGACACCGGGGCTCGGCTCTGGGAGTTCGCGCTTGGCTCGATGGTGGCCATCGCGCTGCCCTTCATGAGCCGGTTGCCGGGAGCCGTGCGCGCGCCGCTGGGCTGGATCGGCCTTGCCGCGATCGTCAGCTGCGGGATCCTGCTCCCGGTCCAGCAACAGTTCCCCGGCTACCTGGCACTCTGGCCGACGCTGGCGGCGGCCTGTGTCATCATCGCCGGGCAGTCCCGCTTCGGCGTTGACCGGCTGCTGGCGCTGCCGGTGCTTGGTTGGCTCGGCGGCATCGCCTATGCCCTGTACCTCTGGCACTGGCCGGTGCTGGTGTTCTTCGTGGTGCGCTCGGGCGAATCGAAGCCGAGCCTGGTCCAGGGGCTGATGATCATGGGGCTCTCGCTGGTCCTGGCCTGGGCCACGACCCGCATCGTGGAATCACCGATGCGTTCCTGGAAGTGGCTCTCGGCCAAGCGCCGCCGCGTCGGCGTGGTCATCGCGCTCATGCTTGCAGTGGTCATGGTGCCGTTGAACGGCTGGGAACACCGGGTCGCCGCGCAGGAACAGTTGGCCGCCACGCAGCCGGCCGTCGATAACCCCGGCGCGCTGGTGCTTGAGCCCGGCTATGTCGCCTCCGGGGATCCCGGGGCGCTGATGATCCCGCTGACCAGCAGAGCAAGCTTCGACTGGTCGAACTTCGGCGATGACTGCTCCGGTGCCTACGCATCGGATGACCCGCTGATGGAGTACTGCCAGGAAGGCGGGAACCCGGCAGCTGAAAAGACGCTCTTCTTGCTGGGCGACTCCCACATGCAGCACTGGAGCGGGGCGGTGGCGCAGCTGGCGGAGCAGAAAGACCTGCACTGGGTGCTGCTCACCCGACCGGGCTGCCGCTATGGCGACGAGACCCAAGACACCGACGCGGACTGCACGGACTTCAACGCAGTGGCAGCGAAATACGTACTTGAACACCGGCCCGATGCCCTGCTGACGCTTGCCACGCGCACCGCCCAGGGTCCGGATGCCGACGGGAATTCACCCGGGCAGCGCGAGCGCCTGGCCACCGGTTACCGGGCCGGGATCAAAGCGTTCCTCGATGCCGGCATCCAGGTAATCGGGATGCGAGATACGCCCCGGTTCGACGCCTCCATTCCCGAATGCGTAGACAGGTTTGGTCCAGACGGCGAACCCTGCACCATGGAGGTGGACTACGCGATGGCCAAGACCAGCCCGGTTCTCGGGCTGCCGGAAATGAACCTGCCTGGGCACCGGTTCTCCACGCTGGACCTGACCGACCTGCTTTGCCCGCAGGACAGCTGCCGCCCGGTGATCGGCAACGTCCTGGCCTACATGGACGAATCGCACCTCACCAGCACGTACGTGCGGACCACCACCCCGGTCTTCGGGCAGCGGTTGTACGCCGCACTCGGCTGGACGTAGCCCGGAGGCCGGGGACCGCACCCCGGAGTCGAACGGTGCCGAATCGTCATTCTCCCGTGCTTGGCCTCTCACCGGTTCCGGCTCAGAATGGGGCCACGGCCGACGGCCACCCCGGGCCGTGGCCCGTGCCCTGGAGGAAGCCATGCGCGATCCACAACCTACGGCGCTGATGCCCAACCGGCGCCAGCTGCTCACCGGCGCCGCCGTGGGCGCGGGCCTGCTGCTGCAGGCGGGAACCGCCGCCCCGATGGCCCAGGCGGCGGCTCTCCGCGGCAGGGTCTACACCATCTCCCAACGCAATACCGTCACCAGCCCGACCTGCCCACGCACCGAATTCCGCGGCCTGTGGGTGGCCAGCGTGCTGAACGTCGACTGGCCATCGAAGCCCGGCCTGCCGGTGGCCACGCAGCAGGCCGAACTGCGGGCCTGGCTGGACCTGGCGGTAAAGCGCAGGCTCAACGCCGTGCTGCTGCAGGTCCGCCCGGCGGCCGACCGGATGTGGGTATCCACCCTGGGCGAACCGTGGTCCGCGTACCTGACGGGTACCCAGGGCCAGGACCCCGGCTATGACCCGCTGGCCTACGCCATCGCCGAGGCACACCGCCGGGCCCTGGCCCTGCACGCGTGGATCAACCCGTACCGGGTATCGATGTCCACCTCGCTCTCCTCGCTGGTGGCATCCCACCCGGCCCGCAGGAACCCGTCCTGGTCCTTCGCCTACGGCGGCAAGCGCTACTACAACCCCGGCATCCCTGCGGTGCGCACGTATATCGGGAACGTCGTGGCTGATCTGGTCAAACGCTACGATGTCGACGGCATCCACTTCGACGACTACTTCTACCCCTACCCGGTCTCCGGTGCGCAGATCCCCGATGCCGCGGCATGGAAGAAGTACCGGGGGAGCTACACCTCGCTCTCCTCCTGGCGGCGGCACAACGTCAACCTGTTCATCAAGGAGGCCGATGCCGCCATCCACCGGGTGCGGCCGCGGACCGTGTTCGGGATCGCCCCGTTCGGGATCTGGCGCAACTCCTCCAGCAGTTCGTTGGGATCGGCCACGAACGGGCTGGAATCCTACTCGGCGCTCTACGCCGACTCCCGCTACTGGGTGAAGCAGGGCTGGGTCGACTACATCGCCCCGCAGCTGTACTGGCCGCAGGGCTACACGCCGGCCGACTACAACGTGCTGATCGCCTGGTGGGCCAGGGCGGTGGCCGGGACCGGTGTCCGACTTTTCACCGGCGAGGCCGCCTACAAGGTCGGTTCCCCAACGCCCGCCGGGTGGCTGGATAAGAACGAGCTGCGCGACCACCTCACCCTGGGCCGCGCGATATCCGGTGTCAACGGGCAGGTCTACTACAACGCCGCCTCGGTGCGTGCCAATCAGCTCAACGCCTTCGGGATCCTGGCCGCCAGGCACTACGCGCGACCGGCACTGCCGGTGCCGCTGCCGGGCCTGAAGGGGACCCGTCCCTATACCCCGGTGATCACCTCGGCCCGGCGTGAATCCCGGGGTATCAGGCTGCGCTGGGATTCCAGCGGCTCGGGGGAGGCGATCGATTCGATAGCCATCTGGCGCTGGGATTCAACCGGTTCGGTGCTGCCCTACATCCAGTCCACCGCAACGTATCTACGCGCCGTGGTGCGGCGTACCACCCGCTCGCAGAGCTGGCTGGATACCGGCGTGGCCGCCGGGATCTCCTACTGGTACATGATCCAGGCGATCAGCCGCACCGGGATCGATTCATCGCGCGCCACGGCGGTCTTCGTGAGGGCCTGAGCCGAACCCGAACCGGGTGCGGGAGTTGCGTTCGCCACACCTTGGCCTACGGGAATGTCGGAGCGGGGCGAACCGTTCTAGGATGTAACCAATCCCCGCACCGGCGTGAAAGGTCCCCCGTGACTGAGTTCAATCCATTTGCCCTTGAAGGCCTCACCTACGACGACGTCCTGCTGTTGCCCGGCCCGACGGATGTGATCCCCTCCGAGGCGGACACCACCACCCGCCTGACCAAGCGGATCAACATCAACATCCCGCTGCTTTCCGCCGCGATGGATACAGTCACCGAGGCCCCGATGGCGATCGCGCTGGCGCGCCAAGGCGGCATCGGCATCATCCACCGCAACCTGTCGATCGATGACCAGGCCAAGGAAGTCGACCAGGTCAAGCGCAGCGAATCCGGGATGATCACCGACCCCGTCACGGTGCACCCGGGCGCCACGCTCCAGGAATGGGACGACCTGTGCGCGCACTACCGCGTCTCGGGCCTGCCGGTGGTGGATGAGAACCGCAAGCTGCTGGGCATCATCACCAACCGCGACACCCGCTTCGTGCCGCGCGAAACCTACATGACCACCAAGGTCTACGAGGTCATGACCGCGATGCCGCTGATCACAGCGCAGGTCGGCGTCAGCCGCGAAGAGGTCATCAAGCTGTTGGGCAAGCACCGCATCGAGAAGCTGCCGCTGGTCGACGCCGATGACATCCTGCAGGGCCTGATCACGGTCAAGGACTTCGACAAGGCCGAGCAGTACCCGCTGGCCACCAAGGACGATGACGGACGCCTGCGCGTCGGCGCCGCCGTGGGCTTCTTCGGCGAGGGCTACGACCGTGCGATGTCGCTGATCGATGCCGGCGTCGACGTGCTCGTCGTGGACACCGCCAACGGCCACAGCCAGGGCGTGCTGGACATGATTGCCCGCCTGAAGAAGGACCCGGCTGCCGCACACGTCGATGTCATCGGCGGCCAGGCGGCCACCCGCGAGGGCGCCCAGGCCCTGGTTGACGCCGGCGCCGACGCCATCAAGGTCGGCGTGGGCCCGGGCTCCATCTGCACCACCCGCATCGTCGCCGGTGTCGGCGTCCCGCAGATCACCGCGATCTACGAATCCGCCAAGGCAGCCATCCCGGCCGGCGTGCCGATCATCGCCGACGGCGGCCTGCAGCACTCGGGCGACATCGGCAAGGCGCTGGTTGCCGGCGCCAACTCGGTGATGCTCGGCTCGCTGCTGGCAGGCACCGCCGAATCCCCGGGCGACTTGGTGTTCATGAACGGCAAGCAGTTCAAGGCCTACCGCGGCATGGGTTCGCTCGGTGCCATGGAGACCCGCGGCAAGAACACCTCCTACTCCAAGGACCGTTACTTCCAGTCGGATGTGCCCTCCAACGAGAAGCTGATCCCCGAGGGCATCGAGGGCCAGGTCCCGTACCGCGGCCCGCTCTCGGCCGTGGCGCACCAGCTCGTCGGCGGCCTGCGCCAGACCATGTTCTACGTGGGTGGGCACACCATCGAGGAACTGAAGTCCAAGGGCAAGTTCGTCCGCATCACCGCGGCCGGGCTGAAGGAATCGCACCCGCACGACATCATGATGACCGTCGAGGCGCCGAACTACCGTTCACGCTAAGACCCGCCCGCTCCACCGCCACAGGCGTCCTGTTCCCTGGAGGGAGCGGGGCGCCTGTGGCCGTTTGCGGGCTTGGGGCCTTGCTGTGGCATTGCCCCTGTTCGGGGCGAACGGCCCGGGCAATGCGTATCCCGGGGCCACCGCTGCCTAGGATGGACGCATGACCCCCGAACGAAAAGCCCTCGTCTTCGCCCTGGTGCTCGGCGCCATCGCCATCGCCTCCTTCATCTTCTTCATCTCCGGCGGACTGGCGCTCTTCCTGGACGCCGACCCGGAAACCGGTCTGGTCCTGGTCCCCGGGACGTTGCAGCGCCCCTGAGAGGCGGCCGCTGCGCGGTCTAGAACACCACGACCGGTTTGATGGTCGCACCGCTCTCGCTGTCGGCGAAGGCCGTGTTGATCTCGGAGATCGGGTACTTCTTCACGAGCCGGTCGAACGGGAACCGGCCTGCCTCGTAGAGGGCGATCAGCTTCGGGATGAATATCTGGGGTACCGCGTCGCCCTCGATGACCATGCTCAGCTTCAGCCCGGTGAGCAGGATCGAGCCGATGTCGATGGCCGCCTCGGTGCCGGGAGCCGCGGCACCGACCAGGGCCCCGTGCCCGCGCAGACCCAGGGAATCAACCATCTGCCGGAACACCACCGGGTTGCCGGTGGTATCCAGCGCGTAGTTCGCCCCGCCGGCGGTGATCTCCTTGATCCCGGCCACCACATCCTCGTTCCTGCCGTTGATGGTGTGGGTCGCGCCGAGGGACGCCGCCAGTTCCAGCCGGCTGTCCACCACGTCGACGGCGATGATGATCGCCGCATTGGCCACCACGGCGGCCAGCAGGCCGGCCAGGCCCACGGCGCCGCTGCCGAAGACCACGAAGCTGGACCCGGCCTCCGGATCCAGCACGTTCAGCACGGCCCCGGACCCGGTCATGATGCCGCAGCCCAACGGGCCCAGCAGTTCCAAGGGGGCGGTGGAGGGCACCTTCACCACGCTGCTCTCGTTCACGTTGCTCAGCCGGGCGAAGGAGGACTGGCCGAAGAAGTGCGATGAGACGGGGGAGCCGTCGGTATCGGTGAAGGCGGTGCTGCCGTCGGTGCGGGCCCCGCTGAAGTTCCGCCCATAGAAGTCGGTGCAGTACGAGGGGCTGCCCGACAGGCACGATGAACACGAACCGCAGGAGGCGAAGCTGAGCAGCACGTGGTCCCCGGGGACCACCGAGGTGACGCCGGAGCCCACCCTTTCCACCACGCCGGCACCCTCATGGCCCAGGACCGCCGGCAGCGGGGTGGGATACCACTGGTCCCTCACGATGGCGTCGGTATGGCAGACCCCCGAGGCCACCATGCGCACCTGCACCTCGTCGGGACGGGGATCATCGAGCTGAAGCTCACGCAGTTCCAGGGGTGCACCCTGGGTGGGAACGATGGCGGCAGTGGTTTTCATGGTTCTCCTTCTTCGCCATGGCACCGGGCGGCCATGGACCTCCACCAGTCCATGGCATGGCGCGAAGAACCGCAAGGGTCCGCCCGGTGGTCGTTCCCCGCCGCCATGGCGGGCGATTGGATCTACCATGGGGCTACGGGCACCGTCCGGCGTGCCCGGGGGCAGGGACGCAGGGGAGTGTTGAGCATGGGTGATCACGAGCAGGCCATCAACAGGTACACCACCGGGACGCTGCGCGAGCGGCTCTTTGCCGCGGTCCGTGCCCAGGGCAGGGATCCAGGCGCGTTGTCCCCGGGGGATCTGGAGGAAGCAGACCAGTTCCACAGCGGGGGAACCGCGGCCACGATGGACCTGATTCGCGCCACCGGCATCGGCCCCGGAACCCGGGTGTTGGACGTCGGCTCCGGCATCGGCGGAGCTGCTCGGGCCTTTGCCGCCCACGGCGCCTATGTCACGGCGGTCGACCTGACGGAGGAGTTCGTCGAGCTCGCCAGGGAACTGAACCACGCCAGCGGGCTGGGGGAGTCGATCACCTCGCTGTGCGCGGCGGGCGAGGACACCGGGCTGGAGCCGGGAAGCTTCGACGTGGCGACGCTGCTGCACGTGGGCATGAATCTGGAGGACAAGGCCTCGGTGTTCGCCGAGGTACACCGGCTATTGGCGCCAGGCGGCGTCTTTGGCGTCTACGACCTGATGGGTTCCAACGACCTGCACTACCCGCAGCCCTGGGCCAACGAGGCTGCGGGTTCGTTCGTCGACACGGTCAGCGGGTACCGGAAGCTGCTGGCGGAATCCGGGTTCGAGGTCGAACGCGAGCAGGACATGAGCGCCCCCGCCTTGGCGGCCATGGCGGCGCAGGGCCGGACCCAGCGCGAGCATCCCATGCCGCTGGGGATGCCGATCATCCTAGGCAGTGACCCGGTGGACCGGATCGGCAACGTGATGGCCGCCATGGACGCAGGTACCCTCGCCCCGATGCTGTTGGTGGCCCGGCGCCGGTAGAATCGACCGGTGGCGCCAATCCCTGGCGTGCGGGAGGACCCCGCTGCCGCACCCAAGGAGGACAACACCACTATGGCCATGCCGAAGAACCTGAAGAAGCTGACCCGTGCCCGCATGGAACGTACCGGCGAAAGCTACACGACGGCCCGCAAGCACATCCTGGCTGCCAAGCCCGAACGACCGACCACGTCGCTCGAGGCCGCTGAGGCGGCAGCCGCTGCGCAGGAAGCCGAGCTCCCCGAATACCCGGCCCCGGAAAACGTCCGCCAGTACGACGCCGGGCTCTGGAGCCGCGTCCTCACCCAGGCCGGGGTGACCCACCCGCTGACCGGCGAGCCGCTGAGCGAGGCGCTGCTCTCCGGACTGGCCGGCGGCATCGGCTTCATGGTGTTCACCTTCCAGTACGAGACGGTGACCACCGCCACCGTGGTCACCCGCGCCCACCCCGAGCCGTATACGGCCAACCTGCTGGCCCGCTGCGGTGCCAAGGTGAGCGAACGCAGCACCGGCAGCGGCCGGCTGGCAGCCGATTACCTGGATGCCGGACTCGATGCGGGCCGCGCCGTCGTGGTGCGCGTCGCCGTGGGCGCGCTTCCCTGGGTCGACGCCGACGGCGTGGAAGCCGAGGACTCGATCGACCTCGTGGTGGTCGGTGAACACGGGGATGACCTGCTTCTCGACGATGGCTCCGGGGACCTGGTGCCGATCTCTCCCGAAGACCTTGCCGCGGCCCGCGCCAAGAACAAGGGCAACAAGCACTGGCAGGCCTGGATTCCGTCCAGTAAGGGACCGGATGCCGCAACGCTCAGTGCCGCTGTCCGTGCCGCCATCGCGCAGACCACCTCCCGGCTGCTCGGCACCGCCGAGCTCGAGGGCATCCCCGCGCACTTCACCAAGAACTTCGGCATTGCCGGCATGAATTCCTGGGCCGATCGGCTGGAGGACACCACCACGAAGAAGGGCTGGACCCGGATCTTCGAGGAACCCGAGCGCCTGCACGCCGGTCTGGTCCAAGTTGCCGGATTCCTCACGGACACCCGCTTTGGCGGCGAGGGCGGATTGCGCGGGCTCTACGCCGACTTCCTCGCCGAGGCCGCGACGCTGCCCGGGCTCGAGCCGCTGGCCGGGCACGTGGACGACTACCAGGCGCTGGCCGAGGCCTGGGAGGAACTGACCGACCTGATCGACCCGGACGTTGATCCGGAGACCCGGGCCGCCCACTTCGCCATGCTGGCTCACCTGGTTCGCGGCATTGCCGCCCGCGAGGAAAGTGCGGCATCTGCGCTCGCCGAGACCCTGGCCGGGCTGTCCGCCTGATTCCAGGGTCCATGGCCGATAGCGGCAAATGACGGAGGCGATCCACGCGCTGCAGTGTGGATCGCCTCCCGCTTGCTTGCTCAAGTGTTAGGTCGCTCTAGCGCCAGACTGATCCTTTGTTCGAATATTAAGGTCCGAAGTACTTTGTCAACGTCTCCAAGCAGCCCTGTGAAAAACCCAAAAAGCACGACTTGACTAGACCTTGTATCGCAAAAATTCATAGCTTCAAAACATTCGAACACTCTTCCTAATTTACCTATTAAGTCGTATACTTGTCGGCCTTACGATTCCAGTGAGATGGTTTCGGCGTAAAATCAAGCCATGGCTGGAGAAATCCCGGCTTGTCCCCGTGGGCATCTCGATGGCCGGGTCGTGCGTGACGGTCTGCAAAAAGACGGAGGCCGGCCCCGGCAACGCTGGCGGTGTAACCTCCCGGGAGGTTCCTACCACCGCTTCCTCGGCGTGGTCAGCCGGACGCGTGCAGACCACGAAACGTGCGTCGAATGTGAGAGCCATCTGGCACCCCATGAAGGACCCGCAGCTCCCGCACAGTTTGAATACCTGATCCGTGAAATCGCTGCGGCCCTTGTTGATATCGGCCGCGGAAGCACCTATATCGATGCCGCACGGCGCGTACGGATGCAGGCCTCCGGCAATACTCCCGCCCAGGGGCAAAAGCTTCTGCATAACGGCCAAACCGTGGCTGATTGGGTGGCTGATTTTGTCCCCGTGGTGGCCGCGGCCCAGGCCCCCGTGCGGTGGCCGACAATCCTCGTTCTGGACTCGAAGACGTTCTGGTGGCATGCCGCCGGGGAATTCACGGACCGGACCGCCCTCTATACGGTCCTGGCGGCCTACGGCTATGACCGGAACGGCAAAAACGGGCAGCTGTGGCGGTTGGAGGCCCACCCCGCGCGCACGACCGCCGCCTGGGGTGAGTTCCTCGATCGCTTTCCGGGGACCCCGCTGTCCATCGTTGCCGACGAGGATCCCGGTATTCGGGCCGCGATCATCAAGCGCTGGGGCGCCTTGTTCTGGCTGGAGCGCTACCACGCGTGCGAACACCACCTGTATGCCAGCGGGAGGGCAACGTTGGAACGGACCGTCGGGTCCGGTGTTTTACGGGAGCTGTTCCACGGTGCACTGAACGATATCCATCGGTGGGATGCGTTCGAAACCGCGGTTCAGGAGTCGGGCCTGCTGGCCATCCAGACCTGGGTCGGTGGCCACGGCCAGCAGATCCGCCGACAAGCCGGACGCCGGGAGGCGATCGCGCCGATCTATACCAACGGTGCGTTGGAAAGCGTTTTCGTCCGGGTGAAGAAATGCATCGGAGACCGGGCCTTGTCCTTGCGCAATCGTGCCCGGTTGAACCTGTTGCTGGAGTTGATGAGGTTGCGGGAGCTGCGGGCCGACAACGCCGGTGATTACGCCATGGCGATCCGTGCGCACTTGCTAGCCAACCAGGGACACCCGCAGCGCAGGTATCGCGACATCTGCGATCGGCGGGTCACCCCGGACGGAAGGAAAGCCGAAAACAGTCTGTGGTCCGCGGCGGCCCAGCTGAGATTGCAGGCCCGGGCCGAGGTGAAAGCGGCAGCCCGGCGGCGCATCGCCGACGGTCCATCCGCAACCGAAATCGACGGGTCCATCTCACTGGAATCGTAAGGCCGACACTAGTTCCATGTTCGAGACCGGGAAAACCCAGGAAACGAACCCGGAAAACCCGCAGATGGGACCCTCCGGGGAAACCGCCCCGGCCACATCGGCGCATTCCTTCCTGGCCGGCTTCGCGAATCTGATCGCCGGAACCACCTCCGAACAGCTCACCGAACGCCAACTGGCGGACCGGATCGAATCAGCCGAACAGGTCAAGACCTGCCTCGCGGCCCTCCAAGCCCGCGACACCACCGCCCTGCACGCCGCAGCCGTCCACCGCCATGCGGACAACGGAGTGAATAAAACCTCCCGAGGACGCGGCACCGGAACCGAAATCGCACTGGCCCGCAGCGAATCACCCCTCGAAGGCAGCAGACACCTCGCCGGCTCCCGCATCCTGTGCGCGGACATGCCCCTGACCCTCTCGCGTTTCACCTTCGGGGCCCTGAGTGAGAACCGGGCTATGCTCATCGCCCACGAAGCCAGCGCACTGGCCCCGGAATACCGCCAATGGGTCGATGTGGAACTGAACGCGAACCCCGAGGACTTCCTCGGTGAGAGCCTCAAGGCCCTGGGTAACCGCGTCAGGGCCCTGGTCCAGGAAATCGACCCCGCCACCGCCGCCGAACGCATCGATGACGCCCGCGCCAAGCGCTACATCCGTTTCATCCCGACCGGCAACATGACCATGCGCATCATCGGGGAAATTCCCGCCGAACAAGCCGTACTCATGCACCAGGTCCTGTCCGACCTCGCCGATACCGCCCTGGCCACCGGCGCCGCCAACGGACGCACCCGCGAACAGATCCGCACCGACGAATTCTGCGGACTGCTCACCGGGGAAACCAACATCACCCCACCCGTGGAAATCAACTTGGTCATGACCGACCGGACCCTGTTCCAAAGTGACGCGGAACCGGCATACCTGCAGGGCTACGGCACCATCCCGGCCTGCCTGGCCCGCCAACTGATCCGCGGCCGGGACACCGACTTGAAACTCAAGCGCTGGATCCGGCGTCTCTATACCGAACCGGATACCGGGAAACTGCTGGCCATGGACTCCCGCCGCCGCACCTACCCTGCCGGGCTGGTCCACTGGGTGCAGATCCGCGATCAGATCTGCGCCACCCCCGGCTGCGAAAACCGGGTGAGGCACACCGACCACATCGACCAATGGTTCCGTGGCGGGCAAACCACCGCCGACAACGCCAGCGCCCGTTGCGCCTGGTGCAACCAGACCAAGGAATACCCCGGATGGAAGGAAACTCCCGCCCACGGCACACGCCACGGACTACGAATCACCACCCCGGCCGGCAAAACCTACCACTCCACAGCGCCACCGTTGCCCGGCACCCGCACCACCACCTGTGACACCCCTTGCTGAACCAACACACAGTGGCACCCACCAGGGTTTCCAACGTCGCACTGGCCCCCGCCTTGATGCCTGGAGGCGGGGTTCACTTGTGCCCACGGCCGAAGTTAATCAAGGCCGAGTTCGCGGGGGCCTGATGGCCGAACCACAGCACTATTGGAGGACTGGTAGGAATCGCCTGGGCCACTGCGAGATCCCGGCCACAATGAGTTGCTGGGATGCATCCCGGCACGTCACCGACGGGCAGGCGACGGGCCCGGACTGATAGGCTGAGCCGGTGACTTACGAGATTGAAATCGGGCGCGGAAAGCGCGGACAGCAGGCCTACTCCCTCGACGACGTGGCGATCGTCCCCAACCGCCGTACCCGTGATCCGCAGGATGTTTCGGTGAACTGGCAGATCGACGCGTACCAGTTCTCGACCCCGATCATCGGCGCGCCGATGGACTCGGTGATGTCCCCGGCAACGGCCATCACGCTGGGCAAGCTCGGGGGCCTGGGCGTGCTGAACCTCGAGGGCCTCTGGACCCGCTATGAGGATCCGGCCAAGGTGCTCGAGGAAATCGCCGCACTGAAGACCGTCGGCGCCGGCCACTACGATCCGGCCATCACCCGCCGCCTCCAAGAGCTCTACTCCGCGCCGATTCAGCCGGAGCTGATCACTGCACGCCTGGCCGAGATTCGCGAATCCGGTGTGACAGTCGCCGGCTCGCTGACCCCGCAGCGCACCCAGGAGCACTACAAGACGGTAGTTGCCGCCGGCGTTGACATCTTCGTCATCCGTGGCACCACCGTCTCGGCCGAACACGTGTCCAAGAACCACGAACCCCTGAACCTCAAGCAGTTCATCTACGAACTCGACGTCCCGGTGATCGTCGGCGGCGCTGCCGGCTACACTCCGGCCCTGCACCTGATGCGGACCGGCGCGGCCGGCGTACTGGTCGGCTTCGGGGGAGGGGCCACCGGCACCACCCGCCGCGCGCTGGGCATCCACGCGCCGATGGCGACGGCCATCTCCGATGTGGCTGCGGCCCGCCGCGACTACCTCGACGAATCCGGCGGACGCTACGTGCACGTGATCGCCGACGGCGGCCTGGGCACCAGTGGCGACATCGTCAAGGCCATCGCCATGGGAGCCGACGCCGTCATGCTCGGCACGGCGCTGGCCCGTGCCGAGGAGGCGCCGGGCGCCGGTTGGCACTGGGGCATGGAAGCCGCCCACGAATCCACCCCGCGCGGGGACCGGGTCAGGGTCGGCACCGTGGGCCAGATGGAGCAGCTGCTCTTCGGCCCGTCGAACCACACCAACGGCACCTCGAACCTGGTTGGTGCGTTGCGTCGTTCGATGGCCACCACCGGCTATTCGGACCTGAAGGAATTCCAGCGGGTCGGCGTCGTCGTGTCCCCGTACGAGGCCGACTAACACCATGGCCGCCATCGACCCGCGCACAGGAAAGCTCGATACGGACTTTCGCGCGGCGTCGGTGGCTGCCATCAAGGCGACTGCGGCTCCCG
The DNA here is from genome assembly GCF_014190875.1 of Paeniglutamicibacter cryotolerans. Taxonomy (NCBI): domain Bacteria; kingdom Bacillati; phylum Actinomycetota; class Actinomycetes; order Micrococcales; family Micrococcaceae; genus Paeniglutamicibacter; species Paeniglutamicibacter cryotolerans. The sequence continues at coordinate 56,431 of NZ_JACHVS010000001.1, read as the reverse complement.
GCGCCGAGGAACTTGACCTGCTGATCATCGGCGGGGGCGTGGTCGGTGCCGGAGCTGCGCTCGACGCCGTGACCCGCGGGTTGAAGGTGGCCATCGTCGAGGAACGCGACTGGGCTTCAGGCACCAGCTCCCGCTCCTCCAAGCTGATCCACGGCGGGCTGCGCTACCTGGAAATGCTCGACTTCGCCCTGGTCCGCGAGGCATTGCACGAGCGTGGGCTGCTCATGGAGCGGCTTGCCCCGCACCTGGTCCACCCGGTGCCCTTCATTTACCCGCTGACCAAGCGGATCGTCGAACGTCCCTACGTCGGGGCCGGCATAGCGCTCTACGACCTGCTCTCGATGGCCTCCGGGCACAGCCGAGGCGTCCCGTTCCACAAGCACCTCTCACGCCACGCCACGCTCAAGGCAGTGCCCAGCCTGAAGACCGACGCATTCGTCGGCTCGATCCGCTACTACGACGCCCAGGTCGACGATGCCAGGCTGGTGCTCAACCTCATCCGCACCGCCGCGCACTACGGTGCCTGGGCGGCGAACCGGGTGCGGGTCACCAGTTTCCTGCGCGCCGGCGAACGCGTGGTCGGCGCCGCCCTCCAGGACCAGGAAACCGGCGAGGTGTTCGAGGTCCGCGCCAAACAGGTAGTCAATGCCACCGGCGTCTGGACCGATGAGACCCAGGCCATGGTCACCGACCGCGGGCAGCTGAAGGTCCGCGCCTCCAAGGGCGTCCACCTGGTCGTGCCGCGCGACCGGATTGCCTCCACCGTCGGCATGATCCTGCGCACGGAGAAGTCGGTCCTGTTCGTGATTCCGTGGGGCCGGCACTGGATTATCGGAACCACCGACACCGACTGGACGCTGGACAAGGCGCACCCAGCCGCCACGGCGAAGGACATCGACTACCTGCTGGGCCATGTGAACACCGTGCTGCGGCGCCCGCTGACCCGCGAGGACGTCGAGGGCGTCTATGCCGGGCTGCGCCCGTTGTTGGCCGGTGAATCGGATTCCACCGCCAAGCTTTCGCGCGAGCATGTGGTGGCCCACCCGGTGCCCGGCCTGGTCGTGGTCGCCGGCGGCAAATACACCACCTACCGGGTCATGGCCAAGGACGCGGTGGACGAGGCGGCCCGCGCCATGGATGCCGCCATCCCACCGTCCTGCACCGACTCGATTCCTCTGCTCGGTGCCGAGGGCTACCGGGCGGCGTGCAACCGGCGTCATGCGATGGCCCGGCGTGCAGGGGTCCATGTGGCCCGCGTCGAGCACCTGCTGGGCCGCTACGGCTCGATGGCGATCGACGTGCTGGACCTGATCACCGCGGACCCGGCGCTGGGTGCCCCGTTGCCGGGGGCAGACGACTACCTGGCGGCCGAGGTCATCTACGCCACGACGCACGAGGGGGCGCGGCACATTCACGACGTGCTCACCCGGCGTACCCGGATCTCCATCGAGGCCTGGGACCGGGGCATTTCCGCAGCACCCGAGGTGGCGCGGCTGATGGCCCCGATCCTGGGCTGGAGCGATGCGCAGATGTCGCGCGAAGTGCTGCACTACGTGGCCCGGGTCGAAGCGGAACGTGCCAGCCAAGAGGAACCGGATGATGTTTCGGCAGACAGGATACGACTGAATGTTGAAGACATTGTCCCGGTCCGGGATTAGCGGGCCCCAGCCCCTGAGCAGCCCCGAACTGGTGGTCTTGGAGATGGCCGTCGGCAGCCGCGAGGAAGCGATCGAGCTGCTGGCCGGCAGGCTCCATGAAACCGGCCGGGTCCGGGACTTGGACGGGTTCATCGCGCAGGTCAAGAGCGACCAGCACCAGCTGGCCACCGGGCTGCCCGGCGGCATCGGCATCCCGCACGCGCGCACCGGGTTCGTGGACCAGGTCAGCATCGCCGTCGGTATCACTGCCTACGGCCACACCCTGGATTTCGGGGCGTCCGATGGCCCCGCCAGCGTGGTCCTGCTGCTGGCCACACCGAAAGCCAGCTTCTCCGCACACCTGAACGTGCTGGCCGCACTGGCTCGCAGCCTCTCCAAGGAAGCGTTCCGCGAGTCGTTGCGCCGTGCGTATGATACCGGTGCCATCGCCGAGCTGATTAACTCGGCGTTGGACTTCTCGGACCTATAAGGCCTGGTGGTCAGCTGTCAGGATGAACGGGTCCGAGTTCAACGCGCCATTGCGGGCTTCCACGGTGAGCGTCTGGCCGGCAGCGACATCGAACGAACGCCCGTCGGTACCGAGCAGCCAGTGCGTGCCCCGGTACATGATGCCCACCGCCACCGCATGCGTGCCGGGCGTGACGCTGATCGTGGTGGGCCGGCCCCACCGGGCCGGATGCCTGTGCCCATCGACCAGCACGAAGGGTCGGGCTGCCACATACAGTAGCCAGGCGTTGATCCGGTGCGCGTGCGGTGTCGCCACGATTGTTGATTCCATGTGTTCAGCCTAGTCGCACCGCCCTTCTCGGGGGTTCCCAGGCTCCCGTCGGGAAGCACGGGCGCGGGTCCGGCACTCCGAAGCCATCACGAAAACCCATGCTGGTGGCTGAAAGCACATGACCCGGTTCGCTCTTCTACACACAATCGAAGTACCGTTGTAGGGTGCTGAAAACTGCCCTGAAACCTCGATGGATCCTCGCCTTGCTGGGGGCCTTGGCCGTGGCGACCGGGTTTGTCCTGCTGAGCCAGTGGCAATTCAGCCGTTCCCAGGATGCGCCGCCGCCACCGCCGAGCACCACCGAGCGGACCGTTCCGCTGACTGAACACTTCGAACCGGCAGTGGACATGATGGCCTCCAAGGCCGACCAGATCGTCAGCGCCGAGGGCAGCTTCCTGCCCGGAAAGCAGGTGTTGGTCAGGGGAAGGATCAACGACGGCGCCACCGGCTACTGGGTAGTCGCCCCCTTCGCCGTGTCCGGAGCCCCCGACGCTAACACCATCCCCGTGGTCCGCGGCTGGCAGCCCACCGACGCGGTGCCGAGGCCGGCCCCCGCCGGAAAGCTCGAACTGACCGGACGGTTGCTGCCCACCGAGGCGCCGATCGACGAGACGACGGGCGCCTCGAGCTACCCTTCGCTCTCCGTGGCCCAGCTGATCAACGTCTGGGACGTCCCCTCATACAGCGGCTTCGTCGTCGCCAACGAGGTGACCGGCACCAACGGTGAATCCGCGGGCGCACGGAGCACCGGGCTGGATCCGGTCCAGGTCGGCCCGCAGCCCCAGGAACAGCCACTGAATTGGCTGAATATCTTCTACGGCATTGAATGGGTGGTCTTTGCCGGCTTCGCCGTCTTCCTCTGGTACCGGCTCGTCGCCGATGATCACCGCCGCCAGCTCGAAGACGCAGCAGACGAGGCGGCTCTTGCTGCCGGCTTCGCACCCGCCGGGCCTTTCCCGGAAACAGATCAGCCATCGGAAACGACTAAGGAAAACCAGTGACCCAGCAGGCCCCCGCTCCCAAAACCCGCCGTTTCGCCGGAACCCCGGCGCAGATTCGCTCAGCGGCCTCCGTCTATAAGGCGCTTGCCTACGCCACCGGCGTGATGCTCCTGCTCGTCTGCGTCGAGATGATCGCCAAATACGGCTTCCAGGCCGACATTGTCGCCGGCGGAATGCTTGCCGACGGCTCGTCGAACACCCTCGGCTTCCTGCCGTCCGGCACCTTCACCGGCGGAGTGAACCTGTCCAAGGTGGTGCTGATCGTGCACGGCTGGATGTACGTCGCGTACCTGATCGCGGACTTCCGCCTCTGGTCCCTGATGCGTTGGCCGTTCAGCCGCTTCATCACCATTGCCCTGGGTGGCGTCGTGCCGCTGCTCTCCTTCATCATGGAGAAGAAGGTCCATGGCGAGGTGGAGGCCGAGCTGGCCAAATACCCGCAGGCCGCCAAGCGCTACTAGGCATCCGGCCCACGGAATTCCCGGCGGTCCCGGGGCGCACACCGCGGTGTGGCGTCACGGGGCCGCCGTTCCTTGTTCCCGGGGGCGCTTCCAACGGGCCGCAAAGCACCGGAAACGGGTCTGGATAGCAGGGGGCCATTCAGATCGAGGTGAGTCGCTTCCAGGTCCTGCCCGGCCGGATGGACGTGGTTGAGGCATGGCTGGCTTTCCCCAACGAAAAGATCGACGCGGTCATCCAACCCCGTGATGGTGAGAACCTGCTGGTGGAGACGATCCGTAGCGAGGAGCTCGAGGGGGCCGGCTCTCCTGACTGGTTCAGCATCCAGGGCGGGGGCATGGTGCACGAACGCATCGCCAGACGGTCACGATGACGCGGCGAAACGGTCCAGCTAAGAAATCGCGCCAATAGGCGCCCAGTCCGAGACCAACAACCGACCCCCGCCACGTCATTAACCAACCCCGCGACGTCATTAACGAAAAGCAGGCACGGCTCCGTGTTAAACATGTTTTCGACCAAGAAAATATGCGATCCAGGAGAACCGTGCCTGCCCTTCCATCATTCCTCATCAAACCCCTCTGGACACAATTCAAGGCACTGATCCCACCCCGGGTTGATGCGCACCCACTGGGCTGCCACAAACCCCGCATCCCAGACCGGCTCGTCTTCGACAAGCTCATCCAGGTCCTCGTCCTCGGTGCCGCCTACGAAAAAATCTCCGACACCACCTGCTCCGCCACCACGATCCGACGACGCCGCGACGAATGGATCCACGCCGGGATCTTTGAACAACTCGAACAAATCGCCCTGGAATCCTACGACCGGATCGTGGGCATCGACTTCGAAGACCTCGCCGTGGACGGGTGCATCGTCAAGGCCCCCTGCGGCGGCGAAGCCGCCGGCCGATCCCCGGTAGACCGCGGCAAACAAGGAACCAAACGCTCCCTCCTGGTCGATGGCAAAGGCATCCCGCTGGGCACCGTGGTGGCACCGGCGAACCGACACGACTCCCCGCTACTACGCCCCACCCTGGAGAAACTCGCCCGCTTCGGATTCCACCTGCCACCAAAGATCACCGTGCACCTGGACGCCGGCTACGACTCCACCACGACCCGGGACCTGCTCGAGGAACTCGGCTGCGCGGGCGAGGTCGCCACCCAGGGCATCCCCTCACCGATCCAGGTCGGCAAACGGTGGGTGGTGGAACGCACCAACTCCTGGCACAACCGCGGATTCCGCAAACTGGCGATCTGCACCGAACGACGCACCACCGTCATCAACGCGTTCATCGCTTTGGCGAACAGTGTCATCGTGATCCGCCGACTCATCCGCGAAGCCTGGCTGACCCACCGCTGGGATGCCCGACCCCTCCGCCGCCCCTGAGCCTATTGGCGCAATTTCTAAGCTTGGCATTTAACCTTTGTAGTGGGCCAGCCCGACGGGCTGGGTCACGGGTTTGACCCGATTCACGCCGCCTCGGGGACGTCCCGGACCGGCCGTGGAAGCTATCGGCGGGTTCGCCGGGTGGACCGCGTCCCGGCAGGCACGCCGATAGGTCGCCCGGACTCTTCCCGGGGTCAACTTGGACTCTGGAATGGGCTGTTGCCACGGCAAGCGGCACTCAATGGCCATTGGCCGCACCAGCCGCAGCGAGGTGTGCGCCGCGATCACGATCCAGGTCCAGCGGTCTGCCGCATTCGGCTCCCGCAGGTGGGGCCGGGCCCAGCCCAGGTTCTGTTTCAGGAAGCGGAACGTGTGCTCGATATCGAAGCGACGCAGGTACATGGACCACCAGTGATCCACCTCCCGGACATCGCCGGGGACGGGTTTGGACGCCCACAGCCACATCGGCTTTGGTGGCTGCCCACCGGGCAGGTGTTCGACGTTCAGTCCGATCACCGTGCCTTCGATGAGGGGTGGGGAACCGTGGGAATCCTTGCACCCAGCCCTGGTGTCGATCTTTTGGTGCATCCGCTCGAACGCGACCGTGCTCACGGCTCCGTACCGCTCCAGTTCCTGGACCGAACGGTGCACAGGGTCCGGGTGTGTGGCCGGATCGCGCAGAGCCAGCTTGGCTCCGTGGCGCGGCGGCCGGCCCTTGGTCGGTCCGCGGCGTGCCCCGGCCGGGGCGTAGAACACCCGGTCCGAACGCAACCGGGCCACCAGCACCACCGGCAGGTCTTGGAGCAGCCAAGCCAGACGGGTCACGTCGTAGCCGGCATCCATGACCACCAAGACCTCGGGATCTGTGCTCTGTTGCTGCCCGGTGGCGCTCAACCGGTCAACGACGCTCCGGAGCTGATCTGCGGTGATCGCGGTCGCGTCATCGGCCGGGCGCAGCCGCACCACGTCCAGCAGTGCGGTCCAGGAGGTGGCGCCGGATTCCAGTGCGGCCACGAAAGAATAAGGCCACCCCGGAACCATTTGCGCTTGCCCGTTGCGGGCGTAGGTGTGGCAGAACGCGCGCCCGGGGCTGCATCCGGCGTCCGGGCGCAGCCAGTTCGACACGTCCACCGCGAGCACGATCCTCTTCCGGCCGTCCGGGCCCGGGATCTTGGGCACGGGCAGCGCCCCGATGAGGGTTTTCAGTGCCGCGTGGTTGATGTTCCCGGAGTTCACCGCGTCATACAGGGCCCCGTGGCCGCGGTGGTGCTCGGGTTCCAGGGACAGGTGGGCCAGGTCGGTGACTTTCCCCTGGGTACACAGCAATGCATCAGTGAGTTCGAAGAGCGCATCGGCCCTACGGGTGAGGCAGCGGTAGTAGCTTTGCCGGAACGCATCGAATTGCTGCTCGGGGCAGGAGGCTTGCGATTCACCGGAACATTCATGCATACTCATCGCCACGGCCCTCGGTCCTTTTGCTGTCTTGTTGGTACCAAACAGCATGAGAAACGAGGGCCGCTTATCGTGTCATGACACGCCGATTGAGGCGCGGAAAGTCAACAGACTTTCCGCCAGAGGTTAAATAGCAAGCTAAGTCGTTTGCGTCACGCCGGGCGCTGTTGAGGTGCGGGGTGGTCCACCGTGCGGCTAAGCTGGAACGCGTGACTAACACTCCCAGCACCCCAGAGCAAAAGCCGGTTCTGGTCGTCGATTACGGGGCCCAGTACGCACAGCTGATTGCTCGGCGTGTACGCGAAGCCAACGTGTATTCGGAGATCGTCCCGCATACCTTCACCACCGAACAGATTCTCGCCAAGAACCCGGCGGCAATCATCCTCTCCGGAGGCCCCTCGAGCGTTTACGCCGAAGGTGCCCCGAGCGTCGGTGCCGACCTTTTTGAAGCAGGTGTCCCGGTACTGGGCATCTGCTATGGCTTCCAGGCCATGGCAAACGCCCTCGGCGGTGTTGTCGCCGAAACCGGATTGCGCGAATACGGCGCAACCGATGCGACCGCCACCGGAGCAGCCCGCTCCATCCTGGCAGGCATCCCGGAAAACCAAAACGTCTGGATGAGCCACGGCGATTCCGTCTCCGAAGCCCCAGCGGGCTTCGACGTGCTGGCAACCACTGCCAGTGCTCCCGTCGCGGCCTTCGCCAACGAGGCCAAGCGCCTCTACGGCGTGCAGTGGCACCCGGAGGTCAAGCACTCGGCCCATGGCCAGCAGGTGCTTGAGAACTTCCTCTACAACGGTGCCGGCCTGACCCCGTCATGGACGGCAGCCAATATCCTGGACGAGCAGGTCGAAAAGATCCGCGCCCAGGTCGGCGACGGCCGTGCCATTTGCGGCTTGTCCGGCGGCGTTGATTCGGCCGTTGCCGCAGCACTCGTGCAGCGAGCCATCGGTGACAAGCTGACCTGCGTGTTCGTCAACCACGGTCTGCTGCGCGAAGGCGAAGCCGAGCAGGTTGAGACCGACTTCGTCGCCGCAACCGGAGCCAAGCTCTACGTTGCCGACGAACGCGAGCGCTTCCTCACCGCGCTGGACGGGGTCACCGATCCTGAAACCAAGCGCAAGATCATCGGCCGCGAATTCATTCGCGCGTTCGAGGCAGCCGAAACCGCCATCCTCGCCGAGGCTGCCGACTCCGGCCAGCCCGTGAAGTTCCTGGTTCAGGGCACCCTGTACCCGGACGTCGTGGAATCCGGCGGCGGCGAAGGCGCGGCAAACATCAAGAGCCACCACAACGTGGGTGGGCTTCCCGAGGACCTGGACTTCGAACTGGTGGAGCCGCTGCGCGCACTGTTCAAGGACGAAGTCCGTGCCGTGGGCGCCCAGCTGGGCCTGCCGGCGGAAATCGTCATGCGCCAGCCCTTCCCGGGCCCCGGCCTGGGCATCCGCATCATCGGCGCCGTCAACGAGGAGCGCCTTGAGCTGCTGCGCAAGGCCGATGCCATTGCACGCGCCGAGCTGACCGCCGCCGGCCTGGATGAGGAAGTCTGGCAGATGCCGGTCGTCCTGCTGGCCGATGTGCGTTCCGTGGGCGTGCAAGGCGACGGCCGCACCTACGGTCACCCGATCGTGCTGCGCCCGGTGTCCTCGGAGGACGCTATGACCGCAGACTGGTCGCGTCTGCCCTATGACCTGCTGGCCCGGATTTCCAACCGGATCACCAACGAGGTCGACGGGGTCAACCGCGTGGTCCTGGACGTGACGTCCAAGCCGCCGGGAACCATCGAGTGGGAGTAAACTGCCCGCCGCGCAAGCGGTAGGAAGACAAAGGGGGAGCCATTGGCTTCCCCTTTGCCATTTGGTGGCACCGAACGTGTTTCGGTGCGGTAAAGACTTTGGCGTTTCGACTACGTTAGAAGCGACTGTCCAAGCGAAACGTGAGGCGATTTTGTGAAGGCGCTAGGCCTGCAACTGGGTAGAAAAGGCGGAAAACCGGTGACTGCATCCGAAGAGAACCAAGGCGGACGCCTGACCGAATGGCTGGAGACATTAGGCCCCGGCGTGGGCACCGATACTCTGCTGCGCTTTGCCGGCTCGACATCGAACTGCATCGACCTCACACATGCCCATCCCTCGGGGCTCGCACAGTTCATGGCCGGGCGCAAGACCCGACTGTCGACGCTGCTGCGCGACAACGACCAGTACGTGATCGCCCGGCGCACCGCCGAGGCGCTGCGCGGAAAGATCCGCGAACTGTGGGACGAGCGCGGTATCGACGTCGGCTACCTGGCGGCGGGGATCGCGGACTGGCGGGCCACCAGCGAGGGGCGCAACGAACAGTTCAGCGCACCCGTCATGCTGGGCCGCATCGTCATGAGCGTGCGCGAGGACCAGGAAGACTTTGAAATCCAGCTCATGGGCCGCGCCGAAATGTCACCGGCGCTGCTGCGCTACCTCAAGCGCCAGCATGCGGTGGATGTCGATGAGGATGCGCTCAATGGAGCCGCCTACATGACCGCGCGATTCGACCCGGCCCGGGCCATGGACGTGCTGCGCCACCAGGTGGCCGACATGCCCGGCATCGTGATCGGGCACCGGCTACTCATTTCCACCTTCGCCGATCTCGCCGATCCGGCCGATCCGCAGCTCTTGGACACAGCAAACCCGGTCATCGCCTCGCTGCTTGACGCCGGCGCGGGGGTCTCGGCCCCGGTCCGCGAACCGGGTATCAGCGTCCAGAGCAGCGACGAGCGAAACCCCGCCGACGAACTGCTGGTGTTGGATGCCGATGAGTCGCAGCAGGGCGCACTGGATCTGGTCGAGGCCGGTGAATCGGTTGCCGTCTGTGCGCCGGCCGGCTCCGGGCAGACCCAGACGGCCATCAATGCGGCGGCCATCCTGGCAGCGCAGGGCAAGCGCGTGCTCGTTGTTGCCGAGCGCCGCGCCACCGCGGAGGAATTCGTGGGCCGTTTCGCCAAGCTGGGGCTCGAGGGCACAGCACTGCTGCTTTCGCCCGAGTTCGACCCCGAAGACCTGCGCACGCAGCTGACCCGCGGGATCCTGCGCAACGAACGCGCCACCGAGCCACAGCTGGCCAAGCTGCACCAATCACTGGTCTCGCACCGCCACGCGTTGCTTGAGCATGTCCGCTCGTTGCATAGTTCACGTCCGCGCTGGGGTTGCTCGCCGTACCAGGCGATGCAGGAACTGGCCCGGCTGACTTCGCTGAGCCCCGCTCCCGCCACCACGGTGCGGCTCAAGCGCAGCGTGCTCGATGGCATTACCAGCCGCGAAGAGACGGCGGCCAAGCTGCACCGTGCCGCCGAGGTCGGCAGCTTCCTGAAGGCCTCGGCTAAGAGCCCGTGGTATGGCTCCCGGCTGCGCAACCGCCGCGACACCGAAACGGCGCTTGAACTGATCGAGGGCCTGGGCAAGGACCTGCCGGTCCTGCGCGAGCACATGGGCAAGGTCGCCGCGCACTCGGAAATCCGTTTGGCCGACACCTACGCCAAGTGGGGCGAACAGCTTCAGCTGCTCGTCGCCGTGCGCGGCAGCCTGGACCGTTTCGAACCTGACATCTTCGACAAGGAGGTCGATGACCTGATCCGGGCCACCGCATCGTCCGCCTGGCGGCGCGAGCGCGGCATCGAAATGAGCTCGATCACCCGGTCGCGGTTGCGTCGTGTGGCCAAGGAATACGTTCGCCCCGGGGTGCACATCGCAGACCTGCAAACGGCGTTGGAAGACGTCCGGGCCCAGCACATCCTGTGGAAGCAGCATGCCACCAGCCAACGCCACCCAATGGTTCCGGCCGGCCTGCTCGATGTCAGCGAGGGCTACATGGATGCCCTGCGCCGGCTGGAGAAGCTCTCCGGCCTGCTGCCGGGAGACGCCGAACCGCTGCTCGAACTGCCCACCGACCGCCTGGGCGAGCTGATGGATGCGCTGCTGGCCGACAAGGAGGCCCTCGGCGTCCTGCCTGAACGCAATCTGCTCGAGGAGCAGCTGCGCGAGCACGGGCTCGGTGAGCTGATGGATGATTTCCGCTCCCGCGAGGTCACCCCCGACGAAGTCCACTCCGAGCTGGAACTCGCCTGGTGGCAGTCCGCGCTCGAGGCAATGATCAGCGGGGACGACTTCCTGGCCATGGCCGATGGCAAGAAGCTGCGCCAGCTGGAAGCCGAGTACCGACTGGCCGATAGCGCGCACATCGATTCGGGTGCGTCCAGGCTGCGCTGGGCGTTGAACCGGCGTTGGAAGGCGGCGCTGGCCGATCACCGCGCCGCCTCGAAGGAGCTGCGTGCCCTGCTCAATGACGGCGAACCCTCATTGAGCCTGCTGGCAGGCCTCGGCGACCACCTGGTCAATGCCTTGGCGCCGGTTTGGGTGGGCTCGCCGCTGTTGATTCCGGCAGCCGTTCCCGAAGCCATGAAATTCGATGCGGTGATCCTGCTGGAAGCGGATTCGCTGTCGCTGCGTTCGGTATTGGGCTCCATCTCGCGCTCGGCACAGGTCATCGCCTTCGGGGATTCGATGCTGGGTGCCCCGAACGCCTTCGAGGTCTCCATTGATCCCACAGCCAGCACCCGGTCGCCGAGAATCCCGATCAGCGCCATGCAGGCGCTGGAACGGGTGCTTCCGATCCGCCGGCTCGGAACCGTCTACCGGGGAGTGGACGAGGGGCTCACCGAGACCCTCTCGCACGCCTTCTACGACGATTCACTGACGCGGCTTCCATCCGCCCGTGGCTTGGGCAACGGAACCCCGGCGCTGTCCGTGGAGCACGTGCCCGACGGAACCGGGATGCCCGGTTTGGCCGGCGAGGGAGTGGAAACCACGGTGGCCGAGGTCCAGCGCGTGGTGGACCTCGTCTTCTCGCACATCCGCCGCCGCCCGCACCTCTCGCTGGCGGTCATCGCCGGGAACCCGACGCATGCGGCACGAATCGCCGAGGCCATCCGCGTGCAGCTGCCCAACTACCCGTGGGCCGCGCAGTTTTTCAAGCGCTCGGACAACGAGCGCTTCCTGGTGGCGACGCTGGAACGCGCACACGGGATGGTTCGCGACACAGTGCTGTTCGCGCTGGGCTACGGCCGTACGCCGCACGGCAAGGCCGTCCACGAATTCGGGCTGCTGTCCGGGGCCATCGGCAACGAGCTGTTCGTCAATGCCGTCACCCGGTCGCGCGAATCGCTGGTATTGGTCTCGGCGCTGCGCCCGCAGGATCTGGACATGAACCGCATCCATGGAGGTGCGCGACGCTACGTCGAACTGGTCGGCCGGGTGCTGGCAGGGGATTCCGGCATGGCCGGCAAGACGATGCCGGCCTCGGACCCGCTGGTCGCTGACCTGATGCACCGGCTCGTTGACCGCGGAGCGGTCGTCACCCAGCACTACCGTGGCGTGCTGGACATTGCTGCCCATGTCGTGGACGTGAAGGGAACCGGGGGAGCCGCCCCGCTGGCCGTGGTCTATGACGGTACCGATGCCTACCGCCAGCTGACGGTGCGCGAACGGAGCCGGTTGCGCCCGCAGCTTTTCGAACGGTTGGGCTGGCGCTACGCACCGTTGTGGACCATCGATGTGTTCTCCGATCCGGGAACGGTAGCCGAGACTTTGGCCGGGTACCTGGGTTTGGGCATCGTCGCCGAGGCAACGGCTGACGGCAAGCCGGTCCAGTCGCTGCAGCGACAGTGAGCGACGAGCCGGTTCGGCGGCGCAAGCCGCGCCGGGCAACAGTTGAGCCAACCCGGCTGAACGACACCCCTGTTGTTGGCGTCTTCGAGACGGCCCAGCCCGTCAAGGCGCCTACCCGGGCCGTGGCGACACCCAAACCGGCAACCCAGGAGCATGACACAGCCTCGGAGCCCGTCCTGGAACAGGTGGCAGCGGCCGATGACCCGCGGGCCTGGGGCGACCCGGTCGAGGACCTGGGGGACTGGCTGAAATCCCAGCGTCCACCGCACTGGGAGTAGCCGTTAACGGCTGGAACCCCGGGGTGATGGGCCCGCGGAGGAAGGCGCCGCCGGTAGGATCAAACCCTGAATAGATCGATCCACACGTCTGTCGCGCTCGGCTTTGCGCCTCTGATGGCCGGAGGTGAAGCAGGCGCCGAGGTTCAGCAGACGGTTGCCATCAGGAGTTCGTACCTAGATCGATTGACGGTAGCCAAAGAATTCGTGGTCGTTGTTGTATCCCCCGAGACCGCCACCGATATCTGCGAAATTTTCGACGAACTCGATTCCCTTGATCCACTTGACCATCTTGAAGCCAAGCTCGGCTTCGTTGCGTAGCCGCAAAGGCGCACCATGGCCAAATGACAAAGGGGCGTCGTTCATGTCATAGGCCACCATGGTCAGACGGCGACCCATCTGCTCGATGGCCTGGGCATCATAATAGAGACCGCCTTCTGGGCCGAGCGCGAAGGAGTAGAAGATCACCCACTTTGCCTCCGGGTTCGGCCTCACCATGTCCAGGATGGTCTGCATGGAAACGCCGCCCCATTTGGCAACACCGGACCAGCCCTGGATGCAGAAATGCTGGGTTATTTGCTCGTGACGGTCCAATGCCCGCAACTGCGCCAGATCCAGCTCCACCGGGTTCTCAACGAGCCCGTTGACGCGCAGTTTGTAGTTTGTGAAATTGCCGGCCAGCAGTTCCTTGTATTCCTCGGTGTCGGGATAGTTGCCGTTGTGCCAGAAGTACGGGGAGATGTCCTTTTCCGTGTATTGGCCCGGCTTGGCATCGATGTGCTCGAACAGCCGTTGTGCCGGCCCGATCAGGGCGAAGCCGACCTTCTGAACAACCCGCGGATGCTTATAGGTGACGGGGGTTGCCACCACCCAGGCGGCAATGAGGACGACCATGGCGAGAGCGAAAATCCAGAAACCAGCCCATGATCCGGTGCTCTGTGAGGCGAACATGTGGTTCAAGTTCTGGAGGACGCCGGTGGTCAGCACGAGGGCAATGTGAATGACGATGAACATTACGAACCAACACAGGACCATAAAATGCAGCGACCGGGCGACTTGGATGCTGAAAATGGAACTGATTCGCCGGAACCGGGTGGAGAGGGCCGGTGACATCCCAAGTCCCGAAACGAGGGCGATCGGGGCGGCGATGAAGACCGTGATGAAGTACGCGATCAGTTGCAGGCTGTTGTAGTTGATCCACCCGCTCTCGACGGGCCAGTCCAGCGACAGATATTGGATCGCCACGGAGATCGCATTCGGGATGACGTCCCAGTGCAGCGGAACCAGGCGCATCCACTGTCCTGTCGTGAAAAGCAGGATGAAGAAGACGATGCCGTTTGCCAGCCAGAGGGTATCGACACCCAGATGCCACCATCTGGCCAAGCCGATGGAGTGCCGGCGTCCCGGCAGGCCGACACCGTCCGGCAGGGTGATCGAGTCCTCCTTAGCCGTGTAGAGCGGGTTTGCGGGGACCGGCTTCTGGACCCGGAACCAGTCTTTGCCGGGGGTGGAGTGTCTGGTCCAGTAAAGCCGTGGATGGTCAGCGAGGATTGTGATCCCCGAACGGATGATGAAGAGCATGAAGAACATGTTCAAAAAATGTTGCCAGCCGACCCAGGCGGGGAACCCGACGGGCGCGTCACCGGGAAGTTCCGAGATGCCCGGATACCGGTGCATGAAATCCTGTACCGCAGGGAGTCCCCGGATGCCCGTGGCAACAGCGACGGCGACCAACAGCAGCAGAAACCCGATCGGGATCAGCCACAGCAGGTTGAACCATTTGGATTGACCGATTCGTACCCGGGGAGCCACACCATATTGGGCGGGCACGCCGCCAGCCCAATCCTCGTTGACGGCAGTGTATCGCTGACGATCGAGTTCCGTCCGGAAACTGGATTGTTTCCCTCCGGCACCAATATCGGCAGCAGGACGGGAAGGATCTTCCGAAGAAGGAATCATGCTCCAGAGTCTAACGTCGCTAGGCCAAGGAGGATCCTCCAGAAACGTGCACAGATATCGGATGGCCGCCAACTGCAAAGCAAGCCCGAGCCGGTTGCGATCAACGCTCCGTTTCGCGGCGAGCTCCAGATCCTCGTCATCCAGGACGAAGCTCCGAAGCAACCATCGTTACCACCGAAGGCCGGCCTGGCATGGCTGTTCCGGGCAGGGGTCCTTAACCCCATCATCATCGAACGAAACCAGGGGGCGGGTATGATCCGGTGAGGGGCCCGGATTATGCCATGCCATGGATATGCAACAGAAGACCTGGCACGACAAGCTCAAAGAGGTTCTCCTGACGTGAGTGTGGGTGCCAGTATTTCTGAAGTGGCAGCCTGATCTCCACCGGTCCGCAGGTGAACATGATCAGTGACAGCGCGGCCTCGGGGGAGCGCAACCGGTAGGAGCGTCGGGTCATGGTCTGGTTGTTGCGGACTTCATGTGTTCCGTTGCCCAGCGGGCGGGTGGCCGCCTGATAGATGCCGTCCAAGTGTCAGCGCAGGGTCGCGCCAGCCTTCATGAATGGTGCCATCCCACTGCCTGTTGCGGCTTGGTACCAGTCGCTGGTCATCCCCATGACGTCCTCGGTCTCCGGGTCACCGGAGAAGGCTTCCCGCAGGGATTCCTTGTGCTGGCCCGTCTACCCGGGTTCCCCTCCGTCGGCACGCATCTGCTCCAACGTGGTCTGCTCTTTGTCGGTGAGGTTCTCGGGGTTTTCAGGAGCGCGTAGCAGCTGCCCTTGTACTTATTAGCGAAGGACTGATCCGGCAGTACCCGGGTTCGTTGCCAGAACTGACGCCTCACGGCCTCCAACGCGTTGGTTCCGAGCTGAACGCAAGGGAATGGATCGATGCAGATGGCTGCCTGGGGTGCGCTCTCCGTGATGGATTTAATGAATCCCGCTCCACGGTCCATGCTGACAGCTTCCATGCCTTGGGTCCGATGCCCGTGAAGACCCTATCCAGGGTGGCAGCGTTCTTCCCAGCCACTCCCCAGCAGATGGTTGCGGTCTCGTGGTCCGAGACCAGGGTGAGGTGTCGTGGTGCTTTTTCCGGGAGGTTTCGTCCACGCCCAGGCTCTCCAAACCCTCGAAGCGCGTGTCGTCGAGTTGTTCGCCCACGACGCGTCCACAGGCGACCCTGGCGAAGGCAGTGGCGTTGGCGAAGGTGGAGGCGCTGCTCTTGTCGGTGTGCGTGATCAGACCCCGGCGAGGAGGTCCTCGAAGTCTCTGGGAGCCGCGAGGGCGGGCGGGCGAACTGCACCGCCTGGACCACGACTCCATGCTCGTGGCAGCGCAGCCGCCGGCGGAGCATGTTCAGGACCAGGGGCATGCCTCCCATATCCAGATGCCGCCACGTGGATTCGGTCCAGCGGGTGTCGTATCCGGCCTTGGTCGTGAAGGAGCAGTGCGGGCCGGAAAGCTTCTTGCGGGCGGTGAGTTTCACCGTGGCGCTCTCCTCGAATTCGACCTTCGCGATGCTGGCGCTGCTGAATTGGAAAACGCGATTGAGCAGAGTGGTAGCTCGCCCGGATAACTCCGGATAAGCCTGGTGGCGTGAGAACTTAAAACTTACCGGGGTGCCCATGCTTTTCGTCAGCCACGTTTTGCCTGGCCGATGGAAGCAACGCACTGTCATCGTTCCCATCGATAACACGATGCAAATGTGCCATGACGCAGAGCGGTGGCGAATTTCCTACTCATGCTGGAAGGCCTGGCAAGAAGACATCGCAGCAAAAAGGAAAAAGACATGAGGCGGCCATCGCTCCCGGACCCAGAGCGGATCGTTAACCGGGATCAGGGCCCGGTAGCGGCGCCCGCACCGACTAACAACACCGAAAGGCTGCCGCGGTTTTCGGCTCCCGCGAGCACCTGGGCCTCCCGAGGAGCGGCTGCCACCACTATCAGCGTGTTGGCGCTCTCGCCCCCGGAAAACAACTCGCCGGATTCGTCCGTTCCGCCAGTCCAAAGCACCGGCACTCCGCGGGCCAGCACGGTGGTGATGGGAGCCCGGGCCACGCCATCGCCCTCCGTCAGCAGGACATCGACCAATTGGCCGGCACCCAGCAGCGGAACTGCTTGGGCATCGGCCAGTCGCAGCGGCACAGCCGCAGTTCCCGGAGCAGTTCCGGCCAGCAGTCCCGGCCCGAGCAGCAACGTCGCATAGAGCGCCGAACCGGCGCGCAGCGGCACCGCCAGTTGACGGCCCAGCACGGCCCGTTCATCCCCGAACACATCGGCGGGCAGCAGAGCCTTGGCCACGGATCGGGAGACCAAGTCGCCGGCGGAAAGGGGCCGCCCGGCGGGGAGATCGGCAGCCGCAACCAGGACTTCGGCGTCCGGTGGCCGGTCCGGTGCCAGTACTACCAAGGCGCAAGCCAATGATGCGGCGGCAAGCAGTGCCGAGATCGGGCGCCGGTACACGGTCAACAGTTCGTGTCCGGAACGTCGCGGTGGACGGCGAATGCCGGTGTTCACGCTGGGGCGGCGGAAGAGGTTCATCCATTCATCAACGCAGAAACTCCCGTCCAATGGACGGGAGTTTCTGCGTGGTGTGGAAACGGCGCGATCGCAGCCCAGCCGGTGCGGGGCAGGTGCACCCGCTTGCGGGAATCAGGCCGAGGTGCTGCTGGCGGTCTTGGCCGGTGCGGCGGCCGGTGCCTTGGCGGGAGCCGCGGGGGCAGCGGGAGCGGTGGAAGAGGAGCTGGAACGCGAATCGGTGCGGTAGAAGCCCGATCCCTTGAAGACCACTCCAACACTGTTGAACTTCTTGCGCAGCGAGCCGTTGCATTCGGGACAGACTGTCAGCGAATCATCGCTGAACGCCTGAACGATCTCGAAAGCGTGCTCGCAGTCCTTGCAGGCGTATACGTAGGTAGGCATGGTGGAGTGGGGGTTCCTTTCGCAAGGGGTGTGGCGTGGTTGCCGACCGACGGCGCTTCAATGGGCCGTTCGGAACTGCGGCACTCCGGCCTTCAGCATGGCAATTCTAACCCATGGGCCGGTCCCTACACCCCGAAGGTACGCCGCCCGGCGGCCGTGAACACGGCATCGACGCGGCGGTCGAACTCCTGGACCGGGAAGGAACCAGGTTCCACCAGCTCGTGTTCGTAGACCACCGCCAGCAGGGCAGGACGGGATGCCGCTGCATCGAGGGAGGCGATGAAACGGTCGTAGTAGCCGCCACCCTGGCCCAGCCTGTCCCCGTTGGAATCCACCGCCTGGGCGGGCACCAGCACCGCATCGACCAGTGGCATGACGGAGGCGTCGAATCGTGGCCCGACGGGTTCATCGATCGGTGCCACGGCGCAGCGGGCCATGTCGATGCCCGGGTACCAAGCAGCCCAGCTCAGGCGTCGTTCCGGTTCGCAGATCGGCACCAGGACCCGGTATCCGCGGGCGTGCAGCGCAGTGAGCAGCTTCCCTGTTGGCGGTTCGGCTCCATAGGACAGGAACGCGGTCACCGTGCGGTGGACGGCGTTCTTGTCGAGCCAGTCGATCAGATGGGCGCCCGCCGCATCCATTTGCGCCTGCCGGGCCGCTGGTTCCAGCTCCCGACGGGCGGCGCGCAACCCGCTCCTGATGGCGTCCTTCGCAGCAATCTCATCCACGGCTCTAGTCTAGACGTGGATAGACTTGCACCATGGCATTTTCCGCGCGTCAATGGCCCGTCAACGTCGATGGCGGCGACATCGTGTTGCGCCCGATCAGGCGCGGGGACAAACACGAATGGATGCACCTGCGCCGGGTCAACGCCAGCTGGCTCGCCCCCTGGGAACCCAGCCAGCCGGTGCCCGACGGGACTGCTCCCACCTACGGGGAGATGGTTTCCGGGCTGAACCGGCAGGCCCGATCCGGGCATTGCCTTCCCTGGCTGATCACCCGGCGGGACCCCTTGCTGTCCCGGGTACCGATCGTGGGCCAACTGACGGTGTCGGGAATTTCCTACGGCGCGGCCCGCAGCGCATCGCTGGGTTATTGGGTGGATTCCTCGTGTGCCGGGCACGGCATCGTTCCCACGGCCGTCGCGCTGGCAACCGACCACTGCTTCGGGACGCTGGGCCTGCATCGGATGGAGATCAACATTCGCCCGGAAAACGCGGCATCGTTGCGCGTGGTGCAGAAGCTGGGCTTCCGCGATGAGGGGTTGCGTGAACGTTACCTGCACATCAACGGGGCTTGGGCCGATCACCGAACCTTTGCGCTGACCAGCGAGGAAGTCCCGGAGGGGCTTTTGGCGCGCTGGCGCGGGGGATCCGGGGGCCGCTGAGAAGGTGTTGAAAAACATGGTATTCGCGGACACACCGGGCGCAATGCCTGAACTCCGGGCAAAACGGCATTAACGTGGTTGACGTGGACGTTCCAAGACAGTTCGTCGGCGCCAGGCAACGCGGCCGTCCACACCGACAACAGCCGCCAGCAGACGGAGACATTCCATGGGAATCGCAGCAACGCCAGCTTCCGCCGCACGCGAACACGTGCGACCAGCTCCGCTGCGGATTCGCCATGGGCGCCTCGCAGTGGCGGTGCTCGGAGTCTTTTCCATCCTGACGGTGCTCGTTGGACTGGTGTTGGCCCCGCTCGGAGTGTTCTCCGGCTGGGTTCCGGTGCTGGGCCTGCTGGCCCTGGGCGGATGCTTTGCCACACTGCGTTCGCTGGCGGTGGGCGACCGCCGGCGTAAGATGCTGGCCCGGCTGGAGGCGGCCCGCCGTGAGGCCTTCACCTCCGCTCCCGTGGCAAGCGCCGCCGAACCCAAGCGTGAGGCCGAAGTCTTCGACGCCCAGCCCGGATCCGGCAAGCGCCCTCCGATGCTGACGGTGGAGGAACTGCGCGCCGAGGCCCGACGCGTCGCCGAAAGGGGCATCGCCGTGCAGCGCCCGGCAGGCTGGGAGCCGGTGCAAGTGCCGCTTCCGCAGTACGTCAAGGCCAACATGGCTGCCCGCCCGGCCCCCGAGGCGCTTCCCGAGGCCGAGATGAAGATCCCGAAGAACAATGTGAGCCTGCGCCAGCAGGAACGTGCGGCCGAGGTCATCACCGCCGGCGAATCCGAGCTTCCCGTGGTCAAGACGCCGATCGTCCCGGTACGCATCAACCTGGACGACGTCATGCAGCGCAGGCGCGCCTAGGGTCCACGGCGCGATGGAACCGGAACCTGGCCGATCGCCGGAGCGGGCCGTGTTGCATGCCGGGGTGCGCCGCCTGGCCGCCCGCTTCCGGGGAACCCAGCTCCCCGCCGGTTGGAGCCCGGAGACGTCCGAGATCCGTTTCCAGCACCGGCCCGGCGCCGGGGTCTCGGGACTATATGCCATGCCGCCGGGTAGCGACTTCGCGTTCATCGGGGCAAGCACCGAACCGCTTTCCGCCCGACGCGGCCTGGCCAGGGTCAAGGTGCGCCGCCCGGTTACCGGGGAGAAACTCACCGTCAGCGCCTGGCGCGACCCGGATGACCCGCACCTGCCGGGCCTGGCCGCTGCGCAGGATGCGCACGGTGTCGCGGCCCGGTGGGCCGACGGGGACCGGTTGCTTCAGCTACATACCCTCGCCTACCGTCCGCTGCGTCGTGCTGTCATCAGGGCCAGGTTTGAAACCCGCGGACCGGTGCACGCGCAGCGCACACTGTTCCTGAAGGTCTTGCGACCCGGCCAGGACATGCCCCTGGTCAACCGGCACATGATGCTGGGGGATGCGGGCCTGCCGGTGCCCGCCGTCGTGGGCGAGCCGTACCGGCACATCGTGGCGCTCACCGGGATGCCCGGAGAATCACTGGGCAGGGCCCTGCACCTGGACGGTGCCGCCGGGATGGAGCCGGCGCGGCTGGCCGACCTGCTCGATGCGCTGCCACCGGAGGTCATGGGCCTGCTGGCGCGCCCGGCCTGGAGCGACAAGCTGCAGCGCTATGCTCAGGCGGCCACGGCCACGCTGCCCGGGGAAGCCGCAGCGATCCGGGATCTGGCAGCGCGGATCGAGGACATGCTGGCGGGCAGCGACCGCGGTCCGCTGGTCCCGGCGCATGGGGACTTCTACGAGGCGAACCTGCTGGTCTCCAAAGAAGCGGTGCGCGGGCTGCTGGATCTGGACTCGCTGGGCCCCGGGTACCGGGTCGATGACCTGGCCTGCCTGCTCGGGCACATGGCCGTCATGCCGAGCCTGGGCGGCACCGTCGAACACCTGTCCGGCGCGCTGGAGCGCTTCGGGACGAAATTCGCCGAGGACGTGGACCCCGCTGCGCTGTGGGCGCGCTCGGCCGCCGTTGCCGTGTCGCTCATTGCCGGGGCCCGCACACCGGGGCGTGCGGGCTGGGAACCGGCGGCCGTTGCCCGCCTGGCGGCTGCCCGCTCGCTCCTTTCCCGGGTTTGAGCCCCGGGAAAGGCATGGGTCACTCACCGGGCGGGCGCAGCATCGCAGCGGCCCGCGCGAAGGCGGCAGCCGATTCGGCAGCATCGCCCAGCAGGTCCAGCCCGTGGCCCAGCAGCTGCAGGACCTCGTGGAGCAGTTCGGGGTCCAGCCTCCCGTCCCGGCTCAGGCTGCGGTAGAGGCGGACCGCGTCGGCCGTGAGCCCGGCTTCGATGAACAACTCGGCAGCCAGCAGTTCGGCCCGCACCGCGTCGTTGAGCAGCTCATGGGACCGCAGCTCGTCCGCCGCCTGAAGCGCCGTGGTGATGGCGGTGGCGGTATCGCCCAGGGCCGCTTGGGCGTCGGCCAGGGTGGTGCCGAAGCGGGCGGCGGCCTGCGAATTTCCCGCCGTGCGGGCCAACGCGATGGCTGATTCGATGTCTTTTTTACCGGAGGCGGTGCCCTTCGCGGCTAGTGCGCCGCCGCGGGCCAGCAGGGCGTGGGCCAGGACGGCGCCGTCCGGGTCATGAGCCTTCAGGGCCAGCTGGACGGCCTGCTCGAAGAGTCCCGGCTCGTCCAATGGCGGCATGTCGGCAGGTGCCAGCTGCCCGGCGGTGAGCAGAAGGGATGCCGCGTTAGCTTCCAGCCCGTGGGCGGCGTAGAGGTCTGCGGCGCCGACCCAGGCCTCGCGGGCGGCGGCCCGGTCCGCCTGCGCGAAGAGTGCGTTGCCCCAGCTGCTGAGAATGCGTGCCCGGGTGGCGGGGGAATCAACACGGGGGAGCTCTGTTGCCAGCCGGGAGAAGAGAGCGGCCGCGCCGTCGCAGTCGCCGGAAAAGAGCAGTTGCTCGCCCAGACCCAGCCGCAAGGCCCAGGACTCGGCGGTTTCCGCCCGTTCGGCCTGGTCGATGGCGATCCGCCAGGCCAGTTGCGCAGCCTCGTTCTCGAAGTCCTCGCCCGCCAGTTCGGCCAACAGCACGGCAGCGGAGATCGCGCCACGCCGGATCCCCGCTTCGTCGAACAGTTCCAGCGCCTCGAATGCCGCGTACCGGGCCTCGACCGGCCTCCGGTCCCCGCGCAGGATGCCGGCCCGGGCCATCAGTGCCATGGCCCGGGTGCCGGTCGATCCACCGAGCCCTGCCAGTTCCTCCAGCGCGTGCAGGGACGCGGGAACGTCGCCGGCCGCGGCAAGCGCCGGTGCCAGTGCCAGCAGCGCGTCGGCCAGCGACAGGAGCTGCCCGGCGTCGCGGTAGGCCCTGGCACAGGTGAACAGCACGTCGGTTCGGGGTTCGGCGCCCCGTTCCAGGTCCCAGAGGGCCAGCGGCATCCGGAGGTCGGCGAGCACCGTGTCGGGAGTCCCAGGGTGATCGTGGCGCCGTTCGGCGGCGCGTAGCCGGGCGGCCATCAGCTCGGTGACTGGTCCGAAATACGCGGTGCCCAGTTCCCGTTCGACCTCGGCCAGGATCCGTTGCCCGGTGTCGCGCAGCAGCGAATTCCGTACGCGCAGGTGACCGGTGGCAGCGACCTGATCGCCCAGTTGCACGTCCATGGAGGTTGCGGCAGCCAGCAGGGCCAGCCGTGTTGCCGGCTCGGGATCGAGGGCGAGCCCGCGCTCCACGGCTCTGCGGGCGGCTCGTGGATCATCGGCGTAGGCCTGTTCGTGGGCTCGTTCCAGCCAGTCCCGTGCCGAGGACGGCTCCGGGCGTGGGAAGTCCGGGCGGGAGTCGATGAAACTGTGCAGCTGGAGGGCAAGATCGGGCATCGTGCGGCTTTCCTTGGCGCGGTGTGGGGCAGTGCTGGATGACGGGGCCGGCGGTTAGCGCGGTGGGGAGGCGAGCGTGCGTTCGAGCAGCGGGCGGGTCCGGTACGGAATATGCTCCCCGAGCGCTAGCGAGGTCTCGGTGCGGATGACGCCGGGCAATCGCAGGACCTCGCGCAGCCCCGCCTGCAGATGATGGGTATCGCGTGCCGCGAACCGGCACCAGATATCGCCCCGGCCCGAAATTTCGTGCACCTCGAGCACCTGGTCCAGTCCGCGCAGCTCGGTGATCACGGCATCCAGGTCACGGTGGTTCACCTCGATGGTGATGAACGCCAGGACGTCGAAACCCAGCAGGCTCAGGTCCACCTCCCGGCCGCCCTGGCGCAATGCGCCGGCACGTTCGAGTTTGCCCATGCGGCCCTGGACGGTGTTCCGGGCAACGCCCACGGCGGTGGCCAATTCTCCGATCTGTGCCCGCGGGTCTTCCAGCAGGGCCAGCAGCAGTCGCACGTCGACCTCGTCCAAATGGGGCATGGTGGTTCCTTCTCGGAGTGGAGACCCGGTAATTGTGATCACCGTGATCAATTCTGCAACTCTACCTAACTCCAGTGATTAGCATGGCGCAGAATAAGTGGTGTCCATGGGAAATCCCCGGTGGCGCCACATCCGCCTTCGCACCCCGGAAGGTCAGCAATGACTGTCATCAATGAACTACGCATGCGGGAAACACCCGACATGTCACTCCGACTGGGCTGGAATGCGTCAACCCGCACCCGGCTGGCCCTGTCCATGGCAGTGATGGGTCTGCTGCTGATCGGGGCGAACCTCGCCACGCCGTTGTACCCGCTGATCCAAGCCCGGTTGGGCCTCGGTGCCCTGGGCACCACGATGGGCTTCACCTCCTACGTCTTTGCGTTGATCGCCGGGCTTTTGGTCTACGGACACTGGTCCGATTACCTGGGTCGACGTGCAGCGATGACGGTTGCCGTGATACTGGGCCTGGCCGGGACGCTGGTCTTCGGCACGGCGGACGGCCTGGCCCAGTTGATGGCCGGCCGGATCCTGCAGGGTGCCGCCGTGGCGCTGGCCACCGGAGCCTGCAGCGCCTCGCTGCGCGAGCTGCTTCCGGGCAACCAGCAGCTGGCTTCGCGCCTGACCCTGCTGATTTCGGCCGGGGGCGTGGCCAGCGGACCGGTTCTGGGCGGAGTGCTGGCGCTGCTGCCGAACCCGACCCGGACGGCCTTCCTGGTCCATGGCGTCGCGCTGGCGCTGCTGCTGGTCCCGCTGCTGGTGATCAGGGCCAGGCCCGCCGTGGATCCGACTCCCGCGGCCGGCTACAAGGTGCTTCGGCCGCGGCGCCCGGCCCTGCCGCGCGAGGCGATCGCGCCGTTCTGGGTGGCCGGGGCCATCGGCTTCCTGTCCTTTTCGCTCTTCGGCTTCGCGCTGGCCCTCGCGCCGGCGTTCCTGAGCGCGGAATTCGGCCTGGCGCCCGGGTTGCCCACCGGTGCGATGGCGGCGCTCGTCTTGGCGGCGTCGGCCCTGAGCCAGTTCATCGGGCGCGACTTCCACCGCCCGGCCAGGGCCCTGGTGCTGGCCCTGCTGGTGCTGTCATTGGCGTCGCTGGCCATGGGGTTCTCCGGCCGGGCTCCGTCCCCGGTGCTGTTCGTCGTCGGGGCCGTGGTGGCGGGGCTGGCCCAGGGCGTGGCGTTCCGGATCGGGTTCAACGCCGTCTCGCTTGCCGTTCCGGCACGGGCGCACGCCCAGGCGATCAGCGCGGTCTACGTGCTTACCTACCTGGGCAGCGCCGTCCCGGTGCTCGGGCTCGGAGCGGCGGCGGGCGCCTCCTCGCTCGCGGCAACGGTTCCGGTCTTCATGGTCATGGTCGCCGTCGGGTGCCTGGGCGTGGCCGGCTACGTGCTGCTGCGCCGCAAGGCTGACGCGTAGCGCGCTACGCGGCAGCGGTGTCCGGATCCAGATCGGGAACGGGGCCGCCGAGGCCCTTGTGGTGCCCGAACACCAGGGTGGTTTCGGTGTGGCCGACGGAGGAGTCGGTGGCCAGGTTGTCCAGCACCCAGTCGCGCAGCGCATCGGTGGAGGCCACGGCGATGTGCAGCAGGTAGTCGGTGGCCCCGGAAACATGGAACATCGAGAGCACCTCGGGCAGGCGGGGGAACCGCTCGGTGAAGATGTCGATCTTCTCGCGATCGTGGATGCGCAGCCTGACCGAGATCAGGGCCTGGACGCCGCGGCCGACGGCGGGCAGGCTGACCTCGGCGTGGTAGCCGAGCAGCACACCGCGTTCGACCAGCTGACGGGTGCGCAGCAGGGCGGTGGACGGGGCGATGCCGGTGCGTTGCGCCAGCGTCGCATTGCTGATCTTGGCGTCTGCCACCAGCTCCGCGATGATGCGCCGGTCGACGGCGTCAAGGGGCAGGGGCGCGGAAGGGGCAGCTAAAGCGGACATACAGACATTTCAACACATATCAGCAGTCCATGCGTGCACACGGGCATTTCATCGGTCGAATCGGCGGCTACGCTGGATGAATGAGTATTTCCCCCGCCGCGGCCGTTCCCGGCTTCGATACCCGTTTGGCCGCCTACTGCGTGGTGATCCACGAGGACCGGATCCTGCTTGCCCTGTGGGACATGCGGGGGAGCGACCCCGGCTTCATTCCGCGCTGGGTACTGCCCGGCGGCGGAGTCGAACTCGGTGAATCCACGCGCAACGCGGCGGTACGCGAAGTGGCCGAGGAAACCGGGTACCGGGTGGAACTGGATGAGCTGCTGGATGTTCAGACGGCGGTGATCCCCGCGGCCAAGCGCTACAGCGGCCCCGATCGTCCGATGCAGACGGTAGCCGTGCTGTACCGGGCGCACACGGTCTCCGGGGAGCTGCGCCACGAAACCGGCGGCAGCACCAGCGAGGCCGGATGGTTCTCCTTCGAGCAGGTAGCGGCCCTGAATCGGATTCCCCGGGTCGATGCGGCGATAGCCGATTACCTCGCCCAGCGGGAGGAGCGCAAGTGAAAGCGGCACGCCGCCGCCTTCCGTGGCTGGCCGGAGCGCTGGCCGCCGCGCTGCTGACCACCTCCTGTACCGGGCCCAGCCCGGTCCAGGTCTCACAGAGCAGCACCGAACGGCAACTGGAAATCAGCTCCGGCGAAACGGCGACGGAGCAGGGCCTGGCCCATATCCTCGTCGGAGCGCTGAAGCACGCCGGAATCGATGCGCGGTTCCACGGAACGGCGGCGGAACCGGGCCGGACGGTCATCGATGGCGGTGCCGATGCTGCGTTGCTTGGTTCCACCGGCCTGCTGCACCTGCTCACCGATGCCGGCGATGCGGTGCTTGAGCCGCAGGCCACGCCCGGCGGGTCCTCGGCCGCCCCGGACACGGCGGGCGTGGCGGACGGGCTCAGCGCCGCACAGACGATGGACAAGCTGCGGGCAATGGCGCTCAAGGACCTCGCCGTGCTGCCTCCGGCGGCCGCGGATGACCGGGAGGTGCTGGCGGTGACGGCGGCGACCGCCGAACGCTACGGGCTGCGCTCGCTCAACGACATCGGCCGCTTCTGCCCGGAGCTGGCCTTCGGCGCCCCGGCGTCGTTCGTGCTGGCCGGAACCGGGGCGAAGGACCTGGCCGGAGACTATGGCTGCACGCCGGAATCGCTCCGCGCCCTCGAACCGGCGGACGACGCGCTGCTCATAGGACTGCTGGACGACCGGGTCCAGGCGGCGCTGCTGGATGCGGGCGACGCCTCGATCCCCGACAATGCGCTGGTGCCGCTGGATGATCCGAAGATGCTCTTCCCGGCCCAACAGTTCACCCCGCTCGTCACCACGCGGGACCTGGGCCAGGACGCCATCGACACGATCAACGCCGTCACCCGCAAGTTGGACCAGGAGCAGCTGGTGGAGATCAACAGGGCAGTGAGCGGACCCGACGCGCTGGACCCCAAGACGGCGGCCGACTACTGGCTCGCCGACCACGGCTTCAACGGCTAGGACCGTCTCGGATCCTGTAACAAAGTGGTTGCCAACGGGCCTCGGGGCGCCGGAGCGCGTTGGCTTGCTCACAATCGGCACGCCGGCATGGGCACTGTCATAAGCTAGGCAAATGCCAGAATACAAGCAGTCCACCAAGCTCCATAACGTTCTCTACGATATCCGGGGGCCGCTGCTTGAGCACGCGCAGCGGATGGAGGCCGAGGGCCAGCGCATCCTGAAGCTGAACATCGGCAACCCGGCGCCGTTCGGCTTCGAGGCGCCGGACGCGATCCTGGTGGACATGATCAGGAACCTGCCCGACGCGCAGGGCTACTCGGACTCGCGCGGCATCTTCTCCGCCCGCACCGCCGTCTCGCAGTACTACCAGACGCGCGGCATCCAGACCATCGGCGTCGACGACGTCTACCTGGGCAACGGCGTGTCCGAACTGATCACGCTCTCGCTGAACGCGCTGCTGAACAACGGCGACGAGGTCCTGATCCCGGCGCCGGACTACCCGCTCTGGACCGCCTCGGTCTCGCTGGCCGGCGGCACGCCGGTGCACTACCTCAATGTCGAGGAGGAGGGCTGGCTGCCGGACCTTCAGGACATCGAAGCGAAGATCACCCCGCGCACCAAGGGCCTGGTGATCATCAACCCAAACAACCCCACCGGAGCGGTCTACCCGAAGGAAACTCTCGAGGGCATGCTCGAGCTGGCCCGGAAGCACTCGCTGGTGGTCTTCTCGGATGAGATCTACGAGAAGATCCTGTACGACGACGCCGTGCACATCAACACCGCCGCGCTGTGCGACGACGTGCTGATCATGACCTTCTCCGGGCTCTCCAAGGCCTACCGGGTCTGCGGTTTCCGGGCGGGCTGGATGGCCATCTCCGGGCCACGGCACCTGGCCGGGGACTACATCGAGGGCATCAACCTGCTCACCAACATGCGCCTGTGCGCCAACGTCCCGGCGCAGCACGCGATCCAGACGGCACTGGGCGGCTACCAGTCGATCAACGACCTGATCCTGCCCGGCGGGCGGCTCAAGGAACAACGCGACACCGCCTACCGGCTGCTCAACGAGATCCCCGGCGTCTCGACGCAGCAGGCCAAGGGTGCGCTGTACCTGTTCCCGCGGCTGGACCCGGAGGTCTACCCGATCCATAGCGATGAGGACTTCGCGCTGGAACTGCTCAAGCAACAGAAGCTGCTGATTTCCCACGGTACGGCGTTCAACTGGATCGCCCCCGACCACTTCCGCATGGTGCTGCTGCCGGGCGTGCGGGAGATCGAGGACGCGGTCGGACGCATCGCCGACTTCCTGCAGGACATGCGCAAATAACGTTCCCGGCTCTGGGGCGCCGGCACACCGCCCCATGGCGGAGTGCCGGCGTTCGGGCTATCCAGGGGAACCCCGGCGGTGGCAGGATGACGTAGGACAGCTACCGGCACGCGCAACAAGGGACCGCACATGGGAAAACACCATCGGGGCGCTTCCGCCGCCACCGCACAGAAAACGACGGATACCGAGCCCTGCCGGCTGGCGGCAAACGCGGCCGCCCTGCTCGGCGCCGGTCCGGGCTTCGCGTTGGCGGCGGTCGACCCGAACTCCACGCCGGGCTTCACGGGTAAGAAGGCTGACGGTGCCGCGGCCCTTGACGCGGTGGACGCCGAGCTCGACGAACTGCAGGAGAAGCTCTTCGCCGCCTCCCGCTTCGGGGCCGGAGAACGGGTGCTGCTGGTGCTCCAGGGCATGGATACGGCAGGCAAGGGCGGGGTGGTGCGCCATGTGATCGGTTCGGTGGACCCGCAGGGGGTAGCCCACCACGCGTTCAAGGCGCCCACCGAGGAGGAAAAGGCGCATGACTTCCTGTGGCGCATTGGAAAGGAAATGCCGGGCCCGGGCATGATCGGTGTCTTCGACCGCTCCCACTACGAGGACGTGCTGATCCACAAGGTGCGCGGTTTCACCAGCCCCGGGGAGATCGAGCGGCGCTACGGGGCCATCGCCGACTTCGAGGCCCAGGCCGTGGCGAACGGGACCCGCATCGTCAAGGTCATGCTGCACATCTCCAAGGACGAGCAGGCCGAACGCTTGGAAGAGCGGCTGGACCGGCCCGAGAAACACTGGAAGTTTGCCCCCTCCGACATTGACGAGCGGGCCTTCTGGGACGAATACCAGCGGGCCTACGCGATCGCCATCGAGCGCACCGGCACCGTGGCAGCCCCGTGGTTCGTCGTTCCCGCGAACCACAAATGGTATGCCCGGCTGGCAGTGGCACACTTGCTGGTGGCTACACTGCGCGGTATCGATCCGCAGTGGCCGCCGGCCACCTTCGACGTGGCGGCGGAAAAGGCGCGGCTGGACGCCTCCTGAGCCTTACTGCTCGGTGTCGGTGTCGGTGTCGGTGCCCCGGGCCGCGTCCAGGCGGGCCTGTGCCCCCCGTAGCCAGCTCTCGCAGCGCGCGGCAAGCGCCTCGCCGCGCTCCCACAGCGCGAGCGACTGCTCCAGCGTGGCGCCGCCGGCCTCGAGCCGGGACACGGCCAAGACGAGTTCCTCGCGGGCCTGTTCGTAGGACATTTGCGCGATATCGGTGTTCGGTGCTTCGCTCATGGCTGGGTGCTTCCTTCTGTTGCTGGTTCGGTGTCGGTGACGGTGGCCCGGAGCCGGCCGCGGGCCACGCGCAACCCGATCCCGGTTCCCACCGGGGCCTGGCCGGCGTCGCGCACCACAGTGCCGTCGTCGAGCTGGATGACCGCATAGCCGCGGTCCAGTGTCTGCTGCGGGGAGAGCGCGCGGACTTGGGCACGGAGATGTGCGATGGCGTCGGTTCCGCGCACCAGGGCCGAGCGCATGGCCGCCAGCGACCGGTCGAGGTACCGGGACACGTCCTCGCGACGGGCCTGGATCATGGTCTCGGGGTAGAGCAGCACCGGCCGGCCGCGCAGCGAGGCCAGGTTCTGCGTCTCGCGTGTCACGAAGTGCGAGACGGCTCGCGCCAGCCGCTCCCGGGCTTGGACGATGCGGTCCTGCTCCTCGGCGAGGTCCGGCACCACGCGCTTGGCAGCGTCGGTGGGGGTGGAGGCGCGCAGGTCGGCCACGTCGTCGAGGATCGGTCGGTCCGCCTCGTGCCCGATGGCCGAGACCACGGGGGTTTTCGCGGCAGCCACGGCACGGACCAGCTCCTCGGAGCTGAACGGCAGCAGGTCCTCCAGCGCTCCGCCGCCGCGGGCAATGATGATCACGTCGATATCGGGACGGGCATCGAGCTCGCGCAGCGCCGCCATGACCTCGGCGACGGCGTTCACTCCCTGGACCGCCGTATTGCGGACCTCGAAGCGCACGGCGGGCCAACGCAGCGTCGCGTTCTTGATGACGTCCTTCTGGGCATCCGAGTCGCGCCCGGTGATCAGCCCGATGCAACCGGGCAGTACGGGCAGCGGCTGCTTCAGCGCGGGGTCGAAGAGGCCCTCGTCGAACAGTGCGCGGCGCAGCCGTTCGAGCCGCGCCAACAGGTCGCCCAGGCCCACCGGGCGCATGTCGGTGGCGTTCAGCGAGAGCCGGCCGGTCTTCAGATAGAAGCTGGGGCGGACCTTGGCCACCACCCGGGCCCCGACCTCCGGGCGGGCATCGAGGGTACGCATCACCGAGGCCCAGATGTTCACCGGGAGCGAGTATTCGACGTCGACATCGCGCATGGTCAGATAGGCGTGCCCGTTGCGGATGTTCGCCTCGAGCAGCTGGCCCTCGATCCAGGCCTCGGGTGCCCGTTCGATGTGGGCCTTGAGCTTCTCCGAGAGCACGCGCAGCGGCCAGGGGCTTTCGGGAGTGGTCTGCGCCGCTGTCAGCGGTTGCGCGCCGGCCTCGGGTTCCTCTTGCTGCACCAATGGCTCCCTTGTCTACTGGCCCGGAATTTCCGGACCTACCCATTCTTACCCATTGGCCCCGACTCGATGGCACCGCTCCCATTCCGGCCCGGTGGCCGGGGCACACCCTTATGGTGTGCCGGGCCGGTGCGACGTAGTCTGATGAATCAGGCCTTTGTCCCGGTCAGCCTGGCAATCAGGGGAGGAAACGCATGAGTAATCCGATCCGGTGGATGGTGTCGTCCATCGCCATGGCGGCGGCCGTGGTGTTGACACTGGTGGCGACACTGGGCGGCTTCGCCTATTATCTGGCGACCAACCCGGCCCCGGCCCGGGAGATCCTGGGCCCGCTTCCCTCGGACCCGGTGGTGAGCCAGCTGCTGCCGAAGGACGTGGGCACGCAAATCACCGACAGGATCCCCGCGGCCCTACCGCTGCCCAACGCTCTGACCCGAATCCGCGTGTAGTGGATTTTCGGGGCTGATCTACTGGCGATGCGCGGGAATCGGGCAATTTTCGGTTTTTGGGCATGGAGGCGACCCGGCTCTCGTGCCAGGTTGACGAAAGGCCCATATTCCTTGGGGCGTTCTTTCTCGTGTGGTTCGGGCAGTGGTCCCCGGCATCAGTGGGGGGACGGTAATTCTTGTAGTTTCGGCAGGACGCGCGTGAGCAGGTTTTCACCGGGCGGCAAGCGCAGGTATGTAATCCCGGCCCCGCGGGTGATCCTCCCGGGGATCGCGAACAGCTCCCGACGTATCGTCTTGACGGTGCGCCGCCCGCGTCCGTTGCCGTGGTCGCTCCCGGTGATTTCCTGGATCCAAGCGCTGATCGCGCACCCCAACAGCCCCGCCCACATCCACACACTGTTGGCTGAAAAAGAAGATGATGGCAAATGGCGCATAGCGGTGCCGTGCTTGGCGTTCTTGTTCAGTTCCTCGATATCGGTGCGGTGCCGGTACCAGAATTCAACCTCCGCCAGCTTCTCCTCGGTGCTGAGGTCCATGTTGGTGAGGATGAAGGAATAGGAGTCGACTTCGTCGATGCGTCCTTCCAAGGCGAGGGCGAGCTGGTGCTTGGATATGGTGCGTCGCTTGCGGGCCCTGGCAGTGGGGATCTTGCCTGCGGCCACGCGGGTGCGCCGGGCGATACAGGTAATGTTTTCGTCTTTGGGCCAGTTGCCGGGCAGGTAGTCGATGACAGCGATTTCGGTGTTTTCCATGCCGATGGTCGGGATCCAGGTGTAGCGGCCCAGTCCCGCGGCAGCGGCCATGACCTTGCCGGTGCGCTTGGCGCCGATGGCAAATTCCACGTTGCGTTCCAGGCAGGCCTTCGCCAGGTTCCCGGCGAAGTATCCGGCGTCCCAACGGCAGCGGATCTGCTGCACGCCCTCCGGCAGCCTGGCGATGGATCGGTCCAGGATGTCCACGGCGTTGGCGCGTGGGTCTTCGGTTCCGCCCATGAGTTCGGCGGCCAAAGGGATCCCGGCCTCGGCCCAGAATCCGATGTGGGAGCGCAGGGTCAGGGCGCCGGTGTAGGCGTGGGCGGCTTTTTCCTTGGAACGCCCGTAGACCTCGATGTCGGTGGCGTCCCCGTCGATGGTCGCGACCTTGAGCAGGCTGCTGCGCCTGGGCAGCGACAGCAGGCCCAGCATCGTGGTGTTGATGGAGGCAACACCCGCTTCGATACCAGCCAGCTGGTGGGGTCCGAAGCGTTTGGCGATTCCGTAGGCGGTGGTGGAGGGAGGGGTGGGCACCGGTTCCAGTTCCTGGCCCGCGACGTCCCGCCTTCTGCGGTCCAAGCCCACGAAGAAGTCTTCCCCGGCCAACTGTGCCGAGGCCATGGAGAGGAGTAGTTCCCCGCCTGAGAGTCCCCGGTTTCGTTGTTTCACCGCACCGATCCCGGCTTCCAGTGAGTCCTTGAGCCCGAGGACTCGGTCGGCCTCTCGTAGGGCTTCTATGCCAGCGGAGGGGGTCAGTCGGGGGTCCGGGGTTCCGATGCGGACCCGTCGTGCGCGTTGGCGCTTTTTCCCGGTTTTGGGGGTCTTCTTTTTGCCGCGTAAGCTTGCCACTGAACAAGTGTCCTTTTCTGCTTGGCTAATTTTCGGTTTCGTCACCTTAATTATCCCAAGTCAAAGGGCACTTGTTCGGCTTAAACACACCCTTGGTTTAGGTGCTTACTCGCGGATTCGGGTCTGAAGCAGGTCCTGGCCGAGGGCATCGCGTCCGCCTCCGGCACGCTGCTGGCTGCCCCCGGCTTCCAGGACGCCTGGCTCCAGACCATCGACCAGAGCCGGGCCGGCTACGTGTCCGAGCTCGAAGCGGTCAACGCGGGCGCGGCCACGCAAGCTACCCTGAAAATCGAAATCGGCCCGTTGATCGACGCCACGTACGGCGTGTTGGTCCAGTCGCTCGACGGGTCGGCGCTCGGGGCCCTGCTGCCGGCCGACGTCAACGGACCACAGGTGGGCATCGATACCGGCTTTCCCGCCGAGGACTCGATCCCGGCCACCACCATCGCCTCCTGGTTGGCCGTGGCCGGGCATTGGATTTGGTTTGCCGTCGGCGCGGTGATCATGGCCGGCGCCGCCTTGGTCGTGGCCCGCCGGGGCAACCGGGGAGGCCTGCTGGCGGGAGCCGGTGTCCTGATCCTCATAGCCGCCGGGACCCTGGCACTATGGACAGGCAGTTGGGACAATGCCGACGCGGCGGCACAGACCCTGCCGGACGCAGTGGCCCATGTGGTCCTCGAGGGGCTGGGCGTGCGTGCGATGGCGCTCGCCGGCGGGTTGGCCACCGGTGGCGGCATCGCCGTGGTGGCCGGACTGGGCTGGTTCTGGCTGGGGCGGCGCGGCGCATCGGCGCAAAAGGCCTAAACCGGTTCCCGACCCCGAGGTGGGGTGCGCCACCAATGCGGGCGTTGATGTGCCCGCAACCGTAGACTTGAGGGCATGACTAGCAGTTCAACCGTTCCGGTCTTCCTTTCCATGCCATCCGTCCCGCGGATCCGCCGCAGCCCCGCCGAGATCGCAGCGGCAGTGCCTGTCGTGGGTGGACGCAAGGTCCTGCTGGCCGCCCCGCGCGGCTACTGCGCCGGCGTCGACCGTGCCGTGATCGCGGTGGAGAAGGCGCTGGAGCACTACGGCGCCCCGGTCTACGTGCGCAAGCAGATCGTGCACAACCTGCATGTGGTCAGCACGCTCGAGGAACGCGGCGCGATTTTCGTCGAGGAAACCGACGAGGTGCCTGAGGGTGCCCTGGTGGTCTTCTCCGCCCACGGCGTGAGCCCGGCAGTGGTTGCCTCGGCGGAGACCCGTGGCCTGCGCACCATCGATGCGACCTGCCCGCTGGTCACCAAGGTGCACCGAGAGGCCGTTCGCTTCGCCAAGGAGGACTACGAGATCCTGCTGATCGGGCACGAAGGCCACGAAGAGGTCGAGGGGACCTACGGCGAGGCTCCGGAGCACATCCAGATCGTGAACAACCCCGAAGAAGCCGACACCATTGTGGTGCAGAACCCGGACAAGCTGATCTGGCTCTCCCAGACCACGCTGTCGGTGGACGAAACCATGGAGACGGTCAGACGCCTGCGTTCGCGCTTCCCGAACCTCCAGGATCCGCCCAGCGACGACATCTGCTACGCCACGTCCAACCGCCAGAACGCCATCAAGGAGATTGCCCCGTCGGCTGATCTGGTGATCGTCGTCGGTTCCTCGAACTCCTCGAACTCGGTGCGGCTGGTCGAGGTTGCCCTGGAATACGGGGCGAAGGCCTCGTATCGGGTCGATTACGCCAATGAGGTCGACGAGTCCTGGTTCGAGGGAGTCGCCACTGTGGGCGTCACCTCCGGTGCGTCGGTACCCGAGGTCCTCGTCCGCGATGTCCTGTCGCTGCTGGCCGACTACGGCTTCGCCGACGTTCAGGAAATCACCGTGGCGGAAGAGGACATCCTCTTCTCGCTTCCCAAGGAGATCCGCGCGAAGCTCAAGGAAGCCGGGGATGATTCCCGAGGCCTCGGCGGGCGCGGCAGCCGCGCCAAATAACAGCCGGTAGACACCCGCGTATCGACTGTGGAAGGGCCTCGGCGGGCTCCGGTTTCCCCCAAGGAAGCCAGAACCCGCAGGGGTCCTTCCGTCTCAGGAGTGCCGGGCGATGCCGTGGAGCGGGTCCTGCTCGTCATCGAGCAGTTCGACTGCGCCAAGGACTCTCGGATTGGCTTCCAATGTCGCCACCTCGTGGAGTTTGGCGGCGGGATCGATGCCGGCACCGATTCCCGGGTCCAGGTCGCGGATGCGCCGGGCAGCTGGCAGCACCCTGGTTTCCAAGGCCCCCACGAATGAGTTGTACCGCTCCACGCTGGAGCGCAACGAGGATCCCAGCCGACCCACGTGCCCGCCCATCGTGCCGAGGCGTTCGTAGAGCTCGCGGGACTGCTCAAAGAGGGCACGGGCATTGTCGGTGAGCAGCTCCTGGCGCCAGGCGAAGGCCAGCCCTTTGAGCATCGCCAACAGGGTGGCCGGGGAGGCGAGGGCCACGTTCTTTGAAAAGGCGTGGTCGAGCAGTGTCGCGTCGGCAGCCAGCGCCTCGGCGAGGAATGATTCGGCCGGAAGGAAGCAGATCACCAGCTCGGGACTGCCGCCCACCGACTCCCAGTACTTCTTGGAACCGAGCGCATCCACATGGGCACGCAGCGCCTTGGCATGGGCAGCAAGCAGTTCGGCCTGACGGGTTGCGGCCTCCGGCCCGGAGGCAGGGCAGAGGTCCTGCGCCCGCAGATAGGCATCCAGGGGGACCTTCGCGTCGATGACGATGGACTTGGAACCGGGCAGGTTCACCACCATGTCCGGGCGCAGCCGATCCGCGGTGATGACCTGCTCGTCGAAATCCACATGGGGCAGCATGCCTGCTGCCTCCACCACCCGGCGCAGCTGCACCTCGCCCCAGGCTCCGCGCATGCTCGAGTTCCGCAGCGCAGAGGACAGCGATGCCGTGGTGCGCAACAGTGCGGCATCCTGTTCGGCCGCCGTGGCCAGCTGTTGGCTCAACTGCCCGAACTGTTCAACCCGGTCCCGTTCAAGCAGCGAGACCTGTGCCTGGACCTGGTGCAGCTTTTCGGCGACCGGTGCCAGCGCCCGGAGCACAGCCTGATCCTCGCCGCCACGGACCAGCTCGCCATCCACCCGCATCCGCAGTTCACTGACCTGGGCCCGGGCCGCGGCCAGCTCGGCGCCAGTCTCACCCAGCCGCCGCGTTGCCTCATCCGCAGTTTCGCGCGCGCCCTGCAGCAGGGTGCGCAGCATCAGCCACAGCAAACCCGCGCCCGCCACCACCCCGAGCAGCAGGGCAAGAAGGAGAAGGATCCAGCTCATCGCATTCATGGCCACAGCCTGCCATCGGGCACCGACGAAATGGCGGTGGGCCATTAAGCCGGTAGAGTTTACTCCCGTGGCTCTTACTATCGGAATCGTCGGACTGCCCAATGTCGGCAAGTCAACCATGTTCAACGCCCTGACCCGTGCGCAGGTCCTGGCGGCAAACTACCCGTTCGCAACGATCGAACCCAACGTGGGTGTCGTTCCGCTGCCGGACGCGCGCCTGGGAAAGCTCGCCGAGATCTTCGGCTCCGAGCGGATCCTGCCGGCAACGGTGTCCTTCGTGGACATCGCCGGCATCGTCAAGGGTGCCTCCGAGGGTGAAGGCCTGGGCAACAAGTTCCTGGCAAACATCCGCGAGGCCGAGGCCATCTGCCAGGTGACCCGCGTCTTCTCGGACCCCGACGTGATCCACGTCGACGGCAAGGTCGATCCGGCATCGGACATCGAGACGATCGCCACCGAGCTGATCCTCGCTGACCTGCAGACCATAGAGAACCAGCTTCCGCGCCTGGAAAAGGAAGTCAAGACCAAGAAGATCGAGGCATCGTTCATCGAGGTCGTCAAGGCCGCGCAGAAGGTGCTCGAAGAGGGCAACACCCTGTACGCATCGGGCAAGGCTGCAGGCATCGACATTGCCGAGCTGGCCCCACTTCAGCTGATGACCACCAAGCCCTTCATCTACGTGTTCAACACCGATGAGGAAGGCCTGGCCAACACCGCCATGCAGGAAGAGCTTTCCGCCCTCGTCGCACCGGCCGAGGCCATCTTCCTGGACGCCCAGTTCGAATCCGAGCTGTCGGAACTGACCGAAGAAGAAGCGGCCGAGATGCTCGAGGATGCCGGCTACGCCGAGTCGGGCCTGGACAAGCTGGCCCGGGTCGGCTTCGATACCCTGGGCCTGCAGACCTACCTGACCGCCGGCCCGAAGGAAACCCGCGCCTGGACCATCCCCAAGGGCGCCACCGCCCCGCAGGCTGCAGGCGTCATCCACACCGACTTCCAGCGTGGCTTCATCAAGGCTGAAGTTGTTGCCTTCGCTGACCTGGTCGAGACGGGTTCGATGTCAGCGGCCAAGGCCGCCGGCAAGGCCCGCATTGAAGGCAAGGAATACATCATGAAGGACGGCGACGTGGTGGAGTTCCGCTTTAATGTGTAGCTAACTGAGTTCCCCCAGGTGGCCCCATCTGCTTCGGCAGGCGGGGCCACTTCTTTTTTGTGCGATTCGAGTTGCCGCCGATTCTGGGTGTGTGTCGTTCAGTCACTGAGTTCATCCGCGTGTCGGGCAACGACGGATGCTCCTGCACCAGCCGCACCGCCCGATGACGAACGGGGGACCGATCTTATCTGGCTTGACATGCATCCCTGCAACGCATGAGGAAGCCGTATGAAACTTGGAATGTTTCACCCCTGTGGCGCTCGTGAAGGCTGCCTCGCTGCATGGAGGGATCGTTGCAGCAGTCCCTCCTCAGCAAACCGACTCGCTGGGCTACCTGGCGCACATGATCTACGATCTGCCCATGACGAATCTTCGGGGTGCGGTAGTACTGGTAGTCGGCGCGACCGGCGGGCTTGGCTCGCGGATCGCCGCTCAGCTGGAGAATAATGGCGCCATCGTTGCTCGATCGTCAAAGTCTGCGGGGCACGATCTACGTGCGCCCGCTGTGATTCGGGAGGTGCTCGATGCCACGAATGCGCAGCACGGACGTCTCGACGGGCTAGTGGTAGCGTCCGGGGTCGTCGCTTTCGGTGCCGCAGCAGACCTTTCCACCGCCACGGTGGACGAACTATTCGCGGTGAACACGACCAGCGCGATCCAGCTCATCACGCAGAGCGAGCCCTACCTTGCGGCCTCGGCGCGTGATGGCCGATCGCCCTTTGTCATCACTCTGAGCGGCGTTGTCGCCGAGACACCCGTCGCCGGTCTTGCAGCCTACTCGGCGTCAAAAGCAGCGCTCGCCGCCTTCGTTGTCGCAGCGGCGCGAGAGTATCGTCGCGCGGGCATCCGCATCGTGGACGCCCGCCCAGGCCACACTGCCACCGCGCTGTCCGAGCACCCGATCGCCGGCTCAGCGCCGCGATTCGCGGCGGCGCTGGATCCAGACCTCGTGGCAGCACGGATCATCACTGCGATCGTGGAGGGGGAAAAGGATCTGCCCAGCACCGCGTTCTAGACGAGATGGCGGGACTCGTCGCTTGATGTGATTGGCCCGGCCGGAGTT
Source organism: Paeniglutamicibacter cryotolerans (assembly GCF_014190875.1). Lineage (NCBI taxonomy): Bacteria > Bacillati > Actinomycetota > Actinomycetes > Micrococcales > Micrococcaceae > Paeniglutamicibacter > Paeniglutamicibacter cryotolerans. Next base: position 18,195 of record NZ_JACHVS010000001.1, on the reverse strand, counting down.
TTCCGGCGGGGCCATGCACCTTCGGCGCTCAAGACTCAGGTAGGTCCGACGTGGGTTCCGGGGTGACGGACGGGGCATCGAAGGCCCCCTGCCCTCGGCCGGAATCGGCCTGAATCGTCAGACGTTCCTTATCGCCGCATCGGCGTCAACTGGCTACCCGACCAAAGGCGTTTGATCGACACGCATCACTGTCCGATCTCCGAAAAAGCTTTATGACGGGACCATCGCGATGAGCGTCGCCGATACGACCTGCCTGCGGACTCCATACGCAGAAACCGTGCGGTGGTGCACTCAGGACCTTGATGCGGGAAGACTTCGGCGAGGTAACGACGTGGACTCCGCCTTCCTTGTCTAAGCCAGTGTGCTGTCGGTCAGGTCGATCGCATCTGCGAGGAATTCAGATGCGGTCACCAGTGACATGGCCACGGTGCTTCGGTGCCGACTATCGACGACGATTTCCCTGTCGTGGCGAGGCGAAGACGGTCGTGACCTCAGCGGCGTAAAGCACCGAGTCTGGGACTCGGTCGGCCAGTCCTTGGAAACCGGCCGCGGCCAGCAGTCCGTCTTTCAAGTGCACCAGCTCAGCATGTTGAAGGGGCCACGGTTCGTGTTGATTGCGGCAGTAGATGGTGCGGCCGAAATGATTTTCGTGAAAGCCCCAGCGCGCCGTCAAAAACGTTGCAATCGGATCGGCCTCTAACGCAGCGTTCACAGCCGAGTCGTGATGGGCGCGCACGATGATGTGCGATGCGGCGTCGGGTTGACCATGACGCTTCGTGCGATAGGAGACGGTGCCTTCAGCTGTCTCCAACTTCATGGAAGCCCACCGATAGTTCAGGCCGAAAGCCGCCCTCGCGATGAGTACGGGGATCAGATGCGAGGCTTCCAGGCTGAGGAAGACGACTCCTCGGCGGCCATTTTCGTCAATGGAGTAGAGACGGACATTGACCTCGGGAAAGTCCCCGAGCCACGGAATGCTAGGGCTGCCGAAGAACGAACTCTTAGACATCTGAAACGCTATCAGCCCCACCCAGGCACTGCCGTCAACCACATCGGGTGAGCAGCCCGCGGGCATATAGGGATCGACGAGGCCTGGTTCGACCCTCCAGTGCAGAAACGTCACGTCACTCCAGCGTTGGCGCAGAATGGCGGGACCACCGAGTGGTGGGGCATGTGTGTCCATTGCATCTGGGGTCATGAGGAAACCGGCCTAGCGTCTTTGCTGACGGGAGAGCGCGACAGCACGCCAGTGGCAAAACTACGACCGGACGATCCGCGACCGGTCCCACGGGGGAAGAGCCCAAGAACTGCATCCATCAAGCTCACATCTTCTTTCGTCCAAGGAACCCGAGTCGCAGGACGAACGTCTTCGGGCGGCAAACGGTTGAGCACACCTATTCATGGGGTGCTCGCCGAATGACATCGCATCGAAAAGCCGACAGGCGAAACCCCGCAGTGCCCGACCTCTATGACGATTATGCAGGCCCTGTCCTCTTTTATACATTCGTTCGCTGTCGGAGTCCGTCCGAGCCCCGATCCTGCTCTGTTGAGGCCAGTTCAGGGCAGTGCAGGCACCTTGGGCGCCGGGCGTCGCGGATCAAGACCGCAACGTCGCCAAGCGGAACAGGTTCTTGCTCATGATGCGAGGTCCATGGCACCGAATCTCGGCTGCGTGCTGGACGGGAAGGAGGTGCCGGTTTGCGGATGCTGTGCCCAGGGTTATCTCGGTGCGAGTTCCGAAGCACGCCTATCGGATGAACTGCCTGCGTTCGCATTCAGGCTGCCACTCGGTGTGCTGGGACGATGATCGCCGTGCCAGGACCCCGCAGGGAACTTCAACGTCGAGGACAGGACCCGAACGAGATGGCAAACCCGCAAGACGAGCTTGATCTCTTCGCCTTTGAAGGCTTCAATTTTGCCCGGATCGGCGATGCGCCGCCTAGTACTGCGTCAGGTAACCTTTGCCCGTTTGATCAGTGAGGCGCGGCGGATGACCTTGCGCAGTTTCGGGTCGGTGGTGTGGTGGTTACGCCAAATAATGAAGCGGCGGATCATCCCGGACTGGGCCCGGTGGCGGGGATGGTCCGTGCCATCCAGGGCAAGGTAGCGCAGCGCGGTGAACTGGGGTTCGATCCGGTTCAGCCACGAGCTGTAATACGGGATGTAGGCGAGCTCGACGTTGTTCGCCGCGGCCCAGTCCCCGACCCGGGTATCGACCTTGGTGGAGCGGTGCGGGGAGTAGTTGTCCATGATGATCGCGATCCGCTGGGCCGCGGGTGCAGGGTGCAGGGTGCGCAGGTAGCGGGCGAAAGCCAGGAACTCCGTCCGGCGCTTGCGGGCCTTCACATGCCCGTAGAGCCTGTTGGTGGACAGATCGTAGCCGGCCAGCAGGTGCCGCACCCCGTTCGGTCGCTGGTAGGTCGCCCGCCGGCGCCGGCGCGGGTTGGCTTGGTCCCCGGGGCCGGTGGCTTTCGGGGCCCACTGGTGTCCCGGGTGGGGTTGGAGGTTCAACGGTCCGAATTCGTCGTAGCAGATGGCCACGTCCGGGTCGTCTTTCCCAGGGTCGGCCTTGCCGTCGGCGATGTCATAGAGGTGCAGGACACGGGCCTTCTTCGCTTCGTAGTCCGGGTCGGTGCTGCCCTTCCAGGTTTTGATGGATGGGATAAGGAGACATTTTGTTGGCGCAACAGCATGCGCAGTCCCTCAGGGGAAATGTCCTCCACCACCTCCTTCTGAACCAGGTAGTCGGCCAGTTTGGACAGGCTCCAGGTGGAGAACGGCAGGTCGTGGTCCCCGGGGTGGTCCAGGGCGATCCTTTTGATCTGTTCGCGTTGGGCGTCGGTGAACTTCGCCGGGCGCCCTCCGGAGTAGTGGGGATGCAGGGACTCGAAGCCGTCGTCGTTGAAATGGTGCAGGACGTCGCGGACCGGCGTCGGGGCTGGTGAAGGCGACCTCGGCGAGGCTGGCCACGTCCATGCCCCGGGCCGAGAGCAGCACCATCTGGGCCCGGCGCCAGGTCACCACCGGGCCGGACCCGCCGCGCCGTACGATCTGCAGCAGCAGGGCCTCTTCGTCGTTGTCGATGTCTCGAACCGTCACACGCTGTGTCATCGCAGCCTCCTGGGAAGGGCGGAAACCCGCACCATCAGCGTGCGCTGAAAACACCGTTCCCGCAACGGGGACCGGCCCCGGTCATCAGCCTGGGAAAGCAAACCTTGCAGGCCGCAGTACTAGCTGCTCCTGACGGAGAGTCAGCGTTCGTCAAGGACCCAGGCGGTGGCGAGGTCCTTGAGCACTGGCACAAGCCGCTGAAGGGAAACAACGGGGAAGTTGCGCAAGTGTGGAACGATCCGGCGAAGCATAAGTTCATGGCGATTGGACCCCGTGGGCCGTTCAGCATGCCGCGCCAGGATCCGGCGAACGGTAGACGTGCCTGTCCTTGGGCCTCTTCGCCGAATATCCCTCTCCGCTGCCGCATGCCGAATACCCCCCGTTCGATTCCCCCTGCAACCACGGCCAAAGTGCGGAACTGTTCCAGCAGTTCGTGCGCCATGACGAGATGGGTAACCAGAACCCTGATGATGTTCCACGTTCCATGTCCGATCTCGTGGACACGGATCGGACCGTGGGTGGTGTGGAGGGAAATGGCAGATACCCCGGGGAACTCCATCTGCCAAGGCAGGGGATCCCAGCAGGTCGGTGGCGACTGCTTTCCTCGCCCTTCTTTGGTCGCCCCCTGTCGAGGCAGGGAACAGAATCGATCTCCGAGTTTTCCATCAGGCAATATGCCCGCTGGGGGTGCGCCTTGGGCAGCAGGGGCGGGTCTTTCCCGAGGATGATTCGGCGTCGGCCCGGGGATTGCTTGGAAAGTCCCGGGGTCGATCATTGAGGTGCCGCGCCCAAGATGTCTGCAGGGACGAGTGATGCGCCGGCGATCTTCTGCGGAGCCGATATCGCTGGGGCAAAAACCGGAGGAAGCTGCAAATGAACGACACTTGACTACGTTATCAAATTGTTATTAATTTCTGGCGTGATCGTTTTGACCTACTGGAGCGTAACTTCGGAAAGTCCTTGGCAATTGCCAATATGAAACAAACCCTTGAGTTTTCGCGGGAGTGGGGACGCTGGGGCTCTAGGGCCCTTGGCGGACCGTGACTTGGGGCAAAAGTCCCGAGTTCATAACGGCCGACTCTGAAGCGAGATTTTTATATCCAAGCCGATGATTCTCAACTACAGTTTCGATATGTGAGACGAACCACTCGCTCGGGGGACCGGAACGGATGGTTTGTCGCCAGAGACCTCGCCCAAACATAGAAGGAGGCGGAATGCGTATCGCACGTATTTCCAAAGCAGTAGCCCTTGGTGCTGCGGCCGCACTGGCCCTCAGTGCGTGTGCAGCCAACACCGGCACCACCCCATCCACGAGCGCCCCAGCGGCCACGGGCAGCGAAGCCCCTGCGATGGGTGGCGAGGTGCGCGTCGTCGAGGTGAACCCCTTCACCTCCTTCAATACGAACACGGCCAATGGCAACGTCGATATCAACTCGAAGATTGCCTACACCATGAATGGCTCGTTCAACTACATCGATAAAGACCTCAACGTGGTGAAGAACGAGAAGTTCGGAACCTACGAAGTCCTTTCCCAGGACCCGCTGAGCGTCAAGTACACCGTCAACGACGGGGTGAAGTGGTCTGACGGGGAAGCGGTCAATGCCGATGACCTGGTCTTTGCATGGGCCATCGTGTCCGGACACTTCAACGACTCCAAGATCGATGAGAACACCGGCAAGGTCACGTCCGGCACCACATACTTTGACTACGCCGGCGACACCACGGGCATGAACCTGACCGACGTGCCGGTGGTCGGCGATGACAACCGGTCGGTCACGTTGAACTTCTCCAAGCCCTTTGCCGACTGGGAAATCTCGTTCAACCCGATGACACCCGCCCATGTGGCGGCAAAGAAGGCCGGCATGTCCACCGCTGACCTCACCAAGATGCTGATGAATACTCCTAAGGGTGATCCGGCGAAGCCGGTGGCAGTTAATAAGGACTTGAAGAAGGTATCCGATTTCTGGAATACCGGATACGACACCAAGTCGCTGCCCACCGACAAGGACCTTTACCTGTCCTCGGGCCCCTTCATCGTCAAGGACATCGTTCCGGACCGTTCGATGACACTGGTCAAGAACCCGGATTACACCTGGGGCCCCGAGCCGAAGGTCGATTCGATCGTCGTGCGATACATTGCCGACTCCGCAGCGCAGGTCACCGCGTTGAAGAACGGCGAAGTCGACATCATCGCACCGCAGGCTTCCACCGATACCCTCCAGCAGTTGCAGGCCTTGGGCGACACCATCAACATCGAACAAGGCCAGCAGTTGGCCTACGACCACCTGGACCTCAACTTCACCGGTGTCTTCAAGGACAGCGACGTCCGCGAGGCGTTCATGAAGACCGTTCCACGCCAGCAGATCGTCGATACCGTCATCGGCAAGCTGGTCCCGGATGCCAAGCCGCTGGATTCGCAGATCTTCGTTCCGGCAAACGCGTCCTACGCGGCTGCCGTCGCGGCCAATGGGTCCACAGACTTCAACGCTGTCGACATCGACGGGGCCAAGAAGCTGCTCAAAGGGGCTACTCCCACCGTACGGATCATGTACAACAAGGAAAACCCGAACCGACTGGATGCCTACTCGCTGATCGCGGAGTCCGCCACGCAGGCCGGATTCAAGGTCGTCGACGGCGGCCTGCCGGGCAACCAGTGGGGCGCGGCCCTGGGCAACGGTACTTATGATGCCTCCATCTTTGGATGGACCTCCCCGGGTGTCGGAGTCTCCGGAGTCCCGCAGCTCTTCGGTTCGAAGAGCTCCTCGAACTTCAGCGGCTTCAAGAACGCAGATGCCGACAAGTTGATGGACGAACTGGTCATCACCCCGGACAAGGCCAAGCAGGATGAGCTGCAGATCCAGATAGATACGCTGCTCTGGAAAGCCCGCTACGGCCTTCCCCTGTTCCAGTCCGCTGGTATCCAGGCGTACTCCTCCAACATCGGCGGTGTGCAGTTCATGCCCAACCAGACCGGTGTCTGGTGGAACTTCTGGGATTGGTCCGTAAACTCCTAGCGGCGGCCAGCCACTGCGAGATAGTTTTCTCGCGGCAAGCGCCGGGACCGGATTTCCTGGTCCCGGCGTTTTCCTTCCTACCTCGCATCACGGAAACGGCTCGCACCGATTGGGCCAGATGACCCAGTCACGGGATTTCACCTCATCAGGCTGATAAAAGTGATTGACATTTCATTTATAGTCGGCATGCTGAGGTGCACGGCACTTCAGCGACAGCATCTTCCGGGACAACCCCGGAACCTCGACCCAAGGCATATAACTCATGGTGACCTACATTGTCCGGCGGCTTTTTACCGCTGTACTGATCCTCTTCGGGGCATCCTTCCTCGTCTACCAACTCACGGCCTTGGCCGGAGATCCGCTCCAGGACCTGCGGGAAAGTAACGCGGCGAACAAAGACGACTTGATCCGAGCGCGGATTGCGCTGCTGGATCTGGATACGCCGCCCGTCCTCAGGTACTTCAAGTGGCTCGGTGGTGCGGTGCAATGCGTGGTGCCGTTCGTGGCCCGTTGCGACCTAGGCTCCTCGATGAACGGCGAAGCGGTCGTCACGACCTTGAGCCGGGCTGCCGGGCAAACCATCCTCCTGGTGACCGCGGCCACCGTCTTGGCCATCATCGTGGGTATCGGGCTGGGCATCATCACGGCGCTGCGCCAGTACAGTTCGCTCGACTATTCGGTCACTTTCATGGCCTTCCTCTTCTTCTCGCTGCCGATTTTCTGGCTGGCCGTGCTGCTGAAGGAGTTCGGGGCCATCGGCTTCAACAACTTCTTGGCGAACCCACATTTCAGTCCACCCACACTGATCACCACCGGCGTGGTCATGGGCCTGGTCGTAGTGGTGTTCATGTCTGGAAACTGGAAGAAGCGCACCCTGGGCTTCATCATCGCCGCGGTGCTCACTATCGGCCTGCTCCTTGCCATGGAGGCCACCGGTTGGTTCACCAACCCGGGCTTGGGCCCCATCATCATCCTGATCAGCGGAGTGGCAATTGCCTATCTGATCACTCAACTCACTGCCGGTATCCGCAACCGTAGAGCCCTGTATTCGGCCATTATCATGGCTCCCTTGGGCGTCATCTCCTACTACGTGCTGAACCCGTTCTTCGGTTCGTTCGGCCTCTGGCAGATCGTTGGCCTGGCGGTTGTCACGGTGCTCGTCGGCTGCCTCGTGGGTTGGCTCATGGGCGGCTACGACCGTGGGCAATCGATGCGATCCGCTGCCCTCTCGGGCTTCCTGATTGCCGGACTTGTAGTGCTCGACCGATTCATGATCGAGTGGCCCAACTACTTCTCCAACCCACGGATCAAGGGTCGGCCCATTGCCACCTTCGGCTCCTCCACCCCTAACTTGCAGGGAGACTGGTGGATACAGTCTCTGGACACGTTCACCCACCTCCTGCTGCCCACGATTGCACTGCTACTCATCTCGTTGGCTAGCTACTCGCGTTACTCGCGTGCATCGATGCTTGAAATCATGGAGCAGGACTACATCCGCACCGCCCGGGCCAAGGGCCTTCCCGAGCGCACGGTTGTCATGCGCCATGCCTTCCGCAATGCGTTGATTCCGTTGGCCACCCTCGTGGCCTTCGACATCGGAGCACTGATCGGCGGCGCGGTGATCACCGAACGAGTCTTCGCGTTCACCGGAATGGGCAACCTGTTCGTGACCTCGTTGAGTCCCATACCGGACCCCAACCCGGTCATGGGAGTCTTTCTGGTCACCGGCCTGTTGGCCATGGTGTTCAACCTGCTTGCCGACCTCGTCTATTCAGTCCTCGATCCACGCGTAAGGGTGAAATCATGACCACCTCGCCTACGGCCAAGAAGCCGGTCCCCGATGAAGTCAAGGGCCTGTCCCAGGGTGCCATCGTCAGAAAGCGCTTCTTAGGGAACACCCCTGCCGTCATTTCCATGGTCGTGTTCGCCGGGATCTTGGTCCTTGCCTTCACCTCCATCGGTTTCGGCTCCATCCCCGGCTGGTGGAAATACGGCTTCACCGGATTCACCCCCGAAACCAACAGCGGAGCCCCCACCGTGACCGGCCCGTTCAGCTGGGGCGACCACCCCTTCGGGCAAGACCGTATCGGGCGTGACTACTTCGCCATGACCATGCGCGGAACCCAGCAATCGATCGTGATCATGTTCATCATCGGCATTGTCGGCGGTTTCTTCGGTGTCGTGATCGGTGCGGTCTCGGGCTACTTCCGTGGCATGACCGAAGCCGTGTTAATGCGCCTGACCGATGTGATCATCATCATTCCGCTGCTGATCCTAGCGGCAGTCATCGGCCAGGTCGCCGGTGGTGCGGTCTCGGGAAACCTTGCCACGATTGCCCTGGGGGGGTTCATCGGCCTCGTCATCTGGACCGGCCTTGCCCGCCTGGTGCGAGGCGAATTCCTGACCCTGCGTGAACGTGAATTCGTCGATGCTGCCCGGATCGCCGGAGCCTCGAATGTCCGCATCATTTTCAAGCACATCCTGCCCAACGCGGTCGGCACGATCATCGTGAACGTCACGCTGCTGATGTCTTCGGCAATCCTGCTTGAAACAGGGCTGTCCTATCTCGGCCTAGGCGTGAAAGCACCTGATGTGTCCTTGGGTTCCCTGATCTCCAACAACCAAGAGGCGTTCACCACCAGGCCTTGGCTGTTCTGGTTCCCGGGATTGTTCATCGTCTTGATCTGCCTGTGCATCAACTTCATCGGTGACGGATTGCGGGATGCTTTCGACCCGAGGCAGAAGAAGTTCAATTCGCGGACCGCCAGACTCGCAGCGAGCCACCCCGGGCTGTTGGATCCGGCCACCACGCAACCGGTCGAATCGCGCTTCGACGGCCCCGGTGGCGCCTGGCCGGGGATCGAAGAACAGCGCGACTAGCGCGGTTTCAATTCACCAGTACGGGCAGGGCAAAGCTGGCCACGATCAGGATAAGGAGGATCGCCAGATGAACGACATGAATATGGCGGACGACGCGCAGCGTTTCGGTCTGCTCGACGTCGTTGATGCCGGCATCCGCCCGCCGTTCCAGAATCTGCCGAATGCGTTGGACCACCGAGCCCGACGGGGTATCGGACACCTCGCCGGCCCGGACGCTGGTGAAGCGCTGGCCTTCCGTGGCTTTACGATTGGCCGCGTCGGCGCTGCGGGCCTCGCGCAGGGCTCCGAACATGCCGGGCGCCGGTGCAGCCCATGCAGTGTAGCGGCCGTGCGGGGTCACGATCGTGGCCGCGTATTTCGCTTCTACGTGGATGATCGAATGCCACGAGATCTCCAAGGTCTGCAACGGATTGACCAGACGGACCACATCGGCCTCCAGCCCGACGCGCGGATACCAGAACAACAGCCAGCCCAGGTAGGCCACGAGGACCAGCGGCACGGCCAGCGGCCATGCGGACGGACCCTCGCCGAGCACGGTGGCGATTGTGCCGCCAAGGCACAAGATGATGACGGCCACGGCAACGGCTTGGGAGCTGCGTGGCCGGTACGAGTACCAGGGCCCTGTGTCTGCGGAAGAAGTCATGACACCCATAGTTTCAGCATTTCCGGCGCGGGTGCGACAACACGCCCGCCAGCCGGCTTCGAACCGGCATGTGCTGGGAAGGAATCGAGAACCAGATGAGCGATCACAACAACCGGCGACCACAACCGCAAGACATCCAGGCGGGAGACCGCGTGCTGGAAGTCAAAAACCTCTCGGTGGACTTTGGCGTGGACAAGAAATGGGTCCCCGCTGCAATTGACCTGAATTATTACGTCAACGCCGGCGAGGTCCTGGCCATCGTGGGCGAATCCGGTTCCGGGAAATCCGCCAGCTCGATGGCCTTGTTGGGCTTGCTGCCCAGCAACAGTAGGACTAGCGGTGAGGTGATTCTCAATGGCCAGTCTCTGCTCGGGCTGAGCCCCGCCAAGCTGCGCGAGGTGCGCGGCAACGAGGTGGCGGTCATTTTCCAGGAACCCATGACGGCACTGAACCCTGTCTACACGGTTGGCTTCCAGATCGTGGAGACACTGCGTCTGCACAATGCGATTTCTCCGGCAGATGCCGAGAAGAAGGCATTGGAAATGCTTGAACTGGTCGAGCTGCCGGATCCGGCCAAGGCGTTCAGGTCCTACCCGCACCAGCTCTCAGGCGGCCAACGTCAACGTGCGATGATCGCCCAATCGCTCTCGTGCGACCCTCGACTGCTTATCGCCGACGAGCCGACCACCGCACTGGATGTGACGGTGCAGGCCGAGATCCTTGACCTGATGCGCAATCTGCGCAACAAGCTCAATTCAGCGATCGTGCTGATCACCCACGACATGGGAGTCGTGGCCGACCTCTCAGACCGGATTGCGGTGATGCGCCAGGGCCGGATCGTCGAGTCGGGTACCTCGCACGATATCTTCAAGAATCCGCAGCACCCGTACACCCAGGCTCTGCTGGCAGCGGTTCCTCGGCTGGGCTCCGGGGGCACCGGCAACGCTTCGGTGGACATCATTGCATCGGTCGCCGCGGCGGCCGGTGCCGAGTTGGAGGGCTTCGACTCCGAGGAGCTGCATCAGCGCGAGGAAGCCACCCGGGTCGAGCTGGCCGGGCTTAAAGCCGCCGAACACGTCGCCGACACCCGCGCAGTGGTGTTGGAACTGAAGAACGTCGCCATCGAGTACCCCAAGCAGGGTCGAGTCCCGGCCTTCAGGGCCGTGGAAGGCGCTACCCTCACTGTTCACCAGGGACAGGTCGTGGGCCTGGTCGGTGAATCGGGCTCGGGCAAGACCACCATCGGCCGGGCAGCGGTGGGCCTGTTGCCGGTCTGCGAGGGCTCGCTGGTGGTCAACGGGCGCGAGATCGCCGGGATGAAGTCGAACTCCAAGGCGATGTGGGAGGTGCGCCGGGATATCGGCATGGTCTTCCAGGACCCCTCCAGCTCGCTGAACCCGCGCCTGCCCATCGGTGAGTCCATTGGTGAGCCGATGTACCTCTCGGGTGTGGCCAAGGGCGGAGAGCTGCAGAAGCGCATCGAACGGCTGCTGGACATGGTCGAGCTTCCGCGGTCCTACCGCAACCGCTACCCGCACGAGCTCTCCGGTGGGCAGAAGCAGCGAGTGGGCATCGCCCGTGCACTCTCGCTGGAACCGAAGCTGATGGTCGCCGATGAACCCACCAGCGCGCTGGATGTCTCCGTGCAGGCAACGGTATTGCAGCTCTTCCAGGACCTGCAGAAGGAAATGGGCTTCGCCAGCCTATTCGTGACTCATGACTTGGCGGTCATTGACGTGCTGGCCGACCATATCGTGGTGATGCGCAACGGACGCATCGTCGAGCAGGGACCACGTGACGAGGTCCTGCGCAACCCGCAGCAGGCCTACACACAACGGCTCATGGCAGCTGTCCCGGTCCCGGATCCGGTGGAGCAGCGGGAGCGTCGCGAACTTCGGGCGAAGCTGGCCAAGGAGTCGGGCGTTTCCTGAATCCGAGGGGGCCTCGCCCAAGCGGTGTGAGGCCCCTGAGCAGTCGTTGCCGGCATCGAGTTTTCCTCCTGAGAAGGAGGAACACGGTGCCGGTTTTGCTGTTGGTGATGAAGGTTACAGGCCCCTTAGGGGACGAGTTTGTGTGATTTTGCGCTCTCATACGCGCGTTTTTTTCTAGAAGGGATAGAATTGGTGATTGGGTCAGTCGTGGCCCCGCCCCCGTGACCCAACATTCTCTAGAAGAAGTGAGCCCTTTCGCATGTCAGATACCACCTCCATTCGTCGCGAAGACCTGCGCAACGTTGCAATCGTTGCGCACGTTGACCACGGCAAGACCACCATGGTCAACGCAATGCTGCAGCAGACCGGTGCTTTCGACAGCCACGGCGAGACCGAAGACCGCGTGATGGACTCCGGCGAGCTGGAACGCGAAAAGGGCATCACCATCTTGGCCAAGAACACCACCGTGTTCTACGACGGCCCGGCGGCCAATGGTCACAACATGACCATGAACATCATTGACACCCCGGGCCACGCCGACTTCGGTGGCGAGGTTGAGCGCGGCCTGTCCATGGTCGACGGTGTCGTCCTGCTCGTTGACGCCTCGGAAGGTCCGCTGCCGCAGACCCGCTTCGTGCTGCGTAAGGCACTTGTTGCCAACCTGCCCGTCATCATCGTCGTGAACAAGACCGACCGTCCCGATGCCCGCATCGACGGCGTCATCTCCGACTCCATGGACCTGCTGCTGGGCCTGGCCTCGGACCTCGCCGACGAAGCGCCGGACTTGGACCTGGACAAGGTACTGAACGTTCCGATCGTCTTCGCCTCGGGCAAGGCCGGCTACGCGTCGATGAACCAGCCCGCAGACGGCACCCTGCCGGACAACGAGGACCTCGAGCCGCTGTTCGAGACCATCATCAAGCACGTCCCGGCCCCGGTCTACACCGAGGGTGAAGTCCTTCAGGCTCACGTCACCAACCTCGACGCCTCGCCGTTCCTGGGCCGTCTGGCACTGCTTCGCATCTTCAACGGCACCCTGCGCAAGGGCCAGACGGTTGCCTGGGCCCGCCAAGACGGCACCCTGAAGAGCGTGAAGATCACCGAACTGCTGGCTACCAAGGGCCTGGCCCGTGTTCCGGCCGAAGAAGCAGGACCGGGCGAGATCGTCGCAGTCGCCGGCATCGAAGACATCATGATCGGTGAAACCCTCACCGATCTGGAGAACCCGAAACCGCTTCCGCTGATCACCGTGGACCCACCGGCCATCTCGATGACCATCGGTATCAACACCTCGCCGCTGGCCGGCAAGGTCAAGGGCGCCAAGGTCACCGCCCGCCAGGTGAAGGATCGCCTGGACAAGGAATTGATCGGTAACGTTTCGCTGAACGTGCTTCCGACCGAGCGTCCGGATGCCTGGGAAGTCCAGGGCCGTGGCGAGTTGGCGCTGGCCATCCTCGTGGAGCAGATGCGTCGCGAAGGCTTCGAACTGACAGTTGGCAAGCCGCAGGTTGTAACCAAGAAGGTCGACGGCAAGCTCCACGAGCCGATGGAGCAGATGACCATCGACGTACCCGAGGAATTCCTCGGCGCCGTGACCCAGCTGATGGCTGCCCGCAAGGGCCGCATGACCAACATGGCCAACCACGGTACCGGTTGGTGCCGCATGGAATTCATCGTTCCGGCTCGTGGCCTGATCGGTTTCCGCACCCGCTTCCTGACCGACACCCGCGGTGCAGGCATCGCCTCCTCGCTGGCCGAGGGCTACGAGCCGTGGCACGGTCCGATCGAATACCGCAACAACGGTTCGATCGTGGCCGACCGCTCCGGCGTCGTCACCCCGTTCGCGATGATCAACCTCCAGGAACGCATGTCCTTCTTCGTGCAGCCGACCTCCGAGGTCTACGAAGGCATGATCGTCGGTGAGAACTCGCGCGCCGATGACATGGACGTGAACATCACGAAGGAAAAGAAGCTCACCAACATGCGTGCAGCTTCCTCGGACACCTTCGAGAACATGACCCCGCCGCGCAACCTGACTCTGGAAGAGTCCCTCGAATTCGCTCGCGAAGACGAGTGCGTCGAGGTTACCCCGGAAGCGATCCGCATCCGCAAGGTCATCCTGGCCGCCAACGAGCGCGCGAAGTCCAACCGTGCCCGCGCCAAAGCCTAATCAGCCGGTAACCCGGTTCCGGGGGACCGCCATCGGCATTCTCTGCGCCCTCGGCGCGGCGGTGCTGGCGGCGGTTCCCGGAACCATCCTGCAGGCGCAGCTGAGCTACGCCGGCAACGTGCCCCTGCCTTGGGGTGCGCTGCTGGCACTGGCGCTGGCTGGATCCCTGATGGTCTGGACTGGTACTTGGACGAAAAAGATCTGGGTAACTGCGCTGGCTGGCATCTCCACCTATGTGCTGGTGGCGCTGTTCTCGACCAACTCGAACAACCAGCTGATCGTGGGCAGCTCGTACTTTGATGTGATTCCCGGTCCGGCGCTTGCCGGAACAATCTGGGTATACGGCATCGTGGTCGCCACGGTGGTCGCACTGCTGATTGTTTCCCGGACACTGGCCGGAGCCAAGGCCCAGCGCAGCTGAGCATTGTGGAGCCGACGCCAAATGCGTGGGCCCGTTCATCCCAAGTGGAATGAACGGGCCCACGCATTTGCCGTTTAACTGCTCAGTGCCTCAGCCTGCACCGAGGTCAAGATGATGCGCCATGAAGAGGGACGTAGCAACGCCCTCCGGGTCGGGGGCGCGCAAGGCGTAGTCCTCGATGACCGCATGGATCCGGGAGAGCAGCTCGCGCTGATCCGCCTCATTGAGCTTCAGGCCCACACGCAGTACCTGGATCTCATTGGGTGAGAGCCCGTCGATTTCCTGGAGAAATGTATCGACCAGGACCGGTGCCGCATCCGGCAGCTTGGTGCCCCAGGACATACGTGTGCTGCGGTAGGGGACTTCCTTCGCACCGCGGTTGCCGCGGCGCGGCTCTTCGGCCTCGATGAAGCCGTTTGCCAGCAGTGTGCGCACATGGTGGAGGGAAGTTGCGGGGTTGATATCCAGCAGGTCGGCGATTTCCTTATTGGTGCGCGACTTGTGGAGGCAAAGGCGCATGATGCGCAACCGGATGGGGGAGCTCAGGGCTCGGGCGCGTGCCTGAACCTCTTCATCTGTGGCCATGAAATCAGCATACGGGAAAAAGAGTGACTGATTGATGCATTCGAATCGCATGGGCTGTTGAGCGGGCTCTTCCGAAACAAGTGTTTGACGCTTAGTGTGGAAGCTTGCATAGATGCCGGGAGGGGAAAAGCTTGGCTGTCAATGAGCACCATGCTGCCCAGCCCGGGCTGCGTTCGGACCGTAACTTCCTGATGTTCTGGGCGGGGCAGGCGTTGAGCCAATTCGGTGTGCAGCTCGGCGCGATTGCGATGCCAGTGCTCGCCGTGGCGCTGCTCTCCGCCACCGAGTGGGATCTGGGAGTGCTCAACGCCTCCCAGTACCTGGCATTCCTGCTGCTGGGGCTTCCAGCCGGGGCATGGGTTGACCATTGGCGCAAGCGCCAGGTGATGATCTGGGCCGACCTGCTCCGGGTGGCCTGCATGTTCTCGATCCCTGTTCTCTGGTACCTGGACGTCCTGGCGATCTGGCACCTGTGGGTGATTGCCGCCATTGTCGGTTGTGCCACGGTGTTCTTCGACGTCGGATACCAGTCCT
This sequence comes from Paeniglutamicibacter cryotolerans, assembly GCF_014190875.1. NCBI lineage: Bacteria > Bacillati > Actinomycetota > Actinomycetes > Micrococcales > Micrococcaceae > Paeniglutamicibacter > Paeniglutamicibacter cryotolerans. The sequence continues at coordinate 2,906 of NZ_JACHVS010000001.1, read as the reverse complement.
ACATTCCGTCGCTGGTGCGCCGCGAGCAGATTTCCGAGGCCAATGCGAAGTTGGAGGGCCTCGGGCAGGTTTCACGGCTGGCCGGGCCGGCCGCTGGCGGCGCGCTGCTTCACGTGGTCTCGGCCCCCTTGCTGTTTCTGGGACAGGGACTGGGATTCCTGATCTCGGTCATCTGTATCTGGGCCACGAAGGACCACGAGCCGGCACCGCAACCGCGCAAGCGGCACCTGCTGGCCGAAATTAGCGAGGGTCTTGGCTATGTGGTCCGGCACCGGCTGATCGGCAGCATCACTTGGGCCACGATGATCATGAACTTCTTCAGTACATTGATCTTCACCCTGCTCCCGATCCTGGTGCTGGACCGGCTGTCCCTGAATGCCACCCAATTCGGGCTCATGTATTCCTTTGGCGCAGTCGGCGGGTTGGCCGCAGCGTCCGTCACCCCCTGGATTGCCAGGGTTCTAGGGGAGGGCCCATCGCTCGTTGTGTCCAGCCTGGCCATCGCGGTACCGATGGCAGGGTTCCCGCTATCCACCCGGGCTTCCACCGGAGGGGGCAGTTTCGCCATCCTCGCCGCGACCATGTTCCTGATGACAGCAGGGGTACTTGTCTTCAACATCATCCAGGTCAGTATGCGCCAGCGGGTTTGTCCGCCCCGGCTGTTGGGCCGGATGAATGCCTCGATCCGCTTCCTGGTATGGGGTGTCATGCCCGGGGCCGCACTGTTCGCTGGGTGGCTGGGAACCTCCCTGGGATTGGTCCCGACGTTCTGGATCGGCATGGTCGGGTGCACCCTCGCCGTGGTCCCGCTATTGCTTTCGCCGCTACCCAGGCTGCGCGTTCTGCCCAACGAATCGGAGGAGATCGCGGAATCCGAAGGAGGCCAGCAAATCCCGGCGGACGAAGAGAGGGCCGGAGCTCAGGCTCCAGAGTAGGGCTCCCGCGGGCGCCTGCGTGCCGGGGCCTCCGGGACCTCCTTGGCAAGGGTTACCGAGGCCAGAGGCACCAGTACCTCGCCGGAGCGGGTCAGGATCCGGACGGAGGCGCCTTGGAATCCCAGGAACGACCCCAAAGCGTCCGAGTACCGAGGCGCACCCGCTGGCACCTCGCATGCCGGCAACCGGTACCTGAGCACAACACGGCGGCCAGTGGGTAGGGTGTCAAAGAAATCGGATTCCATCCCAGAATCCTACGGTCACCTCGGGACCGGGCCCTACACGGACGGCGTCACACCCCGTCGGAGGTACTAAGCTGGAGGGGTGCGACGGTAGATTGCCGCACACCAAGAACATTGCCGTAGCTAAGGAAGGCCCCGGGTACCGTGACCTACATCATCGCCCAGCCGTGCGTGGACGTAAAAGACAAAGCCTGTGTCGAGGAATGCCCTGTCGACTGCATTTACGAGGGTGAACGCGCGCTTTACATCCACCCCGACGAGTGCGTCGACTGCGGTGCCTGCGAGCCAGTCTGCCCGGTGGAGGCCATCTACTACGAGGATGACGTCCCTGAAGAATGGGCCGAGTACTACAAGGCCAACGTCGACTTCTTCGATGAGATCGGCTCTCCGGGCGGAGCAGCGAAGTTCGGCAACATGGGCATCGACCACCCGATCATTGCCGTCCTTCCCCCGCAAAACCAGGACTGAGCCGAACCGATGCTGACGCTTCCCGATTACCCCTGGAATGCCATGGCGCCCTACGTGGAACGGGCAGCCGCGCACCCGCAGGGAGTGGTGAACCTCTCCATCGGCACCCCGGTGGACCCCACTCCGGAACTGCTGCGCAACGCACTGGCTGCCGCTACCGACGCGCCTGGCTACCCGACCACCCACGGTACGGTGGAACTTCGCCGCGCGATCTCCGCCTGGTATGAGCGCCGCCGGGCCACCCCGGGCCTCGACCCCGAAGACATCATGCCCACGGTCGGCTCCAAGGAACTCGTCGCCTGGCTACCGCTGCTGCTGGGCATCGGAGCCGGTGACCTGGTGGTTCGACCGACCGTCGCCTACCCTACCTACGACATCGGCGCCCGTCTGGCCGGTGCGGAATCAGTGGCTGCCGATTCCCTAGGCGAACTCAGCGAAGAACAACTTTCACGGGTCAAACTGGTGTGGGTAAATTCACCAGGCAACCCGACCGGAATCGTCCGCAGCACCCAGGAGCTGCGCGGGCTGGTTGACGCGGCACGCGCCCTGGGCGCCGTGGTCGCATCCGATGAATGCTACGCCGAACTGGGATGGGGACAGTGGGAAGACGGCGTGCCCGGCGTCCTGGAACCGGCAGTTTCCGGCGGGGACCTCACGAACCTGCTCGCCGTCTACTCCATGTCCAAGCAGTCCAATCTGGCCGGATACCGAGCGGCATTCGTTGCCGGCGCCCCGAACTTGATGCCCGCACTTATTAACAACCGCAAGCACGCGGGCATGATCGTCCCGGCCCCGGTTCAGGAGGCCATGCGCATCGGCCTGGGTGATGATTCACACGTTCAGACGCAGAAGGACCTGTATCGGGAGCGCCGTGCCAGGTTAATTCCGGCGCTTGAGGGCTTCGGGCTGCGCATTGACCATTCGGAGGCCGGACTCTACCTGTGGTGCACCGCGGGAGAAGACACCTGGCTGACCATTGGGCGTCTGGCGGACCTGGGTATCGTTGCCGGACCGGGAACTCTCTACGGCACCGCAGGCGACGGCTTTGTCCGCATCGCCTTGACCGCCACCGACGAGCGGATCGACTCGGCGGTTGAACGCCTGAACGCAGCACACTAAGACCAGAGGTGACTCATGGATTAGCGAACCACAGCTACTTGGCGGTAGCGTGTCACCTGATTACTGCACACTGGATCTATCTGTACTCCGGTTAAGGAGAGGCCATGACGGAAAACAATTCTGCACGCCTAAGCTTTGGCGG